>NZ_JBEUKS010000001.1:0-1292398 GCF_042510965.1 Streptacidiphilus jeojiensis
CCCGCGGAGCGGGTAAGAGCTATCGCTGCGCGATAGCTCCAACGATCACGGCTCGCTTCGCTCGCAGTGGATCTTCGCCGCTTCGCGGCGAAGGGATCTTGCTTCGCAAGATCATGATCCGCTTCGCGGATCTGCCGGCTTCGCCGGGACAGAACGCTTCGCTTTTCTGTCAGGGAAGTCTCGGCTTCGCCTCGCTTCCCCTGAGGGCCGCTCCGCGGCCCTGGCTACCTGGCAAGGGTGGGTTGACGCGGCGTCAAGTCCTAGGGTGGTGCTCTCCAAGTTGTAGGTTCGGGGGTCTGATCAGTGCCGTGCTACTTTCGCGAAAAACTATCTGGATCTACGGATTTTCCGTTGTCCCCTCGGGGTCGCTTGTCTCGGGTCGAGGGTCGGTTGCCCCTGGAACGTCCCCGGACCAGTCGGGGCCGAAGAGTTGGGACATCAGTTCGCTTTGCTGGGGGGTGAGTTGTCCGCGTCGTTGATTCGCTCTGGCCTTGGTGTACCAGAGTCCGATCTTGACGGTCTGTCCGTTGACGGTGATCTCGTCGCGGTTCTTGGGGGGCCGTCCGTACCGGGCATGAAACTGGGCGCCGAGGTCCGCGTTCTCCGTGAAGGTCCGGCGCACCGTGGTGGGCGGCTTCAGCGGGTGGGTGTCCGGGTCCAGTCGGGCCTGGGTCAGCAGGGCACGCTGACCCGGTTGCAGGCTGGACCACTGGCGGTGCTGGCGTAGGAGCCAGCCGCCGGCGTTGATGTCGCGTACCTGGGTGTCGACGGTCAGCAGGCCGGGGTCGGTCAGCGAGCGCAGGTGGGATCGGACCAGGTGGTACTTGCGGGTCCAGTCGGCTCCGTAGGGCAGACGCCAGTGGGGGTCGATGCGGTCCAGGGCACGGGCTTGCGCTGCGGGTAGTTGTCCCTTGGCTTCCAGGGCTCGCTGCTCCACCAGGTACTTGCCGCCGGGTTCGCTCTCGGGGATGGCGAGGTGCTGGTGGATGTCGTAGAACTCCTGGCACACCATCAGGTTGCCCTGGCGGCTGGCCTCGGCGGGATCCCAGACGATGCCGAGCATGTCGAGCTCGGCGGTCCATACGGGGTCAAGGGCACCGAGGCGGTGGGCAGCGCGCTGCTCGGCGAGGGTGCGTCCCAGGGCGTAGCCGTAGGCGTCGGTGTAGGTGGCCGGGACGGCGAGGTCGCCGTGTTCGTCGTGGTAGCGCTGGGCTGCGGCGAGCAGGCGGCGGCGCGGCAGTGAGGTGGGGCCTCCGGGGTTGAAGGCCACCAGGTCCATTGCGCGGGCTACGTGCTGGGGGTCGGCGTCGAAGTCGAAGCGCCAGCGGCGGACCGATTCCTGGCGGGTCTCGGTCAGGCGGCGGTGGCTGCGGTGGGGCAGGTTGTCGCGGATGGTGAAGTCGTGCTCGTGCATGGCGCCGGCCATGGCCCACACAGGTTCGTAGGCCGAGCCCAGGATGTCCTGGGGGTCGGCGCCCGGGGGAATGTACGTGGGCACGATCAGGTAGGCGGTCTTGTCGCCGCCGGGCTTGCGCACACTGCGGCCCAGCCCCTGGGCGCAGCGGACCACGCTGCGGGTGGGGTCGGCGAACACGACGGCGTCGATGTGGGGCAGGTTGATGCCTTCAGCGAGGAGTTTCGCGTTGGCCATGATCGCGTAGGGGGTGGTGGTGAAGGTCTGCAGGATCTCGGCCCGTTCCTCGGGGGTGTGGTCGCCGCTGATGAACACGGTGGTGGGGGCAGTGGGGAGGCGGTGTTCTGGAGTGAGGGCGCGCAGGGTGGCGGGGAACTCGGTGGTGAAGCTCTCCGCGTCGGCGACGGTGTTGAAGTAGACGATGACCTTCTTGAGGCTGTGCTTCTTCATCGCGCCCAGGACGGCCAGGTGCAGGGCCGTGGTACGGCGGGCGTCGGCGAGCGGGCGGTTGAGCTGCGTGCGCAGCTGGTCGTCGGTGATGGTGGGGACCAGGACGAGGTAGTCGGCGACGATGCCGTCGGCGATGGCCTGGGCCAGGGGGTAGGAGACGCAGGGGCCGAAGACGGTGGTGTCGCTCATCGACAAGGCCACCGCCAACTGGTCCGGCCCCGGTCGCTGGGGCCTGCGGCGCAGCAGTCCCGTCTGCGGGTCCTCGGTCAGGTCGGGGGCATCCCAGTCCCGGGCGGTGGCGGTCATGTAGAGGCGGCGGTGGGTGCGGATCTTCTTCGCGTCGTGGATCACGGCCCATGCCTTGTCCGCGTGCCCTGAGACGCGGTGGGCCTCGTCGACAATGGTCAGGTCGAAGGGTGGCAGGTCCTTGAAGGCCCGGTAGGCCTGCTCGAACTTCTCCAGGGAGGCATAGGTTGTCAGGACCGTCTGGGGTCCGTCGTCGGCGAGGGCCGCGGCCAGGTCGCCGACGTCGCTGACGGTGGTGATACCGGCTCGGGCCAGGGTCGGGTGGGTGGAGAAGTCGGCCGAGCACACCGCGAGCATCGGCTCGGTGCGGCCGTCCTGACGCCATGCTTGGGCGGTCTGCGCGATCAGGTCCAGGGTGGGCATCACCCACAGAACCAGTTCCGCGCCCAGTCGCTCGGCCACCAGCAGCGCGGTGAACGTCTTCCCGGTCCCGCACGCCGCCTCGTACAGGGCTCGGGAACCGTTGCGGCGCAGATGGCGGGAGAGCTGGTTGGAGTGGGCCTCCTGGTGGGCGCGTGGGAGGCGCCGTGTGGGGCGGGGTGACGTGGTGGCTTGGTTCATGGGCAGTTTCCCAGGGTGGGTGAGACTCCTCGCCCGATGATCCCGCATCGCAACCTGTCCAGGGGCCGCGCCCCCCGAAAGGGTGAGGGTTCTGCTTGTCTGGCTGAGTGGCTGGGGCCCGGGAGGTCGTTGGGTGCGGCTCGTCTTGAGTGACGGCATGACGAAGCCGGAGCTGTGAATCGGGGTCAGGTGGTGAGGTCTCGCCGGGTTCGGGTGATCTTGGCGACGAGCCGTTCGGCGTCGTCGCGGGGATCGTTGGTGTCGGCCTGGCCGTGGTCGGCGGCTTCGTTGCCGGAGGCGAACAGGGGGACCGACGACTCGTACTCGAGCATGGCTTGGTAGGTCGTCTCGTCGATGCTGCCCTCGAGGATGGCGATCCGCAGCGCGAGCAGGTGCGCGCTGTCGTGGCAGCCGGCCCAGCCTGCACAGATCCGGGCGATCGTGCTGTCGGCGTCGGTCTGGTGGCACTGGAACAGACGGGGCGGCTGGTCGACGGTCGGGGCGTCGTAGCGGCGGAGCTTCTCGTACTCCTCGTGCGCCCAGACGCCGGAGGGGACGTCGCGACGGTAGAGACAGCTCTTGCAGGGACGCGGTGCGGGCCGGCGCAGTGACGACATGCAGGCATTATGACGCGGAGGATCACACGGTGTCCGGCCCGTTTCCGAAGTCCTCCTGGCCGGATCCGTCAGCTTGTCAGGGCGTATCTCCGCTGGTCGGGGGCGGGGTAGAGGCGTTGGTGTTCGCGGGCGGCGTGGTGGCGGAAGCTCGAGGTCGCTGTTGGCGACGACGGTGCGGAGCCGGAGGACGGCTTCGGCGCCGGGCAGGCCCGTGGCGTGGCAGCGCTCCATCGTGCGCTGGGAAACGTTCAAGTCCGCGGTGACCCAGCGGGCGCGTTGCCGGCCAGCTGCGCATCGGTGCAGCAATTCACGCGTCGGTCCTGCGCCATCGTTGACGTGCACCGCAGCGCCGTCCCGGGTCAGTCGACACGATAGGCCTTGTCGGTGAGCAGCAGCGGAGCGTCGGCTGGTCCCTTGATGTAGGGGCCGCGCCAGATGATCCGGTGTTCCCCCTCGCGGGGGTACCACTGGTTGACCTTGTGCATCCGTACGGGCCACCGGTGGTGGTAGGTCCGGGTGGCAGTGGCGGTGCCGGCGCCGGACGCGGTAGTGGCCTTGGTGTTCAGGCGCACGATGCGTACCGCGGGTTCGGCGCCGAGCGCGGTGGTCGCCGGCCGGCCGGCGGTGGCCGCGGTGGGACCGGCGGGCGCCGGGGTGACGGCGGTGGAACCCTGCGCGGCCAGGCGCCAGAACGCGAACATGTAGCACCGGGTGAAGTCCCCGAGGGAATCCTCGACGACCTGCCCGGACGTCCACTCCCCCACCTCCGAGGGCTGCTGCAGGGTGTGGCCGCGCAGCGCCGTGTTGATCTCGGTGACGTGCTGGGAGACCTCACGGATCTCCTCAGCGCTGCGGCCCTTCAACGCACCGTTGGCCACCATCCCCTCCTCACCGTCGGGAATCAGCCGCGGGTACGGGTGGCCCAGGGAGCGGGCCAGGGCCAGCATCTGCCTCCATCCCTCCGGCTGGACCGGCCCTTCGCGGTCCATGAAGTGAGTGATCCAGATCCCCGGCAGACCGGTGTGGTGGGCCGGGTAGTTGTTGTGGAGGTCGGCCTGGGCCCAGCCGTAGGCCTTGATGTCCGAGGTCGAACCGTTGCGGTTGGTCAGGACGGTCGGCTCGGGCAGCACCAGCAGGCCGACGGGCATGGGCACGTCGGTCTCGCGGTCCAAGGTGGCCGTCTCGGCGACCTCCAGAGTGGAGGCGGCCGCCATCACCGCGGCGTGCGCACCCGGCGAGACCACCAGGACCTCCGCGCGCTCCAGCAGCGCCCGGTGCCGGTCCATCAGCCAGTCGGCGTACTGCTCCAGATCCGGGTCGTCCCTGGACCAGGGCGGCGCGTACCCCACCCCGCCCAAGATCGTGGCCAGCGCGTACTCCTTGGCACTGTCCTCGTCCATGCCCCCGCTGAGCACCGCGGTACGGAACGCCGTCATCAGAGCATCGTGCGACATGTCCCGCAACTGGCGGCGGATCAACGGGTGCCCGGGCAGCAGGTCCAGGGCCTCGCGGCGCAACTGGTGTGCCTCGCGCGCGGCGGCCGTCGCCGACCATTCACGGCTCCGCTCGCGGGTGCGGCTCTGCTTGGTCCTGCTGGCCCGTCCCATCGCGTCCCCCTCGGTCGTGCTCGCACGGTCCGGTCCCAGCATTCCCCGCGCGGTCAAGCAACGGACCCGTGAATCCAGCCATCCCGCCCCACCGCGTGCCGCCGGCGGCGCCGGCGCGGTCCCCTGCCGATGACACGAGAGCGACGACCTGGACTGGAAGGAGCGACTGTCCAGCTTCACGCCCAAGTCGGGCCTGTGGAACGAGTTCGCCAAGGACGTCGCCAGGGGCTGCCCCGCGGCGGAGCGCTCATCTACGGCGTCCGGGGCTCTGACAAGAAGCTGGGCGGCCTTGAAGGACGGCAACGATCAGCAAATGCTGCCGAGCGGACTGGCATCCAGCCGGACATCTCCGGCTTCGCCATCATCCCCCTGTCCGCGCCCGGTTGCGGCGAGCCGGTCGTCGGTGTCCCCGCGAACGAGATGGCACCGCACGTCCATTAGCCCCACACGTACGCCTGGGAAGTACCGCAGGCCGCACGTCGTCATCGACGACGTGCGGCCTCTCCGAGGTCTCCACCTATCGCAGCAGGAAGGGTGCAGGCCGCCGGGGAACCGGCGGGCTGCACCCTTCCGCTGCGATCATCGAGATAGAAAGACAGAGACGAGCATCCCGAGCACACCGGCGACGCCGAGGAGGGCTACCAGTGAGGTCGCTGCTGCCGGCGAGCGTCGGATCGCCTGGAGGCTCATCTCCAGTACGGGGGGTTCGTTGAGGGTCTCGGCATGCCGGATCTCCGCGATCTTGAGCCTGGTCAGGTGGTAATGCCACGCCTCGATCTGGTGTCTCGGGACGCGGCAGGACCGCAGAAACACGTAGAGCGTCTTGGTCTCCGGGAGCTGGGTGCCCCGAAGGATGTCGCTCAGCTTGGTCTTGGACAGGCCGTAGTGAAAGCGGTTGTTGGCCTCGTCGCTGATGTCGCGCAAGGACTTCCCGCTGCTCTTCTGCGCCTCGGCCATCATGCCGAGGAAGTCCTTGGCGGTGGTGCATAGGGACAGTGCGCCCAGTACCGGGTCAGGCGCCATGACATTCGACTTCCCCAACCCGTATCCCAACTGCTCCGAGCGGGCCGCGGAGGTCGCTGCGGAACGGACCAGCTCGGTCATGGTCTTCTCGACGTAGCGGCGCTCGGACGGACTCTCCTGCGAGGGCGAAGGCTTGCGCCCCATCCGAGTCCGTGACCGCTGCCAGCTGTTCTGCCGCGGCGCCTCCTGTTTGTCAGCGACCTGCGGTTCGGAGGCCGACGCAGCCGTAGCGGGTGCAGTCGGCTGCAGGTCGCGCTGGAGGTCGTCCCAGCGCTCGGACCACTCTTCGACGCTTCCGCCGCAGCCTCGTACGAAGGCCAGTACGACCTCCTTGCGGGGCACCAGCTTCCCCGACGCCGCCTGCGACAGCGTCCCCACCGAGAAGTGCGCCCGCTCGGACAGCTGCCGATACGTCAGATGAGCGTCAGCGCGCAGCAGCCGCAGGAGCCCCACGAAGGCGATCAGCGTCTGTGGGGCTCCCGCTGGAAACGGGCTCTCTATGCGAGCCATCAGGGCGTTCCGTCGATGGGGGCGGGGTTGTCGGCCTCGGCGTCGGTCTCGGGTGCGGGCTCGTCGTCCTCGACTTCGTTGCTTTTCGGGGCGTGTAGTTCGTCCTCGATGGCTTCGGGGTCGAGGACGTCGTCCGGTGCCGGGGCGGCCGACTGCTTCTCGAGGTAGGCCAGCTTGAAGCTCTCCTGCGGGAACAGGACCAGGAGGAGGCCGAAGGCGGCCATGGCGAACAGGATGCTGTTGGCCGTGTCGTGGAAGACGAGGTCGAAGGCGAGTCCGCTGTCCACGCTGAAGAGGATGAAGTTGAGCATGATCCCGATCTTGAGGAAGATCGGGTTGATCGGCCCGGACGTGCCGGAGGTATTGCTGGCCACGGCGATGGCCCTCTCTGCAAAGGGCTCCGCGGTGGGCGGGCGCCCGAGGTGATGGGCCGCGGTCGCCGGGCGCCTGGTCGGTGACCTGGGCGCCCGGCGAACGGGTCCTCTTTCTTGACTGGGTGCTGTGCTCGACTCGGCATCCGCGTTCGTAGTGACCGGGCTCCGCTAAGCCCTGCTGACGCATGGTCACTTCTCGATCAAGTCTGCGAATCGTGCATTCATCATGCAGCACGTGACACGGCTGCTCCACCAGTCCCGGACTGATTACCGGAACGCTGAACAACCAAGGGAAGTCAACCTGATGATCACACTCCACTTCTGGGATTTGTTGCCCTTGCCAACATATTCAGCGGGGCGGCTTCCGATGACCGATAAGCCCGTTTGGCCCCGCGTCCAGTAAGTCCTATCCGTCCCAACTAGTGGTCTAGTCCAATCGTGAACAATCCGGTCATCCGCGAAGGCCTTCCTGTGCGGTTCCGCTCGTTTCGCCAGGTCAGGCGACCGAATTGTTCATGGATCGCTTCGCAGTGGACGCTGTTCGGAGGTACTCTTCACGTGACGCCCTGAAGTTGGCTTTCATGGTGTTCGGCCGGTTCGCTGGCTCCCGAGAGATGTTGCCTCTTTGACTGGGTGCGCTCCTCGGCACGGGAGGCCCTCCCCCGCTAGGGAGGGTCTCCCAATATTTTTGACCTCCTGTCCGCCGCATCGGACAACCAGGTGCCGATTCACCAGCAGATTTGACAAAGTGCCACCCTCGCCAGTGGTAGTTGGGGCCCTCCGGCGACACCAGTGCCGTACCGCGCCCGCGCCGTTGCTGGACTGGGAATTCCCCACCCGCGACGGCCGCAGGACGAGACTGCAGCACAGCGCGGCAGTCTCCGGGGCAGACTGCCGCCGGAGCTCGGGCCAGGTTCCGGCAACCCCGATCGCGAGGCCGCGGACGTGACCTGGCCCACATACACGGCGCGGACCCTCCAGCTTGACCGGTGCGCACCCACGGTGATATTCCGCTCATGCCCCCTGTTCCCAGCGCAGGAGCCGGCCGGCCCTGGAGACCTGCCGTATGGCCGCCCATCAAGTACATGGTCAACTCACCGACCCGCCGGGGACCTTGTCCATCAATTCGAGGAACCGGCGCAGCATGTGCTCGTCCTTCGAGATGGTCAGCACGGGCAGCCCAGAGGATCCCGAGTTCAGGGCGGCCAGGAACATGCCATGCAGACTCGCCTTCGACTGCCGTCCCTCGCCGAGCGCGTGGACGAACAGTCCTGCGGCGACGGCGACCATAGCGGCTGCCACCTCCCAGAGTTGCGTACGCAGGTGCAGTGCGATGGGCATCGCGCCCAGCATCACCAGGTCCACTACTCCCCGGGCGGTGCAGTCGCTCCAGCACAGCCCGTCCCTGCCGAAGATGTCGTGGAGGGACTCGGTGTGCATCTCGGCGAACTCGCTCGGGAGCACCACCACGTCCTCGCGGGTGGGCAGTTGGTTACTGTCCTCGTTCAACAGCCGCCAGTCCTCCTCCCCGATCTCGCGGCCGAAGGCGATGGCGCTGTCGGCGACCACGACGTTCGAGAACGTGGCGACACCGGCGGTAACGTCCCGGGTCTCCCGGGAGGACATGGCGATGGTGACCGAGGACGCGAGTGCGTCGTTGCGGCCCGACATGAACTCCTTGAAGTTGTTCTGTCCGCCGGTCTGATCGACCAGGACCAGGGTGCGCTTGTTCCTGAACGCCTCGCGCATCACATCGCGCCGTTCGCGCCGATTCAGTCCGTCACCCTCGCCGACCACCAGAGCCCGCCGGTCCCAATGAAGGGCGGCTCGCTGGACCTCGAAGAAGCAGTTCTGCTGCGCCACCGCGGGGTAGCGCCACCACCAGTCGGTGGTCGCCGCAGCTCCGATCTCGGGAAAGGGGCCGTACATGTCGTCGTCCGCGCTCGGGTACGGGGGAAGGTCGGGCACGTGGTCGGCCTCCGGAGGCCGCTGGCACAGGCGGCGGCCGTTGACCAGGAAGGCGCGCGTGAGCTCGGCGAAATGGCCAGTCGCTTCGACCTGGTCCGAGACGCTCATCCTTGTGCACCTCACCATCGCTATGCGCGGGGCCGTTGCCGGCCGCCTGTTTTGCGGCAACACTACAGGCGACTTAAGCAACACCAAACTCTGGGCTCGTGTAGTTCTGTAGTACTCAAGTCTCTGATGGTGTAACAGATAGTAGCTCTGTAAGCGAGTCGGACAAAGCGTAGAGACTACACACGTGATGATGTAGTGTAGGCAAAGTTGGCTCCCGACTAGGAGTTGACAATCCATCAACGATGTGCAGCGCGCCGTTCTTTGGCGAGACCTTGGTTCGGCGTGCCGGAGACATCAGGGGAGATGCTGTGCAAGCAGACAAGCGCAAGCAAGTCGTCGTTTCCGTCCGGTTCGACGCGGAGAACTTCAAGACCACCCAGGCGTTCGCGGAGATCGCCCAGACCACGCCGAATGCCGTCATCAGGGCCGCCGTTGAGGAGTACATCGCCCGGCAGGTCCAGTCGCCGGGCTGGGCGGAGGCCCGGCGCCAGTACGAGGAGCGCAATCAGGCAAACGTCGAACTGATGAACCGTATCGCGGCGGGCAGCGCATACCCGGAGCTTTCGAGCTCCCCAGCTGACTCCGACGAGTTCTACAACCAGTCCACCCGGCCGTAACCAGCAGGCCGACCAACACACCTGAGTGACAGTCATGGTTCCAGCCGATGGTCCGAGACCGCCGCACCCAGTACCGCCGATAGAGCCAGCCGCCCCGTTGGGGGATGTGCTGAGGGCTCCGAAACCCCAGTTTCGGAGCCCTCAGCACATCCCCCAACACGCTTTCCAACCCCAGCCAATGGGCGCGGCTCCGCGGTTGTTCGCCGCTCAGGGCAGGACCGCCTCAAGGTCGTCGACCAGCTGGCGGTCCGGGCGGGGGCGATGGCGCCGAAGTCCTCGTCACAGGTGCCGAGCAGAGTCTCGACCACAGCCTCCAGCCCCCGGCCCGGGCAACCGGCCGGCTCCTCGGGATCGGGCCCAGTGATGTGCTCGATGAAGATGCCCGTCTGCAACAGGTCTCCCCCGCGCAGTCGGGACTGGACCGGTGCGGCCAGGTCCGGGTCCAAAGGCTGCTCAATGAGCTGGAAGACCTGGTCGAACCAGTGGGCGGCAGTATGGACTATGGACTTCACCGTGTTTCATATGGTGCAGGTCCAGGCAGTAGGCGGCGGTGTGGTTACCGTCCCAGCAGCGGGCTGCCACCAGAACTGGGCGCTCTCAGAGGGCGTTAAGTCCGTTTTTGGTAGATGCCTCGTCCAGGTTGGGTGAGGACGCCTTGGCGGACGAGTCGGCCCAGGCGGCTTCGGGTGGTGTTCACGGAGGCCTCGTCGGTGGGCAGGTCTAGGAGTTCGTGCAGTTCGCGGGCCCGAAAGGGCTGAGCGGGGTGGTCGTTGAAGTGGGCCACGAGGCGCTGGTAGGTATCCGGCGCCGGTTGCGGTTCGGCCCCGGGCCCGATGATGCCTTCGATGACCTTGCAGGCGGTCTGCAGTTCCGCGAGGTGTGCTCGGGCCTCGGCGAGGGCCGTCGTGAGGTGGTCGATCTGCTGGTGCAGGTCCTCGCTGTGGGCGGCGGCCTGGTCCTGCTCGGCCTGGAGGTGCCGCAGGAGGTCGGTGACGTTCACGCGGCCAGCTCGAGGTCGCGCCAGGGGCACGCGGGAACCGTGAGCCGGCGGGCCATGTTCGCGGTGGCCGCCCAGTAGACGCGGGCGGCGGAGTTCTCGGGGCGGTGGTCGTACTCGCGCACCAGGCGCCGGTGCAGTATCAGCGTGCCGTTGACCTGCTCGACCACCCACCTCTTGGGCTGCGGCACGAACCCCTTGTCCTCGGGGTTGCGCCGCACGACCTCGACCGTGATGCCCAACACCGCACCGTGGATGATCACGGCGTCCTTGAAGCCCTGGTCGACCAGGACCTTCTCCAGGCGGTTGCCGCAGCGCTCGGCGGCCTGGTCCAGCAGCGCGATCCCGGCGATGTTCTCATGGGCCGAGGCGGGCAGCACCACCACGCCGATGATCAGCCCTATCACGTCCACGGCCAGCCCGCGCTTGCGCCCCGGTGTCCTCTTCGCCGCGTCCAGTCCCGTCGTCGTCCTGGGCACCCCGGCGGCCGCCCGCAGCGACTGGGTGTCCAGGACCACCAGGGACGGGTCCTCTACTGACTTTGGAAGCGTGATGTCGTTGGGGGCTGACGGAGTGTGATTGTCGCGGTATGCCGGGTGTATGAGGTATCCGCACGGTGGTGGGCTGACGCCTGAACGGCAGGTGTTTCGCGAGCGGATCCGGTTGGAGGCCGCCGAGCTCTTCGCCTCGGGCGCTTCCAACGGGTCGGTCGCCAGGGATTTACGGGTGAGTGTCCGCTCGGTGCAGCGATGGCGGCAGGCTTGGCAGGAGGCCGGCACCGACGGGTTGCGGTCCGCCGGGCCTGTCTCGCTTCCCAAGCTGAGCGACAGGCTGTTCGCCGTGCTGGAGGACGAGCTGGCCAAGGGGCCGGTCGCGCACGGCTGGCCAGACCAGACCTGGACCCTGGCGCGGATCAAGACCCTGATCGGTCGACGGTTCCACAAGTCCTTCACGTTGTCGGGGATCTCGCAGATGCTGCGTCGTCATGGCTGGAGCCACCAGGTCCCGGCCCGGCGCGCGGTCGAGCGCGACGAGGGGGCCGTGGCTGGGTGGGTGAAGGAGACCTGGCCGTCCGTGGAAGCGCCGCGGCGGCGCTCGACGCCTACCTCGTCTTCGAGGACGAGGCCGGCTTCTCGATGACGCCGCCCACCGCCCGCACTTGGTCACCCCGCGGTGTCACCCCGATAGTCCGCGTCCGCGGGCGCTCACAACGGCGGATCTCCATCGCAGCTTTGACCGGCTACAAGCAGGGCGAGCGCTCCCGGCTGATCCACCGGCCGATCATCCACCAGGACCACAAGTCCGGCGGGCGCCGCAGCTTCGCCTGGACCGACTACCGCGACCTGCTGGCCGACGCCCACCAGCAACTCGGCAAGCCGATCGTCCTGGTCTGGGACAATCTCAACCTCCACCGCGACCGCCGCCTGCGCGAGTTCATCGACGCCCAGGACTGGCTCACGGTCCACTACCTGCCGCCTTATGCCCCTCAGCTCAATCCGGTCGAGGGCATCTGGTCCCTGCTCCGGCGCCGCTGCCAGGCCAACACCGCCTTCACCGACCCGACCCATCTGATGCGCGCCCTGAGACGAGGCCTTCGCCAAGTCCAGTACCGGCCCGACCTCATCGACGGATGCCTCGCCGGCACCGGACTCACCATGACGACACCCCGCCTACAACCTCAGTAACCGTCCGGGGCGGGGCCGTCACAAATAGAGCGACAGGGCCGGGCCGACAAAATCGCGTTCTTTGCTGAACCGGCTAGTGGGTTGATCACCTCCCCTCGCCTGCTGTGTCAGCACGCTGGGGTAGCGTCGGCGCCCATGATCGGATGACCGCGTAGACGCGTGGCCGCCACTGGACCAGGGAGTAGAGCTGATGGATGTCCAGCAGAACGGGGGGCACCCGGGGGTGTGCCCGGCAGTGCTTCTGTTGCCGCAGGGGCCGGTCTCCGACACGGCCGCAGTGGTGGCCGCCGCGCGCGGACGCCTGGCGCAGCTTCCGGAGCGCAGCCTGCAAAGGGAGGGCGTGGGCAAGGTGCTCAAGCACCTCCTGGTGCACGGTTTCGACGCGCGGCCCCCGGCGGCGAAGGCGATCGCCGAGCTGACGCCCTCGGAGGTCCCGGGTGCTGTTACCCAGTTGGCGGGATTCCTCGCGGATCGTGGTACGGATCCCAACGCCCTTCGGGGGGACGACTGGTGGGATGAGCATCCGCCGGCCCACGAGGGACTGCTGACCCTGGTGGCCCTGGCGCTGCTGGACCGTCCGGCCTACCTCGACGCTGCCGAGCAGGCCTTCCGTACGGTTGGTGGGCATCCCGCGGCGGAGTGCGCGGCGGGCTTCGCCCTGTTGGGTCCGGCGCAGGAGGCGGAGGCGGTGCGGCGGTTGAGATCCATCGCCGGCTCCGAGCCCGGCGGAACGGCGGCCCTGGCGGTACGGGCCCTGCTGGCGTTGGGTCGCATCGCCGAGACCGCTGAAGCGGTAGCAGATTGCTCCACCCGCGGCGTCGCGCTGACGTCGGTGATTCAGCCGCTGGTCAGTGCGCCGCCGGAGCTGCTCCCGGTCCTCGTTGAGGCTCATCTGGAGGCGCTGTCGCAGGTGCCGCAGTGGCACCTGGCCGACCGCGGCAGTGAACGGCCGGACTCGGTTTCCGAGGTGCTGTCCTGCGGTGCGGAGTACCGTGACCGGGTTCGGGACGTGCTGCGGTCGGTGGTCAGGTCCTCCGGCCAGGAGCCCGGGGTCCGCTGGCAGGCGGCCGAGCGTCTGGCGCTGGTGTCGCAGGAGGAGCAGGCGCAGGCCGCCACCTTCCTGGAGGCGGCGGGCGTGGTCGACCCCTTGCGTCCGCTGTCGGCGCCGCCCGAACCCGTAGCGCAGGACCGGACCGCGCTGCGGGCGGCCGTCACCGGGGTCTGGGGCCGGATCGAGCGGCAGCTGGCCGATCGTTTTCCCGGGTTCGAGGTGCGGCTGGGTGCTGCCGCGACGCCGGAGGAGATCACCGCTGTGGAGGCTGAGCTGGGCGTGCAGCTACCCCACTCCTTCGTGGAGTCGCTCCAGGTGCACCGCAGTGTCGCCTTCGGCGGCCTGGTGCAGGGCATGCCCGAGCAGAGCGACGTATCGGTGCTGCCTGCCAACAGCGAGACGGAGCGTGCCAACGACTACTGGAGCAGCGACCGGCCGGACACCGAGATCCGCCAGGACCGGGGCGGGCGGCGCGGCTGGATACCCGTGGAGCTGGAGCCGGACGGCTCCAGCACCAGGCGCAGCCGCGGGTCAGGTCCGACGCGGCCCCCTCGGCGGTCACGATCGAGCGGGTCCGCACGCTGGCACAGCAGGCCCTGCTGAACAGCTAGAACATCAACCCAGCTGACACAAGACCGGCGTGTCGCATGCGGAAGAGCGGCTCAGCCAGTTCCGCAACGGTGAAGGTGGGGGCGAAGCAAGCCCAGGACGTCATGGCATGGGTGATCGCGTTCAATGCGTGGTCGACCGCCCAGGGGCGTTTCTGGAGAGCATCGACCTGCGGCCCCTGGACACGGGAGGACTCGAGATGGCCCCGGTCCTCGAATGGACCGGCATCCTGCTGATGGGGCTGGCCCGCAACGGCGCCGGCTTCGACATCGCCCTCGGCGCCGAAGCCCGCTGAACACCCTCCCGGTTCGGGCGGGCCGTCTCGGCTCTCCCGTGCTGCCCCAGAGAGGCAGGTACGCGGCCGTACGGCTGATACGACCTCGCGGGAAACCCCGTCGACCGCGCGGGCGCGGCTGTCTACGCTGAACTGCGTGTCCTCCGCCCTCTGCGTTCGCCGGCTCTTCCACGCTGTGGAGGAGTACCAGGGGGTGGACGCCTTCCTCGCTGTGGTGGACCCGTGGTTGGACGAGCACGCCGATGCGGTCCGGGAGGCCCTCTCGCCGCTGGCCGTGTTCGGCGGATGGACCCGGGCCACGTACGAGTTCGGAGATCCCCTGGAGCTGTTGTACGCACTCAGCCGTGTCAGCGACGCACTGATCTACAAGTTCCAGCCACAGCTGCCCCCGGGCTCCGAGACGCCCTGGGCGCACGACATCCACGAGCCGGAGCGCTGGCCGCATGTCACTCGTGCCCAGTACCTGGCTGCCTTCTCCCGGCTCGGCATGACCCCGATCGGCGAGGCCATGTTCGAACCGTTCTTCCACGAGGTCGTCCACGTCACGCAGCACCAGCGCCCTCAGGCACCGGTTGAGATCACCGGGACGGTCTGGCCGGGCCTGATGTTCGGGCAGATGCTGTTCAACCGCACCGGTGTGACGGTGCGTGCCGGCGCCCAGCACCTGGTCGCGGGCATTGCGGACCGCTCACCGCTGCACGAGGTGTTCATGCGCCGTTACCGCGAGACGCTCGACGGCTCACTGGGCTGGGGCCACAACTCGCAGTGGAAAACCGACTTCCGCCGCGACTACCTCACCGACACCGCCTTTCACTTCAATGTCGACCAGGAGCCCGACCCAGACCAGGACCTCCTCGGCCAGCCGAAGAGGCTGACTGCAGCCGAACAGTCGGACCTGGTACGGCACCGCTGCTTGACCCGCCCCCTCCAGGACCCACACGCCTCGCACAGGACCAGCCAGATCGGGCGGCTCACCATCCCGCGGACCTGAACCAGACCGACAAGCCCACCGGCCCGGCTGAGGAACTACCACCGGACAGGGAGCCCCGCAGGCCGCGCAACTCCTATGCACCACCAGGGTGTTCCCCGCGCAAATCCCCGCGCCCAGCGAGCGAGCCGGCCACGCGGCATTCCGGTCGACCGGCCACACACGGCAGGCAAGGATCACGACGCTTGCGGGAGCAGGCCAGCGGTGAAGCACCCGGCGCCGCCTATCCGGGCGCACGCAGGTTCGGGCCCTGTCCCCGCACGCACCCCCGGACGTCACGGCCGTGGTGTAACTCAGCGGTAGAGCAACCGGCTCGAGACCCGGTGGACACAGGTTCGAGCCCTGCCGCCACAGCCGTGACCCAGGCGACCCAACCAACCCAGAACGACCACGGCACCCTGCGGCTGCCGACAGTACGGCCATGGGGCCACCTCACACCTGGCCCGGAGGCATGGGATCGGGAGTGTCGAATTAACGGCGGATCACCCGCCGTGCCAGGTAGCCGGATGGCTGGCCTGGGGAAGAGGATTCATCAGTGACTGACGTGACGAAGGGGACCGTGGACGCTGCTGCCGCTGGGGCGGTGGACGACCAGCTGATCGGGATGCTCGTGGACCGGGCTCGTGCCGGGGGCAGCTGACCGGTGAGGGCGGGCTGGTGGTCCATGACCGCGCTGCTCTACGGCATCGTGATCGGCTACAGGGGAAATGGCTTCGCCGTGGGGTCCGGATCCCGGCATGATGCCCACCGTGCATGAGGACGGGAAGCATCGCGGGCGGACGCGGTACACGCTGGTTGAGACGGAGCACGGTCATGCCTGGGGTGTCTGCGCCGGGGCGGAAGGGTTGTTCGGGGAACCGCAGCGCGGGGCCTACGAGCTGTTCGGCTGGGTTCCACAAACAGAGGTACGTAGTTGGGTCGGCAGCCGGGTGTGGTTGGTGCCGGAAGACAAGGCGCTTGATCCCTGGCTGTTGGAGGACGCGGAGAGCCTGGGGCAGCAGCCCGGAACAGACAGCCTCGTGCTCACTGGCCTGGACGACTATGAAGGACCACCCGAGGGATTCCGAGGCCCGGTACGAGTGCACGACAAGCACCGGTGGCTGGGCTCCTGCCGGGAAATCGCCCGTGCCCTGCCGGCCGACCAGCCGGCGCTCCCGCTCGTCCTGCGGGGACTCGCCCCGAGTGACCAGCTGAGGGCTGCACTGGCGAAGGGCACCCGGCGAGCGCTGGACCTGGAGCAGGCCACCTTGGAGATACAGGACGACCACGGTGAGCCGCTCACCGATCGACTGCTGTGGGCCAGGGTCGGCGCCTGGCGCCCGTCCTCCTACGGGACAGACCTGTTCGACCTGGAGTTCGACGGGGGCCTCTTCGCGCCTGTTCCCGAGTACGCCCGGCCCGTCTGGGAGCGATGGTTCGCCGGACCGCCAGACACGCCAGGTGCCTGGGCCGGCTTCGACACACGGTTGCGGGGTGCTTGGCACGACCTCGTCCGAGAGCGGGGCTGCCGGCGCACCCACAGTGACCGGCCAGCCGGTCACTCCTACGAGCTCGACGGCCAGCACATCACTGACGAACCGGGCCTCTACCTGGCGATCGGCGAGGCGGTGAATGGGCCGGGCGGCTACTTCGGCGGCTGTCTGGACGCCCTCGTCGACTGCCTACGCGGAACGTTCGGCTATACCGCTCCTGCCACCTTGCTCTGGCGGGACGCCGCGACCGCGCGCGAGCACCTGTCCCGGGTGCTGGCCCCGGAAGGCCAGTCCTACGACCTCTTCGCAGAAGTCCTCGACGTCCTGACAGAGGGCGGCATGAACGTCACCTTGGCCTGAGCCGCGGTACGCCTGCGGGTCATCGCGCCTTCCCGATGGCTCTGACCCTCGCGCGTCGGGTTGTTGTCGTCGATGGCGTACGGTCCGCAGGTGCTGCGACTTGGAGCCTGGTCGACCCACTTCACGATGCGGGACCCGGCCCTGGACCGGTAGGCGGCTGCAGGAAGTGGAGCGCGCCGTAATGGGTGGGTGGAGCGCCACGGTGGCGTGGATCCGGATCCTGGCCACCCTGGTGGTGGCCACCGTCGTGACCACCTTGATCGGTGAGGGCTTCGACCTGGCGCTGCAGCTGTGGCGGCACTCGCGGATCGCAGCCCACCACGCCGGGATCGTGCAGACCCTCACCCGCCCCGTCCACGCCTACATCACCGCCCATGCCACCGGACTGCCCACCGACCCGGGCACCGTGTGGGCGCTGTGGCAGCGCACCGCCCCCCTGCTGCTCCAGATCGTCCGAGCCGGCCAGATCCCGCCAGGCTGGCCTGGTGCGGCTACGGCGGGGCCACCGCAGCCGCGGTGTGGATGGCCACCCCCGATCCCGGCCGCCTGGTCGCTCTCGCCCTGACCATCACACTGTGGGCGCTGGCCAGCACCGTGGCCCTGTACGGGATGCGGCTGCGCCCGCTGATCATCCTCAGTCGCCGTCGGCAGCCGTGCCCGCCCGACTGGAACTGGGGCGTCGATCGACCGCGCCCGCGTCGCACTGCCGACTGCCACAGCCGACCGCGACCAGGAGCCCGGCGTCTGGTAGCCGCTCCCCCGCTCCATCCCGTTCCGTCCCGAGGCCGTCGTGCAGCTGCACGGCGGCCCTCCCCGCGTCCCTGCATGGCCGAGCACGAGCGGTTTCGGTCGCCCTGGACGACTTCGCCGGCGTGGTCGCCAGTTCCTGGCAGGCTTCGCTGCTCTCCTGGGCAACTCAGGCCGCCAGGGCACGGCGGCGGTTCACGGTGCGTCAGCGGTGCCCCGTGGCTCGCTTGCTGTACGGAATCTGGTGTGAGACGGCCACCGGCTACGGCTATCCTCCTGCGACTGATCACTTGCGGGAGGGGACCCCCATGCACCGAACACGTCTTGGCCTGGCGGCGGCGCTGTCAGCGGTCGCGTTGACTGCGGGATGCGCGTCGAGCAGTACCACTGCGGGGCAGGGCCCGGTGGCCACAGCGGCGATACCCACCGCGACGGTGGTGCCCAGCGCGGTCCCCAGCGGCAGCCCAGCAGCAAGGTCGGCGACCGCTCAGGCCCTGCCTGAGGGATATGACGCCACGCGAAACGCCGAAGCTGACATCCAGGCTGCCTTGGCGACAGCGGTGAAGGAGCACCGGGAGGTGCTGCTGGACTTCGGCGCCGACTGGTGTCCGGACTGTCGGGCCCTGGACGTGATGTTCCGCTCGGGTCAGGTGCAACCGCTCCTGGCGAAGGACTATCTCGTGGTCGCCGTCGACGTGGGCGAGTTCAACCACAACCTCGACCTCGCCGGACAGTACGTGAACCTGCAGACCAGCGGTATTCCGGCACTGGTCGTGCTGAAGTCCACCGGTACGCTGCGCACCGCCACCAACGACGGTGCCTTCTCCAACGCGAGAACCATGGACCCGGCTCAGGTTGCCGCGTTCTTGAGCCGCTGGGCGCCCAGCGGAAGCCGATGACGAGCTCGCGTTGGTGGAACGTGGCTGCGGGCGCCGTTGCTACGGCAGTTCTCGTCCTGAGCGGCTGCGGTACGAGTCGGGTTCCCGAAGCGACGGGCAGCGCTACAGCCCAGGGGGTCGCGGTCGCCGTCACCCTGGTGCCCCTGTCCGGCGGGCAGCATTCGCTTCAGGTGACGTTCAGCCCGCGACAGGCCGGATTCCACATCTACAGCATTGACCTGCCCGCGCACGGCGTGGACGGGCTGGGGATCCCTACCAGGCTGTCGGTCCGCGGCGACCTCACCGCCGTGGGCATGCCGACGGCCAACCGCGCGACCCGCCTGCTGCGTCCAGCCGGGCTACCGACCGAGATCCCGGTGTATCCGGACGGCCCGGTCACCTTCACCGTGCCGGTCCGGCAGACCGGCGCCCACCAAGCCGAGGTGATGGTCAGCTACGGGGCCTGCAGTGAGACGACGTGTCTGATGCCTGTAAGCGACGAGGTGATCCACCTCATCTTCCACTGACCCGCATACCGGGTGCTGCGGTCAGATCTCGGCCGCCGTCCGGGGGCCGGACCAGGATCACCTCCACGTCGTGCAAGCCCAGCCGGGTCACGTGTTCGGTCCACCCGGTCACGAAGGCCGGCCCGTTCCGGCGTCAGTCGCCGTGCGGGCGTACCAAGCCCCGGTCTCTTCTGTGGTCAGGACGCGGGTCAGCTCGGCCGTGCCTGGCAGATGCGGGAAGAACCGGTCAGCGTTCCAACTGCGCTGGTAAGCCGGCTCGTCCAGGACGAGCAGGCGTCGTCCTTCCACCACAGGGATGTCGTCGGGTAGCCCTTCGTTCCAGATTCGCGTGCCGTTCGGGGCGAGGAGTTCGAAGGCCCCCGTCGCCATGATCTCGGTGCGCTCCCGAGCGGGCTTCGGGTCCGTGGCCAGACGGACGCTCTCCGCGCAGGGTGCGGTGCCGGGCACATGACCACCACCGACGAGAACGTGAGCGAGCAGCGTGTGCAGCTGAAAGTTGTCCCCGATGCCGCCGATACGCACCTCGAATCCGGTTCTGGTGGGCCTGTGCAGCACGACAAGGAGCTCGTCGTCCAGAACCGCCAGTGCGTAGGCCAGGCACTTGAGGTCGTGCCGCTTCAGAGCCGCCAGGTCGCGGCAGGCGGGGAGGATCGCGGCTGCGTGCCGACCGCGGACCTCGGCGCTGCGGCACAGGACGGCCAACGCGGCCGGTTGCCACTCCTGGACCGAGCACCAGGCCAGAGCCAGCCGCGTGGCCACGCACGTGTCGGCGTCGAGGCGGGCCAGCAGCACGTCGTCGATGATCTTCTCGTCCGGCTGCGGCAGTTCGTCCTGGGCCCCGCCGGTTGCCGTCCAACGGCGGGCGAACTCCAGGGCATCGAGCAGGTCTCGGTGAACGCCGTCAAGGACCGGCACAGCGCAAGCCACTGGATCGGCGCCGCGTTCAACGCAGAAGCCGGCCGCCATCGCCAGCATCGGCCGCGGACCGATGGGCCCGACGGCGGGGATCAACGCCGCCAACCGAGGCCCCGCCGGACCGCGTTCCGCATCCGACGCCGTCTGCACCCTGGTCATCACGTCGGTGAAGGCACACCCGGTGCGGTCGCCATCACGAGCGGCGACCGCGTCTTCCAACTCGGACACGGCGGCGGCAAGGCCCGAGGCATTCTGCTTCCTCCTGAAGATCACCGGCACACCCTAGTGCCACCTGTCCAAGGTCGGGCCCTCGCGCTGGGTGCGGAGACATCACCGCCCGCCCGGATCACAGGCCGGACGGGCGCTGTGGCAGCTCGCCGCCCCGGTCCTGCCGCTCCTGGCGCTGACCGGCTCCGTCACCGCCCGCCTGCTCTGACTCGGCTACGGAGCCGCCACCGCCGCCGTGTGGATGGCAACCCCGGACCCGGGACGCCCAGTCGCCCTGGCGCTGACCGTCGCCGCCTGGGGACTCGGCAGCATCGTGGCTCTGTACGGAAGGCGGCTGGCGCCCATGGTCGTCGTCCTCACGTCGAGCGGTCGAGCCAGGGCCAGCGTGAGACCCGCAGGTTCCTGCCCAGATGGAGTCCCCACGCGGAGCCTGCGCTTGACGCGCATGCGACATGAGATGTCTGATCCGCTGCTCCCCCCACACAGCACGGTGCCCGCCAGGACCAGGTCCTGGCGGGCACCAGCGTTCTGCGCCCTACGACCGGTCCCACCTTAAATGGTTGGCCGGCCGCGCGGGTGCTTCCTGCCCAGTCATCAGAAGGAGATCTCCAGTATGGCGAGCCCCGAACAGGACTGCTGGGGCTGCGGCCGCCCCGCATCCGACTTCTTCCGCCGCGCCTCTGCCGTCCAGTTCCTGGCTGCGCCCCTCGGCCCCGCCCGCGAAGGAGGACCCCCTGGCCGGGGGTGACCGGCTTGTGCGTCGGCGGGATCGGGCGGCGGAGCGGACAGGAACCAGTTCGGCGGCCGGGCGCTGGTACAGCTGCTCGGACAGCAGGCGGCCGAACTTCACCGCCGTGCCGCTGGACCTGATCCTCCACCTGGAGTTGGTGGCTGTAGTCCTCTACCGCATCGCCGACTCGCTGGCGCAACAGGACTTGCTGCCCGAGCGGGTAGCGTTTCGGATGGCGTGCGAACGGGCCACCGACGGTGACCCGCTGGTGCAGGCCGCCCGGGCAGGTCTGGACGCTGCGTGAGTGGGCCGACCCCGACATGGCTCCGTGTGGACGGCTGCAGATCCTCCAGCGTCTGCACGACCCGCCCGCTGTGCCGGCTGCCGACGCGGACGACCCCACTGACGAGGGCCAGCTGGAGGAACTGCCCATCGAGGGCCTGGACATGTTCGACCTCGTCGCTTGGGATCCCGCGTTCCCGGTTCCGGTCACAGGTGGCGCAGCCGACAGCCCGCCGCTGACCGGCCCTACCGGACCGCAGGCGCCACCGTGCTGCTGAGCGTCGACCTTGCTTGGTACTCCGCCGCGGGCATCGACCAGGGTGCGGCTGAGGCGCACGCGGATCTGGCAGCCGCCCTCGACACTGCCACTGCGATGTCGTCCTCCCCGCTCCTGCATACTCCTGCAGCGGCCTGGGGCGGCCTGCTCGTCCGCTGGTACGTGATCGGCTACTGCACCGCCGTCACGGAGATCGCCAGGGCGCACGCTGTCTTGCTGGACCCCGAACTGCCTGCATGACGGTGAACCGCCCGGTCCTCGCGCTGACCATCTTCCGGCGGGTGCGGGTCAGCACCGTTGCCCGGTACGGGGTGCCACGGCGCCCACTGATCATGCCCTCCGGCAGCCGCGATCCAGCACGGTCGCCGTGGGGTGCGGCGTCGAAGGGGCGGCCCCGCGGCGCGCTGCCGGCGGCCAGCGTCGACGGCGGCCAAGAGCCCGAGGTCGGGTGGCCCCTCCCCCGCTCTCCGCTCCGCGCAGGGTCGCCGTGCAGGGGCACGGCGACCCTGCCCGCGTCCGTTCACACGCTTCTATGCGGGGCGCAGCACCGGGTCGATCTCGGTCAGCGCTTCGCGAAGCTGACGGGCGCCCCGGGCAACCCGGTCATCGGGATCCTGCAGCAGTTCCTCGCACACCTGCACGGCGCTGTCCCGCTTGTTTGAGAAGATGCCGAACACGTCGTGGATCGCTGTGTGGATCCATTCACCGTGACTCTCGTCGGTGACCGCCAGCGCGGAAGCGACGATCGCCAGCCCGATCCTGTCCGTTCGCTGGAGCAGGGCTTCTGCGGTGACCCGGGTGACGAAGGTGTCGTGGGGATCGAGCACGAGGTCCAGCAGCGGCCCTTGGGCCTCCTGGAGTTCGGCGAAGCGTGCCAGGCCGTGGCCTGCATCGGCGCGGTCGCGGTAGTGCGGGCTTCGCCCGAGCTCGACGAGCGCGTCGGCAGCGGCATGGCGCCGGTCACCATCCATCTCCTGGTCCGCCCTTTCCGTCTGATTCGCCACTAGCCTCGCCCGGACCAGACCGCGAGTTCCCCGCCCGGCATCGAGACGATCCGCCATCCTCCCGGTCCCCGCACTTCCCACGCCTCGAACGACGGGTCCGCCCGGCTGTTCAGGTGGCACCCGTTGTCGAAGACCAGCCGCATCGAGCCCGTCTTGGAGGCCACCGCAGACAAGACTCTCGCTCCGAACAGCCCGATGGCCGCCGCCACATCCTGCCGCCCCGGATCAAGGACAACGTCCCTGCGGCCGTCGCCGACCCCCTGGGTCAGCTGGAAGGGGCATCCAAGAACCACACGCGCCTGCGTGTCCAGGCACAGGGACAGTTGATAGCTGATGCCGATCCCGACAACGGTCAGACCCCTCAGGTTCATGATCCAACGGTCGTCGTGCTCGGTCAACGACGATTCACTCACCACCGCATGATGCACAGCCCGTTGTGTAGGGCTTCCATCAGCCCCGGGGTGCACCGCTGGCTCCTGACGTAACCGGGCCAAGACCGCAGGGGAGGTGGCGCACCGCGATCAACGCAAGGCCTTCTGCTGTCGCGGCTTCGCCGAGGACCTCGCCGTCGACCAGGCTGGTGCTCAGGGTGTACCGAGCACCGCGATGCGCATCGAGGAAGAGCCCGAGGTCAGCCAGTCCTGGGCGCGTACAGGTGGAGAACCGCAGCGTCCACATGCTGGTGAACGGATAGAGCGCCCGCAACGCCGGCTGCCGGTATGCCGCCTCGATCAGTGCCTGGAACTGCGGGGCGTCTGCCTCAGCGGCCCGAGTTCGCAGGTGCTGCCACTCGGACTGGGCCAGCGGTGCTGGGTCGTGGTCGGGCACCTCGAAGCGGCCGCTCAGATGCACGAAGGGCGCGGCCCCACGGATCTCGGTCAGCGCAGTTCCCTGGTGCCAGGCCTGTGCAGCCCTGACGATCTGGGCAAGGTCATCGGTGTCTCCGCCGATCAGTTCCAGGCCCTGAAACGACTCCTCGCCGCGGATCGACCACCGCCGCTGCCAGGTGTAGGCGCTGATGGTCAGCCTGGACCGACGGGGAACACTACTCGTCACTGTGGCGTGGTACAGCGGGTGCGACGCGGAGACTGTGATGGGCACCGCGACGCCATCGGCATCCGCTGCGGCCTGGAGGACCCCCGCGAGGCTCCCTTCCGCCACAACGTCGGGGTAGAACGCAGCTTGATCAGCAATCATGGAAGGATAGTGCCGCAGCCGCCGTCCCTTCGACACAGCCCTGCCCGGTTCCGGTCGTCAGGATCCTGCGGATGACTGCCGGACGGTGCGCTCGGCCTGGTCCAGCCAGTCGGTGTACCAGCGTGTGAAGGTCAGGGGCTTGCCCTCGGCGTTGAGGAGGGGTTCAAGGTCGGCGTCGTCGACGCGGGGATCCGACCACACCGTGCCACGGTGGGAGCCGCTGAATATCAGCCAGTCGCGCTGAGAACAGCCGTGGTGGCAGATCACGATGGCGCCTGCGGTGCGCTCGGGGGCGAACATGACGGCGTCCCATCGTTCGTCCCACATCTCGATGGCGGTGTCGAAGTCCTCGATCTCCTCGAAGTCCTCCTCCTCGGGACGCTCGGCCAGCAGCCGGCTGAGGAGGTCCGGGTCTGGTCCCTGGTCGGGGAACGGTGCGGCGAGCCTGGACAGATCGGCCAGGTCGGCACCGTCTCCTTCCCAGCGCCAGCGTCCCTGGACACGTCGCACCGGAAACAGGCCAGAGGACGGCCCCGCTCCCCCGGCGGCGACGTTCGTGAGGAAGCCCCGGTATTCCGTAGGCAGGCGCACGCCTACCTGGGCTTCCAACTCGACGAGCGCGCCCTCGCCCAGCGGATCCTCAAGGATCCACCGGTGTCCGAGTGTCCCGAACACCTGTTGGCTCCCGGGAAGCGCGCGCAACTCCGCGATCCGCTTCCTCACCCCGGCCCAATCCCGATCAACCATGCAGCGACCCTAGATGCCGCCTCTGACACGCCCGGCACAGGGAGAAGGGACGCCGTGTCATGCCGGGGTCTCGGGGTCTGCCTCGTACGGCTCCTGCACGGCTTCGCCCGCCAAGTCGCCGCCGACTACCTCCGCAGGTGGCACGCCGATTGGCTTCGGACGAGTCTGATGGCCCGGCAGAACGGTCACCGTCGGGTGGATGCATCTCCTTCTGCGCGGCGTGCCGGCGACGGCACAGCAACTCCGCGAAGACCGTCTCCTCGAAGAGGCGGCGGCCAGCGGGGGCGATCCCCTTCATCTGTGTGCACTGTTCAACATCGTTCCGGAGACCGGACTGCGGTACGTCCGTCCGCTGTGGCCGACTCCGGACTGACACCGGCCTCGGGGAACCGCGTGCCGCTGCGTCGTGCTTGATCGGGTCACGAGGGGCGGCTCAAGCTAGGCCGGCTCGGCTGGGACTTCGGAGGGTACGAAGAGGCTCAACCGGTAGGTGGTTGGCTGAAGCCCCGTCCGCAGAGCGTATCGACGCGGACCGCCGTCGAGTCGATCTGCCGCTTCTCGGCCCGCAGGCGGCGAACCTGAGCAAGCCAGTCCGACTCATCCTGAGTCTCGATGAGCACATCCCAGTGCCCGGCCTCGGCAAATCGGGCAGCAGCCTGCTGACGGCCGGCCTCCTGCCGTCGCTTCCGCTTCCTCTGCCCCGGCACGGGACCAGCATCGCGGCAGGCAGACCCCCAGCAAGACCATTTCTCCGGCAGCCGGCGGCCGCGTCCTTCTACGCTGTCCAGCAGTACAGGCCCTCCGACTTCCGGCCGATGGAGCGGACCAGGCCAGCCACACCGTTCAAGATCTGCACGGCAATCCCCTCGTCGAAGACCTCGCCGTCCGCCGCCCGCTCCACCACCCACAGCCGGCTGACCTCGACAAGCCGTTCCTCAACAGCAGCGGCCAAAGCGTCCTGGAGAGCCCTGGAGACCGCAAGGACCACCGGGCCTTGGCCATCACCAGGATCGGCGACGACTTCGGGAACATCAGCGGAGACGAGTTCTTCGAAGGTCCGACCGGTGAAGATGCCCTCCCACTCGATCAGCGCCTCTTCGACGTCGAAGTTCCCGAACGTCAGCGACTCCAAGAAGTCGTCGGGTCCGACATCTACGACGGCAGCGGCAGCAGCGTGGCCCGGAGCCACGAAGAACTTGATGATGGTGCTCATCGGTGCATAGTGCCTGCTCGACAGGCCCCAGCGCACCGGCTGGATACAGCCGACAGGCCCCTCCGCCCAGTGCCAAGCTCAAGATCTACAGCTGGAGTACTTACGTGCATAGTGTGCTCATGGATCGACTCGCGGGTCAGGCCCGACTCGAATGGTGGGCCAACCACTCGACGTGCCTTGAGATGTACGACATCGACATCATTGTCACCGTCGACGCGGCCGGCATGTGGCGGGCGACCGGTCGGCATGCCGACGCCCTCGACACGCCCCAGCGAGCCGGCTGGGACTTCCTCATGGAGATGGATCCCCACTTCTCCGTTGCGTTTCCTGGCGAGGATCGCGGCGGAATCATGGTGAAAGTCGTCGAGGCAGAGGATGGAACCCTCACGTTCACGCAGGCGCCGGACTGGAACGGCTCCGGGAACGTCACCTTCGACCTCACCTGACCGGGGCCAGAGACAGCAGGCCGAGCTCCTGGCCCATGGGTACACGCTCCCGGACCGGCCTCGGGCCGCCTTCTCCCACTGCCTCGCTGTCGGCGGCGTCTTCCCGCACCACTGCGCGTAGGCAGCCGCAGCGTGCCAGTCGACGTAGACCACCGGATGGTCCGCGAGGGCGTCCGGACATCGGTTGCCTTCCCAGTGGCACGGAGGCTTCGCGCCGGTGGCGGCTACGAACACGGCGTAGTCCCGATTGGTCACTGGGAAGGTGTCGATCCAGAAGTCGGCGACCAACAGCGACCGGCTCTCATCGCCAGCGAGGAACCGGCCCGCCGGGACCAGAAGCATCAGAGAGACGCGTCCGTGACGGCTGTTCAGGCGGTAGGCGGCGGGGGCCTGATGGCCGACGCGTTGGAGCTGGCGGACGAGGTCATGGGTCTTGCGCGCCGGTTGATGTGTCGCTGGTGCCCGTCAGGGCGGCGGTCCAGGCAAGTCCCGCTTCTGGGGATCGGCCCCCGCGCCCGGTCGGCGGCCACGCGCTCGACCTCCCCGCCGTCGAAGTCATCGAAGGCAAAGGCTTCAGACTGGGTCAAGTTCTCTGCAACGGACTCACTCCGTCAATGAAAGTGTTGACGTCTGCAACATTGCGATTAGAGTGTTGACATGCCTCAGATGCCTACCCTGTCCGAACTGGCTGGCCTGGTGGTTCTCGCCGGCATCAACGAGCCCCGCGACCCTGTCCGGCAGATCGCCGCCGCAGAGCAGCTCGCCAGTGACCTCAATATGCTCGGAAACAGCCTGATCGGCTTGTTCGTGGAGATGGCGCGGGCCGAGGGCTGTTCCTGGGCGGACATCGGCGCGCCTCGCGGTCTCAGCAAGCAGGGTGCGCAACAGCGATACGCGCCATTCCTCGCGTGGCTGACCGTCGATGACCTGGTCAGCGCCGGTGTTGTGCAACGCTTCGACGAGGAGGCGCTCAGATGCTTGCGCCGCGCCGAGACACGGGCGGGTCAGTACGGCCGCGACGCGGTCGACAGCGGCGACCTCCTCGCTGCGGTCCTCGACGACCCAGCCGGGTTGGCCGGCGCCGTGCTGCGCGCGTTCGACGTCGACCCGTCCGACGTTCGAGCCGCGCTGGAGCGGGAGCCGGACAGCGAACAGCCGGTCGAGGCGACCGGCCGCACTCGACCGGGTATCGGACCGGACGCCCGCCGGGCGATCGACGGCGCGGTCGCCGAGGCGGACGGGCACGGCGTCGCCGCGGCCCACCTGTTCCTCGGCCTCCTGCGCGCGCCCGGCAGCCGCGCGGGCAAAGTGCTCACCGATCACGGCGTGACCCGGCGAGCCGCGCTAGCCATCATGCTCGGACTGGCGGGCCGCTCCACACCGGGCCCGGCATGAGCGCCTTCCAGCCCGTCGTCGACGCGCTCGACGCCTTGCCCACCACCGCGTTCCTCGTGCTCGACCGGGGCCGAGTCGTGTTCGACCACGGCGAGACGAGCACACCCCATTTCATGGCATCGGCGCGCAAGAGCATCCTGTCCGTCCTGTACGGAACGGCGGTCACCGACGGAACCATCAGGCTCGACGCGACCCTCGACGAGCTCGGAATCGACGACACCGGCGGGCTGCTGCCGCAAGAACGCCGCGCCACCGTGCGCGACCTGCTGACCTCGAGCTCCGGGGTCTACCACCCACCGTCGACCGTGGCCGGCCCCGAGGAGAGTGCGCCGCCCCGGGGCACACAGCCACCGGGCACGCTGTTCCTCTACAACAACTGGGACTTCAACGCCCTGGGCACGATCTTCGAACGCTGCACCGGACGGTCCGTCTTCACAGCACTCGCCGAGGACCTGGCCGCACCGGTCGGCTTCGAGGATTTCGACCCGGCCCGCCAGCGGCTGCTCGGCCGTCCCGAGGTCTCCGAACACCTCGCCCATCACATCTTCCTTTCCGCCCGCGATCTCGGACGGATCGGCACGATGATGCTGCAGGACGGCCGCTGGGACGATCGGCAGGTGGTACCCGCGGCCTGGACGTCCGAGAGCACGTCAGTGCAGGTCAACCGCGGCGCCGACGTCCAGCTCGACTACGGCTACCTCTGGTGGCTCCCGCGACTGGTGGGGCGCGGCTCCTTCATGGCGATCGGCAACTTCGGCCAATACCTCCTCTGCGTGCCACCCGGGCTGGCCATCGTGCACCTGCGCGCCGTCCCTGACGACATCGTCCTCGCCCGCACCCAGGGCACCCCGCTCCCGGCCCCGATCGACTCCGTAAGCCCGCAGCAGTTCATGAAGGTGGTACGTCTGATGTCGGCCGCACTACGGCCCTGACACAGACAGGCCGCCACCCCGGACGTCGACAGGCAGGCTGCTCCAAGATCGGTCCCTCGAGGCGATGCTGCAGTGGTTCGCGCGCTGGTCGCCGTGAGGTGGTGATCCTCGTCAACCGCGCAAAGCGTCACCGGCACGACAAGTAGCGGAGCCACGCGCCTGTCCCAAGGTCCCGGCTCGCAATGGAGGTTCGCCGGCGGGCCTGGCGGTTGGGTGCCCGCGGTGGAAGGCCGCGTGCGGGCCGGGACTGCACGACACCGCGTTCGACTCCTCGCTGCTGGCCTACTTCCCCCGGCGGCTGGGCCGCTCCGCCCGCCCGAACCGGTCTTCGCATCCGTGCGCGAGGTCTCCGGAGCCTGGCGAGAGCGACCGCCAGCGAGGATCGCAGGTCGTCGGCGCAGGTGACGCACGAGGAGGGCGGTCAAGCCCGGGGGCGAGTCAGGAAAACCTGTCGCCTGCGCCGCTCCCGGTTCGTAGCATCAGGCTGGCGCGAAGGCGCGGTTCGGTGACTCCCGCACTCTCCACGGCGTCCTAGCCAGGCGGCACAGGGAACCGGTCCAGGACCGGTCCCGTAGGCGTTCGCACCGCACCAACGCTACGCAAGGCGCTGTTCCCCAACGGGCAGAGGGGGCGGTCCGAGGGACCGTCAGTTGCAGGTTCGACTCCTGCTGGCGCCACATGGCCAACCAACGCCCAGACGGGCCGCCGCCGATGCCAGGCAAGCCCTTGAACCGCGACAACCATGACGTGCCCGGGCACGGCATCCGCATAGCCTTCAGTTCCCGGGCACGCCGCTCCACCCTGCGCGCAGCCGTGCTCTTCTCGGCGACCCTCACCGCACTGGTCATCTGGTTCGTCGGCTCGAACGCACCCCACGGCCTGCACACAGCCGGGCCCTGGCTCGCCGGCACCATCCTCGCCAGCCCCGCGCCGGCCTTCTGGTGCCACCGCGTCTGGCGCGTGTTCGGATCCGCGACGCTCACGGACACCGGCATAACGTGGCACACCCTCACCAGCCGCCGGTTCGTACCCTGGACCGACATCGCCGACTTCGACGTCGAAGTGCATACCGGCGACCGCTTCGGCGGCTGGGGCGTCGTACGCGCCTACCTCCCCGGCGGCCGCACAGCGAACCTCCCCGGCGTCATGCACGGCACGCGCCTGGACACCAGAGCCGAATTCAACGAGAAAGTCGCCACGCTCCGTTCCCACTGGGCAGCAGCCCAGGAGTAGTTCCACCGCAGCCCGGCGCCCGAGCCACCCGCACAGCCCAACCACCGGCCCCCGCGCACGCCCGCCGAGTCCCACCACACCGGAAGCCGCCGCCACCCCAACGCGCTCACCCCCAGGCGTGGCCGGTGTGGCCGGTGACGTCGAAACCGGCGTCCATGACCAGCAGGATGTCGGGATCGCCGGCCTGCCGGTGTCCGGCCTCGATCAGGCGCCCGCCAATCTCGCGCAGTTGGGCAGCGGTGATCGCGATGGCGTCGTCAACAGGTCCCAGCCGGACCGCGTGCTGTGCCAGTGTCAGGCGTCGGAGACCAGGCGCACCGTACTCCCCAGGAGACACAGCCAAGCGGCGGGCCGGGACAGCGGGCCCGCAACACCACCACCTGGACAGCGGAGCACTGCAGAGAGCATCCGCAGTGACCTCTCGCGTCCTGTGCTGATGGAAGCGGCTGGACCCCGTGCCGCGGGGCCCAGCCGCTTCAGCACAGCAGGCCAGCCCCCATGGGGCAGCGGCAGGCACAGGCCCCGCGGCCAGCGCCCGCGTTCGGAGAGCGTGCGAGGGAACCCGCTGCCGACGCCGCGGCCGCCCCATGGTGCGCGCAGCGCGCTCACTGGGGTGTCAGGACCGCGACCTCCCATCCGAAGCCGACGACCAGTCGGCCGTCCTGGCAGAGCGTCAGCGCGCGCACTGGCCCGGGGAACGCCAGTGGGCTTCCCAGGGGCCAGCCGTCGGTCAGGTCCCACATTCGTACGGTGCGGTCCCTGCTGCCGCTGACGGCCACCGGGCGGCCGTTCACCACACCGGTCGCCACCGCCTGGACCCAGTCGGTGTGCAAGGTGTGCAGTTTGCCGACGGGTTCGCGGCTGGCCAGATCCCAGACCTGCACGGTTGCGTCCCAGCCCCCGACCACGGCGACCGCCCGGCCCTCAACCTGTGCGGTGGCCACCGTCCTGGCCATCGCGTTCACCAGGCCGATGCGGCCGGTGAGCGGACTGCCGACCGGGGTGCCGCAGGCCAGGTCCGACAGGCGCACCGTCGTGTCCAGGCTTCCGGTGACAGCGACCGTGCGGCCCTCCAGTTCTGCGGTGGCCACCGATCCCACCGAGCCGTAGTGGCCGGTCAGGGGTGCGCTGATCGGGCGGCGGGTGGCCAGGTCCCACACCAGCACCGTCGCGTCCCGGCAGCCGGCCAGGGCCACCGCGGTTCCCCCGAGCGTTGCTACCGCCAGTGACTGCACCTGGCCGGTGTGGCCCACCAGGGGCTCCCCCAGGGGCCGGCCGGTGGCCAGGTCCCAGACCCGGACCACGGCCTCCCAGCTGCCGGTCAGGACCGCGGGCCGGCCGTCCACCACCGCGGTGGCGAGCGCGTCCACCGGCTGGGGAGGACTGATCACCGGTTCGGCGCGGGGCCGGCCGGCGGCCAGGTCCCACACCCGGACCGTGCCGTCGCGGCTGCTGGTGACCGCGACCGGGCGGCCGTCGACCTGCCCGGCCGCCACCGCGCGCACCTCGCCGGTGTGGCCGCGGGGGCCGCCGGTGACCGGGCGGGCCCGGGACAGGTCCCACACGCGCGCCTCCCCGTCCTCGTTGCCGCCGGTCACCGCGACCGTGCGGCCGTCCACGACGGCGGTCGCCACCGCCCAGACCCCGTCGACGTGGCCGGCCAGAGGCTCCCCCACGGGTTGTCCGGCGGCCAGGTCCCACACCCGCACAGTGCCGTCCATGCAGCCGCCCACGACAACGGGGCGGCCCTGCACCGACCCTGTCGCCAGCGCGTAGACCGCTTCGGTCGAGCCGGCCAGAGGCTCCCCGACGGGTTGTCCGGTGGCCAGGTCCCACACCCGCACGCTCCCGTCCTGGCTGCCGGTCACCGCGACCGGGCGGCCGTCCAGCTGCGCGGTCGCCAGGGCCGGCACGCCTGCGGCGCAGTCGGCGAGAAAGCTGCCCAGGGGCTGTCTGGTGGCCAGGTCCCAGACCCGGACCGTCCCGTCCCAGCTCCAGACCACCACGACGGGCCGGCCCTCCATGACGGCCGTCGCCAGTCTCTGCACCGGGCCGTTGTCCCCGGTGAGGGCTTCGCCGACGAGCCGGCAGGTCGTCAGGTCCCAGATCCGCACCGTCCCGTCCCGGCTGCCGCTGATGGCGTGCAGGCGTGCGTCCAGCACCGCGGTCGCCACCGTGGCGACGACTTCGGTGTGGCCGGTCAGCGGATCGCCGAGACGGTGGCCGGTCGCCAGGTCCCAGACCTGCACGCTCCCGTCCCGGCTGCCGCCGACGGCCACGGTCCGGCCTCGAAGCACTCCCGTGGCCACCGCACGGACCTCGCTGTCCCCGACGGGCAGTTCGCCGACAGGTTGTCCGGTGGCCAGGTCCCACACCCGGACCGTGCGGTCGTCGCTGCTGCAGGTGACGGCCACCGGGCGGCCTTCGACCAGTCCCGTCGCCACCGAGCAGACCCGTTCGCTGTGGCCGACCAGAGCGTGCCGGAACCGGTGGTCGACCGTGCTGCCGGTCGCCCACGCGACGCTCCACGCTGTGTCCGCCATGTCCGCACCGTCCCCGACCGGTGCGGCGGCGATCCGCGCCGACAGGCCCAGGTCCCCGAAGCGGGCGGCGTCCAGCGCCAAGAGCTGCCGGCGGGACTGCGGACCGGCCTGCCCGTGCAGATGCGCCGAGGCCCGGTACACCGCGTGCGCCAGCCGGACCGCGGGCCCCGGGATCCTCGCCAGTTCGTCCCGGACCTGCTCGGGGCCGGCGGTCACCAGGAACACCGCATCGGGCAGCGGAGCCTGGCCGTCGCCCGGAAAGCCCTCACCCCTCATCAGCGCGTCCCCCCTTCCCGGCACACAGCCCCAGCGCAGCCCCCGCGCAGCCCCAGCGCAGCCCCCGCGCAGCCCCCGCGGAGCCCCCGCGCAGCCCCCGCAGAGCGCCTGCGGTACCGCAGGCGGTGCGCCGGCCGCCACAAGGCCCAGGCCACGCCGAAGCCGAGCGGGACCTGCAGCGCCCTTTGGACCACTGGCGCACCGGGGTCGCCGCCCCGCCCGACCCCTGCCAGCCCCCTCGGGTCCACCGTCACCACGTAGCTGCCCCCCACCCTCCAGGGCCACTGCGTGAACACGCCGCCCCGGACCGGGGCCAGCGGCGGACCGTCGAGAACCGAGACGGTGTAGAAGTCGACCTGGCCGCCGCTCATGCCGTCCTGGGATGCCTGGACGGACAGGACCCTGACGTGTTCGGTGCGCCCGAAGCGGTGCAGCGCCTGCTGGTCCAGCTCGGACCGCTGCACCGTCAGAATCCCCAGCAGGAGCAGCGCGCCCACCAACCACCTCAGGCCCAGGAACCGGCGGACCCCGACCAGGCAGCAGGCCAGGAGGAGCGCAGCCGTAGCCGCCAGGTCGATCCACTGGGCGCGCCGGGAGAACGAGGCCTGTGCGATCACGCGCACGAGCACCCATAACCCGCACGCCCCCGCGAGGCTCACCGCCGCCGGGACCAGACTCCGGGCCGCCCTTCCCGCGGCCGACCGCCGCCCAACCGTGCTCCACGCACCATCCGCACGACCCACACCCATGATCGTCTCCGCCCCTGTGCCCCGGCAGTCACCCCTCGCCCCCACCGTATGGATTGTTCAACGATCCATCAAGGGGTTCGCCCCACAAGCCCAGAGACCACCCCTCCACCCGTTCCCAGCTGAGCCGAAGGAGGGTAACTTTTGTTCAACCAGACTCCGACGCTGCGGATCCGCCAACACCACCGGACGGGACAATGACCACGCATACAGCCCCGGGCTGGGTTACGGCACTGGAACAGGCCAAGGGCCCCCTCGGCCGCGGCAGCACCGCCGAACGGATCGCCGACGTCCTACGGACACAGGTGACAGACGGTCACATCGCGCCCGGAACACGACTGTCCGAGGAAACCGTGGGCGCGGCCCTGGGCGTATCCCGCAACACCCTGCGCGAGGCATTCCGGCTCCTGGCCCACGAACGGCTCCTGGTCCACGAATTGAACCGCGGCGTATTCGTCCGCACCCCGCACCCCGACGACGTCACCGAACTCTACCGACTGCGCCGCCTCATCGAAGGCGCCGCCGTCCGCGAAGTAGCCGGCGCCCCCGACCGGGCCATCGACGAAATCCGCAGATCCGTGGAAGAAGGAGAACAAGCAGCAGCCGAGCAGCGCTGGCCCGACGTCGCCACAGCCGACCTGCACTTCCACCGCGCAATCGTCCGACTGGCCGGATCCCCGCGACTGGAAGCCTTCATGGACCGCATCCACGCCGAACTACGCCTCGCCTTCCACGCCACCGGCGACCCGCAACGCTTCCACGCCCCCTACCTGACCCGCAACCGCGAACTCCTCACCGCCCTGCAGACACGCGACACCCGCCAAGCCGAAATCCACCTCACCGCCTACCTCGACGACTCCGAACGACAACTCCTGCGCACACTCCACGACACCGCCCACCCCTAGCCCCCACCCCTGACCCCGCCGCCCACCGCCGGTTGGCCGTCGCGCGGACCCGGACTTCACGGGATGAACTTCACCTCGGGGAAGGCCACGCTCGGGCCGTCGAGCAGATGCTCCCGGCGGTGCCGCAGGTGCAGGTCGAAGAAGGCGAGCGGGTACGCCTGCTGGATCCGCACCGCCCGGGCCGGATCGAGGGTGCCGATCATGTCCTGGACCTGCTGCTCGGTCATGCCGAGGAGCTTCGCCGCCTGCGGGATCAGCACCTCGTTGTCCCCGTAGGAGAAGTGGAGGGCCCCGTCGGCCTGGATGTTGAGCCGCCACCCGCGCAGATGCGTCCAGAACTCGGCGACGTCCGGCATGGCCGCCCGGGTGAAGACGGCGGTCATCATCATGAACGGCCGGTCCAGGTCGGCGGTGATGGTCGGCTGCATCGGGCCGTCCAGGCTCAACCCGGCGCTGACGCGCTGGTCGGCGAGCATGGTGAGGGCCGTGGCGGTGCCGCCCTTGGACCAGCCGAGCATGCCGATGCGCTGCGGGTCCAGGGCGCCGAGCAGGCCGGCGGGCAGCTGCTTGCCGTCGGTATCGGGGTTGCGTCCGGCGGCGAGTTCCTCCACGCAGTCGAGCAGGAAGCGGATGTCGGCGGCGTAGTCCTTCGGGTACAGGGAGACGTTGTAGCTGTCCGGGGTGAGCACCCGGCCGTCGGGGAACTCGGTGATCGCGTCGTAGGTGTGGTCGACGGTGACCACGACGTAGCCGTGGCTGGCGAGTTCCTGGACCATGACGGTGTGGTCGGCGCGGTGGCTGCCCGCGCCGTGCGAGTACACCACGACGGGCAGCCGGTGGCCCGTGCGGTGCACGGGGGCGCCCACGTGCCCGGCGGTGAGCGGAACCAGGGCGGGGTCGATGGGGAAGCCGGTGTAGGTCAGGAACGCCCGCATCGCGCCGTCGGGCATCCAGGGCCCGCGCGGGTAGCCGCCGGTGTCCCTGACGGGGTACCAGACACTGGCCATCAACTCGCGGTAATGCCCCGGGCCGGCCACCGGATCCGGGCGTGAAGCGTCCATGAGGTGCAGCGGCACCGTGCCCACCGGGTGCGGCCCGGTGGGCACGGGCAGGGTGAGCCGCGCCGGGCCAGGGGCGGTAGCAGCCGCCCAAGCGGGGCGTGCGACGCCGAGCGGCACGGCGGCCCCGACGCCGACGACGAGCGCGGTTGCGAGCATGCGACGGCGCGACATGTCCGTCTCGGAAATATCCGGTGTGATGGTCACACATCCCCCTCTGGTTCCTTGAACGGTGTTCGGCATGCTGTCGGTGTTCACCGGGCTGCGGCGCGAGCCAATCCCTGCGGACGCGTGCCCCAGTGCCCGGGCTAGGACTTCGGGGCTGAGCTGCCTTGTTCGATCTGGCGAATGAGTCGCTTGAGCTGGGTGACTTCGTCCTGGAGGGCGCGGGCGCCGGCGGGGGTCAAGGAGAGCCAGGTACGGGCGCGCTTCCCCTCGTAGCCCTTCTCGACGTGGATCAGCCCGGCCTTCTCCAACACGGCCAGGTGCTGGCTGAGGTTGCCGGAGGTCAGGCCGAGCGCCGAGCGCAGGAAGCCGAACTCGACCCGCCGTGCCTGGTGGGCGACGGTCAGGATGCCGAGACGAACGCGCTGATGGACCACGTCGTCAAGGCCGTTGACGGGGTGCTCATCGGGCTCAGCAGTCATGACACGTCGCGCTGACGACGCCGTTGGCTCACGGCGAAGCCGACAGCGCCGAACAGGAGGAACGCGGCGGGAACGACCAGGCGCGGCAGACCCGACCAGGGCGAGGTGGCACCGATCCCGGCCCAGCCGGTGGACAGCGGCGCCAGCTCGATGGCCAGGTAGGCCAGGGCGAAGAACAGCAGGGCGCGACTGCGTTCCACCCAGGCCAGCACCAGCAACGGCAACCCGACCGATGCGGCCGCTCCGGTGAGCTGCATGAGGAACTGCGTCAGCCCCGAGGCGGGATCCAGTTGCAGGCCCCAGAGGTCGAGCGGGGCGCCGGGCTGCGGCATCCCGTGCCGAGTGCCCCAGAACGAGGTCGCGGCCACCAGGGCGACCAGGACGATTCCAGCGAGGACGTAGGGCCGGACCGGGGTGCCGACGCCGCGATTGCGGGAACGGCGGATGTACAACCAAGCGGTCGCGGCGTAGACCACGGCGATTCCGAGCGTCCAGTAGACCGCCGACCCCTGCCTGGTGACGGTGCAGCCCGGCTGAACACCGCCTGCCGTGCCGGGGACGGCCGGGCAGGTGGAGACGATGTGGACACTGAAGGTGAAGCGGTCGACGAGGATCCCGCCGAGGGTGAGCACGCCGAACAGCAGCAGGGGGAGCCAGGTGCCGCGCTGGGCTGAGCGGACCCTGCCCGTCAGGTCGCGGAGACCGGCAAGGACTTCGTGGGGGGTGCCCGGCGAAGGCACCGAAACATCTGACATACACGCAGCTTTGCATCACAAACCAGTTGTGACAAGAGACCTACGGGAAACCGCTGCTGATGCGACGGTCCTCGACCCTCGCGTCACGACCGACCGCCACACAACGCACCCTCCGCGACCGGCAGTAGAGCATGCGTCAGAGCATCACCGACCCGTGGGTGGCCACCGATCTCGCCGCGCTCCATGACCAGGACACCGGTGAGCCGCATGACCTGCTCACGAGCCCCTCGACCGGTTCAGCGGTCTCCCGCTCGCGCTCCCCCCAGACGTACCAGCACCACCCCAGGATCAGCTCCCCGCCGGTCACACGACGCGCCATCAGGTTGCACTGCTGGCCAGCCAACGGGTCATCACGTCGCCCCTCGCCCAGCAGACCCGGGACTGGGCCGAGGCGGGGCGGTGCTCGCAGTCACGTACCAGCCACCGGCGCAGCATCAAGAGCCCGTTCCGCTGCTCCACTCCCCCAGCGGCCCTGCGCTGGTGTCAGAACAGGGCGTCCTGCTCCTGTTCTTCGCTCGGGGTGTGCAGGGGCTCGAGCTCGGCGGTGAACGGTGTGCCGGCTGCGGCCCGGTCCAGGGCCCATCCGGTCAGGAGCCGGGTGTCCAGCAGGACCAGGCCCTGGGGGTCTCCAGGTGGAGGTCGCTGCCGATCAGACAGGCCACCCGGCCGGTGACGGTGCGGGCCGGTGTGAGGGGCCGCAGTGCCGCGACGGGTTCCACCGTCATCGACCACACCGGCACCTACCACCTGCCCCCTGGCGGGCTGGCCGCGGCGGCCGGGAGGGCTGCTGGGCCCCACGGTCACCGTCCGAGTGGCGGTCCGGGACCGCGCCGTCGGCTTAGGCAACAGTGTTGTCTATACTCGACCCTTATGCCGCCACTCACCGCAACGCGCCGCCGGGCCGCACTCATAGCCCTGGCCATGGGCGGTTTCGCCGTAGGGCTGACCGAGTTCGTCCCGATGGGCCTGCTCCCCGACATCGCCCGCGGGTTGCTGCCCGGCACCTACGCCCACTCCTCCGCAGACGCCAACAGCGACGCCGGGTGGGTGGTCAGCGTCTACGCCCTCGGGGTCGTCGCCGGTGCGCCCACCATCGCCGCACTGAGCGCCCGCGTCGCCCGCAAGCGGCTGGTCCTGGGGCTGCTGGTGCTGTTCGTCGTCGGCACCCTGGCCAGCGCGGTCGCCCCGAACTTCGCACTGCTGCTGCTGGCACGCTTCGTCGCGGGGCTGCCGCACGGCGCGTACTTCGGCGCAGCCGGCATGCTCGCGGCGAACCTGCTGGGCCCCGGTAGCCAGGCCAAGGGCTTCGCCGTGGTGCTGAGCGGGCTGACCACCGCCAACGTGGTCGGCGTCCCGCTGATCACCGGACTGGGCCAGAGCGCCGGCTGGCGCAGCGCCTATCTGGCGATCGCTGCGGTGTTCCTGCTGACCCTGCTGGCCGTCCGGGCGGTCGTACCGGAGGCGCCGGCACACCCCGGCGGCTCACCGCGCTCCGAGCTGGCCGCGCTGCGCGCGCCACGGGTGTGGCTGGCCGCCGCCGTGGCCGCCATCGGCTTCTCCGGCTTCTTCGCCGTCGACAGCTACATCGCGCCGATCACCACCCAGGTGACCGGACTGTCCTCGGCCGCGGTGCCCTGGGTGCTGGTCGCCGTGGGCCTGGGGATGACCGTGGGCAACGCGGCCGGCGGCTGGTGCGCCGACCGGCAGCTGCGACGCAGCCTGATGGCCGGCTTCCTCGGCATCATCGCCGCCCTGGTCGTCTTCGCCCTGATCGCGCACACCACCGCGGGACTGTTCGGGGGCGCCTTCCTCGTCGGCGCCACCGGCCTGTTCGTAGGACCCGCCATGCAGGCGCGGCTGATCGCGGCCGCTCCTCGCGCCCAATTGATGGGGGCCGCGGTGAACCAGTCGGCCATGAACACCGCCAACAGCCTCGGCGCGGCCATCGGCGGCCTGGCCATCGCCGGCGGACTGGGCTATCTGGCACCCAGCTGGCTCGGCGCCGGCCTGGCCGCGGTCGGCTGCGTCCTCACCGCCGCCGCCTTCGCCGCAGACGACCGAACCGCCCGCAACCACCGCCCGACCAACACCGCCACCGCCACCGCCCCGGCAGGAATCCCCGCGACCTCCGCCGACACCCCATGACACGCAACCGCGGGCGACAATCCGAACGGTGACCACCAGCAGGCGCGCACGCCTATGCGCCCGGCGTCGGGGACCAGGGCGACCTGACCCCCTGGCCGCCTCCGGTCACGCCTCAGCCACTCCTTCATCTTGGAGGCTCGGGGAAACGATTCTGACGTGGCGTTCGCCGGGCCGTGCCGGGCACTCCGACTAGGGTTGCCTGGATTGAGATGTTCTGTCAGTTCGATGGGTCGCTGGGCCCTGTATGAGGAGATCAAGCAGTGGAGTTCGTCTGTCGGAACTTCCGCGCGCCGGATCTGCCTCGGCGCGGACTCACCGCAAGCTCCGCCCCTGTAGCGGTGCTGCTCGTGGACATCGAAGCCGACTTGGCCATCAGCGACAACAGCCGCACGGTATGGAGCGAGGACCAGTTTCCGGTAGCGGAACTGGCCTCCGCCCTCTCGCTCTGGCTCCGTCTTCCGGACGGCGAAAGAGGGAACTTCACATTCGACTCGATGTCGTACGACGTGCCCGGAGCAGTCCACATCACGGCGACCGATGAAGGCTGGCGGGTAGGCTCCGTTTTCGCCACAGACGCCCCAAGCTCCCCGGCAACCTGGGAGAGCCTCGCCCCCAATCTCGTTGAGTTCATCGAAGTAGTGCGCGATGGAGTCACCGCGCTTGGCATCAACCCGGCCTTGATCCCAGGACTCTGAACGCCCCACGCCGCCGACGCACTAGCGGGATGATCTTGGCGCGCCTGGTGTGACCACGGCATGGCCAACACCGACGGGTCACTTGACCGCGACATCTGTCGCCAGCGCCCAACTCGGGCTGTGGCGCCTGCCGCTTCGTTGAGCCGGACAGTGCCATCGCTGAGTGGGACATGTACTTCGAGGAACCCTGGACCGCGAGACTCCGGTCCGCCGACGGAGACGACACGACCAACGATGATCTGCTGGCGGTACTCCAGGGCGTAGCCCAGCTCGCGGCGTCTGTGGCGGGCACAGGCGGGGGCCTCTACGCCTGGAGCCGCTGACTCCCTCGGCAGACAAGTATCGCGACCGTCGACCCCCTGAACCCAGATCGGTCGGTGAATTCAGTGACACCTGCCTCGACCAGCCACACCACCCGGGACAGGCCCGTCGGCCGTGACCTGCACTCGACTCAGGAGCCTTCGGCCGCATCGTCCTTCGCCGACGTAGCCGCCCGCCTGAGCTGGTCCCGCCTTAGGATCCACATCACGGCGGGGATGCCGATCACAGCCCCTGGCGCACTCTGAAACGGCTGCGGGACGAACGCGACGCCGATGCCAGCCAGCGGTACCACGACGACCAGGAGCGTCAGGAGCGTCAGTGGTCTGCCGCGGACCCTGCGCAAGACGTCCCCGAAGGTCTCCACGTCGGCTTCTCGCCGCTGACGCCGACGTTCTCTACGCCCCCCACGCTTCATGTCCCCATAATGCCCCGACTGGCCAACTAGGTTGCCATTGTCAGCAAACCACAAGAGTCCGGCACACCCGGGCGACGCGGCTGCTACCGAACGGTGCCTCTCGCCGGCTCCGCTGGGTCGACCCGCACTTCCAACGTGAGGCACGGCGACGGGCCAGGGGAGGGGCTCGTGAGAGCGGCACGGGCGCGTGATCCGCTCCGGACGCACCAGGGCGGACCCCGGCTTCCACCGGCCCAAGCTCCTGGTGCTGGGCTGCAGGTGACTGTCTCGGTGACTACCCCGCCGGGGAAATCACCAGAGCTGAAAGAACGCCGCTGACCTGGACCACAGCGCGCGCTCCGTCGCACGGGGACATTGTGAGGGACAAGCACACGCCCGGTAGTGGCGGACCTGCGGCCACCGACGGCCACGAAAGATCGCGGTCAGCTACGGCGCACCCTTCTCGACCGGCCGCACGACCCGGTGCCACTGCTGGCGCAGGACCGCTGCCCTGTCGCGGAGGTCCGCCTCAGCAAGGCCATCCACCTCCGCCGCGATCCAGCCGGGCACGGTCACCGGGTATCCCCTGATGCGGTAGACCCGCAGCACACATGACAGGTCCACACCCCGCCGTTCGACCGCGATGTCACTCACGCCGTCCCAGCGGATGTACTGATGGGTGAACAAGGAACGCATCTCCATCCCCTCGTCCTCGACCCACACCACCGCCAGGCACCGGTTGATGGAGACAACGGCATTGACGACCGCCGCAGCCGCACATACCGCGACCACACCCCAGCCCCGCAGACCGGCCAGACCCAACGGACTGAAGGCAAAGTAGCCCCAGAGAGCCACGCCACCCACGACACCCGACTGCCAGGCCAACCTCCGCAGCTTCTCCGTACGGGCACGCCGCGACAAACCCATCTGAAATCCCGTCACATTCAGTCATTCTAAAGACCGTCGCACAAACAGGCACCGCACCTGGCGACAGCACCCCCGGACACGCCCGGCCCGCACCGGACCTGATCGGCCGCACCCGGAGCACTAGATCACATGACTGAAAAACGGCTCTACCCGTGACCGAAGTCGCTCCTATGCTCAACGCTCACCAGGACAGTTGCTCCTGCGTCACAGTCACGTGAGGAAGAAGTATGAAGTCGAGATCGGTCCAGCGTGCGAGCCGTGCCGTTCTGGTCGCTGCGATGGCTGCCAGTGGCATGCTCCTGGCCAATGCTCCCGCTCACGCCTCGACGAGCTGCTGCTACCAGGTCGGCTTGAAAACCAGCCACAACGTGGGGCTCTACTGGGCACCCTGGACTGCTGACAAGGACACGCACCCAGACCTCCACCCCGGCGACCAGATCATGGTGGATTGCTGGTCAGTGGGACAGAACATCAACAACCAGGGCGACGTCTGGTACCACGTCGTCGAGGAGTGGGACCCCGCAACCGACTGGGTGAACTGGGACGACTACGTATACGGCGCCTACGTGGACAACTACGCCGTCTGGCATGCGCACAACTCCCCCGGCGGGTTTCCCCAGTGCTGATCCGTCGTGACCGATAGAGCGCCAGCGCCCAGCCGATGCGGAGACCACACGGACCCCCCATGCCGTCTTCGTTGTCCACTCCGGTTCCGGCGCCAAGTGCGGCGAAAGCGGACTACGGCGGGCGTTGGACCGGGCAGAGTACGTCACCCGCACCGGTGCCACCGCTTCGGAGAACGCCCTCCTGATCGAGGCCGCCACGTCCGGCGCCGCGAGTTCCGCGGCACCGGAAGGCAGCCCTACGCCCAAGTCCGACGAAGCAGCACCAGCCGGCCCCGGGGAAACGGGTGAGAAGCGCTCGATGCGACGGAAACGTGCGCAGGCCGGTGCAGACGAAAGTGCACAGGCTTGCGGGCACGCCGCCCATGAGGGGGTACTCGGGTGTCGGCCTCCCGTCCTACTGCGCCGGTGCCGCCAGACGGAAACCCACGCCGATGGCCGCCAGATCCCGCTCGTAGGCGCCGTGGCGACGGGCGCACCGGGCCAGGTCCCGGTCGTGGCGGAACGAGCCGCCCCGGGTGACGTGCGGATCGAAGGCCCAGTCCTCGACGTCCGGCACGTCGGCGGGGGCGCCGGGGTAGGGGGCGTAGAGGGTGGAGGTCCACTCGTCCGCGTTGCCGGCCATGTCCAGCACACCGAACGGGCTGGCGCCCTCGGGGAACGAGCCGACCGGCATCGTGGTGCCGATGCCTAGGTCCGCCAGATTGGCCAGGCCGGTACGGTACTGCGTGCCCCACGGGAACTCCCGGCCGTCCTCGCCGCGAGCGGCGCGCTCCCACTCGTCCTCCGCGGGCAGCCTCACCTCCAGGCCGTCGAACTGCTCCCCCAGCCACCGGCAGTAGGCTGTCGCCGCATCCCAGCCGACCCCGACCACCGGGTGGTCCCCCGGCGCCTGCGGAACAGGCCTGCCGGTGGCCGCAGCGAAGATCGCCCACTGGCCGACCGTGACCTGGGTGCGGGCGATCCGAAACGCCGGGAGAAAGATCTCCGCACGCGGGGCCTCCTTCCGGAACCACGCCACCGGCACCCCGGTGTCGGCATAACGGACCGCCACCCGCTCGACCTCGTCAATCGGCGTACCCCGACACAGCAACCCCGCCGGGACCTCAACCCAATCCACCCGCTCCACCTGCACGGTCCCTCCTCGGCTCGATCCAACAGTCCTCAGGATCACACCGATGGACAGGAAGCACATCGGCCCATCGACCCATCCCGACAGCGACCTTGGAACCAGAGCCTCGCGGCCGCCTCCTTCCAGTGCCTCGCCACGCTCACTGCGCGCGAATCCGCGCTTCGTGACCGCCGTGGCGGTGACGCCGGCGCATGGCGGGAGCCGGACCGAACCGTCACCTTGTCCTCGTAGACCGGGGTCCTGGTCACCCTGGTCGTGCTGCGGCTGGGACTGCCGCATGCCGCGGTCGCCCAGATCTACTCGGTTGATCGCTCCACGGTTTGACCCGCACCGCACCGTCGCTGGAGCCGGGCGCCGGTGCCGGGAGCGCGACGCTGGAGTTCGACCGGGCCAGGGAGCCACTTGCCGGGGCATGTGCCTTGCCCGCGGTGCGCCCCTGATGCCCCATCGCAGCAACAAGTCGACAAATGATCATTTCCGTTGTCGTTCATGCCCGATTCACTGGCATGCCGCGCGTGGTCAGTAGGTTCGCAGCGCCCCCAACCCTTCCGGAGGTGTTGAACCATGCCAAGACTGTCTCGCAGAGGCTTCCTCGGTGCGGCTACCGCGATCACCAGCGCTGCGGCGATCGGCGTGTCCGCCCCGGCAGCCGAGGCCCAGTCGGCCCCCCCGGCCGAAGTTGCACGGCGACATCCGCGACATCAAGCACGTGGTGATCCTGATGCAGGAGAACCGCAGCTTCGACCACTACTACGGTTCGCTGCGGGGCGTGCGCGGCTTCAGCGACCGCTCCACGATCACCCAGCCCGGCGGCCTCTCCGTCTTCCAGCAGCCCGTGACGACGCCCGGCCAGCCGATCACCGGCACCCAGTATCCGTGGCACCTGAGCGACGCGCCGGTCTCGGCCTACCCCGCCGGTCACCAGCCGCCCAGTTCCGAGATCGGCGCGCAGAACTACGGTGGCACCGACCACAGTTGGGAAAGCCAACACACGGCGTGGTACGGCGGCCTGATGAATGCCTGGTACGCCAGCAAGGGCGGACCGACCACGCTCGGCTATTTGGACCGGTCCGACCTGCCGTTCCACTACGCCCTGGCCGACGAGTACACCATCGGCGACGCCTACCACTGCTCGGTGCTGAGCGCGACCGGCCCCAACCGCACCTACCACTGGGGCGGCACCATCGACGCCGCCAACAAGTACAGCAGTTTCACCGCCTACAGCGGTGGCGACGAACTGGGCCGCGACCTGCTGTGGGAGTCGTACGCGGAGACCCTGCAGAAGGCCGGGATCAGCTGGAAGGTCTACCAGGGCAGCGACAACTACGGCGACAACGGCCTCGAGTACTTCAAGCACTTCGCGCAGTTCGACCCCGAGCAGGGCGGCACTCCCCAGCCTGGCAACGTGTTCTACGACCACGGTGTCGCGATCGTGGCGGAGCCCAACGACCCCGACGTCGGCAATGCCGACAACCTGGCGTCGGCGGTCAAGCAGGATGTGCTGGCCGGCACACTGCCGCAGGTCTCCTGGCTGGTCACCAACCAGCGCTACTCCGAGCACCCCGACGGCGCCCCGACCGACGGCGCCTACTACGTCCACGAGGTGCTCCAGGCGCTCAACGCCGACCCGGACGTCTTCAACTCGACACTGGTGATCATCAACTTCGACGAGAACGACGGCCAGTTCGACCACGTACCCCCTCCCGTTCCCCCCGCGGGCGAGCGCGACGAGTTCGTCACGGGCACCGACCTGTCCAAGTACGGCTTCACGGAGCCGGTGCCGGTCGGCCTGGGCTTCCGCGTTCCGCTGCTGCTGGTCTCGCCGTGGACCCGCGGCGGCTGGGTCACCTCCGAGGTCTCCGACCACACCTCGGTTATCCAGTTCCTGGAGAAGTGGAGCAGCGCCCAGAACAAGCCGGCGATCTGCCCGAACATCAGCGACTGGCGTCGCCGGGTCTGCGGAGACCTGACCAACGCCTTCGACTTCACCTCGCCGGTCTTCGGCCTGCCGAAGCTGCCGACGCTCGCTCCCATCGGTGAGGCCGCCAGTTACCACCCGCCGGTCACCACCAACGCGATGCCCCGTCAGGAGCCGGGGACCAAACGTGCACGGCCGCTGTCGGACCAGCCGAACGCGAACCTGGTCGGCTTCAGCACCGACGACAGCGGGTCGGTGACGGCGGATCTGGCCTTCAGCAACAACGGCCCGCACGTGCGCAGGGCGAGCCACTTCTCGGTCTACAACAACCTCGCCGCCACGCCCGCGCTGACCGAGTACCCGGCGAAGTTCCCGGGCCAGTACACGGTCGACGCCTCGCACTCCTCCGCCAGGACCGTCCCCGGCCAGGCTCCGGTCGGTGCGGTCGCGGGCGACACCGCCTACGACATCACCATCGTCGGCTCCAACCGCTTCCTGCGACAGTTCACCGGAGACGTCGACGCCTCGGGCCGGACCGCCGAGGTCCGGGCCGAGTACGGCGCCAACGGCCACGGCTCCCGTCCCAAGCTCGAACTGACGCTGAGCAACACCGGCAGCAAGTCCGTGACCTTCACCGTGGTCTCCAACCACTACATCCAGGAGCGCGCGGCCACCTACCACGTCTCCGGTCACGGTCACGCGACCCACTCCGTCGACCCGCTGTCCAGGAGCGGCGGCTGGTACGACATCACGGTGACGGTGAGCGGGGACCACTCCTGGTCCCGCCGCTACGTCGGTCACCTCGAGGACGGCTCGAACAGCATCACCGGCTGATCCAGACCCGCACAACCGGAGAGCCCGGCGGACCCCGCGACCAGCGCGGGCCGCCGGGCTCTCTGCGGTCGCGGTGGCGAGTGCCACACCGGGATTCCGCATCGGCCGGCGAATTTTTCTATCCTGCTACGGCACCGCCCGCACCGGACCGGCCCGAACTGCCGCCCGGCTGACACTGACCAGCACCAGACCCGACCCGACTCGACCCACTCGACCCACTCGACACCTTGCACGAAGGAGAGACGCTCCGTGGCCGACACGACCGAGACCCTGGAGTTCCAGGCGGAGACCCGCCAGCTGCTGCAGCTGGTGATCCACTCGATCTACTCGAACAAGGACATCTTCCTGCGCGAGCTGATCTCCAACGCGTCCGACGCCCTCGACAAGCTCCGCCTGGAATCCCTCACCCACTCCGATCTCGCCCTGGACACCTCCGATCTGCACATCACCCTGGAAGTCGACCAGGACGCCCGCACCCTGACGGTGCGGGACAACGGCATCGGCATGACCCGCGACGACGTCGTCGACCTGATCGGCACCATCGCCAAGTCCGGCACCGCCGGCCTGCTCGCCAAGATCAAGGAAGCCAAGGACGCGGACGCGGCGCAGAGCCTGATCGGGCAGTTCGGCGTCGGTTTCTACTCCGCCTTCATGGTCGCCGACAAGGTCACCCTGCACACGCGCCGTGCCGGCTCCGACCAGGGCACCGTGTGGGAGTCCGACGGCGAGGGCACCTACACCATCGGCGAAGCCGACGACCTGCCCATCGGCACCGCCGTCACCCTCCACCTCAAGGCCGAGGACAGCGAGGACGGGCTCGCCGACTACCTGGCCGGCTGGAAGATCCGGCAGATCGTCAAGCAGTACTCCGACTTCATCCGCTGGCCCATCCGCATGGCCGCCCAGGCTCCCGCCACCGCCGAGACGGACGCCGACGCTGCGAGCGGCGCAGGCGGCGGTGACACGCTGGAGACGCTGAACTCGATGAAGGCGCTCTGGGCCCGCCCGCGCTCAGAGGTCTCCGAGGCCGAGTACCACGAGTTCTACCAGCAGATCAGCCACGACTGGCAGCCGCCCGCAGACACGATCCACATGCGCGCCGAGGGCACCTTCGAGTACGAGGCGCTGCTGTTCCTGCCTGCCCACGCCCCGTTCGACCTGTTCTCCCGCGACGCCAAGCGCGGCGTGCAGTTGTACGTGAAGCGGGTGTTCATCATGGACGACTGCGACGCGCTGATGCCGAACTACCTGCGCTTCGTCAAGGGCGTCGTCGACGCCCACGACCTGTCGCTGAACGTCTCGCGCGAGATCCTCCAGCAGGACCGTCAGATCACCGCCGTGCGCCGGCGCCTGGTCAAGAAGGTCCTCGCTGCGATCAAGGACATGCAGGCCACGAACACCGACGCCTACACCTCCCTGTGGGAGCAGTTCGGCCGGGTCCTCAAGGAAGGACTCATCGAGGAGCGGGACAACACCGACGCCCTCCTCCAACTGGTCTCCGCCCACTCCACCAACGACCCGGAGAAGACGACCACGCTGCGCGAGTACGTGTCGCGGATGAAGGACGGCCAGAACACCATCTACTACCTGACCGGCGAGACCCGTGCCCTGGTGGAGAACTCCCCGCACATGGAGGCCTTCACCGCCAAGGGCTACGAGGTACTGATCCTCACCGATCCCGTCGACGAGGTCTGGACCGACCAGATCCCCGCCTTCGACAGACACCGCTTCCAGTCCATCGCCAAGGGCCAGCTCGACCTCGACGACGACGCCGACACGGAGGACGAGCAGACCAAGGCCGACAAGGCCCAGCGGGAGCAGGACTTCGCCGGCCTCCTCGCATGGCTGCAGACCAGCCTGGCCGACTACGTCAAGCAGGTCCGCCTGTCCACCCGGCTCACCACCTCAGCCGCCTGCCTCGTCGGCGACGCCCACGACCTGACCCCCACCTTGGAGAAGATGTACCGGGCCATGGGCCAGGAGCTGCCCGCCGTCAAGCGGATCCTCGAACTCAACCCCACCCACCCGCTGGTCACCGCCCTGCAGCAGGCGCATCACAAGAACGCCGACGATCCGGCGCTCGCCGAGACCGCCGAACTCGTCTACGGCGCGGCCCTGCTCGCCGAAGGCGGCGACCTGCCCGACCCGGCCCGCTTCACCCGCCTCCTCACCGACCGCCTCACCAAGGTCCTGTGAACCCAGCGGGGTGCGGCCGGCCGACTACGCCACGGGCCGGCCGCACCCGCTGGAACATTCGCGGCCGGGCAGGCCGTCACCAGGATCGGCAACGACTACCGTGAGCATGTCTTGCGGGTTCAGCAGTAACCGGTGCTCGGGGTGCCCCAGTCGGAGCCGGTTCCGTAGTACCAGTACGTGCCGGCCGCGTAGCCGGGATTGCAGCCGTAGAGCGACGCCTGGGCCTGCCACGCATCCGGATTGGCATGGTGGATCTCCACGGCGTCGGAGTACACGTCCTTGCGGTTCGTCAGCCCCTCCTCCGCGCCCTGATCGCTGGAGTTGGTGGCGTACAGCCGGACAATGACCGCGCTGTTCGAATACTCGTACTGGAACCAGCCGGACCACTGGAAGTGCGCACGGGCGTTGACGACACCACCGCCGCAATTCTGGTACTCCTGCTCGACCTGACCGGCGTAGACATACTGGCTGATGGTTCTGTCGTAGAAGTACAAGTTGGCAGGCGATCCGACGTTGTTCCAGGTGGCCCCGCAGTCGCCGTCCGCGTGGGCGGTACCGGCGGTGCCGACCAGCCCTGCGGCGGCCAGGGCAAGGCCCGTCGCCATGGTGACGGTGAGGCGCTTGAATCGACCCATTGTGTCCCCCCTGAACGTGGTGAACTGCCCCCAGGCCGCGACCCTAAGCCAACACACAGGAACCAGGACAGCGCGGAATGCGCCATGCCGCTGGCAGGAAAAAGTCCTCCGACTGACAGGGCGGCCACGCTGCCAATCGTGCCTGACGCCCTGCTCCCCGCCGCCGCGCCCAAGCCGGAACAAGCGGTGCCTAGCCCGGCTGCGGGCGTCCGTCCCGCTTGGCCTCTTGTGCCTCAGTCCGGCAGCCAGTGCAGCTCGTGTGCCAGGGTTTTGGCGACGGTACGGATGCGGTGGTGCAGCGGCGACTGCTCGCGTGGGAGGACCAGGTGGATCGTCAGGGTGGGCGCGCCCGCCAGCGGTCGCCAGGTGAGTGCGGCCGGTTGGGTCGTGATCGCGGCTTCGCCGGCCGGGGCGAGGGTGACTCCGTCGCGCAGGTCGTGCTGGGACATGTCGAAGGCGACTGCGGGGGTGTGGAATCGGGGCTGTGGTCGGGTGTTGTGGAACAGTGCGGCCAGCTGATCGTGGATCACGGGGTTGGCCGCGCGGTCCGGCAGTCGCAGCGGATACGCGGCCGCGTCGGCGATTTCGATTTCTGGGTGTCGGGCCAGCGGATGGTGCTGCGCCAGTTGGACCCCGACGCGCTGACGCCGCAGCAGGAGCCGGCGCACGCCACGGCCCGGCTGTTCACCGCGGGTGATCCCGGCGTCGATGCGGCCGTCGGCGACCGCGGGGGTGATTTCCGGTGTCGCCATCGGGACCGCGCCGACCTGCAGTCCGCTGTTGTCGCGGATCAGTCTGTCGACCAGGGCCGGTGCCGTCTCGGCCCCGGTGCTGAGGCTGTATCCGATGCGCAGTGTGCCCAGTTCGCCGGCCGCCGCGCTGCGGGCGGTGTCCCATGCCCGGTCCAGCGCCGCCAGCGCGGGCGGCACGCACTCCGCCAAAGCCGCACCGGCCGTGGTCAGTGCGACGCTGCGGGTGGTGCGGACCAGCAGGGCCGTACCGAGTTCCGCCTCCAGTCGGCGCATCCGAGCACTGAGCGCGGGCTGTGCGATACCGATGCGCGCGGCCGCGCGGGTGAAGTTCAACTCCTGTGCCAGCACCAGGAAGTACCGCAGGCTCACCGTGTCCGGCGCCACACGCCCTCCCCGCCGATTGATAACGATCCGTTCTGACTCTAGCCCGTACCGGTCTTTCCCTCGACCGCACATCAGGCCCTAACCTGCGCTTATCCCGAACACAGGAGGTTTCCATGGCCAAGGGCTACTGGGTAAGTGTCTACCCCGCCGTTTCAGGCCCTGAGGCGCTGACTGCCTACGACACGCTGGCCCGTCCGGCTGTCCAGGCCGGGGGCGGACGCGTCCTGTCCCGTGGCGCTCGCGTCGTCGCCCACGAGGCCGGAATCACGCAACGCGTCGTCCTGATCGAGTTCGACAGCTTCGAACAGGCCGTCGCGGCGTACGAGAGCGAGGTGTACCAGAAGGCGATGGTGGCCCTCCCCGACGGCTTCGAGCGCGACTTCCGCATCATCGAAGGCATCGACTGACCGGCGGCCGCCGGCCGGGGCCCACCGGGCAGTCCCACACCGAGTGTGGCCGCAACGTACAACCGGGGGATGCTTCAGGTGCTGGCGCGTGTGCCTGCCGAGGACATCTGTTCGCGAACGTGCCGTCCACACTGGCGCCCGCCCCGTTCGCTGGGCGAGGATGATCACGTGAAGATGCTCCCCATTCCCCATACCCAAGCCCACGCCTCGAACGTCGTCCTCGGACTCATGCGCATCGCCAACCTCCAGGACGAGGACATCAGGGCCCTGTACGGCAGCGCCCGCGACGCCGGCATCAATGCCTTCGACCATGCCGACATCTACGGCCCCACCCGGCACGCCTGCGAGGAACGGTTCGGACAGGCCGTCAAACTGACCGGCGCCGAGCGCGAGTCGGTGGTCATCCAGAGCAAGGTCGGCATCCGCCCCGGATTCTTCGACTTCTCCAAAGAGCACATCCTGCGCACCGTCGACGAGTCCCTGGCGGCGCTGGGTACCGACTACCTCGACATGCTGCTGCTGCACCGCCCCGACACCCTGGTCGAGCCGGAGGAGGTGGCCCAGGCCTTCGACGAGCTGTACGAGGCCGGGAAGGTCCGCTCCTTCGGGGTCTCCAATCACACCCCCGGACAGATCGAACTCCTCAAGACCGCCGTACGCCGGCCGCTGGTGGTCAACCAGGCGCAGCTGAGCATCACGCACTGCCCGATGATCGCTTCTGGTCTCGCCGCGAACATGGCCGGCCTGGACCAGTCCGTCGACCGCGACAACGGCCTGCTCGACCATGCGCGCCTGAACGGCATCACCGTGCAGGCGTGGTCGCCGTTCCAGAAGGGCTTCTTCGACGGCGTCTTCATCGGCGACCGGGAGAACTACCCGGAGCTGAACACCGCTCTCGATGAGATCGCCGCGAAGTACGAGGTGACGCCCACCGGGGTCGCCGTCGCGTGGATCACCCGCCACCCGGCCAACATGCAGGTCGTGCTCGGCACCACCAACCCGCACCGGGTCACCGAGTGCGCGGCCGGCTCCGAGCTTCCGCTCACCCGTGAGGAGTGGTACCGCCTCTTCCGCGCGGCCGGCCACACCCTGCCGTAGTGGATCCGGGGGTCAGCGGATCCAGCTCCGCAGTGTCTCCGAGCTGGATCCGCTGACTGTGATCAGCTGTTGGCGCCGGCTGCCACCAGCCCGTGCCGGTCATCGCTCCAGCTGTCGCTGCGGTTGCGGTGCAGGGTGAAGCGGTCGAACAGCACCGGGGCGGGGAAGGGGACCGCCGCGGTCGCGGTCGGGGTGTGGAAGTAGCTGACGGTGATGGTGGTGCGGCCGCCGGGCCGGGTGCCGGGATCGACGTCGAAGACCGCGAGGCCGTACGGGTAGGCGGTGTTCGGGTCGCGCACCGCCGACCAGGTGGCCCTCTCGGTGGCGTCCGGGTCCGCCTTGAAGGTCAGCCGCTGGGTGCGCACGGTGGCCTCGGGGATGCCCGAGGAGTCGGTGCTGCCCAGGAAGACGTCGTCGTGCGAGGCGGTGCCGCCGCCGCCCAGGATCATGTGGACGGTGCCCTTGGAGGTGTCGATCTCGCGCAGGTCGTCGTCGACCACGGCGGGCCGCAGCAGGGTGCCGGGGTCGGTGCCGCGGACCGGGTGGGTGCGCTCGTAGTCGTGGTCGTGTCCGGCCAGGACCAGGTCCACGCTGTAGCGGTCGAACAGCGGCAGGAGCTGCTCGCGGATGCCGATGTCGCCGCCGTGGCTGGACGCGGAGGAGGACATGGCGAACTGGTGCATCGTCACCACGATCCAGTCCACGTCCTTCCCGTGCCGGGCCCGGGACAGGGTCTGCTCCAGCCAGCGGACCTGGGCGCCCTGGCTGTAGCCGTGGTTGTAGACCGACTGGCCGGTGACTGGGTCGATGCTGGCGTCGTCCTCGACCACGATGTCGTTGCCGTCCACCGAGATCACCAGGACCGAGCCGACCTGGAAGCTGTACCAGTTGCCCGCGTAGTCGCGGGTGCCGTTGTCGGGCAGCTCGAAGCGGGCCAGGTAGGAGGCGTAGCCCAGCGCGCCGTTGCCCGCCTCGGCCTCGTGGTTGCCCAGTGCGGTCATCCAGGGCCGGTTCGCGGCGGAGTAGGCCATGTTGTTCATGAACGCGTCCCAGCACTGCGGCTGCAGGTACTGGTTGTTGTTGGCGTAGGCGAGGTCGCCGTTGAGCAGGTGGAACAGCGGGGCGAACTGCTCGACCTGGTGGACGGCGGTGACGCCGTTGATGGAGGACTTGCTCCAGGTGGGGTCGCCCGCGCCCAGGTCGCCGAAGCTGGTGAACCGGAACGCGGCCCTGGCCTTGCCCGGGGCGGTGCGGAAGGTGCCGCGGACCGGGGTGGCGCCGTCGTGCGAGACCTCGTAGACATAGCTGGTGTCGGGGCGAAGACCGAGCAGCCGGGCGTGGTGGGTGTAGGTCTCGACCTGGTTGAGGCCGTCGACGTAGGTGCGGGTCTCGGCCTGGACGGTGTAGCCGAAGTCGCCGCGGGCGTTGCCGATACGGACCCGGGGACGCTTGACGGAGCCGGCGGTGGCCCAGGAGACGGTCATCTCCTGTTCCGGGCGGCGCCCGTACTGCAGGTGGATCTGCTCCGGACCCGAGGTGGCGGCGACCGCAGCCTGGCTCCAGAAAAGCGTGGACAGCGGCAGCGCGGTAGCCGCGCCGGCCGCGGCTGTCGTACGCAGAACTGTTCGACGGGACGGTTGCACCACTGCTGCCACGGTCTGCCTCCTCGGCCTGGGGAATCGACCGAAGGCTGACATGATCACCAACCACCTGGGCGTCTCCCGGGGGCAGGGAAGGTGAACGGCGGACGAACGTAACAGCGACTTGGGGTCAAACAGGCTATTCACCCTTCGCGCCCCGGAACGGGGTGGTGTCCCATATGCGGAGCCGACCGGCATCCGCCCCAGCGCCACGCCCCAGCCGTACTGACACTACGTCATCGCACTGACGACGAGCAGTGGTTCCTGGGCCGACAGACCGTGCGTGGGGACACGTCCGGCCTGGGCACACGGGCGAATGACGCTTGGGCCGGCTCCGGCTAGCCCACTGGTTCAGGGGACTGTTGCCGCTGCTGCATCGTGGTACGCAGCAGGAGCGCAGCGAGGGTCGCAGCCAGGATCAGTGAGGCCCCGAGCGGCCCGTAGCCCAGTCCTCCCAAGGCCACCGGCTTGCTGAAGAAGTCTCCCGCGTTGGCGCCCAACGGGCGGCTGAGCACGAAGGCCGCCCAGAACAGCACGGCCTTCGGAGCTCGGGTGAGGCGGTCGGCGAGGACGATGAGCGCCAGCAGACCCGCGATCAACGCGGTCCCCCCGGCGAAGCCCAGTCCGGAGGTGTCTGCCAGGAAGTCCCCGGCCGAGGTGCCCAGGGTGTTGGACAGCAGCACCGCGGCCCAGTAGACCAACTCCCCGCGGCCGGGCTTGATGCGGGCCACCTCAAAAGTGAGGCCGCTGAGCCACCAGAAGGTGAACAGCGCTGCCAGGGCGAGCAGGAGGATGAGCGCTCCGGTGGCGTACCCCAGTGCGGCGGTGCGGTTCATGAAGTCGGAGATCGTGGTTCCGGCGGTGCTCGTCGTGAGGATCACGGTCCAGTACAGGGCCGGGTGGAAGGTCCGGGCTCTCAGCTGGACTGCTGCGGTGCCCAGGAATACCGCGATGAGGATCACGGAGGTGGCCGCGTAGCCGACCTTCATCGTGGTGGACACCAGGTCCCCACCGGTCTCACCGAGGGTGGTCGCACATACCTTCATGATCCAGAAGGCCATCGTGATCTGCGGAAGCTTGTTCATGGTATCCGTTCGATTCGCGCTCCCGCCCGGCCGTTGTCTTCGCGGATCCGGGTCGGGCCGGGACTTCTCGCGCCTGGCCGGGCCAAGATCAAGCAGTACGGAATCCACAACGATCCCGGCGTCCGGAGGTCACCACGACGTGCCGTCAGCAGTGGTCAGCGCGCTGCCCAGACGATGCACCCGCGTTCGTGGACGGTCAGCATGACGACGGTGCCGCCGGCCAGGACCTCTCGGGTCCGGGTGGCCCGGCAACACGTGGGCGGTGACCACACCGGCGGCGGGTCGGAGGAGTCCTCGCCACGGTGCGGCGCCACGGTCGGCGGCCAGGCAGGCTCCGCCATCCGTGGACGCGGTGGCGGTGGCGGTTGTCGCCGGGACCGAAGGCGCCCGGCCTGCTCGATGGAGACACCCAGAGCGCGGGCACGGGCCTGCAGGCGCCGCCGATCACGTCGTTCGGACATGACGACACTGTGCCCTCGCGGACCCGACTCACGCCAGCACCGTCCGCCGACACGCCGCCCACCAGCACGACCGCGGGCAGGTCACGGTCGCGGGCCGGTCACCGTCGCGGGCCGGTCACGGTCGCGGGCCGGTCACGGCATCCGCCTTGCCTCAGGTCCGCAGCCAGATCAGGTCCGGCACCCGAACCTCCCGCTCATCCGGGTGGACCGTGTAGTAGACGATCACGGGCTCGCGGCGGACGTCGACGCTGTAACGGCCGTCGCTGAGGCGAACCCCGGCCGGCGGGCGCCCAGCGGCCACAGCCGCTCCCACCTCCAGGGCCAGAGCACGCAGATAGCGCAGCAGCCCGACGTGAAGGTCGGGATCAAGTTTGCCCATGTCCGCCAGGATCTGAGTGGCCTGCGGACCGGTCCGCACCGTCCAGGGAGGCGACGGTTGACTCACGCTCCGTCACCAAGGTCATCCGGCAGCACGCTGAGGTTCTCACCGGCCATCACCTCAGCCAGGCGCTGCTCCCGGCCCGGGAGCAGCGAGAGCATCGCCTCGGCCCACCAGCGGTCGATGACGGCGTCGAGGGGCCGGCCCTGGGCGGCGGACAGCGCTTCGGCGAAGAAGGCCATCCGCGGAGCCCCGCTGAGCGCGTCGCCGATGGCCTGGATGGTGCGCGGCAGTGGTGCGACACGGGGGTCGTGGGTGTACTCCACACTCTGAGCGCTCATGTCGCACCTTTCTGTACAGGCTTCGCCCTCCACGCTAGTGCCCGACGGCGCCCTGCGGTACAGCCTGCACCCGATCCGACTGCTCTGGCGGCGTGATGCACAAGCCGGCAGGCCGGTAGCGTGGCGGGATGAGGACACGCGGGGGCGGGCTCACCACCATGACGAGCCTGGCGACGATCGCTGCACTGGCGCTGGCACTGGGCGGCTGCGGCAGCACCGGTACGGGCGGCGGCACAGGGGACACCAGTGCGACGGCACTCGGATTCAAGCAGTACGCGGGTGCGGTCGACTACCCGACGATGACCGGCCCGCACAACACCGGATACGTGGCGCCCGGCGAGGGGCTGCGCCAGCTGGTGCCGCTGGGCGACTGCGCCCTGGGCCTGGGAACGTTCGCCAACGGCTACCACTATGTGAACGTCAACTGGACCGGCAGCGCCGGCTGCACGAAGCTCTCGATCACCCCGAAGCCGACCTCTGACGACGCTACCGACGTACCCGGCTCCATGCGCAGCGGCTGGGCCGGCGGCGGCCTGACGGGTGACGTGGTGGTGCCCTGGGACGACGGTTCGCTGCTCGCGGTCGGCGCCGCCGTGACCCGTCGGGCGCCGAACGGACAGCAGACACGGCTGGCCACGCTGCCGCTGACGTTCAACGCCCACCCCGAACAGGAGACCGCCGACGACGCCTCGGTGAACACCGCGGTACGGGTGGGGTCGCGGCTGCTGATCGGCGGTGGTCAGACCATCGACAAGACGGAGACTCCGTACGTGTTCGCATCCGACGACGCGGGCCGGACCGTGAGCCGGGTACCGCTGCCGGCAGTCGACGGCCTGCCGCCGTCGACGCCCGTGGGCGACTTCGGCGTCAACGGCGCTGAGGTCGTCGCGGTCGGCGCGGCGGCGACCAACGCCTTCGACTTCCGCTCCACCGGCACGATTCCGTTCTGGCACAGCACGGACAGCGGCAGCCACTGGACCTCCGGCCAGATCGTCGGGGTGCCGCCGGGAACCCAGGTGCGCAGGGTCCTGTACGCGTCGGGCCAATGGGTCGCGGTGGGGGGCTATGCCCGGGCCGGCGCCGTCTACGACTCCCTCCCGCTGGTTCTGACCAGCCATGACGGCACTCACTGGGCCCGACTGGACACGTCCGCGATGGGCGCCGGCGAGATCACCGCCGCGACCGTCGACTCCTCGGGCCACCCCGTCCTGGTCGGCTCGGCGGTGCGGCCCAAGTCCAAGCCGGAAGCACCCACCGTGTGGTGCGGTGCCGTCTGGTTGGGTGATGCGACGCTCTCCGGTTGGAAGCGCGGCGGCCTCGGCTGCAGCCAGGACCCCCCAAGCGCGGTGACCCTTCTCTCCGACGGCCGCATACTGATCGCGGGCAACCGGGACCTCTGGCTGTCATGAGGTCCGCGACGGTCCTGTGAAGAGCATGGTCGGCGCTGGACCGGTGACCACGTGACAGCGTGACCGATAAGACCCGGAGCTGAAACAAAGGCGCGTTATCTTGCGTGCGATGAGGACTCAAAGGCCAGCCGCCGGCTGGGTGCGACGACTGGCAGCCGACCGTCCCGGCACCGTGCACGAGGTGATTCTGGACGAACTACGCGCTGTCATCCTGGCCGGACACGCGCCGCCCGGTGCGCCGATGAACATCGACGCCATCGCCCACCGGTTCACCGTCAGCCGGATCCCTGTCCGTGAGGCGTTGAAGACACTGATCGGCGAGGGGCTGGTCGACCACGCCCCACGGGCCGGGTACGCAGTCGCACAGGTGACCCGCGCGGAGCTGGCCGAGCTGTACGTCGTCCGCGAGGCGCTGGAGGCCGCGGCGCTGAGCGCGGCGGCGCAGGCGGCCACGGAGGACGACGACGCCGAGGTGGCGAAGGCGCATGAGGCGCTGTCACAGGCGATCGAGGACCACGACGCGCGCGGGCACCACCGGGAGAGCCGCCGCTTCCATCTCGCACTGGCCGGTCCCTGCCGGATGCGACGACTGCTGGGCATGTTCGAGTCGGCGTGGAACATCACCGAGCCGCTGCAGCCGATGTCCCATGTCTCACGCGAGATGACACTCGCGCTGCATACCGACCACCAGCTGATGGTCGACGCCTTCCACGCACGCGACGCCGACGCCCTGCTCGCGGTGTCCGCGGTGCACTACCGGCGGCTGCAGGACGTCGTCGCGGCGCTGCCGGTCAACGGCCTACGGCCCTGACGGATATATCCGCGCGGACATCCGGGCGCAATCTCACGTTCCTACGGTCGTTCCAACGAGCCATCGAGACATCGAGCGAATGGTCCAACCGTGAGGAGCCTGGAGATGACGGTAGAGGAAGTGGGACCGGCGGCACCGCCGGCCGGGTCGGGGGAACGCGGATACGACCCACGGCTGACCAATCAGGATCTGGCGCCGCTCAGGGAACAGCCCTGGGGTGCGTACAACATCTTCGCCTTCTGGATGTCCGACGTGCACAGCGTCGGCGGCTACATCACTGCGGGCAGCCTCTTCGCCCTGGGCCTGACCAGCTGGCAGGTCTTCATCTGCCTGATCGTCGGCATCGTCATCGTGCAGTTCTTCTGCAACCTCGTCGCCAAGCCGAGCCAGCAGGTCGGTGTGCCGTACCCGGTCACCAGCCGGGCGTCGTTCGGAGTGCTGGGCGCCAACATCCCGGCGATCATCCGCGGCCTGATCGCGGTGGCCTGGTACGGGGTGCAGACCTTCCTGGCCGCCGAGTCACTGAACATCGTGTTCCTCAAGCTGTGGCCCGGCCTGGCCCCGTTCGCGGACGTGCACCGGCACGGCCTGCTCGGGCTGTCCTACCTCGGCTACCTCAGCTACGCGATCCTGTGGGTGCTGCAGGCCGCGCTGTTCTGGCGCGGCATGGACACCATCCGCAGGTTCATCGACCTGGCCGGCCCGGCGGTGTACGTGGTGATGCTGGTCCTGTGCCTCTACATGCTGTCCAAGGCCCACTTCCACATCAACCTGGATCTGTCCGACAAGCACCTGTCCGGCTGGTCGCTGCTGTGGACGATGTGCGGCGCGACGGCCGCGGTGGTCGCCTACTTCTCCGGGCCGATGCTCAACTTCGGTGACTTCTCCCGCTACGTGGGGAAGTTCTCGCAGGTGAAGCGGGGCAACCTGCTCGGCCTTCCGATCAACTTCGTGATGTTCTCGCTGCTGACGGTGCTCACCGCCGCAGCGACGGTCCCGGTGTACGGGCAGCTCATCACCGATCCGATCGTGACCGTCCAGAAGATCGACAACACCTTCGCGATCATCCTCGGCGGCGTCACCTTCGTCACGGCCACGGTGGGCATCAACATCGTCGCCAACTTCATCTCTCCGGCCTTCGACTTCTCGCACGTCAGTCCGCAGAAGATCAGCTGGCGCATGGGCGGCATGATCGCGGCGGTCGGCTCACTGCTGCTGACCCCGTGGAACTGGTACGACAACGCCAACGCGATCTTCTGGACGCTGGGCCTGCTGGGCGCTCTGATCGGTCCGCTCTTCGGCATCCTGATCGCCGACTTCTACCTGATCCGCCGCCAGAAGATCATCGTCGACGACCTGTTCACCCTGGACGAGGGCGGCGCGTACTACTACCAGGGCGGCTACAACCCGGCGGCGGTCAAGGCGGTGGTTCTGTCCGGCGCGATCTCGCTCGCCTCGGTGATCGTGCCCAAGCTGGGCGGCGTGCTGGGCTGGCTGCCGCAGTACGGCTGGTTCGTCGGCTGCGGCTGCGGGTTCGTGACGTACTACCTGATCGCTCGCCGGGCGAACGTGGCCGGCTCGGGCCGGCGCGAGGTCCTTGCCCAACTGCCGGCCGCACCGACAGGAGCGGCGGCGTCGGCGGAGTGATGATCAAGGTCGTCAATCCGAACACCACCGAGTCGATGACCCGGTCGATCGAGGCCAGTGCCCGGCGCGCGGTCGGCCCGGGCACCAGCGTGATCGCCGTCAGCCCGGCGATGGGACCCGTCTCGATCGAGTCCCACTACGACGAGGCGCTGAGCGTCCCCGGGCTGCTCACCGAGATCACCGGCGGCGCGTCGGCGGACGGGTACGTGATCGCCTGCTTCGGCGACCCCGGGCTCGACGCGGCCAGGGAAGTCGCCTCTGGCCCGGTGGTCGGCATCGCCGAGGCGGCGATGCGGGCGGCGACCTACCTCGGCCGGTCGTTCACCGTGGTGACAACCCTGGCGCGGACGACCGGCCGGGCCCAAGAACTCGTGGACCGCTACGGCGTCCGCCCCTACTGCCGCAACGTCCGGGCCTGCGACGTGCCGGTGCTGGAACTGGAGACGGACCCCGGCGCGCGCGGCCGGATCGTCGCCGAGTGCCGCGCAGCGCTGGAGACCGACGGTGCCGAGGTGATCGTCCTGGGCTGCGCCGGGATGGCGGACCTGTGCACCGCTCTGACCGCGGAACTGGGCGTCCCCGTGGTGGACGGCGTGGCTGCAGCCGTCGCAGCGGTCGAAGGACTCCTACGACTCGGGCTCGGGACGAGCCGGTCCGGCGAGTATGCCCCTCCGCCGAGCAAGCCCTACCAGGGCGCCCTGGCGCACTTCGGCCTGGCCGACCCACGGTAGCACCGCATGCGCATCCCCCTTGATCACCTCGCCACCATCGCGTCGGTGGTGTGGGACGGGCCGCACGCAGCCGGCGATCTGAGTCATCTGCGGGATACCGCCGCCGAACACGGGGAGGCCCTGCGCCGGCGCCGCGCCGCGCCGCGCCGGGTGAGCCAGTCCCCAATCGTGCTCATCCCCCGGCGACAGGGTCCCGGCGGTACGCCCGGCGAAGCTTCGTCAGCTATGGGAGGGGGCGAGGTTGCCTTCGATGACTGTTTGGATGATCTGCGGTCGGTCCCACAGGGCCAGAACGTCGTTGGCGACGGCGACGACGGCCAGCGGGTCCTGCTGGCCGCGCACCATGATGGCGGCTGCTGACAGGCTGCGCGGAACGGCGCCCGCATCCAACAGGACGCGCCACTCCTGCGGCCCGAGCTCCAGGTACTCCAGGCCGGTCAGGTTCGCGATCTCCAGCGGATCGGCGAGCGTTCCGGGGTAGGCGGCAAGGGTGCGCAGCCGCGGCAGCCCGGTGACGGGGGCGAGGCTGACCGGCTCGTCCTCCCACACGCCGATCGACAGGACCTCCAGGCCCGGGTGCGCTGCGGCCTGGACACTGGGCACGCTGCGGACGTTGACGTGGGCAACGACCGGCGGCAGGCCGGAGTCGGCTTCCTCCCTGTAGCGGCTGGGGCGTTCCAGGACGAGGTCGGTGAGGGAGTCGGCGAGCAGGTCGGCGCCGGTACTCTTTTCATGGGACAGCAGGATGATCTGCCCGAGGTGACCGCGCGGGCCGGGAGTCAGGTCCACCGCCAGCCGGTCCCCGCCGCCGTTGTCGCCGAAGGCGATCCAGCCGGGCGAGCCGACCAGGCCCTGGACCGCGGCGCCGGGCCCGGTGACGACCGCGTTCTTCGCCCCGAACTGCCAGAGGAAGTGACGGGACGTCGCATCTGCGACGTACAGGTCATCCAAGGGGAACAACTCGCAGCCGACTGCGTGGTACACGCCGCCGGCCCTCTCGTAGTCGCCCCAGTCCTCCCACCGCGCCCGAGTCACCCGGTAGAGCACCTTCAGCTCCTCGGGCAGCGGGACACCCAGTCGTGCCTCCGTGGCAGCGATCTCCTCCTGCGTTGCCCCGACGGCGTCGGGCAGCCGCTCACGCAGCGTCCGCTCCAGCAGCGCCAGATCCACTGACGGGGCCGGCACCGCTGCGGGCACCGGCTCAGGAAGGCGGCGCCAGGGCTCGGGGACCGAGCCCTCGACCAGGACCAGCGCCCCCGGATGGGCGCTGCCGATGCCGGACTCCACCGCCGGGCTCGGCCCGAGCAGATGGAGCACCGTCCTGCCCGTTCCGGAGACTTCCGCCCGGAAGGAGATGTCGTCGATGCCGGCGTCAGCGAGCGCTCCCTGCACCCGCTGCACCGCGTCGAACTCATCTTGCACGTCCTCCACCTGGGCCGCACGGCCAGGAACCCGTCGCGGCCGCCGCAGAGCCAGACTCCAGCCGTGCCGGCCGATCCTCCCCGACACGCGCACCGACGCAGCACCGTGCCGGTCCGGACTGCTGTCCACCAGGAGCCGCAGCACGGGCGCCCACGTCGCGAAGTCATGTATCGAAAGCGAAGTGACCTTCTGATCAACCATGCGCAGACCCTACGCGCGACCACCGACACATGGCCCCGGAGAACCCGGTGTTCTGGCCGGCGGCGAGTTGGTCGGCGTGGTCGCGAGCGCCGTTCGCGCTGCACGCTTCGGAGGAGGCTGTCCGATGTCTTGCCGCCGCGTGCGCGCGGCTGGAACCCTCTGAGGGACCATCAACAGCCGTAGCGCCGTGGGAGGCCCCTCCGCATGGATGTGCACCTGCACCCGCATGTCAGTGCACGCCGCCGTGCGGCACTCGGGGCCGCGCTGCTGGCGGCCACGCTCGCCGTGCTGCCGGCCTGCGGTGCCCCGCAGGACCTCACCGCTGCGGTCTCCTCCAGCAGCTCATCGGCCGCCGCGAGCGCGAGTTCCAGCCACACCACCGCTGCCTCCTCCGCGAGCCCGAGCGCCTCAGCAAGTACACGCCCGTCCGCAAGCGGGAGCGCCTCCACCAGGCCGAGTCCGTCCGCCACCCGCCCAGCCGGCGTGAGCGTCAAACCGAACCCGGCCCGCGCCGGGTCCGCTCTCACCCTCACCGTCTCCGGTTGCAAGGGCACCGGCGGCATCGGCTCCTCCACCGCCTTCAGCGCCGACGCGCCGCTCTCCCCCGCCCCCGGCGGCGGCAACCTGCTGACCGGCACCACCACCGTCACATCGACTGCCCTGCCCGGCACCTACCCCGTCGCAGCCGCCTGCGCCGGCGGCGGCACCGTGACCGGCACTCTCACCGTGATGGGCGCCCCGCCCTCCAACGGCCACATCGGAACCGGCGCCGGCGGCAGCGTCACCCACAGCACCAACCCGGCACTCGGCCTCCTCGGCGCCCTGCTGCTCCTGAGCGGCGCCGCCGCCTGGTGGCGGGCACGCCCCCGCGCCAACGGTCACGACCGTGCCCACTGACGACCCGCAGCGCCGCAAGCGCAGCAACGCGCTCCTCGTCGGCGCGGTGGGCGCGCTGCTCATCTGGATGGCCGCCCACGGCAGCCTCCAGACGGCCCCTCAGCCACCCCCCTCCGCGGCCCTGGCCCGCACCGTCGACGGACGCGGACCTCTGCCCGCCTCAGCCCCCGAACGTGTCCGCATCCCCGCCATCGGCGTCGACGCCCCCACCACCGTTCTCGGCCTGGCCGCCGACGGCCAGATCGCCGTACCCACCTACCGCCAGGCCGACCGCATCGGCTGGTACCGCTACTCGCCCGCCCCGGGCACCCCCGGCACCGCCGTCCTCCTCGGCCACGTCGACACCCCCACCGGCCGCGCCGTCCTCTACCGCCTGGGCCAGCTCCGCCCCGGCGACCGCATCCGCATCGACCGCCAGGACGGCAGCACCGCCGTCTTCACCGTCACCCGCATCGCCGCCTACACCGACAGCGCCTTCCCCACCAGCCAGGTCTACTCCCTCTCCAGCCCCCCACAACTGGCCCTCATCACCTGCGGCTACGGCTACGACCCCACCACCCACCGCTACCTCGGCAGCATCGTCGCCTTCGCCCGCCTCACCACCTGACCGCCTCCGCAGAACGCACGGCCGCAGCCGTCTGGGGTGCCACCGGCCGGGCGGTCAGCCGCTGCGGCGCAGGGCTGCGATGAAGGCGGTTCCGTTCGGGGTGCCGACGCCGGTCATGGTGTCGTATCCCTTGACGGTCACCTGCTCGGTGTCGGGGCGTTGCTGGACGTCGAAGACGTCGACGCCCGCGCTGGTGAAGGTGTCGTCGGGCGCGATGTAGGCGGCCCGGTTCTGCTGCGGCGCGGACGTACTGATCGGCAGGGTGTCGTGGAACGCCCGGGTGCCGGCCAGACGGTAGAGCAGCGGGTTGATGAAGCCGTACGGCAGCGTCCGTCCCTGCTGGGCATCGGCGACCAGGCCTGCGACCAGTGGGGTGGCCAGGCTGGTGCCGGCGCTTGCCACGGTTCGGTAGCGCCCGGGCTTCCCGTGGCTGTCCGTGTCGGTGTAGCCGGTCAGCATGCCGGTGTCGGGGTCGGCGTCGGCGGCGATGTCCGGCACTGCCCGGCCGAGCACCGTCTGCTTGGCCACCCGCACCCGTGCCATCGACGCCGGGACGACGCCCTTCTGGTACGTCGGCTGCCGGTAGACGTCGCTGACGCCCCCGCCGCCCCCGCTGACACCGAGGTCGGTCCACCTGCCGCCGTCCAGGGAGCCGTAGTCATCGGACCAGCCGGTCTCGAACACCCGGTTGCGCGCGGCCCCCACCCCCAGGGTGGTGCCGCCGACCGCCACGGCGTACGGGTCGGAGTCGGTGACGGTCAGGCCGGGGGTGTCACCGGAGGCGACGTACATGCCGACCCCCTCGGCTGCGGCCCGAACGTCGATGGCGTGCACGATCTGCGGAGCCACGTCTCCCAGCGGGATCTGCCACGAGTTCGACACGATCGAGGCCAGGGGGCGGTGTCCGTCCCCGGTCAGCACGGCCGAAGCCGCGTCCAGCAGCGCCTGGTCCTCGTCGCAGCCGGTACCCACCACCATCACCTGGTCCGCGCCCGGTGCCATGGCGTAGACAGCCTCGGAGTCCATCTCCGCCTCGACGTCAACGGCAGGCGACTGTGCCGCACGGTCTCCTGCCGGCGAGGGCGCGGTACAGGCGCCCCCTGCCTGGACCTGCCGGAACTGGGAGCGCTTCGGCAGCGGCAGCCGGTTGCTGCGGGCGTACGCGGTGAGCGTCTGGAACATCGCGGTCGGCGACTCGTCCTCGGTCAGCGCCACACGCTGGCCCCTGCCGGTGTCCCTCCACGTCGCCCCGTAGGCGGCCCGCAGTTGGGCCGCGGAGTACCCGCACACCGGCAGCGAGGCCCGGGTCAGCCCCCGGTAGGCGGGATGCAGGACATGCACATGCTGCGCCCAGTACTGGCCGCACGTCGCCGGCTTGCCCGCTGACTTGCCCTCCGGCTTGCCCGCCGCTGGGCTCTGCGCAACCAACGCGTCCGACACAGCCGTGCTCCGCGATCCGACGGACGCGCTGCTCAGCCCGGTCACCCCCAGCACATCGGGGGCCAGCGACGCAGGCATCGACACCTGGCGGTCGTTGGAGGTGAACACCGGCGACCGGCCCGCCGACCCGCGTTCGGTGTCCCGGGGCTGGTACTGGCCGATCCGCACCTGGAAAGCGGACTCGAACGCCGAGACCGGCCCCGTCGCCGACACGAAGTCACGGCCGCCGTCGACCTGAACCCCCGTCAGCCCCCTGCCGGTGAGCCACCCCACCACCGCCCCCACCTGCGCGGCCGACGGACCGAACCTGGCGGTGTAGGCATCCGGGCTCAGGTAGCGGTGGAACTCGGGGCTGCCCGGCGTGGCCACCGCGTCCGCGGACGCGGCGGCGCGCGCCGCGTCCGGCCTGAGCCACACCTGGACCGTCAGCCGCTGCGACGCGGGCACGGCCCCCACCCAGACGGCAGTGCCCACCGCCGCGCGGACCGACCCGGGCAGCGCGACAGTTGACGCGGTCCGCCCAGAACCCGACGCACCCGCGACGCCGCCGGACGCCACCACCGCCGCACAGGCCGCCATCGCGGCCACCGTCTGAAGAAAGCCCCTCACCAGCGCTCCTGTCCTCCACGAACACAGCGCCGCACGGCCGCCGCTCTCCCCGAGTACAACGCAGTTCGCACACCCTCGGTTGCGGCAGCGTCGGCATCGGCGTTCAGCGTGAGCCCGCTCCCGACGAGCTGTGTTCCCGGCGGGCACCGTGCTGACGGGAAGTCACCGGTCGGTGCTGCCCGTGGCAGTGGCAGCATCCAGGCGTGCCTGCTCGGCGAGGTGTCGTTTGGCGGTCTCCCAACTGATCGGCAGCTCTTCCACCGGAAGCTCCCAGAAGGTGAAGGTGGAGCTCCGCATGGTGGGGCGCAGGACGCTCATGATGCTGCGGTGCGGCTCTGTCCCCGCGAACGCGTAGAGGGCGTCACGCCCCTCCCAGGCGGAGAGCGTGAAGAAGGTCCGCTTCAGTGGTTGGGCGATCAGGGACGCACCCAACGCGCCCGGTGCGGACCGCACCTGACGCCATGCAGCGAGCGACTTCAGGAAGAAGCGCGGCACGTCTTTGGCGGACCGCACCTCGAAGCGCGACGCCATGACGAACGCGCGAGTGTCAGGGGTGGCCGGGTTCGGAGTCGTCCAGGGCAGAGTTGGCATCGTGTTCCCCCGTTGTGAAGTTGGCGAGTAGCGGTATCCATATTAGACAGTTCGAGTATCCAATGCCGCCCGCTCAGCCAGGCAGTCGTAGCCGTGGCCGGTTCACGCAGGCTCCTGATTCAGACGTCCCCGAAGTCGTCCACATCCCCGCTCGTCCGGACATCACCCGGGAGCTGACCGCGTTCGCCTCCGCGCTGGAACTCCTAGCGAGCCCCCGGTCACTCCGCCCCACCCCAGCGCCAGCCCCCGGGGCAGCGCGAGACCGACGCTGGATCCGAGCAGGCCGCTACCGCCGCAGGGAACCGATGGCCGTCTGCCGAACCGGTCTGCCCGGAAGAACACCAGGTCCACTGACCGCGCACGCCCCACCACAGCTTCAGCACCGAGCCGCCTCTGACCGGTTACGAGGTGAGCGCACCCGCGTCTGTTGTGTCGCTCACCGGCGGCACCGTGATAGCCACTGGGGCGCTGGCGTAGTCTGAGTACCCACCGTGACGTCCTCGGTGCCTTGGGGGTCACCGCAGTCACGTGGAATTTGACCGGCAGGCTCTGGTCAATGACCCACATGTCCACGTTCTCCGTGGTCACCCCAGCCTCGGCCACCGCGTCGACCGCCGCTTTCAGATCCGCGTCCGAAGCCGCCAACATCGGATGCCGTCCCGACCGAACAGGCAGACAGCGTCAGAGCACCTCCCGACACAGCAGAGACCAGCCACACCAACCCAGCACGACGCATATGAAGCCTCCCCATGGACAGAACAAGAATCCGCGCGCCGCGCGGACGCTACAGGCAAACCTCACAAGCACCATCACCCCTTGACTGACGATCATGCGGACATTGGAGGCAGAGCGAGAACGTCAGCAGAAGGGCGCGGGTGGCTGTCAGCGTCAGATGCTGAGCACCCCTGCCAGGCGCTGTGCGAACTCTTCGGGCGTGAGCACCTCGATCCCCAGGTGACGAGCCTTGTCGAGTTTCGAGCCGGCCTTGTCTCCGGCAACCACCAGGTGGGTGCGGGCAGAGACGCTGGAAGAGGACTTGCCGCCGGCCCGGGCGATGAGCTCGGTCATCTCGGTGCGTGAATACTCTGTCAGGACTCCACTCATCGCGCCGGTGACTACCACCGTCAGGCCCTCCAAGGGCCGCGCCCCCGGCGGCTCGGCTGCGACCGCGTCAGGGGCTGAAGTGACCACTGCTCCTCCGGGCTGAGTCATGTTGACCCCGGCCCGAACCAGCTTGTCGATGACCGGGGCGACCTCCAGGAGTTCGGCCACGATCACCGGGGCCTTCTCGCCGCCGATCCCGTCGACCGCCTCCAGGCCCTGCGCGTCGGTGTCCCGGATGGCCTGCATCGATCCGAAGTGCCCGGCGATCCGCAGCGACATCGACCGTCCCGTCCCCAGTACGCCCAGGGCGCAGAACACTCTATTGAGTGGCCTGTCCTTGGCGGTCTCGATCGCGGCCAGCAGGTTGTCGGTGCTGCGCTCCCCCATCCGGTCCAGCGACAGGACCTGATCGCGGGTCAGGGTGAACAGATCGGCGAAGTCCTCGATCAGTCCGAGCTCGACCAACTGGACCACGATCTTCTCGCCGAGGCCGTCGATGTCCAGCGCGTCACGGGCCACCGCGTAGCGGATCGACTCCACCTGCCCGCACGCACGGCCGCGAGCGCAGCGCCAGCGCTCCTGGGTCCGGTCGATGTCCGCGTCGCAGCGTGGGCAGGTGTCGGGGAAGGTGATGGGTCGTTCGGTTCCGGTGCGCAGGGTGGTGACGGGTGCTTCGACGCGGGGGATGACTTCGCCGGCGCGGTAGACGGTGACGTGGTCGCCAAGCATGAGGCCGCGGCGGGTGATGTCGGCGGGGTTGTGCAGGGTGGCGTAGGTGATGGTGGTGCCGGCCACGGTGACCGGGTCCAGGACGGCGCGTGGGGCGATCACGCCGGTGCGTCCGACACTCCACTGCACCTCGCGCAGCACGGTGATCTTCTGGACGGCGGGGAACTTCCACGCGGTAGCCCAGTGCGGGGTCCGCGACCCGGTGCCGGCCTCGGCCCGGTCGGCCGGGGTGTCGGCCTTGATGACCGCTCCGTCCAATTCGAAGCCCAGGGTGGTGCGCAGCGCGCCGATCTCGGTGATCCGGGCCAGGACCTGCTCCACGCCGGCGCAGGCAGTGGTGGCGACCTCCGTGTCCAAGGTGGTCCGCACGCCCAGGGCCGAAAGGCGCGCGATGAGCTGGGTGTGGGTCAGCTCCTGAAGAGCCGGGTCGGAAGTGTGCTCGGCATTGGTCACAGCGTCGTACCCGAGGAAGGTCTGCTCGACCTGGTAGGCGCGGTCCTTGGCGCGCAGCGACCCGGAGGAGGCGTTGCGGCGGTTGGCGAACACCGGAGCCCCGTGGGCCAGACGCAACTCGTTCGCAGCCTCGAATTGTGCAGTGGTCATCAGCACCTCCCCGCGGACCTCCACGGTCACCGGCTCCACCAGTTCGGAGGGCAGGCCCAGGACCGTACCGATCGCGTGGGAGACATCCTCCCCTGCGCTGCCGTCCCCGCGGGTTACCAACTGCACCAGGCGCCCGCCCTCGTAGCGGGCGGCCAGAGCCACCCCGTCCAGTTTGGGCTCCACCGACCACCCGGCCACCGGACGCCCACCCAACCGGCGCTCCAGTGAGGCCACCCAGGCGTTGAGTTCCTCAGCCGAGAACACGTTGCCCAGGGAGAGCATCCGTTCCCGGTGTGCCACCTCTCCCGAGGTCACCCCGGCGGCCACCTGACGGGTCGGGGAGTCCTCGGCGGTCTGATCCGGATGCTCGGTCTCCCATACGGTGATCGCGCGCAGCAAGCGGTCGTACGCGTCGTCGTCCAGGCCCGACTCACCGTCCCCGTAGTATGCGTCCGCCGCAGTACGCGCGGTGGTGACGGCCTGCAGGTACGAGTCATGGTCAACGAGTGGAGCGAAGAGCGGGGCACTGGTCGGTGTCATGTGAGTCATCCTGAACTACGGGTCTGACACGCCAGCCGTGCCGTGGTCAGCAAGTCGTCCGGCCCGCGCACCCATGGGCATGGACCGTCAGTACCACCACCATGCCACCGGGAACGGGGAGCCCAATAGCGCGGGCCCGCGCGTGCAAGCGGCGTCATTCGCGTCGTTCGGACATGGCAGCACTCTGCGCGCCTCCGCGCCGCTCACGCCAACACCGACCTGAGACACACTGACCACCGGCAGGCGTTGAGTGCGGTTCTGTCAGCACCCCGATGACAGAGGCGCCGGATAGTCTGAGCCGGTGACCGAGCTAAAGGAGCCGATGGCCGTAGCGGAGATCCGCTGGCTGCCGGAATCGCAGGGCGGCCGTAGTTCGGGCCCACCGACCGCCTCGGTGTACGCGGCGACCGCCACGTTCCCCGGTTCTGACGCGCCGCTTCTCAGCATCCTGGTGGAACACATCACCCCTCAGCCCCACGGCTTGGCCCTCGCCAACATCGGCTTCCTCGTCCCCGAGCTGGCCAGACCACACCTTCACGTCGGAGCTGAACTCCTGATCACCGAAGGCCCCCAAATCGTCGCTCACGCCATCATCCGCCACCTGATGGCCAGTGAGTAGCACGGACTGAGTCACCAGACACCATCAAGATCGCGATCTTCGGCCGCTGCACTGCTCCCGAGGACAACATCGGATGGGCAGCCCCGAACTAGCCTCGGGCTTTCATCATGTGGGACAAGAGTGAACCGGTCAGCAGCCCTCGTTCCTGGCCTGCTGAGATGTCCTTCTGGGTCCTTGCGGCTGCGGCCTGCTGCTCTGCACCTGCCGGGCGAGGGCTACGCCGGTACTGACTGTCTGAAACGCTGTACAGCATGGACGTCCCCCAGCTCACCACCGAGGACCATGCGTCCGCCGAGCACGCCCAGCAGCGGCTCGCGAGCCTGTCCGGTGCCGCCCCGAGCCTCTTCCGACAGATGAAGTCGTGGCAGGACTTCGTGACGGGTGTCGAGGAGGGGTTCGACACGACATGGCTCTGGGACTACCACAACGACCTGGGTTGCCGCGACTGGCTGCACGACGCCGGGCCGCTGCTCACCCCTGCCTTGCGGACGCTGTGTCAGACCGTGATCGATGAGTGCGACGCCCGCTACCGCGCGGCGACGAGGCCGACCATGCCACAGGGCCCCGGGCCAAGCCGTTGGGCAGTGCAAGGCAGGTGGTGGCACGACCGCTTTCCCCTGTTGATCGACCACAACGAGGACGTTGAACTGCCGCCGTCCTGGTCGCCGACGCCCAAGCGCCTGCTCTAGCGGCATGTCGCCGGGAGCGAACCCGTCCGATCCTCGATCAAAATATTGAAGAGCACTGCCGACCTGCAACGATGGGACTTCTCCAAGATCCTGTCCGCCGCAAGGAAGGGAGCGTTCTCCAGGTGAACAAGCGTGACGGTGTGCTGATCCTGGCACACACCGAGAAGCGGGACGCCGCACCGCAGCCGAGCACATCACCACGACCCGCCCGGCCCTGGCCCAGTCCCCCAAGCGCTACCGGCGCGGCCGACGGATCCTGATCCGCACCAACCACACAACGGACCGCACCCTAACTGGTTGGTGCGGGTCGGGTGGTAGTCGGGATGATGGGGCCGAGTAGTCCCTAACCAGGAGTGAACCTGTGTCTGCGATCATCGAGCTGGCCTGTGTCGTCCTCGACTGCCAGGACCCTGCTGCCATGGCGGCGTTCTATCAAGCAGCGTCCGGGGGCGAGATCACTCACACCGACGACGACTCGGCGTGGGTCGCGATGGCCGGAACGACCTGGGTCTTCCGGAAGATCGAGGGCTACAAGGCGCCGAGTTGGCCTTCGTCGCATGTCCCGCTGCAGATGCACATGGACTTCCTCGTTGCCGACCTCGACGCGGCCGAGAAGCAGTTGCACGCTTACGGGGCCACCACGCCCGAATATCAGCCGCATGACCGTTCGCGGGGGCTGGTCGTGATGCTCGACCCGGCTGGCCATCCGTTCTGCATCGCTACCCGCAGTTGACGCGCCCGGAAGGCCTGGTGCCTCACACCATCGGGCGCCTGCGGCGTGAGAACCCTCGCATCGTGAAGATCCGCTGCTGAGCCCGGAGGTGCCATGCCCCTGCAGATGAAGTTGACTGCGATAACACTCGACTGCCGTGATCCGCTGGCTCTGGCGGCGTTCTATCAGCAGGCCATAGGCCTTGCGCTCCATCCAAAGTCAGACGCCGACTTTGCCGGCATCACGCGTGAGGACGGTCTCTTCATCGGTTTCCAACGTGTCGACGACTATCAGGCTCCGCGGTGGCCCGACCAGACGGTTCCGCAGCAGTTCCACCTTGACTTCGCGGTCCAGGACTTCGACGAGGCCGAGGCGGAACTGCTGGCGCTGGGCGCGGGCAAGCCGGATCACCAGCCGGGCAAGGACAAGTGGTGGCGAGTCCTCACGGATCCAGCTGGGCATCCCTTCTGCCTGGTCATGGACAAGGAGAGCAAGCCGACCTAGCGAAGTCCCATCGTCCCGCCGAAGCCTGACGAGGTAGACCCTGACGCCTTCGGGGTCCATGCCGAAGGTCGCGGCAACAAGCGGGCGAGGGTACTCACCAGATCCACCAGCCGAGTGCGTCGCAGGGCTGTCAGCGGCGGGCCATAGGGTGCCTTCAACATCGTGTAGGAGGTGGCCCATGGGCTTCTCAGGGCACTTGGTCTTCGGCCGCAGCACCCAGCCGCTGCTGGCCGCGCCCGTCTTCGATGACCTCCATCAGGAGGTCAAGGACACCATCCGACCCTGGAAGGCCAGGCCAGGATGGTGGCAGACGTTGGAACTCGACAACGGGCTCTGGGAATCCGACTACCTGCGCGAACTGGTCGCCTGGACGAACGCACCAGCCTGCGTGGCCAACGTGAACGACAGCGACATGGCCCTGATCGCCGGTCTCGACCCCGTAGGACGAGAGTGGCAAGCCTGCCTGAACCTGGAGACCGCAGCATCGCTGCTGGCCGCAGAGCCCCAGGACATGGACGATCTGAGCCTTTGGGTCGGCTCGCCTGGGTTTCACGAAGCGGTACAGCGTAAGCGGGCAGAACTCGTGGAAGAAGTCCCGCGATCCGCCGAAGCGGCCCTGGCCTGGGCCGCCGCAGCCGGAATCACGCCTTCCTCCCGGAGCGGGATCGAGGCGGTTCTCCTCTCACACGACACGTTTGCGGAGAACCTCTTCCCCGCCTTGCTGGACGCCCTGGGCTTCCCCGCTCCGATCGACGACACGATAGAGAACATGTCGCAGACAGCGTGAGCGGTGCCGGGAAGCGATGCGGGAGCCTGGCGCCAGCTGCCTGCTCCGCCCCCCTGCTGGACCGTCCGAAACCGCCCCTTGCCACCTGGAGCCGTTCATGGCCGTTCGCCGCGTCGGACCCAACATCCAGTCCGAGGCCGCCGAGCAGAGCCGGGAGTTCTACGGCATGCTGGGGTTCGAGGAGGTCATGAACCACGGCTGGATCATGACGCTCGCCTCTCCCTCCGCTCCGGCGGCCCAGATCAGCGTGATGGCCGAGGACCTGACCGCGCCGGTCGCCCCCGATCTGAGCATCGAGGTGGACGACGTCGACGCGGCCTACGCGGTGGTGCGGGCCAGCGGTGCGGAGATCGTGCACCCCTTGCAGGACGAGGAGTGGGGCGTCCGGCGCTTCTTCGTCCGCGACCCGAACGGCCGAGTGGTCAACGTGCTGGGCCACCGCTGAGGACCCCGCACGGTCCGCCGCCGTAGTCGCTACCGGATCCTCATCTTTTCTTGACACGGTCCTCAGGACCGGCGCACAGGATGGGGGTCCAGAGGGATGCGGAGACCTGGACAGGTCCGGGTCGGCGGCTTGCTGGAGGCTCTCGTGAGTGACAGCCAGGGACAGTACGGTGCGGCGGGCACGGCAGGCGGCGGCTGGGGACCTCCCTATCCGCCGGGGACGCCGACGGCCGAACGGACCATGAGCGACTACCCGCCGCCGGCTTACGGGCCGGTCCCTCCTCTCGGCCCGCCGCCCAGGCGATCGCACAGGCGGGGCCGGCGGCTGGGCACATCGGTGATGCTGCTGGCCGCGGTTGGGGTGGGCATCGGGATCGACCATGCGTTCTGGCGTCCTTCGGTCGCGGCGCCGGCCTCGTCCTCGACGTTCGGCGCAAACGCGACCCCGCAGCCGGGCGCCTCGCTGCAGCCCGGGGCAGGTGCGAGCCCCTCCCCCGCCTTCCCCACCGCTCCGGCCACCCAGGGGGCCGGAGCGGCCGGCGGGGACTCGGCGGTGGCGGCCAAGGTCGAGCCGGCGCTGGCGATCATCAATGTCACTCTCGGTTACCAGGACCTCCAGGCAGCGGGCACCGGGATGGTGCTCACCTCCAACGGCGAGATCCTCACCAACAACCATGTGATCAGCGGGGCGACTCAGATCTCCGTCACCGACGTGGGCAACAACCGCACCTACACCGCGTCCGTGGTCGGCTACGACGCTGCCGAGGACATGGCGGTGCTGCAGTTGCAGAACGCCTCCGGACTGGCCACGGTGCAGATCGGATCCTCTGCCAAAACCGCCGTGGGAGACCAGGTCACCGCCATCGGCAACGCCGGCGGGACCGGCACGCCCACCGCGGCGTCCGGCAGCGTGACCGCACTGAACCAGGCGATCACCGCCGGCGACGACGCCACCGGCTCCTCCGAACAGCTGCACGGGCTGCTCCAGGTGGACGCGAACATCCAGCCGGGCGACTCCGGCGGCCCACTGGTGAACTCCTCCGGCCAGGTCATCGGGATGGACACCGCCGGCTCCGCCTCCTCCTCCCGCTTCCAGCAGACCGCCACCCAAGGCTTCGCCCTGCCGATCGACACGCTGGTGCCGCTGGCCCAGCAGATCGAAGCAGGCAAGGCGAGCTCGGCCGTCCACATCGGCGCCACCGCGTTCCTCGGCGTCGAAGTGAGCAGCGGGAACAGCGCCGGCGGCAGCCAGGGCAACAGCGGCGGCCTGAGTGGCGGCGCAGGCAGCGGCACCGGCGTCAACGGCGCTGTGGTCGCCGGAGTGATCAACGGCTCGCCCGCCGCGCAGACCTCGCTGGCGCAGGGCGATGTGATCACCTCCGTCGGCGGACAGACGGTGTCCAGTTCGGCGGCGCTGAGCACGGTCATGGCCACCCACCGCCCGGGAGACAAGGTCACCGTGGTGTGGACCGACACCTCCGGCACCCAGCACAGCGCCTCCCTGGTCCTGGCCAGCGGCCCGGCGACCTGACGAGGCGCCAGGGCGGGCGCTCGGGCCGGTAACGGCCGGGCGCCGGCCTCGTCCGGGACGACCGGCAGCAGCCACCACCGCGACGCTGACAACCAGGCCTGCTTCAGCAGCAGCGGTCCGCAGCGCATCGATGACCGCCAGGATCACACCGACGGCGCAGACGGTGGCGCTTTCTCGTCGCTCTCAAGGTCACCGATGTATCCGGTCCCAGGGTCGGAGTACAGGAAGCCCGCGTTCACCCCGACGCCTACGCTGGCCAAGCCGTCGACTCGGTGACGACTCGACATCTGAGTACGCGTACTCAGGCTCAGTGGGGCGAGTTGAGGCAGAGTACTCCCGTTGCGGATCACGATCACGGGGGTGCGGAGTGAGCAGCGCGGGGACGGTGGAACCGACGTCAGGACGCTGGCGGCCGAGCGGGCGCACGCTGCGTGCGGCCGGTGCGGGGCTCGGTCTCATGGTGGCGCTGTTCCTCGCCGAGTGGCTGCTGGACTCCTCCTCCGCCTGCCGGAACGCCCCCGGCTGGGGCTGCCTCGGTGTGGCGGTGCTGTGGGACGATGCCACCCCGTTCGTGCTGTTTCTCGGCGCGTGGGCGGTGCTGCGGGTGCTCGGGGTGCGCCCGGCGTGGCTCACCGCGCTGCTCGGCACCGGCCTGAGCTGGTACCTGCTGCGGTATCTGACGGCGGTGAACAGCATCCCCTGGCTCCCGGGCGACGTCAGCTGGGCCCGGTTCGTGCTACCGACCGCTGCCTTCGCCCTCGCTGCGTGGTTCACCGCCTCGCTGCGCCCGTGGCTGCCGCGGGTGGCGGCGGTGGTCGCGCTGGCGCTGGTGGTGCCGGTGAACGCGTACGCCGTCTCGCAGATCGCCACCAGCCAGGAGAACGGCGTCCTGTCGGCGAGCCCGCTCCCACTGCTGGGACCGCGGGTACCCGGCGGCTACCACATCGAAGGTGCCGGGACCGAGACCATCACCGGCCCGGTCTTCTTCTACCGCCTCGCCCCCGACGGCCAGACCGCCTCCACCATGGCGGAGCTGCAGCGCGAGATCCAGGTCACCGTCGCACCGGTGCAACCGCGGTTCACCCCGCCGTCGCACTGCGCCGCGGTCAACTCCACCTACCCGGTCCCGGCCCCCGCCTGCATCGCCGTCGCGCCGGGGGTGTGGAGATCGGGGAACTCCCAATACGTCTCCTACTACGTCCGGGTGGGCGACACGGTGGCGGACATCCAGGCCACCTCACCGCCGGTGAGCGCAGCCGTGCTGACCGCGATCGCGCAGAGCATGAGCGTCCGTCAGCCGTCGTACTTCACCGGAGGATGAGCCTGGGCGCTACCGGCCCTCGTCGGCGTTGAGCCAATGGTAGTGGTGGGCGGTGTTGGTGAGGATGTCCATCAGTTGTGCGGTGATGCCGAACCTTTCGCGGTTGATCTGCAGGGCGCGGGCCAGATCGCCGTCCCCGCCGCGTTCGGTGGCTGCCTTCCAGTCCGCGAGCATCTCGACGAGGTCGACCAGCGTCATGCCGTTGATCCCGTCGGGGAAGTGCTCCGGGTGGTGGCGGTTGTGCGCGTAGTGGTGACGTAGTCCCTCGCCCATGGCTGCCACCGCTGCCGCGTATTCCGCGGTGCCGTAGGTCGCTTCGTGCAGCCTGGGAACGCACTGGTCGTAGGTGGAGAGCTCGGGTTCGCGGGTCTTGCTCAGGTCGTGTTGCGTAGAACGGTCGATCAGCTCCTTGATCGGCTCGCCCATGAGCTCGGCGACGCGCAGGCTGTGGCGCAGGGTGTCGGCAGTGGAGTCGAACGGTGTGTCCATCGTGGTCCCCGCGTGATCGACTGGAGGGTTGTGACGGTCGTCGGATCAGCTGAGCTGCAGTGACCCTCCCGACAAGGGTTCAGCTCGGCGCGGGGTGTGTCCAGCGGCGGCGGTGAGTCAGTGCGGGGCCGGGCCGGTGCTGTTCCTGACGATCAGTTGGGTCGCCAGTTCGATGTGCAGGGCCTCGGCCTGGTGGCCCTCGAGCACCCGGATCAGGGCCGTGACGGCCAGCCGGCCCAGCTCCTGCAGTGGCTGGCGCACGGTGGTCAGGGTCGGGGTGGTGGCCCGGCTGACGTCGATGTCGTCGAAGCCCACCACCGACAGGTCCTCGGGTACGCGCAGGCCGCGTGCGGCGGCGGCCTGAAGGACGCCGACGGCGACCTTGTCGTTGAAGCACACCACGGCGGTGGGGCGCGGGGACAGGTCGAGCAGTTCGCCGCCCAGGCGGTGGCCGGTCTCCGCGACCGGTTCCCCGGCCCGGACCAGCGCCGGGTCCGTCAGCGCTCCGACCTCGGCCAGGGCGGCGGCGTGGCCCGCCATCCGGTCCTCGCCGGCGGTCAGGGTCGGCGCCGCCGTGATCACCGCGATCCGGCGGTGGCCCAGGCCGGTGAGGTGCGCGGTGGCGGCGCGCGCGCCGGTCACGTTGGCCGCCGAGACGGACAGCACGTTGCGCGGCACCCGTACCCGTGGATCGATCACCACGAAGGGGGTGCCCGAGGCGCGCAGCGCCTCCAGGTCGGCGGCGGACTCCGGCGGCAGGACCAGGAGCGCCCCGGCGATGTCGCGCCGGCTCGGCAGGCGCCGCAGGACGGTGTCGTGGTAACCGGCACCGCCGGCGTCCAGCAGCACCTCGCGGCCGTGCAGTCGGAGCGTCTCGGCGGCGGCGGAGACGATCGGTCCGAAGAAGTCGGTGAGCTCGTAGGGGCAGCGCAGCAGTACCAGGCCGCGCCGGGTGCGCGGACGCGGCTGCGCGTCCTGGCCCTCCAGTTGACGGACCGCCTCCTGGACCCGGCGGCGGGTCTCGACCGCGACGTGGGCGCGGTCGTTCAGCGCGCGGGAGACGGTGGCGGCCGACAGGCCCAGGTGCGCGGCCAGGCCGCGGACCGTGGCACGGCCGGGTGAGGGCCCGGTGATCTCCTGCTCGTGTTCCACGGCGACAGCTTAGGCCAGCGCTGACGTGCGGTGATGACACAGCTCCTTGACAGGTCTGGACCAAACTGGTTTCGTACATGGAACACATGTTGCAGAGAGCGCTCTACGACACATCATCGCAGGTCAGCCTCAGTAAATGATCTATACCAGAACGGCTTCTGCAACGTTTTCCGGGTCCATGTTTCAGAAACGCAATCCACCCATTGCGAAGGGCAGCCATGAAACATCTCCTCAAGGCCAGGAAGGCTGCGCGCCGGGCCGCAGTGCCCGGCACGGTCGTGGTCATGCTGGCCGCGGGCCTGTCCGCCTTCGGCGCCGGCAGCGCCCAGGCCGCCGTCTCGACCTCGTCCTGGTACAACCTGGTGGCCAACAACAGCGCCAAGTGCGTGGACGCCGCGGCAGCCGCCACCGCCAACGGCACCGCCGTGCAGCAGTACACCTGCAACGGCACCACCGCCCAGGAATGGGGGTTCCGCGCGGGCGCCGACTCCGGCTACTACGAGATCGTCAACTTCAACGGCGCCCAGCCGGCCGTCGACGTGAACGGCCCGTCCACCGCCAACGGAGCGGTGATCCACCTCTGGGCCAACGGCGGCTACAGCAGCCAGGAGTGGCAGCCGGTGCTGGAGAGCAGCGGGCGCTACCACTTCGTCAACCACTACAGCGGCCTGTGCCTGGACGTCCCCAGTGCCTCGACCGCCGACGGCGTCCAACTGCAGCAGTACACCTGCAACGGCACCGCCGCCCAGTCCTTCGCGCTGAACACGGTCGGCGGGGGCGGGGGCACCACCCCGCCGACCAACCCGAACAACCCGGACCTGGGGCCGAACGTCAAGATCTTCGACCCGTCGATGTCGGCGTCCTCGATCCAGTCGACCGTCAACTCGGTCTACAGCTCGCAGCAGTCCAACCAGTTCGGCACCAATCGCTACGCGCTGCTGTTCGAGCCCGGCAGCTACAACGTGGACGTGCCGGTGGGCTTCTACACCCAGGTCGCCGGGCTCGGCGCCTCCCCCGACGACGTCTCGCTGACCGGCGGCGGGGTGCACGTGGACGCCGCCTGGTCGGGCGGCAACGCCACCCAGAACTTCTGGCGCGACGTGGAGAACCTCTCCGACACCCCGAGCTCGGGGACGCTGGAGTGGGCCGTCTCCCAGGCCGACCCGTTCCGGCGGGTGGACGTGCACGGCAACATGACCCTGGACGACTACACCTCGGGCAACTCCAGCAGCAACTGGTCCTCCGGCGGCTTCATCGGCGACTCGCGGGTCTCCGGCCAGATCAACTCCGGTACCCAGCAGCAGTTCCTGACCCAGGACACCAGCATGGGCAGCTGGGCCGGCTCCAACTGGAACATGGTCTTCGTCGGCGACAACGGCGCCCCCGGGCAGTCGTTCCCGACGTACACCAGCGTGTCCCAGACGCCGACGGCCAAGGAGAAGCCGTACCTGTACGTGGACTCCACCGGCCTGTACAACGTCATGGTCCCCGGGCTGCGCACCAACGCGACCGGCCCGGACTGGACCGGCGGCAGCACCGCGGGCACCTCGCTGCCGATCTCCCAGTTCTACGTGGTCAAGTCCGGTGACACCGCGGCCACCATCAACGCGGCGCTCGCCTCCGGGCTCAACCTGCTGGTCACCCCGGGCGTCTACCACCTGAGCGCGCCGCTCAACATCACCCGCCCGGACACCGTGGTGCTCGGCCTCGGCCTGGCCACCCTGGTGCCGGACAACGGCGTCACCGCGATCACCACGGCCGACGTCGACGGCATCAACATCTCCGGACTGATCGTCAGCGCCGGTACCACCAACAGCTCCTCGCTGGTGCAGATCGGCCCGGCGGGCTCGACGGCCAGCCACGCGAGCGACCCGACCACGCTGTCGGACGTGTTCTTCCGCGTCGGCGGCGACGTGGCCGGCAAGGCCACCCAGTCCCTGGTGGTCAACAGCGCCAACACCGTCGGCAGCGACCTGTGGATCTGGCGCGCCGACCACGGCAGCGGGGTGGGCTGGAGCACCAACACGGCCGCCAACGGCCTGGTCGTCAACGGTGCCAACGTCACCATGTACGGCCTGGCGGTCGAGCACTACCAGCAGTACCAGACGCTGTGGAACGGCAACGGCGGCCGGACCTACTTCTACCAGTCCGAGATGCCCTACGACGTTCCCAACAACGCCAGCTGGACACCGGGCGGCGGGGAGAACGGCTACCCCTCCTACAAGGTCGCCAACTCGGTGACCTCGCACCAGGCCTGGGGCGTGGGCGTGTACTGCTACTTCAGCACCAACTCGGCGGTCGCGGCGGACCGCGCCATCGAGGTGCCGACCAGCGGCACGACCTTCCACGACATGGTCACGGTCTCGCTCGGCGGCACCGGAACCATCCACCACATCATCAACAACTCCGGTGCCCAGGTCTCCGGAAGCCCCACCGTGGCCTACCTGACCACGGGACCGTGACCACGGGGCCGTGACCACGCCTCTGTGACCTCGATGCGCCGCCGCCCTGATCCTCCCCCCACCGGAACGCCGATGCGTTCCGCAGCGGCGGCGGCGCATCGACCTTCCTGCAAGCCCCCACGTTCGACCGCACCAGGAGGAACCTCGTGACATGGTCACGTAAGTACAAGATGATCGCCGCCGTCACCGTGCCGGTGGCTGCGATGGCGACGGCCCTGACCGGCGCCGCCCAGTCCCAGGCAGCCGGCACCTTCCCGGCCCACTACGCCGCCCCGTACCTGGAACTGTCCAGCAGCACCGTCGGCGACATGACGGCCGACATGAACGCCACCGGGCTGAAGTACTACACGCTGGCCTTCCTGATCCCCCAGTCCGGCTGCACCCCGCAGTGGGAGGCCGGCGGCAGCTCGCTGGGCGCCTTCACCTCACAGGTGAACACGCTGAAGTCGGCCGGCGGCAACGTCATCATCTCCTCCGGCGGCGCCGAGGGCGGCGAGCTCGCCGAGACCTGCACCTCGGTCACCTCGCTCACCGCCGCCTACGCCAACATCGTCAACACCTACGGCATCACCAAGCTCGACTTCGACATCGAGGGCGGCACCCTGGACGACTCCGCGGCCAACACCCGCCGCAACCAGGCGCTGGCCGCGCTGCAGGCCCAGAACCCGTCGGTACAGGTGGACTACACCCTCGCCGTGGACCCCACCGGCCTGCCCAGTGAGGAGCTCGGAGTCCTGCAGGGCGCCAAGAGCGCGGGCGTCAACGTCAGCACGGTCAACATCATGACCATGGACTTCGGCGACGGCCAGAACGCCTTCAACGACGCCGAGTCCGCCGCCCGGGGCACCGCGGCCCAGCTCGCCAGCCTGTACGGGATCTCCACCTCGGCCGCCTACGGGCGCCTCGGGCTGACCCCGATCGCCGGGCAGAACGACGACAACGAGAACTTCACCCAGGCCAACGCCAGCGCGCTGGAGAGCTTCGCCGCCAGCAACGGCGTCCAGGAGCTGTCCTTCTGGGAGGTCAACAGCTACGACAAGGGCACCGGCTACGCCTACTCCCGGATCTTCAACGCGATCACCGGCGGCACCACCACGCCCCCGCCGACCACCGGCGGTCAGATCACCGGCTACGGCGGCAAGTGCGTCGACGTGGCCGGGGCCAGCAGCGCCAACGGCACCGCGGTCCAGCTCTACACCTGCAACGGCACCAGCGCCCAGCAGTGGACCTCCTCCAGCGGAACGCTCCAGGCACTGGGCAAGTGCATGGACGTGACCGCGGCCGGCACGGCGAACGGCACCCAGGTCCAGCTCTACGACTGCAACGGCACCGCCGCCCAGCAGTGGACGCACCAGTCCAACGGCGAGCTGGTGAACACCGGCTCGGGCAAGTGCCTGGACGCGACCGGCCCCAGCTCCGCCGACGGCACCCGCCTGCAGATCTGGACCTGCGCCGACTCCGCCAACCAGCAGTGGACCCTGTCCAGCTGACATCCAGCCAGTACGGCAGGACGCACCAAGCGTCAACCAGCGCCTCCCCGGACGCCGCCCATGCGGCGGGCCCGGGGAGGCGTTTCAACGTCAGGTGTGCTGGGCCGCGAGCGACTGTACATCACTCGCCCACCGAGGCGATCAGCACTAGCGTCCGCGAGGTGACGGCAGCAGACGACGTCCTTGCCATCGTGGCGAAGTGTTGATCAAGAAGGCTGGTGAGCGGCGTGGTTCCGGCCGGCCCGAGACTGATCCTGCTGTGCGGCCTTCCCGGGGCGGGAAAGACGACACTGGCCAGGAGGCTGGCCCAGGAGCTTCCGGCGGTCCGCCTGTGCCCCGACGAGTGGATGGTGGACCTCGGGTTCGACCGCTTCGACGGCCGGGCCCGCGACCGGGTCGAGCAGCGCCTCTGGCTGCTGGCTCAGGAGCTGATGTCCCAGGGCGCCGTGGTGATCCTGGAGAACGGGTTCTGGGACCGTGCCGAGCGTGACGAGAAGCGCCGCCTGGCCCGATCCCTCGGAGCGGCCGTCGAACTGCGGTATCTGGCCGTGTCCTCGAAGGAACTGCATGAGCGTGTCGGCCGACGCAACCAGGAGCCTGGCGCTGCCGTGATCACGCCCGAACTGCTCAGGGAGTGCGAAGCGTCCCTGGACGTCCCCACGGACGAAGAACTGGAGCTGTTTGACGACCCCCTCGGCTGAACCTCGCACCTCGTGGTCAGCGAGCGTCCGCCACCGGTGCGAAGGGCCCGTCCAGGGCTGCCCACTGCAGGAGCATGATCGTCTTCCCGTCGGCGATGCGGCCGTCTCGGGTCATGGCGAGGGCATCGGCGAAGGGCAGTTCGAGGACCTCGATGTCCTCGCCGTCCTCCTCGAGTCCGCCGCCGGCCCCGGTGCGGTCGGCCGGGGTGTAGGGGGCGGCGAAGAAGTGCAGGCGTTCGGTGACCGAGCCGGGGCTCATGTAGGCGTCGAGGACGTGGGTGAGCGGGCCCAGGGTGACGCCGAGTTCCTCGGCGCACTCGCGCCGGACGGCGGCGGGCGGGTCGTCCGCGTCGAGCAGACCTGCGGCGGCTTCGACGAGCATGCCGTCGGGGTGGTCGTTGACGTAGGCCGGGTAGCGGAACTGACGGGTCAGCAGGACGCGGCCGCGTTCGGTGTCGTAGGGCAGGACGACGGCGCCGTCGCCGCGGTCGTAGGTCTCGCGCTGCTGGGTCTCCCAGCGTCCGTCGCGGCGGCGGTAGTCGAAGGTGGTGCGCCGGAGGACGTGCCAGCCCTGGGACGTGAGCTCGACGTCGCGCACCCGGACGTCGGGGTTACGGTCAAGGCCACGTCCGGCCCGGTCGAGGCCGGTGCGGCCGCGGTGGTCGGGAACGTCTATGCCGGTGCGGGCTGCCACCTGGCCTCCTGCGGGGATGAGCACGGGTTGGTCGTTCACAGGCGCTACGATACATGCAGAAACGTGCAAGAACAGGAGAGAGTGCGGATGCTGGCTGCTGAACGGCGCGACCACCTACTCGGTCTGCTGGCCCGCGAGGGCAAGGTCGTCGCCAAGGACGTCGCGTCGGACCTGGGGATCTCCGAGGACAGCGTGCGGCGCGACCTGCGCGACCTCGCCGCCGAGGGGCTGTGCCAGCGGGTCTACGGCGGAGCGCTTCCGGTCTCGCCGGCGGTGGCGGACTACGCCGCCCGGCAGAGCGTGGCCCCGGACGGGAAGCGGAAGGTCGCCGCTGTGGCCGCCGCCCTGGTGCGGCCGGGCAACGCGCTGATCCTCGACGGCGGCACCACCGCCCTCGCCGTCGCCCAGGCGCTCCCCCAGGATCTGGTCTGCACCGTGATCACCCACAGCCCGACCATCGCAGCGGCCCTGCTCGACCATCCGCAGGCGGAGCTCTTCCTGCTCGGGGGCCGCATCTTCAAGCACTCGGCGGTCGCCTGCGGCGCCGCCGCGGTCGAGGCCGCACAGAACGTCTCCGCCGACCTGTGCCTGCTCGGCGTCACCGGCGTGCACCCCGAAGCGGGACTGACCACCGCGGACGCCGAGGAGGCCGCGATGAAGCGCGCCCTGGCCGCGCGGGCCGCGGAGACCTACGTCCTCGCCTCCTCGGAGAAGATCGGCACGGCTTCTCGCTTCCGCGTACTGCCCTGGGAGAAGGTCAGCGGACTGATCACCGACGCCGACCCCCATGACGCAGTCGTCGAGCACCTCGCAGCGCACGGCGTGGAGATCCTGGCAGCCGGCTGACGGCCACGGCCCGGACGCGGCGTCAGACCGCGGTCGGGGGTGAAAGCAGCGCGTCGATCTCGGCCAGTTCCTCGGGGGTCGGCACCCACTCCCCCGCGGCGGCGTTGGCGCGCACCTGCTCGGCAGTGCTCGCACCGGCGATGACCGAGCCGCAGCCAGGCCGTGCGGCCAGGGCGCCCACGCCGATCTCCAGGACGCTCCGGCCGTGCGCCTCGCCCCAGGCGGCGAGGCGCTCGACCGCGTCGAGGCCGGCCTCGGTCACCCGCTCGGGTCGCGACTGCAGGCGCGAGCCCGCGGGCACGCCGGTGGCGCGGCGTACCTTGCCGGTCAGCAGTCCGTTGGCGAGCGGGAAGTACGGCAGCACCCCCAGGCCGTAGTGCACGGCCGCGGGCACCACCTCCTGCTCCACCCGGCGCTCCAGCAGCGACCACTCGTTCTGGGCCGAGACGAACGGCACGGCCCCGGTCTCCCGGGCCACGTGCGCGGCCTCGGCGATCTGCCAGCCCGCCAGGTTGGAGTGTCCGATGTAGCGCACCTTGCCTTCGCGCACCAGTTCGCTGAGCGCGGCCAGCGTCTCGGCGATCGGCGTGCGCGGGTCGGGGGTGTGCAACTGGTAGAGGTCGATGTGGTCGGTCTGCAGGCGTCGCAACGACTCCTCGACCGCACGCCGGATGTAGGAGCGCCCGCCCTTGGCCCCGGCTGCGGGCCCGTACCCCATGTCGATCCCCTGGTGGCCGAACTTGGTGGCCAGCACGACCTCGTCGCGTCGCCCCTTCAACGCCTGGCCGAGCAGCGTCTCGGAACCGCCCTTGGCGCCGTACATGTCGGCGGTGTCGAAGAGCGTCACCCCGGCGTCGATCGCCGCGTCCACGACCGCGACTGTCTGTGCCGCGTCGAGCCTTCCGCCGAAGTTGTTGCAGCCCAGCCCCACCACGGAGACCAGGAGTCCACTGTTGCCAAGGGTTCGATAGTCCATGGGGCCACTCTAGATCGGGCACGGCAACGGGACGTGTCGGCCCGTCACCCGGTCGGGCGCCGGAGGCGCACGCGTCGGCGAGTCCTTGACGGATCCCGCAAGGGAGGAAAGCATCGCGGGGGAACACGACGAGGAGGACCGGGATGGGGACGGACCAGGCAGCTCTCGTAGCCGCCCTGCACGAGGCCGAGCAGAAGCTGCAGGCCGCCGTTCGAGCAGGGGACAGCGAGGCACTGGACCAGCTCCTGGACGACCGCGTCCGCTACACCGGGCCCGACGGCCGCGTCCTCACCAAGGCGGACGACCTGGAGGCGCACAGGTCGGGCGCCCTGGCCGTCGCGGTCTTCGACCAGCAGGACCTGCAGGTGACCGTGGTCGGCTCGACCGGGATCACCCTCGTCCTGGCCGGGTTGCAGGGCACCGCGGGCGGACAGCCGTTCGCCGCGCGCCTCCAGTACACCCGCACCTGGGTGTACGCCGATGACGCCTGGCGCGTCCTGGCTGCCCACGCCAGCGCGGTGCCCGACCTCGACGGGCCGCCCTCCGCGGGCTGAACCCCGAGGAGCCGTCCGGGTCGGGCGGCCCGGGCTCAGATCTGCTCGCGCACCAGTTCCTCCAGCAGCGTCAGCGCGTCCTGCATGCCGTCCTCCATGCCGGAGTTCAGGTGCGCGTCCCGGTTCGCCCGGCTCTGGTGCTCGACCAGCATCTCCAGGTAGGTCCGGCCGTCCTTCTCGGTGAACGTCGTGGTGTTCACGGCCTTGGCGTCGGGGACGCCGGAGAAGGTCTCCGTGGTGACCAGGCGCTCGTCCGGGACGACCTCCAGGTACGCGCCGTAGAAGGCGAACTCGTAGCCGTTGAACGCCTTCGCCGCCCAGCGCCAGCTGCCGCCGACGCGTACGTCCATCTCGACGTCGGTCACCTCCGAGCGGTTCGCGTGCCACCAGCGGCGCAGCAGCTCCGGGGTGGTGAAGGCCTGGTACACCAGGTGCCGGGGCGCGTCGAATTCGCGCGTGATCAGGATCTGGGTGTCGGTGGGGGTGGTGACGGTCGCCCGCCGCTGGTTCGCCGCAGTCATGATGTCCGCTCCTCGTCCGTCGTTTCCGATGTCGCCGGCCGCGATCCCTGGCGGTCGGCCTGCGCCTGCTCTGCCTTCAGGTCCTCGAGCACCGCGTCCAGGCGCTCGAAGCGCTCGGTCCAGAGCCGCTCGTAGTCCTTGACCCATTCGAAGACCTGGCGCAGCGGCGCCGGCTCGAGCCGGTATATCCGCTGCCGGCCCTCGTCCCGGACCTGGACCAGCCCGACCTCGCGCAGGACCCGCAGGTGCTTGGAGACCACCGGCTGCGCCACGCCGAGCTGCTCGACCAGGTCATTGACGGACCGTTCGCCCCGCGCCAGGGCGTCGAGGATGTCCCGCCGCCGGGGTTCGGCGACGGCGTTGAACGCGTCCGTCGTGGTCGCAGCTCTCGCCATGGCTCCATCGTATGCCAATATGGACATACGTCAATCGGTACGTGGCCGTGGTCGCTGCACGGCTGGAACGTCAGAGCTGGAGCAGGCGCTTCTTCACGGCCGCGAACTCGGCGTCGTCGAGCGCGCCCGAGTCGTGCAGGGCGGCAAGCCGCTCCAGTTGGTCGAGCAGTTCGCCGCCCTCCCCTGCGGGTGGCGCCGGTTCGGTGGGAGCTGCGGCTGACACGGCCGCCCTGATCGCGCTGCGCAGCTTCTCGGTGAACTCCTCCGCCTCCTCCATGCCTTCCCAGCGGTGCGCCCCGCTCAGGGCGACCACTTTGAGCACCATGCCGCTCAGCCGGGTCGACTTGAGCTCGACATGGGTGATCCCGATCAGCGGCACCGGCACTCCGGGCCGCCCTTCCTTGAGGTAGAGCAACCGGTGCGTGGTCACCAGCAGTGCGCCCTTGGCCCAGTCGTCCTTGCCACGGCAGGCGGTCAAGGCGACCGGCTGCTCGCCGGGCAGCGCATCGGCCTGCGCCGCCCGCGCCGCCTGTGCCGCCTTCGGCAGCCGCTTGGACGCGCTGTCGCCGAGCGCGTCCGCGGCAATGTCCGTCACCAGGTCACTCCAGTCCATGCTCCCCAACCTACGGTGTTCCCACGTCCGATTGCTCGCCTCGCACCGGATACGGGTCACGCCGCAGGGACGCCTCCGCCGCCACGAAGGGCACGCAGGCCGGTGCGGATTTCGTCGACCAGGATCTCGGGCTGCTCCAGGGCCGCGAAGTGGCCGCCCTTGTCGGCCTCGCCGTAGTGGATCAGATTGCTGTAGGTGTCCTCGATCCAGCTGCGCGGCAGGCGTGGGATGTCCTTCGGGAAGACGGTCACGGCGACCGGGAGCGACACCTTGGGGCCGGCGAGGGTGGCCGACCTGTTCTCCCAGTAGATGCGGCCGGACGACGCAGCGCTGTTGGTGAACCAGTACAGGGATATCGCGTCGAGCATGTCGTCCGTGTCGAGGGCGTCCTCGGCGAGCCCGTGGTTGTCGGTCTTGGACTGGAACTTCTCGTAGATCCACGCCGCCTGGCCGGCGGGAGAGTCCGCCAGGGCGAATCCGACGGTCTCCGGCCTGGTGCCCTGGAGGTGGTTCGACCCGCCGAGTTCGCCGGTGTAGCGGGCGAGGGTCTCCACGGCGTAGCGCTGTTCGGGCGACAGGGTGTCGGTGTCGGGGATCTGCGCGGGAAAGGCGTACTGGGTGTTCAGGTGGATTCCGAGCAGCCCCTCAGGTCGCATCGCCCCAAGGGCGGTGGTGACGACGGCACCCCAGTCACCGCCCTGCGCGGCCCACCTCGTGTAGCCGAGACGCTTCATCAGCTCCGTCCAGGCGCTTGCGATGCGCGCTACGTCCCACCCGGTCTGCGTGGGCTTCTGGGAGAACCCGAACCCGGGGAGCGAGGGGATGACGACGTCGAACGCATCGGCGGCATCCCCTCCGAACGCCACCGGATCGGTCAGCGGGCCGATCAGCTTCAGGAACTCGACGATCGAGCCGGGCCACCCGTGCGTGAGGATCAGCGGCATCGCGTCGGGATTCCTGGACCTGACGTGGATGAAGTGGATGTCCAGCCCGTCGATCTCGGTCAGGAACTGGGGGAAGCGGTTGAGCTCGGACTCGAAGCGCCGCCAGTCGTAGCCGTGCTCCCAGCGGTCGACCAGGGATCTGGCGTTCTCCAGGCGAACGCCTTGCGACCAGTCGTCCACCGTTTCCGGATCCGGCCAGCGCGTCCTCGCCAGTCGCTGCTTCAGGTCGTCGATCTCCGCATCCGGGATCGAGACGGTGAACGGACGGACGAGGGTCGAGGCCGGCAGTGTCGGCGGCGGCGTGGGTGCGGTCATGGCCTTCTTCTCTCCTCCTGTGCTGCGAGGCACAGCGCGGATTTTCATTGCACACTGCTGTGCAATCTACTACACTGCACAGTGCTGTGCAACAATGGCGCCGTGCCTACCGAGTCCTCCCGTCTGCGCTCGATGAACGAGACGCGCGATCGCATCCTCGACGTCGCTCTCGACGTGCTGGGAGAGAACCCCGAGGCCGGCATGGGCGACATCGCCTCCGCCGCCGGCGTCGTCCGTCGTACGGTCTACGGCCATTTCCCCTCGCGCCTCGACCTGATCCGGACCCTCACGGAACGGGCCGTCACCGAGATGACCGCCGTGCTCACCGAGGTCAACGCCTCCGACGCGGCAGCGGACGCGACGTGGGTCCGGTTCATCGCCCGGGTCTGGCCGGTGGCGCACCGCTACCGGGTGCTGCTGGCGCTGCGCCGTGGCGAGTACGGCGAGGCGATCCACGGCCTGCTCGGGCCGCTCGACGAGCTCCTTGCCGACCTGGTGGAACGGGGCCAGGACGGCGGTGTGTTCGCGCAGCACCTGCCGGCGGGCGTTCTGAGCCAGGTCGCCTACGGCGTCGTGTTCGCCATCGCGGACAGCGACCTGTCGAACAGGACCCCGGGAGCCCGAGCTGCGACGATCACGAGCCTGCTGATGCTGGGAGTTCCCGAGGCGCGAGCGGTCGCTCTCGTCAGCGACCAGCCCTGAGCCGCAGCTCTTGAGCGGTGCCGAGGATCAGGGGCCGCACATCGCGTCGACGACGCTTCTCACCAGGGCGGACAGCTCCTCGGGCTTGCCGTCCCGGGCGAGCTTGCCGTAGAGGACCAGCGAGGCCAGCCCGTGGACCAGGGCCCATGAGCCGGCCATGAACGCCGCCTGCTGGTCGGCCGGGCGCGTGTTCACCGCGGCCACGCGCGCGGACAACACGGCGTAGGTCTCATCGGCGGCCGTGCGGGTCTCGGGGTGCCGGATGTCGCAGGGGCGGGCGAACATCAGCCCAAAGAGCGCCTGATGGTCCAGCGCGTAGCGGACGTAGGCCTGCGCCAGCGTGACCAGTTCCTCCCCGGGGGCGGCGGTGGCCTCCGCCGCCAGCAGGGTGCGGCGCAGGTCCTGGAAGCCGTGCGTGGCGAGCGCGGCCAGGAGGTCGTCCTTGTCGGGGTAGTGCCGATAGGGGGCGTTGGGCGAGACCCCGGCCCTGCGGGCGACGGCTCGCAGCGACAGCGCCGCCTCGTCGCCCTCCTCCAGCAGTTCGAGCGCGGCGTTCAGCAGGGCGGCGCGCAGATCGCCGTGGTGGTACGCGTCGCGGGCCGTTGCCACCTGATCCACCCTTCCTCCAGGTGCTGCCAGTGTAGGCACCGCCAGGGGCACCACCGCCCGCCAATGTTGACACTGCACACTTCGCGTGCCTAATGTGTACAGCGTTTACATCTGGGGTCGCCACATGCACCCCTCATCTCGCGAGCACCCTGGAACAGGCCCTTGTCCATGCAGACCGCAGTAGAAGCCGCCACCCGACCAGGAATCCGCGACCGGTCATCGCTCCGCTGGTGGGTCCTCGCCGTCGTGGCGACGGCCCAGCTGATGGTGGTCCTGGACACCACCATCGTGAACATCGCGCTGCCGTCGGCCCAGAGCGACCTGGGCTTCTCCAACGGAGACCGGCAGTGGGTGGTCACCGCCTACGCCCTCGCGTTCGGCAGCCTGCTGCTGCTCGGCGGCCGCATCTCCGACATGTTCGGCACCAAGGTCACCTTCCTGGTGGGGCTGGTCGGCTTCGCCGGAGCCTCCGCCCTCGGCGGCGCCGCAGGCAGCTTCGAGAGCCTGGTCGTCGCCCGCGCCCTGCAGGGCGTCTTCGGCGCACTGCTCGCCCCGGCCGCCCGATCCATCCTGACCACGACCTTCACCGACGGAAAGGACCGGGCCACCGCCTTCGGCGTGTTCGGTGCCGTCGCCGGCGCGGGCGGCGCGATCGGGCTGCTGCTCGGCGGACTGCTGACCGAGCACCTGAGCTGGCGCTGGACCATGTACGTCAACCTGGCCTTCGCCCTGCTCGCCTTCGTCGGCGGTGCGCTGCTGCTCAAGCGCTCCGGCCGGAACCGGGACGCCACCCTGGACGTGCCCGGCACCGCGCTGGTCTCCGCCGGCCTGTTCGGCATCGTCTACGGCCTGGCCAACGCCGAGTCGCACTCCTGGGGCTCCGCCGACACCTGGGGATTCCTGGTCGCCGGCGCCGTGCTCCTGGCCGCGTTCGCCTGGTGGCAGGCCAGGGCTACGCACCCGCTGCTGCCGCTGCGCGTGCTGCTGGACCGCAACCGCGGAGCGTCCTACCTGGCCGTACTCGTCCTGGGCGCGGGCATGTTCGGCGTGTTCCTGTTCCTGACCTACTACCTGCAGCAGACCCTCGGCTACACGCCGGTCAGGACCGGCCTGGCGTTCCTGCCCATGGTCGGCGTCATGGTGATCATGTCCGTGCTGTCCACGACCGTGCTGGTGCCGCGCCTCGGCCCGAAGCCGGTGGTGCCGCTGGGCATGGGCCTCGCCGCAGCCGGCCTGGTCTGGATGACCTCCCTGGGACTGCACAGCAGCTATGCCGGGCACATCATGCCGGCGCTGCTCGTCTCCGGGGTGGGCATCGGGCTGGCCACCCCGCCCGCGATGAGCCTGGCGACGTACGGGGTCGCGGCGCAGGACGCCGGAGTCGCGTCCGCGGCCGTCAACACCATGCAGCAGGTCGGCGGCTCGATCGGCACCGCGCTGCTCAACACCCTGGCCACCACCACGGCCGCCCACTACCTCGTCGGCCGCAACCCCCGCGACCCCCTGACGTTCGCTCAGGCCGCCCTGCACGGCTACGCCACGACCTACTGGTGGTCCGCCGGCTTCTTCGCGCTCGGACTGCTCCTCAGCCTCCTGCTGTACCGCCGCGGCACGACCGGCCCGGACCCCGTCACCGTCGCCGCGCCGGTCACGGAACCTGCGACGGACCTTGCGAAGGAGGGCAGCTGACATGCGGGCGTTTGTGATGACCCGGTACGGGGACGCGAGCGCGATGGAGATGCGCGACGTCCCCGAACCGACGGCGGGCCGGGGCGAGGTGCTCATCCGGGTACACGCCGCGGGACTGAACCCGATCGACTACAAGGTGCGCCAGGGCGCGATGCGGTTGGTGCACCGCCTCGACCTGCCCCAGGTCGCGGGCAGTGAGCTGTCCGGGGTGGTCGCGGCGGTCGGCACCGGCGTCACCCGGTTCGCGGTCGGCGACCGGGTGTTCGCCCGGGTGGACAAGAAGAAGCTCGGCGCCTTCGCCCCCTATGCCGTCGTCCACGAGACCCTGGTGGGGACGATGCCGCAGTCGCTGGACTTCGCCGACGCGGCCGGCCTGCCGCTGGCCGGGTTGACCGCGCTGCAGGCGCTGCGCGACGAGCTGGCCGTCACCGAGGGCGACCGGGTGTTCATCTCCGGCGGAGCCGGGGGCGTGGGCACCCTCGCCATCCAACTGGCCGTCCGGATGGGGGCGCAGGTGGCCACCACCGCGTCACCGCGCGGCCAGGAACTGGTGCGGTCCCTCGGCGCCACGACGGTCATCGACTACCGGCAGCAGAGGTTCAGGGACGTGCTGAGCGACTACGACGGCGCGCTCGACCTGACCGGCGGGCGGGACCTGTCGGACAGCTTCGCCATCCTCAAGCGCGGAGCCCGCACCGTCTCCGTCGCCGGACTCCCCCAACCCGCCAACGCCCGTGCGGACTTCGACGCGGGCCCGCTGGTGGCGGCCGCACTGTGGGCAGCCGGCGCCAGGATCCGCCACCGGGCCGGGCGGAGTGGAGTCGGCTACCGGTTCCTCTTCATGCATCCCAGCGGGGCCGACCTCGACCTGCTGGCCGGCCTGGTCGACCAAGGGGAGCTGCGGACGGTGACCGACCGGGTCTTCCCGTTCGAGCGGATCGCCGATGCCTTCGCCCACCTCGAACAGGGCCACGCCAAGGGCAAGGTCGTGGTCCGGATGTGAGTGGGGCCGGGCGGCGGCCCGCGGGGCTATCTCCATGGCCGGGAGCCGCACCAGGGACCGCGCAGGGCCGGATGCGCGATCCGGTCCGGCCGGCGGTAGCCGTCCCGGTGCAGTGCATGGGCGAGCTCGGCGCGTTCGAGGGCCGCGCGGTTGCGGCGCTCGCGCCGGGTGGGGTCAGGGCCGGGGTGCGTCGGTCGGCCCGTGTCGGTGGGGGCGTGGAGGACGATCAGGCTCGCGCCCAGCACCGTCGCCGCAGCCAGCGGCAACCACAGCGCGACCGCCGACACGCCGAGCGCGGCGGTGATGGTCAGCGGGGCCAGCGCCCGGCCGAGGCCCAGCGACAGCTGCCAGCGCGCGATGACGCGTCCGCGCAGATGGGGCGGGGCGGCGTCGATGACCAGCGCGGTGCCGACACCGGTGTAGAGGATCTCACCCAGGGTGTAGGGGACGCAGACCAGCGCGACGGCCCCCGCACCCGCGTTGCCGTGCCCGCTGCCGGCGAGGAGGAATCCCAGGTAGGAGGCCGCCAGTACCCATCCGGCCAGGGCGAAGACATGGCGTCGCGGCCGCCGCGACGACCACAGCACCACCGGGAGCTGGGCGAGGATCACCATGGCGGTGTTGCCGACGAAGACGCCGGAGGACCACGCGGGCGCCGCGTGCATCCGGGTGACCAGCACCACCGGCAGGGCGACTTCGAGGATGTCGAAGCAGAACGCGAAGGGCAGGTTGGCCAGGTTCATCAGCGTCAGCCGACGGAGTACGGGCCGGTCGAGGTCCCCGACACGGGTCGTCAGGGATGGTGAACGGGTCGCTGCGGCGGTGCCGGCGCTACCGGCCGTGCCGGTGATCCGGACGGTCGAGACCAGGGCCGCCGAGATCAGGTATCCGGCCGCGGTGCCGACGGCCAGCCAGCGCATGCCGACCCCGCCGGAGCTCACCGCGACGGTGGCCAGCAGGGCGCCCGCACCCGTGCCGGCGTTGCCGAGCGAGCGCAGTGCGGCCAGCACCGCGTCGCGCTCGTAGCCGACCGACAGGTCCCCGATGATCGCGGCCTGCCCGATCGGCGCGGCCTGGTTGCCGATCCCCTGGAGCAGGCAGCACCACAGGAATCCGTCCGCCCCGGGGACGAGCAGCAGCGCGATCAGCCCCGACGCACGAAAGGTCAAGGTGGTGGCCATCAGCGCCCGGCGGGCTCCGCGGTCGACCCAGCGGCCGGCGAGCGGCACCAGGGCGATGCCGACCAGGAAGCCCACCGACAGGGCCAGGCCTGCTCGGCCCGCACTGATGCCGCTGATCGTGACCGCGTACAGGAGCAGGAACGGTCGGATCAACCCGCCGCCCAGGGAGGAGACCAGCGCCGCGCAGGCGTAGCGGCCCCCGCCCAGGCCGCGCAGCAGCTGGGGGGTGGTGAGTCTGGTCGGTGGTGGTGGCGGTGGAACGGTGGCTGTACCGGCAGTGGTGGGCATGCAGCCACGATCGGTGCGGGGCCCCGTTTCCCCCGCGTGGATTGACGATGGTCGTCAATCCACGCGGCCGTGGTCCCGGGCAGGTACGAGGATGGCGTCATGAGCGTCAGCATCGATGTGTCCGACCTGGCCGCGGACGGGTACCTGTTCGCGCCCTCGCCCTTGGCCGAGCTGGGGTCGGCCCTGCACCTGCTCGTGGAGCCGGCCCACCACGCCCAACAGGCCGGCTGGATCACCGCGTCCACCACCCAGATCGACCCGGACCTGATGGACCGCGTCATCACCGCCGACTACCTGTGGCGCACCTCGCGATCGGACATGCTGCTGCCCGCCCGGCCCAAGCAGACCCTGGTCGAGGAACTCGACGTCCTCGACGAACTGGACGACGAGACCTGGGTGCACACCGCTCTGATGACCAGCAGCTGCGGTGTCGTGCCGCTGCGCGAGGACCTCGGATCACCGCTCACCGACGACACCGCCCGCCGTATCGCCCGCGAACGGGCGGCCGCCCGCGGGAGCAGACAGCTCGACTTCGTCGACTACGTCCTCACCGATCCGCAGACCGCCAGGAGCTGGCTGCGGCGCCTGCTCGAGGACTGCGCGACCGGGTTCTTCAACACCGCGTGGCGCACGGTGGCCGGGCGGCTGGGCGTCGACGCCCGTCACAAGCGCGACCTGCTGGCCAGGCACGGACTGCAGCGCACCCTCGCTGCGATCTCCCCCGCGGTCACACTGTCGGCGTCCGGCGGACACATCGTCGTCGACAAACTGCAGGACCGCACCACCAGCTCCGCCGGGACCGGGCTGACGTTCATGCCCAGCGCCTTCTCCCACCCGCACCTGCTCGTGGTCCACGCGCCCGGCCGGCAACCGGTGATCAACTACCCGATGCTCACCACCCCCAGCGAACCCTCCCTGTCCGTGGCGACCGTCCAGGACCGGCTGCACGCCCTGGACCACCCGGTCCGGCTGCGCCTGCTGCGCAGCATCGCCCGCGGACCGCAGACCACCGCCCAGCTCGCCGACGTCTGGCTGCTCACCCCGCCCGAGGTCTCGCGCCACCTCGCCATCCTGAAGAAGGCGGGCGTCATCACCTCCACCCGGACCGGCCGCTACGTCAGCTACGAACTCGACCTGCCCGCCAACGCACGCCTGGGCACCGACCTGATCCAGGCCCTCCTCCGCTGAACACCGTCCTCAGCCACCCGAGCCGATCTCAGACACCGGGTGCCGCAGGCACCTCACCGGTTCCAGCGGCGTCCCGCCGTGTCGGCACCTGGTTGCGCGTCCCCGCAGGTCGTGGCGGTGTCGTCCCGGGAATCCGTCATCCGGGCGGCGGCTCTTGCTCCGGGGCGCCGTCCCGAACAGGATCGGCGTGCTCCGGGCCGAATCAGGATCGGGCCCGGCACCCGGAACACCCCTTGTCCCAGGAGGAGATGCACATGAGGAAGCCCCAGCGACTCGTGACCGGCGTGGCGGCCCTCGCACTGATCGGGGGCGCGACGGCGGTCGCCGCGGTCCCGGCCCAGGCTGCGACGTCGGCTGCGGTCGGCTGTCAGTTCCCGACCGGCACCACGGGCACGACGGGCACCAACGCGCACGGTCTCCCGGAGTTCTCCGGTGGCTCGACCTTCACCAAGCCGAGCACGTCCAGCACCACCTGCCACGACCTGAACGTGTGGAAGGGCAAGTCGGGCGTCAGCTACGAGGGCTGGCTCTACTACGGCAACGGCAACTGGGGCGCGTGCACCGCCGGGTACGTCAAGTACACCGGCAGCCCCATCGTCCTGTGCACCGACGTGCTGGCCGGCACCGTCATGGGTGTGACCTCCAGCAGCGGTGCGGGCCAGAGCATCACCATCGAGGACTGACCTGGTCCGACGCGCTGCTCCAGCTCCGGCAGGCGGCGGCCTGCCGGAGCGCGGACTCCTTCCGGGCCGGGTTCAGGACGGGGCGAGGACGCAGAACTCGTGGCCGTCCGGGTCGGCCAGGCACTTCCACCGCACGTCGCCCTGGCCGAGGTCGATGTCGACGGCACCCAGGACCCGCAGCCGGGCCGCCTCCGCCTCCTGGTCGTCACCGGGATAGGGAAGCAGGTCGAGGTGGACCCGGTCCGGCACGGCCTTCCCGCCGGGGACGCGCAGGAACTCCAGATAGGGGCCGACACCCTTGGCGGAGCGGAACACCGCCTCGTCGTCCGTCACCCCGTGCAGAGTCCAGTCCGTCGCCTGGCCCCAGAACCGGGCCATCGCCCGCGAATCCACGCAGTCGACCACCACCGCGGCGATCGGTCCGGTGTCCCGGTAGACGTCCCGGGGCTCCAGTACGCAGAACTCGTTGCCCTCCGGGTCGGCGAGCACCGTCCACGGCACCACGCCCTGGCCCACCTGGGCGGGCGTAGCACCGAGATCCCTGAGGCGCGCGACCAGTTCGGCGTGGTGCGCCGCGGAGCTGGTGGCGAGGTCCAGGTGCACCCGGTTCTTGGTCGAGGTCTTGGGTTCCGGGACGGCCACGACGTCGACGCAGAGCGCGACCGGATCCGGCCAGACGAACCCGCCGAGTGGTTCGACGTTCGTCACGCCGGGCCCCTCGCTGGAGACGCCCCAGCCGAGGGCCTCGGCCCAGAACCGGCCGACCGCCGCGTCATCAAGAGCCTTGATGTTCACCTGAACGGGTCGCAGTGCCATACCCGCGACCCTATGCACTGGCTGAGCAGTGATCAACTACCAGCCGCTGAGCCGATGTCGACGACGATCTTGGCGTGGGCCGAGCCGTCCTCGACGGCCGCGTGGGCCTGGGCGACCGTGTCCAGGTCGTAGCGGCGGGGGTCGAGCAGCGGCTTGAGCAGGCCCGCGTCGGCCAGGGCGGCCGCCTCGCGCAGGATCTCGCCGTGGTGGTCGCGGCCGTTTCCGGTGAGCATCGGCAGCAGCGTGAAGACCCCGGAGTAGGTGGCGCCGCGGAAGGAGAGCGGGGCCAGGCTGTGGCTGCCCCAGCCCAGGGCGCTCAGCACATGGCCGGTGTAGGTGCGTACCGCGGCGAAGGAGTTGTCCAGGACGGTGCCCCCGACGGTGTCGAAGACGATGTCGAAGCCTTCGCCGCCGGTGTGGGCGGCGACGTACTCCTGCACCTCGGTGCCGGCGTAGTCGATCGCGGTGGCGCCGAGCTGCCGGACGGTCTCGGCGTCGGCGGCCGAGGCGGTGGCGAAGACCTCGGCGCCGCGGGCACGGGCGATCTGGACCGCGACGTGGCCGATGCCGCCGGCACCGCCGTGCACCAGGACCTTCTGGCCGGCACCGACCCGGGCCCGGTCCACCAGGCCCTCCCATGCGGTGACCACCGACAGCGGCAGCGCCGCGGCCTGACGCATGGTCAGTGAGGCGGGCTTGTGGGCGAGCAGCCGGGCGTCGGCGGCGGCATACTCGGCCAGTGATCCCTGCAGGCCCCCGACGCCGCCGCTGAGCCCGTACACCTCGTCGCCGACGGCGAAGCCGGCCACCTGCGGCCCGACCTCGACGACGGTGCCGGCCAGGTCCAGGCCCAGCACCGCGGGCAGGACGGCACGTGCGTGCGCGGCCAGACCGGCACGGATCTTGGTGTCCAGGGGGTTCACACCGCTGGCGGCGATCCTGACCAGGACCTCGCCCGGGCCGGGCGCCGGTCGAGGGATGTCGGCAAGTTCCAGCGGGGTGGCGAACTGTTTGAGCACGGCTGCGCGCATGGTCACTGTCTTTCGGTGGGTCCGGGGGTGGTGGCCGCCGTCCTGAAGCAACGGCTGACCACCACATCGTCCCTATCGGGTGGGGTCGGGGCGGTACGGTCCGGGCGCGTGTCGGCGAGATCCCGGTCGGGTCGGATCAGGGCTGCAGCAGCCACTGGGCCTCGGCGCTGGCACGCGAGGGTCGCCAGTCGATGACCGTGTGCGTGGCCACCTTGCCGATGCCGAACGGGTCCAGGGCCAGGATCCGGCCCAGTTCCTCGCGGTCGGCGGCCCGGGCCAGGATGAGGCCGCCGGTCCTGGGGTCCTGGCGGCCCGAGGCGACGAAGTGCCCGGCCGCGTAGTTCTGCTCCAGCCAGGCGTTGTGGGCCTCCAGGTGGCGGTCGATCTCTTCGAGCGGCGCGGTGTAGTCAAGGATGACGACGAACATGGTGTGCACTGCCAATCTTCGGACGGAGCGGTCAGGGACGGACGGGCGAGGCGGATCAGGCGGGTCGGGCGGGCTGGACCCGGGCCCAGAGATCGTTGAACTCAACGCTGTCGAAGAACGCGACGGCACTGACGATCCGGTGCTCACGCATGGTCAGGAACCACGCGTAGGTATTGTCGTAGCGCGAGCCGTCCCGCACCGTGGCGCTCGCGTCGAACAGCGCGACCACAGTGTCCCCGTCGGCGTACAGCGCGCGCACGGAGGGCACCAGCGGGGTGCTCATCCGGGCGTTGAACGGACGGATGACGGTGTCGAGGAACACCTCGCGCGTGGGGTAGGTACCGGAGGCGACGCTGTTGCCGACGATGGTCCAGTCGGCGTCCTCGGCCAGGAGGTCGAACACTCCCCCGGTGCCGGCGGCCCAGGCTTCGAACGCGTCCGCGACCAACTGCCTGTTGGACTCTTCGGACATGGTGTTCCTCGTTTCATCGGTGAGGGGTTCGGCGGCTGCGCCGTCCCTGTCCATGGTCGCCGCCGCCCCCGGACCGGGCATGAGTCATCCGACCCGGCTTCGACGCCGGTGCCGCAGAGGGTCCGCAAAGGTCAGGTCGGATGACTGGTGCGGCGTGCGGGCCCCCGGGATGAGGATTCAGTTGTCCCCGCCGCTCGGCGGGACATCGCATCCCGATCCAAGGAGCACCCCATGCCGTTCGTCAACGTCAAGCTGGTCGACGGAGTGTTCAGCACCCAGGAGAAGCACGACATGGCCGCAGCCCTGACCGAGGTCATGGTCAAGTTCGAGGGTTCCGAGGCCTTCCGCGAGATCGTCTGGGTCCTCATCGAGGAGCTGCATACCGACGGCTGGCACATCGGCGGCAAGCCCTTCGCCGGCCCCGCCACCCTCCTGGACACCCTCGGCCGCTCCGCCGCCACCTACCAGACCATCGACGGCCACCCCGTCACCCGCCCCGAGCTCGCCAAGGCCGCTCCCTACCTGGAGAAGTGACTCCACCCTGCCCGGTCCTCGCCGGCGGTGCCGACGCCGAATCGGCGCCGCCGCTCCCCGCACCACAGCGTCACCACATCCGATCCCCGCCACTCAGGAGGCACAGCCATGCCCTACATCACCGTCGCCAGGGAAAACACCACCGACGTCGACCTGTACTACGAGGACCACGGCCAGGGCTCGCCCGTCGTGCTGATCCACGGCTATCCGCTGGACGGCAGGTCCTGGGAGCTGCAGATCCCCGCCCTCCTTGAGGCCGGGCATCGCGTGATCACCTACGACCGCAGGGGCTTCGGCCAGTCCAGCCAGCCCACCTCCGGCTACGACTTCGACACCTTCGCCGACGACCTGGACGTGCTGCTCGACGTACTGCGGCTCAAGGACGTCGCCCTGGTCGGCTTCTCGATGGGCACCGGCGAGATCGGCCGCTACATCGGCGCCCACGGCACCGCGAACCTGCGCAAGGTCGCGTTCCTGGCGCCGATCGAACCGTTCCTGCTGCAGACCCCCGACAACCCCACCGGCCTTCCGGCCGGCGTGTTCGACGGGATCATCGCGGCCGCGCAGAAGGACCGGTACGCCTGGTTCACCAACTTCTTCAACGACTTCTACAACCTCGACGAGAACCTGGGCACACTCATCAGCCCGGAGGCGGTGCGCGGCAGTTGGGTCACCGCCACGCGCATGTCCCCGTACGCGTCCTCGGCCGTGGTGCCCAGCTGGCACACCGACATGCGCGCCGACATCGCCAGGATCGACGTGCCGGCGCTGATCCTGCAGGGAACCGCCGACCGGATCCTGCCGATCGACGCCACCGGGCGGCAGTTCACCAAGGCGGTGCCTGACGCGCAGTACATCGAGATCGACGACGCCCCGCACGGACTGCTGTGGACCCATGCGGACCAGGTCAACGCCGCCCTGGTGGACTTCCTCGCCAGCGGACCTGCCCGATAATCGAACTGGAGTTCTTATCATGGAGTCGCTGCGGCCCCGGGGCCGCAGCGGTTACCGGGCAGTGCACTGCGGCGTCGAATAGAGTCGAGAACCTCACGAAGCCTGGGACCGCAGTTCAATTCCACACTCCTTGAGGTGACCGCACCCTCTATGCCGCTGGAGAGAAGCACCTCCCATGAACACAGAGCGCCCGGGCCGCAAGGCCCGGGAGGCCGGCGCCGATCTGACCGGCCGGTCCGACGAACTGGACCTGATCACGGCAGTGATCGACGACACCGCTCGACTCGACGGCTCGCTGACCTTGTTCGGTGACCCCGGCGTGGGAAAGTCCGCCCTGCTCGACGCCGCCGCCGGTCTCGCCCGCGCCAGGGGGATGAGGACGCTGCGGGCCGCCGGTGCCCAGTTCGAGGCCAGGATGGCGTTCGCCGGCCTCAACCAGCTGCTGCTGCCGCTGGCACCCCTGTTCGCGGAACTCGACCCGGGCCAGGCGAGCGCCCTGCGAGTGGCCCTGGGCTTCGGCGACGGCGCGACCCCCTCGCGCATCCTCGTCTCGACCGCGACCCTGTCCCTGCTCCTGCTCGCCGCACGGGAACAGCCGCTGGTCGCCATCGTCGACGACGCCCAGTGGCTGGACGACGCCAGCGCGGACGTGCTGTCCTTCGTGGCCCGCCGGGTCGCCGGAACCCGGGTGCGCGTGCTCACAACAGTCCGCACCACCGGGGAGCCGCTGCGCAACCGCGGCGACGTCAACAGCCTCACCATCCATGCCCTGGACCCCGCGCAGTCCGAAGCCCTGCTGCTGGCGAACTACCCGGACCTGGCCGAGCACGTGCGCCGGCGCATCGTCTCCGAGGCCCAGGGGAACCCGCTCGCTCTGGTCGAACTGCCGGCGACGCTGACCTCGGCCCGCTACCCCACCGCGGACACGCTGCCGACGGTGCTGCCGCTGACCGAGCGGCTCACCCGGATGTTCACCGCCCGGATCACGGCACTGGCGCAGGAGACCCGGGACCTGCTGCTGCTGCTCGCCCTGGACGGCTCGGGCCAGGCGCTGTCCGAGGAGAGCGTGGTGGGACCCGATGCCGCCACCCACCTCGACATCGCCGAACGTGAGCGCATCGTCGTCGTCGACAACCGTCACACGGTGGTCTTCCGTCATCCGCTGGTGCGCTCCGCCGTCGTCGAACTGGCCCGGCCGGAGCAGCAACGCAGGGCCCACCAGGCACTCGCCGGCTGCCATCGCTCCGATCCGGGACGCCGCGCCTGGCACCTCGCCGATGCGTCCCTCGGCCCGGACGAGGAGGTGGCCACCCTGCTGCAGCACGAGTCGATCCGGGCACTCAAGCGCGGGGACCCCTCCGCGGCGGTGGCGGCGATGACCCGGTCGGCCCATCTGAGTCCGGATCCCGATCACCGCTCACAGCGCCTGGCCGGGGCCGCGTACTTCGCGGCCGAGGTGATGGGGGACCTCCACACGGCCTCGCAACTGCTCAACGACGCGCGCCGCCTGGACACCGACCTCGGCTCGCTGGCCACCGCCTCGGCTGCGGCCTCGCTCATGCTGTACTCCGACGCGGACGTGGTCTCGGCCTTCCGGGTGCTCACCACCGCCCTGCGGGCCCCCGAGGCCGATCCGACCGCGGAGGAGATCAACGCCGCGATCTGGGTGCTCTCTGTGATCGCCTCGCTCAACGGGCGCAGAGAGATGTGGGACCCCTACCTCGAACTGGTCGACAGATACCGCGACCTGCTGCCGGAGGGCCTGCTCGTGCGCTCCGAGGTCGTCTCCAATCCGGCCCTCGTCTCCCCCGAGGCACTGAACGCCCTGGACCAGGAGATCGCGACGCTGGCCACCGAGCTCGACCCCGGCCAGATCATCCGGGTGGGGTACGTCGCCAACGATGTCGACCGCCTGTCCGACCTGCGCGAACCACTGCTGCGGGTGTGGCAGGACGCCGCCCGCACCGGGGCCGTCGCCTCCGTCACCAACGCGCTGATGCTGCTGTGCGCCGAGAGCTACCTGGCCGGGCGATGGGACGACACCCAGCGCTTCGCCGAGGAGGGGCTGGAACGCGCCCAGTCCTACGGATACGTCAACTTCGTCTGGTTCCTGCACTACAGCAAAGCCCTCGCGGCAGCCGCGCTCGGGCAGCAGGACGAGGCGGAGGAACCTCTGGAGGCGATGCTGGCCTGGGCGATCCCACGCCAGGCCTTCATCGTGCCGCAGCACGTGTACCGGGTGCGGACCCTCGCCGCGATCGGCCGCGGCGACTTCGAGACGGCCTACACCGAGGCGACCAGGATCAGCCCACACGGACTGGAACCCGGCACCGCCCGGCAGCTGCAGCTGTTCGTCGCCTACGACCTCGTCGAGGCAGCCGTCCGCACGGGCCGGACGGACCAGGCACAGGGATTCGTCGAGGCGATGCTGCGGATGGGTATCACCAGGATCTCCTCGCGCTGGACGATGCTCGTGGCCGCCGCGCAGGGCCTGGTCTCGGAAGGGGACGTGGCGAGCGCCCACTTCGAGCGGGCGCTCGCAGCGGCGCCCGAGCACCTGTGGCCGTTCGAACGCGGGCGGGTCCTGCTGGCCTTTGGCGAGCACCTGCGCAGGGAGCGGGCCACCGTCGAGTCGCGGGTACGCATCAACGCCGCGCTGACGGTCTTCGATCGGCTGCGGGCCGCACCGTGGGCCGAGCGCGCCAGGAACGAACTGGCAGCCACCGGCGTGTCCCGGCGGCAGGCCGACTCGGCAGACGTCCAGCTCACTCCGCAGGAGCTGCAGATCGCCACGCTCGCGGCCTCGGGGCTGACCAACAAGGCCATCGGCGAACGGCTGCACCTGTCCGCCCGCACGGTCAGCGGGCACCTCTACAACGTCTTCCCCAAACTCGGCGTCACCGCCCGCGCCGGCCTGCGCGACGCGCTCACCGCCCGAACCGAGGACCGGCCGCCGCCGCAGCCCTGACGCCCCGTCGGGTCTGCGGTCGGTTCAGGCCTTGCGGGCCACTCCGCCATAGAACACCACCTGGGCCATCTCGGCGGGGACCTCCTGCTCCGGACGCCAGTACGGGACCTGGACCAGCCCCGGGTCGAGCAGCGCGAAGTCTCCGAAGAACTCGCGGATCCGGTCGCCGGTACGCAGCGTCAGCGGTGAGGTGGCCCGCTGCTTGTAGACCTCGGTGATGGTACGGGCGTCGGTGGCCTGCGCCGGGGGGACGAAGTCGCCGGTGGCGTGGGAGAGCACCAGGTAGCTGCCGGAGGGGAGCGCGTCGCGCAGCAGCGCGGTGACGGCGTCGGGTTCCTCGGCCTCGGTGACGAAGTGCAGGACTGCCACCAGCATCAGGGCCACCGGCCGGTCGAAGTCGATCGCGGCCCGCACCGCGGGGTCGGCCAGGATGGCGGCCGGGTCGCGCAGGTCGGCCTGGACGACCGTGGTGGCGCCCAGTCCGTGACCGGCCATCAGGGCGCGTGCGTGGGCCAGCACGATCGGGTCGTTGTCGACATAGGCGACGCGGGCTGCCGGATTGACGTTCTGGGCGACCTCGTGGGTGTTGCCCGCGGCCGGGATCCCGGTGCCGATGTCCAGGAACTGGTCGATGCCCTGTTCGGCGAGGAACCGCACCGCCCGCCCCAGGAACGCCCGGTTCGCCTGGGCGAACACCCGGGTCTGCGGACCCACTGCCAGGATCCGTTCCGCGGCCTCCCGGTCGGCCGGGAAGTTGTCCTTCCCACCCAGGTAGTAGTCGTACATCCGCGCCGGATGGGCCACGCCCGTGTCGATGACGGGAGGCACCCAGGGTTCCGGCGAAGAAGCGGACCCCAGTGCCGCACCCGAGAACACGTCCCTGCTCATCGACAACTCTCCCTCGACGTCCATCACTTGATCGGATCAAGAGTAGGTCCGAATCGAATCCGCGAGCGGGCACTCCACGGAAGTATTCGAACCGGAACCCGCGCGGTGGCGCCGGAGTAGACCGTAAGGCAGGTTTATAAGATAGACTTAGTACATGGACGACGATCTGGACCCCGGCACGGTTGCCGCGACGCTGCTGGCGAGCGTCAGCGTTCTGGTGCGACGGGTGCGCCAAGTGCCCACCGGCGGCGGGCTCACCATGCCCGAACGGACCGCCCTGTCCTGCCTGGACCGCTCGGGCCCCACCACCTCCTCGGCGCTGGCCCGGGAGGTGCAGATCACGGCCCAGGCCATGGGGGCGACACTCAGTGCGCTCCGCGCCCGCGGCCTGGTCGAACGCCGACCGGACCCGGAGGACGGCAGGCGCGCGGTGCTGACGGTGACCGATGCCGGACGACGGGCACTGAAGGACAAGCGCAACGCCCGGACCGAACTGATCGCCCGGGCCCTGACCAGCGGCGCGTTCACGCCGTCCGAACTGGAGCAACTCCGGTCGGCAGCAGCACTGTTGGAGCGTCTGGCCCAGAACGTCCAACCCCTATGACGATCCGTCACCCGCAGCAGAGGCAACCATGGCACTGACAACGATCGACCCCATGTCCGCGCTCGTCGTGATCGACCTGCAGAAGGGCTTCCTCTCCCCCGGCAGCGGTGATGCGTTCACCGCCACCGTCGGGCAGGCGGCGCAGCTGGCCGCCGGGTTCCGCCGGCACGACCTGCCCGTGGTGCTGGTCAACGTGACCGGACGCGCGCCGGGACGCACCGAGGCCGGAAGCCCGCGCAACCTCGCCGAGATGCCCTCCGACTGGGCCGACCTGGTCGACGAGCTCGACGTGCAGCCGACCGACCACCTGATCACCAAGCGGCGGCGCAGCGCCTTCCACGACACCGGGCTCGACACCCTGCTGCGGGACCTGGGCGTCACCCAGATCGTGCTCGCCGGGATCTCGACCAGCTCGGGCGTGGAGTCGACCGCGCGCTCCGCCGCCGACCACGGCTACCACGTCATCCTGGCCACCGACGCCATGGCCGATCCCGACGCCGACTCGCACCGCCACAGCGTCGAGCGCGTCTTCCCCAAGCTCGGCGAGACCGCCACCACCGCCGAGGTCCTCGCCACCGTCGGGGCCACCCGATGAGCCTGCTGGGACGACTCCTGAACAACCGCAGGGCGGGCGAGACCCACATGGCCTGGAACCTGCCCAACCTCCACGGCCCCGAGACGCTGACGCTCACCAGCCGGCACTTCGGCGACGGCGGCACCATGCAGCTGGAGCACTGCGCCAAGCACATCGGCGGCCAGGACCGCTCCCCCCACCTGGCCTGGAGCCCGCCGCCCACGGGCACCGCGCAGCTCCTGCTGGTGGTCGAGGACCTCGACGTCCCCATGGGCAAGCCCGCCGTGCACTGCGTCGCCCTGATCGACCCGGCGGTCGGGCAGCTGGAGCCCGGCGACCTGGCCGGCAAGCAGCCGGGCCAGGGGGTGCGGGTGCTGCGGTCCACCCTCGGGCGCGGCTACCACGGCCCCGGCCCCATCAAGGGCCACGGGCCGCACCGCTACGTCTTCCAGCTGTTCGCCCTGGAGACCCCCCTGGACGCCAGCTCCGCCACCACTCCTCCCGACCGGGCCCGCCCGCGCACCCTGCTGCCCGCCGTCACCCCGCCCGTGCTGGGCCGCGCCCGACTGACCGGCGTCTTCGAACGCTGACAGCAGCACGACTACCGAAGCGCCGTGGTCCCGATCGGGACCACGGCGCTTCGTTCTGCCCCGCTCCGGAGCCCTGCACTAACACCTGCATAAATCCCTCAAAACGGACATCAGGGGCGCAGGGTGGGGTTTTTGAGGCCAGTTGAGACGTAGGTCACCCCCGCGTTGTGGCGTGTCGCACTTTCCGTCGAGATTTCTTGCTCATCACGTGAAGAGCATGTGACGGTGCACGAGGCAGGCGAACAGAACGACCTGCCGGGAGCCGGGCGAACCGCGCGCTGAGCGCCGGAACATCCGCCACTGAACGGCTCCCTTGCTCGGTCGGGCCAGTCCCGAAGCCGCCGAGCGGCCCACCCCTTGCGGAGCGACGCCCCTGGGCGAGCGCGCGGACCGGTGCGCCCTCGGCCCTGGGCAGTCCCGTCGACATCGGAGTTCCATGCGTCACCACATCCGGCCTTCCCTCAGCCGTCTCAACCAGCGCGTCGCCGCCGTCCGACCCAACAAGCGGCTGGCCGCGGGCGCCGTCGCCGCCCTGCTGGTCACCGGCACGGCCACCGGTACCGCCGTCGCCTTCGCGGGCGGCAGCTCGGACACCGCCCACACCACGGCACAGGCTGCGAGCAGCCAGGCCGCCGCACGCCCGTCCAGTGACGCGGCGAACCGCTCCGAGCAGCGCACCGCGCTCCAGACCTCGGCGGCCGCCTCCAAGGCCGCGGCCGCCAAGGCGAAGGCCCAGGCCGAGGCCGCCGCCAAGGCGAAGGCAGCGGCCCAGGCTGCTGCCAAGACGAAGGCAGCGGCCCAGGCGGCTGCCAAGGCGAAGGCCCAGGCCGAAGCCGCCGCGCAGGCCAAGGCGAAGGCCCAGGCCGAGGCGGCCGCACAGGCGAAGGCCCAGGCGGCCGCAGCGGCAGCCGCAGCGGCTGCGAAGGCCGCTGCCACGCCGACCTACGCCGACAACCTGGACGGCTGGATCGCCGAGGCGCGGGACATCCTGGCCGCCGACGGCGACCACGTGCCCTCCGCCGACGCCATCAGCGCCCGGGCGATGACCGAGTCCAGCGGCAACCCCGACGCTGTCAACGACTGGGACTCCAACGCGGCCGCCGGCACCCCCTCCAAGGGCCTGATGCAGATGATCCAGCCGACCTTCAACAGCTACGCGCTGTCCGGTCACACGGACATCATGAACCCGGTCGACAACATCGTCGCCGCGGTCCGCTACGCGAACGCCACCTACGGCGCCTTCGAGAACATCGCCTACGGCAGCAGCGGCTACTGATCCCGGCCGACCGCACCGCAGCAGCTCCTCCACGTCTGCCCACGACGACACCGTCGTGGGCAGACGTGTGCTGTCCGGGGCAGAGGCCGGGGCCGAGGCCAGGGCCTACGCCGGTCACCTGGTCAGGATGACGCCGCTCTCGAAGGTGTCGCCGAAGTCCGACGAGAGGTAGTGCCAGCCGGTGACGGTCAGCCGGCCCGGCTGCGCGAGGACCGTCCAGGCGCCCAGGGGCTGGTCGGGGTTGTTCTCGGGCAGGTCCAGGGACTTCCACCCGTCGGCCGGGTCCCAGGTCAGGCCGACTGCGGCGTCGTCGTTGCCACCGACCACCGCGATGCCGCCGGCCGGCTGCAGGGCCACGCTGTTCAGCGCGAAGGTCCCGGCCGGTAGAGGCAGCTGGGTCCAGCTGCGGCCGTCCCAGTGCAGGGCCAGCCCGAGCGGACGCTGCTTGTCGGTGTCGCGGTACCAGCCCACCGCCCAGATGTCCGAAGGGGTGCGCGCGGCGATGTCGAAGAGCACCGAGGAGTCGGGGAACGCGGGGGTCGGAATACGCTTCCAGGCCGTCCCGTCCCAGTGGGCCGCAAGGGTCTGACCGGTGGCGTTGTCGTTCCCCACCACCCAGACGTCGTTCGGGGACACCTCCTTCACCTGGGTGAGGAGCCACTGGTCGTAGCCCGCGATCGGGATCCGGACCAGTTGCCAGGCGTGTCCGTTCCAGTGCTGGACCAGGGGAACCTGCCCGGTCGCGTCGTCCGCCTGGCCTACGGCCCAGGCCTCGTGGGCGGAGGTGCCGCTGACCGACAACAGGCTGGCGTCGGTGGTTCCCGCGGGCAGGGCGGTGTCGGCCGACACGTTCCAGCGCCCCGCGACATACCGGCCCACCAGGACCCCCGGGTCCGTGCCGGACATGTCGCCGACCAGGTAGGCGGACCCGTCGGAGGTCACGTCGAGGTCGTTGCTCCGGCTGTCCCAGCCCGCGAAGGACACCGGCAGCCGCTGCCAGGTCTCCCCCTCGGCCCGGTCCTGCTGGAACAGCACGGGCGCGAACCTGGTGGCGCCGGTGGCCTGATCGGTCGTCACCTGCGCGCCCGCGACCCAGGTGATCCCGGGGCCGGCCGCCTGTGCGCTCGCCACCTGGACGCTGCCCAGGTTCGTCTCGGTCCAGGACGAGGCCCCGGGGGCGGCCGACGCGGGAACGGCCGTCCCGAGACCGCACAGCGCGGCCAGCGCCAGCCCGGTGGTCGCCTTCTCCTTGAAGTGCATTGAGTACGCCTCTCGTTGGATCACGTCACTGCACCCCTATGACGCGCCCGGGCGCTCCCCCTGTTACGTACCGACTGCTACCTACCGACGGCGCGGCGCACCGCCCAGTCCGGCACCCAGGTCCCGGCCGCGCCGTGGGCGGCGACGGTGGCGGCCAGGTGGGCCCGGAGGGTGGACAGCGCCGGGTGCGGGTTGTCGCGGTGCCAGAGCAGGGAGTGCGGGTAGACCGGAGTCGGGTCGGTCACCGGGATGCGGCGCAGGCCGTGGTCGGCGGGCCAGACCAGGCGGGTCTGCTCGCCCATGAAGGTGGCCAGGGCCGGGGTGTCGGCGACGGTGTCCAGCAGCGCGTCGGAGCCGAAGTTGGGGCCGGTCGCCTCGATGGTGAGGCCGAACTCGGCGACCATGTCCTCGTAGTAGGCGGCCCACTCGGTACCGGGGACGATGCCGGGCATCCAGATCCGGTGCCCGACCAGCTGAGCCATCGTCACCGACCGGGCGCCGGCCAGCGCGTGGGCGGGGCCGGTGAGCAGCTGGAGCGTCTCGTCGAACACCCGCACGGACTCGATGTCGTCGGGGAGCGGCCGGTCGGGTGCGGCGACGGCACGGAAGGACGCGTCGATCGCACCGGACCGGATCGCGGCGACGGCCGTGTCGACGTCGAACAGCATCACCACGTCGAGTTCGATCTCGGGATAAGCCCGGTGGAAGCCGCGCATCAGGCCCGACTGCGCGCTGCGCGAGGCGATCACGTCCACGCGCAGCGGTCGGCGCCCGGTGTGCACGGAGGCGACCGCGCGTTCGGCGACGCGCAGCAGCTCGCGGGCGTGGGGCAGGAAGGCCTGCCCGTCGATGGTGAGCCCGGAGCCGCGTGCGGTGCGGGTGAACAGCCGCACGCCGAGTTCGCGCTCCAGCGCGGCGATGCGCTTGGAGACGGCCTGCTGGGTCACCGCCAGCTCGGCGGCGGCCTCCTGGAACTGCCCCGCGTCGGCCGCGGCCACGAAGGTCCGGACGGTGTCGAGATCCATGTCGACACCCTAAGGGAACAACCATGGGTTGTTGCTTATGCCCCTGCTGTTGCACTCCCCCTGGCCATTCCACTGACTTCGATGCTCATGATCACCTATTGGTTGTGTATCACTGCTCAGCCTCCGTCCAGCACGATGAGCTCGCCGTTGAGGTAGGACGAGGCGTCGCCGGCCAGGAACAGGGCCGTCCCGACGATCTCGTCGGCCGTGGCGATCCGGCCCAGGCTGATCCGGTCGGCCATTCGGGCCTGCAGTGCCTCGGTGGGCAGGGACCGGTGCAGGCTGTCGGTGTGGAAGGTGCCGCAGACGATCGCGTTGACCCGGATTCCGCGCGGGCCCAGCTCCTGCGCCGTCGCCCGGGTCACCGCGTTCAGACCGGCCTTGGCCGCGGCGTAGACCACGGTGGACGGCGTCGGGTGGAGGGACGCCTTGGAGCTGATGTTGATCACCGCACCGCCGCTGGGCATGTGCGCGGCGGCCAGCGCGGTGAGCCGCAGCGGGCCCTTGAGATTGACCGCGAGGGTCTTGTCGAACAGTTCCGAGGTGACCGCCTCGATCGACGCGGGGACCGGGGCGATGCCGGCGTTGTTGACCAGCACGTCGATGCGGCCGAACGCGCCGACGGCGGCCGCCACCAGGTCCTCGCACTGCTGCCAGTCACCCACGTGGCAGGCGACCGCCAGGGCCTTGCCGCCCAGCGAGCGGACCTCGTCGGCCACCGCCTCGCAGGGGCCGAGCTTGCGGCTGGCGACCACGACATCGGCGCCCGCCTCGGCGAAGCCCAGGGCCATGGCCCGGCCCAGGCCCTTGCTGCCCCCGGTGACCAGGACGACCTTGCCCTCGGCACTCAACGTGGGAATGCTCATGCGCCGTCTCCGGGCGGGACGTGGGCGAGTATGTCCGCGAACCGGTTCTTGAGCGACGCCCCTTCCTGGGCATGGGTGATGACCCAGAAGCGGTCCTCACGGATGGCGGCCAGCACGCGCTCGGCCACCGCGGCCGGAGACAGGCCGGTGGGCCCGGTGAGCGTGCCGCGGATCATCAGCCGCATCGACTCGGCGGCCTCGCTGCGCCGTTCGGAGCCAAGGGCAGCCGGCCGGTTGCGTTCGGACTCCATCACCCGGGTGTCGACGCTGCTCGGGCACAGCACACTGACGCCGATGGGCAGGCCGGCGAGTGCCAGCTCGGCCCGCAGGGTCTCGGAGACCGACACCACCGCCGCCTTGCTCGCCGCGTAGGGGCCGATCACCGGGACCCCGCTGAGCAGCCCGGCGATCGAGGCCGTGTTGACGATGTGGGCGGGGGTCGCCTGGTCGCGCAGCACCGGCAGGAAGCTGTGCAGCCCGTGCACCACACCCCACAGGTTGACGCCCAGCACCCAGCGCCAGTCCTCCAGGCGCTGGTCCTGGATGAGGTTGAAGGTGGAGACGCCCGCGTTGTTGCACACCACGTCGACGTGGCCGAAGCGTTCGACCGCCGCCGCGGCCAGCCGGTCCAGGTCGGCCGGGTCGGCCACGTCGACCGTGCGGGCCAGCACCTGCGCACCGGCGGACCGCAGTTCCTGGGCCGCCGCCTCCACCTGGGCGGTGTCGATGTCGGCGAGGACCACGGCCATCCGCTCGCGGGCGAAGGCATCGGCCAGGGCCCGCCCGATACCGCTCCCGGCACCGGTCACCACGGCCACCCGTCCCGGTCCCAGCGCCTGCTTCACTGGTCCTCCCCGGTGGTGTGCGCGTCGCGGGCGATGCCCTCGACCAGGTAGCGGATGTGCAGCTGGAACAGGGTGTCCGCGTCCGCCGCGGACACCCCCTGGGCGTCGCCGCCCGAGCGCACCCTTCGGCTGGGCCCGCCTGGGGGCGGCTGCGCGCCGGCCTCCAGGGCCACGAAGCCCACGGTCGCCCACATGATCAGCCGGCAGGCCCGCACGGCGGCGTCGGTGGCCATGCCGTCCCGGCGCATGGTCTCCAGCAGCGGGCGGGACGCCTCGACGTACGCCTGCCGGCGCGCGGCGACGACCAGTCGGCTGTCGCGCAACTGCCCCAGCCTGGTGCGCAGTTCACCGGCCCAGCGCGGTGCGTAGGCCGTCCAGGGCTGGTCCGCGCTGTCCGGCGGGGCCAGGTCGGCGAGCAGGCGGTCGGCGATCGCCTCGATCAGCGCCTCCTTGTTGCCGACGCGGCTGTAGAGCGGGACCGGCGAGACGCCCAGGCGTGCCGCGACGCTGCGCATGCTGACCGCGTCGAGACCGCCCTCGCCCAGGATCGAGATCGCCGCGGCGACGATCTGGTCAGCGTCGAGTTCCAGGTCGGCCGGTTTGGCCATGGTCAGATTCCTCCGAGGACGAGTTTGCCGATCACGGAGCGATCGGCCAGGCGCTGCAGGGCCTGGGGCAGGGAGTCGAAGTCGACGGCGGGTCCGACCGCGGTGCGCAGGCTGCCGTCGGCGACCAGGGCGGTGAGCCTGGTGTGGACGTCGTCGAGTTCGGCGCGGCTGTAGCCGCCGGCGAAGACACCGACCAGCGAGGTGTTGCCGAGCACGAAGCGGTCGGCGGTGATCTCGGGCCAGGCCCCGCTCGCGAAGCCCACCGACAGCAGTCGGCCACCGCGGGCCAGCGCAGCCGCCGCGTCGGACGCGAGCGCTCCCCCGACCGGGTCGAAGACCAGGTCGGGGCCGTGTCCGTCGGTGGCCTGGCGCAGTGCGGCCGACAGCGGTCCGTCTCGGTAGACCACCGATGCGTGGGCACCCAGGCCACGGCAGAACCGCGCCCGCTCCTCGTCGCTGACCACGGCGACGACCCTGGCACCAAGCGCGCGCCCCAGTTGCACGGCGGCGATGCCGCTGCCCCCGGCGGCGCCCAGGACCGCCAGGTGCTCCCCCGGGGCCAGCCGGCCGCGTTCGACCAGGGCGAGCCAGCCGGTCAGGTGCGGGATCCAGAAGCCGGCCGCCGCGACGTCGTCGAGTCCGTCCGGCACCGGGAAGGCGGAGTCCGCCGGGGCCAGGCACTCCTCGGCGAAGCCGCCGTGCCCCTCGGTGAACGCGGTCACCGCCATCACCCTGCTGCCGATCGGCAGCCCGACGCCGGCGCCCACCGCCGTGACGGTGCCGGTGACCTCCTGCCCCGGGGTGAACGGCAGGCCGGGGGTCAGCGGGTAACTGCCCCGGCACATCAGCACGTCCGGGAGCCCGATGCCCGCGGCGGCGACCCGCAGCCGCAGCTGCCCGGGCCCAGGCTCGGGTTGATCGACCGTCACCTGGCGCAGCACCTGCGCCGGTTCGCCGTGGCCGTGCACCTGCCAGGCCCGCATCATGAGGACTCCGCGTCGAAGTCGCGGGCCATCTCGTCGGCGAACAGCAGCCTGGCAATGTGGGAGAAGTCCCCGGAGGGCGGCGGCAGCGAGGAGCCGCCGCACACCCCCAGCACCTGCCCGGTGATCCAGGCGGAGTAGTCGGAGGCGAAGTAGACCACGGCGCGGGCGACATGGTCGGGGTCGCCCAGCGGGTTGTCCGAGGCCAGCGGGGTGGTGGCGCGGATCAGGGCGAGGTTCTCGTCGTTGATGCCTGCGGCGCTGGATTCGGTGTCCATCCACCCCGGTCTGACGCCGTTCACCCGGATGCCGAAGCGTCCCAGCTCCGCCGCGGCGAACCTGGTGAGGCCGTCGATCGCGGCCTTGCTCACCGAGTAGCTGCCCAGGAACGCGGCCGGCCGGGTGCTGGCGATCGAGGAGATGGTGACGATGGATCCGCCCCGGCTGCGCATGCTGCGCGCCGCGTGCTTGACGGTGTGGGCGGTGCCGATCACGTTCACCCCCAGCGGCAGCATCCACTGCTCGGTGGTCAGGTGCAGCAGCGAACCGGGCATCGCCACACCCGCGTTGGCGACCGCGATGTCCAGCCCGCCGCCGGGCGCGGCCGCCTCCACAGCGGCTGCCACCTGCTCCTCGTCGGTGACGTCGGCGACCACCCAGCGCAGGTCCTCGATCCCGGGTCCGCTCAGCTCGGCGGCGGCCGAGGCCAGGACGTCGGCCTCGGGACCGCAGACGGTCACCCGGGCTCCCGCAGCGGCGAGCGCGCCCGCGGTGGCCTTCCCCAGGCCGGTGCCACCGCCGGTCACCAGCGCCGTACGGCCGCGCAGGGACAGGGACGGGGACGGGGCTGGAGACGGGGACGGCGCCGGCACCGGGGCCGGAGGTGCGAGGGGCTGGGTCACAGCGGATCTCCTCGGTCGATGAGGGTGGCGGCGTCGCGCAGCAGCAGGTCGGCCTGGCGGCCGAAGTACTCGTGCACCGGCTTGTCGGAGTGCCCGCGCAGGAACTTGGCGTAGCTGCCCTCCAGCACGACGGCGAGCTTCCAGCGGGCGAACACCTCGTACCAGCCCAGCGCGGCGGTGTCGCGGCCGGACGCCTCGGTGTAGCGCTTGACCAGTGCGGCGCGGTCCGGGAGCCGGTCGACGGCGAATCCCGGCTCCCCGGTGACGCCCAGGCGCAGTGTCCCCTCGGGTCCCGGGTGGAAGATCAGCGCCCAGGCCAGGTCCACCAGCGGGTCCCCGACGGCCGCCATCTCCCAGTCCACCACCGCGAGCAGCCGTGGCGGCGCCTGGGGGGCGAAGAGCAGGTTGTCCAGCTTGTAGTCGCCGTGGCACAGCGCGGCCGGCTGGTCCGGAGGCTGGTCGGCGTCCAGCCAGGCCGCCACCTGCCGGGCCTCGGGCAGCTCGCGCCCGCCGTACCCGTCGAGTTGGGCGAGCCAGCGCTCGGTCCTGCGCTCTCCTTCGGCGCCGGACCGCGACAGGTCCTCCAGCCCGCAGCCGCGCCAGTCCACCGCGTGGATCGCCGCCAGGGCGTCGACGAGTTGCTCCAGGGCCAGGCCGTGGGTGTCCGGCCGGGCGGCCCACGCGCCGGGGATCCTGCTGCGGACCGGCACCCCGGCGATCCGCTCCATCAGGTAGAACGGCGAGCCGAAGACCTCCGGGTCGGCGCAGGCCAGCACCGGACGGGCGATCAGCACCGGCTCGTCCTTGATCGCGTCCAGGATCCGGAACTCGCGCAGCACGTCGTGCGCCGAGGTCGCGTTGGCGTGCTGCGGTGCCCGGCGCAGCACCCAGCGCTCCGCTCCGCGGGTCACCGCGAACACCTCGCACGATCCCCCGCCGCGCATCGGCTCCACCGCCACCGGCTGCCGGTCGCCGAGGCGGGCGTCCAGGAACCGGCGCAGCGGTTCCGGCGAACCGGCCCTCATGTCAGCCCCGCCGCTGCGCGGAGCTGGGCCCACTTCGCCTCGGCCGCCGGTCGCCGGCTGGGAATGTGCTCGCTGGGCCAGCCCTCGACCGGGCTGTACCCGGCCAGCAGGGTGCGGGCCAGCACCGACTTGTGCAGCTCGTCCGGGCCGTCGCCGATCGGTCCGAAGCGGGTGGACCGATACCAGGCCTCCACCGGCAGGTCGCTGGAGTAGCCCAGCGCACCGCACACCTGGATGGTGCGGTCCAGCACCCCGAGGACCACCTTGGACACATGGGCCTTGACCATGCCCAGCTCCGCGCGCACCGCCCGGGCACCGTCGCGGTCCATCCGCCACGCCGTCCGGAACGTCAGCAGCCTGGCCGCCTGGATCTCCATGTGCGAGAGCGCCACGTAGTCCTGGACCATCTGGTGCTCCCCCAGCAGCCTGCCGTGCGAGGTGCGCGAGACCGCACGCTCGCACATGATGTCCAGCGAGCGCTGGGCCTGTCCGAGCCAGCGCATGGCGTGGTGGATACGGCCGCCGCCCAACCGCTGCTGGGCCAGGACGAACCCCTCCCCGGGAGCACCGATCAGGTGCTCGCCGGACACCCGGCAGTCACGGAACCTGATCTCGGCGTGGTTGCCCGGCCGCCCGAAGACCGCGTCCGGCGCGGCCATGGTGCCGATGTCGCGGACGATCTCCATCCCCGGGGTGCCGGCCGGGACGACGAACACCGAGGCGTGGCGGTGCGGCCGGCCCTCCGGGGTGGTCTCGGCGAAGACCAGCACGATGTCGGCCACCGAGCCGTTGGTGATGAACCACTTGCGGCCGTTGAGCACCCACTCGTCGCCGTCGAGCACGGCCGTGGTGCCGATCACGGTGGGGTCGGCGCCGGCGTGGAACGGCTCGGTGAGGGCGAAGGCGCTGGAGATCTCGCCGCGCAGGTTGGGCCACAGCCAGCGTTCCTTCTGCGCCTCGTCGGCGCCGTGGGCCAGTAACTCCATGTTGCCGCTGTCCGGGGCCTGCACGCCGAAGACGGTCATCGACATCATGCAGCGTCCGATGACCTCCGACATCAGCGCCAGCTTCATCTGGCCGAAGCCCGGCCCGCCCAGCCGCGGGTCCAGGAACGCCCCCCACAGGCCCCGCGCCTTCACCTGCTCCTGCAGCTGACGCCTGACCACCGACCATTCGTCGTAAGGCAGTTCGTCGAAGACTGGCTCGAGCGGAATCAACTCGTGGTCGATGAAGGAGCGCATCCAGGCCAGCTGCTCCGCGAACTCCTGATCGGTCTCGAAATCCCACGCCATGGGTGGTCCCCCTGGGCTCGCGAACGACGGATCACAGTGTAATCACATCGTCATGCAAGAGCGCCATACTCGAACCACCGCAGACTGCAGCCGAGTTGGACCCGTACTACCGCCCGCTTCGGCACTCAGGGCGAGCAGGGGCGGGTCTCGGTCCAGTCGACCAACAGGCGGCGCTCGGCGAACAGCCACCGGCCGTCCTGCCTGACGAACTCGTCCAGGTAGCGGATGGAGGCGATCATGATCGTGCGATCGGCGTCCGCCCCGAACGAGATGTGGTGGGCCAGGCAGTAGCTCTCCCCGCTCGCCCGGTCGCCGTCGACGGACACCGTGCTCTGTCCGTTGAAGTGGGTGGTGGCCCGGTAGGTGTTGAGGTTGTCGAAGACCGGGGCGAGGGATTCTCGCCCGTGCAGTTCCTGGGTCGGCTCGGCCACGGTGGCGTCCATGAAGACCAGGAACCTGGTGTCCTCGGTGAACAGGGACATCTGCCCCTTGGCGTCGCGCCGGTCGGCGCAGTGCGCGTAGGCGTCGACCAGTTCGCGGATCGCCAGCCGGTCGGCCGCCTCCTGGGGCGGCATCGGGGCGTGGGAGGACATGTCGGCTCCCTTCGTGAAACTCTTTGACATATGTATAAGAGCACTGGTCACGGGGTACCGCAACCGGACCCGACGGTCTGGAGGGCAGCACCGTGAGCAGTCGCACCGATCCCCGTGTCACCCGGACCACCCACGCCCTTCGGCAGGCCGTCCTGGGCCTCGCCTCGGAGCGGCCGGCCTCCCGGATCACGGTCGCCGAGCTTGCCGAGCGCGCCGGGGTCACCCGAGCGACCTTCTACAACCGCTACGGCACCCCGCTGGATCCACTGATCGAGGTGCTCGACGCCGATCTGGAGACCGGCCACCGGCTGGAGGACCGGCGCCGGGCCGAGGGATACCGCGGCCCGGCCCTGCTGCGGCTCGCGGTCTCGGAGGTCGCCGACCACGTCGAGCGCTTCGCGGACGTCTACCGGCACGCCCTCGACGACCCGGCGGACCGTGGCGTGTACGACGCGCTGGTGCGCCACTTCCACCGCTACGCCGTCGCCTTCCTGTCGCGCGCGGCCGACACCGACCTCCCCGCTGTCCACCGCGAGGTGACCGCACAGTTCCTGGCCCACGGTTTCGCCGGAGCAATCAAGGCCTGGCTCAGCGACCCGGACGTCACCAAGGAGGACCTGGTCGACGCGGCCGTGGCCTGCGCACCCCCCTGGTGGGTAGCGGTGGCGGAGCGTCAGGAGTGAACTCGAGAAGGAACCATTGACTTGATAGCTCAAGTCATAGTCGACGCAGTGACACTGACGACCAGACAGGTCAGCAGCGACTCGCCGAACCCACGTCCAGGCGTCAGCGTGCCGGCGAGTCGATCCGCTGCAGGATCCGCTCGGCATCCTGCCCGAGCCGGCGCAGCCGCTCGCCGGACAGGTTGTCCACCACCAGCCGGCGAACGTGGGCGGCATGGCCGGGCGCGGCCGACTCCAGCTTCTCGAAGCCGGCGGGCAGCAGGATGGCGTTGGTGAAGCGCCCGTCGGCGGGGTCCGGCTCGCGCCGGACGTAGCCACGGGCCTCCAGCCGCTTGACCATGTGCGACAGCCGCGACAGCGACGTGCTGGTGTGCTCGGCCAGCGCACTCATGCGCAGGGTCCGGTCCGGGGCCTCGGAGAGCATCGCCAGGCTCATGTACTCGACCATGCTCAGCTCGGCATCGCGCTGCAGCTGCGCGTCGATGGCCCAGGGCAACCGGGTGATCAGCCGCACCACGGACATCCAGGAGTCCAACTCGGCCGACGTGAGCCACAGGCCAGCATGCTCGTCCGCCTGCGGCGCCTTGTCGGTGGAAGTCACGCCGAGAGATTATCAGCCGCCCTGAAAGGGCCACGCGAACGTCGGACGCCACGACACCTTGATCCTTTCGGCTCCGAGCCTGTTCAATCAGCAGATGACCGAGACCGATGTCGACCTTGGCACCGTCACCGCACCCTCCGGGATGCTCGTGCTGGGGATGGCGGCCTGGATCGACTACTGGCCGCAGCTCGGACGTCCGCTGTCCGAGCGGGCCCGGACCGCGATAGCCACTGGCGGCGGCCATGTGCACGGACCAGAGGACACCGAGCCATCCGCTTGGATGTGCGAGGCGATCGCCGTAGCAGCCGCCGCGGACAGGCACCTGCAGGTTCGAGCCCGGACCTCAGCCTCACCCTTCGACGGGCAACCCACGATCGCCGTTCTGGAGGTCGACCTCGGCCTGCCCTGGCCCGGCCACGACGACGTCGAAGCCGTACAGCTCGGCGACCTGCCGGTCGACCGGTGCGGAATGGTCCTCGGGGACGCCCAGGCGCTGGACGGCTTCACCGGCCTGGACGGCCAGTCCACCAACGGCCTGGCGGACGTCACCTACTGGGGCAAGTACGAAGACGCCGTCCACGCCCAGTTCGGCGGCGACCGCATCCCGCAGCACCCCAACGGGCACGGCCCGCGCGGCTGGCTCGACCTCCCGTTGGCCGATGCCAAAGCGGTCGCCGATCGGCTCCGAACCTGGACCCGCGAGGGCCCCGGCAACGGCCTGATGGTCTCCGTCGACGCCCACACCGACTTCTACCGATTCCACCGGACCGGATGGAGCCACCCACTACTCGCGGGCCCCATCGATCTCGGCGGATGCCCAGTGCTCGGTCTCGGCTGGGACGGCGGGGACCACTCCATGCGCCACCGCGGAGAGCGGGCCTACGGACAGGTCTACCCCGCCACCCTCGAAGCTCGCGCCGATGAAGCGGTACTGCGCTGGAGCATCCCGCCGTACGACCCCGGCCAGTGAACACCGTACTCAGGTTGGAAGCCTGCCAGAAAACAGAGTTGAGCCGCACGGCCCAGCCCGGCACACTCCCCTGATGAGCCACAGCGCACAGCCGGGCCGCTGGGACGGGCCCTGGTACCGGGTTCGCACGGAACACTTCGAAGCCGCCTCCTGCCGAACGCAGGCGAGGACCTGGAGTCGGTGGACAACATCGACGTCTTTGTCTACCTCAACGACGGATCCCGCTGGAGCGCGACCATCATCACCCTCGATCAGGTCGGGGTCCTCATGGCGAGATGGGCAGAAAGCGGAGAAGCCCTGGGAGGTCGTTACTTCTGGTGCTCAGACGGTCTCATCGTCCGCGATCCCGGTATCAGCAACATGACGCAGGTACTCACGGGTCTGATCGAGTCGAACGAGTTCACACAGATCCTTCAGCGGCTCGACGTCTGATTCACCGATCAATGAAGGGGTCAATTGTGGCTGGTCAGCGACTAGAAGCGGAATGGGTTCGGGCATGGTGCGAGCGGGCGGATGAAGCAATCGCGGAACTGACGCGGTCGTTCCAGGAACGGCACGGCTTCCCGCCCGGCGAGAACGCGGTGGTGCTCGCAACCGAGGCGAGCCACAAGGCGACGGATGCCCTGGTGGCCCTGACGCCGATTCCCTCCGACCTGACCACGATGTTCTGGGTGATCGACGAGGTCTCTCTGCCCGATGTGGACATCGGCTACTTCATTCATTCGCCCTCGATGGTCGCGAGCCACTTCCGCGCGTACGGGCCCGTCCAGATCGACCGGGAGGAGGCTGCCTTGGTGTTCGCCAGCGACGGCGGCGGCCACCTGTTCGCACTGGCGTGCTCGGGGCGGGTATGGAGGTCGACGACCGCCTCGTCGTTCGATGAGTTCGATTGTGCTGCAGCCAGTCTTCAAGAACTCTTCGAAGGCCTGGCTCGCCGGATGAGCAGTCACGTGCATCCGATCAGTGATTGACCGGATAGGTCCCCGTTGCCATTCATGAGCGTCCCTGGCGCAGGAGGGGCCGCAGTCCACTCATGGAACTGAGCAGTCCGAGGGGCACTTCAGCGCCAGCTGATCAGCCCACCCTAGAGTCGTGCTCGTGACAGCGAGGCGAGGTCGACGACGACCGAAGATTGACCAGGACAGCGGAGTCGAAGATGTCGTCCTGCTGATCCTGGAGTGGCTTGGAGAGCAGGGTGTGGGCGCCATGATCAGGGTAGATGCCTGCCCTTGCCCGGAAGAGGTCCTGAGCTAGGAGGTCCCGGCAGCCCCTCAGCTGTGGATCGGGAACGATGCCTGGAACGCCAGGCGTTGATCGGCCTCGTCGCCGATGCGTGTCAGGATCCCGTCGAGCGCGATGAACTCCTCCCATGCCGGCCGACCGCTTGCATCGGCCAGCCGGGCCACGATCAGATCTTCGAGGTCGGGCACGCGCTTGTTCTTCCAGATCTTGTCGGCCAGGCTGACCAGTAGGTCCTCCAGGCCGACCCGTGCGTCCACCCATGACGCATGGGTCGCGGCGAAACGCGCCAACTCCGGGCTGATGCCGTGGCTGAGCAGAAGAGCCTGCCCGGCCTCCTCGTGTGCCGATCCGGGCCCCGAGAGCTCGGCGAGGTGCACCGTCTTTCCTACGTCGTGCGTGGCTGCCCCGAACAGCACGGCCTCGCGGTCGAAGATCACGGCGGGGTAGTGCTGTTCCGCCCAGTCGACCAGTTGATGGGCGACGTCATGGACCGCGCGCAGGTGAGCCGCCAGCCGCGGCGGGCATCCCAGCTCCGACAGAAGGTCTGCGACACGATCCGGCAGAGGGAGCAGGGGCGGATCGACGGTGCCGCTCATGGCTCGCGACGAAAGGGGGCTGGCCATCACCGCGTCAGGGTACTGACAGCGGCCCGGCCCTGTCGTCGCAACTGGACATTGGTGACTTGTCTCGGCGAATCGATCAGCTCGCGGGGAAGGCTGCGGTGACGTCCGTGGCGCTCAGGAGGCGTACCTTCGTTGCGTCCAGGGCTGCCGGGTGCAGGGCGTAGGTCTCGCTGCCGGGGGCGAGGGCGATGTCGCCGCGGAGCAGGTAGGCCAGCTCGGGGTGGGGCTGGTCGTTGGCTGGGTCGGTGTCGGGGGTGCCCAGGCGTGCGGCGAAGGCGTAGGTGTCCTCCAGGGTGCGGCGGTGGTAGGTGCTGGTGGTGGCGTCGGCGTGGCGGACGATCACGGTCCGTGCGCGGCCGGCGGCCTGCCAGGTGGCGAGTTCGCCGAGGCCGACCCGCGCTCCGGATGTGTAGAGGTCCGTCAGGGCGCTGCCGAGCACGCCGAGTTCGCTCACGTGCCGGGCGACGCTGTGGTTGGTGCCGGTCACCCCGTGGACCACGTCGAGCCAGCGCAGGGTGCGCGCGTAGACGTCGACGATCAGCGGCACGGCGGCCCGGGCCCGGCTGGTCAGGTCGAAGCGCTGCTCCACGGATCGCGGATCGAAGACGGGACCCTCCTGGCCAGGTCGGTCACGGACCATGACGCCGGCGAAGGCCTCGGCCAGCTCCTCGAACGGGACGCTGTTGTAGGAGAACGCGATCGCCATCACGTACCGCACGCCCGCGTCGGCGAGGCCTTCCAGGTTCAGGTCGACGAACTCGGTGGCGCCCTGCGGCGCCGGCGCGGAGGTGAGGTCACCCGAGTGGACGGCTGCGCTGCCGGCGAAGCGCAGCGACGTGTAGTCGCAGCGTCCGACCTCCACCCAGTCGTCGTTGAACATGGCCAGCGACAGGTCCAGGTCGGTGCGTCCCGACTCGGCGGACTCCATCCAGTGCAGGAACAGACGCAGCGTCAGGCTGTCCGGGAGCGTGATCTCGCTGCCCCGTGGCAGGGTGACCAGGGCGCGCGACGCGGTCCGTTCGGCGAACGGTGCGACGACGCCGGCCAGTTCGGCGTCGATGAGGGCCGTGTCGACGGCGGGCGCGAGTTCGGCCCGTCGCAGGGCCTCGCGGGTCAGCACCTCGGTGACCTGCGCCACCAGGTCCGCAGCCAGCGGTCGGCGGGTCTCGTCCAGGTAGTGCACCCGGGTCGCGCCGCCCTTGGGGAACACCACCCGGCCGTTCCCCTTCCGGGCCCGGGTGCGCACCGCGCCCAGCGTCGAGAACAGCACGGCGGGCGCCACCCTGGGCGCGGCGACCCGCAGCGCCGCGATCACCGCGCCGTGCTGGGTGTCGTCCGCCGTGCGCAGCAGGTGGTCCAGGCGGCGCAGCAGTTCGCCCGGCCGCTGGGCGAGCAGGGCCAGCGCCGTTGCTACGTCGTCGGCCGCCAGCGCGGTCTCGACCTGGGAGCCCCAGTTGGAGACGTGGACGGTGGACTCGCGCAGGGTCGCGTGCGAGGAGCGGTCCGCGGTCGCGCGCAGGCCGAGTCCGAGGGCGTCGCCGCCGACGCGGGTACGGCGCAGTGCGGCGAAGGCCAGGGCGGCGTCGGGGTGACGGTCGGCGCTCTCGAACGGGTGCAGGAGTTCGGCGGCATGCAGCCAGGCACGGCGGTGGCGGCCCATGTCCTGGACGGCCTGGGCCGGCTCCAGCGCGTCCAGCGCCGCGAGCAGAGTGCGGCGGACCGGTCGCGGCAGCGACCGGAACCTCGGGATCTCCACCAGCCCGGCGTCGCCACCGGAACGGACGGCCAACAGCCGCAGCACGTCGGTCGCGGTGTCGATCCGTGCCACGATCGCGGGCAGCGTCGTGGGGTAGCCGGCCGGGTCCTCCAGGAGCCAGGCCAGGACCCGTGCCTTGGTCTCCCGGGCCGCGATCACCTCCGGGAGCCAGCGCAGGTCGTTGCGGTCACGCGTCGTCAGGAGCGTGGTGAGGTCGTCGGTGTCCTGCGGGCTGAGGGCGCCGGGGCGCGCCAGCAGCGTGGCGATCTCTCGGCCGGCGTCCTCGGACCGGTCCGCGGGCGGTCCGCCGTGGGCGAGGATCCGCAGGCGTGCCGGCAGCGCCCGGTTCGGGTCCGCAGCGGAGCGCACCCGGGCCGGCTGCAGGAAGGGATCGTCCGCGTCGATGCGGCGGTGGCAGATCGGGCAGGCGGAGAAGTCGGCGCCGTCGAAGCAGGAACGGCACACCAGGTGCGCGCACGGCGACACCGCGTGGACGGTCCCGTACTCACCGCACAGCACGCACGGGGTCTCCGGGTCCTGGAGGAGGTAGGACAGCACCCGGTCGACATAGAACCTGAAGGTGTCGTGCGGTGTGCTCGCGGGGAACTCGCGGAACAGCGGCGTGTGCGGGCGGTCGGAGCCGAGGGCCCGATGGAGGTCGGCGAGCAGTGCGCTGCCGGTCCGCTGCAGTTCCTCGCGGTCCAGCCGTCCCAGGGCGTCGCGCAGGGGCGCGGACAGCAGGTACCCCAGGTCCAGCAGATCGGCCTCCAGCAGCGCCACCCCCGCTGCCGAGTCGATCCCGGCAGCCGCCTGCGACACCGGGACGTACACGGCGCCGCGCCGTGCGAGCAGCACCGCGTCCAGGCTGCGCCGCTCGGCGGTGCCGACCACGGACGTCGCGGTGGTGCTGCTCATGACGGTCCTCCCCCATCCGGCTTCCGGGGCCGGGTACGACGTCGCGCCAGCCTCGTGCGGAGACTGGCGCGACCGAATGCTGTGGCGGGGCGGAGAGTGCGCGCACTGGATCATTTTCAGTGAGTGAGAAGGAAGCACACGCGAGAGCCGCCCTGCGATCGCGAACCTACCAGGGGCACAGCCTCGGCTGCGAGCGGATTGTCCTGCGGCAGCGCGCAGCATGACGACGCGACAGCGCGGCGACTGTCACCGCGTCAGGAGACGTCGGGGGTGCTGATGTCGATGCGCCGCAGGGACGGCAGGAGCAGGGGCAGCAGCATGGCCGTCACCGTCAGGGCTCCGCCGGTGACGGCCACCGGTGCGGTGCCGAAGGCCGTGGCGAGGATCGGGACGGACAGCTGGCCCACCGGGATCGAGGCGAACGACCCGAACTCGTCGTAGGCGCCGACCCGGGAGCTGAGCCGTTCCGGGATGTGGATGTGCCAGACCGTGGACCAGGCGACGGTGAAGAACTCGGCGGCCACCCCGGCCGCGAAGGCCGCCGCCGCCAGCCAGAGGGTGCTCGCGTGCAGGCCGAGGAGGATCATCGGAACGCCGGCCAGCGTCATCAGGGACAGGGCCGGCCCCATCGGCCGACGGACCGTCAGCTTCACCATCGCCGTGGTGGCCAGCAGTGCTCCGGCGCCGCGGGCGCTGAGCACCAGGCCCCAGCCGTCGGCCCCGATCGTGTGGACCGCTATCGCCGGGCCGAGGATGTTCCAGACGCCCATGTTGACGGTGTTGAAGACGGCGAAGGCCAGCGTCACCGACCAGATCCACGGCCGGGAGCTGAAGTAGTGCCAGCCCTGTCGCAGCTCGCCGAGCATGGACGGGTCGCCGTCGGTGCGCGGCGGCCGGTCGGGCAGCGACATCCGGGCGAAGCAGACCGCCGCCAGCAGGAACGACCCCGCGTCCGCCGCGATCGCCCAGCCGCCTCCGACGGAGACGGTCAGCAGGCCGGCGGCGATCGGCCCGAGCAGTTTGGAGATGTTCCTGGCCGAGGCCAGCAGGGAGTTGGCCTGCTGGATGCCCCGGCCGCTGGCCAGTTGCGGGACGATGCCGCGCATCGTCGGGGTGGTCAGCGCCTGGAAGACCCCGTTGCAGGCGCTCAGCGGCAGCAACAGTGCGGGAGGCTGGTGGGTGATCAGGACGGCGGCCACCCCGGCCTGGCTGATCCCGCAGCCCAGGCTGGTGAGCCGCAGCACGGTGTCGCGCCGGTAGCGGTCGGCGATGCCGCCTCCCAGCAGCATCGTCGCGATCATCGGGACCGTGGCGGCGGCGAGCACCGCGGACAGCCAGGCGGCGCTGCCGGTGGCCTCCAGGACACCGAAGGCCAGTGCGACGGGCGCCATGGCGCTGCCGGCATTGGTGATCGACCAGCCGGTGAAGTACCACCGGAAGGCGGGCGATCGCAGCGGCCGTTCGGACGCGAGTCGGGTGCTGGATACCGGCGTCGGCGCGTCTGTCTCAGGCACGAGGGGCGATGCTTCCAGTGGATACGGGATTCATCAAGCGATTTCGGCGCAGCCCGGACCCCGTGAGCACAATGCACAGAACCCTTGGAAAAGAGCTCAATGGCGACTTAAACACGAAACATGGAGGTCATCTGCCGGTCGCTCTAGCTTCAGAGTCCTCAACGGCGAGGACGAACGGAGAGAGATGTGACGGCGGCTCACAGTGGCCAGACCTTGGACGCGGGGGCGGACCCGGGCGGCGGGCGAGCGGGACGCGCCAGCGCCCGTATTGAACTGTCGGGGGTGACCCGGCGCTTCACCTCCCCCACCGGCAAGGTGTTCACCGCCCTTCGAGACGTGAACTTCACGGTCGAGCCCGGCCAGTTCTGCGCGGTCGTCGGACCGACCGGCTGCGGCAAGTCGACGACCCTGGGCATGGTGGCGGGCTTGGACCGGCCCAGCGCCGGATCGGTGCGCGTCGGCGGCGCCGAGGTGGACGGGATCACCGAGGGCGTCAGTTTCATGTTCCAGCAGGACGCCCTGCTGCCCTGGAAGACGGTGCTCGCCAATGTGGCGCTCGGCCCGGTCTTCCGGGGGGTCGGCAAGAAGCAGGCACAGGCCAGTGCCAGGGACTGGCTGGGCCGGGTGGGCCTGCGCGGTTTCGAGGACCACCACCCGCACCAGCTCTCCGGCGGTATGCGCAAGCGCGTCGCGATGGCCGCCGCGCTGATCAACGAGCCGTCGATCCTGCTGATGGACGAGCCGTTCGGGGCGCTGGACGTGCAGACCAAGGCGATCATGTCCAACGAGCTGCTCGGCCTGTGGGAGGAGCTGAAGCCGTCGGTCCTGTTCATCACCCACGACCTGGAGGAAGCCGTCGCGCTCTCCGACCGGGTGGTCGTGATGACTTCGGGCCCCGGAACGATCAAGGGTGTCTACGACATCGACCTGCCGCGCCCGCGCGGCGCGGTGCAGGAGATCCGCTTCGAGCCCCGCTTCCTCGAACTCCACCACCAGATCTGGGAGTCGCTCAAGGACGAGGTGCAGCGGGCCTACGCGGACACCGGCGGCACTTCAGGCACCGCAGGCGTCGACGGCGCCTCGGGTTCCTCGGGTTCCTCGGGCCGGTCGAAGCCGGCGGGAGAGCGCTGATGGCCATCACGTCCCAGTCGAAGGAGCGTCAGATGCAGACCCCCGACCAGATCCGGTCCGCCCTCCAGTCCGAGATCGCCGCCGACGAGGCCACCGTGACGGCCAGGGCGCTGCGCCAGGCCCGCAAGCGCAAGCTGCAGGTCAACGCCGGCCGGGCACTGCTGGGTGTCCTGGTGGTCGGCGGCTGGCAGCTCTTCGCGCAGTGGAAGATCATCGACCCGTTCTTCTTCGGCGAACCATCCGGCATCGTCAAGCAGTTGGTGGACTGGTTCCAGCACGGCACCTCGTTCGGCTCCATCTGGTCGCAGATCGGCGTCACCATGGAGGAGGCCCTGCTCGGCTTCGTCTACGGCGTCCTGGGCGGCGTGGTGCTGGGCGTCCTGCTGGGCCAGGTGCGCTTCCTGGCCGATGTCATCGGGCCCTACATCAAGATCGTCAATGCCGTCCCGCGCATCGTGCTCGGCTCGATCTTCTTCGTCTGGCTCGGCCTGGGCACCCCCGCGAAGGTGCTGCTGGCCTCCGTCCTGGTGTTCTTCGTCGTCTTCTTCAACGCGTTCCAGGGCGTGCGCGAGGTCGACCGGGTCTTCGTCAACAACGCCCGGGTCCTGGGCGCCTCCCGGCTGCAGATCACCCGCCATGTGGTGCTGCCCTCGGCGCTGACCTGGATCACCGCGAGCCTGCACGTCGCCTTCGGCTTCGCCGTGATCGGCGCGATCGTCGGCGAGTTCCTGGGCGCCCAGCAGGGCCTGGGCCTGGTCATCTCCGACGCCCAGAACCACTTCAACCCCAACGGTGTGTTCGCGGCCATGGTGATCATCGCCGTCATCGCACTCACCGCCGAGAGCGGGATCAGCTTCCTGGAGAAGAAGCTGCTCGCCTGGCGCCCGCCGTCCTCGACCGAGGTCGCCGGCATCTGAGCCGGCCGGATCCCGGTCCGAGGCCCGTCCCACCCCGAGCAACCCCACCCCGCACAGTCCCCCCACCCCGCACAGCCCCCCACCCCGTACAAGGGAGTACGCGCCATGCTCAGCACCAGATTCACCCGGAAGTCCCGCCGCACCCTGGCCCTCGCCTCAGCCGCCGGTCTGCTCACCACCCTCGGGCTCACCGCCTGCGGCTCCTCCAGCAGCGGCTCCTCCGCCTCCAGCGGCGGGGGCGGCAGCCTGCCGAAGGTCACCATGATGGTCGGCGGCATCGACAAGCAGATCTACCTGCCGTACGAGCTGGCCCAGCAGCTCGGCTTCTACAAGAAGTACGGCGTCAACATGCAGCTCAGCACCGAGACCAACGGCGGTGTCGGCGCCGAGGACGCGATGGCGTCCGGTCAGGTCGACATGGCCGGGGCCTGGTACATCCACACCTTCGACTTCCAGGCCAAGGGCAAGGACGTGGTCAACCTCGCCCAGCTCAGCGGCGCCCCCGGCGAGCGGGTGATGTGCTCCAAGAACTCGGGCGTCACCACCCCCTCGGACTTCAAGGGCAAGAGCATCGGCGTCACCGACCTCGGCTCCGGCACCGACGACCTGATCCAGCAGCTCGCCGCCCACTACAACCTCTCCACCAGCCAGTTCCACCGGATCGGCGTGGGCGACGGCTCCACCCTGCTGGCCGCCCTGAAGCAGAACCGGGTCGCCTGCGCCATCACCACCCAGCCCACGGTCAGCGCCATCGAGAAGTCCGGCGCCGGGACCTCGGTGCTGGACCTGTCCAGCACGGCGGGCGCGACCCAGTGGCTGGGCGGCACCTGGCCGGCCGCCGGCGTACTCACCCTGAACAGCTGGGTCCAGTCGCACCAGGACACCGCGCAGAAGGTGGTCGACGCCCTGGTCGCGACGATGCACTGGATCAACACGCACACCGCCGCGCAGATCGCCGACGCCCTGCCCGCTTCGTACACCAACAACGGCCTCATCACCAAGGCCGACTACATCGCCGCGCTGGCCCAGGACAAGGGCCAGTTCCTGCCGGACGGGATGATGCCCGCCAACGGCCCGACGACCGTCCAGGCCACCGCGAAGATCTCCGGGGTCGACGTCAGCAAGGTCAAGATCAGCGGCACCTACACCAACCAGTACGTCCTCGCGGCGAACAAGCTGGAGGGCTTCACCGTCAGCGGCGGCTGACCCGCCATACCGCCGGCGGCGGACCCGGTCCTGGACAGCCCGGGTCCGCCGCCGGCCCCGCGCCTTGCCCCGGGACTGGGCAAATCCCCCTTGACCAGCGACAATCGCCCCACGAGTGCGGCAAGGACGCCGCTTCGAGAGCTGAGCGGTGAGAGACGATGTTCCCAAGGAGACCACGGACGGGCCAGGGCCGAAGGCTCTCCACCCGGATCCTGGCCAGTCAGGTGGCCATCCTGGCGGTGACCAGCGTGATCGGGTTCGTGCTGTTCGCCTGGGTGCAGCGCGGCCAGCTGGACAACGAGTACGAGCAGCGCGCGATGTCCATCGCCCAGGTGGCCGCCGCCGACCCGCAGATCGTCCAGGGCATGGTCGCCCCGGGCGACCGGGCGCTGGTGCAGCCGGCCGCCGAACGCATCGCCGAGGCCGCCGTCGCGTCCTACGTGGTCGTGGTCGACCTGAACGGGGTCCGCTACTCCCATCCGCATCCCGACCTCATCGGGCAGCGGATCTCCGAGCCGCTGGTGGTGCTCGACGGCCAGCCGCACGGCGGCATCGACCAGGGCGTCACCGGCCGGTCGGCCAACGGCAAGGCGCCGCTGCGGGACCCGTCCGGGAAGGTGATCGGCGAGGTCTCCGTCGGGATCACGGAGAGCAAGGTGGCCGGCCAGCTCTGGCACGAGCTGCCCACCTTCGCGCTGTACGCCGGCATCGCCCTGTGCCTGGGCTGCGCCGCCTCGTACGCGCTGGCCCGGCGGCTGAAGCGGTCCACCTTCGGGCTGGAGCTTGAGGAGATCGCCGGACTGCTGACGGACCGTGAGGCGATGCTGCACGGGATCAGGGAGGGCGTGATCGCCTTCGACCCGGCCGGCCGGATCACCGTGGTCAACGACGAGGCCCGCAGGCTGCTGCCGTTCGACGCGGCGCTGGGCCTGCGGCCCGAGGACGTCCTGCCCGAGGGGCGTCTGCGCGACGCCCTCGACGGCACCCTCACCGGCCACGACCTGACCGTGCTCACCGACCGGTACTGCCTGGTCGTCAACCGGATGCCGGTGGGCCTGCACGGACGCGAACTGGGTGCCGTGGTCACCGTCCGGGACCGCACCGAGATGGTCGGGCTGCTGCGCGAACTGGACTCGGTGCGCGGGCTCACCGACGCCCTGCGCGCCCAGCAGCACGAGTTCGCCAACCGCATGCACATCCTGGCCGGGCTCCTGGACCTGGGCGAACACGACGCCGCCTTCGAGTACGCGGTGGAGTCGGCCGGGGTCGAACCCGCGCTCACCGAGTCGGTCCGGCAGCGGATCGGCAACCCGCTGATGGTCGGGCTGATCGTGGCGAAGTCCACCGTCGCCGCCGAACGCGGGGTGCGGATCACCCTGACCGAGGAGTCCCGGCTCGGCGAGCAGCCCGCTCACCTGCACGGACTGCTCACCATCGTCGGCAACCTGCTGGACAACGCCGTGGACGCCGCCGTGTCCGGGACCACGACCGGGGCGGCGCAGGCCGAGGTACGGCTGTCGCTGCTGGAGACGGGCACCGCGGTCACCGTCCAGGTCGCCGACTCGGGCCCGGGCGTGCCCGACGACGCCATGGAGTCGATCTTCCAGGACGGCTGGTCGACCCGGCCGGACCGGGGCACCGCCCGGCGCGGACTCGGGCTGGCCCTGGTGCACCGGCTGGTGCGGCACCGCGGCGGCACCATCACGGTGAGCAGCGGTGCGGGTGCGGTGTTCACCGTGACGCTCCCGCTGTCGGACACCGCCCCGGCCGACGGCGACCGGCCCGGCCAAGCCGCCCCGTTCGAACTCGCAACCTCAGGAGGCGATCGCTGGTGATCAGCGTTCTGGTCGTGGACGACGACTTCCGTGTCGGCGCCATCCACGCGCGCTACGTGGCGCGCACCGAGGGGTTCACCGTCGTCGGCGAGGCGTCGACGGTCCGTGGCGCGGTGCAGGCCGCTCGCGAACTGCAGCCGGACCTGCTGCTCCTGGACGTCTACCTGCCCGACGGCAGCGGCCTGGACGTGCTGCACCAGCTCGCCGCGGACGCGGCCGGGACCGGGACCGGGACCGGACCCGACGCGATAGTGATCACCGGGGCACGGGAGCTGGCCACCGTCCGTTCGGCGATGAAGCTCGGCGCGGTCGGCTATCTGGTCAAGCCCTTCGGCTTCGCCGCGTTCAGCGAGCGGCTGGCTGCCTTCCGGGAACTGCACCAGCGCGTCCAGTCCCGGGGCCCGAGCGCCCAGACCGATCAGGCCGAGGTCGACGCCCTGTTCAACGCCGCGCGTCCCACCCCCGCGCCGCAGGCCCTGGCGAAGGGGCTCTCCGCGCCCACCCTGGCGCTGGTCCGCGAAGCGGTGCGCGAACGCGACCTGTCGGCCGCGGAAGTCGCCGAGATCACCGGGGTCTCCCGGCCCACCGCCCAGCGCTACCTCTCCTACCTGGTCCGCGACGGCCTGGCCCGGCTGGAACTGCGCTACGGCTCCGCCGGCCGACCCGAGCACCGCTACCGCGCGGCGACCTGACTGTCCCTCGGCCGGAACCCGGAAAAGGGTTTGGGCACGACGGCCGGCGGTTGGTAACGTGCACGCGACCGTGAAGCAGACCTCTGGAGGTGAGACCCGTGAACGCTGTGTCCCATGGGTGCTCCCCTTGTCCTTCATGGTCGGGCGGTTGACGTAGGTGTCGCCGGGAGCGCCTGAACGCAAGGCTCCCCTGAGAGGCAGACACCTATGAACCCTCTGCATTCCACCGCAGCAACCAACGAGCACCCGGTGGTGGTCACCCGGGTCGCGGAACGCCAGTGGCACGCCCTGGACGACGACCAGGTCGTGGGGCGCGGCCACACCTCACCCCGGCCCGACGGTCGGGTCTTCCTCAGCATCGACGCGTGGCACGGCGCGGTCTTCGACCGCCTCGCCGACGCGATGCTGACCGACCTGCCCAGGCCGCTGCACACCGTGGTCGACGAGGCCGACCTCGACCAGAGGTCGGGCTGGGAGCGGATCGGCTTCCAGGTCCGGCGACGCGAGCGGGAGTACCTCGTCCCCACCGATCCGGAGCTGACCGGGCTGCACGCCGTGCGACCGCCGTCAGGCGTGACCGTCATGCCGCTCGGCGAGGCGGAGGACGGTCCGCTGCGCGCCCTGGACCGTGCCGTCCGCGCGGAGGTCGGGGCCACCGTCGGCTGGGAGACGATGCCGGCGGAGGTGGTTCCGCTCCCGCGCGGGATCACCGTGCTGGACCCGTCCAGGTACGCGGTGGCGGCGCGCGGCGACCGTTACGTGGGCCTGGTCAGGCTGGCGCCGGTACCGCGGCAGCCGAGAATCGGGCTGATCGCGGTCCGGGCCGACCAGCAGCGCCACGGCATCGCCCGGGCACTGCTGGCCGAGGTGCTGGGTTCGCTGCACCGCTCCGGCGTCGCAGCGGCCTCGGCCGAGGTCGACGAGTCCAACAAGGCGGCGACGGCACTGTTCGAGGGCCTCGGCTCCCGGCTCGCCGGCGGCAACCTGGAGCTGGCATGCCGCTGACGCCCCGCCACACCCCCCTGACCGCACGACCGAACGAGGTGGAGCGATGACGAAGACAGCAGAAGGCATCCAGGTCGAGGGCACCGTCATCGAGTGCCTGCGCAACGCCACCTTCACGGTGGAGCTGCAGAACGGGCACAAGGTCCTCGCGCACATCAGCGGGAAGATCCGGAAGAACTACATCAAGATCCTGCCGTACGACCGGGTCCTGGTGGAGCTCAGCCCGTACGACCTCAACCGCGGCCGGATCCTCTTCCGCTACCGCAACTAACGCCGTCGGGCCACCGGCCTGCGGGCCGGTCGGCAGCAGCCGGTCGCAGCCAGGGGTCGGTGGCGGCGACCGGCACGGGGTCCGGCCCTCCGGGTACACAATGGGCGGCATGCTGATCGTCGTCTGCGGCCTGCCGGCCACCGGCAAGACAACCCTGTCCCGGCTCCTCGCCCGTGACCTGACGGCCGTCCATCTTCGGATCGACACCATCGAACAGGCCATCGTGCGCTCGGGCACGGCCGAGCACCCGCTCGGCCCGGTGGGCTACACCGTCGCGCACGCGCTCGCCGCCGACCATCTGCGGCAGGGACTCACCGTGGTCGCCGAGTGCGTCAACCCGCTCGCGGTCACCCGCGACGGCTGGCAGGACCTGGCCGCCGAAGTCCAGGTGCCCTTCGCCGAGGTGGAGGTCGTCTGCTCGGACCCGGCCAAGCACCGCCGCCGCGCGGCCGGACGCACCGTCGACATCCCGGGACTGCCGCTGCCCTCCTGGCAGGAGATCGTCGACCGTCGCTACGACGCCTGGGACCGGGAGCACATCACCGTGGACACCGCGCACCGCACGGTCGAGGACTGCCTGCGGGAGATCCGCGACCGACTCTCCGCCGACGCTGCCCGCCGGCTCCCACGCTGAGGACCAGCCGCCTGCCGACCAGTGTCAGTGAGCTGCGCCCTCCCCTGCCGAAGGCCCACCTGTGTCCAGCAGGCCGAGGTCCCGCAGGCTCTCCGCGGTCTCCACGATCGTGGTCTCGGCCGGGCGCGGGTGCCAGCCGAGTTCGTTGCGGGCCCGGTCGTTGTGGATGATCGGCCGCGGCGGCTCCTCCCCCGGGGCCTCCTCGGTCGGCACGCGTGCGGCCAGCGGGCCCAGCCGTCGCCGCAGGACGTCGGCCACCTCGAGGAAGCTCATCGCCGGGCCGTCCGAGACGGCCAGATAGCGCTTCCCCGCAGCCTCCGGCGCGGCCATCGCACGGATGTGCAGATCCGCCACGTCGCGCACGTCGGCGACACCGAAGCGGGGGGAACGCGGCGTGACCTCCATAGTCCCGTCGAGCATCGCCTTGACCAGGTACGTCGAGGAGCGCAGGTCGCTGGTGAGGCTGGGCCCGAGGATGAACGTCGGGTTGACGACGACCAGTTCGGTGTCACCGCCCTCACGCCCCATCAGGTCCCACGCGGCGCGCTCGGCGACCGCCTTGGAGCGCGGGTAGGGCGCCAGCCCCGGCGTGTCGGGGTCGGTCCAGTCCTCCTCGGTGAACTCGGCACCCGGCTTTGGCGTGTAGCCGATCGCCGCGAACGACGAGGTCAGTACGGTGCGCCGGGCACCCGCGTCGCGGGCGGCACGCAGCACCCGCAGCGCGCCCTCGCGGGCGGGCACGATCAGCTCGTCGGGGTCCTTCGGCTGGGCGACCGGGATGGGCGAGGCGACATGGTGCACCTCCTCGCAGCCCGCCACCGCGGCAGGCCATCCCTGATCGGACATCAGGTCCGCCGCGACGATCTCCAGCCCGGCGTCGTCGGCTCCGCCACGGCGCACCGCGGCGCGCAGCTCGGACTCGCGGGCCGTGGAGCGCACCGTGGTGCGCACCGGCTTCCCGGATCGCAGCAGTGCGGCGATCAGGTGCGTCGCCAGGTAGCCGGATCCTCCGGTGACCAGAACCGGGCTCATCACAGCGCCCCCAAACTTCCGACGGGCAGACTTCCGACGGCCAGACTTCCGGCAGCGTCCATGGCACGTCGCATCGCTGCGGCCTCCGCCTCGGCGTCGCCGCGCTCGCGGGCGTCCCACAGCTCCGCCTTCGCACGCAGGTAGCCGAGTCGCGCATGCTGGGCGACGATCTCGGCCTCGATGCGCTCCGCGTGGCGAAGCAGCAGGTCGCGCTGCTCACCCGCCGCCGTCTGCCGGTGGGCGAGGTTGGCCTGGTAGGTGCGCATCTCCTCGATGCTCAGGCCCACCGCGCGCAGGCACGCCAGCGCCTCCAGCGTGTGCAGGTCCGCTTCGCCGTAGCGGCGGTGCCCGCTCCTCTCGTCGCGATCGATCGGACCGATCAACCCGACGTCCTCGTAGTACCGCAGCGTGGGCTCGCTCAGCCCGCTGCGCCGTGACACATCCTGAATGGTGAAGGTCGGCATGCAGTCAGCGTCACATACCTCAAGCGCTTGAAGGCAAACGCGTCCGACCTCGGGTTTCGTCGCCGGATGGGGCGGCGGGCGCCCCGGGGCCGGATGCGTTCGCGGTGATCCGTTCAGCCGGTCAGCCGGTCAGCCCTTCAGCCGGCGGCCAGGAGCTCCAGGGTCTCGACGACGCGGTTGGAGAAGCCCCACTCGTTGTCGTACCAGGCGACCACCTTGATGTGGCGGCTGTCGACGCGGGTGAGCGCCGAGTCGAAGATCGAGGAGGCCGGGTTGCCGGTGATGTCGGAGGAGACCAGCGGGTCCTCGGAGTACTCCAGGACGCCGGCCAGCGGTCCCTCGGCGGCCGTGCGGTAGGCCGCCAGCACGTCCTCACGGGTCACGTCGCGGGCGACGGTGGTGTTGAGCTCGACGATGGAGCCGACCGGGACCGGCACCCGGATCGAGTCGCCGGACAGCTTGCCCTCCAACTGCGGCAACACCAGCCCGATCGCCTTGGCGGCGCCGGTCGTGGTGGGCACGATGTTGACGGCGGCGGCACGGGCCCGGCGGGCGTCGCGGTGCGGTCCGTCCTGCAGGTTCTGCTCCTGGGTGTAGGCGTGCACGGTGGTCATGAAGCCGTGCTCGATACCGGCGAGCTCGTCGAGCACCGCGGCCAGCGGCGCGAGCGCGTTGGTCGTGCAGGAGGCGTTGGAGACGATCGTGTGCCGGGCCGGGTCGTAGGCGTCGGTGTTCACGCCGAGGGCCAGGGTGACGTCGGCGCCGTCCGAGGGCGCGCTGACCAGTACCTTCCTGGCGCCCGCGTCCAGGTGGGCGCGGGCCGCGGCGGCCGAGGTGAAGCGGCCGGTGGCCTCCAGCACGAGGTCGACGCCGAGCTCGGCCCAGGGCAGCTGAGCCGGCTCGCGCTCGGCGAGCACCTTGATCCGGTGGCCGTCGACGACCAGGGTGTCCCCGTCCACCGTGACCGGGCGTCCGAGCCGGCCAGCGGTGGTGTCGTAGGCGAGCAGCCGCGCCAGGGTGGCGGGCTCGGTGAGGTCGTTGACGGCCACGACCTCCAGCTTGCTGTCGCGTTCCAGCAGGGCACGCAGGACGTTGCGTCCGATGCGGCCGAATCCGTTGACGGCGATACGAGTCATGAGTGGTGTGTCCCTTCCAGTCACCACCAGGTTCGCCTGCGCCGCCGGCCGGTGGCAGGGGCGTGAGTGCCATGGTTCGAAAGGATCTCGCCAAGGCGTCGAAGCTGCGCCGGAGGGCTACTCGCCGCGGGCGAAGGTGCGCCGGTACTCGCTCGGCGTGGTGCCCAGGATCCGCTGGAAGTGCAGCCGCAGATTGGTGCCGGTGCCCAGGCCGACGTCGACGGCGATCTGCTCGACGCTGCGCTCGGAGCGCTCCAGCAGTTCCCGCGCCACGTCGAGGCGGGCCCGCATCACCCACTGCATCGGGGTGTAGCCGGTGTCCTCGACGAAGCGGCGGGAGAAGGTCCGCGGCGACACCGCAGCGTGCCGGGCGAGTATCTCCAGGGTCAGCGGCTCGCCCAGGCGGTGCAGCGCCCACTCGCGGGTGACGGCGAACCGCTCCCCCAGCGGCTCGGGCACGCTGCGCGGCACGTACTGGGCCTGGCCGCCGCTGCGGTAGGGGGCCGCGACCAGGCGTCGGGCGGTGTGGTTGGAGGCGGCCACGCCGAGGTCCCCGCGCAGGATGTGCAGGCACAGGTCGATCCCCGAGGCGGCGCCGGCCGAGGTCAGCACGCTGCCCGCGTCCACGAACAGCACGTTCTCGTCGACCAGGACCCGCGGGTACTTCTCGGCCAGGGCCCGGGTGTAGTGCCAGTGCGTGGTGGCGCGCCTGCCGTCCAGCAGTCCGGCGGCCGCCAGCGCGAAGGCCCCCGTCGAGATGGCGGCCAGCCGCGCTCCGCGGTCGTGGGCGGCCGCCAGTGCGTCCATGACGGCCTGCGGCGGGGTGTCCCGGTCGGGGAAGCGGTAGCCGGGCACGAGGACGAGTTCCGCCCATGCGAGCGCTTCGAGCCCGTGGGCGACGTGGTACGACAGTCCGTCACCACCGGCCACCAGCCCGGGCGCCGCGCCGCAGACCCGCACCTCGTAGGGCATGCTCGCGCGGGTCGAGAAGACCTGCGCGGGGATGCCGACGTCGAGGGGCTTGGCACCGTCGAGGACCAGGACGGCGACGCGGCGCAGGGGCGAGGCGGACACGGGGACAGACTAACCGCGAGCGGATCCGGATCAGCGCAGGCCAGTTGGGTCGCGGTGGGCGTCGGCGCGGTGGCGGCGGGTCACCCGTCCAGGCTGCGGGGCAGGCCGAAGTACGGGGCGGTGGCGGTGTCGAAACGGGTGATCTCCCGGATCCGGTCACCGGCCAGGGCGACGGTTTCGATGCCGGCCAGGTGCAGCCGGCCGGTGGTCCGGTCGCGCCGGTACTCCCCCCAGCCGGGCTGCCGGTTGGCCCGTACCGGCAGCATCCGCGCGATCCCGCGGCGGTGTGCGTCCAGCGCGGAGAAGAAGCGGCGGATCGCGTCGGTGCCGCGGTACTCGAACGGCAGCGGCGGCATCCGCACCCAGGCGTCGTCGGTCATCATGGCGACCAGTGCGTCGACGTCGAGTTCGACGAACGCCTCGACGAAGCGATCCAGCAGTTCGCGCTCGGCGGCGCTGCCGGGCTCCGGTGCGGGCGGTCCGGTGCGGTGGGTGCGGTCCAGGGTGGCGCGGGCCCGTTTGAGGGCGCTGGTGACCGTGTCCTCGGTGACCCCGAGCAGGTCGGCGGCCTCGCGGGCGCGGTAGCCGAGCACATCGCGCAGCAGCAGGGCGGCGCGCTGGTTCGGCGGCAGCAGCTGAACGGCTGTCACGAAGGCCAGCGAGATCGCCTCCCGCGACTCGTAGCGCGCCTCGGGACCGGGGTCGTGGTCGGGCAGGTCGTCCAGCAGCAGGTCCGGAAAGGGCTGCAGCCACAGCACCTCGCCGAGAGCGGAGGGCTCCGGAGGCGGAACGGGCAGCGGTTCGGCGGCCGGTCGCCGTCGGCCTGTCGCGCGCAGCGCGTTCAGGCACCGGTTGGTGGCGATGCGGTACAGCCAGGTCCGTACCGAGGAGCGCCCCTCGAACCCGCCGAGGCCCACCCACGCGGCGAGCAGCGTCTCCTGGAGCACGTCCTCGGCGTCCTGCAGCGAGCCGAGCATGCGGTAGCAGTGCACGTGCAGCTCACGGCGGTGCGGCCGCACCAGTTCGGCGAACGCGTCGCGGTCGCCCGTGCGCGCTCGCGCCAGCAGTTCGGTCGAGGCCGGCATGGGGTCCTCCGTTGTCCGTGGTCGTCCGTCTTCATGGTCTCTTCCGGTACTGACACCGGCGGTCCGCGGAACTGGTCGCCGCCGGGTGACCAGAAAGCGGGGCCGGGTGTGTCTGCCCCATCGACAACTGTTCGACTTCGACCGTGGAGTGACCCATGTCGACCCTGCCCACCCTGACCGACCGCACGATCCTGATCACCGGCGCCAACCGCGGCATCGGCCGCGCGCTGCTCGACGAGGCGCTGCAGCGCGGCGCGCGGCGCGTCTACGCGGCGTCCCGGACGCCGTTCGCCCACCCCGACGAGCGGGTGGTCCCGCTGCTGCTCGACGTCACCGACGCCGGACAGATCCAGGCGGCCGCCGAGCGGGTGGACGCGCTGGACGTCCTGGTCAACAACGCCGGCCTGGCCCGCTCCGACGACCTGACGGACCGGGGCGTGGTCGAGGAGCACCTGGCCGTCAACCTGTTCGGGCCGCTGACACTGACCCAGGCCTTCCGCCCCGCGCTGGTCCGTTCCGGCGGGGCGGTGGTCAATGTGCTCTCGCTGGCCTCGCTGGCGTCGCTGCCGTTCATCCCGGCGTACTCCGCCTCGAAGGCTGCGGCGCTGTCGATGACGCAGTCGCTGCGGGCGATGCTCGCTCCGGAGGGCGTCCGGGTGCACGCGGTGCTGACCGGGCCGGTCGACACCGAGATGTCGCGCGACCTGGACGTGCCCAAGGCCGCACCGGCGGCGGTCGCGGCGGCGATCCTGGACGGGGTCGCGGCGGGCCGGGAGGAGATCTTCCCTGACCCGATGTCAGGGGTGCTGGCCGCGGGCTGGGACGGGGACGCCGTCAAGACCCTGGAGCGGGCCAACGCTCCCTTGATCGCCGCGATCGCCGCGATGGGCTGACCGTCGCGATCGCTGCCTGCCGCACGGCAGCGGGACGACGTCAGGGGCGCCACCGCTGCGGTGGCGCCCCTGACGTCGTGTCAGTCGAGGCCGACCGGCCCCGATGCGGTGAGTTGGTAGCTGCTGTGGGTGAGGTCGGGTTCCAAGGCGAGGTCCGCGATGGTCCGGCCGATCTGGTCCGGGGTGGGCACCGGGCCGAGCCGCTGGACGAACTCGGCCTCGGTGACACCGGCCCGGGCCGCGTAGCCGGCGACTCCGGCGTCGCCGACCCGGGCGCCGGGGGTCATCGGCGGCAGTACCGACAGGAACCGGAGCCCGAGACCGGCCCGCTGGGACTCCTCGGCCGCGTAGGAGGCGAGGAACCGGATGGTGGCCTTGGCCCCGGCGTAGCCGCCGCTGACCGGCGACCCGCGCAGGGCCGCCCCGCTGGAGACCGCGAGCACCGTGCTGCCCGGCGGCAGCGGCGCGGTCAGCGCCAGCCGGGTCCAGTGGAACGCGTGCTGGACGTCGACCTGCCAGTGCAGGCTGAAGTCCTCCCAGGTGTACTCCTGGACCGGGCGGGCGTACGGGACGGCTCCGGCGTTGAGCACCAGGAGGTGCGGGGTGTACCGGGTCAGCAGCTGTTCGGCGATGGCCGGGTCGGTGGCGTCGGCGACGAACGGGACGAAGGAGTCGCCGAGTTCTGCGTGGACCTTCTCCAGGTCGGTGCGGTCGCGGGCGACCCCGACGACCTGCATGCCCGCCCGGCTCAGTGCGATGGCGGTGGCGCGGCCGAAGCCACGGCCGGCGCCGGTGACGATCGCGGTCCGGGTCGGCCCTGTCGTCGGGGTGGGTTCGGTGGGACGCATGGGTGCCGTCTCCTTGCCTTGGGAGCGGAGGGAGGTGCTGTACTGCACGGAACTGCACGGATCAAACATTCAACCTGTTGGTTAAACATAGTCGCCGCGCTAACATTCAGCAATATGGTTGAACGTGTCTCCACCCCGCTGGACCTGACCTACATGGCGCTGGCCGATCCCACCCGCCGGGCGATCCTGCAACGGCTGCGCAGCGCCGAGGCCCGGGTCACCGAGATCGCCGAACCGCTGCCGATGTCCCTGGCCGCCGTCTCCAAGCACATCGTCGTGCTGGAGCGCGCGGGCCTGGTCCGGCGCGAGGTCCGCGGCCGGGACCACTACCTGAGCGCCGACCCGCAGCCGCTGACCGAGGCCGAGAAGTGGATCAGCGACTACACCGGCTTCTGGGAGCGGCGCGCCGACGCCCTGGCCGACCACCTGGAACAGCACCTCCACAAAGGGCCCACGCCGTGAACGAGTCGGTGGTCAGGGTGACCCGCACCCTCAAGGCCAGCCCCGAGCAGGTCTTCGACGCCTGGACCGACGCCGAGCGGCTCCAGCAGTGGCTCTGCCCCGACCCGGGCTTCGTCGCCGAGGCCAGCTGCGATCCCGTGGTCGGCGGGCGCTACCGCATCGTCAAGATCCTGGCCAGCGGCGCCGACGAGGTCACCGGCGAGTACCTCGTGGTCGATCCCCCGCACCGGCTGGTCTTCACCTGGGCCGCCGACACCACCGCCAACCACACCACCCAGGTCACCGTCACCCTGCGTCCGGACGGGGACGCCACCGAGATGACCATCCTCCACGAGCGCATCCCCACCCGGCCGATCCAGGACGGCGCCCGGCTCGCCTGGGCCAGCATCTGCGACCGGCTCGCCGCCCTGCTCGCGCAGAGCTGACCGCCGTCGCGGTGGAGCTACCCGAGGTCGCGCCGAACCATGACCGCGCGCCGCGCCGCCCGAGCAGCGGGGCGGAAATCCGATCGCGGGCAACGGACCGGCCCCCTACGCTCGCCATCATGGCGACCACGGGCAGGACCTCCGACGCCGACCGGGCCGACGGCGCACTGCCGATCCGGCCGGAACGCGAAAGCGACCATGCGGCCGTGCGCGCCCTGCACCTGTCGGCCTTCGCGGGTGACGGCCGGGTGCCGGACCTGGTGGACGTGCTGCGCGTCGCCCCGGCTCCGCTGGAGCCGATGTCGTTCGTGGCCGTGGACGGCACCGAGGTGGTCGGGCACACCATGCTGACGCACAGCCGGCTCGACGCCCCGGAGCGCATCGTGGACGTCCTGGTGCTGTCACCGCTGGGTGTGCTCCCCCGGTACCAGAACCGGGGCGTCGGCACCCGGCTCATCCGGCATGCGCTGGCGGCGGCTGACGCTCGCCAGACGCCGCTGGTCTTCCTCGAAGGCTCGCCCGACTACTACGCGGCCCGGGGGTTCGAACGCGCCGACCGGATCGGCTTCCGCTCCCCGTCGCTGCGGATCCCGGCCCCCGCCTTCCAGGTCGCCCGGCTGACGGCGTACCAGCCCTGGATGACCGGCACCCTCGTCTACGCCGACGCCTTCTGGGCGCTGGACTGCGTAGGGCTGCGGTAGGACCGCGCGGTACCGCGCCGTCCGGCTGAGACGGTGGCCACAGCCGCTGATAACGACACTGACACGATCGGCCCGTACGGTCGCACCCGCCGACGTTCCGGCCGGACCGTGCCACTACCTTATGTGTGCACATCAAAAATCTCGGCTGCGTCGGGCGCACCAGCACCGGTGCCAGTGACCTGGAGGCCGTCCGAAACATCCATGACCACTACCCCCCGACTGGCCCTCGTGCTCCTGGCCGCCGACTCCAAGGCCGAGATCCTGCTCCGCGGCGAGATCGACGCGGACGGTCTCCCCGAACTGCACCTCGCCGTCATGCAGGTGCTGACCAGCCCTGGCGTGCAGCGCATCGAGGTCGACGTCGCGCTCACCACGTTCTGCGACTCCGCCGGGATCTCCGGCCTCCTCAGAGCGCACCTGGCCGCCCGGGAGCGCGAGGTTCCGCTGCACCTGGTCCGCGTCCCTGCCTACCTGGCCCGGCTGCTCGAAGTGACCGGCCTGACCACGCTGCTGCGGGGCGAGTCGCGCTGACGGGAGAGCGCTGCCGGTGGCGTACGGTGTGCGCGAGGCAAGCGAGCAGCGTTCGCCACTGAACAGGCATGGCAGACGCAACAGACGGAGCAGACGGAGCAGACGATGAAGGCAGCCCGTTTCAGCCGGTTCGGAGGCCCCGAGGTCCTGGAGATCGTGGATCTCCCCGATCCACATCCGGGTCCCGGCCAGGTCCGGATCGCGGTGCGCGCGGCCGGCGTCAACGCGAGCGACTGGAAGAAGCGCCAGGGCCTGATGGACGAGGAGCTTCCGCAGACCATGGGCTACGAGGCGGCGGGCGTCGTCGACGAGCTCGGCGCCGGTGTCACGGACGTGGCCGTCGGCGATCGCGTGTTCGGCTTCTCCACCGAGGGCGCCGCCCAGGCCGAGCTGGCAGTGCTGTCCCACTACGCGCCGATCCCGCCGTCGCTCGACTTCCCGGCCGCTGCCGCGCTGCCGGCCGCCGTCGAGACGGCCACCCGCGCGCTGGACCAGCTCGGTGTCGCCGGCGGCAGCCGACTGCTCGTCAACGGCGCCTCCGGAAGCGTCGGCAGCGCCGCGGTCCAGCTCGCCGTGGCCCGCGGTGCGCGCGTGATCGGCACTGCCAGTCCGGCCAACCACGCGTACCTGCGCTCGCTGGGCGCCGAACCGGTCGCCTACGGCGAGGGCATGGCCGAGCGCCTTCGCGCCCTCGAACCCGAGGGCGTCGACCTCGCGCTCGACGTCGCCGGAAGCGGCGTCCTGCCCGAGCTCATCGAGCTCGCGGGCGGCCCGGAGCAGGTGCTGACGGTCGCCGACTTCGCAGGCGCGCAGAAGTACGGCGTGCGCTTCAGCCGCGGGGACGCCGGCCGCGCGCTGCACGCACTCGCCGGGATCGGCGAGCTGACCGAGGCCGGACGCTTCTCGCTCCCGGTCGCGCGGACCTTCCCGCTCGCCGAGGTCGCCGAGGCGCACCGCGTCGGCGAGACCGGCCGGGTACGCGGGAAGCTCGTGCTGGTGGTCGGCTGACGCCCGAGCAGCCGCTCAGGCGCCCGCTGCGTCACCGGCCAGGAAGTCGCCGACCACGGAGCAGAAGGCCTCCGGCCGCTCCACCCAGGGCAGGTGCCCCGCACCGTCGAGCAGCGTCCGCGAGACCCGCGGAAGTGCCTGCTCCAGCGAGTCGAGGGCCCAGTCGGGTCGGATGTCCTCGGCTCCGTGCACGATCAGCACCGGCAGGTCCAGCTTCTCGCAGGCGGCCCGCAGTTCCGGTGTTCCCAGGGTGCGCTTGACGTCGGTGTTGACGGTCGCGTTGCAGTCGAGGTTCACCCCGAACCAGGGCGTGGCCGCAGCCTCGGACAGCTCCAACGCCCGCTCCCGGTCGGCATAGTCCGCTGAGCACTGCAGTACGCACCACTCCCGCCCCTCGGCCTCGGTGCGCTCGCGGCCGTCCAGCGCCTCCCAGCGCTCCAGGTGCGTCCCGAGGTTGGCCCGCAAGTTCTGCTGGTAGGTCGACCGCCAGGTGTCGCGGCTGTCGATTCCGGTGCCGGAGAGGTAGACCAGGCTGCTCACCCGCTCGGGATGGTCCAGCGCGTACTGCAGGGCCAGGTGGCTGCCGTAGGAATGGCCCAGCAGTGTCATCCGGTACAGCCCGAAGTGGCGCCGGACGGCCTCCAGATCGGCCACCGACCGGGCGACCGAGTACGGCCCGCAGCGTTGCGACCGCCCGCACCCGCGCTGGTCCCAGCGGTGGACGGCGGCCCGGTCCGCCAGCAGCTCGGCCAGGTCATCCAGGAAGTCCCACAGTCCGGGGCCGCCGTGGCAGAACACCACAGGAACACCCTCGCCGCTCCGGGTCGCGCAGAGCCGGACTCCGTCCTCGGTCAGCACCGTCTCGTCCACGCCACCCATCCGGCTGAGTCTGGTTCGGCGTGCGGCTGACGGCAAGAGGCGGATGGGAGATGGTGTGGAAGATGGGTGCGGGTCTGTCGATCCGGGCCGGGGCCGATCGTATAGAGGGTGAGAGGTCGGCGGACGCCGACCGGACGGTCCAGGAGGACATCATGAAGCAGTACCTGCTCAGCGTCGTGCAGCCGACCGGACAGGAGCGCCCGGCGCCCGAGGTGCTCGCGGAGATCAACCGGAATCTGGAGGTCTTCCACCAGGAACTGCGGGCCGCCGGGGCGTGGGTGTTCGCCGGCGGGCTGCACGCCCCCAGCACCGCCACCATGGTTCGGGTGAAGGACGGGGACGTGCTGATGACCGACGGCCCGTTCGCCGAGGGCAAGGAGTACCTCGGCGGGCTGTGCATCGTCACCGCGCCCGATCTGGACGCTGCGCTGGAGTGGGGCAGCAAGGCCGCCCGGGCGACCACGCTGCCGATCGAGGTGCGGCCGTTCATGGGTGACGTGCCGGCCTGATGACCGACCTGCTGGGCCCGACCGCCGCCGACGTCGAAGATGTCTTCCGACGCGAGTACGGCCGGTCGATCGCCGTCCTGGTCCGTGCCTTCGGCGACATCGACATCGCCGAGGACGCGGTCCAGGACGCCTTCACCACGGCGCTGGACCGCTGGGCGGCGACGGGGGTGCCGCCGAGCCCGGCCGGATGGATCATCACCACCGCACGCAACCGCGCGATCGACCGCCTGCGCCGGGAAGCCTCCCGCCAGGACCGGCACGCGCAGGCCGCCCAGCTGTACGCCCGTGACGAACCGGCCGAGGAGGGTCCCGTGCGCGACGACCGACTACGGCTGATCTTCACCTGCTGCCACCCCTCGCTGGCCACCGAGGCCCGGATCGCGCTGACGCTCCGTCTGCTGGGCGGCCTCACCACCGCGGAGATCGCACGCGCCTTCCTGGTGCCCGAGCCGACCATGGCCCAGCGGCTGGTCCGGGCCAAGGGCAAGATCCGCGATGCCGGGATCCCCTACCGGATCCCCTACGAGGCCGACCTGCCCGGGCGCCTGGGCGCCGTGCTCGCCGTCATCTACCTGATCTTCAACGAAGGCTACGCGGCGGGCTCGGGCGAGCAGCTGCTCCGCGAGGACCTCGTCGCGGAGGCGGTCCGCCTGGGGCGGCTCCTGGTCGAGCTGATGCCCGACGAACCCGAGGCCTTGGGGCTGCTGGCGCTCATGCTGCTCGCCCACGCACGCACGGCCGCCCGCACCGGTCCCGACGGCGAACTGGTACCGCTCGGCGACCAGGACCGCACGCTGTGGGACCAGGATCTCGTCGCCGAGGGCCAGGCCCTCGTCCGGCGCTGCCTGCGCCGCAACCGGCCGGGCCCCTATCAGATCCAGGCGGCCATCAACGCTGTGCACAGCGACGCCCGGACCGCAGCCGCCACCGACTGGGGCCAGATCCTGCGGCTGTACGACCAGTTGACGGTGGTCGCGCCGAGCCCGATCGTGGCCCTGAACCGAGCGGTCGCGGTCGCCGAGGTGGACGGGCCGCAGCAGGCGCTCGCCCTGGTCGACGACCTCGCCCCCGGCCTGGACGGTTACCACGTGCTCCACGCCGTCCGCGCCGACCTGCTCCGTCGCCTGGGCCGAAGCTCCGAGGCGGCGCAGGCCTACGACCGTGCCATCGCCCGCACCGGGAACACGGCCGAGCGAACCTTCCTCAAGCGCCGCCGCCAAGCACTCACTCCGACCTGACGACGCGACACCTTGTGCGTTCCCTTCAGTCCACTGCCTCGGCTTCGGTTTCAGCTTCGGCGGTAGAGCCGGACCTGCTGAGGCTGGCCAGCAGCCGCAGGGCCGCCTCGGAGGGAGTGCCCGGCTCCGCGCTGTAGGCGATCATGCGCTGGTCGGCGCTTCCGGTCAGCGACATGCTCTGGAAGAACAGCTCCATGGTCCCCACGGTCGGGTGGTCCAGCTGCTTGACGCCGTCCGAGCAGGTGCGGACCGGGTGGTGCGCCCAGAGCGCGGCGAAGTCCTGGCTCTGCACCGCCAGCCGGCCCACCAGTTCGCCCAGCCGGCGGTCCTGCGGATGCCGTCCTGCCACCAGCCGCAGCGAGGCGACGGCGAGTTGTGCCTCCTCGTCCCAGCGGGGGTAGAGCGCGCGGCCCTGGGGGCTCAGGAACAGGATGTCGGTGAGGTTGGGGCGGTCCGCCGACCGGTCCGGGGCGTCGAAGTCCAGGTGGCCGGCGAGCAGGGCATGGCCCAGCCGGTTCCAGGCGAGGACGTCGTTGCGCCGGTTCAGGACGACCGCCGGCGCTTCGGACATCGCGGTCAGCAGATGGCGCACCGCGCTCGTCGGGCGCTCGCCCGCACGCTGCGGCGAGCGACGGACTTCGCCCGCGGGCCGTGCCAGGTCCTTCAGGTGCGCCCGCTCGTCGTCGCTGAGCCGCAGTGCGCCGGCGATCGCGTCCAGGACGGAGTCCGAGGCGCCGTCACCACGACCCTGTTCGAGCCGCGTGTAGTGAGTGACGCTCACCCCGGCCAGCATCGCCAGCTCCTCCCGGCGCAGTCCGGCCACCCTGCGCCTGCCCCCGTACAGCGGCAGGTCGACGTCCTCGGGGCGGAGCCGGGCTCTGCGGCTCTTGAGGAAGGCTGCGAGTTCGGCTCGTACCGCCCCCGGGGACCCCGGCTGCGGGGCTGCAGGCCCTGGGCTCATCGTTCAGCTCCACTCTGCGGGCCGAGTCGGAAAGGTAGGCCGCACACCGGGACAACACCGCGGGGACGGGCGCACGTTCCCGCATCGCCCGGCCCAGCCTGGTCCTGTGATGACCACCCTGGCGACGGACGGTCTCGCGGTGGCCTGTCACAACCGGGGGCTGGGTAGCCGCCTCCGGCGCCAGCACGATCGGTTCCACAAGCGCCACCACCTGCGCAGGAGAGGAACCGAAGATGTCGCTGACGGAGAAGACCGGTCCGGGACCGGAAGTGCGGAGTGCCGGGTCGACGGGACTGACGCCCAGGCTGCGGCTGGTCCTGGTCGTGCTGCTGGTGGCCCAGTTCATGCTGGCCGTGGACTTCTCGATCCTCAACGTGGCCCTGCCGCAGGTCGGCCGGAGCCTGGGCATCGCCCTGGACGACCTGCAGTGGGTCGCCACCGCGTTCGCGCTGTGCGCGGCAGGCTTCACCCTGCTCTTCGGGCGGCTCGCCGACCTCTTCGGCCGCCGGCGCATGTTCCTGGCGGGCCTCGCCGTCCTGGGGCTGGCGTCCCTGGCGGGCGGACTGTCCACCAGCCCGGCCATGCTGATCACCGCACGCGTCTTCCAGGGGCTGGCCACCGCCGCGGTCACCCCGGCCGGCCTGTCCCTGCTGACCACCTCGTTCCCCGAAGGACCGGCGCGCGACCGCGCCCTGGGGCTGAACGGGGCGCTGATGTCGGCCGGGTTCACCACCGGGGCCGTCCTGGGCGGCGTCCTCACCGACCTGCTGTCCTGGCGCTGGGCGTTCTTCATCAACGTGCCCATCGCCCTGGGCGTGCTGCTGGTCGCACCGTCCGTGATCAAGGAGTCCCGGCCCAGCAGCCGTCCGCGTCCGGACGCCGCCGGAGCCGTCAGCGTCACGCTCGGACTGCTGGCCCTGGTGTTCGGCTTCACCCAGGCCGGTCGGGACGGCTGGGGCTCGGCCCTGACCCTGGGCCCGCTGGCCGCCGGCCTGGCGCTGCTGGTGGTCTTCCACGCGGTCGAGCGTCGCCAGGAGGCCCCGCTGATGCCCGTCGCGGTCCTGCACCGGCCCACCGTGGCCTGGGGCAACGCGACCGGACTGCTGGCCTTCCTCACCGAGACCTCCCTGGTCTTCCTGCTGACCCTCTACCTGCAGAAGGTGCTGGGTTTCTCCCCGCTCGCCGCAGGACTGTCCTTCGGTGTGCTGGGCCTGGGCACCGTCGTCGGCGGATCCTTCGCCCCCAGGATCATCGGCAGGGTCGGCACCCGCGCCACACTGATCGGCGGTGGCCTTCTGCAGGCCGCCTCCACCTTCGCCCTGCTGGGCCTGACCACCTCGACCGGCGGCTCCCTCGCCCTCCTGCTGATCACCACGTTCACCGGCGGCGTGGGCAACATGCTGGTGATCGTCGGCTTCATGATCACCGCGACCTCGGGGCTGCCCGACCACGAACAGGGACTCGCCACCGGCCTGGCCACCATGACCCAGCAGATCGGCATCACCCTGGGCACCCCCGTCATGAGCGCGATCGCCACCGGGTCGATGGCCTCTGCCGCCGCCCCGGACGTCCTGCACGGCATCACCACCGCCGTCACCGCCAACGCCGCACTGGTCCTGACCGGCGTCGCCATCGCACTCCTCTTCCTCCGCAAGCCGCGGCCGGCAGCGACGCCGGCGCCCTGACGCCCGCTCAGCCGTCGGGCACGACGGTGCGGGTGATCGGGAACCCGGCAGCCACCGCCTATCGTGGTGGGGTGGGCGATGACACCTGGGCCGGGCTGGCTGACCTGTTTGTAGATGAGGCGTATGCCTCGGTGAAGGGGCGGGTGCGCACCTATGTGATGCACCAGCAGTTGCTGGAGCACCTGCCGCCGCCTCCGGCGACCGTGCTGGACGTCGGTGGCGGGGCGGGGCACCAGTCGTTTCCGCTGGCCCAGGCCGGCTACCAGGTGACCCTGCTCGACCCGTCGCCGGCGATGCTGGACAAGGCCCGACAACGGCTCCAGCGACTGCCCGAGGAAGTCCGGGGGCGAGTGACGCTGCTGCAGGGCGACGGCGAGAACGCCACCGAAGCGCTGCACGGTCGGCAGTTTGACGCCGTGTTGTGCCATGGCGTGCTCGGGTACCTCGACCGACCGGAACCGATGGTCGACCAGTTGTGCCGCTGCGCGGCCGACGGCGGCCTGGTCTCCATCATGACGGGCAATGCCAAGGCGGCGGCGGTGCGCCCGGCGATGGAACAGCGGTGGGAGGACGCCCTGGCGGCGTTCGACGCCAGGACCGAGATCGGGGTGCTCGGCGTGTCGGGCCGAGCCGACACGGTGGAGGAGATCAGCGAACTCCTGCTGAGTCGGGGCGTGGAACCGCTCCACTGGTACGGGGTCTGGCTGTTCGTCGACTGGCTGGAGTTCGGCGGAGCCGTGCTGGACGTCGGCGATGCCGAGCGGGTGGCCGCGACGGCCGCGGTCGAGCTCGAGGCCGCCCGACGGGACCCCTACCGCCAGCTGAGTCGCGTCTTCCACCTCGTGGGGCGCAAGGGTCCGGGCTGAGCGGACCGCGGTGGCGGCAGGCGCACTGCCGCTCCCGCAAATCGTGTCCGCAGGCGAGGCCCGATCCCGCCCCCGGGACTATGGTGAGGGGAGCACCCTTCTAGGCACCGCCCTCGGCCGAGCTGCGATTCCGCCGACGGCACCGTGTTCCCGCTGCCCCCGACCCCGGCCGCGTCATTGACGATCGGCGGAGGAGTCCCGGATGCGCAGCGACAGGCGGACAGGTGCAACGCCCACGACCGCGGCGGCCGTACCCCCGGCACGGGCTGCAGGGCAGATGCCTCCCCGGTTCAGCGTGCGACGCCACGACGGCGAGCGCGGTACCTGGATCGGACTGGTCGGGGAACTGGATCTGGACTCGGCCGCGGTGCTGGACGTCATCGTGGCGCAGTGTCTGGACTCGGGGGTGAGAACCCTCAGCATCGACCTGGCGGGTGTCACGTTCTGCGATGTGAGCGGTGTGGAAGCCCTCCTCGCCGCAGCCCGGGCCACCAAGGAACGCAGCGGCTCCCTACGGTTGGAGCACCCGACTCCCGGGATGCTGCGGCTGCTCGTCCTCACCGGCACCCTCAGCACCCTGCTGCCCGACGGGGACCCACACATACCGTCGCCGACCCGTCCGGTGAGCCGGAACCTCCGGTGATCGGTGAACGCATGGCCCAGGTGCTGACGCTGCTCCAGAGCCAGCTCCGGGAGGGCTCCGGCAGCATCGCCGACATCTCGGACCTCGGCGTGCGGGCCCTGGACGTGGACGGGCTGACGGTGTCCCTGACGGCCGAGGACGGCTCGGCCGAGCCGGTGTGGTGCTCGGACGAGGCGGCGCGCCGGTTCGAGGACCTCCAGTTCACCCTCGGCCAGGGCCCGGGGCCCGAAGCCCTGCGCGGGGGTGTGCGGGTGCTCGTCCCCGATCTGGCGCAGGTGTGGCGCCAGCGCTGGCCGGAGCTGAGCCGGGAGGCTCCGGGGCTGGCCACCCGGGCCGTGTTCTGCTTCCCGATGGGGATCCGAGCGGTACCCGTGGGCGTGTTGACGGCGCTGCGCCGGACCCCGGGTCCGCTCACCGACGAGCAGGTCGAGGACGCGCAGGTACTGGCTCACGCACTGACCGCCAGGGCGCTGGGCAGCGGGGGGCTGGGTGGCAAGGGGATGGGCGGCGGGGTGTCGGGCGTGGGCACGGCAGTCCCGGTGGATTCCCGGCAGGCGTTGCACCATGCTGTGATACATCAGGCCACCGGCATGGTCAGCGTCCAACTCGATCTCTCGCTGCCGCAGGCCCTGCTGCGGCTGCGTGCACACGCGTTCGGCACCGGCCGATCCATCACCGACATCTCCCGGGACGTGGTCGAGCGGCGACTGCGCCTGGACGACACCTACGGCAACGGCAACGGCACCCCGATGCCCGTCCCAGAGAAGGACTGACCGCCATGACCCGCGAACAACAGCTCACCAAGGTCTTCGTGGAAGTCGCCGATTCCCTGACCGAGGACTTCGACCTGATCGACTTCCTGCAGCGGCTGTGCGGACGCTGCGTGGAACTGCTGGACGTGGCCGCCTGCGGGGTGCTGCTGGCCGACCAGCACGACGTGCTGACGGTACTCGCGGCCTCGGACGAGCACACCCGGCTGCTGGAGCTGTTCTCCCTGCAGCACGACCAGGGGCCGTGCGTGGACTGCTACCGGAGCGGCCGGCCCCGGACCAACATCGACCTCGCGGACCCGGATGCGGCCCGCAACTGGCCGCAGTTCACCCCCGCCGCGCGGAGCTCCGGCTTCGTGTCCACCAATGCGCTCCCGCTGCGGCTGCGCGGCAGGGTCATCGGCTCGGTGGGCCTGTTCCAGACCGATGCCACCGCGCTCGGCGACGCCGACATCGCCCTGGGCCAGGCGCTGGCGGACGTGGCCACCATCGCCATCCTGCAGCAGCGCACCCTGGCCCACAGCGAGGTCGAACGTGGCCAGCTCCAGCACGCACTCACCAGTCGCATCGTCCTGGAGCAGGTCAAGGGCATCCTCGCCGAACGCTGGCAGGTCAGCCCGGACGAGGCCTTCGTCGCCTTCCGCTCCTACGCCCGCTCCAACCACCACCAGCTCTCCCGACTGGCCAGGCTCATCGCCGACGGCGAGTTCGACACCGCCCGCATTCGCCAGCCGCGAAAGCCCGGCCGACGCCGCTGACCGGCCGCGACGACGGGGCGGGAGCGGTCGGCATGGGCACCCGCGAAACGGGAAGGAGTGCTGGTGAACGGTCCGGACGTGAACGCCCTCCGAGGCCGGGAACCGCGATGTAGTGTCGTAAGTACCACCTGACCGCTGTGACGGTCATGTCCCCGCTGCCCCGGACCCGGCTGCGCCACTGGCAACAGCCGAGGAGTTCCAGATGTCCGCCGACAGCCTGATCCCGACCGCACCGCGAACGGGTCCCCCTGACACCGTCACCACCCTTCCCGCGCCGGCACGGGAACCGGTCCCCTACGACGGTCATGCACCCTTCGGGACCGTCCCGTCGCCCGAGCAGAAGCGTCCACCGCAGTGGCAGGTCGCGCTGACCGGCCTGATCGTGGCCTTCCCGCTGATAGCCGTGGTCCTGGCGGCCTGGGTGCTCTGGGGCAGCCTGATCGGCCCCACCGATCTGGCCCTCGCCCTGGCCCTGTACACCCTCACCGGTCTCGGGGTGACCGTGGGCTTCCACCGCTGCCTGACGCACGGCAGCTTCACCCCCACCCCCAGCCTGCGCGTCGTGCTCGCGGTGGCCGGGTCGATGAGCTTCCAGGGCGACGTGATCGGCTGGGTGGCGACCCACCGCCGGCACCACGCCTTCACCGACCGGCCCGGCGACCCCCACTCACCGTTCCGCTACGGCACCAGCCTGTTCGGCGAACTGAAGGGGCTGGCGCACGCCCACGTCGGCTGGCTGTTCACCGGTGACGCCACACCGGCCGACCGCTACGCCCCGGACATGGTCGCCGACCGGTCGATGCGGGTCGTCTCCGGCCTGTTCCCGGTGCTGTGCGTGCTCTCGCTCGCGCTACCGTTCGCCCTGGGCTGGGCCGTCGGCGGCACCCTGCACGGTGCGCTGACCGCACTGCTGTGGGCGGGTCTGGTGCGGGTGGCGCTGCTGCAGCATGTGACCTGGAGCGTCAACTCGTTGTGCCACATGATCGGCGACCGTCCGTTCCGCACCCGCCGGTACGACCGCGCCACCAACCTGTGGCCCCTGGCGCTGCTGTCCTTCGGCGAGAGCTGGCACAACCTGCACCACGCCGAACCCACCTGCGCCCGCCACGGGGTCGACCGCCGACAGATCGACCCCAGCGCCGGAGTGATCCGCCTGCTGGAACGCGCGGGCTGGGCTAAGGACGTGCACTGGCCCGACACCACCCGCCTCGCCAACCGCCGCCTCCCCGCCTGAACGACCGCGACGGGAAACGGGTCATCCCGTCGTAGCGAGGACGCCGCGGGCGACAGTGCCGTCCGGCCAGGTCCAGCCTGCAACCACCCGGCCTGGGAGCAGGTCCGCATCGACCTCGGCCGGGTTGTCCAACGGTCGCAGGACGCGGATGATCCCGCAGTTGGAGCCGGAAGCAGCCGGGGACGGAGCAACGGTGACGGTCGGGTCCGGGGTGGCGCTCTCGTGCTGGCGCTGCGGCACCGCCGTGCCGCGCAGGAGGGCGGCCAACTGAGCTGTCACGACCGGGTCCTGGGCGCCGTCGTAGAGCCAGCGGGTGCCCAGGACGCCGTGTTCGGAGGTGCCGATGAGCGCCGCCTCCGCCTCGGGCCCGTCCAGCGGCGCACCCCGGTAGGCCATGGGTACCTGGTACGCCACCGGGGCGGGCCCGGCCGTGTCGACCACCACCATGAACTCGATCCCCACCTCCCCCTCGGGATCGTCCAGCCGGAACCCGCCGGCCTTCACCAACGCCGGTGCCCGTCCCGAGTCGAGGTACCACCGCTGCCGCAGCAGCCACTCGGTGAGCAGTTCGAGCTTGGTGGGGGTCATCGTGGTGTTGTGGACGACGGCCATCGGGACTCCTTCGCGCACGGCGGCTGGCTTGCGAGGCTATCAACTGCCGTTCGGCCCACCCGTTCGGTCGGGTAGCCTTCTCAGGGTCCGCGAGCAGGGCGAACTCGGCGGGGACGGCAGGGGGACGTCATGAGCACAGCCTGGACTCTGGCAACCACGAGCCTGGGCCGTCGGCTGCGGTTTCTGCGCCGCTACCGGTGGTGGGCACTGCAGTTGCTGGTCGCGGTACCGGGGATCGTCCTGGTCACCCATGACACCGGCACCGCCGACAGCAGCCATGTCGCCAAGCTGTGGCACGACGCCGCGCTGTTCTTCTTCGTCCTCGCCGCGACCCTGAGGGTCTGGCGGGCGCCCGAGGAGGGGACCGCGGAGATGCTCCGGTTCCGGCTGCTGCACCGGAAGGTCGCCTGGCGGGCGTTCACCGTGCTGCTGCTGGCCGGCTCCCTGGCGCTCGCCGCCGACCGCTGGTGCACCTGGAAGGGCGACGGTCCCGCCGCCCGCGGCTGGTCCACCGCCGCCTGGGTACTGGTGTGGCTCGCCGTCGCGGCGAGACTGCTCGAACCGCTGGTCTGGCTGCTGTGGCCGCAGGAACTGCGACGCGGCGTCAAGCTCGCCCGACTGGCCGAGGACGCGGCCAAGGTGACGGCTCGTCACTCCACCCGGGCGGCGATACCGCCGACGGTCTTCGCGGACCAGGGCGCCTTCGGACGCACCCGCGCCAGCTACCAGTCGCACGGCGGCCCGCCCTCCCCCGAGCCGCAGTCGGTGCCCGCACAGCTCGCAGGCACTTCGTACTCCGCCCGCGGCCGCCGCCTGCGGGCTTCCCCGCCGGTGCTGCACTGGGACGGCACCCGGCTCGCCTGGAGCGATGCCCAGGGGCACACCCACATGGTCCCGGTCGCAGGCAGGCCCGCTCTGAAGGGCAGCGTCGACCGGGGGGTGCGGCCGGTGGCCGAGATGGTGTGGCTGCTCCACACCGGCGCACGGCTGGGTCCGTCGAGCCTGCTGGTCCTGCTGGACGACAAGGGCTACCGCTTCCTGGTGCTGCACACCAACCAGCGCAGCTTCGGCCCCTGCGCCGATCTCGCCGAGGCGGTCGGCGTCCCCTTCGCCGCCTACCGGATCGCCGGCGACGCCCAGGCCTTCCGCACCCTGCTCAACTCCCTGTTCCCGCACCGCGGTCCGGTGGTGGAGCTGCGCGCCGCCGAAGCGGGACGGGGCTGACCGGTCCCTCTCACGACTCCCCGGTGCTGGAGACCCTGGTGGTCGGGGCCGTCTCGGTGGCGGCCCAGGTGGCGAGGAGCGTGAGCGCGTCATGGTCGGGGGTGCCGGGTGCAGCGCTGTAGGCGGTGAGGGTCAGGCCGGGTTGGGCGGGGAGTTCCATGGCGTCGAAGTCGAGGGTGATGTCGCCGACGGCGGGGTGGTGGAAGGACTTGCGGCCGGTGTGGTGCAGGCGCACATTGTGCTTGGCCCAGGCTGAGCGGAACTCCTCGCTGCGGGTGACCAGCTCTCCGATCAGTCCGGTCAGCTCGGTGTCGTGGGGGGCGCGTCCGGCCTCGGTGCGCAGCAGGGCGACGGTGGTGTTGACCGAGGTCTCCCACTGCGGGAAGAAGTCGCGGCCGGCAGGGGTGAGGAACTGGGCGCGGGCCACGTTGGTGGTCTGCGCGGCGGCGTCGGGGAACAGGGGCGCGTAGAGAGCGCGGCCCAGGGTGTTGGTGGCCAGGATGTCCAGGCGCCCGTTGCGGATGAAGGCCGGGGAATCGGTCATGGAGTGCAGCACGCGCAGGACGCTGTCCGGCAGTGGACCGCGGGTGCGGCGGGTACGCCGGGCGGGGCGCTTGGCGGCGGCGCGGGCCAGGTCGTGCAGGTGCTCGCGCTCCGCCTCGTCGAGCTGGAGGGCGCCGGCGACGGCGTCCAGGACCGCCTCCGAGGCTCCGGCGATGTGGCCGCGCTCCAAGCGGATGTAGTAGTCGATGCTCACGCCCGCGAGCAGGGCGACCTCCTCGCGCCGAAGGCCCGGCACGCGCCGGTTGCCGCCGTAGGCCGGCAGCCCGGCCTGCTGCGGGGTGACCTTGGCCCGGCGGGAGGCTAGGAACTCGCGGATGTCGCTCTCGGTACTCACGCCTTCCAGGCTAGGACGGACCGCAGGCATGTGGGGGGTCCTGTCAGTACCTGTAGGGCCAGGCCCTCCCCCATCCCCTTGATCTGGGGTTTCCTCGATGCTGGGGCGAGCAGCCGGGCTACTCCGGATGGCCCACCGCGATGAGCGCGATCACCCAGCTGAAGAGGATCACCGCGGAGCGCGCCGCCTCCTGAGCCACCGCACCCCCATGCACCTGTACGAGGAGAAGACCAGCATGAAGCTTTTGACCAGGCAGCCGACGCTGAAGCTGCCCGAGACGATGTTCACCGGCGACGCCTGGGCCGACGTGATCTACCGCGGCGAGGAACCCTCCCGGGCGCGGGCCAATGCGGTGCGCTTCGCACCCGGTGCACGGACGGCCTGGCACTCCCACGGCCTGGGCCAGACCCTGTACATCGTCGAGGGCATCGCCCTGATCCAGTCCCGTGGCGGGGAGGTATTGGAGGCCCACCCCGGCGATGTGGTGTGGACCCCGCCGGGCGAGGAGCACTGGCACGGCGCCGCTCCCGACCGCTTCATGGTCCACCTGGCGCTGTGGGAGACCGACGAGGTCGACTGGCTCGCCCACGTGACCGACGCCGAGTACGCCGGCCCGCGCCGCAGCACCCGTACCGCCTGACACCCACCCAGAACAGGAGTCCACTCGTGCACACGCGCACTCTCGGCCAGGGCCTTGAGGTCTCGGCCATCGGCATGGGCTGCATGGGCATGTCCCAGAGCTACGGCCCCAATCCCGGCGACCGCAACGAGATGATCGCCGTCCTTCGCGGCGCGGTCGAGCGCGGCGTCACCTTCTTCGACACCGCCGAGGTCTACGGACCGCACGCCAACGAGGAACTGGTCGGCGAAGCCCTCGCCCCGCTCCGGGAGCAGGTGGTGCTGGCGACCAAGTTCGGCTGGCGCATCGAGAACGGCGCCTCCACCGGCATGCTCGACAGCCGCCCCGAGCAGATCAAGCTCGTCGCCGACGCCTCGCTGCGCCGGCTGCGCACCGACGTGATCGACCTGTTCTACCAGCACCGCGTCGACCCGGACGTCCCCGTCGAGGACGTGGCCGGCGCGGTCGGCGAACTGGTCCAGGCCGGCAAGGTCCGCCACTTCGGCCTCTCGGAGGCGGGTGCGGCCACGATCCGCCGAGCCCACGCGGTCCACCCGGTCACCGCTGTGCAGAGCGAGTACTCGCTGTGGACCCGCGACCCCGAACCGGAGGTCCTGCCCACCCTGGCCGAACTGGGTATCGGATTCGTGCCCTTCAGCCCGCTGGGCAAGGGCTTCCTCACCGGCACCGTCGACACCACCACCGCCTTCACCCCGGGCGACATCCGCAGCACCATCCCCCGCTTCACCGAGGCCAACCGCACCGCCAACCGGACCCTGGTCGAGCACGTCGCCGCCCTGGCCCGGACCAAGGACGCGACCCCGGGCCAGATCGCCCTGGCCTGGCTGCTGGCCCAGCAGCCGTGGATCGTCCCCATCCCCGGCACCCGCCGCATCTCCCGTGTGGACGAGAACACCGGCGCCACCGCTGTCGCCCTGTCCGCCGACGAGAAGGCCGACCTGGACCAGGCCGCCACCCGTATCGGCATCCACGGGGACCGCTACAACCCCCAGCACATGAGCCTCGTCGGCAGGTGAACAACCGGAGGGCGTAGCGACGACGAAGGCAGTGGATCTCTTCCAGCAGGCCCACCACGAGATCCAATCTGTTGTTAACGTTGTCGCGTGATGGGAACCCTGCCGTGAGCGCGGCTCTGCTCGCGGTTGACCCCATGAGCGGGTCCTCACTGCTGTCGTCCTACGGGGCACTGGCCGTCGTGGTGGTGACCTTTGCCGAGGCGGGGCTGCTGGTCATCGGTTTCTTCGTGCCGGGCGACACGCTGCTGTTCCCGGCCGGGGTGCTCTGCGCCACCGGGGTGGGCGACGGACCGCATCTGACGCTCTGGCAGGTCATGCTGGGGGCGGCGGCCGGTTCGATCATCGGCACCCAGCTCGGCTACTACCTGGGCCGCCACGGCGGCAGACCCGCACTGGAACGCATCGGCAGCCGCCGGCTGAAGTCGGTGCTGGCGCGCAGCGAGGACCTGCTGTCCCGCTACGGGCGCCGCAAGGCCATCGTCATCGGCCGCTTCGTCCCCATGGTCCGCACCGTGCTCGGGCCGGTCGCCGGGATGCTGGAGGTGCCGGTGCGCACCTTCACCCTGTGGCAGGTCGTCGGCGGCCTGGCCTGGACCCAGAGCATGGTGCTGCTGGGCTTCTGGCTGGGGGCGGCGGTGCCCGGCATCGAGAACTACCTGCTGCCGCTGGTCGCCGTGGTGGTGGCGGTCTCGATGCTCCCGGTCCTGCTGCAGCGCCGCCACCCGCCCACCTGAGCCGGGCTTGCCGGCGGATCCTCGCTGTAAACCGATCCTTGACGCCAGTGAGGCGTAAAGGCATCCTTTACACATGGTCGATTCTTCGCAGACCCTCGTCGCTCTCGGCAAGCTGATGGCCGAACAGGCCTCGGCCCTGGCCCGGGCGCTGGGCAGTCCGCTGGCGTCACCCGCCTACCTGGACCTGGTGCACCGCGCGCGGGAGGTCGACGACCTGGCGGAACAGGTGCTCAAGCTGTGCGTGCAGCAGAGCCGGGACGCCGGGCACACCTGGCAGGAGCTCGGGGACCTGCTCGGAGTCACCCGCCAGGCCGCCTTCCAGCGGTTCGGCAAGCCCATCGATCCCCGAACGGGAGAACCCATGGACAAGACAGTGCGGATGGCCGACGCCGCCGAACGCGCCATCGCGATCACCACCGCCGTCCTCGAAGGGCGGATGGACGACGCCCGCCCGTCCTTCAACGCGCAGGTCCTGGAGGCCTTCACCGACGAGGTCCGGGGCGACGGCCTGGCCACCGTCACCGGCCTCGTCGGCGCGTTCGAGGGCTTCGGCGAGGGCGAGCCCTTCGTCCGCCGGATCGGCGACCACACGGTCGTCGACATCCCGCTGCGCTACGAGGCCGGCGACATGAAGGCGCGGGTCGCCTTCGACACCGACGAGAAGGTCGCCGGACTCTTCATCCTCGTCCCCGACGCACCGTGAGCGTCCGCACCGCTCGCTGCGGCACGGGATTTGCGCGCCCGGGAGGCGATGGGCGAGGTTGGCCCCATGACTGACGACATCGCAGCGGCATCGCCCGCGCCCGACGCTCCCCCGTCCGCCACCGCCGGCCCCGTCGTGGACCCCGAGGTGCAGGCGCAGTGGGACCAGCGGTACGCCACCCAGGACCGGCTGTGGAGCGGCCGGCCCAACGGCGCGCTGGTCACCGAGATAGCCGGGCTCACGCCCGGGCGGGTGCTGGACGTCGGCTGCGGCGAGGGCGCCGACGCGATCTGGCTCGCCGAGGCCGGCTGGGAGGTGACCGCGGTCGAGGTCTCGGCCGTGGCGCTGGAGCGGGCGGCCGGGCACGCGCGGGACGCCGGCGTCGCCGTTCACTGGGTGCACGCCACCCTGGAGGGCGCGCAGCTGCCGCCGGCCTCCTTCGACGTGGTCTCCGCCCAGTACCCGGCCCTGCTGCGCACCCCTGACGCCGCGGCGGAGCGCGCGCTGCTGGCGGCGGTCGCGCCCGGCGGCCTGCTGCTGCTGGTGCACCACGCCGGGATGGAGTCCCAGGAGGTGCGCGAGGACGGCTTCAACCCGGCCGACTACGTCTGGCCCTCGATGGTCGCCGCGCTGCTCGACGAGGACTGGACGGTGGAGCTGGACGAGCAGCGGCCGCGACTGGCGCCCGAGCACGGCGCCGGGGCGCACCACGCCGAGGACCTGGTGCTGCGCGCCCGCCGGCTGCGCTGACACCCGGCGGAACCCGTCGCGGTCGTCCAGACTGGGGGAAGTCCGGCGAGGGAGGCCGTCATGAGCAGTGGCTCGGAGAAGAAGGCGTACCAGGGGCGGTCGGTCACGGTGACCTTCGCCGCCGATCGCTGCCTGCACGCCGCCGAATGCGTACGGGGGCTGCCCGAGGTCTTCGACACGGCCAGGCGTCCGTGGATCGAGCCGGACGCGGCCGGGCCCGAGCGGGTGGCAGAGGTGGTGCGGCGCTGTCCCTCCGGCGCGCTGCAGTACCGGTTGGCGGACGGACCGGCGGAGACCCCGGACCGGCCCACCCGGATCAGCCGCGGCCCTTCCGGCCAGCTGACCGTCCGCGGCGAGCTGCAGGTGGACACGGCGGACGGTCCCCGCGCCGAGACCAGGGCGGTCCTCTGCGGCTGCGGGCAGAGCCGGCTCCAGCCCTACTGCGACCACTCCGGCGCCTGCGGGCAGTGACCGCCCCCGCCTGCTAGTCCAGGGCGTGGTCGACGCCGGCCTCCTCGGCCACCGCTCCGGCGGGGGCCGGTACCTGCATTGATGCCTGCCCGGCGGGCCTGGTGTCCCTGGGCCTGGGCCGCACCCGGGCCGAGGCGCCGAGGCCGACCACGACGGCCGCGCCGATCAGCGACCAGCCGGCGAAGGCCATGACGACCGCGACGGCGACGCACGACACCGCGGCGGCCACCCGGGTGCCGCCGGTCAGCACCCGGGTGGCCGCCGCGGTGCACCCCAGGTAGACGGTGAGGAACAACGTGGTCGGCAGGGCCACCAGCTGCGCCGTGCTGACCAGTCCGCTCGCCGAGCCGCCGAGCAGCACCGCGCCGGTGCCGAAGATGCCGAGCTGCAGCCCGCGCGAGGGGCGTCCGCCGGCCGGGCGCCGGTGCGCCCGCAGTTCCGCGGCCAGGGCCGCGGCGCCGGAGAGGTAGGCGTTGGTGGCGGCGAGGGTGAGCACCACAGCCGTGGCCGCGGCGATCACCGGACCGGCCGGACCGACCGCGACGCGCAGCAGATCGGCCAGCGGTACCGCGCTGCCGGCCCGGCCGCCGAGCACCCCGACCGTCGCGAACGCCAGCGCGAGGTAGACCACCGCGGTCACGGCGAAGGCGGACAGGATGATCCGCGGCAGCTGCCGCGAGGGGTTGCCGAGCCGGGAGACCAGCGGGGCGATCGCCTCCCAGCCGACGAAGGACAGCATCAGCACCGAGGCCGCACTGCCCAGCGAGGACCAGCCGTGCGGCGCGAACGGCGTCCAGTTGGACGCGTGCGCGGAGGGCGCGGAGCCGATGACCGCGACCGCGATCATCACCACCAGCAGGGCCACCAGCAGCAGTTGCACGGTGGTGGTGGCCCGGGCGCCGCCCAGGGTCAGCGCGATCACGACGGCCAGCAGCGCGGCGGCCGCGGTCTCGCTCATCGCCCGCCCGCCGCCGAAGGGCGCCGCGACGTAGCTGCCGCCGATCAGGCAGACCACCGGCGCCCCGCAGACCGCCCCGACCAGGAAGGACCAGCCGACCGCCCGTCCGGCGCGGGGCCCGAGCCCGGCTTCGGCGTAGGCGGCCACGCCGCCGCTCCTGGGCAGGAGCGTGCCCAGCGCCGTGAACACCCGGGCGAGCAGGGCCGAGAGGGCCAGCAGCCCGATCCAGGCGATGATCGAAGCGGGTCCGGCGAGGTCGGCGGCGAGCCCGGGCAGCAGCAGGACGCTGGGGCCCAGCAGTGCGCCGATGTAGAGGGCGGCGCCCCGAACGGTGGACAGATCCGATGTCTTCGTCATGCGAGAAGCATGCTCCGAAAGGCCCGGCACGCGATGGCAAATTCCTGCGCCGGGAACCTTCCTGGCGGCTCAATATTCGAGCATTCAGGCCCTATGCTGACTTTTATGCCGGACGACCGCCTGGACAGGACCGATCTCGCCATCCTCGACCGCTTGCAGCGCGACGGCCGGATCGCCAATGTGGACCTCGCCGAGGCGGTGTCCCTCTCGCCCTCCTCCTGCCTGCGCCGGACCAAGGCCCTGGAGGCCGGCGGGCTGATCGGCGGCTACCGCGCCGAACTCGACCGCGACCGCGCGGGTCTGGGGCTGACGGTGTTCATCGCCCTGAAGGTGGCCCAGCACTCGCGGGAGACCTCCCGGCAGATCGAGGAGGCCCTGGTCGCCATCCCCGCCGTCGTCGCCTGCCATGTGGTCTCCGGCGAGGCGGACTTCCTGGTCGAGGCGGCGGTGCCGGACCTGGCCGCGTACGAGCGCCTGCTGCTGGACCACATCCTGGCCATCGAACCGGTCACCGACGCCCGCAGCACCTTCGCCATCCGCACCGTGCTCAGCCGCGGCCCGCTCCCCCTGGACCACCTGGCCCGCGGCAACCGGCACTGATCCGCGCAGCCCCTGCCGATCCGCTGACCCCGAGTCACATCCGTTCCACCGCCAAGCGCATGACAACGATTTGGCAAAGGTGGTTCACAAGTATGTCTGCCACCACCCCGAGTGTGGTCAAGTCACCCTGCACACAAGCGCGGCAGTACGAACCAGTGACACCGACCACTCGGGGAGGACCTGTTGACCACAGCGCACCGCAGGCGGCGAGGACTCGCAATCGGGGCCTTCGCCATCGCCGGACTGATGGCCGCGATACCCGCCCAGGCGTCGTCGGGGGGCACCGGCGGAGCGAGCATCTTCGCCCCCGGGGCGGCCAAGGCCTACGCCCAGAAGCACGCCGCCCGGACCCCCGCAGCCGCGACCGCCGCAGCCACCGCCAGTGCGTCCCCCGCGGACGACGGCAGCGAGGAGGCCGACGAGATATCCGAGGGCGCCGCCCAGTGGTCCGAGGCACGGACCTCTCCCGGCGTGGTCGCGCCCGGCGCCTACGGAGCGGCCTGGAACGCCCTGCAGAAACTGCCGAGCACCGGCGGTAGCTGGCAGAACGTCACCAACCTCCCCTACAACTCCGACGACCCGCGCTACCGCGACTACGACTCCAACTCCAGTGGCGGTGCGGGGCTGGTGACCGGCCGGATGGCCGCACTGGCCGCCGACGACGAGGGACACGTCTACGCCGGCTCGGCCGGCGGCGGGGTCTGGCGTTCCAGCACCGGCGGCGGCAAGTGGACCGCGATCAGCGACGCCCTGCCCGCGCAGTCCACCGGGGCACTGGCCCTGGACTCCAAGGACCGGCTCTGGCTGGGCACCGGTGAGGCCACCACCAACGCCGACGCCTACCTGGGCAGCGGGGTGTACGTCCTGGACCACCCCGAGCACGGCAGCTTCACCTCCCGGGACCGGGTCGGCGGCACCGAGCTGCAGAGCACCAGCATCCACGAGCTGCGCTTCAGCGGCACCACCGTGTGGGCGGCGACCAGCGAGGGCCTGTGGTCGCACTCCACCGTGCACCTGAACGGCCCGTGGAAGCTGGAGTTCGCCCCCAACCCCGCCTACATGCCCGGCGGTTCCCTGGCGAACGACCCCTCGTCCGCCTACAAGAACATCGTCAGCGACATCGCCTTCGACCCCAGGAACCCCGGGCGGGTGGTGGTCGCCGCGGGCTGGCGCTCCGGTGACACCTACAACGGCTTCTACACCGAGGTCGCCGGGCAGTGGCAGAAGCTCACCTCGCTGGGTGACCTGCCCGCGGACGCCGCCGACATCGGCAGCGTCACCTTCGCACGCTCCGCGGACGGCTCGCGCTACTACGCCATCGACCAGTCCCCGGCCGGACTCAACGCCGGCACCGACGCGCTGGCCGGCATCTTCGTCTCCAAGTCCGGCTCACCGTTCGGCCCCTGGACCCGGATCGCCACCTCCGACCAGCTGGCCGCCTCCGGCTCGGCCCTGACCGACCCCGGCGCCCAGGGCTGGTACGACCAGTTCCTGCAGGTCGACCCGAACGACCCGAACCACGTCTTCGCCGGCCTGGAGGAGGTCTTCGAGACCAAGGACGGCGGCACCACCTGGACCACCCCTGGCCCCTACTGGAACTTCTACTTCCCCTGCTGGAGCATCGACCCGACCAAGCAGACCGGCGACTGCTCCCAGACCACACACGCCGACCAGCACGCCGTCGCGGTGGGCAGCTACCACGGCAAGTCCGTGCTCTACGTGGGCAACGACGGCGGCATGTACAAGCGGCCGCTGGACGGCGCGGCCGACGCTTCCGGCCACGCCACCGACTGGACCTCGCTGAACGACGGCACCATCGACACCCTGCAGTACTACTCCGTCGGCGTGGGCAAGGACCTCGCCAACGGCGGGGTCTCGGTCACCGGCGGCCTGCAGGACAACGGCCAGTCCATCCTGCGCAGCAACGACACGGTGATGGGCTCCAACTTCGGCGGCGACGGCGGGATGACCCTGAACGACCCGGCCAACGGCTGCAACATCGCCCAGGAGTACGTGTACCTGGAGATCAACGTCACCCAGAACTGCGCCGCCAACAACGGCCTGGGTGCGCCCACCACCTACAACGTGCCCCCGCCGGACAACGCCACCAGCAACGCCCGCTTCATCGCGCCCTTCACCTCGGACCTGAAGACCCCCAGCACCTGGGTGGCCGGCGGCGAGAACGTGTGGGTGCAGACCCAGGGCTTCGCCATCCGCTCCTCCAGCGCCTGGACCGGGGTCTTCGACCTCGGGGCCGGACACGTCGCCACCGCGGTGGCCGCCTCCGGCGGCAAGATCTACGCCGCCTGGTGCGGCCCCTGCAACAGCCAGGGCTTCACCCGCGGCATCGCGGTCGGCAACGCCGACGGCACCGGCTGGCAGCAGATCACCCTGCCCGCCACCGGCAGCGTCCCCAACCGCTACCTGTCCAGCCTGGCCGTCGACCCCAACGACAACAACCACGTCTACCTGGCCGTCAACGGCTTCTCCCGCTCCTGGAACGAGGGCCCGGGGGCCGGCGTCGGCCACCTCTACGAGTCCCGTGACGGCGGCCTGACCTGGAAGGACATCTCCAGCAACCTGCCCGACATCCCGGCCGACTCCATCGCGCTCACCCCCGGCGGCGGCATCGCCCTCGGCACCGACCTGGGCGCCCTCTACCGGGCTCCGGGCCGGACGACCTGGAAGGTCATCGGCCAGCTGCCCGCCGTAGCCGTCACCCAGGTCGTCGTCGGACCCGACAACCGGCTCTACGCCGCCACCCACGGCCGCGGCATCTACGCGATCAGCCTGAACCGCCTGCACTGATCGCCTGCACCGACCGACGGCCCGCCCGCGGTCACCCGCTGCCCGGACCCCCGAGGGTCCGGGCAGCGGCATGCCCGGCGAGCACCGGCGGCCCGCTCGTGCCAGCCTGGACCAGTGACCTGAGCTGCACGGTTGTGCTCCGGCCGGCATGCTCCCCCCGCAGCGCGGGCAGCCGAGAGGAATGAACGTGAACGCAGTCCCCACCGTCGCCCTGAACAACGGGACCACCATCCCCCAGCTGGGTTTCGGCGTGTACCAGATCAAGCCCGCCGACACCGTGGCCGCCACCCTGGCGGCCCTGGAGGTCGGCTACCGCCACATCGACACGGCGCAGATGTACGGCAACGAGAAGGAGGTGGGCCGGGCCGTGCGCGACTCCGGGCTGCCGAGGGCCGACGTCTTCGTCACCAGCAAGCTGAACAACGGCTTCCACGCCCACGACGACGCGCTCAAGGCCTTCGACCGGAGCCTGGACGACCTCGGCTTCGACTACCTGGACCTCTTCCTGATCCACTGGCCGCTGCCCGCTGTCGGCGACTTCGTGGAGACCTGGCGGGCCATGGAGGAGATCTACCGCTCCGGCCGGGCCAAGGCGGTCGGCGTCTCCAACTTCCAGCCGCACCACCTGCGCCGGCTCCTGGACGAGACCGAGGTCGTCCCCGCGGTCAACCAGGTGGAGGTGCACCCCTACCTGACCCAGGACGCGGTGCGAGCCTTCGACACCGAGCACGGGATCGCCACCGAGGCCTGGTCCCCCATCGCCCAGGGAAAGGTCCTGGACGACCCGGTCATCACCCGGATCGCCCAGCGGCTGGGGCGCACCCCCGCTCAGGTCACCCTGCGCTGGCACCTGCAGCGCGGCGACATCGTGTTCCCCAAGTCGGTCACCCGCTCCCGGGTCGAGGAGAACTTCGCCCTCTTCGACTTCGAACTCACCCCGGACGACATGGCCGCCGTCTCCGGCCTGAACCGCGACGAGCGCACCGGCCCCGACCCGGACACCTTCAACTGGATCCCCTGATCCGGCTCGGGCGTCGCCCCCGCAGACCGCACTCCGACCACTCAAGGTGGTCCAGACCATTGACGCGTACACAACCTTGATGGAGTGTGGTCCCAAGGGGCAACCGGACCCCCGGAATCCCGCGAGCGCGGAGCTGACATGCGGTCAACAGCATCCAGAACGGTCATCGCCTGGGCCGCCGTGGTCGCGGCCCTGGTCCTGTCGGTGTCGACCTCCGGGGGTGCCGCGGTCGCGGCCACGGCCCGGACCGCCATCTGCAACAAGTACTGCGACGCCCGGGACCCCGCACTGTCCCCGCAGGACCGGCAGCCGGTCTCCGCCGCCATCTACGGCCGGAACATCGTGCTGCACTTCGACGACACCGACGCCATGGGCTGGGCCTCGATCGGCAACGGGAACCCGGGCGACGAGGTGTGGCTGGACCGCTCCTTCGACGGCGGCCGCACCTGGAGCGCGGGCAGCAAGCTGGGCGACACCACGGTCCCCTCCGGGGCCGGCGGCTGGCGCACCCTGATGTACAACGTCGACGACTGGAACAACCTCGGCGTCGGCGCGCTGCGGGCCTGCGGCAAGGCCGGCGACCGCGCCGAGATCGCCTGCACCCCCTGGGCCCGCACCACCTGGAACGCCTACAGCCGCCCGACCGCGGCGGTGACCGCGCTGATGCAGTCCTACGACCTCGGCACCGGCCTGTTCGACACCACCGGCTGGTGGAACTCGGCCAATGCGCTGACCGCCGTCATCGACAACATCCGGGTCACCGGGATGCCCAGCTACCGGTACGCCATCGCCGACACCTACAACCTCGAACTGTCGGCCCAGGGCGGCAACTTCACCAACGACTACATCGACGACACCGGCTGGTGGGGACTGGCCTGGGTGGACGCCTACGACCTGACCGGCGACAGCAGGTACCTGAACACCGCCCGCGCCGACGCCGACCACATGGCGCAGTACTGGGACTCGGTCTGCGGCGGCGGCGTGTGGTGGAGCACCGCGAAGACCTACAAGAACGCCATCGCCAACTCGCTCTACCTGGAGCTGAACGCCGCCCTGCACAACCGCATCGCCGGTGACACCGCCTACCTCGGCCGGGCCCGCGCGGAGTGGTCCTGGTTCTCCGCCAGCGGCATGATCAACGGCTCCGACCTGGTCAACGACGGCCTGACCACCTCCAGCTGCGCCAACAACGGCCAGGCCGTCTGGTCCTACAACCAGGGTGTGCTGCTCGGCGGCCTGGCCGAGCTCTACCGGGCCACCGGCGACTCGACGCTGCTCACCCGGGGCCGGCAGCTGGGCGACGCGATGACCACGACCGCGTCGCTGAACTCCGGCGGGATCCTGCGCGACCCCTGCGAGAGCGGCGACTGCGGCGGCGACGGCCCCTCCTTCAAGGGCGCCGCCGTCCGCGGGCTCAACGCCTTCAACGCCCAGCTGTCCGACCACCCCTACACCGCCTACCTGCAGCGCCAGGCCGCAACCGCCTACGCCGACGACCGCAACCCGCTCGACGCCTACGGCCTGCACTGGGCCGGACCGCTGGACAGCACCGACGCCGCCCGCCAGCAGAGCGCCGTCGACCTGATGAACGCAGCCGGCTGAGCGCGGCGCGGTTCAGGCCCCGCCGGGTGCCAGCACGATGTCGAAGCGGACCCGCGACCAGGTGGCGTCCCCCAGGTCGCGGCCGTCCGGGGTGGGGGTGCCCGCGGCCTGTTCGGCGAAGTCCCGGACCAGCGACTCCTTGACGCCGAAGACGCTGTCGCTCTCCAGCCGGTCGTCACCGCGCACGAAGATGTGCGTCACCAGGGTCCGCAGCCCCTCCGCGCTCACCATGAAGTGCAGGTGCGAGGCGCGCATCGGTGAGCGCCCGGTGGCCTCCAGCATCTTCCCGACCGGGCCGTCGTACGGGATGGGGTAGGGCGTGGGGGTGACCGCCCAGAAGCGGTAGGACCCGTCGTCGGCGCTGAAGAGGTGTCCGCGCCCGGCCCTGCGGTCGTCGTCGTACTGCAGGTCGTAGCGGCCGTCCTCGTCGGCCTCCCAGACCTCGATCCGCGCTCCCGGCACCGGCTTGCCGCCGGTGTCGAGCACCGTCCCCTCGACCCAGCAGGGCTGGCCCTTGGCACCGCCGGCGATGTCGCCGCCGAGCTGGACCAGCGGGGCGTCCTCGACGAAGAACGGGCCGAAGACGGTCGCCTCGGTGGCGTCGGCATACGCCTCGTTGTTGATCGCGATGGTCTGCATCGACGCCCCGAGCGTGTCCGACAGCAGGATGAACTCCTGGCGCCGCTCGTCGGTGATGTGCCCGGCCGCGGTGAGGAACTCGATGCCCTGCTGCCACTCGTCCTCGCTCAGCCGCACCTCGCGCAGGAACGCGTGCAGGTGCCGGACCGCCGCCTGCATCAGCTGCCTGAGCCGCGGGTCGGCGGTGCCGTCGAAGGACGCGAGGACGCGCGCGGTCAGCTCCGCCTCGCGGGCCTGCTGCTCGGCGGAGACGACGGCGGCCGGCTCGGGGGTGTCCGGCTGGGAGGTGTCCGGCTCGGAGGTGTCCGTGCTCATCGGGGGTCTGCTCCTTCCCACGCCGCGTGCAGCAGGCGCGCAAGGTTGTCGGGGTCCACCGGGGTGGGGTTGTCGGCGGGCACGACCGGCAGGATCGCCTCGACCGCGCCCGGCAGGTCGGCCTCCTGCAGACCGTAGTCGCGCAGGGCCGTCGGGGCGCCCAGTTCGGTGCGCAGCCGCCGCAGCCCCTCGACGGCCGACGCAGCGTCGAAGGCCGCGGCGATGCGCCGCTCGGCCTCGGGCGCGCTGGGCACGTTGAACGCCAGGACGTGCGGCAGGACGACGGCGTGCGTCTGCGCGTGCGGCAGGTCGTAGCGGCCACCCAGGACGTGGCAGATCTTGTGGTGCAGACCGGAGCCGGCCGACGCGAAGGCCACCGCCGCCAGATAGGCGCCGTAGAGCGCGTATTCGCGCCCCTCCAGCCCGCGCGGGTCCGCGACCACCTGCGGCAGGCCGATGCGCAGGGCGCGGATGCCCTCGCCGGCCAGGGCCCGGTCGATGGGGTCGGCGCGCGGCGCCCACATCGAGTCCACGCAGTGCGCGAGCGCGTTGAGCCCCGAGGCGACGCTCATCGCCACCGGAAGGCCGAGCATCAGGCTCGCGTCGTAGACGATCGCGCGCGGCAGCACCCGGCCGTCCACCCCGGTGGTCTTCTTGGCCCCTTCGGTCAGCCCCCAGACGTTGGTGGCCTCCGACCCGGCGTAGGTCGTCGGCACCGCCACGATCGGCAGGCCCGTCGTCAGCGCGACCGCCTTCGCCAGCCCGGTGGTGGACCCGCCGCCGACGCAGACGATCGCGTCGACGTCATGGGCGGCGGCCACGGCCCGGGCCCGCTCGGCCACCTCGACCGGTACGTGCATCACCACCTCGTCGTGGTGCACCACCACCGGCACACCGGCGGTGACGGACTCGGCGAGCCCGCGCTCGGAAGCGCCGGCGACGACCATCACCCGTCGGCTGCCGAGCCGCTCGACCTCCTCGGTGACGGCCCGCGCAGCCTCTCCCGACCCGAACAGCACCCGCTGGGCGAGTCCCTCGTGCTCGAAGCGCATGTCAGATCCCGTTCCGTCCCAGCACCGACGCCAGCGCGTCGTGCAGTTCCCGTTCCGCGTCGGCCGGCAGCGAGCCGGACCGCCAGGCGATGTGCTTGTCGGGCCGCACCAGCAGGGCGCCGGACTCCTCCACCTCGCGCAGCTTGGCCCAGTCGTAGTACAGGTCGGTGACCTCCCGGCCCGGGCCGATGACCACGGTCGTCAGCGGCACCCCGAGCTCGTGCGCCACCTTGTCGGCCGCAGCGGCCCAGGCCTCCCCCGCGACACCGGTGATCAGCGTGAAGCGGTCGTACGGTGCCAGGTCCATCATCGCCAACCGGCGCTTGTTGTCGCCAACCCAGGCGTGCGGCAGGTGTGAGCCGGGCACCGTCGACGCCTGGTAGTACAGGTCCGGGTCGCGGACCGGCTCGGGCGGTTCCGACCCGTCGGAGACGATCGCGGACGACCGGTAGAACTGGCCGAGCTCGACGCCGTGGGCGTTGAACTCGTAGTTCTTCAGCTCCATGGCCCGGACCAGCGCGGCGCGCTTGGCGGCGCCCTCGGGGGTGTTGGCCTTGCGCTCCTCGATCTGCTCGATCATCTCGGCCTCGCTCCTGGCCCCGGTGATGCCCAGCGCCACGAAGATGTCGACGAACTCACGGCTCGACTTGTTGGCCCGTTTGACGATCCGTTCGGCGACCGGGGCGCGCTCGACCGAGTAGGTGTCGAGCAGCGAGGGGTCGGCCTGCCCGCGCAGCACGGCGGCGAGCTTCCAGACCAGGTTGTAGGAGTCCTGCACCGAGGTGTTGGAGCCCAGTCCGTTGCTCGGCGGGTGCCGGTGGATCGCGTCGCCGGCGCAGAACACCCGGCCGTTCTGCAGGTGCGTCGCGTACATCTCGTTGTTGCCCCACAGCGAGGTCCCGGTGATCTCGACCTCCAGCTCGGGCATGCCGAGCAGGTTGCGGACGATCTGCTGCGCGGCGGCCTCGTCGACGGTCGGCGGCTCGTCGTCGATGTCGTAGCCCCAGACGATCAGCCACTCGTTCCACGGCCGGACCATGCGGACCAGCCCGGCGCCGATGCCGCCCACGTTCGAGCCCGGCTGGACCACCCAGTACAGGACCGAGGGGCGGTGGCCCACATAGGGCTCGATGTCGGCCTTGAAGGTGATGTTCATGGACCCGGCGATGTCCATCCGCCCCTGGTAGGGCAGGTCGATGTCGGCGGCGACCTTGGAGCGGGCGCCGTCGGCGCCGATCAGGTACCTGGCCCGGATGGTGTACTCGCTGCCGGTGAGCCGGTCCAGGACCCGCACGTCCACGCCCTCGGCGTCCTGGGTGTGCGAGAGGTACTCGGTGGAGAACCGTGCCTGGGTCCCGCGCACCGTGGCGTTCCTGACCAGGATGGGTTCGAGGTAGGTCTGCGGGATGTCCACGGTCAGGCACGGGGAGGCCAGCTGGTAGTCGGCCTCGCGGGCCGGGCTGGTGCCCCAGGTGCGGATCCGGCCGATCTCCTCGCCGGCGATCGAGGTGCAGAAGACCGTGTCGCCCACCAGCGCATGGTCGGTGGCGTCGGCGAGCACCTGGTCCTCGATGCCCAGGTCCCGGAAGATCTCCATGGCCCGCTGGTTGGTGATGTGCGCACGGGGGGTGTTCGCCGTCCACCGGTACTTCGTGATCATGATGTTCGGGATCCCGAGGTGGGACAGGAACAGCGCCGCGGCCGAACCGGCCGGGCCGGAGCCGACGACCAGGACATCGGTCTCGACCACCCCCACCGGGATCTCGGTCTCGCTCTGACCGTCGTCGAACACAGGCATCGCGGCTCCGCCTTCCGCCAGGACCGGCGGCGCTGCCGGTCGGTGACTGACACTGTCGTGCGCCCTGACCGGATCCCGAAGCAGCGGGCCCGAAGTGGGCGGGAAGCGACAGGCATGGCCGATCCGGACAGCCGCCGAGGTCAGCCGGTCGGGTCGGGCGCCATGGCTCGCGCCGCCACCGCCCGGCGGCGCAGGTCGGTGGCCCGCTCGCCGAAGCGGGCGGCGAAGGCCCGCGAGAAGTGGTCCGCCGAGGCGAAGCCGCAGGCGTGGGCGGTCTCGGCGACGGTCGTCGCCGAGGAGCCCGGCCTCTGCAGCATGGCATGCGCGGCCTCCAGCCGCCGTTCGAGGACGTACTTGGGCAGCGTGGTGCCCTCCCCGGCGAAGACCCGGGACAGGTGCCGGGTGCTGAGGCCGACCGCCGCGGCCACCTGCGGTGCCGACAGCCCGGGGTCGGCGAGGTGGATCCCGATGAAGGCGCGCGCGGCGGCGAGGTGGGCCGGCGACAGCCCGTCGCGGCCGCCGGTGGCCAGTGCCGCCACCAGTTCCAGCAGCGCGCGCTCGTCGGCCGCCACCGGGTCGACGGCCCTGGCGGCGCGTCCGACCTGGCGCGCCAGCGCGCGGGCGTAGGGGCTGCCGCCGCTGCCGAAGTCGACCACCACCGGCTCGGCCGGCCGGCCCGTCCCGGTCACGGCGGCGAACACCTCGCGCGGGACCTTGACGACCAGTTCCTCGAGCCCGTTCGAGAAGCCGCGCAGGAACGGCCGGTCGGCGTCGCAGATCAGCAGCTGGCCCGGACGCACCACCCGGACCCCGTCCCGGTGGTAGAAGAACGCCTCGCCGACCAGGCTGAAGTACAGCGCGACCGCGTCGGCCGGGCGCCGCCGGATCACCTCGGCGTCCCGCTCCACCACATGGGAGGTGCCGCGCACCCGGGCCAGGTGGACCCGGTCCAGCTGGAGGTTGAGCTCGGTGGCCTCCAGGACGGCCGCGTCGATGGTCCGGCAGCGCAGGCCGATCAGCGCATCGGCGTTGTGGCCCTCCCACAGCTCGATGCGCCGCTGCTCGGGCAGGCCGACCGTGGAGAACTCGACCGGTCGCGGCGCCTCGGCCGTGAGCTGCGTCATGACCACACCGTACCGCCGCTCACCCCGGCCGTACCGGTCGCGGCGGGGGCGTGCGGATCAGCCGCCGGCCAGCTCGTCGGTGGCGGTGCGACCGGCCGCGGCGGTGCGGTCGAGGAAGTCCGCGAGCAGGGCGAGCTCGGCCTCGCTGTAGCCGGAGCAGATCTCCTCCATGGCGCCGTTCATACCGGAGTACAGCTGCAGGATCTCGGCGTTGCGCTCGCGCAGCGGGCGCAGGACGACGGCGCGGCGGTCGGCGGTGTCACGCTCCCGGGCGATCCAGCCGTTCTTCTGCAGGCGGTCCAGGATGCCGGTCAGGGTGGCCGGGTGCAGGCCGGCCAGGCGTCCCAGGGCGCTGGGGCTGAGCGGTCCGTGCCGGTTGATCAGGTCCAGGCAGTCCAGGTCGACGTCCTTGAGCGCCAGGCGGGAGCCGACCTGGTGGTTGAGCAGGGACAGCTGGATGCTCAGCTCGCGCAGCGACTCCCTGATGGCGGCCGTGCTCCGCCTGCGCCGGCGCGGCTCCGCCGACTCCGAAGATGCTACGGAATCCATATGATATGCTCCTCGTAATCTATGGCTTACAGAGCACAACATACCCGCGCCGGATCCCGCGCACCCAGCCGAAGCCCCGTCCACCACTCCGGAAAGACAGGCTCGCCATGACCGCCACGCAGACCGGCGACATCGACTTCACCCTCATGTACGCCACCCACGACGCCTTCCGCCACGACCTGGACCGGCTGGCCCGGGACTGCGCCGCCGGCCGGGCCGGCACCGGGTCCGTCCGCGCCGCCTGGCAGAACTTCGACCGCCAGCTCCGGCTGCACCACACCGTCGAGGACACCGTGCTGTGGCCGCGGGTGCTGGCCGCGGTCGCCGACCGGCCCCGGGACGCCGAGCTGATGCGGCAGATGGAGGCCGAACACGCCCTGCTGGACCCGGTGCTGGACGCGGTCGACACCGCGATGGCCCAGCGCTCGGCGGACCTGCCCGAACGCCTCCGGGAGCTGTCCACCGTGCTGGGCGACCACACCAGGCACGAGGAGGAGGCCGCGCTCCCGCTGATCCAGTCCGTGCTGACCACCAAGGACTGGGACGCCTTCCGCCGCGCCATGGCCCGGCGCCAGGGCCCCCGCGGCGCCGCCGTCTACGTGCCCTGGATCCTCGACGCGGCCCGCCCCGCCGACCGCCCCCGCATCCTGGCCGCCTTCCCGCCGCCGGTCCGGCTGCTCAACCGCCTGCGCTGGGAACCGCGTTACCGGCGCCGGCTGCAGGCGGACTGAGCTGAGCCGGCCTGGTCGCGGCGGCCAGGCTGGGCTGGAGCCGGCGGGCGACGTCGACGTGGTCACCGGTCCAGATCACCCGCACCGCGGTGGGGGTGGGCACGCCGCGGTCGTCGCTCAGGTCCTTGCGGACCGACTCGACCATGCGCGCCGCGCCGGCGGCGTCCAGCGGGACCGGGCCCGGGACCGGTGCGTGCTGGTCCAAGCCGGCGGCCAGGCCCCGGTACCAGTCGGTCACCCGGTCCGCCGTGCCCAGCACCTCCAGGCCGGCCCCGGTGCTCTCCACCTCGGCCCGCCCGGCCTCGGCGTCGCGCCACAGCGAGACCACGGCGTCCGCCGCCAGCCGCAGTCCGACCACTCCGGTCACCAGAGTGGTCATCCCCGCCAGCGGCATCGACTTGGCGCCGCGCTCGGCCAGGTAGCTGCGGAAGGCGTCGTCCAGCCTGCGGGCCGCTGCCGCCGCCTCCCGGCTCTCCGGCAGCGGCTGCACCAGCGGTCCTGGCCCCGACACCGGACGGCCCAGCGCGTACTCCACCGCTCCGGCCAGGTAGCCGGCGCCCGCGGTGTAGGCGTCGGCGAGCGCCCGGTCGACGGCGGCCGTGGCACCGCGCGGCCAGAAGAACAGCGCGACCACCACGCTGACCGCGCAGCCCAGGGCGATGTCCTGGATCCGCAGCAGCACGATGTGCCAGTCCGGGTTCAGGCCGATGTTGAACAGCACCACCAGGGTGACCGTGAAGGCCGCCTGCCCGGCCGTGAACGAGATCGCGGCCGGGGCGATCCCGGCGATCAGGATCGCCACCGGCAGCAGGAACCACAGCAGCGTCCCGTGATGGCCGATCAGCTGCAGCAGTGCGGCCCCGATCACCGAGCCGATCACCGTCCCGGCCACCGCCCGCACCGCGTTCTGACCGGTGTTCAGCGCGTTGGAGCGCAGCACCGACAGGGTGCCGAGACCGACCCAGAAGGAGTGCTGCACCGTCAGCACCTGGGCCAGGGTGACCGCGATGCCGAGGCCGACCGCGCCGCGCAGGCTGTTGTGCAGCCAGACCGAACCCGGCTCCAGATGGGCTCGGGCCCGGTCCCGGGCCGCGGTCAGCGGGTTGATCAGCGCGCCGGGTTCGCGGCCCAGCAGCCGGTCGGGCCAGCTGCGCCGCTCGGCGGCCGCGGCCAGGGACACGTTTCCGGCGATCTGCAGGACGGCGAATCCCACCTCCTGGGCCCGGAAGGACAGGTCCAGCGCGGCCACGAAGGTGTAGACCCCGGCGCTGCCGTTCCCCGTCGGCGGGTCCACCGGCAGGCGCGCGGTGGAGCTGAGCTCCATGGCGTCCATGGCGGAGCCCAGTACGGCGGCGGCCTGCTGCAGCGCCTCCGGGTCGCCGTGCAGGTCCCCGAGCAGGTCGGCCGCGCGGTCCAGGGCGTCGGCCGCCGCCCGGCGGACCTGGCGGGCGGCGGGGTCGCAGGCCGGGGGGTCGTCGGTGTAGTCGGCCCGGTCGCCCAGGATGGTGCTCAGCCAGGTCAGCTCGTCGACCAGCCGCACCAACGCCCGGGAGGTCGTGGACAGCCCGGTGGGACGGTAGGGGGTGGCGTCGAAGGCGCCGCGCAGCTCGGCCGCAGCGGCCGCGGCCTTCCGCGCCGAGGCCCGGCACTGCCCGGCGCGCGGCGCGTCGGCTCCCCCGGCCAACTGCGCGGCCTCGGTGCGCAGCTGGGCCGCCACGGTGCGGCAGACCCGCGCCGCCGGGCCGCTGAGCGGGTCCGCGGCCGGCCTCGGCCACAGCAGCGAGACCGCGAGCAGCGCCGCTCCTGCGGCCAGCCCGGCGCCGGCCAGCCGGTCCGGCAGCTGCGACAGCGGCACCGGTGTGGTCACCGGCAGCACGAAGGCGAGCAGCAGGGCGGTGGCGGTGCCGGCCAGCACCGAGCTGACCACCCCGGAGAACAGCACCAGGAAGGCCACGACGACGGTGACCACCACCGCGAGCCAGGTCACCCGGGCCGTCAGCGTGCCCAGGCAGATCAGTACCGCCCAGGCCACCGCGAGTCCGGCCTGGGCCCGCAGCCGCTGCACCATCGGGCCGGTGAACTCGACCAGCAGCAGCATCGAGAAGGAGCCGAACGCGGCGAAGCTCGCCATGGCGGGCGAGTGCAGCACCTGGGTGCAGAGCGCGAACAGGGCCGGCATGACGATCGCGGTGCGACCGGCCCGGCGCAGCGCCGCCAGCCCGGGATCGTGGGCGCGCAACCAGCGGACCACCCGCGCGGGCCCGATCGGGCTCGGTGCCTCCATACGACCAGTCCACCTCCGGCTCGCCGGGACGGTCGACTGCCCCGTTGCCCCGTTGTCGACCAGTATCCGGCCGACCCTACCGCCGCGCCCGGCGCGGCAGCCCCCGAACGCGGACACGGCCGTCGGCGACCCGGGGCGGCTGCCCCGGCCGCGGCCTCAGGCGTCGGCCGGTTCGCGCCAGGTCTGCTCCTCGTCCAGCAGCCGGTCGGCGATGCGCCGCATCGCGCCGTCCAGTTGCGCGCGGTCCGCCGGGTCGTCGCCGTCCCAGCCGTCCAGCTGGGTCCCGAGCCAGGCGAGCCACGCGGTGGTGAGCCGCTCGACCTCGGTGTGGCCGTCGGGCGTCAGCGAGAGCCGGTCGTCGTCCAGTCGGGCGTAGCCGGCCCGGGAGACCCCGGTGAAGGCCGGTTCCAGCACCTCGGCGGGCATGTGGTGGGCGCTGGCGACCTCGGTGACCGAGGTCCCGCCCCGGGCCCGGGTGCGCCAGTGGATCTGGCCCAGCGCCCAGGCCTGACCGGGTGTCAGCCGGGTGCCGGAATCGGCCAGGATCTGCCGGGCCGCCTGCGGGCCGGCCTTGCGCAGCACCCGGGAGACCGCGCGCTCCAGCTGCTGGTCCGAGTCGGTTCCGTCCGGGGCCGAGAAGCCGTCGCCGATGTCGCCGGCGCCGGCCCTGGAGCTGTCGCGCAGCGGGACCTCCTTGAGGAAGAGGGCGATGACGAAGCCGGCCAGGGCGACCAGGACCACCCACCGGAACACGAAGTTGATGGTGTCGGCGTAGGCGTCGATGATTGGGGCCGCCTTGTCCGGCGGCAGTGCGTGCAGCAGTTTGGGGCTGAGGGCCGCGGCGGGCGGCACGGTCGGGACCTTGGCCAGGGCCTTGGCCAGGTTGGGGGTGAACTGGTCGGTGTACAGGGTGCCGAACACCGCCGTGCCCACCGAGCTGCCGAGGGTGCGGAAGAAGGTGACGCCCGAGGTGGCGGTGCCCATCTCGTGGTAGGCGACGGTGTTCTGCACCGCGATGGTCAGCACCTGCATGGCGGAGCCGATGCCCAGACCCAGCACGAGCATGTAGAGCGACTCCAGCCACACCCCGGTGCCGCGCCCCATCGTGGACATCAGGAACAGGCCCACGGCCATCACCGCGGTGCCGACGATGGGGAAGATCTTGTAGCGTCCGGTGCGGCCCACCACCACCCCGGACACCATCGAGGTCGCCAGCAGGCCGCCCACCAGCGGCAGCGTCCGCACTCCGGACACGGTGGCCGAGACGCCGTCGACGAACTGCAGGTAGGTCGGCAGGTAGGTCATCGAGCCGAGCATGGCGAAGCCGACGATGAAGCTGAGCGCCGAGCAGACCGTGAACACCGGGTTGCGGAACAGGTGCATCGGCAGCATCGGCTCGGTCGCGCGGAGTTCGACGAAGACGAAGGCCGTCAGCAGCAGCACCGAGGCGACGAACAGGCCGATGATGGTGGCCGAGCCCCAGGCGTACTCGTTGCCGCCCCAGGACAGGCCCAGGATCAGCGCCGAGGCGCCCAGCGCCACCAGCACGATCCCGGCGTAGTCGATCAGCGGCTTGGCCGCGGACCTGACCGAGGGGATGTAGCGGGCGGTCATCGCCAGCATCACCACCGCGACCGGGATGTTGACGTAGAAGCACCAGCGCCAGGACAGGTGGTCGGTGAACAGCCCGCCCAGGGTCGGGCCGAGCACGGTGGTCACGCCGAAGACCGCGCCCAGCGCTCCCTGGTACTTGCCGCGCTCGCGCAACGGGATCACGTCCGCGATCAGCGCCTGCGCGGTGACCATCAGCCCGCCGCCGCCGATGCCCTGCACGGCGCGGGCGGCGATCAGCATCAGCATCCCGTTGGAGACGCCGGCGACCACCGAGCCCGCGACGAACACCACCGCGGCGATCTGGAACACCACCCGGCGGCCGAACAGGTCGCCGAACTTGCCGACCAGCACCGTGGAGACGGTCTCGGCCAGCAGGTACGCGGTCACCACCCAGGACATGTGCCCGCTGCCGCCGAGGTCGTCGACGATGGTGGGCAGCGCGGTGGACACGATGGTCTGGTCCAGGGCCGCGAGCAGCATCCCCAGCGTGATCGTCACGAAGATGACGTTCATCTGACGCCGGCTCAACGGCGCCCTCTCGGCCGCGGTCGCCGCAGCGACGGTAGTGGTCATCGCTCCACTATCGGGCCTGGCCCGGCTTCCGGACCCCGGACGTGCTCCGGCGGCCCGGAACGTTCATCCCAATGGCAGGGCGGTGCCTCAGTCCGCGGGGCCGGAGGAGTCGCCCGGCTGGGGTGTGAGACCCAGGCGCTGCTCGGCGGTCTCCCAGTCGGTCGCGATCGCCTTCTGGGCCGCGGCCAGGGTCACCTGTCCGTTGCAGATCGCGGTGTGCAGACGGGTCTCCACCGCGTCCTTGGGGTTGTTGGGCCCGGCTCCGGCCTTGTGGCCGGGAGAGGGCGGCTCCACCCAGAGGTTCCTGGGATCGTTGGGGTCGCCACCCAGCTGAAGACTGATCAGATGGTCGTACTCGGCGTCGTGGAGCGGGCCGGTGTAGCCGTAGGACTTGGCGTTGGCGGCCTTCTCCTTGTTGGTGATGCCCACCGGCGGACGGATGGTGCCGGTGTAGCCGCCCTTGCGGCAGATGGTGGTCGCCAGCGTCGCCTGGGTGACCGCCGGGGACAGCGCGCCGGGCGTGCAGGCGGGGTCCGGCAGCGGCTGGCCGTGGTCGTACCCGACGTGGCAGGACCCGGCCGGCGGCTGGGCCTGGACCGTGTAGGTCTTCTGCGGCCCTGGCCCGTACGCCAGCGCGGCGCCGCTGTCCTGGTCGGCCGAGGTGCTGCCGGAGGCACTGGCACTGGGCCCGGCGGCGTCCACCGACACGCCGGAGTGGGCGTTGCAGCCGACCACGGCGGCCAGTGCGAACAGGACGGCGGCCCCGGCAACGGGAGTACGACGGCGAATCACCTGAAACATCCTCACATATCGGGGCCCCGACGGGACCACCACCACGGTAGAGGACCAGCCGCCACCTGCACAGCAGCCGCTGAGGCCGCGTCACCCGCGCGCCCGGGACCCATCTGGAGCAGGTTCCCGTAACCGGATCCGCCGCCCGCCGTTGCGTAGATCATGAAGAAGAACATGCTGGCCACAGCGGTGGTCGCGGCGGCGCTCGCCGCCGTCGCCGCCCCGATGGCCTCGACCGCCCGCGCCGACCAGCCGGCCGGATCGGTGTCCGCGAACCCGACCGGGACCGTCGCCAAGGACGGGACGGTCACCCTCTCCGGCACCTACCGCTGCTCGGCACCGGCCGACGGCGGCCCGGTGTTCGTGTCGAGTTCGGTGCAGACCGGCTCCGTGCAGCACAGCATCGGCGGCACCGCGGCCACCTGCGACGGCCTCGACCACACCTGGGTGAACCAGGGCCAGTCCGGGGACGGGACGACGCTGACCCCCGGTCCGGGCCAGGTCCAGGCGACCCTGATGCACCTGGACAGCAGCGGCGGACTCCCGCTGCCGGACATCATCGCCGCCGACCGCCACCAGGTGAACCTGCACCCCGCCAACGGCTGAGCCCCCACCGGGCGCGGGGCCGCCCGGCGACGACACTGCCGTACGGACGGGCCGCCGCGGGCCCGTCCGTACGGCAGGTCGGTGGCGGCTAGGCCTTGGTCCACTTCTGGTTGCTGCCGCCGTTGCAGGTCCAGAGTTCGACCCCGGTGCCGTTGGCGCTGGCCCCGCCGCCGGTGACGTCCAGGCACAGGCCCGACTGCACCCCGGTGATGGTGCCGTTGGAGTTCAGGGTCCACTGCTGGTTGCTCTGACCGTTGCAGCTGTAGAGGTCGATCTTGGTCCCGGAGGTGGTGCCCTGGTTGAAGGCGTCCAGGCACAGTCCGAGCGTGCGCAGCGTCCCGCCGGAGTAGGTCCACTCCTGGTTGGGGCCGTGGTGGCAGTCCCAGATCTCCTGGAGGGTGCCGGGGGTGGTGTTGGAGTTGGGGTCGTCCAGGCAGCGCCCGGAGGCGGTGCTGACGTACTCGGTGGCGGTGCTGGTCCCGGGCGGCGTGCGCAGCAGCTGCACCGCGCCGGGGCCGAGGTTGACGCTGTAGGTGCCGCTGATCGTGCCGATCGAGGAGCCGGTCCACAGGTCGGTGGCGGTGGGCGAGCCGGTGATGCCGGCGGCGGCCAGGTTGACGCTGACGGTCTGGCTGCTGCTGCCCGAGTAGTTGAACAGGCCGATGATCACGCTGCCGTCCGACTCGGTCTTGCTGAACACCTGCTGGTTGCCGTTGCTGACGATCCGGGAGGCGTCCACCGCGTCCTGGTCCACGGCCAGCACCGCGGTGTTCTTGAGGTAGCCGAGGTCGGTCGCGTCGAGGTGGGTCAGGTCGGTGCCCAGGATCAGCGGGGAGGCCGCCATCGCCCACAGGCTGAGCTGCGACTGCCGTTCCGGGGCGGTGAGCCCGTCGTTGGAGCCGTTGCCCACCTCGATCGAGTCGTAGTCGTTGAACGCCCCGGGGCCGCCGTAGGGCTGCCAGGCGGCGACCTGGGCGTAGCGCTGCTGGATGTTGCCCCAGTCGGTCAGCGGATAGCTGCTGCCGTTCGAACCGCAGTAGCACTCGACGTCCCCGCCGGTGCGCCAGCCGTTGGAGTACTGCGCCCAGGTGCCGGCGCTGCCGATGGCGAGGTTGTTGGACAGCTCCAGGTGGATCGGGCGTCCGGTCTGCTGCAGCGCCGCCGACCAGGCCTGCACGTCGCCGACGTCGCCGGTGCCGACCCCGTCGATCTTGACGTAGTCCACGCCCCAGGAGGCGAACTCATTGGCCCAGGAGTTGATGAACGCCTGCGCGCCGGGCTTGCTGTAGTCGATCCCGACCATGCCGCCGCAGTTGTAGTTGCTCTCGGAGCTGGTGGTCGCGATGTCGTCGGCGTGGTAGCTGGTGCCCTGGATCGGGGTGTTCTGGGCGACGGCCTGCTTGGAGATGCCCGGGGTCACGTAGATCCCGAACTTCAGTCCGTCGGCGTGCACGTGGTTGGCGACCACGGCGATCCCGTCGGTGGAGCCGGACGGCGGGAACTTGGTGGTGTCGGTGGCCCACCGGCCGTACTGGTCCACCCCCGGGCCCTGGCTGCCGGGGCACTGGTAGTAGAAGTCGTCGATGTTGACGTACTGGTAGCCGATCGCCGCCAGCCCGCTGCTCTTCATCGCGTCGGCCTGGGCGTCGATCACCGCAGCGGTCGGCGCGGAGCGGACGTAGCTCCAACTGCTCCAGCCCAGTGCCGGGGTCTGGCCGACCCCGTTGTTCTCGGCCTGGGCCTGCGGCATCGGCAGCAGTGCCATCGCCAGTGCCGCCGCGCCCGCGGTCAACGCCGCGACCAGCCTGCGGGCCCTTCGGTCGACGGTTCTGGGGATTCCTTGACGCATGAGTGTCTCCCGTCCTCGATTGTCATGTGCGAGGCGAGTGGCACTCAACTCCACAGCTGACGCAAAGTCAATATATGTTGCAGTCTGGTCGATCCAGCGCTCGGAATTGTTCGATTGTGGCTCGGCATTCGCACCGGAGCACCGATGAGTTCCGGCCCGGCCGCGAGTCCACTCCCGTGGGTGCCGCAGAACACCGCCCGGCACCGGACACTCCACGGAGGACACCATGGCAACCACCCCGGACGACCCGACCAGCACGCTGCCCGGCCACCCGCCCGTCGTCGACCTGGACACCTGGCAGGCCGCCCGGGACGAGCTCCTGGTCCGCGAGAAGGCCCACACCCACGAGGGCGACGCCATCGCCGCGGCCCGCCGCCGGCTGCCCATGGTGGAGTTCGACGGGAAGGTCGAGGTGGTCGGCCCCGACGGCCCGGTCCCGTTCCTGGACCTGTTCCAGGGCCGCGACGAGCTCGTGGTCTACAAGCACATGTGGTGGGACGGCGCGCCGCACCAGGGCCAGTGCGAGGGCTGCACCTACGCGGCCTGGCACCTGAAGGACGCGGTCTACCTCAACGCCCGCGGCGTCTCGTTCGCCGTCCTGACCGCGGGCCGGTGGGAGGAGGTCGCTCCCTTCGTCGCCTTCATGGGCTACACCCAGCCCTGGTACTCGGTGCGCGACGTGGAGCCCCCGGTCGGCGGCGACATGGGAACCCTCACCTGCTTCCTGCGCGACGGCGAACGGGTGTTCCTCACCTACTCCACGACCGGCCGTGGCAACGAGGCGTTCATGGGGTCCTTCGCCCTGCTCGACATGACGCCCTACGGCCGCGGCGAGGCCTGGGAGGACAAGCCGGAGGGGTACCCCGCCGAGGAACGCGGGGCCTGCTGGTACTGGCGCGCGGACGCGGACGGCACCCCCACCTGGGGCCCCACCGGCCGCCCGGTACCGCAGTGGACCCGCCCCGGCGCGACCCCGGCGGACACCCTCGGCCGACAGGGCCAGCACCACTGACACTCCGTCATCGAAAAACCCGGGGAACTCTTTGGGACGCCTGTGCGCGATGGGACTGGGCAGGCGACCGGTATGGCTGAAGCACGCATCGAAGAGGACCCCGGGCGCATCGACCCGGACGACATGGCAGCGATCATCGGCGCCCTGGACTCCATCGCGGTCACCGCCGAGACCGAACCCTCCCCCACCACCGACACCGCGCAGGACTGGACGCTGACGCTGCACTGGCTGCAGAACGGCCCGGTGTCCAGCGACACCGAGGCAGCGCTCCCACAGATCCTGACGCGGATCCGCGAGCACTACACCCTCAAGGGCGCCACCCCTCCGGCGCGCCTGGAACTGCACGACAGCGACCACCACATCCTGGCCACCGTCACCCCGCCCGGCGCTCCCTGAGACCCGTCGGGCCCGGTGCGCCGCACAACCGCCTGCGGCGCGCCGGGCCCGACTGGAGGCGGCCGGTCCGGGTAGGCGCACGCGGAAGACGGCTACCGCACACCACGGTGAGCGGTCGTCAGCAGGCCGGCAGAAGGGGATGTGCGTGAAGCGCAGCAGAACAGCAACGGCGGTGACGTCGCTCCTGGTGGCGGGGCTGGTCGGCCTGACGGGCTGCCAGAAGCCGCTGGTAGGTGCAGCCCCGACGCAGACCTCGCCGCCGGCCGCCGGCCAGGACGCAGTCAGCGGGTCTGCCGGCGCCGCCCTGAACCGCCTGCCGGTCCGTGCGGCCGGGACCATGAGCGGTTACAACCGACTGGCTTTCGGCGCCGCCTGGACCGACGACGTTGACGACGTGGACGGGCACAACGGCTGCGACACCCGCGACGACATCCTGGCCCTGTACCTGACCCGGATCACCTACCGCTCCGGTCACTGCATCGTCGCCTCCGGAACGCTGCACGACCCCTACACCGGCAGGACCATCGACTTCGTGCGCGGACCGAAGTCCACCGTCATCCAGATCGACCACGTGGTGGCCCTGGGCAACGCCTGGACCAGCGGCGCCTCCCGGCTGACCGCCACCCTGCGCAAGGACCTCGCCGAGGACCCCCTGGAACTGCTGCCCGTCGACGGCCCCACCAACGAGGCCAAGGGCGACGGCGACGCCTCGCAGTGGCTCCCCCCACAGGCCGGCTACCACTGCTCCTACGTCGCCCGCCAGATCGCCGTCAAGACCAAGTACCACCTGTCGGTCACCGCACCGGAGAGGTCCGCGATGCAGCACGTCCTCACCACCTGCCCGAAGCAGGGCCTGCCCGTGGAACCCAGGTAGCGAAGCCCCCGACACACCGGCCCGGCATCGGCCCATGCCAGCCCTTTCGTCCAGCGCCCCGAGACTGCCTCGGCGCCCACGGCCACCGGCGGGCCGGGCTCACCGCCGGGCGCGCTGGACGGCGTCACCGAGCGTGAGCGGGAGGTGCTCACCCCGGTCGGCCGGGGCCTGTCCAACGGCGAGATCGCCACGGAGCTGTTCATCAGTCCGGCCACCGCCAAGGCCCATGAGGCCGGGCCGCCGCGCCGCGGATCCGGTGACTCCGCGGCTCCGACTTGTTGGCCCGCACCGGCGGGGTCAGGCTGATCTCATGCAGCCAGGGAGCCGAGCCAACGGAGCGCAGCCATGAAGCGGCCCGCCGACCTCGCGGCGGGTCCCGATCTGGTGGCCGACATGTTCGCGCACGCGCCGGTGCTCTTCGCCCTGCTCAGCGGTCCCGAGCATCTGCTCGCGGGGGCCAACGACGCCTTCTTCGAGGCGATCGGGGTGGGGCGGGACCGCCGGCTGCTGGGCCGTCCGATCGTGGAGGTCGTGCCCGAGCTGGTGCACCAGGGGCTGACCGGCCTGGTCGACGGGGTCTACCGGGACGGCGCACCGTTCGTGGCGCACACCGCCGAGGTCCTGCTCGGACCGACCGGCAAGTCACGGCTGCGGTACTTCGACTTCAGCCTGGAACCACGTCTGGACCAGGCCGGGCGGATCCAGGGCGTGGTCTTCGTCGCGGTGGACGTCACCCGCCAGCGCGCCGCCCACAAGATGGCCGCCGAGCAGCAGGTACTGCTGGAACAGATCGCCCGGGACGCGCCGCTGGCCGAGGTCCTGGACGGCATGTGCCGCGCCATCGAGAAGATCTCGCCCAAGGTGCTCAGTTCGGTGCTGCTGCTGGACCCGTCGGGGCAGCGGCTGGTGCACGGGGCCGCCCCCAGCCTGCCCGACTTCTACAACGAGGCCATCGACGGCAGCCCGATCGGTCCGGTGGAGGGCTCCTGCGGCACCGCCGCGTACCGGCGCGAGATGGTGGTGGTCGACGACATCGCCACCGATCCGCTGTGGGCCTCCTACCTGGATCTGGCCAAGCGGGCCGGGCTCGCGGCCTGCTGGTCCTCGCCCATCATCTCCAGCACCGGTGAACTGCTGGGCACCTTCGCCATGTACCACCGCACGCCGCAGCTGCTGCGCGAGGACGACCTGGACCTGAGCATCGTCTTCACCCGCACCGCCGCCCTGGCCATCGAGCGCCACCGGGCCGAGCAGGCGCGGCGCCGGGCGCACGAGAGCGAGCAGGCGCTGAGCTCCGACCTGGCGTTCGTACTGGAGACCAGCACCGCGGTCAGCGAGGAGGCCCACTACCCGCAGAACCTGCAGCGGCTGGCCCGGCTGGCGGTGCCGTCCCTGGGGCCGGTCTGCGTCATCGACGTGCTGGAGGGCGGCCGGATCCGCCGGGTGGCCGTCGCGGTGGCGCCGAACCTGCCGGAACGGGTCGAGGCGCTGCTGGCCGCCGAGGAGCCGGGGCGGCTGGGGGCGTCCCCGGTGGGACGGGTGCTGGCCGGCGGCGCCGGCGAGACGGTGACCTCCGCTCCCCCGGGGCCGTGGCAGGAGCTGGGCCTGCCCATCACCGCACAGGTCTGCGTCCCGCTCACCGCCCGCGGGCACACCTTCGGCGTGCTCAGCCTGGCGGCCACCGCCGACCGGCCGCTGGACGACCGCACCATCGCCCTGGCCGAGGAGCTCGCCCGCACCGCCGCGGCCGGCGCCGAGACCACCCGCCAGCACGACCAGCGGGCCCGGCTGGCCCGCGACCTGCAGGCGGGGCTGCTGCTGGCCGCGCTGCCCGAGGTGCCGGGGGCGCAGCTGGCCGCCTCCTACCGGCCCGCGGGCGAGGGGCTGGACATCGGCGGCGACTTCTACGACGTCTTCCCGCTCCCCGGCGACTGGTGGGGGCTGGTCATCGGGGACGTCTGCGGCCGCGGCGCCTACGCGGCGACCACCACCGCGCTGGTGCGCAACACCGCCCGCGCGGTGGCCCCGCTGCTGGCCACCCCGAGCGCGGTGGCGGAGGCGATCAACGACGCCCTGCTGGCCCGGGCGGACGGCGGCGAGAGCTTCGTCACCCTGATCTACGCCGAACTGCGGCGCACCCGCGACGGGATCGCGGTGAGCATGGTGCGGGCCGGGCACCCGCCGCCGCTGCTGCGCCGCGCCGACGGCACCGTCAGCAGTCCCAGCCCGGCCGGCCAGCTGCTCGGGGTCTCCTCCGACCCGGAGCTGGTGCTGGAGGTGTTCACCGTGGACGACGGGGACAGCCTGGTGCTGGTGACCGACGGGATCCTGGAGGCCCGCGACCCGGCCGGCACGTTCTTCGGGGAGGAGAGCCTGGCCGAGGCCCTGCGCGCGACCGCCGGGGTCACCGACGCCCAGCAGATCCTGGACGCGGTCACCGACGCCGTCGACGCCTTCACCGGCGGCTTCACCGACGACGACCAGGCCGCGCTGGTCCTGGTCGCCCGGCAGCTGCGCTGACCGCCGGGATCCGTGCGTATACGACCCCCCGGGGTCGGGGCGCGGCGCGGTCGGATGAGAGACTGCGCCGATGGGATCCTGGGCGGCCTGGTCGCGGGCACGGTGGGCGCTGCTGGTCTGGGCGCTGACGCGACTGGTGCTGGTGGCGGGGTCGTTGAAGGTCGGGCCCTTCGCCGCCCCCGGCGGCCTGGACTACTCGGTGGACCGGGTGTACCGGCCGTGGTCCCAGGTGCTGCGGCACGGGGCGTTCCCGGTGCACGACGTCAGCTGGCAGTACCCGCCGGGCGCGGCGGGGCCGATGCTGTGGCCGGCGCTGGTGCCGTTCACGGACTACGGGCCCGCCTTCATCTGCCTGTGCGCGGTATGCGACGCGGCGGTGATGGCGATGCTGCTGCGGGCGGCGACACGCGGCCGAGAGCGAGAGCGGGGCCGGGAGCGGGGGCGTAGTTCGGCGGGCTGCTGGGTCTGGGCGCTGGGCCTGCCGCTGCTGTGGACCACGCCGTGGAACCGCTTCGACGTGATGGTGACGGCGCTTGCGGTGGCCGCGCTGCTGGCCGCCTCCTGGCGCCGGCTGCCCGCCGCCGACATCGTGTTCGGGGTGCTGGTGGGGCTGGGCGCGCTGGTGAAGGTGTGGCCGGTGCTGCTGCTGGTGGGCACTGAGCGCGGGCGGCGCTCACGGGTGTCCTGGGCGGCCGCGGCGGCCACCGTGGGCCTCGGGGCGGTGGCCTTCGCGGCGACCATGCCGGGGGCGTTCGGATTCCTGACCGCTCAGCGGGACCGGGGCATCGAGTTCGAGTCGCTGCCCGCGCTGCCGTTCCAGCTGGCCCGGCACCTGGGCTGGTCGGGCCGGATCGGGGTGCACGAGGGGTCGACCGAGTTCCTGGGGCCGTGGGTGGGGGCGGTCGCCCGGGTGGGCGAGGCGCTGTCGGTGGCGGCGCTGGCCTGGCTGCTGTGGTGGCGGACCCGGGCGGACCGTTCGGCCGGCCAGGTGCTGCCGGACGCGGCCTTCACCGCGGTGCTGCTCTTCGTGGTCACCAGCCGGGTGCTCAGCCCGCAGTACCTGGTGTGGCTGGTCGGCCTGGCCGCGGTGTGCCTGCTGCGGACCGGTACGTCCCAGCGGCAGCCGGCGCTGCTGGTACTGGCGGCCTGCCCGCTGACGGCGGCGGTCTTCCCGTTCCTGGGCCGGGAACTGGTCCACGGCTCGATCCCGGCGACGCTGCTGCTGACCGTCCGGGACCTGCTGCTGCTCGCCGCGGCGCTGCTGTCCGCACGGCGGCTGTGGCAGGCCACCGCTACGGGCCGACGGCCTTCGGCAGCCGACGATCGTCGCCCGACGGCCGCTCCTCGTGCTGGGCGGCGGCCGGGATCCGCGGCTCCAGCAGCCGCATCGCCAGCGCGGCCAGCAGGTTGACGGCGCCCAGCACCAACCAGGGCAGGGCCCGTCCGGCTTCAAAGAGCGTGGTGAAGAACGCCGGGGCGACCATGCCGGCGAAGGTGAAGGAGTACTGGAACACCGCCAGGTAGCGGCCGCGGGCGGCGGCCGGAGCCAGCCCGGTGGCCAGGGCCATGGACACCGGGGCGTGCAGCAGTTCGGCCGCCGTGAACAGCAGCGCCGCCCCCGCCAGGAGCGGGACCAGCCAGATCCGCAGGGTCGGCGACAGCGCCGCGAACAGCAGGCACCACACCGCCCACAGCACGGCGGCCGCGATGACGACCCGGGAGCGCCGGTAGGGCGCCAGCCGCTTGATCACCGGCGCCGCCAGCGCCGCCAGCAGCACGGTGTTGCCCACCAGGATCGCCGGGGCGAGGAAGCGCGGGCCGTGCAGCCCGTCCAGCACGAACACCGGCAGGCCCAGGGCCAGCATCATGCTCGTGGTCGCAAACACGGTGTTGACGCCGGTGAAGGCGAGGAAGACGCGGTCCCGCAGCAGGGTCCGGTAGCCCGCCTGCGGATCGCCGGTGCCCCGCACCCGTCCCGGCGCGCGCACGAACACGGCGATGGCGACGGCCGCGGTCAGGTAGGCCGCGGCGGACCCGTGGGCGACGGCGCGGTAGGCGCCGTCGCTGCCGTCGGCGATGGCGGCCGCGGCCACCAGTCCGCCCGCGCTCAGCCCGGCGGTCCTGGTGGTGTTGGCCCAGGCGAACCAGGTGTCCTTGGTCCGCGTCGACGGGCTGCCGTCGGCGAAGTCCGCGACCGCGGTGAACACGCTGGACCAGAAGACCCGCACCCCGACGGCGACCAGGGTGGTGGCCAGCAGGATGCCGACCGGCCCGTGCACCCGGTCGTACCCCAGATAGCCCGCACCCTGCATCAGCTGCGCCGCGACCACCAGCGGGAACGCGCCGAAGCGGTCGACCAGCACGCCGGTCCAGACCGGGATCGGCAGGGTCAGCGTGTTGGCCGCGCTCATCAGCACCCCCAGCAGGCCCAGCCGGACATCGGTGAGCTGGCTGAAGAACACCAGTTGCAGCGGCAGGAACAGCCCGTTGCCGATCGAGTCGACCACCAGCGCCGCCATCAGCACGGCCCCGCCGCGACTTCCCGTACCCAGCGTGGACATGGCCCCCCGTTCCCCCTGCCGGCCCCGGCGACCGCACGGTCGGCGCGATCACCGGGCAGAGCCTAGCCCCGGATCGGCCTCGCGGGACCGGCTGACGGTGGGTCATCCCGGTTCCGCAGCAGGAGTATTGACAGTACATATCCAATGCGGAACGGTGACCTACAACGTTGTAATCGGATGGGTGAGAAAGCAGGACGCCATGCCCCCAACGAGATCCGCCGTCACCAAAGCCGTCCGAAGGGCGCTGGCGTCCTCGCTGGCGGCCCTCGGACTGGTACTCGCCGCGCTGATCGGCCTTCCCCAGGTGGCGCAGGCCGCCGGTTCGCTGCCGTGCGACATCTACGCCGCGGCGGGCACCCCCTGCGTCGCCGCCCACAGCACCGTGCGGGCCCTGTTCTCCGCCTACAACGGCCCGCTGTACCAGGTCACCCGGGCATCCGACGGGGCCACCGCCGACATCGGCCTGCTGTCCCAGGGCGGCTACGCCAACGCCGGCGCGCAGGACACCTTCTGCGGGGATTCCACCTGCCGCATCACCCGGATCTACGACCAGACCTCGCGCCACAACGACCTGACCCCGGGCCCGGCCGGCACCTCCGGCATGGGCGCCGACCGCGGCGCGGACGCGAGCGAGCTCGCGGTCACCGCCGGCGGGCACAAGGTGTACGGCATCTGGATCTCGCCGGGCGTCGGCTACCGCTCCTCCGGGGCGGCCTCCGGCGCCGCGGTCAACGGCCAGGCCGAGGGCGCCTACATGGTGGCCAGCGGCACCCACGTCGGCTCCGCCTGCTGCTTCGACTACGGCAACGCCGAGAGCACCCCGGCCGACACCGGCAACGGCCACATGGATGCCGTGTCCATCGCCACCACCTGCTACTTCGCGCCGTGCACCGGCTCGGGTCCCTGGGTCGAGGCCGACATGGAGAACGGCATGTTCCAGGGGAACAACGGTTCCAACACCGCGAACGCCGGCAACAGCAGCGCCTTCGTCACTGCCGTGCTGAAGAACAACGGCCAGACCAGCTACGCCCTCAAGGGCGGCAACTCCCAGTCCGGATCGCTGTCGACCTGGTGGAACGGCTCGCTGCCGACCCGCGGCGGCTACATGCCGATGCACCAGGAGGGCGGCATCATCCTGGGCACCGGCGGGGACAACAGCAACTGGAACATGGGCACCTTCTTCGAGGGCGTCATGGTCTCCGGCTACCCGACCGACGCCGCCGAGAACGCGGTGCAGGCCGACATCGTCTCGGTGGGCTACTCCGGCGAGACCAACGTGCCCAACGGACCGCAGGGCACGATCACCGGCCCCGGCGGCCAGTGCGTGGACGTCGCCGCGGACGACACCGGCGTGGACGGCACGGCCGTCCAGCTGTGGAACTGCCAGTCCTACGCCGAGGACCAGCACTGGACCCACAACGCCAACGGCTCGCTCACCACGCTGGGACGCTGCCTGGACATCAACGGCAACGGCACCGCCGACAACACCCAGGTCGAACTCTGGGACTGCAACGGCGTCGGCGGCCAGAAATGGATCCAACAAGCCAACGGGTCATTGCTCAACCCCCAGTCCGGACGCTGCCTCGACTCCCCCAGCGGCGCCACCGCCAACGGCACCCGCCTCCAGATCTACGACTGCAACGGCAGCGCCGCCCAGAAGTTCGCCGTCAACGGCGGCGGTCCGGTCAACGGTCCCGGCAGCCAGTGCCTCGACGTGGCCGGCGACGACATCGGCGTCGACAGCACCGCCGTGCAGCTGTGGAACTGCCAGTCCTGGGCGCTGGACCAGCACTGGACCCACAACGCCGACAACTCCCTGTCCACGCTGGGCCGCTGCCTGGACATCAACGGCAACGGCACCGCCGACAACACCCAGGTCGAACTCTGGGACTGCAACGGCGTCGGCGGCCAGAAATGGATCCAACAAGCCGACGGATCCCTGCTCAACCCCCAGTCCGGACGCTGCCTGGACTCCCCCAGCGGCGCCACCGCCAACGGCACCCGCCTCCAGATCTACGACTGCAACGGCAGCGCCGCCCAGAAGTTCGCCCTGACCTGAACACCGGGCAGGGGCCCGCTCCACGCGACCGGGCCCCTGCCGCGCACCGGGGCGCGGTACCGGTCAGTCCGGGTCGGCGCCGGTCCAGGCGTGGAGCTTGTCCGGGTTGACCACCATCCACAGATCGGTGATCAGGCCGTCCCGGACGTCCATGGTGAGCACCGCGACGATGGCGTCCGCGATGCGGACCGCCAGTCCGGGGGCGCCGTTGACGTCCTCCTCGACGAGTTCCACCTCCGGCTCCTTGCGCAGCAGTCCGAGGAACAGCCGGGCCACCTTGTCCCGGCCGACGACCGGACGCAGCGCCGCGCGCACCTTGCCGCCCCCGTCGCTGCGCGACTCGACCGAGGGGTCGAGCAGCGAGACCAGGGTGTCCAGGTCGCCGGTGCCGCAGGCGCCCCGGAACGCGCGGACGATCCGCCGGTGCTCCTCGGGCGTGCTGCTGCCGGGCCGCTGGCGGGCGATGTGCCGTCGGGCGGAGGAGGCGAGGGTGCGGCAGGCCGCGGGGGTGCGGCCCACCGTCTCCGCGATATCGGTGAAGGGCATGCCGAAGACGTCGTGGAGGACGAAGGCGACGCGTTCGGCCGGAGTGATCGACTCCAGCACCACCAGCATGGCCATGCTGACCGACTCGTCGAAGGTGATCCGGTCGGCGGGATCCTCGCCGCCCTCCTTGCCGGAACTGGTCCACAGGGCGCTGTCGCGGACCGGTTCGGGCAGCCACTCCCCGGTGTAGCGCTCGCGGCGGACCCGGGCCGAGACCAGGTGGTCCAGGCAGATCCGCGAGGCGACCCGGGTCAGCCACGCCAGCGGCATGTCGATCGCCTGCTGCGCCTCCTCGGGCAGGGCGTACCAGCGGGCGTAGGTCTCCTGCACCACGTCCTCGGCGTCCTGCACCGACCCGAGCATGCGGTATCCGATGTTGAGCAGCCGGCGACGCTCGGACAGCAGCGAGCCGAAGGTGGGGTCCGGGGTCGGTCCGGAGGGTGCGGGCACGGTGTCGTCATCCTCCCTGGACCGGTTGCCCGGCGAGCCACGCGTCGAAGGTCTGGCTGCCCCGGGGTCCGGGCCCGAGCGGCAGCAGGCCGTCAGCGGTCATGGCCGCGCCGGTGGCGCCGGGCATCTTCACCGGCAGCAGCAGCCGGGACTGGTTCCGGCTGCGCAGCAGGCTCCGCACCATGTCGACGAGCTGCTCGACGCGGGGTCCGGCCAGTTCGGGAGCCATGCCCTGCGGCTCGGCCAGGGTGAGCCGGACCAGGTGTCGGGCCACCTCGGCCACGGCGACCGGCTGGGTGCGCATCCTGGGCACCAGCGCCAGCGGCTTGGGGGCCCGGTCCAGGGTCTGGCCCGCGAACTCGTGGAACTGGGTGGCGCGCAGCACCGTCCAGGGCGTCCGCCCGTTGCCGACCAGCTCCTCCTGGCGCAGCTTGCCCAGGTAGTAGCCGAGGCCCACCCGGTCGATGCCGACGATCGACAGGGCGACGTGGTGGGCGACGCCGGCCCGCACGCCGGCGTCCAGCAGGTTGCGGCCGGCCCGGTCGAAGAAGGCCACAGCCTTCCTGCCGCTGATGGTGGTGGTGTTGCTGACGTCGATGACCGCGGACACGCCGGCCATCGCCGCGTCGAGTCCCGTTCCGGTGACCAGGTCCACGCCCCGGGCCCGGGACAGCACCACCGCCTCCTGTCCCGCCGCCGCCAGCTCGTCGACCACGTACCTGCCCACCAGTCCGGTCCCGCCTGCCACCGCCACCCGCATGCCCGGGCCCTCCTTCGCGTTCGTGCCGCCGTCGTTGCCGTGGTGCTCCCGGTTGTACGTCATCGAACGCCGTCCTGTCGCCCGGAACGGTCCGGTACCAGCAGCAGTGCGGCCAGCAGCACCAGGGCGGACAGGAACACCACGTTGAGCACCTGGTCGCGCGTGCCGTACATGTCCAGGTGCTGCACGTGGTAGCCGAAGTGCAGCACATTGAAGACCAGCCAGACCGCTCCGGTCGTCCGCACCAGCCGGGTGTCGTGGACCGAGCGCAGGGTGACGGCGGTCAGCACCGCCAGGGCCAGGAACATCGCCCCGGCGTCCTTGCTCAGGTGCTCGTTGTAGGGGCCCAGCTGGGGAAGCCAGCTGAGGCCGAGGCCGGGGAAGTCGGCGTACCAGCTGGTCGGGGAGAAGTAGGCCCAGATGCCTGTGTACAGTGCGGTCGCGGCCAGCAGGCCGAGACTTGCGTACCGGATTGTCGTTTTCATACCGCTATGACGAGACAGCCCTCCCCGATGTGAGGAGGGCTGCCAGTCGTTCGCGTCACATCTCGGCCGGACCGGGTGCTAGCGGGCCTGCCCCAGGCTGAGCAGGGCGAACACGCCGCCGATCACCGGACGGGCCTGGAAGCCGCTCTGATGGTCGGTCACCGTGTCGTACCAGTCAGTGAAGGGCACGCGGGACGGCGAGGTGTGGGCGAAGGCGTACAGGGCGTCGACCAGGTACCCGCTGACCGGGTGGTCGCGCAGCCAGGCGGCGGTCCACATCTCCCAGTCGCCCTTGGTGTAGGAGTGGCGGACGTCCAGCGGGACGCCGTACTGGTTGACCTGGGTGAGGTACCAGGCGGCCTCCTGGGCGGCGACCTGCTTGGGGACCAGGCCCAGGCCGAGCAGCGCGTCCGGGTAGCCGTTGTACTTCAGGCTCCAGGTCCCGGGCTGGTCGTAGGCGAGCTTGAGGTGGTCGCCGGAGGCGTCCTGGGCCAGCCCGACCCACTGGGAGATGTAGTCGCGCGAGACCGCCCGGTAGTGGTCCGCGTCGGCGGTCCTGCCCGCGAGCGCCGCCAACTGGCCCGCCGCGCCGACGGCGATGATCCCCTTGAGCGCGAGGTTGGCGCTGTGGCCGATGAAGCCGGTGAAGTCGTCGGTCTGGTTCTGGAAGCCGGGGTCGAGGGTGTTGTCGACCAGGTAGTCGGCCCACTGCTTGAGGATCGGGTAGTGCGCGGCGGCGAACGTCCGGGCCTTGGCGCCGCTGGTGCGGGCGGCGTAGGCGGCGCTCATGATGAGGATGTTGGCCGACTCCTCGATCGGCATGTCCTCCTCGTTGCCGTCGTTGTGTCCGGAGGCATTGGGGTAGCTGGAGCCCAGGTCGTGCTCGGCGAAGGTCTTGGGCCAGCCGCCGTGCTCGGCGTAGTCCAGCATCGGGGCCAGCAGCAGCCCGAGGTACTCCGGATCGGTGTACGCGAAGGCCGGCATCGCCGGGTAGGTGACGTCGATGGTGGAGACGTTGCCGTCGCTGGAGATCTCCTTGAGGAAGGCCCAGGGCTGTCCGTCCCGGCTGACCAGCTCGGTGCCGGCGTAGGCCTGCCGCAGCGCGATCGCACACAGCGCGGCGTACCTCTCGCCGCCGACGGCGGTGGCCTCCTCGCGGATCCTGCGGTCCAGGGCGTCGCCGCGCCTGCCGGCGGCCGCCGCGTCGGCGTGGAAGAAGGCCGCCATCTGCTGCCAGGAGGACCAGGAGGACTTCCACAGCGGCGGCAGCTGCGTGCCCAGGTAGCTGAGGGCGGGTTCGCGGACATGGCCGACCGAGAGCACCGCGGACTCGGTGGAGCGGCCCACACTGCCCAGGTCGAAGTGGAACGCGAACACCGGCCAGTTGTCGTCGATCGGGCGCGGCTGGTCGCTGTCGGAGGAGTTGCCGAGTCTGCCGTCGTTCAGCGCCGCGGGTCGTACCGCGGTGTCGGCGCCGATCTGCCAGGTCAGTCCCGAGCGGTTGGTGGCGCTCCAGACGATCGAGCCCCAGGTCGCCATGTCGCCGTTCTCGGCCAGCACCCGCGGCGTGTCCGGGGTGAAGCTCAGCGCGGTCAGCGCGGTGCCGGAGTCGGCGACCTGCTCCTGCGACCAGCGGATCGGGGTGCCGGAGTCGGCGTGCACCCACTCCCCCGAGATGTCGAAGTAGAGGCGCACCTGGTGGCTGCCGCCGTCGGTGCTGCGGACGTCGGCGGTGACGTAGGACAGCGGCACGGACTGGCGCCGCAGGTCGGCGGGTTCCACCGGGGAGTGGAACGTCAGGGTGAGCTCCACGCCGGAGGCCTCGAAGAGGAACCGGGACTTGGTGGCGGTCGTGGTGAGCCGGCGCAGGGCCGTGCCGCGCAGGACGTGGCCCGAGATGTTGGGGGCGCCGAGGAAGAGGAACGGCACCCCGTCGATCTCGGCGATGCCGGTCATCGCGGTGGTGCGCCCGGTCCAGAAGGTGGGCCAGGTCCCGGCCGGGTTGTCGGCCGGGAGCCAGGTGCTGAGGTAGGGCGAACGCACCGCCAGCGGAACGGCCGGGGGTCGGATCGGGTCGAACTCGGTGGCGAGGACGGTACCGGCGGACTGCCCGGCGGCGGTCGCCCCGGCAGCGGTCACCGCAGCGTCGGTCACCGCTGCGGTTGACGCGACGTCAGGAGCGTCGGCGCGGGCGGCGCCGGGCGGCAGCAGGGCCAGCCCCGCCGCGCCGAGTCCGGCCGCACCGGACCAGCGGAGCAGCCCGCGGCGGGAGTACTGAGGGTCGGTCATGTGTTCCTCCAGGGCCTGCTCGGGGAGCAGTGGTGGCAGGGGGAATTCGTGGCCGGACGGCGCAGGGTCGAGGGGGTCGCGCGGAACTCGGCCACATCGTTGACAACGTTGGAAATCCGCAGCAGCAAGAATGACAGCACGCCGGCCGGGCCCTGTCCAGACCCCGGGCAGATCCGCCCGCCAATGGCCCCGACGCTTCCGACAATGCCTCAGAAACGCTTCTGAGCTGGTGATTCACCGATCCGATCGACTGCCGTCAGGGCCAGGACCCGGGCCGGAGGACGACGGGCCCCTCGGTCGGACTCGACGGCCGGGCTGTCGCCTGAAACGTTTCTGACACAGAGTCTTGACAGGTTGACAGTTCATGGCCCACTGTCCTCTACATCGTTGGAAATCCCCCGCCCCCTCCTCCCTCCACCCTTCTTCCGAGGATGTGATCGGCGCATGAACGCCTCCCCCCGGACCAGAGCCGCGACCGCGGCGCTCGTCACCACCGGACTGTTCCTGGCAGTGACCGCATGCACCAACTCCGGTTCCACCACTGCCCCTTCGTCGTCCTCCGGGGCCACGGCCGCCGGCACCGCCGCCGCTCAGCAGGTGGTCTCGCCGTCCGGTTCCCCGGCCGGCCCCGGCTGCACCTACCAGACCTACGCCGGGGGTGTGCCGCAGGTGGACATCACCGACGGCAAGACCGTCGTCGGCTTCTCGCAGTCCGAGTCGACCAGCAACCCGTTCCGCGCCACCGAGACCAAGAGCATCGAGGACGAGGCCAAGCGCCTGGGCGTGAAGCTGATCGAGCGCAACGCCAACGCCGATGTGAACGCCCAGAACTCGCAGATCGAGGACATGATCGCGCAGGGCGCCAAGGTGCTGATCGTGGCCCCGGAGAACTCCGACGGCCTCGGGCCGGCCCTCGCCCAGGCCAAGGCCAAAGAGATCCCGGTGCTCACCATCGACCGCACCGTCACCGGCACCGCCTGCTCCGACTTCATCGCCTTCATCGGCTCCGACTTCTACGGCCAGGCCCAGATAGCCGCCGACGACCTGGCCGGCGCCACCGGCGGTACCGCCCATGTGGCGATCCTGCAGGGCACTCCGGGCAACAACGTCTCGGCCGACCGCACCAAGGGATTCACCGACAAGCTCGCCGCCAAGTACCCGGGCATGACCGTGGTGGCCTCGCAGACCGCCAACTTCGACCAGACCGACGGCCAGAAGGTGATGGAGCAGCTGCTCCAGGCGCACTCCGACATCAACGCCGTCTACGCCGAGAACGACGCCATGGCCCTGGGCGCGATCCAGGCGATCAAGTCCGCCGGGAAGACCCCGGGCAAGGACGTCAAGGTCGTCACCATCGACGGGATCCAGCAGGCCGTCCAGGACGTCGCCGCCGGGCAGGTGGTGGCGGACATCGAGACCAATCCGCGCTTCGGCCCGCTGGCGTTCCAGTCCCTCAAGGACTTCTTCGGGACCACCGGCGTCCAGCCCAAGGTGATCATCAAGGACTCCCACTTCACCAGCGCCAACGCCCAGCAGGCGCTGACCCAGGGGCTCGTCTACTGAACCGGCCGGCAACGGTTCCCGGGGGCCGCGCCGAGAGGCGGCCCCCGGGAGCCCCGCGGTCCCGTACGAGGAGGACAACGTTGGTCCAGCAGGACCCGGGCCCCGCACCCGACTCCGTCCTGGAGGCCGTGGGGGTCGACAAGAGCTTCGCGGGCGTGCACGCCCTGCGCGGCGTGGACTTCGCCCTGCGGCCGGGCGAGGTGCACGCGCTGATCGGCGAGAACGGCGCCGGCAAGTCCACCCTGATCAAGGTGGTGACCGGGGTGTACCGCCCGGACGCGGGCCGGGTCCGGCTGGCGGGCGCGGACCGCGAGTTCCGCAATCCGCTGGAGGCGCAGGCCGCCGGGATCTCCACGATCTACCAGGAGGTCAACCTGGTGCCGCTGATGTCGGTGGCGCGCAACCTCTACCTGGGCCGCGAACCCCGCCGGCTGGGCCTGGTCGACGTGGGCCGGATGAACCGTCAGGCGGCCCAGGAGCTGCGCCGCTTCGGGGTGGACACCGACGTCACCCGGCCGCTGCGCACGCTGGGGCTGGGCGCGCAGCAGATGGTGGCGCTGGCACGGGCGGTCCAGGTGGACGCCAGAGTGGTGATCATGGACGAGCCGACCTCGTCGCTGGAGCCCCGCGAGGTGGACACCCTGTTCGAGGTGATCCGGGGGCTCAAGGCGCAGGGCATCGCCGTCGTCTACGTCAGCCACCGGCTGGACGAGCTCTACGCGGTCTGCGACCGGGTGACCGTGATGCGCGACGGCGCGGTCGTGCACACCGGCGAGATCGCCGGGCTGGAGCGGTTGCGGCTGATCTCGCTGATGCTCGGCCGGGAGATGTCCGCGGTGCGGGAGAAGGGCGCCACCGCCTTCGAGGCGGACCGCAGCGCCGGCGCCGACGGCCGCCCGGCGCTCAGGGCGACGGATCTGAGCCTGCGTCACCGTCTGCACCGGGTCTCCCTGGAGATCCGCCCTGGCGAGGTCGTCGGTCTGGGCGGCCTGCTGGGCGCGGGCCGCAGCGAGACCGCCAAGGCCATCACCGGCGCGCTGGCCACCGACAGCGGCAGCGTCGAGGTCGACGGGGCCCGCCTGCAGCGCCGCAGCCCCGCCGCGGCGATGCGGGCCGGCGTGGTGATGCTGGCCGAGGACCGCAAGGCCGAGGGAATCATCCCCAACCTCTCGGTCCGCGAGAACATCGTGCTGGCCGCGCTGCCCCGGCTCTCCCGGGCCGGCCTGGTCGACCGGCGCAGGCAGGACGAGGTGGTCCGGCTCTTCATGGACCGGCTGCGGATCAAGGCCGCAGGCCCGGACCAGAAGGTCAGCGACCTGTCCGGCGGCAACCAGCAGAAGGTGCTGCTCGCCCGCTGGCTCTGCCTGCAGCCCAAGGTCCTGCTGCTGGACGAGCCCACCCGCGGCATCGACGTCGGCGCCAAGGCCGAAGTGCAGGCGCTGATCAACGAGTTGGCCGAGGACGGGCTCGGCGTGCTGCTGATCTCCTCGGAGCTGGAGGAGCTGATCGAGGGCTCGGACCGGGTGGTGGTCCTCAAGGACGGCCGCGTGGTCGGCGAGCTGGAGGGCGACGGGGTCACCGAGGACGCACTGCTCGGCGCACTGGCCCAGGACGCCGATGCCCGGGACACCGATACCCAGGACGCCGATGCCAAGGACCAGGACAAGGAGCCCACCCCATGAGCACCCTCGCCTGGACCGGCGCCCTGCGCGACCGCGACCGGCTGCTGAGACTGCTTCAGGAGTACGGCGTCTATGCGGCGCTGGCCGTCCTGTTCCTGGTCGCCGTCGGGTTGAACTCCGACTTCCTGTCGGCGGGCAACGTCCGCATCCAGCTCTTCCAGGTCGCCCCCACACTGCTGGTGGCCCTCGGCATGGCCCTGGTGATCGGCACCGAGGGCATCGACCTCTCGGTCGGCGCCGTGGTCGCGCTCGCCGCCGCGGTGGTACCGCTCTACCTGGGCTACGGGCTGGCGTTCGCGCTGCTGATAGCCCTGGCTCTGGGCGCCGTCTCCGGTGCGGTCGGCGGGGCGATGGTGGCCTTCACCCGGGTGCAGCCGATCGTGGCGACGCTCTCGCTGATGATCGGCGTACGCGGGCTGGCCGAGATCGTCAACGGCGACTCGGCCAAGCCGGTCACCGACACCGCCCTGCTCTCCCTGGGCTCGGACAGCCTGGCTGGCATCCCGCTGATGGCCTGGATCACCGCGCTGGTCGCGCTGGCCGTGGGCCTGGTGGTGCGGCGCACCACCTTCGGCCGCCGGCTGGTCGCGATCGGCGACAACCGCCAGGCCAGCCGGCTGGCGGGACTGCCGGTGCGGCGGGTGCTGCTGACCGTCTACCTGGTCTCCGGGGTGCTGGCCGCCCTCGCCGGTGTGATGATCGTCGGCCACGGCGCCGAGGCCGACCCGGCCAACCAGGGGCTCAACATGGAACTCAACGCGATCACCGCCGTGGTCGTCGGCGGCACCCCGCTGACCGGCGGCCGGGTCCGGGTGCTCGGCACCGTGGCCGGGGCGCTGTTCATGCAGCTGATCACCGCGGTGCTCACCCAGCACAACGTGCCCAACTCGTACACCCAGATCGTCGAGGCGGCCATCATCTGCTGCGCCGTGTACGCATCGCAGGAGCGTGGTACCCGATGAGTCCGACCGTCCTCCCCCCGACCGCGCTGTCCTCCGGCCCCGGTCCCGGCCCGTCCGCCGCCTCGGCCCGGCTGCCGCTGCGCGAGCGGCTCGCGGCCCAGGTCCAGCGGCGCGGCGCGCTGGCGGTGCTGGTGCTGGTCGCCGCCATCGCCTCGGCCACCTCCGCGACCTTCCCCACCTGGTCAAACGTCAGCAGCATCCTGGGCAACAACGCCTTCGTCTGGCTGCTCGCGCTGGGCATGACCTTCGTGATCATCACCGGCGGCATCGACCTGTCCGTCGGCTCGCTGTACGCCCTCGGCGGTGTCCTGGGCGCCTACGGCGCGCAGACCGGCGGGACCTGGCTGGCGATCCTGCTGCCGCTGGCGGTCGGCGCCGGCTGGGGAACCGTCCAGGGGCTGCTGATCGCCCGCGCCGGGATGGCGCCGTTCATCGTCACCCTGGCCGGGCTGCTCGGCGCCCGCGGCCTGTTGCAGGCGGTCACCCACGAGGGCGCCACCACCTACCTGGTCCCGGCCGGGTCCTGGTTCCGCAACCTCGGCGCCGGCGTCTGGACACCGGTGATCCTGGTCGGCGTGCTGTTCGCGCTGGGCGGTCTGCTGCTGACCCGCAGCCGGTTCGGCGCCACACTCACCGCGCTGGGCGGCAACGAGAACGCCGCGCTGCTGATGGGCCTGCCGGTGGCCCGCGCCAAGGTCCTGGTCTACCTGCTCTCCGGCACCCTGGCCGCCGGAGCCGGGGCCCTGGGCAGCGCCAGGCTCGGTTCCGGCGTCACCACCATCGGCGTCGGCTACGAGCTCACCGCGATCGCCGCCGTGGTGATCGGCGGCACCCTGCTCACCGGCGGCAGCGGCTCGATCGGCGGCACCGTCAGCGGAGTGCTGCTGCTCGCGGTCATCCACAACCTGATCGACCACTACTTCTCCCAGTACGGATCGGCCTTCACCGACGCCGTCAACGGTGCCTTCCTGGCCCTGGTGGTGCTGCTGCAGACGCTGCTCAGCCGGACCCAGCAGCTGACCTGACCCGCCCTCCCGGCGGGAGACCCGCTCCCCCGCCGGGAGACCCAGGAACCCAGGAGACCCAGGACCAGGAAAGAGTGCCGTGGGCGTCAGCCTGAAGGACGTCGCGCTGCGCGCCGGCGTGTCCGTGAAGACCGTCTCGAACGTGGTCAACCACTACCCCCATGTGACACCGGCGACCCGGGCCCGAGTCCAGCACGCCATCGACGAGCTGGGCTACCGGCCCAATCTGATGGCACGTCATCTGCGCAAGGGGCGCACCGGCATCATCGCGCTGGCCGTCCCCGAGCTGGGCAACCCCTACTTCGCCGAGGTCGCCGGGGCGGTGATCGACGCCGCCGCCCGGCACGAGCAGACCGTCCTGCTGGACCACACCGCCGGGCTGCGGGAGAAGGAGGCCCTGGTCTCCCAGGGCTTCCGCGCGCACGTCATCGACGGGCTGATCCTCAGCCCGATACAGCTGGAGTCCGAGGACCTGCTGGCCCGCACCGCGGGACCGCCGATGGTGCTGCTCGGCGAGCGCGAGTACGACGCGCCCTACGACCACATCGCCATCGACAATGTCGCGGCCGCCAGGGCGGCGGTGCGGCACCTGCTGGACCTCGGCCGCAGCCGCATCGCTTTCCTCGGCGCCCGCGAGGAGAGCGCGCGCCAGCCGGCCCATCTGCGGCTGAGCGGCTGGCGCCAGGAGATCGCCGCCTCCGGCGGACTCGCCAGGGACGCGCTGGTCGCCGCCACCGACGGCTTCGACCGGCGCGACGGAGCCGTCGCGATGGCCGCCCTGCTGGACCGGGGCGAACGGCCCGACGCCGTGTTCGCCTACAACGACCTGGTCGCGCTGGGCGCGATGCGGGTCCTGTCGGAGCGCGGGCTGCGGGTGCCCGAGGACATCGCCGTGGTCGGGTTCGACGACGTCGAGGAGGGCCGCTACGCGGCGGTCTCGCTGACCACCGTCGCGCCGGACAAGCACGCCATCGCCCGGCTGGCGGTGGACTGCCTGCTGGAGCGCATCGGCGCGGCCGGGGCGGATCCGGCGCCCCCGCCGCGCCGCATCAGGCCCGGGCACCGGCTGGTGATCCGCGAGTCCACCGCCGGGCGTCCGAGCCGCCCCCGCCCGCCGCCCGGCAGCTGGTCCGGGCCCGGGCCCGGGCCGGGCTAGCGCCGCCGGCTGCTCTCGCGCACCACCAGCCGGTAGCCCGGGACCAGGAACTGGCTGGGCGCGCTGTCACCGTGCAGGATCCGCTCCAGCAGCAGGCTGACGGCCAGCTCGGCGATCTTCGTCTTGTCCGGGGCGATGGTGGTCAGCGACGGGATCGCGTACTCGGCCTCCTCCACGTCGTCGAAGCCGACGAAGGCGATGTCCTCCGGTATCCGCAGCCCCGCCTCATGCACCGCGCGCATCGCGCCCAGCGCCAGCAGATCGTTGAAGCAGAAGACCGCGTCCGGGCGCTCGGGCAGCTTCAGCAGCCGCCGCATCGCCGCGGCGCCGTCGGGCCGGAAGTAGGAGCGCACCGGCGGAAAGAGCGCCGGATCGGGCTGCAGGCCGGCGCTCTCCAGCGCCTCGGCGTACCCCTGCAGCCGCTGCTGCGCCGTCGCCCGGGGGGACGGGTCCTGCCACCCGATGGCGGCGATGCGCCGGTATCCCTGGTCCACCAGGTGCTGGGTCGCGTCCCGGGCCGCCGAGACGTTGTCGATGTGCACCCGGTCCGCCACCGGGCCCAGGTCCGCCTCGCCGAGCAGCACCAGCGGGATCGGGCGCTCCCGGTCCACCAGCTCCGCCTGGTCCAGGCCGAGCGGGCTGAGGATCACCCCGTCGATCATGGGGTCGCCCAGACCGGAGGCGATCCGCAGCTCCGCGACCGGGTCTCCGCCGGTGTCGTCCATCAGCACCGTGCAGCCGTGCCGGCGGGCCGCGGCGGTCACCTCGACCGCCAACTCAGCGAAGTACGGCGAGGGCAGTTCGGGGAAGGCCAGCGCGATCACTCCGCTGCGCCCGGTGCGCAGCCGACGGGCCATCACGTTCGGGTGGTAGCCCAGCTCGTCGATGGCCTGCTGCACCCGCGCCCGGGTCTCCTCGGCGACCTGGACCGAGCCGTTGACCACGTTGGAGACCGTCTTCACCGAGACCCCCGCGGCCTCCGCCACGTCCTTGAGCCGCGGTACCGCCGAGCCACCGGTCCTCGCCGCCATGGACTCACCCCCGTCACCCTCGGCGGGCGGGCTCCTCGAGCCCTCCATCACGCCGTTTCAACGTGAGAATAGCGGCCCCGAGGGCGCAGGAGCGCCACCGGATCATTTTCCGGGTCCGGTATGCAACTGGGGTGCCTCCCCAGGCGTGAACACTGCGGCAGCGCCGAGGAGCGCTGCCGGATGCGCGAACAGGAGGGGAGGCGCGGTGAGGGACGAGCCCAGTTTGGACTTCGACGGGTTCTATGCCGCGACGTACCGGCGGATGGTGGGCCAGCTGTATGCGATGACCGGGAGTCTGGGCGAGGCCGAGGACTGCGTGCAGGAGGCCTATGCACGCGCCTGGCAGCGCTGGGCCAAGGTCAGCAGACACGGTGCGCCCGAGGCCTGGGTGCGCACCGTCGCCTACCGGCTCAGCGTCTCGACCTGGCGCAAGACCGTGAACCGGCTCTCGGCGCACCGCCGCGAGCGCGGGCAGGGCGTGGTGCAGGGGCTGAACCCGGATCACCTGGCCCTGGTGGCGGCGCTCCGCAGGATCTCGCCCGACCAGCGCGAGTCGATCGTGCTCTACCACCTGGTCGGTCTGTCCGTGGAGGAGATAGCCGCCCAGAGCGGGGTCCCGGCCGGGACCGTCAAGGCCCGGCTCTCCCGCGGGCGCAGGGCCCTGGCCCCGCATCTGAGCGAGTCCGTCGAACCGGCGCCGGCGTACCGCACCGACCAGGGCGCCGCCCCGCGGCCCAGCACCGGGAAGGAGATCTAGCCGTGCCAGAGGACTTCGACACCCTGCTGTCCACCATCGCCACCTCCGCGGGCGCAGCGGCCCGGCCGCGCGGTCCGGAGGCCGCCCGGCGTCGCGGTGCGACCCGCACCCTGCGCCGGCGGGTCGCCGTGTCGGCGCTGTCGGCGGCGCTCGTCGCCGGCGGGATCGGTACGGCGCTGGCCGTGGGCCGGTCCGGAGGCGGACCCGTGCCACCCCCGCCCGCCGTCAGCCCCAGCAGTTCCGCGAGCACCAGCCACCAGAGCCAGGGCCCGAGCCCGAGCGCCTCCCCGGCGCCGTCCACCAGCTCCGCGCCCGGCGACGCCGCACCGAGCCTGTCCCTCCAACTGCCCGCCGAACTGGCCAAGGGGACCGCGAACCAGGTCGGCTTCACCGTCACCAACCCCGGCGCCGCCCGCACCGAGACGGTGACCGTGGACCTGGGCGCGCCGACAGTCGGCTCCCCCACGTCGACCACGCCGCAGGAGCGCGGGATAGTCCAGCGCCAGGACGGCTCCGGCGGCGCCTGGGTCGCGGTGCCGGTCAGCTACACCAAGGCGGGCTCCGGGAACTCCGCCGCCGACACGGCGACGTACCAGTTGAGCCTGCCGGCGCAGGCGACCGTGCAGGAGCAGCTCCGGGTGACCCCGGTCGGCGTCGAATCCGTCGACTTCCAGGTCACCCTGGCCGATGGCGGCTCGACGCCGGTCACCCGGTCGCGGACGCTGCCGCTGGCCACCCCGAGCCTGACCGGTACCGGCCCCGCTTCGGTGGCCCCCGGAACCACCTCGGCCGAGTTCGACTTCACGCTGAGCAACACCACCACGGCCGACTACAGCGGGGTGGGTCTGTATCTCAATGCCGCTGGATCCACGCCCAACTGCGACTTCACACCGTTCGCCACCGCCCAGTGGTGGGACGGCAGCAGTTGGCGCACCGTCTCACTCAGCGGCCAGTGGCCGAAGTTCGACACGATCGGCCTCGGCGCAGGACAGAACGTGACGGTGCGCACCCGGCTCGTCGTTCCCGCGACCCTCGCCTCCTGTCTCAAGCGCGGCGAGGTGTCCTTGATCGCCGCCAACGGCGCGGACAACCCGGCCGGAGGCGTCGTCTCCATCCCCACGGACCCGGACATGACCGTGCGGGGTGACGCACCGTTCTTCTCCATCGGCTGACGCCGAGTCGGCCGGACCGCCGTTCCCGCAGCTCCGAGCTGCGGGAACGGCGGTCCGGTCTTAGCGTGGATGGGCGCCGATCGCAGCGGATGACCGGGTCCAGGGGCAGCAGTGGCAGAGATCCGTCGGTCCCCCGGCACGTGACGGTCGGCGTCCCGCCCGCCGACGTCACCGAAGGCGCTGATCACCGTGGCCCTGGGCCGTACTCTCGTGGAACTGCCGCTGATCCGGCCGATGCTCGCCACCGCGGGCACCCGGCTTCCCGCCGACCCGGACCGCTGGGCGGTGGAGGTGAAGTGGGACGGGGTGCGGATCACCGCCTACCTGGACGGCAGTGCCGGGGGCCTGCGGCTGCTGACCCGCAACGCCAACCAGGCCACCGAGCGCTACCCCGAGGCCGCCGAACTGCTGGACCTGCTGCCGCGCGCCACCGACGCGGTCTTCGACGGCGAGCTCATCGCCGCGGGCCCGGACGGCCGCCCCTCCTTCGGCCGGCTCCAGGAACGGATGTCCCTGCGCCGGCCGGCGGCGATCCGCTCCGGCGCGCGGACCTTCCCGGTGACGCTGATGCTCTTCGACGTGCTCTGGCTGGACGGGCGCTCGCTGGTGGAGACGGCCTACCGGGACCGGCGCGAGGTGCTGGAGTCCCTGCCGCTGGACGGGCACCGGGTGGTCGTCCCACCGGTCTGGCCCGGGAGCGAGGCCGACGCGGCGCTGGAGTGGACCGCGCAGAAGGGCCTGGAGGGCGTGGTCGCCAAACGCCTGGCCTCGCCGTACCGGCCCGGCGTCAGGTCCGAGGACTGGATCAAGTTCAAGCACACCAAGTCCCTGGACATCACCATCGGCGGCTGGATCCCGGCCGGCACCACCGTGAAGGCGCTGCTGCTGGGTGTCCGTGACGGAGCCGACCTGCGCTATGTCGGCCGGGTGGGCGCCGGGTTCTCCAATGCCGAGGGCCGCGCCCTGGTCGGCCTGCTCAGCCACCTCGGCGCCGACCGCTCCCCCTTCACCGCCGGCCCGGCCCTCCCCCGCACCGACCCGCTCCGCTTCGTCCGCCCCGAGGTCACCGGCGAGGTCGACTACCTGGACGTCACCGACGCCGGCCTGCTCGCCCACCCGGTCTGGCGCGGCCTGCGCGGCGCCCACGCCGACTGATGCACCTCCTCGGTGCAGGCACCGGGGTTCGAGCCGGGCTTTCCCGGCGGGTGGGGCGGACGCTAGGGTCTGAGCACGGCGCCACGGAGCGCCTCCGGTCCGCGGGAAGGGCTCAGCCCATCCGGGTTCACCTGTGCGTACGGCCCTGCACTCCTTTCGGCCCGACCACGCGGACAGCAGGCATGACGAGAGGAGGCCGTTGTGCCGACCGATCCTTCCCCCGCAGACCCCGCTCCGGCCGCAGGCCGGTTCCCCGGTCGTCGGGTCCTGCCGGAGGACGCCGACCTGGACCACCTGCGGGGTCAGTGCCGGACCCTGCAACGTGCTGTCCGCGGGGGTGATCCCGACGCCGCCCGCCGGGTCGCCGTCCACGGCTTCGCCGCCGACCAGGGGTTCCTGCTCAGTTCCGCGCAGTTGGTCGTCGCCCGCGAGTACGGATTCGCCGGCTGGCCCCGGCTGAAGCACCATCTGCAGACCATCGCCCGCTATCGCTGGGATCCCAGCGAACACGACGCCGTCGGGCAGGACGCCGAGAGCCCGGCCGACCGCTTCTGCCGCCTGGCCTGCCTCGGCTACACCCCGGCGGACGGCCCCGACCGCTGGTCCCGGGCGGCGGACCTGCTGGCGCTCCACCCGGACCTGGTCGACCTCAGCATCTGGGCCGCGGGCGCGGCAGCCGACTTGGCTGCCCTGCGCCGCCATCTCGCTGCGGACCCGGCCGGCCCCCGGGCCGCCGCCACCCGGCGCGGCGGCCCCTACCGTTGGACGCCGCTGTTCTACCTGGTCTACTCGCGCCTCGGGGTGGCCGCCCGAGGCGGCGCCGGCTCCGCGGGCACGCACGGCACCGTCGCCGGGGGCGCGCCGGTCGCCGCCCGGTTGCTGCTCGACGCCGGGGCCGATCCGCACGAGGGCTACCTCTGGCACGGCCTGCCTACCCCGTTCACCCTGCTCACCGGTGCCTTCGGTGAGGGCGAGCAGGGACCGCTGCGGCAGCCCCGGCACCCCGGCTCGCTGGCCCTGGCCCGGCAGTTCCTGGAGGCCGGAGCGGACCCGTCGGACGGCCAGGCCCTCTACAACCGGATGTTCGGCACGGACGACGACCATCTGCGCCTGCTGTTCGACCACGGCCTCGGACAGGGCGACGGCGGCCCGTGGCGGGCCCGCCTCGGCGAGGCCCTGGACACCCCGCAGCAGCTACTGCGCGGACAGCTCGGCTGGGCCGTCGACCACCGCCAGAGCGACCGGGTCAGGCTCCTGGTCGAGCACGGCGTGGACGTACGCGCCCCGTTCGCCGACGGTCGCACCCCCGCCGCCCGGGCCCTGCGCAACGGCGACCAGGAGCTCGTGGACTACCTGGTCGCCCACGGTGCGGAGCCCCTGCCCGCGGACCCGGTGGACGCGCTGCTCGGAGCGGCCCTGGCGGGCGACGAGCCCGCCGTGGCCCGGCTGCTGGCCGCGCACCCCGGGGTAGCCGCCGAAGCGCGCGCGGCCCGTCCGTCGGCGATGGTCTGGGCGGCGGCCAACGGCCGGCCGGGGGCGCTGCGCCTGCTGGCCGGCCTCGGCTTCGACGTCAACGCGCTCGGCCGCGGGGACATCCCCTCCGACCAGCCCTGGGAGACCGCCCTGCACCAGGCCTCCGCGGCCGACGACGTCCCGGCGATCCGACTGCTGCTGGAGCTGGGGGCCGACCCCGCCATCCGCGACCGGCGCTTCGACGCCACTCCCCTGGATTGGGCCCACCACCTCGGCCGGCCGGAAGCGGCCCGGGAGTTGGCGGACTGAGGCCGGTTCGACCGCGACTACGCGCACAGGGCTGCGGTCACGGCGGCCTGGATGTCGGCGTCCTGCGCGGCGGTACCGCCGGGGTTGAGGTTGACCATCACGGTCACCTGGCGGCCGTCGGGCGTGGCACCGCTCATGGTCTCGAAGCCGAAGATCCCGCCGTCATGTCCCCAGAGCACCCCGCCGCACGGCAGCGGGGTGCTCTGCAGGCCCAGGCCGTATCCGCTCCCGGAGGCGTCACCGGTCGGGGTCGTGGTCTGCATCGCCCGCAGCTCGGCGGGCGGCAGCAGCCTTCCCTGCAGCAGCGCGCCGAGGAACCGGTCCATGTCCGCGCCACTGGAGATCATGGCCCCGGAGGCGTAGGCCACCGACGGGTTGAACGCGGTCACGTCGACCGGGTCGGCAGCCGTCACCTCGGCGTAGCCGTGTGGATGCGTGCCGGGGATGGCGGACCGGTCGACGGGCACCGAAGTGTCGTGCAGGCCGAGCGGCTTGATGATGCGTCGGTCGATCTCCTGCCCGTACGCGTGGCCGGTCACGGCCCGGATGAGCAGCCCGGCCAGCACGTAGTCGGTGTTCGAGTAGCTCCATCCGGTCCCGGGCGCGAACAGCCGGGGATGTGCCAGGGCGGTGCTCACCAGCTGCCGGGGGCTGTAGTGGGCCAGCGGATCGGCCAGGATGCTGTCCTCGCTGAGATAGTCGACGTAGTCGGGTAGGCCGCTGGTGTGCTGGAGCAGTTGGCGCACGGTGATGTCGCGGCCGTCGTTGCCGTTGCCCCGGACCACCCCGGGGAGGTAGCGCTCGATCGGTGCGTCGAGGTCCACCCTGTGCTCGGCGACGAGTTGCAGCACCACGGTGGCGACGAACATCTTGGTCATGCTGCCGATCCGGAACCGGCTGTCCGCGGCCACCGGCGCGCCGGTGGCGAGGTCCGCCACCCCGCTGGTCAGCACCGTCCGGCTGCCGCCGGCGCCGATTTCGGCCAGCGCCCCTGGCGCCCCGTCAACGGTGGTCAGCCGTTGCAGGATCGCCTGGACCTCCCCGTACCGGGTTGCCGGGGCATCGGCTGCGGAAGCCCGGGGTGCTGCTCCGGTGGTGCCCACTGCGACTGCCGCCAGAGCGGCACACACGGCGATCATGCGAGTGCGCATGGGAATCCCCTGTTCAGTGCGGTGCGATGGGCGATTCGCCGGACTCGGCGACGCCGACTGGTCCAGTGTCGCCAACCAGCGGCCCATCGGCCCGGGGGCTCCCGCCCGGATCGCACCGGGGGTTAACACCACCCCGGGGGCTGCGAGACCGCTTCGACGGGAGCGACCGTCACCAGTCCCTTGACCGCGTCGGCGAGGTCCGTGTCCAGGGTGACCAGTGCGTCGCCCTGGAGCTGGGTGAGTGCGACGTACTCGGCGTCGAGGGTGTCGGGCCAGTCGAGCCGGTCGGCGATCCTCCAGGCGGTGGACTGCAGGGAACGGTCTCCGAGCAGTCGAATCCGCAGGGAGCGGACGTAGTCGAGACGGCGATCGGCGTCCTTCCTGGACATCTCGCCCCGGCGCACCGCCTGGTAAAGGAGCGTCAGCAGCTGGGAGCGGAGCAGCGTCGGTGCCAGGAGTCGGTGCTCGTCGGGGATCGTCACCTCGCCCTCGGCCAGGCGCAGGGCCACGTCCGGAGTGATCACGTACTTCGTCATGGGCGGTCTCCTCCTCCAGGGCCTACGCCAGCATCGTAGGCGGCGCCGCCCCGCTGCCTACCGCTGCGCCAGGGTGTGTGCCACCAGGGCGTTGGCGTGGCCGTGGCCCAGACCGTGCTCGGTCTTCAGCCAGGTGACGAGTTCCATGTGCCTGGTCAGCGGGGCGGAGCGGATCAGCTCCGTCCAGTAGGCGACGGGTCGGCCGTACTTCTTCTCGATCGAGGGGAAGTAGCTGGCGGGGCCTTTCACCGGTGCCGTCATGGCTGGGTCTCCTTCTTCTCGGTGCGGTGGTTTCTCAGGTCGGACCGGATTCACCCGTCGAACTCATCTACGTCGGGCGCATATCCTGCCGCGGATTTCCGCACCCCGGCAGAGCTGATGGCCCGATCCTTGCGGATCATGACCTTCGGGCCACTGTCCCGGCAGCCGCGCAGCAGGCATCGTGGCCGTATGACCACGATGAACGCGATCAGCCAGAACAGCTACGGCGGCCCGGAAGTCCTGCACGAGACCGAGTGCGAGCGTCCGGTTCCCGGCCCCTCCGAGGTGCTTGTGCGGGTGAAGGCCGCAGGCATGAACCCCACCGACTGGAAGCACCGGCAGTTCCCCGGATTCCTGGACCGCCTGCCGCTGGTCCTGGGCTGGGACGTGTCCGGTGTGGTGGAGGGCGTCGGCATCGGGGTCACCATCCACGAACCCGGCGACGAGGTGTTCGGCATGCTGCCGTACCCGTACGGGGCGGGCTCCTTCGCCGAGTACGTGGTCGCACCGGCCCGCGCGCTGGTGCGCAAGCCGGCCGGGATCGACCACGTCCAGGCGGGCGCGATCCCGCTGGCCGCGCTGACCGCCTGGCAGGCGCTGGTGGACACGGCGGACCTGCGGCCGGGGCAGCGGGTGCTGATCCATGCCGCCGCCGGCGGGGTGGGCCACCTGGCCGTGCAGATCGCCAAGGAGCGCGGCGCCCATGTGATCGGCACGGCCAGCGCCCCCAAGCACGCGCTGCTGCGCGAGCTGGGGGCCGACGAGCTGGTCGACTACCGCAACGAGGACTTCACCGACATCGACCCGGTCGACCTGGTCCTGGACACCCTGGGCGGGGACACGGCCGCCCGCTCCCTCGACGTGCTGAAGCCCGGCGGCCAGCTGGTCTCCATCGCGGTCCGCAACGTCCCCGAGGACCTGCCGGACCGCGCCGGCGAGCGCGGGGCCCGGGTCCGGGTCCTCCTGGTCGAGGCGGACCAGGAGGGGATGCGGGCGATCGCCGACCTGGTGGCGGCCGGCCGGCTGCGGGCCGTGGTGGAGGCGACGTTCCCGCTCGACCAGGCCGCCAAGGGCCATGCGCTCGGTGACACCGGCCGGGTCACCGGGAAGGTCGTCCTCACCCTCCCGTGACCCGCTCCCCCTACTGGGTCACCTCGGTGCCCGGGCCGGTGCGCCGACCGGGGTGACCGTCAGGGTCTGCTCGGCGGCGCTGCGGGTGCCGCCGACCGGGTTGCCGGTGGTGTTGGTCCAGGTGCGGGTGGGGGTGGTCTCGGCGGTGCGACCGGCGTTCGAGGACAGGCCGAGCACCAGGCCGCTGTAGCGGTTGACGAGCCGGTAGGTTCCGGCCGGGGAGGCGTTCCTGACGATGAACCACTGCTGGCCGACGGTTCCGTTGCCCGCGCCCAGGGCGGTCACGGTCGGCTTCGCCCCCCAGGCCCGACCGGCCTTGGCGGAGGAGTCGACGCCGAGCACCTTGCCGGTGGCGGCGTTGGTGATCCGGTAGGAGCCGTCGCCGTTGGCGCTGAACTTCCAGTTCTCCAGCGCCGATCCGGTCACGGCGGCGTCCGAGGTGGTGGCGGCGCCCTTGCCGGCCTGGGCGAGCACCCGGCCGCCCCCGCTGCTGATCCGGTAGCTCCTGGCCGGGTCGAACAGCGGTGCGGCCGGCGTGGCCGAGTCGATGGTGGTGTTGGCGTACTCGCCGTCCGAGCCGGCGCAGGCGATGGCGCAGTAGGAGCGGAAGGACTTGCCGACGATGGTGGAGCTGGTCAGGTTGGCGCTGTCGAGGAACCAGCGGTACCAGGAGCCGGAGGTGTAGCTGCCGGAGTCGCCGATCAGGTGCCACTTCTGGGTGGCGAGGTCGTCGGTGGCGTAGTACTGCTGCGGTTCGGTGCCGGACTGCTGCACGGTCTCGGGTTCGCCGATGTACAGGCCGAGGTAGGCGTCGTAGGTGATGTTCATGACCAGCAGCGGGGACTTGGGCGGCAGCTGGTTCGCCGCGATCTGCTGGTCGACGGTGCTGGCGTTGGCCGGGTTGTAGTCGTTGCCGACCGGGGTGTAGCCGCTGGGGTCGGCCGTGGTCGCCGGGACCATGTTGCTCTCCAGGCCGCCCACGCCGGGCTGGGACCAGGAGCCGTTGTACCACTTCTGCCAGGTGCCGGTCGCCATCTTGCCGGAGATCGGCGCGCGGGCGACGTGGGCCAGGCTGTCGGTGCTTCCGGGGGTGCCGGCCTTGGGGACGATCCGCGAGCCGTAGTAGACGTAGAAGTAGCCCGACGCGGAGTCGACGTACAGCCGCGGGTCGCCGTCGCCGTAGTCGAAGGTGCCGTTGGGGAAGGCGGTGGTGTCGCCGCGGAGGGTGCTGTAGGGGCTGGTGATGGCGTGGCCGGTGATGGTCCACACCTTGCCCTGGTCGGTGGAGACGGCGTAGTCGATGGCGTCGTAGTGCGAGAAGGAGTTGGCGCCGAAGGGCTCGGGGGTGAACTCGTTGTGCACCAGGCCGTACCAGTTGCCGGTGTCGGGGTCGACCCACACGCCCATCAGGTCGCAGTAGTTCTTCTGGGAGTAGCCGGAGCCGGCCGGGGCCGCGGTCGCGGTCTTCCCGGTGGGGCTGTTGTTGCAGCGGTAGGTGGTGTCGTTGTTCTTGTCGACGGGGTTAGCCGGGTTCACCGCGTCGCTGATCGCGCTGGACCGGGTGGCGGTGTCGAAGTTCGTGCCGGTGAAGAAGTCCCAGTAGCGGGGGTCGGTGCTGCCGTAGAGCGAGGCGGACTGCTGGAAGTAGAAGGTGCCGTTCTTGTCCAGGTAGGGCGCGGCGGGGGTGTCGGTCGGGTAGGCGTAGCTGCCGATGGAGCCGATGGTGACGGTGTATCCGGTGGTCGGCGGGGTCGCCGAGGCGGGGGTGGCGAACAGGCCGGCGCCGGCCAGCGCCAGGGCGACGGCGCCGATCGCCGGGGCGGACTTCCGGTGGGGAGCGGACATGGTTCCTCCGTCAAGTTGTGCAGGGTGTGGGAGTGCAGGGTGTGGGGGTTCGGTGCGGTGGCTCACCATTCGAGGACCAGCCACCCCCGGTGCGGCAGGTCCGTCTCCAGGTGCAGGCCGTCCGCGTCGGTGACGGTCCCGGCGGGCCGGGGTGCCGCCAGCGGGCGGAGCAGGGTGGCCTGTGGTTCGGTGGGGGCCGCCGGCACGGCGATGTGCGGCCGGGCCGGGTCGGCGCTGCCGTTGGCGATCGCCAGGCGGGTGGTCCCGTCGCGGTGCGAGGCGTGCGGGATCAGGTGCGGTCCGCCGGTGACCAGCGGCAGTAGCGGCCGTTCGCCCTCCAGGAACCGCACCGCGCGGTGCAGCAGCTGCTGTCCGCTGTCGTCGTAGGGCAGTTGGACCGGGTCGGTGGCCGCGAGGACGGCCACCCGGCCGCCCAGGCGGTTGCGGAAGGCGGTGCGGCCAGAGCCCCAGCGCAGACCCTGCGGGGTCCGGATCTCGGTCCAGCTCTCGGTGTCCGGCCCGGGTTCCAGCCGGGCCAGGGTCGGCTGCATGTTGACGCTGAGCACCGCGCCGGTGTCCAGCACCTGCTCCTCCGCGTAGGGACCGCTCGGGTCCGGCTGCTCACGCGGCATCAGTTCGACGCCGTCCAGGCCGAGCAGCGGTCCGAAGCCGCGTTCAAAGAGCACCGAGGCCGCCGTGCCGTCCAGCAGCAGGCCTCCGCCGAGCATGCGGCGGATCTCCTGGTCCGGGAAGGCCCATGCCGACTGGCCGAACAGGGCCTGCACCGGGGCCTGCGGGTCGGCGGTGACCGGGACGCCGTAGCGCAGCAGCAGGTCGGCCGCCGGCCCCGGGTCGACGGCCAGTTCGTCCAGGGCCTGCGGGCCGCTGCCCCGGGTGCGGACGTGCGCGGCGGCGTCCTGGGCGAAGGGCAGTCCGACCCCGATGGTCGACTGGTCCCGGTGGTAGCGGGCGGCCAGCCAGTCCAGGGCCGGGCGGGAGCGGCGCAGCAGCTCGGTGACCCGGGGGAAGCGGGTGACCCGGCGGCCGTGCATGGGATGCACGTTGAGCAGCAGCGCGTCCGAGCCGGCCAGCTGTGCGGCGGCCATCTCGGACCAGGTCTGAGTGTCGGACTTGGACCAGGCGGTGTGCGGCCAGTTCTCGATCTCCGGTTCGCTGTCGACGAAGCCGGGGCGCAGCGCGCGCTGCAGTTCCAGGGACCAGACCTGCCGGCTCAGCTCACGGGCCGGGGTGTCGGAGTAGGGGGCGAAGTGCGGTCGCTGCACCGCCCGGCCGCCGATGGCGAGTGCGCCGTAGAGCTGCGCCCAGTCGCGGCCCTCGACCGAGGCCGCGTCCAGGCCCGAGCTCATCAGGCCCAGCCGTGAGCGGCCCTGCGAGCGCCGGTCGACCTCGGCGGCGACCTCGGCGGCCACCTCCAACTGGGCCTCGCGCCAGACCTGTTGCAGGACCGCGCGCCAGGGGTGCGGGCGGCCGGGGGCGGTCAGTGCCGCCGTCAGTTCCTGCGGGGTGCCGTGCCAGCCGGTCAGGGCGGTGAAGCGCTCCAGCATCAGCGGTTCGAAGCCGCCGCCCCAGTGCAGCGGTGCGTGGTTGTGGTAGCGGAAGTCGTCCTCCAGCCAGAGCACCCGGAAGCCCAGCTCGGCGAAGCGCCCGTAGTGCGCGACGATCCAGGCGCGCCAGCGGGGGCAGGCGAAGGACGCCTGTGCGGTGGACGCCTCCCCGTACGGGGAGACCATCGGGGCGAAGCCGAGCCGTCCCGGTGCGCCGCTGCGCCCCCGGTCGGCGTGGCCCACGGTGACCCAGGGGTTGAGGCTGACCTCCAGTCCGGCCGCCTCCAGGGTGTCCTTGGCCAGTCGGGCCGTCTCGAACCAGAGGTCCTCGGCGCTGCCGGTGAGGTGTCCGGCGAAGGACTCCTCGGCGCCGGTGAGCAGCACCACTTCGTCCACCTCGGCCTGCGCGCAGGCCTTGGCGAGCTCGGTGGCGTCGGCGGCGGTGCGGGCCGGGTCGGGGTCGGGGTGGATCTGGAATCTGAGGTGGTAGCGCGCGCGCATCCAGCTCCCCTTCATTTGACGCTGCCGGCGGACAGGCCGGAGCGCCAGAACCGTTGCAGTGAAAGGAACATGACGATCAGTGGGACCACCGACACGGCGGCCGCGGTGATCACGATGCTGAACGGCACCGCGTCGCCGATGCCGCGCTGGGCCTGCCAGCCGACCAGGCCGACGGTGACCGGCTGCAGCTTGTCGTCGGCCAGCATCAGCGCGGGCAGCAGGTAGTTGGACCAGATGCCGACGAACTGGAACAGGAACACGGTGACCAGCGCCGGGGACATCAGCCGCAGGCCGATGGTGGCGAAGATGCGGACCTCGCCGGCGCCGTCGACCCGCCCGGCCTCGATCAGCTCGTCCGGGACGGAGGCTGCGGCGTAGATCCGGGCCAGGTAGACCCCGAAGGGGCTGACCATGCTGGGGATCAGCACGCCCCAGTAGGTGTTGACCAGGTGCACCGGCGAGAACAGCAGGTAGAGCGGCACGGCCAGCAGCGGCTGCGGCACCAGGACGGCGGCGAGCACGATGTTGAAGACGGTCTCGCGGCCCCGGAAGGCGTACTTGGCCAGCGCGTAGCCGGCCAGCGCGGAGACCAGGGTGCTGACCGCGGCGCCGCCGACCGCGTACAGGGCGGTGTTGAGCAGCCAGCGCGGGTAGATCGCACCCTGCCGGGTGAACACGTCGTGCAGGTTGGACAGCAGGGCGAAGCGGCCGCTGAACCAGAAGCCGTTGCCGCTGAAGAGCGCCGAGTTGCTCTTGGTGGTGGAGACCAGCAGCCACCACACCGGGGCCAGGAAGTAGACCGAGATGATGCCGAGCACGCCGAGGGTGAGCCAGCGCGAGGGGTGCGCCGGGGCCGGCCTGCGCGGCGGGGTGGCCGGCCGGGTCGGGGCGGTCCTGGTGGACTGGAGCGTCGTCACAGCGCCGCCCCCCGTCGCCCGACCAGCTTCAGGAAGCCGAAGGAGAGCACGAAGGCGAGGGCTGCGAGGATGACCGACTCGGTGGCCGCGTAGCCGAAGTTGTTGTCGTTGACCGCGTTGTAGGCGGCGAAGATCGGGGTGTAGTTGCTGCTGAGGTTGGGGGCGACGTGCTGCAGCACGGCCGGCTCGTTGTAGAGCTGGGCGGTGCCGATGATGGAGAACACCGTGGTCAGCACCAGCGCCGGGCGGACGATGGGGATCTTGACGTGCCAGGCGATGCCCAGTGCCGAGCAGCCGTCCATCCGGGCCGCCTCGGCCAGTTCGGGCGGGATGGCCTGCAGTGCGGAGTAGATGATCAGCATGTTGTAGCCGGTCCAGCCCCAGGTGAGCATGTTGCCGATGGTCGGGGCCAGCATGGGCCCTGAGGTCAGGTCCAGGTGCAGGCCGAGCGCATGGGCGGCCGAGGTGATCGGGCTGAGGCCGGGGGCGACCAGGTAGGACCACATCAGCGCGCCGACCACCCCGGGCAGGGCGTAGGGCAGGAAGAAGGCCAGCCGGAAGAAGCGCTTGAACAACGTGCCCTTGGCGTCCAGCAGCAGGGCCAGCCCGAGGGCCAGGCCCAGCATCACCGGCACCTGCACCACGCCGATCAGCAGCACCCGCAGCAGCGAGCTGCGGAAGACCGGGTCGTGCAGCGCGTCGGAGTAGTTGCCGAGTCCGGCGAAGACCTTGGTGGGGGCGGACAGGCCGAGCCCGTCACGGTGCATCTTGAACAGGCTCTGGTAGAGGGTGTAGCCGATGGGGGCCAGGTAGGCGACGGCGAACAGCAGGGCGAAGGGCAGCAGGAACGCGGCGGCGGTCCGGGCCCGCCGCCGCGCGTGGTGCGTGGTGGGCGTGCTGTGCGTGGTGGCGGCGGTGCTCATCCGGAGACGCTCATCCCCTGCTGCTTCAGCTGCGCGACGGTCTTGTTCTGCACCGTGGTCAGCACGTCCGGCATCCGGGTGCTGCCGGCGGCGCTGGTGCCGAGCCCGTCGCCCAGGTCGGTCGAGGTCTGCGTCATGGTCGGGCCCCACACCCAGGAGGTGTCGATGTGCGGGGTCTCGGCCTTGAAGACGTCGAAGACCACCTGGCCGCCGTAGAAGGGGTCCGGCGCGGACAGGGCCGGGTTGGACAGGCCCGAGGTGGCGGCGGGGTAGATCCCGGTCACCTTGATCAGGTTGCTGACGCTGGACGGGTCGGTGCTCATCCAGGTGGCGAACTCGGCGGCCTCCTTGGGGTGCGCGCAGCCCTTGAGCACGACCGTGGCCGAGCCGCCGTCGTTGCCGTAGACGGGGTTGGCGGCGTCCCAGACCGGCATCGGGGCGACCGCCCACTTGCCGGAGGTGCCCTTGACGCTGGAGGCCAGGATGGGCGTGTCCCAGACCGCGTTGACGTCGGAGAGGATCTTGCCGGCGGCCATGTCCTTGTAGAGGGTGGGGTCGTAGCTGGGGTCGGTCTTGAGCAGCTTCTTGTCCAGCAGGCCCTGCCAGTAGCCCGCGACCTTCTGGTTGGCGGGGCTGTTCAGGCTCACCTGCCACTGGCCGCCGCTGGTGCCGAACCACGGGGCGCTGGCCTGCCAGGCCAGGCCCGCGTAGTTGTAGGCGTCGTTGCCGAAGTCGCCCAGGTAGACGCTGGGGTCGGCGGCGTGCACCTTGGCCGCGTCGGCGGCGTACTCGGCCCAGGTGACCGGGGGCTTGCTGATGCCGTACTTGGCGAACAGGTCCTTGCGGTAGAGCAGGCCCATCGGGGCGGTGTCGACCGGGGCGCCGTAGGTCTTGCCGCCGATGGTCACCTGGTTCCAGGTCCAGGCGGCGAACTGGCTCTTGGCCGGGGCCAGGTACTGGGTGACGTCCATCATCGCCCCGGCGGCGGCGAAGCTGGGCATGGTCTCGTAGCCGACCATGCCCAGGCACGGCGCGTTGCCGGCCTGAGCGGCCGTCAGCATCTTGGTGTAGCCGCCCTTGGAGCCCGAGGGCGTCTTGTCGAAGATGACCTGGATGCCCGGGTGGCTCTTGTTGAACAGGGCGACCGACTGCTCGTACCCGGGGGCCCAGCCCCAGAAGTCGAGCTTGACCGTGCCGCCGGCGCTGGACGGGCTCTGCGAGCTGCCCGTGCTGCCGCTGGAGCTGCATCCGCTCACCACGGCCATGGATGCGAGGGCGGCGCACAGTGCCACGGCGCGTATCTGACGACGTCTCACCTGAAGTCTCCTACGAGGTAGCGATCGAATAACTTGGCGTGCGAGGACTTGCGAACAGCCCGATTAATTAAAGTAGGATCATAACTAAGGCGGCGGAAGTCAACACCGCGGCAGAACTTTCAGTGCCGGACGACGGCGGGTAGGGAGTGAGCGTGAAGGCAGACCTGCGTGGGGGCGCGGCGCACGAGGTCGCGATGGCCGGCCCGTCCAAGCCGAGCGACCGGGCCTCGATCCGGCGCACCAACCTCGGCCTGGTGCTGCGGCTGCTGCGGGACTCGGGCCCGCGCTCACGCGCCAGGATCGCCTCGGACACCGGACTGCCCCGGCCCACCATCACCGGCCTGATCTCCGAACTGGTCGAGCTGGGCCTGGTGCGGGAGGGGGCCTCCGAGCGCGACGGCTCGGTCGGCCGTCCCAGCCAGGCCGTCGAGATCGACGGGCGGACCATCTGCGGGGTCGGCGTGGAGATCAACGTCGACTACCTGGCGGTGGTCGCGCTCGACCTGCGCGGCGAGGTGGCCTTCCAGCGGCGGATCGCCGTGGACGTGCGGACCGCCGGCCCGGAGTCCGTCCTGGACAGCGCGGCGGCCCTGGTCCGCGAGGCCGAGGCCGCGGTCCAGGCGGCCGGCGCCCGGGTGGTGGGCGCGGCCCTGGCCGCGCCCGGGAACGTCGACATCACCACCGGCCGGGTGGCCTTCGCCAGCAACATCGGCTGGCGCGACGTCGCGGCGCTGGACGCGCTGCGGGAGCGGCTGGGCCGATCCGCGCCGCCGCTGCGGCTGGAGAACGACGCCAAGCTGGGCGCGATCGCCGAGTACCTGGTCGCCTCGGCCTCCGACATCCACGACCTGATCTACGTCACCGGTGAGACCGGCGTCGGCGGAGGCATCATCAGCGGCGGCCAACTGATGCGCGGGGCACGCGGGTTCGCGGGCGAGATCGGCCACATGCCGCTGGCCCCGGGCGGCCACCCCTGCGCCTGCGGCCGGGTCGGCTGCTGGGAGACCATGGTCGGCCTGGGCGCCCTGCTGCGCCACGCCTCCGACCCGGACGACCCGGTCCACGACCCGTCCCTGGACGTGGAGTCCAGGCTGGCCGACCTGCGCCGCCGCGCCGACGACGGCGACCCGCGCACGCTGCAGGCGCTCGCCCTGATCGCCGACGACCTGGCGCTGGGCGTCGCCCTGCTGGTCGACGTCCTCAACCCGCGCGCGGTGGTGCTCGGCGGCTACTTCGCGGTCTTCGCCGACTACCTGCTGCCCAGCGTCCGCGAGGGCGTGGCCCGCCGGGTGATGGCCCCGGAGTGCGGCGGCTGCGAGGTACTTCCCTCGACCCTCGGCTTCACCGCACCCGCCCGCGGCGGCGCCTACCTGGCCCTGGACGCCGTATACCAGGACCCCAGCGGCACCGCCTGACCTTGGCGTCCGGTTCGCAGCGGGTTCATCCTGGAGGGAGCCGACCGGACAGGCGGCGGGACCGCTGCGCTCCGGGCGGACCGCACCGAGCCGACGGAGATGTGTAGACCATGGCCACGTTCATCGATGTCCACCACGGCATGACCGGGATCACCGCGGAGCAGCTCGCATCGGCCCACCAGGCCGACCTCGCCATCGAGGCGAGCGAGAACGTCCACTTCAAGCAGGCCTGGGCGGACCCGGACTCGGGCACGGTGTACTGCCTGTCCGAAGCCCCGTCCGTCGACGCGGTGCAACGCGTCCATGAGCGCGCCGGGCACAAGGCCGACGAGGTCCATCCGGTTCCGCTCACGGTCTGAGATCTGAGGCCGGCGGACCCGGCCGGCGACCGTCAGGCCGACATGGCCGCCCCCTCGCCGTCGGCATCCGCGGCGCAGGCGGCGGCCAGTTCGTCCAGGGAGACGTTCAGGGCCCAGGCCAGCGCGGCGATGGTGAAGAAGGCGGGGGTCGGCGCCCGGCCGGTCTCGATCTTCCGCAGCGTCTCCGCGGACAGCCCGGCCGCCGCCGCCACATCCACCATGCTGCGCTCGCCGCGGGCCTGACGGAGCAGGGCGCCGAAGCGCTCGCCCCGCTGCCGCTCTTCCGGGGTCAAAGGAGTTCTCACCATGCCCGTGATACTAATACCGGTATAAGTATTGGGCATCACCGCATCGCAGGGAGCTTCCGATCCATGGTGGAGATCAAGACCGACACCGCGCTGGAGACCATGCGCGAGGCCGGACGCGTCGTGGCCAACACGCTGGCGGCGGTCCGCGGAACAGCAGCCGTGGGCGTCCGGCTGCGCGAGCTGGACGAGGCCGCCCGCGCCGTACTGGCCGCAGCCGGGGCACGCTCACCCTTCCTCGGCTACCGGCCGCCCTTCGCCCCCACCCCCTTCCCCGCCGTGATCTGCGCCTCCGTCAACGACGCCGTCGACCACGGCATCCCCGGCGACTACCGGCTCCGAGACGGCGACCTGGTCAGCATCGACTGCGGGGCCGAACTCGACGGCTGGACCGGCGACGCCGCCGTCAGCTTCACCGTCGGCACGCCCCGCCCCGCCGACCTGGAACTGATCGCCGCCACCAAGCAGGCCCTGGAGGCCGGCATCGCCGCGGCCACCGTCGGCCACCGCATCGGCGACATCTCCCACGCCATCAGCAGCGTCGCCCGCAGGGCCCGCTGCGGCATGCCGACCGACTTCGGCGGCCACGGCATCGGCCGCCGGATGCACGAGGACCCGCACGTCCCCAACCACGGCCGCCCCGGCCGCGGCTACCCGCTGCGCCACGGGCTCACCATCGCCATCGAGCCCATGCTCATGGCCGGCGGACAGAACGCCTACCGCACCGACCCCGACGGCTGGACCCTGCGCACCGTCGACGGCAGCCGGGCCGCCCATTTCGAGCACACCATCGCCGTCACCGAGGACGGCCCCCGCATCCTCACCCTGCCGTGAGCTAACTCGATCGCGCATTTGCCTATAAGCATTAGGCAAATGTATGGTCGATGCAGGAAACCGGGAGGCAGGGCACACCATGGCACGCGCAGGACTCAGCACCCAGCGCCTGATCGACGCGGGGGCGGAGCTGGCCGACGAGGTCGGCTTCGACCAGGCGACGCTCTCGGCGCTGGCCAGGCGGTTCGACGTCAAGGTCGCCAGCCTCTACTCGCACCTGAAGAACTCGCACGACCTCAGGACCGGAATCGCCCTGCTCGCCCTGGAGCAGCTGGCCGACCGGGCCGCCGAGGCCATGGCCGGCCGGGCCGGCAGGGACGCGCTGGCCGCGCTCGGGAACACCTTCCGCGACTACGCCCGCGATCACCCCGGCCGCTACGCGGCAGCCCAGTACCGGCTCGACCCGCAGGCGGCCGCCGCCTCCGCCGGCGTCAGGCTCTCCCAGCTGACCCGGGCCGTACTGCGCGGCTACGACCTGGCCGAGCCCGAACAGACCCACGCCGTACGGCTGCTGGGCAGCGCCTTCCACGGCTATGTGGCCCTGGAGCTGTCGGGCGGCTTCAGCCACAGCGCGCCCGACAGCCAGGAAAGCTGGTCGCGGTCCCTGGACGCGCTGGACGCCCTGCTGCGCAACTGGCCCGCGCCCTGACCCGACCGGCCGCCCCGACCATCCGATCCTCCTCGAACATCCCCATCGCCAGGCGGAGACATGACGCACCCTCAGCACGACCTGACCACCACACCCATCACCGCCGACCTGCTGCGCGGCGCGCTGGACCTGGAGCGCACCGGGCACGGCCTGCTGCCGCACCGGCTGCCGGCCTGGGCCCGCGCCCAGAACACCGACCCGCAGCTGGCCATGGCCGAGGCCCAGCCCTCCGGGGTGCGCCTGGTGCTGCGCACCCGCGCCACCGTGGTCGAGCTCGACACGCTGCCCACCAAGCGCAGCTACGCCGGCGCGCCGCCCCGCCCGGACGGCGTCTACGACCTGGTCGTCGACGGACGCCTGGCCGGCCAGGCCGTCGCGCCCGGCGGCAACACGCTCACCATCGACATGGCCACCGGCACCGCCGACCACCGCCCCGGCCCGGTCGCCACCGTCCGCTTCACCGGCCTGTCCGACCAGGACAAGGACGTCGAGATCTGGCTGCCGCACAACGAGACCACCGAACTGGTCTCGCTGCGCACCGACGCGGCGGTCCAGCCGGTGCCGGACCGCGGCCGCAAGGTGTGGCTGCACCACGGCAGTTCCATCAGCCACGGCTCGGACGCCGCGAGCCCCAGCACCACCTGGCCCGCGATCGCCGCCGCCCGCGCCGGGGTGGAGCTGGTCAACCTCGGGCTGGGCGGCAGCGCCCTGCTCGACCCGTTCGCCGCCCGCACCATCAGGGACACCCCGGCCGACCTGATCAGCCTCAAGATCGGCATCAACCTGGTCAACACCGACCTGATGCGGATGCGCGCCTTCACCCCCGCGGTGCACGGCTTCCTGGACACCGTCCGCGAGGGCCATCCGACCACGCCGCTGCTGGTCGTCTCCCCCATCCTCTGCCCCATCCACGAGGACACCCCGGGGCCCACCACCTTCGACCTGGCTGCGCTCGCCACCGGACAGCTGCGGTTCACCGCCACCGGCGACCCCGCCGAACGCGCGGCCGGAAAGCTGACCCTCACGGCCATCCGCGAGGAACTGTCCCGCATCGTCCGGCAGCGGTCCGCCGACGACCCCAACCTGCGCCACCTCGACGGCCGCGAGCTCTACGGCGAGGCGGACAGCGCCGAACTGCCGCTCCCCGACCAGCTGCACCCGGACGCGGCCACCCACCGCCGGATGGGCGAGCGCTTCGCCGAACTCGGCCTCGGCAGCGCCGGCTGACCCGACTGACCCGGTGTCAGCGCGTCGGCACCGGGCCGGTGGACTCGCGGACCACGAGCTGGGTGGCCAGTTCGATGTGCAGGGTGTCCACGGTGTGGCCGTCCAGGTGCCGGGTCAGCAGCGAGACCGCTATCCGGCCCATCTCCTCCAGGGGTTGGCGCACGGTGGTGAGCCTGGGCTGGGTGCTGCGGCTCAGGTCGCTGTCGTCGAAGCCGGCGACCGACAGGTCCTGCGGCACCCGCAGCCCCAGCTCGTGCGCGGCGCGCAGGATGCCCACCGCGACCTTGTCGTTGAAGCCGATCAGGGCGGTGGGACGGTCCGCCAGGGACAGCAGCTCCCGGGCCGCCCGGTAGCCGTTCTCCGTGGTGGGCTCCGCGCTGCGCAGCAGGTCGGAGGTGGTCAGACTGCCGGCCTCGGCCATCGCCGAGGTGTGTCCGAGCAGCCTTGCCTTGCCGGCCAGCCAGTTGCCCGGCCCACCGATGACGCCGATGCGCCGGTGCCCCAGCGCGGTCAGGTGCGCGGTGACGCTGCGGGCGCCGGCGGCGTTGGCGGCCGAGACCGAGGCGATCTCGCCCGGCAGTTCGGTGCGCGGATCCACCACCACGAAGGGGAAGCCGGCCGCCCGCAGGTCCTGCAGCTCCTGGTCCGGCTCGGGCGGCAGGATCAGCACGGCGCCCGCGATTGCGGGGTTGTGCGGCAGCGAGGTCAGCACATGCGCGCTCTGCGCGGACTCGCCGGCGCCGAGCACCAGGTCGCGGCCGTGCAGCGCCAGGGTGTCGGCGATCGAGGTGACGATGACGCCGAAGTAGTCCGTCAGCACATAGGGGCAGCGCACGTACACCGCGCCGGGGCGCGCGGCGGGGGGCGCCGGCTTGAGCCGGTCCATGGCGCGCCGGACCAGTTCCTGGGTCTGCGGGGAAACCGTCGCATGGCCGTTGATCACGCGCGAGACGGTGGCGATGGACACCCCGGCCTCCGCTGCGATGGCCCGTACCGTGACGTGCTTCGCCCGGGGCCTAGCCATGCGTCACCCGGTTTTGTTTCATGCGCCGGAGCATACCGCAGCCCCGCGGCCGTAGTTGCGGAACCATGACAACCCCCTTGACAGGGTCCGAGCCCGGGCGCTTACGTGTGTTTCGCCGGAATGACATTTGTTTCATTTCGTTTCAAAGCCGCGTTCCGCTTCGTCCCTGGAGAGGTCCCATGCGTCCACCACGCAAAGCCCTGCTCGCCGCAGTCTGCACGCTCGCGGCTGCGGCCGTCGTCGGAACCGGGCTGGCCCCGGCCCAGGCAGCCTCCGTCCGCAACCCCGCGGCGGGATCGGTCTCCGGCTCGGGCGCCATCTCTGGCTCCGTCTCAGGCTCCGGCTCAGGATCGGCGCAGGTGTGGATCACCACCCCGGACGGCACCGACACCATGACCGACGCCGGCACCGTCGGCTTCACCACCACGCCCAGCACCGCGCCCACCGTCGTGGTCGACCCCAGCCGCACCTTCCAGACCATGTCCGGCTTCGGCGCGGCCATCACCGACTCCTCCGCCTCGGTCCTGTCCGCCCTGAACCCGCAGGCCCGGACCGCCGCCATGCGCTCGCTCTTCAGCCCCACCTCCGGGGACGGCCTGGACTACCTGCGCCAGCCCGTCGGCGCCTCGGACTTCACCACCGGACCGGCCTACACCTACGACGACGTCCCGGCCGGGAGCACCGACTACTCGCTCAGCCACTTCAGCATCGCCCACGACCAGGCCCAGATCCTGCCGCTGCTGCGACAGGCCGAGCAGCTCAACCCGCACCTGCAGATCCTGGCGACCCCGTGGAGCCCGCCCGCCTGGATGAAGACCGGCGGCTCGCTCACCGGCGGACGCCTGATCGACGACCCCAGGGTCTACCGCGCCTACGCCGCCTACCTGGTGAAGTTCATTCAGGCCTACCGGGCCAACGGCGTGCGGGTGGACACCATCACGGTGCAGAACGAGCCGCAGAACCGCACCCCGTCCGGCTACCCCGGCACCGACATGCCGTCCTGGCAGGAGGCCAAGGTCATCGAGCAGCTCGGCCCGATGCTCCGCGCCGCCCACCTGGACACCACGATCCTGGGCTACGACCACAACTGGACCGAGCACCCCAACGACGCGGCCGCCACCCCGCCCGACGAGACCGCCGACGTCGACGACTACCCCCAGCAACTGCTGAACTCCCCCGCCGCCCAGTACATCTCCGGCACCGCCTACCACTGCTACTACGGCGACCCCAGCGCGATGACCGCGCTGCACCGGCAGTTCCCCACCAAGGACATCTACTTCACCGAGTGCTCCGGCAGCCAGTCCGCCAACCCGGCCGACACCTTCTCCGACACCCTCAAGTGGCACGCCCGCAACCTGGTCATCGGCGCCACCCGCAACTGGGCCAAGACCGTCATCAACTGGAACATCGCCCTCGATCCCGCAGGCGGCCCGCACACCGGCGGCTGCACCGGCTGCACCGGGGTGCTGACCATCGGTGCCGACGGCACCGTCACCCGCAACGCCGAGTACTACACCCTGGGCCACCTGGCCCGCTTCGTCCAGCCCGGCGCGGTCCGGATCGCCAGCACCTCCTTCGGCACCACCGGATGGAACGGCCAGGTCGAGGACGTCGCCTTCCGGAACCCCGACGGCAGCACCGTCCTGGTCGCCCACAACGAGAACGACAACCCGCAGACCTTCGCCATCCGCGAGGGCGACCGCAACCTCAGCTACACGCTGCCCGGCGGAGCGCTGGCCACCTTCGTCTGGCGCAACCCCGGCTCCGCCGCCGGACACGGAGCGCAGCAGCTCGACCCGACCGGATGGACCGCCACCGCCAGTACCGGCAGCAGCACCGACCCGGCGGCCAATGCGGTCGACGACGACGCCAGCACCCGCTTCTCCTCCGGCACCTCCCAGGCCCCCGGCCAGTACCTGCAGGTCGACCTCGGCAAGGTGCTCCACCCGCAGCAGGTCGTCTTCGACACCGGCGCCTCCACCGGCGACTACCCGCGCGGCTACACCGCGGCCACCAGCACCGACGGCGTGCACTGGACCACGGAGGTCCCCGACGGCCAGGGCAGCGGGCAGTTCACCAGCGTCGACGTCGACGGCCGCGGCACCCGCTATGTGCGCCTCACCCTGACGGCCGCCAGCGGCAGCTGGTGGAGCGTCGCCGACGTGCGTGCCTACACCGGCGCCGACCGCCGCTGACGCCGCTCCTGCCGGTCACCGGCTCTTCGACTGCTCGACGTCGGCCCTGATCGCCCGCATGATCGGGGCCACGTCGGCCGCGGTGAACCCGACCTTGGTGTTGGTGCCGTCCCCCTTGATGACCACGGTGATGCCGGCCGCGGTGGTCGCGGTGAACCAGGAGCAGGTGGTGGCGGCCGTGGACAGCATGGCGTTCTGGACCAGGACGGTGTTGCAGACCGCGCGGCCGCCGTGCGACCCGGGGTCGGCGTCGACGGCACTGGTGCTGAGCAGGTCGCCGGCGCCGTCGTCCTTGGTGGCGGGGGGCTGGTCCAGGAGGTCGTGCAGGTGGTCGGGGTCGAAGCCGGCGCCGGTGACGCCGTTGTAGAAGATCCAGGCCCCGTCCGCGCGGTCGTCGTAGTAGGCGTGCACCGGCGTACCGGACACGCCCAGCTGCTGGGCCGTCTGCTTGAGGTCGCCGTCCACCTGCTGCACCAGCTGGGCCGAGGGCTGCCCCTGCGGGTAGCCGCCGGCCACCGCGGGGGCGCTGAGCACGTACGACGTGCCCGTGGCAGCGCCGGCTTTCGCGTCCCCGGCCGCCGCCACGCCGGCCGTACCGGGCTCGGCCTGGGGGGTGGGGGTTCCCCCGCAGGCCGACACCAGCGCGCCGGCCAGCAGCACTACGACTGCGCCGGCGACCGGCCTCCGGACGCGCAGAGGTGCAAGTCGTGCCATGAACGGCCTCCTCGGGTACGGGCTTCAGCCCGGCTTCGGGCATGCGGGAACCAGGGCGGCCGACTGCCGAAGCCCTGGGGATGACGGCCAGTCTGGCAGCCGGGCCCCGGCAGGACAGTCCCTCCGGACAGCTCTGCTTACCCCTCCCGACAGCACAGCTGGCCATGGCCGAACGCCCTGTGGCACGATGACGCCCCGGACGACAGAAGGGGCCGCACGGATGGACCTCGATCCACGGCGGCTGCTGGTCCTGCACGCCATCGCGGAGAGCGGCGGACTGGCGTCAGCGGCCCGCCGGCTGGGCCACACCCGCTCGGCGGTGTCCCAGCAACTGGCCGCCCTGGAACGGGAGGTGGGACTCCCCCTGGTGGACCGCTCCGGCCCGCGCCTGGAACTCACCGCCGGCGGACGGCTGCTGGCCGCCACCGGTGCCCGCATCGACCAGGAACTCACCCTCGCCGCCCAGCAGTTGAGCGCGGCCAACCACCAGGTCGTGCAGGGGCCGGTGGCGATCGGGGCCACCCCCTGGGTGCTGTCCAGGATCGCGGCCCGTTCGCTGGCGCTGCTCGCCCAGTGGCATCCCGGGGTCGAGCCGAGGTTCGCCGAGGCCGGGCTGGAGGACGGCCTGCGGCAACTGCGCCTGGGCGAGTTGGACGTCCTGGTCATCACCGACGACCGGGACACCGCCCTGCCGCTGCCGCCCGCCGTACGCGCGCAGGTGCTCAGCGAGGACACCTACCGCGTGGTCGTCCCGGCCGGCTGGGAGGTACCGGCCACCGCGGCCGAACTCTCCGGCCGCCCCTGGATCGGCGCCCCCGCCGACTCCGCACGCGGTCGCGCCTTCGCCCGGTTCGCGAGCACCCACGGCGTCACCCCGTCGGTCGAGCACCGCGCCGAGCACCTGGGCACCGTCCAGGCCCTGCTGGCAGGTGCGGTCGGCGCCGCGATCCTGCCCGCGTACCTCGCCGCGCACCTGGCCCAGGTCACGGTCACCACGCTGCCCGTCACCGGCAGCCAGATCACCAGGACGCTCTACCGCACCGGCCACGGCTCCTCTTCGGCAGCGGCGTCAGCGGCCGCGGCCGCACTGCAGCAGGCGACCCGCGACCACGCCGAGGCGATCACCCTGGCCGACCAGGGCATGGGGGACATCGTCGTCCGTCCGCTGCGCGACCCCGCCGACCAGGCCGCCCCCTCCCCCGGCGCTCCCCGGCGCGGCGGGACGGGGAGCGCCCGAATGCCGGGTTAGGGTCTTGCCCGTGCTGACCGGCTGTGCCTGACTGAGAGCGTCACGGCCACGGACCGCACGGACCGACCTCGAGGAGCTCCCATGGGACTGATCAGCGCGGTGGGCCTGGTACTCCACCCCGAGCGGACCGACACCGCGATCGTGGACACCATCGTCCGCTGGAGCCGGGGCCGGGACTCCAAGGTCCTGGGGCTCGCGGACGAGGTGGCGCGGATCGGCTGCGAGGCCCTGCCGGTGCTGGCCGACGAGATGAACGCCTCCGCCGACCTGGTGGTCAGCCTGGGCGGGGACGGCACCATGCTGCGGGCGATGCGCCTGGCCGTCGGCGGCCGCGCGCCGGTGCTCGGAGTCAACGTCGGGCGCCTGGGGTTCCTCGCCGAGATCGACATCCCGGACGTCCCGGCCGCGCTCGACGCGATCGACCAGCACCGGTTCACCGTGGAGGGCCGCTCGGCCGTCCAGGTGACCTTCGGTTCCCGCCAGGAGACCGCGCTCAACGACGTGGTCCTGATCCGGTCCCCCGGCCACAAGTCGGCCGCGGTCGCGGTGCGGGTCCAGGACCAGCCCTTCGTCCGCTACAGCGCCGATGCGATCGTGGTGGCCACCCCCACCGGCTCGACCGCGTACAGCTTCTCCGCCGGCGGACCGATCGTCTCCCCCAACGCCGAGGGACTGCTGGTCACCCCGGTGGCGCCGCACTCGGCCTTCAACCGCTCGCTGTTCCTCTCCAGCGGCGAGCGGCTGACCCTGGAGATCCTGCCCAACAGCGGCGACCTCGCCATCGAGGCCGACGGCCGCCTGGTCGGCCAGGTCTGCCCGGGCGACGTCGTCGAGCTGAACATGCTCCCCGCCGCGGCCCGCATCGTCCGCCTCGGCCAGACCACCTTCTACCAACGCGCCCAGCGCAAGCTCCAGCTCTCCGGCTCCGCGGAACCCAACTGACCCCGGCACGCCCGGCATCGGCGACGCACCGGCAGGAAGTCCCCTCGGCGCCCACGCCGGCTGCGCTGCTCCCCGGATTCGGCGGCGGCCTCGACGACGGCCCGGGCCTGCCGCGCGCCGGTGCGTGCGCTCGGCTCGCGCAGAATGCGCCAGATTTGCGACAGTGGATCGATCCAACACATGGTTCCACTCGAATCGATCGGCGTGACAGATGGATCTGCGGCATCTGAAGTACTTCCTGGCCGTCGCCGAGACGCGCAACTTCACCCAGGCCGCGGCCGACTGCTACGTCGCGCAGTCCGCGCTCAGCCAGCAGATCGCCCGCCTTGAGAAGGAGGTCGGGGCCGCCCTGTTCAGCCGCACCAGCCGCTCGGTCCGGCTGACGGCCGCCGGCGAACTGCTGGAACCGCTGGCCCGGCGCATCCTCGCCGACGTGGACAACGCGCAGGCCGCCCTGGACGCGCTCGCGGGCCTGCGCCGCGGCCGGCTGCGCCTGGGCCTGGTGCAGACGCTCGCCTGCTCGGTCGACATGGTCGAGGTGATGGCCGACTACCACGCCCGGCACCCCGCCATCGACTTCCACGTGCTGAACGCACCCAGTTCCGAGATGGCCGCCGCGGTCCTGTCCGGCGGCCTCGACGTGGCGGTGGTCGGCCTCGGTCCCGGCGACATACCCGAGGGTCTGGACCACCGGTCGCTGGGCAGCGACCCCCTGGTGGTGATCGTGCCGCAGGACCACGCCCTGGCCGACCGCGACCTGATCGAGCTCTCCGACCTCCCGACGGACGACCAGCTGATCCAGTTCTCCCAGGGCAGCGGACTGCGCCGCCAGGTCGAGGCGGCCTTCGCCCGGGAGCGACTGACGCCGCAGCGACACTTCGAGGTCGGCCAGGTCCACGACATGATCCGGCTGGCCGCGCGGGGTGTCGGCATCACCGTCGTCCCGCACTCCTCCGTGCGCGGCCACGGGTCCCTCCTCCCGGACGGCACCCTGCCGAACGGTGCCCGCATCCTGCGCCTGGCGGACCCGGCAGCGGTGCACCACGTCTCGGTGGTCTACGACAGCAAGCGGCTGGCGCCCGCCGCCGCGGCCTTCCTCGACGTCGTCGAACGGCATACCGTATGACGATCGATCGCTGAAACAGCTCGCTGAGTCCGCATCCATATGTTGGACAGAACGTACGAGACGCTCCAACCTGGAGGTGATCACCCAGGAGAACAGGAGCGCCGCCATGCTTGTCGTACTGCGGGACGCGTGGACCACCGTGGTCCCCGACCGGGAGGACCGGCACGGCCCGCTCCCGCCGGTGATGCTCGCGCTGACGGTGGTCACCGGTCTCGTCGACGCCTTCAGCTACCTCGTCCTGGGGCATGTCTTCGTCGCCAACATGACCGGCAACGTCGTCTTCTCCGGCTTCGCCATCGCCGGAGCCGCCGGCTTCTCCCTGGCCGCCTCGCTCGCGGCGCTCGCGGCCTTCGCCGTCGGCGCGCTGCTCGGCGGCCGGATCGCGCACCGGACGCGGGCCCACCGCGGGCAGCTGCTGCACATGGCGCTGGTCCTGGAGAGCGTCCTTGTCCTGGCCGCCTACGCCATCGCCCAGAGCACCGGCAGCCCGTACGACGGGGATGCCCGCTATGCGCTGATCGCCCTGCTCGGACTGGGCATGGGCGTCCAGAACGCGGCCTCCCGCGCGCTCGCGGTCCCCGACCTCACCACGACCGTCCTGACCCTCACCATCACCGGCATCGCCTCCGACAGCCGCGCCGCCGGCGGCAAGGGCGGCAAGGTCGGCCGCCGCACCCTGTCCGCACTGGCGATGTTCATCGGCGGCCTGGCCGGCGCCGTCGCCGTCCTGCACGGCAACCCGGCCCTGCCGTTGCTGCTCGCCTCCCTGCTGCTCCTCGGCGCGACCGCCGCCACACACGTCCTGGCCCGCTCCGACGCCTCCTGGACCGACCCGCTGTGAGCACGCACCGCCGGGCGGCAGCCCTGGAACTCGTCATGACCGCGATCATGCTCTTCATCGCGGTCACCGCGACCCGATGGCTGATGGTCACCATCGACAGCGGCTCCGGCGGCTGGTGGAACACCCCGCAGCGAAGGCTGCTCGCGGTCGCGCCGATCGCCGGCTACACCGTCACCGCCTTCATGCTCTCGCCCTGGGGCAGAGCGACCGGCGGCCACCTCAACCCCGCCATCAGCCTTGCGATGTGGCGCTACGGGAGGACCCCGGGGCGCGACGTCCTCCCGTTCATCACCGCACAGTTGCTCGGCTCCGTCGTCGGCACCGCGGCCGCCCGGCTGGCCTGGGGGCCGGCGATCGCCGGCCGGGCCACGGACTACGCCGCGGTGGCGCCCGCTCCCGGGTGGTCCTGGGCGGCTGTCGCCGCAGTGGAGGCCGGCACCATGTTCGTCATCGTCGCCGTCGCGGGCATCGGCATCTCCAGCCGTCGCCTCGGTCGCTACACCCCCTGGGCCGTGGGCACCCTGATCACCGCTCAGATCATCGCCTTCGGCACCCATTCCGGCGGCGTTGCCAACCCGGCCCGCGAGTTCGGCCCCGCCCTCCTGTCCGGCCGCACCGCCCTGCTCCCGGTCTACCTCCTCGCCCCTGTGATCGGATCCCTGGCCGCCGCCACAGCAGTCCGACGAGCCCAGCGCCGCCCGAGCGCAGACCTTCCGAGCCCGACCGCCATCCCGCCACGAACGGCGGCAGTCGGCGCAGGACGGCCGTCGACGTCCCCTTCCTCGGCGTCCTGACCCGGGGCCTCAACACCGCCGAGACGTTCGCAGGAATATGCCTGCAACCACGGCTGCCTGGAATGTCATGACCACGATCTAATGGCTCCAATGACATGCACCATACGAGCCATCCCTCAGCCCGGAAAGGGTCCAGCGGCCGGAATCAAAACACTCCAGCCAACGCCGGTAGCCCCCGCAGCCGCACAGGCCACTACCTGATCGCACAACTGCATCCGCGCTCGCCCTGGTTCCGAAAATGAGGGAACCAGGGCGGATATTGACAGGCAGTCAGAACATATTCAGCCAAGACCCGGAACTTCCAGGAGAGTTCCTGAGAGCTGGCTGTATATCTGATGTGCCTGCACCCCCTCACCTGCGACACTCCCGCGCAGACCACCGAGGATCGACCTACCTCCATAGCGAAACGGTATGCATCGGGTGTGAGCTCCCGCGCCGCAAACCGGCCTACCGTAACTCCGTAGCGAATTTGCCGTCCCCCCTGCGCTGCGGCATCCGCGGATCCTATGCTGACCCCCAGCGCAGAAACGACTGGGGGGCACGTTTAATGAGGACAGCAGGCGCGAGAATGCCGGTATTGAAGTCGGGGCTCAAGCGAGTGTTGGGGCGTACTGGATTCGACATCGTGCGCAGCGCCAACAACCTGGGTGGCGTCGACGACTTCATCCCGTTCGAGGCAACGATGCGGGCCGCCCGGGCAGCCGGCCTGTCCGTCGGCGACCACATCGACGCGGTGATGAACGGGACGCCCGGGGCGACCCAGTCCACCATCGACAAACTACGCGATCTCGGTGTCTTCGCCACCGACCCGCAAACGGTGCTGGAGATCGGCCCCGGGTCCGGACGGTATCTGGAGAAGACGCTGAAGGAGTGTTCGCCGGACCGCTACGAGATCTACGAGACCGCAGGGCCCTGGGCCGACTACCTAGTGACCACCTTCGGCGTGGTCGCCCGACCGACCGCGGGAAGCAGTCTCGCCCCGACCCCCGACGCCAGCGTCGACCTGGTCCAGGCCCACAAGGTCTTCAACACCGTGACCTTCCTCTGCGCCTCCCGCTACTTCTACGAGATGGCACGGGTCACGCGCCCCGGTGGTCGGATCGTCTTCGACGTGATGACGGAAACCTGCCTGGACCCCGCGGCGGTACAGGCCTGGGCGACGGATGGCGGCTCGGGACACGACTCCTACCCGGCCGCCATGCCTCGCCAGACCTGCGTGGACCTCTTCGCAACCCTCAACTGCACCCTGGAGGCCAGCTTCCTGGCCCCCATGGGCGTCGCCTCCACGGAGGTGCTGGTCTTCGCGAAGGGGGCATGACCCTCCAGACTGGGTTGTGGCCCTGGCGGGCCATCAAGCGGTTGTCTCGTCGAACGAGCGTCGGCGACCACAGCGTGACGTGCGGTGCTGGGCACGGACACCGTGAGAGAGGTAGCAATGGACCAGGGCACTCGCGGCGAGCTCATCAGTCGGCTGACCGAGGCGATCAGGTCCGTCACGACGCCTCACCCGCTGCGGGTCGCCATCGACGGGGCGCCCGCCTCCGGCAAGACCACGCTGGCCGATGAGCTTGCCGTCGTCCTGCGCGCCCAGGACCGCGACGTCATCCGCGCAAGCATCGACGACTTCCTCGTCCCCCGCGCCCAGCGCTACCGACGCGGCCAGTACTCGGCCGAGGGCTGCTACTTCGACGCCCACGACCACGCCGCGCTGTGCCGGGTCCTACTCGACCCACTGGGCCCGGGCGGAAACCGAAGGTTCCAAACCGCGGTCTACGACGCCGAAACCGACACCCCGTCATCCCAGCCGACCACGACCGCCCCCACAGACGCCGTACTGCTCTTCGACGGCGTCTTCCTCCTACGCCCAGAACTCATCGACCAGTGGGACCTGCGCATTTTCGTGTCCGTCCCCTTCGAGCAGACGATAGACCGCGCCCGCCACCGAGGCGCAGCGCTGGCCAGCTCTACCGCAGACATCGAACGATCCTGGCGCCACCGCTACATCCCCTCCCAACAGCTCTACTTCACCACAGCCCGCCCCACCGACCACGCCGACATCATCGTGTACAACGACCAACTCCAACGCCCGACCTGGGAAGTCCGACCCCCGGCCCTCGGTTCGTTCGTGCGACAAATTCGCTACCCTGCGGGCGGAGCGCCGTGATACACAACCGACGTGCAAAATATCTTGGAGTTCCCTGAGGTCCTGCGGCTGATCGAAGACCGTTCGGCTGCGTTCCGTGCTGCCATCGCGTCCGCGCCCGACCTTGACGTCCAGGTTCCGACCTGCCCGGACTGGACGCTGCGCGACCTGGCGCAGCACCTCGGCGACGGACGCCGGCGCCAGGCCGCGATCGTCGCGGCGGGCCCGGGCGCTGAGCCCCCGGCGAGGACGGACCCGAAGGGTGCCCCGACCGCGCCCCGTGACCGCGAGGCCCTGGACGCCTGGCTGGCCGAGTCGACCGAGCTCATGCTCGACGCGATGCGCGAGGCCGGCCCGGACCGCGGCTGCTGGACCTGGTGGGGCCGCTCGCAGGCCCCGCAGACCAGCGGAGCCGTGGCCCGGCACCAGATCCAGGAGATCGCCGTCCACACCTACGACGTCCAACTCACCCAGGGGACCGCGCAGCCGCTGCCGACGGACGTCGCGGTCGAGGGCGTCGACGAGTTCCTGACCACCGTCTCGGCGACGACCGTCCCCTGGCCGTTCAAGCCGGCGACCATCGACCTGCACGCGACCGAGGGCCGCTCCTGGCGCCTGACCCTCAACGCCGACGGCGTCCACTGCGACGACCTCGCCGCCGACGCGGAGCCCGGCGACATGGCGATGCGAGGCACTGCGAGCGATATGGTCCTCTACTTCTACGAGCGCGCCCCGCTCGACAGCGTGGAGACCACCGGCAACACCGAGCCGATGGAGCAGCTCGCAGAGTGGGACCCGAACGAGTAGGACAACAGGGCGCGGAGTCTCAGGACGGCATCGGCGCCAGCCGGTGACCGTCGGGCTCCGCGCCCGCTCCAGTGCTACTCCGCTTGCAGGACGAAGAACAGGAAGCTCAGGAAGCGTGGCTTGACCTCGGGGAACAGGTCACGGGCGGCCGGGACGGATTCCGGCTCGCTGATGACCGTGATCCGGAACCCCGCTTCGCTAAAGGCGTCGGTCATGGCGTGCAGCGGCCTGTTCCAGAAGCGCAGTTGGGCGGTTTGGCCGCCCATGGTCCACTCCTCGATCCGGTCGTAGGTCGCGAAGTAGTTGCTTCTGTTCCCGGCCAGGAACTCCAAGCCGTGGATGGCGAAGGGGTGGTCGACGGACATGATCAGGCGACCGCCGGGCTTCAGTACGCGTCGCAACTCGGTCAGCGCCGGCCCCCAGTCCTCCAGGTAGTGCAGCACCAGGGACGCGACGACGTCGTCGAACGTGTCGTCAGGGTAGGGCAGGGGACTGCCCAGGTCGGCCACCTGCAGGTCCGCACCGTCACCGAGCCGCCGCCGGGCCAGCTCCAGCATCCCGGCACTCGCGTCGAAGCCGCTCACGACGGCGCCACGGTCGCGCAGCGCCGCCAACAGCGGCCCGGAACCGCAGCCGGCGTCGAGGATCCGCCGACCGGCCACGTCCCCGGCGAGGGCCAGCATCGCCGGCCGCTCGTAGTAGGCATTGACGAGGCTGGTCTCGTTCTCGGCCGAGTACGCCTCGGCGATGCTGTCGTAGTCGTTGACCTGCGGCGGATCCACAGTCACAGCAGTCGGCGAGGCGGCTCCGGTCCGGCTCGCGTGCCCTTGCTGATCGTCAGAAGTCATGGTGCGGGAGACGTAGGTCGCACCCGTTCGGTTCCTGGCCCAACCATGGACAGGTCCGACGTGCGCGTTGCGCTTCCGTCAGGCCGCCAGCTTCTCGAACCAGTTCAGGATCTGCGGGTAGCTCAGCAGGGCGGACTGGGTGTGGACCACGGGGCCGACGTCGGTGAGTGAAACGTGCGCTCCGTGGTCGCGCAGGGCGTCCGTGCAGGCGACTGCGTTGCCGTAGGCCACGTCGCGGTCGCCGTCGGCGGCGAAGAGGTGGACCGGGACGTTCGGGGTCCAGTCGCAGACTGCGTCGGCCTTGCTCAGCATCGCGGCGAAGGAGCCGGTGGGGTGGCGGAGCTTCGCGATGAATCCCGGGGTGAGCAGGTGCGTCGGATCGGCCGGCAGGCCTGCGGTGACCTGGTCGTCGGTGTGGTCGCCGTCGAAGAGCTGCGGCACGGTGCGGTCGTAGGGAGCGCGGAAGGCCTCGGACGGCGTCTGGTAGAGAGGGGTCAGCCGGTTCCAGGCGGTGATCAGGTAGGCCAGGTAGAACGTGGCGATGGGCGGGTCGAGTCGGCCGTCGAAGGCTGCCGGGATCTCCTGGCCGCGGAGGTCGTAGGGTCCGCTGACGGGCGCCAGCCCGGTGAGTCGGAAGCCTGGCACCGCGCCTTGCTGCACCGCATGGGCCAGGCCGATCGCGGCGGCGCCGCCCTGGGAGAAGCCGGTGGCCAGCAGTCGTCCGTCCAGTCGTCGGCCGTGCTCGGCGGCGACGGTGCGCGCCGCGAGCAGCAGGTCGACCGAGGCGGATGTCTCCGAGCCGAGGTCCATGTACGGGTGGGCGCCCGGCCCCAGGCCCAAGCCCAGGTAGTCGGGGGCGACCGCGGCGAAGCCCTGACCTGCGAACATCACCGTGACGGCGCGGTCGGGCCCGTCGGAGACCGAGGGCGCGTCCTCCCGGGAGGGCATGGTGCCGTGGGTGTACTCGACGGTGGGCAGGGCGCTGTGCCTCCCGTCGACGGGAAGCGCCAGCAGTCCGGTGGCGGTCGTCGGGCCTCCCTGCGGGGTGACGGTCCGGTAGGTGATCCGGTAGAGGTCGACACCGTCGCGGGCGTCACCCGTCGCGAAGCCCATGGTCGTGACGTACGCGGAGGCCTGGGCCGGCGTCAGTCGGGACAGCGGCGTCACCGTCACGACGGTGCCGCGCTGCGTCCACTGCTGCACCGCGCTGGTCGACGCCGACCCCGCGGCCGCGGACGCAGCTGCCGCCGGGGCCGCGCAGGCGACGGTCAACGTGAGGGCCGCCGCAGCGACCAGGGTGCGGCTGCGCGGGCTGATGGCGTGCATGGTCTGTTCTCCCTCTCGCCGGAATCCGAAAAGGTGCTGACACGACCCAACTGTTCCAGCGGGGGCAGACCGGTCCCATGGTGCTGGTCCCCGACTCGGGGGTGGGGCATACCCCCGGCACCGCCCGCCGCACCGTTCTCGGCGCCGCCGGAAAAAATCTTCGGCACAGTGGTAGTAGAACGCTCCCGCCGTTCGTCAGTCGCACGGAGATGATGAAGGGACCACGGCCACTGCTGTGGTCACTTGCCGACACCACGATGGGAGCACTGCCATGAAGTACCTGATGCTGGTCTGCACCGACCCCGACTTCAAGCCCGGACAGGACGAGGGCGCGCCGGACGTCGAGGACTGGGTCGCCGAGATGGACGGCAAGGGGATCCGGCTGCTGGGCAACCGCACCCGCCCGGCCGACGACGCCACGACCGTGCGGGTCCGCAACCGGGAGGTGCTGCTGACCGACGGGCCCTACGCCGAGACCAAGGACCAGATCGCCGGCTTCGACGTGCTGGAGTGCGCCGATCTCGACGAGGCCATCGAGGTCGCATCCAAGCACCCGATGGCCTGGCACGGGATGATCGAGCTCCGCCCGTTCTGGCTCGACGACGAGGACTAGGCGGAGCACGGCAGCCCGGCAGCCCGCCGGGAGCACGGAACAGGAACCAGGCAGCGCAGGAACCAGGTAGCGCGAGACCCATGACGGAGCGGCAGGTGGAGGACCGGATCGCCGGGATCTACGCCGACGGCTGGAGCCGGATCGTGGCCACCATGATCCGGTTCACCGGCGGCAACTGGGACCTGGCCGAGGAGTGCGCCCAGGACGCCTTCGCCCGGGCACTGGTGAAGTGGCCCGAGACCGGCGTCCCGGACCAGCCGCTGGCCTGGCTCACCACCACCGCGCGCAACCGTGCCATCGACCGGATCCGCCGGGCGACCACGGAGGCGGCGAAGCTACGGGAGGTCGCCGCGATGCAACCCGAACCGCAGCCGTACGCGAGCGACCACGAGATCCCGGACGAGCGGCTCGAATTGATGTTCACCTGCTGCCATCCGTCGCTGAACCTGGACGCCCAGGTGGCGCTGACGCTGCGCAGCCTGGCCGGGATGACCACGGCCGAGATCGCGCGGGCGTTCCTGCTGCCGGAGCGCACCATGGGCCAGCGCCTGTTCCGGGCCAAGCAGAAGATCGCGCACGCGGCCATCCCGTTCCGGGTGCCGCCCGGGCACCTGCTGCCCGATCGGCTCCCGGCTGTGCTCCATGTGCTCTACCTGCTCTTCAACGAGGGCTACGGGGACCCTCGGAAGCACCGGCTGTGCCAGGAGGCGGTCCGGCTGGCGCGGGTGCTGACGGCGCTGATGCCGGACGAGCCCGAGGCGCAGGGGATGCTGGCGCTGATGCTGCTGCACGACGCCCGCCGGCCGGCCAGGATCGACGCCGACGGCGAACTGGTCACCCTGTCGGAGCAGGACCGCTCGCTGTGGGACCAGGCACTGATCGCCGAGGGCAGCGCGGTCCTCGAACGGGCGCTGCGGCGGCGGCGGGCCGGACCGTTCCAGATCCAGGCAGCCGTCGCGGCCTGCCATGCCACCGCCCCGACTGCGGAGCAGACCGACTGGCCGCAGATCGTCGGGCTCTACACCGAGCTCGCGGCCGTCGCACCGGGCCCGGTCGTGGACCTCAACCGCGCCGTCGCGGTCAGCATGGCCGAGGGCCCGCAGGCGGCGCTGCCGCTGGTCGAGGCGATCGCCGGGACCGGGCGGCTGGACCGGTACTACCTGCTCCACGCCACCCGCGCGGACCTGCTGCGCCGTCTCGGCCGGGCGGCTGAGGCCGACGCGAGCTACCGCGCGGCCCTGGAGCTGGCCCCCACCGAGGCGGAACGGCGGTTCCTGCGGGGCCGGCTGCAGTCCGGCTGAGCGGCGCGTCAGGTTCTGCGGGGAGATAAGGGCGACGTTAGCCTGCTGGACAACCGGGCAGATGCGCTGGTGCGGGCGCTGCCGCCCGCAGCGCGCAGTGCCGGTGCGGGCCGGTTCCGGGCCCCGCGCCGACGCCGGCGCTCGGCGAAGGACGCGCCATCGGAGGTGCCTGATGACCCACTCCTCGGACTCCGCCATTCCGGGGGACCATGCCGTTCCGGACTCCGGACGGAGCATCCGCAGCCTGGTCCCGGCGCGGTTGGACCGGCTGGGTTGGTCCCCCTTCCACACCAGGCTGGTGATCGCCCTGGGTGTGGCCTGGGTGCTGGACGGCCTGGAGATCACCATCGCCAGCAATGTCACCAGCATCCTGACCCAGCCGGACACGCTGAACCTGTCCTCGGCGTCGGTGAGCTTCTCGGTCGGCACCGTGTACCTGCTGGGTGAGGTCGCCGGCGCGCTGTTCTTCGGATGGTTGTCGGACAAGTGGGGGCGGCGCAACCTCTTCATGATCACCCTGGGTGTCTACCTGCTCGGCGGCGCCCTCACCGCCTGCACGGCCGGCCACAGCCAGGGCTGGGTCATCTGGCTCAACGCCACCCGGTTCATCGCGGGCATGGGCATCGGCGGCGAGTACGCCGCCATCAACTCGGCCATCGACGAGCTCATCCCGGCCCGGTACCGGGGGCGGGTGGACATCGCGATCAACGGCACCTACTGGGGCGGAGCCCTGATCGCCACGATCATCACCCTCACCGTCGTCAACAACCTGCCCAGCAGCTACGCCTGGCGGGTGGCCTTCCTGTCCGGCCCGGTCCTCGGCTTCGTCATCCTGTTCGTCCGGAAGAACCTGCCGGAGAGTCCGCGCTGGCTGCTGATGCACGGGCGGGTCGACGAGGCGGAGCAGGCGGTGACCGAGATCGAGCACGAAGTCGAATCCTCCGGGCGGTCACTGCCACCGGTCGACGGGTCCAGGGCGGTCCAGGTCGCCGCCGCGGACCAGATCGGCTTCGTCACCCTGGCCCGGACCCTGTTCTCCCGCTATCCCGGCCGCTCCGTGCTGGGAGCGTCGCTGATGATCACTCAGTCGTTCCTCTACAACGCCATCTTCTTCACCTACGCACTGGTGCTCACCAAGATCTACGGCGTGGCCAGCGGTGACACCGCCTACTACTTCATCTTCTTCGCGCTGGGCAACCTGATCGGCCCGCTGACCATCGGACGGCTCTTCGACACCGTCGGCCGCCGAAAGATGATCTCGGGGACCTACTTCCTCTCCGGGTTCCTGCTGGCCGTCAGCGCCTTCCTGTTCAACGCGGGGCTGCTGAACGCGGTCACCCAGACGGTGTGCTGGTGCGTCATCTTCTTCTTCGCCTCGGCCGGCGCCAGCGCCGCCTACCTGACCGTCAGTGAGATCTTCCCGGTGGAGGTCAGGGCCAAGGCCATCGCCGTCTTCTTCGTCATCGCCCAGTCCTTCGGCGCCTTCGGTCCCTGGCTCTACGGACAGCTGATCGGCGACGGCCACGACCACTTCAAGCTGTTCATCGGCTACCTCATCGGAGCCGCGGTGATGCTGATCGGCGCCGTGGTCGAGGTCTTCCTCGGTGTGGACGCCGAGGGCCGCTCGCTGGAGGAGATCTCCGGTCCGGCGTCCGACACCTCGGGCCCCGGAGGTCCGCGCAACAAGGAGCCGGCCGGCTCGCGCTAGGCCGTCGGTTCCGGCCGGATCCGGCCCGGAACCGTGTGAGAGCGGTAAGGAAAGGGGCCGGGCCCGGGCGGACCGGGTATCGGGGAAGCATGGCGGGGAAGCGTCTGCACGGTGTCATCCGCAGGTTCGGACTGGGCGTGGCGATGGTCTGTGCGAGTGTGCTGGCGGGCACACTGGTCGCCGGACTCTCCCTGCCCGCGGTCGGCGCGCTCGGGTTCGGGGCCAAGTCGCTGGTGACCGACTTCAACAACCTTCCGGCGGAGTACAACGCCGCCCCCACCCTCTCCCAGGCGTCCACCGTCTACGACGCCGACGGCGGGGTGATCGCCAGGGTCTACGCCCGGGACCGGGTCGTGGTGCCGTTCGCCAGGATCGCCCCGGTGATGCGGCAGGCGCTGGTCGACATCGAGGACAACCGCTTCTACCAGCACGGCGCGATCGACCTCAAGGGCACCCTGCGCGCGCTGACCAAGAACGCCTCCTCCGGCACCTCGCAGGGCGGATCGACACTGACCCAGCAGCTGGTGAAGAACATGAACGTGGAGCTGGCCGGCAACGACCCGGCCAAGGTCCGCGAGGCGCAGGCGCAGACCGTGGCGCGGAAGATCTCCGAGCTGAAGGTCGCCATCAAGCTGGAGGAGACCCTCAGCAAGGACCAGATCCTCACCGACTACCTCAACATCGCCTTCTTCGGTGAGCAGGCCTACGGCATCGAGTCCGCCGCCGAGCGCTACTTCAGCGTCCACGCCGACCGGTTGACCCTCCCCCAGGCCGCGCTGCTGGCCGGCATCGTGCAGTCCCCCAGCGGCTACGACCCGCTGATCGACGCGCAGGCCGCCCTGGTCCGCCGCAATGTGGTGCTGGCCGCGATGGCCAAGTACGGGTCGATCACCGCGGTGCAGGCCGTGCGGGCGAAGGCCGCGCCGCTGGGGCTGAAGGTGAGTCGCCCCAAGGAGGGCTGCATCACCGCCGGCAACGGCGAGCAGTTCTTCTGCGACTACGTCGAACACCTCTTCCTCGCCGACCCGGCCTTCGGCAGGACCGTCGAGGCCCGGCAGGCGCTGTGGGACCGCGGTGGCCTCAGCATCCACACCACGCTGGACCCCAGGGCCCAACGGGCCCTGGAGAACTCGGTCAGCTCCCACGTCGCCCCCGGCGACAAGGCCGCCACCGCGATGACCATCGTCCAGCCGGGCACCGGCGCCATCGTCGCCATGGGCCAGAGCCGCCCCTACGGCGACGGCAACAGCCCCGCGGTCACCACGCTGAACTACAACGTCGACCGCTCCATGGGCGGGGGCGGCGGTTTCCCGACCGGCTCGACCGTCAAGCCGATCACCGCGGCCGCCGCGCTGGAGAACGGCATCGGCATGGACCGGACCTACCCCGCCCCGTACCAGGAGCCCTACCCGGCCATGAAGGACTGTCAGGGCAACCGGCTCCCCGAGTCCGACAACCCGCCGAACCAGAACGACTCCCCCTCCCTGGTCGGTCCTTTCGCCATGCCCGAGGCCATGGCCAAGTCGGTGAACACCTACTTCGTGCCGCTGGAGAAGGACGCCGGGCTCTGCAACGTCGTGCAGATGATGGCCAAGCTGGGCATCACCAGCCAGGCCACCTACTCCCCCGGTACCACCACCCTGGCCCCCATCGCCCAGGTGCAGTCGCTGACCCTGGGCACCAACAGCCTGACCCCGCTGGAGATGGCCGACGTGTACGCCACCTTCGCCGCCCGGGGCGTCTACTGCTCCCCGACCGCGATCACCGCGGTCACCGACGTCAACCACAAGAGCCTGGCGGTCCCCTCCGCCAACTGCCACCCGGTGATGCAGCAGAGCACCGCCGACGCCATCACCACCATGCTCAAGGGCGTGGTCGAGGACGGCACCGGCGCGGCCGACGGCTTCACCGACGGCCGCCCCAGCGCGGGCAAGACCGGCACCACCGACGCCCACAAGCAGGTCTGGTTCGTCGGCTTCACCCCGCAGCTCTCCGGCGCCACCGTCGTCAGCGACACCGGCACCTCCGTCACCAGCCTGGAGGACGGCCAGTCCATCGGCGGCACCTCCTACGGCCCCGGTCAGGTCTTCGGCAGCACCGTGGCCGGACCCATCTGGCACGACGCCATGGGCGGGGCGCTGAACGGCGTCCCCTTCGGCTCCTTCCACACGGTGCCTCTGCCGGGGTCCTCCTCGAACGGCCCCTGACATGAGGGGTCGTCAGCTTCCGAGCGCGACCTCGACGATCTTGATGATGACCAGCACCATCGCCACCGCGAGGTAGGCACGCAGCGCACCCATGCCGATCTTGCGGCCGGTGGCCATCACCGGCCTGGTGAGGGTCTCCAGCGGCGGCATCCGCCAGGAGTCGCGGCCGGTCCGGTCGACCGGGTCCGCCGTCGCGGCAGTGCGGCGGCGGGCGAGGGCGTAGCCGGCGGCGAGCAGGCCCGCCGCGCCGCAGCCGGCCATGATGTCCAGGATCGCGTTCGCGGTGATGTGCGGGAACAGCACCGACGCGGTCAGGATCACCGACAGGGTGACCAGGACGCCGACCACGGCGGCGGTGAAGGCGTTGGTCCTGGCGCCGTTCACCCACGGACCGAGGACCTCCCGGTCGTTGCAGAGCAGCAGCAGGAACACCGAGGCGGACGGCAGCAGCACCCCGGCCAGGGTCTGCACGCCCTCGGTGAGCAGCCCCAGCGGGGAGCCGGGGATCAGCACGATGGTGGCGGCCAGGGCGACCAGGGCCGCGTAGACGGCGTAGAAGCCCTTGGCACCCTTGACCCCGCGGTGCAGCGAGTGCTTGATGCCGAAGACGTCGCCGATGGCGTAGGCGGTGGACAGCGAGACGGCGAAGGCGCCGATGATCGAGGCGTCCAGCAGCGCGATCGCGAACAGCACCCCGGCGACCCGGCCCGCGTCGGCGGCGATGCCGTGGGCGACGCCCGCGGTGTCGGTGAACCCGCCCGCGGCGCCGGTGTGGGCGAAGGCGGCGGCGCAGGCGCCCATCAGCGCGGTGGCTCCGACGATCACCACGACGATGCCCAGGACCAGGTCCGCCTTCTCGTAGCGCATGAAGCGCGGGGTGATCCGCTTGTCGATGACGTAGGACTGCTGGAAGAACAGCTGCCAGGGCGCCACGGTGGTGCCCACGATGCCGATGATCAGCAGCATCACCGTGGCCAGCTGGCCGCTGCCGCCCGGCAGGCCGGGCACCACCAGGTCGTGCGCCAGCTGGGAGGCGGCCGGGTGGACCATGAAGGAGATCGGGACCAGCAGCAGCGATCCGGCGCACAGGGCCATCGCGATCCGCTCGAACCGGCGGAAGGAGCCGGTGAAGGCCGAGGCGACGATGATCGCCGCGGCGAGCAGCACCGAGGCAGCCTTGGGCAGCCCCAGGTACCCGGCGGCCAGGGTGATCCCGATGAACTCGGTGACCAGGGTCAGCGCGTTGAGGACGAACAGGTCGATCACCGAGAAGGCGCCCCAGAACCGGCCGAAGCGCTCCAGGATCAGCCGGGCGTGTCCGACGCCGGTGACCGCGCCGAGCCGCAGCACCATCTCCTGGTTGACGTAGAGCACCGGGACCAGCAGGAGCAGGGTCCACAGCAGATGGGTGCCGTAGTCCTGGCCGGCCTGGCCGTAGGTGGCGAAGGCTCCGGCGTCGTTGTCGCCGACCATGACGATCAGTCCGGGGCCGGCGATCGCCAGCAGGGTCTTGACCTTGGCGGACAGGCCGCGGCGGGCGCCGTGGTCGTCCAGCCGGATGGTGCCCAGGGCGCCCTGGATGTCGCCCAGGTGCGCGTCGTCCAGGACGGCGGCGCGGGTGGTGGTGTCGGCGGTGGTGGTCATGGTGGACCCCTCCCTGGCCCCGGTGGGGGCCGTGTGGAGGGCATGCGGCAGCCGCGGTCCGGCCCGGGGCCCGGGTGGGCGGGGTCGACCGGTCGCCGTGCGGGTCGCACGGAGCGGGGGCTGGTTACCGCATGCCGGAGGAAGACGGGCTCGGGCATGGGTGCTGGGGCCGTTTGTGGCCCGGACTACTGCAGCTGCTGTCCATGTCGCTCGCCTCCCTCCGGTCGTGGCGCTCCTTGGCGCCGTGCGGCAGGGGGAACGCCGGGATCCAGGCACGGACCACCGGCACACCCCAACTCGTCAGAGCTTTGGCACCCCACGGCGTAGCGCGGGCGCCTGTGTCAACCGGCCCGTCTGCGCAGCCACTTGGCCTCAACCCTTAGGTCGGGAAGAGGTGTCCTGATCCGGAGCGTCTCTCGACGGGTGGGATCAGTGGCCTGTGTCCGTGGAGACGCCTCACCGAACGAGGTGTCTCATCGATCGTTTCCCACCTTAGCCCTCCGGGCAGCGGCGCCCGACCGGTTTTCGCGACCGGGGCCGTGCCCTTACCCGCTTCTCACCAGGGGCTGCGCGGCCCAGGGGCGCGGCTCAGCCGCGTTTGCGGGCGACGCCGCCGTGCATGTGCACATGCTCGTCGGGGACGGCCGCCGACTGCGCGTCGGGGTGCCAGCGGTGCACCAGGCAGACGCCCGGGTCCACCAGTTCCAGATCGCCGAAGAGCAGCTCGACCTCGGCCCGGTCGCGGATCCGCTCCGGGATGCCCCGGGCCGCGTAGGCGTCGATGCCCCGGGTCACCTCCTCGGGGGCGCTGTCGGCGGTGACCGTGGACAGCGCCAGGAAGCTGCCGGGCGCCAGGTGCTTCATCAGCCCGTCGATGATGGCGTGCGCCTCGTCCTCGTCGGTGACGAACTGCAGCACCGCGATCAGGCTCAGTGCGACCGGGCGGTCCAGGTCCAGGGTGGCGCGCAGGTTCGGGGCGTTCAGGATGGCCTGCGGATCGTGCAGGTCCGCGTCGATGTAGGTGGTCCTGCCCTCGGGCGCGCTGGTGAGCAGGGCGCGGGCGTGCACCAGCACCATCGGGTCGTTGTCGACGTAGACGACCCGCGCGGCGGGGTCCACGGACTGGGCGACCTCGTGCAGGTTGGGCGAGGTGGGCAGGCCTGTGCCGATGTCCAGGAACTGGCGGATGCCCTGCTCCTCGGCGAGGTACCGGGTCACCCGCTGCATGAAGCTGCGGTTGGCCCGCATCGAGGCGGGGAGGTTCGGCCAGACGGCGGCGATCTCCAGGGAGGCCTCGCGGTCCACCGGGAAGTTGTCCTTGCCGCCGAGCAGGAAGTCGTAGATCCGGGCGGGGTGGGGCACGTCCGTGCGCAGCTCGACCGAAGGTGTGTCGTCGTCCCCGGGCTTCATCCAGCCCAACTTGTCAGCCACGGGCACACCCTACTCGCTCGAACGCCCGTCCGGTGATCATTTGCAGGGTAACCGGAGGCCCGTCCGCCGGGTGGTCCGGGTCCAGGTTTGACCGCGGGCACCGCCCCGGCGACAGTTGGAGACGACCGCCCGTGGCGACCGCCGCGGGCCGGCCGGTCAGGGGGTTGACCGGCACCGAGGACACAGAGGGAGAAGCCATGGCTGGCAACACGCAGAAGGCCGTTCTGGCCGGTGGTTGCTTCTGGGGCATGCAGGACCTGATCCGCAAGCAGCCGGGCGTGACCGAGACCCGGGTGGGGTACTCCGGCGGGGACACCCCCAACGCCACCTACCGCAACCACGGGTCGCACGCCGAGTCGATCGAGATCCAGTTCGACCCCGAGCGGACCAGCTACCGCGACATCCTGGAGTTCTTCTTCCAGATCCACGACCCGACCACGGTGGACCGGCAGGGCAACGACATCGGCGCAAGCTACCGGTCGGCCATCTTCTACGCCGACGAGGAGCAGCACCGGGTCGCCCTGGACACCATCGCCGACGTCGAGGCGAGCGGCCTGTGGCCGGGCAAGGTCGTCACCGAGGTCGAGCCGCTGGGGGACTTCTGGGAGGCCGAGCCGGAGCACCAGGACTACCTGGAGCGCTACCCCAACGGCTACACCTGCCACTTCCCGCGGCCGGGCTGGAAGCTGCCGCGCCGGTAGCCGCCGCAGTAGGCCGCAGGCCTACGCTGGGGGTGAAGGCCTCGCCCTGTCGACGAGGCCTTCACCCCTACTGCCATATGGGCTGAGCGGGCTCAGACGGCGGCGGCGAGGGCGTCGAACTCGGCGTCGGTCAGCTCCAGCGTCGCCCCCAGGACGTTCTCCTCCAGGTGCGCCACGGACGAGGTGCCGGGGATGGGCAGGACGGCCGGGGAGCGGCGCAGCAGCCAGGCCAGCGCCAGCTGGGCCGGGGTGGCGCCGCGATCGGCGGCAATGCGGGCGAGCGGGCTGTCCGGGCCCAGCAGGCCGCCGGTGGCCAGCGGGAACCAGGGGATGAACGCGACGCCGTTGGCCTCCGCGTAGTCCAGGACGTCCTCGGAGGCCCGGTCGGCCAGGTTGAAGCGGTTCTGCACCGAGACGATCGGCGCCGTCCGGCCGGCCTCCTTGATCTCCGCCACCGAGACCTCGCTCAGCCCGATGTGCCGGATCTTGCCCTCGGCCTGCAGCGCGGCCAGTTCGCCGATCTGCTCCGCGAGCGGGACCTTGGGGTCGATCCGGTGCAGCTGCAGCAGGTCGATCCGCTCCAGGCCCAGGTTGCGCAGGCTGAGCTCCACCTGCTGGCGCAGGTACTCGGGGCGGCCCACCGCGGTCCAGCGGCCCGGGCCCTGCCGGGTGAATCCGGCCTTGGTCGCGATGACCAGATCGTCCTGGTAGGGGTGCAGCGCCTGCTTCAGCAGCAGGTCGGCCGTGAACGGCCCGTAGGCGTCGGCGGTGTCGATGAAGGTGACGCCCAGCTCGACCGCGCGGCGCAGCACCCGCAGTGCCTCGGCCGGGTCGGCGGGGTCCCCCCAGACGCCGGGGCCGGTCAGCTGCATGGTGCCGTACCCCAGCCGGGCGACGGGCAGGTCGCCGCCGAGGAGATAGCTTCCGGAAGCGCGAACCGGCTGGTCGGTGATGCCAGGCATGCTGGGTCCTCCTGAAGGTGGGGTGCTCTGGAGTGGGCCAACCTGGATCACCGGGACGCTATTCCCCCGGATTCCCCCCGGCGCGGGTAACGGCGGAGACACGATACGGAAGGGATCATGGGGATGTCGTGTACGAGCCGTGGCTGATTCAACTACCTTGCTCCCCAGTAGCGTTGCGGGATCGGGGGACTCATGGGCGACCGTTCAGCCGTGGCCGTGCTCGTGCGGGAGGACTCCGGCACTGCGGAGATCCTGCTCTCCGGGTGCGTCGACCGGAGCACCGACGCGCTGCTCGACCAGGCCCTCGAACCGCTGCTGGTCGACCCCCTGGTGCGGCGCATCGACGTCGACGTCGCCCTGGTGGACTCCTGCGAGTGCGGCGGGCTGACCGTCTTCATCCGGGCGCAGCACCTGGCCGCCGACTTCGGCGTCCCGTTGCGCCTGGTCCAGGCACGGCCGCTGCTGCTGCGGGTGCTGAAGGCCACCGGCCTGTCCCGGCTGCTGACGGCAGCGTAGCGGCGAGCGCGGCGGCAACCGTGGCGGATGTTCCGCAGCGCAGTCCCCGGGCTGCACAATACGGAGCGTGAAAACACCAGATGAGGCCACGTCCTCCGAGGAGGACCACGGCCGGGCCGGCGGCCGCAGGCCCCGTGGACGCGGCGTGATCCGCACCCGCAAGGCCGTCGTGACCACCACCATGGCGCTGGCCGGGCTGGCCGTGTCCACGTACTACGGGGGCGTGCTCGGCGACCAGTCCTCGCACCACTCGCTGGCGGACCGCACCATTGCCGCGGCCAGTGCGCTGGTCTTCCTGGTCTTCGCCCTGATCGCGGTCCGCGGGGCCACCCAGGACCTGGTCGCGCTGGTGCCGCAGAGTTTCGGGGACTCGCGGGTGACCACGCTGCGGATGCTGTGCCTGCTGACCGGCTACGCGCTGGTGGTCCTCGGTGCACTAAGCCTGCTGCACGTGCCGTGGAGCCGGCTGATCCTGGGCGGGGCGCTGACCGGGGTCATCGTCGGCATCGCGGCCCAGCCGGTGCTGGGCAACATCTTCGCGGGACTGGTGCTGCTGACCGCGCGCCCGTTCCACGTCGGCCAGGACGTGACGATCCAGTCCGGCGCCCTCGGCGGCCGGATCCAGGGCCATGTCACCGACATGACCCTGCTCTTCGTGCAGCTCCGCACCCCCGAAGGGCCGGTCCTGCTGCCCAACAACGCGGTCCTGAGCGCCGCCATCGCGCCCGGAATGGGCGGCGCCACGGCGCTGCCGGCCGCACCACCGGTCACGTCCCCGGCTGCTCCCACCGCGGGTCCGGTTCCTCCGGCGCCGGGGCAACCCGGCTGACCGCCGGCCGGGCGCGCCGCCCCACGGGGTGGGGTGCGGCGCGCCCGGACCCGGGCTACTCGTCCGCCGGGCCCGGATCGGTCCCGTCCGGGTTGCTGGGGCCACGGTCCCGGCGGCTGTGGAGCAGCAGCAGCGCTCCGGCCGCCAGGGCCAGGACCGCCAGACCGCCCGGGAGCATCAGCATGGTCCCGATACCGGTCGCCGCTAGGTGCGCGTGCACCGGTCCGAGCGGTCGCGGGGCCATCGGGGCCGGTTCCGCCTCGGTGCGGGTGGGGGCGGGCGTCGGGGCACCGGGCTCGCCCATCGTGACCGTGGGCGAGGGCGTCGGTGTGGGCCGGTCGACCGGGACGTCGACGGTGCAGGGCAGCAGGGCGCGGGTGGAGGCGGCGCGGGTGGTGGCGTGGCGAGTGGAGGCGGCGCAGCTGGTGCCGGGGATGCTGCCGGTGACGGCGTTGTGCAGCACCCCGTCACCGCGGTCCGGGTCGTGGACGGTCACCGAGTACCGGACCGTGGCCTCGGCCCCGGCCGCCAGGTCCCCGCTCCAGTGCAGCGTCTTCTTCACCGGCGTGACGGTGCCGGTCGTCGCCGTGGCGTCGCCGTTGTAGTCGGCGTCGTCCAGCACCCCGCTCAGGTCGTCGGTGAAGTCGGCTGGGCTTACCGGGATGCTGCCGACGTTGCTGATCCTCACCGTGTAGTGCACCGTGCCGCCCGGCTCGGTCCGCTGCGGCTCGGCCGTCTTGGTGATCTCCAGCTCAGGGGTCAGCCGCACCACGTCCACCGAGGCGGAGGACTCGTTGGAGACCACGTTCGAGCCGCCCGGGTTGGTCGCGCCGGCGGTGGCGGTGTTGGTGAACACGCCGGTGAAGGAGTCGTCGACGGTGATCACATGGGTGCCGGTGCACACCATGGACGCGGTCGGGCTGCCCATGGGGCCCAGCGTGGAGCGCGGACAGGTGGCGTCGGTGATCTTCGGGTCGCTGATGGTCACCCCGTCCAGCTCGGTGCTGCCGGTGTTGGTGACCAGGAAGTTGTAGTTGACGGTGTCGCCCACCTTGCGGGTCGCCCCGCGCTGCCCGCGCAGGTCGGTGGCCACGGTCTTGACCAGGTTCAGGGTGCTCAGCGGGTCCACCGAGGACGCGACGACGTTGCGGATCAGATGGGTGTCGATCAGGCCTCCGGTCGAGCCGGAGAAGCCGAACTTGTAGGTCTTCGGTGCGTCGTCCTTCATCTGGTAGGACAGCACCCGCTGGTAGCCGTTGCCGTCGTTGAAGTCGATGTCCACGGTGACCAGCGGCCGGGGATCGGGGCTGACGGTCAGTCGGACCCGCCGCGCCGCCCCGTCGGGAACCGTGGCGCTGGACCTGAGGCTGCCGGGCAGGGTGGTGACGAAGCCCGAGGGCTTGGAGGCGTCCGCGGTCATGGTCGAGGCCAGGAAGCAGTAGCCGTCGAGGTCCTCGCCCGGTCCACGGAGCGTCACCGAGTCGGTGACCTGGTAGTCGCTGATCACCGGGGACTTCGAGGCGGCGGGGCAGTTCCTGCCGCGGTTCTCGCCGTCGTTGGCGAAGTTGCCGTAGGCGTCCAGGCCGATGCCCAGGTAGCCGCCGTGCACTCCAGGTTCCAGGTTGCGCTGCGCGTATCCCAGCGAGCCGCCGTCCGCGCCCGCCTCGGTGAGGTCCACGGCGCCGTCCACCAGGAAGAAGCCGATGCCGTCGGCCCCGTTGCCGCCGTACTGGTACTGGTCGAAGATCACCTGCAGGCCGCCGTTGCCGGGCAGCGGCCGGTTGTAGAGCAGGCCGCCGACGCGGTAGTAGCCGCCGTCGGTGAGCTGGAGCCAGCCGGGGGTGACGCCGGGGGTCGGCACGTTCGGGGCGGTCTGGTCGGCGGCGGTGCACGGCCCGGTCGTGGACTCCCCCGCCGGCGGCGTCGTGGCGGCGCCGGTCAGGCAGGCGGTGTCCAGCGGCATGAAGCCCGGGTCCGCGATGGAGGATCCCTGGAAGGTCTCGTTGAGCAGTACCGAGCCGCCGGCCCGGTGCCGTTCCGCCCAGGGCGAGGCACTGGCCGGCACGGTTGCGGAGCCGCAGAGGGCGACGAGGGCGAGGCCGGCGACGGTGGCACTCAGCGCTGACGCACGGCTGCCGCACCGGGCCCGACGGGTCTGGATGGTCACTTTCTGACGCTACGTCGCTAAATGCCCGCAGATCGCCGGCCCGGCTGTGGACACGCAGGGAGCTCCACTCCGACGGCCCCGCGGTCAGCTGTTCGAGCCGGGGTCGTTGATCCCTGGGGTACTGCCGGCTCGCCGCAGGGCGATCAGGGCGATGTCGTCCTCGGGCGGCCCGTCGAGATGGGCTTCCAGATCCCGCCGGAGCGCGTCCAGGAAGAGCCGTGGCGCTGCGGCGCTCCACCGTTCGGCGCGTTCCGGCAACGGGTAGAAGGCCCCCGTCCGGTCCCGGGACTCGATCAGCCCGTCCGTGTAGAGCAGCAGCAGCTCGCCCGGTCCGAAGCGGAAGGTGGCGATCTCGTAGGGGGTGTTCGCCAGGGCGCCCAGGCCCAGCGGCGGGGAGGACTGGTCGTCGACCAGCTGGGTGGGGTGTTCCCGGCCCAGCAGCAGCGGGGGCGGGTGCCCGCAGTTGATCAGGTGGACCACCTGCTCGTCGTCCGGGATGTCGACGACGACAGCGGTGATGAAGCGCTCGCCGACGTCTCCCTCGGCCTCGGTGAACTGTCCCAGGCCCCAGCAGACGCTGCCTTCCAGGTAGGAGACCAGCTCGGGGAGCGGGGCCTCGCGGTGGGCCGCCGCCCGGAAGGCCCCCAGCAGCATCGCGGTGGCGTCCAGCGTGGTCAGTCCCTTGCCGCGGACGTCGCCGATGATCAGGCGGGTGCCGGTGGCCGTGCGGGCCAGCGCGAAGAGGTCCCCGCCGATCCTGGTGCCCGCCTCGGCGGCGTGGTACCAGGACGCGATGCGCAGCGGGCCGGCCGTCTCCGGGATCGGCGGCAGCAGCACCCGCTGGGTCGCCTCGGAGACGTACCGGGCCCGGGAGAGCTCGCCGAGATGGTGCTCCCGCAGTCGGCAGAAGACCGTCAGCAGCGCCGAGAGCGCAACCATGGAGCCGATCTGGACGATCAGGTTCTCGGTGCCCAGCACCCCCCGGGCCAGCCCGATGCACACCAGGGTGAGCACGGCCAGCAGTCCGATGAACCCGGTCAGCCGCGGGCCGCCGAACGAGGCGGTGAACGCCGGCGCGACCACCAGCAGCGGCCCCAGGTGGACGTCGGGCGGCGAAAGCACGTCCGCGAGGGCGATCACCGCCATCACCGCCAGCGCGATCGCCACCAGGCCCGCTCGCGACCGCCACGAGCGCCACCCCACGAACCACTCCGGCGCGTCCATCCCCCCTGCATACCGCCGTTGCGGCCACCCCGCACGCCGGAGGCCGCGCGGCGCCGGGGATCGGGGCCGGTCAGGGCTCAGTAGCGGGCGACGCCTGCGTAGATGCCCAGCCGCTCGGCGTCCGCGGCCAGCGGCCCGTCCGGACGCCAGAACGGCGCGAGCACGAGGCCCGGCTCCAGCAGTTCCCCGCCCCCGAAGAACCGCTCGACCTCCTGGCGCGGCCGCAGGTGCAGATGGGCCGCGGCCTGGTCGTAGGACTGCTCGGCGCGCTGCGCCAGGTCCTGCGGCAGGGTGTCCCCGGTGCCGTGGGTCAGGATCAGGTAGCTGCCGCCGGGGAGGGCCTCCAGCAGGCGCTTGACGATGCCCTGCGGGTCCTGGTCGCCACCGATGAAGTGCAGCACCGCGACCAGCATCAGCGCCACCGGGCGGCTGAAGTCGAGCAGGTCGCGGACGCCGGGCGCGGCGAGGATCGCCTCGGGGTCGCGCAGGTCGGCCTGGGTCACCGTGGTGGCCCCGTGGCCGGACCCGCTCATCAGCGCCCGGGCGTGGGTGAGCACGATCGGGTCGTTGTCCACGTAGGCGACCCGGGCGGAGGCGTCGGCCCGCTGGGCCACCTCGTGCGTGTTCCCGGCGGCGGGGATGCCGGTGCCTATGTCCAGGAACTGGCTGACGCCCAGGGCCGAGACGGTGCGCACCGCGCGGCCGAGGAAGGCCCGGTTCGCCCGCGCCGCGTTCACCACGTGCGGGGTCATCGTCGCCAGCTGCTCGGCGACGGCGCGGTCCGAGGCGAAGTTGTCCTTGCCGCCCAGCCACACGTCGTAGACCCGGGCGGGGTGCGCGACCTCGGGGTGCAGATCCGCCGACGGCGCCCGCTCGTCGGTCCCCTGCATCCAGGTCCTGTCCTCCGTCACGAACCCCTCCTGCTGCTGTACGCACCCGCCCGGCGTCGGCGACGATACCGCATCCGCCAAGCCGCAGCTCAGAGTTGACGCCGCAGCAGGGCGACCGCGGTACGGACCGCGATGCCGCCCACCAGTGCGGTGACCGCGGCCAGCACCAGGCCGGTCCAGACCAGGTGGCCCGCCGGCCTGCCCCGGTCGACCCAGTGCAGCGTCGCTGTGCCGACGGACGCCCAGGAGAAGGTGAAGGCCCAGGTGCTCGGGGTGAACTTCAGCCGCAGGAACAGCGGCAGCAGCCGCAGCTGGGCCAGCACCATCAGTACGCCGTAGCCGGCCAGCAGGGCGGCGAAGACGTCGATCCGGTCCCCGTCGAGGGAGAAGTAGGCGAGCGAGGCCACCGCCGCCGGGGCGACCTCGATGGCCAGGGTCGGCGTCAGCGGCAGCGGCAGCGGCGGTCGGAACATCAGCCGGGCCAGGATCATCGATCCCAGGATCAGCCAGCAGACCAGGCCCAGTCCCAGCATCGCCTCCGCCAGCCGACGCTGGCCGACCGCCGCGGCCGAGGCGGACGCGATCAGACCCCCGGCCGTGGTGGGCAGGAAGTAGCCGGGGTGCAGCTGGTCGATGTCGAGCGGACCGTAGATCCACTGGCCGGTGAACCAGCCGCCGAGCAGGACCGTGAGCGCCAGGAAGACGTCGACCAGGACCTTGCCCGCGGTCGGTGCGTGCGGCGCTACGCCCTGGGCCGCCAGCGGCATCGGGGTGATCACCGCCAGCGACATGAAGGGGCCGGCGATGCCGTCGGTCAGGTCCGCGACCAGCCTGCCCCGTTCGGACAGCGCGTAGCGCAGGTAGAGCCCCACGGTGACCAGCCAGACCAGCGCCGCCAGTGCGAGGAGCGCGTCGCCCACCGCGCTCGGCACATGGCCCTCGCGGCCAGCCGTCACCCAGGTGCCGGCCAGACCGGCCAGGCCGAAGGACATCGCGAAGTAGTTCAGCGGAATCCGATGAGCCGTCAAGGCGCCTGCTCCTCTGTCCCGACCGACCTGTGCGCGCAGCATAGGCGAACCGGGCGCCGCCCGAGCCCGGGTGGCCGAAGTGTCGACGAGGTCCACCCGGGCGTCCGCAGGCCGACGGCCGATGGCTGACGGCCGACGAACCGACGGCCGGACCGCTCAGTCGAAGACGGTGTCCCGGGCGGTCTTCTCCCAGGCCGTCACCTCGGCGCGGACGGCGTCGAGGTGGCCGAGGACCGCGTCCACGCCGTCGTTGCCCAGCGGCAGGTGCAGCGGGGTGTTCTCGGCGGCGAGGGCCGTCAGGATCGCGGCGGCCGCCTTGGCCGGGTCGCCGGGCTGGGCGCCGTCCCCGGCCGCGGCCATGGCGCGGGTCGGGCCGACGGTGGCGGCGTAGTCGTCGATCTCCGCGCTGACGCTGCGGTTGCCCATCAGGCCGGTGCGGAACGCCCCGGGCTCGACCACCAGCACCTTGATGCCCAGGGGTGCGACCTCGTCCAGCAGCGCCTCGGAGAAGCCCTCCAGGGCGAACTTGGTGGCGCTGTAGGCGGAGAACCCGGCGAAGGACATCTGCCCGCCCATGCTGCTGAGCTGCACGATCGCCCCAGAGCGGCGCTGGCGCATGGACGGGAGCACTGCCCGCACCAGGGCCGCGGGGCCGAACACGTGCACCTCGAACAGCGCGCGCAGTTCCGCGTCGGTGGTCTCCTCGGCCGCCCCGACGTGGGTCCGGCCCGCATTGTTGACCAGCACGTCGATCCGGCCGTGACGGGCGGTCACATCCGCGACCACCGCGTCGACGGCGGCCAGGTCGGTGACGTCCAGCCGGACCGCCTCGACCTGGTCGGGGTGCGCCGCCACCAGGTCGGCCAGCGTCTCGGTGCGCCGGGCCGCGGCGACCACGACATCGCCCGCCGCCACCGCCGCCTCGGTGAGCGCCCGGCCGAAGCCGCTGTTGGCGCCGGTGATCAGCCATACCTTGCTCATCGCTACTCCGTGGGTCCGTGGTGTTCGCTCTGTTGGTCCCCAGCCTGCTCCGGTCGGGTCTCGCGCGTCCAAGACCTTCCGTGATAACCATGGGCTATGGATGTGCACAGCCGGGATCTCCGCTACTTCGTCGCGGTGGCACAGGAGTTGCACTTCACCCGGGCGGCCGAGGCGCTGTTCGTCTCGCAGCCGGCGCTGAGCAAGCAGATCCGGATGCTGGAGCGGACCCTGGGTGCGCCGCTGTTCGAGCGGGACCGGCGCGAGGTTCGGCTGACCGCCGTCGGCGCGGCGCTGCTGCCGCACGCCCGCCGGGTGCTGGAGCAGTGGGAGCAGGCCGAGCACGCGGTGGCGGCGGCCCGGGCCGCCCTGGACGGTCGGCTGGTGGTCGGGATGAGCACCGGCCCGGGGCGCGGCGGGATGCTGCCGGCGATCCGCTCCCGCCTCACCGCCGAGTACCCGGACGCGCAGCTGGTGCTCCGTCAGGTCGACTGGGCCGACCCCAGCGCGGGGCTGGTCGACGGCTCCAGCGATGTGGCGTTCCTGTGGCTGCCGCAGCCCGAGGCGCGGCGGCTGCGCTGGCTGGTGGTGGCCGAGGAGCCGCGGCTGGTGGCACTGCCGGAGACGCACCGGCTGGCCGGGTGCGAGGCGGTGGAGTTCGCCGAGCTGCTGGACGAGCCGTTCCTGGCGCTGCCGGGCAGTGCCGGGGTGCTGCGCGACTACTGGCTGGCCGTGGACCAGCGCGGCGGCCGGGAGCCGCTGGTCGGCGCCGAGATCAGCGGGGTCGACGAGACCTACGAGGCGCTGGTGGGCGGGCAGGGCGTGTGCCTGCTGGGCGCCGGGAACGCCCCGCTGCTGACCCGGGGCGGCGTGGTCACCCGTCCGGTCCGCGGGCTGTCGCCGTCGCGGTTCGCGCTGGCCTGGCGCGCCGACGACACGCGTCCGCTGGTGCACGCCTTCGCCCGGGCCGCCCAGGCGGCGGGCTGTCGCCCGCCCGCCGCCTGAACCTCGCCGACCGATCAGGGAGTCAGCTCGGCGACCCGGGTGAAGGCACCGTCCTGGTCGGAGGTCACCACGACGCGTACCTGAGTGGTCGTCACCTCCCCGGCGAAGGGGATCCAGCGGTACAGGGCCGTGTTGCCGGACACGTCGGCCTGGGTCACCCACTGCGAGCCGTCCCAGGTCTGGACGGTGAAGGCGGTCGGGACGCCGTCCGGGTTCGAGGCGAACCCCACTCCGTGCAGCGGTACGGGTGTGGGAGCGGTGACGGTCAGGGTGTCGGGGAACTGGCCCTGGGTGTCGTCGTTCCAGAAGGTCGTCAGGTCGCCGTCGATCGCGTTGGAGGCGAGGTAGGTGCGGGTCGCGCCGTTGACGACGTTGGGTGCGTGCTCGCTGGACGCGCTCGCGCTGGTTCCGGCCGGCCAGCGGCCGAAGACCTGCAGGTGCACCGGGGCCGTCGCGACGGTCCCGTCGGGCGTGCGGACCTTCACCGTCACCGGGTAGACCCCGCCGGCGACGTCGGCGGGGACGGTGATCCGCAGCGTGCTGCGGACCTCGGTGGTGGCCGGGGTGAGCGGAATCTGCGCCGGTGTCGCCGTGGCCGTCCAGCCGGCGGGCACGGTGGCGCTGACCGATACCGGGCCGGTGCCGGTGGAGCGACCCTCGACCACGGCGGTGACGTCGCCGCCGGTACCCGCGGTGACCGGCGCCGGCTGGCTCGCCGTGACCGCCAGGCGGGTGACGGTGGTCCGCGGCGGGGTCACCGTGAAGGTGTAGTCGCCGGAGCCCGCGGTGAGGGTGAGCTGCTGGTCGTCCGCCCGGCCGACGGCCAGACCGGGATCGGCCTGGGCGCGGTGCCCGGCCGCGTACACGGTCCGGCCGCCCTCGCTGACCGTGGACTGCGCGCCGCCGAGCAGCGGCAGCCGGATGGTCGCCGTGCTGCCGACGGGTACCACCGCGTGGTAGGTCAGCGTGGAGCCGTCGCGCTGCCAGGAACTGACGACGGTTCCGCGTGCCGTCCGCTGCTGGGCCGAGGCGGAGGTCAGGTCACCGACGACGCCGGGGGCGAGGGTGAGGCTGCTGTACCCCGATCCGGTGCTGCCGGGCTGGATCCCGGCCAGCTGCTGGTAGAACCACTGGCCGATGGAGCCGCCCAGTCCGATGTGGTCCTTGGAGGAGGTCCCGTCCGGCGCGGAGGAGTCGACCCACTTCTCCCAGATCGTGCCCGGGCCCTGGCTGAGCATGTAGCCGAAGCTGGGGTAGTCGGTGCGCTCGGCCACCGCCAGCGCGACGTCGTTGCGCCCGTAGGCGCCGAGGGCCTGGAACACCAGGGTGGTGCCGACGAATCCGGTGGTGAGGTGGTCGTCGTGGGCGGCGATGTCCTGCACCAGGCGGTCCGCGGTGGCCTGCTCGCGGCCGGCCGGGACGATGCCCAGCACCAGCGGCATCGCGTAGGAGAGCTGGGTGCCGGTGCCGTACACGCCGGTGGCGGGGTCGAAGAAGCGCTTGGTGAAGCCGGCGGCGATCCGGGTGGCCAGGGCGCCGTACTCGGCCGCGTCGGCCCGGTTGCCGACGACGGCCGCCATCCTGGCGAGCAGTTGTGCGTCCAGGTAGTAGAAGCCGGTCTGGAAGTAGTCGTGCGGGGTGCTGACGGTGGCAACCCAGTCGTCGCCCCAGGAGGTCGGCGCGTTGACCACGATGTGGTCGGCGTCGCTGATGGTGCCCAGGTAGTCGACCCACGCCTTCACGTGCTGGTAGTTGGCGGTGATGGGCTGCTTGCTGCCGTACTGGGTGTAGGTGTCCCAGATGATCTGCGGGTAGGCCGTGCCCCAGGCCGGGTCGGTGGCCCAGCCGGTGCTGCCGTTGGTGGGGGCGACCGAGGGGATGCTGCCGTCGGGGTTGAGGCTGGTGACCACGTCGCCCAGCCACTTGGCGTAGAAGGACTGCATGTCGTAGTTGGCCATGGCCTCCACGTCGGAGTCCGCGGCGTCGCCGAGCCAGCCGTGCTTCTCGCGGGTGGGGCAGTCCAGCGGGATCGACTGCAGGTCGTTGAGCTGGGTCTGGGCCACCGCGCCCTGGATGGAGTTCAGCAGCGCGTCGGACGAGGTGAAGGTGCCGGTGGTGGCCACGTCGGTGTGCACTTCCTGGGCGGTCACGGTGACGGCGGCCCCGTCCGGGAGGCCGGTCAGTTCGGCGTAGCGAAACCCGGAGTAGTTGAACCGCGGTGCGTAGGTCTCGGCGCCGGAACCGGCGAAGGTGTAGTGGTCGGTCTGCCGTGGCGGGTCGCCCGCGGAGAAGCTGATGTTGGAGGTGGTCACCTGGCCGGTCGGGTCGAGGATCTCGCCCTTCCTGATGTCCACCGTGGTTCCGGCGGGCTGGGTCGCGGTGACGGTCACCCAGCCGGTGATGTTCTGGCCGAAGTCGTACACCCGTTGGCCTGCCGCGGGCCGGGTCTCCCGCACCGGGGTGAGGGTCTTGACGATCTCGGTGGGCGGGGTGGTGTCGGCCTGCAGCCGGGTGAGCGCGGAGTAGCCGACCGCCGGACGGGCGCCGTAGACGCCGAGTTCGGCCAGCCGGAAGGTGCAGCTGCTGCCGATGCAGCGCAGCCTGGTGGCGGTGACCCGGACGTAGCGGCCGGTGGCCCGGGTGTCGAGGACCACCGGTGCGGTACCGGGCGACGGCTGGTCGGCGCCGGTGCGGTCGGCGACCGTGGTCGCGGTGGCGAACGTCGGGTCGTCGCTGACCTGGACCAGGTAGCGCACCGGGAATCCGGCGGCGGGGAAGTCGCCGGCCGGGTCGTTGGTCGGCCGGGCGGGGAACAGCCGGATCTGCCGGACGTCCTGGTCCGTGCCGAGGTCCGTCTGCACCCACTTGGTGGTGTCGGCGGTGGACTCGATGGCCGAGTGGTAGCCCTGGGAGGTGTCGGTGGAGCCGTCGACGCCGTCGGTGAGTGCGGCCGGCGACCAGCCGCAGCAGCTGGTGGTGTCCAGTGCGGTGACCGGCCTGCCCTGGGCCAGGCTCAGCGGGTGCGACGCCGGTGCGACCGCGTGCGCCAGGGGCCAGGCGCTGTCGTCCAGTCCCGCGGTGTCCCAGCCGGTGACGGCCTTGCGGGCGTCGTAGGTCTCCCCGTAGTAGAAGTCGTCCCCGGTCACCGGTCCTGCGGTGGTCCGCCAGCCGGGTCCGGTGCCGAAGGTGGCCTTGGTTCCGTCGCTGTAGGTCACGTCCAGTTGGGCCACGAAGGTGGGTTGGCCGCTGAACTGTCCCTTGCCCGCCATGAAGGCCAGCGCGTTGCCGCCCTGGTGCAGCAGGGAGGTGACGTCGAGGTCCCGGTACAGGACCCGGGAGGAGTAGTCGGTGACGGAGGAGTCGAGGACCTCGGACGGTTCGACCCGCGCGCCGTTCAGGTGCGGCTCCACCAGCCCCTGGGCGGCGAAGTACAGGCGGGCCCTGGCGACCGGCCCGGTGACCGTGAAGTCGCCGCGGACCAGGGCTCCGTCGCCGGCCTGCAGCCACCAGGCCGACCAGTCCGCGGCGTCGAGCAGCCCGGTGTCGAAGGCTGCCGGCGCCGACCAGGGCGAGGCCTGGCCCTGGCGGTTCCAGGTCCGCACCGACCAGGTGTAACTGCGGTCGGCGGCCAGGGCGGGTCCTGCGTAGGCGACGTCGGTGGAGTTCTGCGAGGCGGTCCGGCCCGAGTCCCACAGGCGCGTCGAGCCGGTGCCCACGCGGATCTGGTAGCCGGTCTGGCTCTGCGCCCGTGCGCTGTCGTGCAGGACCCAGGAGAGGGTCGGCCGGGCCTCACCGACCGGCAGTCCGGGGCCCTGGCCGTCGACCTTGAGGTCGGTCGGGGCCTGGGCGCTGCCGGTGACGCCCGGCGGGTGCTGGGTGGCGGCGGAGGCGAGTGCGGGCATCGCGGTGGGTACGGACAGCACCGCGGCGATGATCGTGGTGACGATCGCGGCGGTCGTGGTCCGGCGCGGACGCCGGCCGCTGCGGATTGCGGGCCATGTCACGGAGGTGGTTCTCCTTGTCCTCGGCTGTCTGACGGCTCGTCCGTTCGGGTCGCGCGACTACTTGCCGGTGCGGGTGACGGTGACGGTGACGGTGTGAGTTCCGGGCTGCACTCCGTGCAGGGTGAGGTAGCCGTTCTGGAGCGTGGCGTCCGGACCGGTGGCCCCGGTGCCGTTCCAGACGGTGCGGCCGTCGATCCGGACCACGGCGCTCCCGGTGACCGGCACCGCGACGTCGCCCGTGGTCCCCTTGGGGGCGGTGAGGGTGAGCGAGAACTGCTGGGCTCCGCTGCCGCGGACCCAGCTGACCTGCAGCGGGCCGTGCGGGGTGGGCAGCTGGCCGCGGGCCCAGGTGACCGTGCCGGGGTGCGGCTGGACGCTCCAGGTGCTGAAGCCGGGGCCGGTGGGGGTGGCGCCGAGCAGGTCGTTGGTGAGCGCCGGGACCACACCGGTGGACCAGCCGTGGGCGGCCGAGGTGTAGGCGCCCTCGTAGAGGGATCCGCCGGCGCCGATGCCCTCCCAGTCGGTGGTGCCGGGGCCGTGGCCGGCCATCCAGCCGTAGAGCCGCTTGATCTCGTCGATCGCGGAGTCGGCCTGGCCGCTGAGGAAGCGGGCCTGGATGTCGGGGTAGGAGGTGAAGGCGTAGACCCGCTGGGTGCCGTCGGAAACCAGGGTGTCGTTGTCCATGAAGGAGTTGCCGTAGGGCAGCGCGGTGTTCCGGGCCAGGTAGTCCAGGGCGGAGGTGGCCTGGGCCTGGTCGGCGACCCCGGCCAGCACGGCCAGTCCGTTGCCGTCCTGGGCGTGCCGGACCGGACCGGTGGCGGAGTCCAGGTAGGCGCCGGTGCTGCTGTCCCACAGGTGCGCGTTGACGGCGGTGCTGACGGTCTGTGCGCGCTGCGTCCACCGGTCGGCGTCGGCGGTGCGGCCCAGCGAGGTGGCCAGCGCGGCGGCGTCCTTGAGGGCCTGGACGTACAGGGTGTTGTAGTAGGTGACCTCGCCGGTGCGCGGCAGGAAGGCGTAGTCGCCGTAGCCGCCGGTGCCGTTGAGCCCCTTGGAGAGCAGGCCGTTGGCGTCGGTGACGCTGGGGTACCAGCTGTCCAGCACCTTGACCAGGTTGGGGTAGTAGGTCTGCGCGTAGGCGGTGTCCCCGGTGTAGAGGATGTAGTCCCAGCTGCTGGTGACCCACCACATCGGATAGTCGAACAGCGGCAGGGTGTAGTTGTTGATGGAGGCCGGCGGGATCCAGCCGTCGGAGCGCTGGTGGTCGGCCAGGTCGGCGAGCACGTTGCGGGCCGCGACCGCGGTGTCGTGGGTGAGGTAGGTGGTGCGGCCGGAGACGGCGATGTCGCCGACGTAGGGGTCGCGGTCGCGCTTGGCGCCGTCCTGCAGCACCAGCTTGCCGTCCAGGCCGGTGCTGTCGGCCCCGCGCGGGTCCACGTCGCCGGGCCGGAAGGTGTCGGTGACCAGCTCGTTGGTGTAGGAGGCGTCGTACCAGTACTGGTTGAGCTGCTGGTCGGAGGACTCGAACCAGCCGGTGTAGCTGGAGGGCGTGCCCAGGAACGGGGTGAAGTCCAGCGACACCCCGTTGATCTTCACAGTGCCGTTGGCCTGGGTGTAGGGCGCGTCGGCGGGCAGGGCGTCCAGGCTGATCTTCAGGTAACGGAAGCCGTGCAGTCCGTCGGAGCACACCTGACTGCCGGTCAGGCAGGTCTTGCTGTCGGTCCAGACGCCGCCCTGCTGGGGCACGGCGTACTGGTCGGTGCCCGGTCCGCCGCTGACGTCGGAGCGGGTGAAGTCGGAGCGGTCGCTCAGGTACTGCAGGGTCTCCGAGAAGGCGAGCCGGACCCCGGGGTTGTTGCCGGACGCGCCGGCGAAGCTGATTCTGGGGTAGCCGACGACGACCTTGCCGAAGTCCAGGGTGATGCTCGGCGCCGGCGGGTCGGCCACCACACCGGGCCAGACCTCGTTGATCCGGGTGTACTCGCCCTTGGAGCTGGCCTGGTCCTTGCTGACATTGATGCGCACCTGCGTGGTGGTGACCGGCGTGGTGAAGCTGACGGCCCGTTGGACCTCGGTGTTGCCGGTGACGGTGGCCTGGGTGGTCCAGGTCGAGCCGTCCCAGGTCTGGACGGTGAAGTCCTGCGGGACGCCGTCGCTGTTGGACAGCACGGTGATGCCGGGCAGGGTGACCGCGGTGGGGCTGGTGATCTGGAGCCAGGCCGGGTAGGTGGCGGCGTCGGCGTCGTTCCAGAAGGTGTCGGTGTTCCCGTCGACCGCGTTGCCGGGGACGTAGGTCCGCGGCTTGCCGTCGTTGCCCTGGTTGCCGTCGTGGTACGAGGACGCGGTGGCCGTGGTTCCGCTGGGCCAGGCGGGCTTGGCCGCCGGGGCCGGGCGGGTCAGCACGGCGGTGCCCTTGCCCAGTGCCCCGCTCGGGTGGGTGACGTTCCCGGTGGTGCTGACGATGGAGACCGGCTGCACCGAGCGGCCGGCGGGTGCCTGGACGTACTTCTGCCAGTCCGGCGACGACGAGGGCCGCGCGCCGCCCCCGACGGTGTTCGCGGAGGCCGGTCCGGAGACGGCGAAGGTGGCGGTGAGGGCGGCCACGACGGCGATCGCCTGGGCGGTGCGGGCCGTGTGTGCGGGGAGGCGCAGGGTGGGCATGGTGGCTCCCGGGAGCTCGGTCGGCCGCGGGTCGCGGACGACTGGGTGGGGTGGTGGTGGGGGTATAACGATTCAAAACAGAGGCGGGAATTTCGGTGGATTCCGATGCCCCGGCGGCGTTCCGGGGCTACGGGGTGAGTTCGGCGACCCGGGTGTAATTGCCGTTCTGCGTCTGCGAAGCAGTGACGACCAGTCGGACCTGGGAAGCGGTGACCGGGGCGTCGAACGGGATCCACCGGTCCAGCTCGGTGTTGCCGTTCACCTGCGCCTGCGTGGTCCAGGAGCTGCCGTCCCAGGTCTGCACGGCGAAGTCGGTGGGCACGCCGTCGACGATGGAGGAGAAGCCGACCCCGTGCAGCGTGACCGGCGAGGGGGCGGTGACGGTGAGCGTGTCCGGGAACTGCCCGGCGGTGTCGTCGTTCCAGAAGGTCGCGGGGTCGCCGTCGATGGCGTTGGCCGCGTCGTAGCTGCGCTGCTGTCCGTTGAAGACATTGGGGGCGTGCGCGCTGGACGCCTCGGCGGTGGTGCCCTGCGGCCAGGTGCCGAACACCAGGACCGAGGTGCTGACCTGCGCACTGGTGCGGCCGGCCGCGGCGGTGACGTCGATGGACCGCGGTCCGCCGGCGGCGTCGTCCGGTGCGTGCACGGTCAGTTGGACCACCGTGTCGGTGGGTCCGTCGCGGGTGTCCAGGGTGAAGCTCGCCGGGTCGGCGGTCCACCCGGTCGGCAGCTTCGCGGTGACCTGTCCGTGCAGGACGCTGTCGCCCTGGGCGCTGACGGTGACCGGAAGCGTCAGGGCCTGGCCGGCCCGCAGCGGGGCCGTCGGCGTGGACGTCGCGGCCACGCTGATCGCGGTGGGCACCGGGGCCACCGCCTGGCTGCGGACGCTCGCCCGGGCGGGGAGGCCGTTCAGGACCACGTAGCCGCCTTCCAGGTGCGCCCCGTAGCCGAGTGCCGTCCAGCCGTTCCAGACCCGCTTGCCGTCCACGGTCACCTGCGTCGGGGCGCCGAAGGTGGGCACGTCGACCTCGTCGACCGCCGCGGTCGGCGCGTCGATCTGCTCGGTGAAGCTGCGCCGGGCGACGTCGTGCTGCCAGGCGAGCCTGATGTCCCCCAGCGGGGTCTTCAGGGAACCCTGGGCGTCGGCGAGGTCGCCGGGCTGGGGTTTCAGGGCGTAGCCGCCGGTGACCGACCGGGGGCTGATGCCCAGGACGTCGAAGGTCAGCGCCGAGGTGGGTCCGGTGGCCCAGCCGTGCGAGGCGCTCATGTAGGCGCCGCCGTAGCCGAACTGACCGTTCGCCAGATAGCCCTCCCAGAAGGTGCTGCCGGTGCCGAGCGGGGAGTTGAGCATGTAGCCCCACTCGCGGCGGATCAGGTCCAGGGCCCGGGTGGCGTCGCCGGCCTGCAGGTGGGCCTGGATCTCCATGGAGCCGGGGAAGGTGGCGATCTCCGACCCCTTCTCCGGGGTGGTCGCGCCGTAGGCGTTCCAGTCGGTGGTGAGCGAGGCGCTGACGCGCTTGGCGCGGTCGCCCGGCGCCAGTCCGAACCAGACCGCGGCCGAGTTGCCGTCCTGCGGGTGCAGGGCGCTGCTCGGATTGTCGCGGTACTCCCCCGCGGCGTCGTCCCACAGCAGTGAGTTGACGGCCGACTTGACGGTGTCGGCGGCGGTCTTCCAGGCGGAGGCGTCGGTCTGGTCCCCTTCGGCGCCGGCGAGCGCGGCGCCGGTGGTCAGGGCCTGGTAGAGCAGTGCGTTGGCCTCGATGTTCTCCCCGCCCTGGTCGCTGCGGGCCCAGTCGGCGGTGCCGGTGACCGACATCAGCCCGTCCGGCTGCACCTTGGCGAGCGAGAAGGCCAGCGCCCGACGGTAGTTCGCCCACTCGCTGTCCAGCCAGGTCCCGTCGTGCGAGTACTGGTAGTAGTTGGCCGTGCCGATCAGGGTCCACAGGTGGTAGGTGTCCGAGCCGTAGAAGTTCACCTGCGGTCCGGCGAAGGGGAGTTCGCCGGAAGCTGCCTGGTGCTGGTACAGCGTGGTCAGCGCGTTGCGGGTGGGGGTGAGGTCGCCCAGCGAGGCGTACTCGGTGGGCACGGACACGCCCAGGTCGCCCGGCCAGACCGTGCGGTCCCGCTTGGCGCCGTCGACCAGCACGGTGTCTCCGGTGCCGACGGTTCCGGTGTTGTTCCAGCCCTGGGCCGGCGGGCCCCAGACCCGGCCGGTGCTGGGGGCGATGGTGTTGGTCTGCACGGTGTAGGCACCGGCGTACCAGATGCGGTTGAGCAGCGGGTCGCTGGAGTAGAAGTAGTTGTCGTAGTCGCGCAGGTTCGCCATCGTGGGCGCGAAGCTGACGGCGAGTGAGACCTGGTCCAGGGAGATCGGGCCGTCGGTGGCGGCGAAGAGCGTCAGATAGCGGAACCCGCCGCGCAACGAGGCCTGCGGCGCCGTCCAGTTCGATCCGGGCGTGGCATCCGCGTAGATCGCGCCGTCACTGCCGGAGCCGCCATTGCTGGCGTCGCTGTCGGGGCCGATGTACTGCGAGGACTCGCTGAAGGCGAGGCCCAGCCGCTGTCCGGCCCCGGCGCCGGTGAAGTGCAGGCTCACCAGTCCGCCGACCTCCTTGCCGAAGTCCAGCGTGATCGAGGACCCGGCCCCGGTGAGCGTCACCGGTCGGCCGCGCAGCACGGCGGAGGCGCCGCTCAGGGTGCCCGTGGTGCGGGTCACCCGCACCGGGGTGACGGTGCGGGTGGCGGGCGCGAGGTTGTAGGCGTCCCACGGACGGGCGGCCGGTGCGGCCGCGGCACTGGCACTGGCACTGGCACTGGCCCCGGCCGTCGGCAGCGCCGCCGCGGCCAGCCCGGCCAGGGCGACGGCGAGGGCGATGCGGTGTCTGCGATTCGGACGGCGGAGAACGCGCTGAGGCGTCGTCATACGTGCTTCTCCAGACTGGGCGCACTGACGAAGAATGTGTGAAACGTTTCATTCATATGACACGAAGGGAATCTATGAGAGCGCCCTGTGAGGCGTCAATAGATCGGACTCGACCCGTGGCGCGCGAGGGTCAGGACGGTCGCCGCTGGCTCAGCGAGGAGCTGCGCACCACCAGCTCGGGCTGCAGCACCACCCGCTGGTGCCGGTGCTTGCCGGCCTCGTCGTCGGTCTCCTCCAGCAGCAGTTCGGCGGCCATCGCACCCATGGTGAGGGCCGGCTGCCGGACCGAGGTGAGCGGGACCGCCGCCGCGGCGGCGAACTCGATGTCGTCGTAGCCGACGATGGCCAGCTCCCCCGGCACGCTGACGCCCGCCGCGTAGAGCGCCTGCAGCATGCCCAGGGCCAGCAGGTCGTTGGCGCAGAACACCGCGGTGGGGCGGCTGGTGAGCCCGAGCAGCCTGGCACCGGCGTCCCGTCCCGCGGCGACGTTCAGCCCCTCGGTCGGCAGGTCCTGCAGGGCTTCGGGGGGCAGGCCCGCCTCGGCCAGCGCGGCCAGCGCGCCCAGCCGGCGGTCCTTGATCTGCTGCAGATGGCCGGGGCCGCTGACGTAGGCGATGGAGCGGTGTCCCTCGGCCAGCAGATGACGGACCGCCAGGGTCCCGCCGGCCACGTCGTCCACCGAGACCGAGCACTCGGCCGAGCCGGCCGCCACCCGGTCCACCAGCACGAAGGGGATGTGGTGGCGGCGGAAGGACTCCAGGTTGCGTCCGCTGGCGTCAGCGGGCGTCAGCAGCACGCCGCGCACCCGCTGCTCGGCGAAGAGCGAGAGGTACTCGGCCTCCTCGGCGGCGCTCTGGCCGCTGTTGCAGACCATCACGCCGAGCCCGGCCGCGCGGGCGGCCCGCTCGGCGCCGCGCGCCACGTCCACGAAGAAGGGGTTGCCCATGTCCAGGACCAGCAGCGCCATGATCCGACTGCGGCCGGCCCGCAGCTGCCGGGCCGACTCGCTGCGCACGTAGCCCAGGCGTTCGATCACGGCCTGGACCCGGAACCGGGTCTCCTCGGAGACCATGTCCGGCCGGTTGATCACGTTGGACACCGTGCCCACCGAGACCCCGGCCTGCCGGGCCACGTCCTTGATACCGACCATCTGTGCCACGCGCCCGTCCTGCCGCCTCACGCCGACACCGGAGGGATTCCGACCTCCGGTGACTGCTCATCGTATGGGGTCGCACCCGTGGCCCGGGTCCCGCCGCCCCGGTGGAGCGGCGGCGCCCGAGCCGCGGGCGGGTCCGGTCAGAAGTGGAACTGGTCGATGTTGGCCGCGGTGAAGACGGTCGGCGCGCCGAGCACCACCACGCCCTGGGCGCCGATGGTGAAGCTGCCCAGGTCGCCGGCCTTGAAGCTCTGCCCGGTCGCGCCGGTGATCTGGCCGGAGGCCAGGGCGGTGGCCGCGTAGGCGGCCAGGCTGCCGAGCTTGGCCGGGTCCCACAGCTCGAAGCCCTGGACCGTGCCGTTCTTGACGTAGGCGCGCATGTCGTTGGGGGTGCCCAGGCCGGTCAGGGTGACCTTGCCCTTGTACTGGGAGCCGGACAGGTACTGGGCGGCGGCCTTGATGCCGACCGTGGTCGGGGAGATGATCCCCTTCAGGTTGGGGTACTGCTGCAGCAGGCCCTGGGTCTGCTGGAACGAGGTCTGCGCGTCGTCGTTGCCGTACGCGATCTTGACCAGCTTCATCTTGGCGAACTGCGGCTTCTTCAGTTCGTCCTTCATGAAGCCGATCCAGGTGTTCTGGTTGGTCGCGGTCTGCGCGGCCGACAGGATCGCGATGTCGCCGGTGTAGTTGAGCTGCTTGCCGAGCAGGTCGACCTCGCTGCGGCCCAGCGCCTCGGAACTGGCCTGGGAGATGAACAGCTGCCGGCAGTCCGGGTTGGTGTCCGAGTCGTAGGTGACCACCTTGATGCCGTTGCTCATGGCTTGCTTGAGCGCGGTGCACAGGGCACCGGGGTCCTGGGCGGAGACCGCGATCGCGGACACCTTCTGCTGGGTCAGGGTGTTGACGTAGGAGACCTGCCCCGCGGTGTCGGTGCCGCTGTTGGTGCCGACCTCCTTGTAGCTCTCGCCCAGGGTGGTCAGCGCGGCCTTGCCGCCGTTGTCGGAGATGGTGAAGTAGGGGTTGTTGACCTGCTTGGGCAGGAAGGCGACGGTCAGCCCGGTCTTGGTGGGCGCGTTCGGGTTGGCGGAGGAGCCCGCCGCGGCGGCCGGCGCCGAGGAGGCCGCCTTGTCGGTGGAACTCTTGGTGGTGCCACCGCAGGCGCTGAGTCCGAGGGCGACGGTGGCAGTGACGGCCAGGGCGACGCCGAGACGGCCGGCGGGGGCGATTCTCTGGGTCATGGCGGGGTTCCTCTCGCTGCCGCGGCAGCACATGGGCAGGCTGAAGCCTGGGTACGGGTTCGGGCCGATCGGGTGGGGTGGGGCCGGGCGGATCAGGGATGGAGGACCGGTGCGGGGATCAGGTACCACCGGCCGGTGCGGTCGCCGCAGCGGGCACCACCGGGGCGGTGAGGGTGCGCCGTCGGGCGCGGGCCACGGACAGCTGCCGGGCCACCCTCGGGCCGAGGACGGAGACCACCAGCAGCACGCCGGTGACCACGATCTGGGACTGGGCCGAGACGTTGACCAGGCTCATCACGTTCTGCAGCGCCCCCAGCAGGAACACCCCGGCCACCGCGCCGCCCAGGGTGCCCCGGCCGCCGTCGAAGTCGATCCCGCCGAGCAGGACCGCGGCGACCACGGAGAGTTCCAGCCCGGTGGCGTTGTCGTAGCGGGCGCTGGCGTAGTGCAGCGCCCAGAACACTCCGGTCAGCGCGGAGACGAAGCCGGTGGCGACAAACATGGAGAGCTTCAACCGCTTGACCCGCACCCCGCTGAAGCGCGCCACCTCCTCGGAGGCGCCCACCGCGAACAGCGAGCGTCCGACCGGGGTGGCGTGCAGCACCACCGCCGCCAGCAGGAGCAGCACCGCCCAGGGGATCGCGGCGTAGGGGATGAAGGTGCCGGCGATCCGCCCGGAGCCGAAGTCCAGGTACTGCTGCGGGAAGTCGGTGACCGAGTTGGCCCCCAGCACGATCTGGGCGATTCCCCGGTAGGCGGCCAGGGTGCCGATGGTGACGGCCAGTGAGGGCAGTCCGAGCCGGGTCACCAGCAGGCCGTTGACCAGTCCGCAGACGACCCCCAGCAGCAGGCAGATCGGGATGATCGTCTCGATGGGGTAGCCGGCGTTCCACAGCGCGCCCATGACCGCGCCGGACAGTCCCGCGGTCGAGCCGACCGAGAGGTCGATCTCCCCGCTGACCACCAGCAGTGTCATCGGCAGCGCGATCAGGGCGATCGGCAGGGTGTTGCCGATCAGGAAGGACAGGTTCAGCGCGTTGCCGAAGTTGTCCACGAAGGAGAACGAGCACACCAGCAGGACCAGCAGCAGGGCGCCGACGACGGTGTCCCAGCGGACCATGTCGCCGAGTCGGGCGGAGCGCAGTCGGGCGGTGAACGGTGCGGTGGTGTCAGCCATGGCGGGCGCTCCTTGTCTCCGCTGCCCTCTTGCGCAGGATGCCGGCGACCCGCAGGGCCAGGATCCGGTCGACCGCGATGGCGACGAGCAGCAGGATTCCGTCGATGGCCTGGACCCAGACCGAGCTGACGCCGATCGAGGGCAGGACGCTGTTGATGGAGGTCAGCAGCAGGGCGCCGAGGGCCACCCCGTAAACGCTGCCGGAGCCCCCGGTGAAGGCCACGCCGCCGACCACCACCGCGCTGACCACGGTGAGTTCGTAGCCGCTGCCGGTGCCGGAGTCGACGTTGCCGAAGCGGGCCAGGTAGAGCGCGCCGGCCAGTCCGGCGAGCGCGCCGCAGGCGATGTAGGCGGCCAGGATCCGCTTGCGGACCGGGACGCCGGCCAGTCCGGCCGCCTCCGGGCTGGAGCCCAGGGCGTAGAACTCGCGGCCGCTGCGGTAGTTGCGCAGGAAGTAGGCGACGGCGACCAGGACCGCTGCGGCCAGGACCGCCAGGTAGGGCAGGGCGGAGAGGCCGTTGTGGCCGAAGTCGATGAAGCCGGTGGGCAGCACCCCGGCGGTGATCTCCCGGGAGCCGATCCAGATCGAGTCGATGCCGCGGATGATGTAGAGCGTGCCCAGGGTGACCACCAGGGCCGGGACCTGACCGATGCTCACCAGCAGGCCGTTGAGCAGGCCGAACCCCGCGCCCAGGGCGACCGCGAGCACCACCGCCAGCAGCGGGTTGCCGCCGCCCTGGAGGAAGTCCCCGGCCGCGAAGGCGGTGATGCCCAGCACCGAGCCGACCGACAGGTCGACGTTGCGGGTGATCACCACCATCGCCTCGCCGACCGCCACCAGCACCAGGATGGTCGCGTTGAGCAGCAGGTCCTTGATCCCCTGCTGGGACAGGAAGGCGCTGTTGTCGATCTGGGTGGCGGCCAGCATCAGCACCAGCACCGCGAGGATGGCGAGTTCGCGCATCTTCAGCACCCGGTCCAGCAGTCCCCGGCTCGCCGGGACCGCGACCCGCACGGGTTCCATGGTGGTGGTCATGCCGCCCTCCCGGTGACTCCGGTGGCCGCGGCCAGCACCGACTGCTCGGTGGCCTCGGCCCGGTCGAGTTCGGCGGCTATCCGCCCCTCGTGCATGACCAGCACCCGGTCCGCCATGCCCAGGATCTCCGGCAGGTCGGAGGAGATCATCAGCACCGCGACGCCCTGTCCGGCCAGCTGCGAGAGCAGCCGGTGCACCTCGGCCTTGGTGCCGACGTCGATGCCGCGGGTGGGCTCGTCCACGATCAGCACGGTCGGGGAGGTCGCCAGCCACTTGGCCAGCACCACCTTCTGCTGGTTGCCGCCGGACAGGGTGCCCACCAGGTCGCCCAGCCGGGCGTACTTCACCTGGAGCCGGACCGCCCAGTCGACGGCGCGGCTGCGCTCGCTGCCCCGGTTCATCACTCCGGCGCGGGAGGTGGCCCGCAGTCCGGTGAGGCCGATGTTGCGTTCGATGGACATCCCCATCACCAGCCCCTGGGCCCGGCGGTCCTCGGGGACCAGGGCCAGTCCGGCGGCCATGGCCAGGCTGGGGGCGCCGGGCTTCAGCGGCTTGCCGGCCACCTCGACCTCGCCGCCGTCCCAGCGGTCCACGCCGAACACGGCGCGGGCGACCTCACTGCGGCCGGCGCCGACCAGGCCGGCCAGGCCGACGATCTCGCCGCCGCGCACCTCGAAGGAGACGTCGGTGAAGACCCCCTCCCGGGTGAGCCGGCGCACGCTCAGTGCGACCGCGCCGACCTCGGCGGGGAGCTTGGGGTAGAGCTCGTCCAGGTCGCGTCCGACCATCCGGCGGATCAGGTCGTCCTCGCCGAGGCCGGCGACCGGCTCGGTGGCGATCCAGGCGCCGTCCCGCAGGGTGGTGACCCGCTGGCACAGCGCGAAGACCTCCTCCAGCCGGTGCGAGATGAACAGTACGGCGGCGCCCTCCTCGCGCAGCGAGCGCACCACGCCGAACAGCCGGGCCACCTCGCTGCCGGTCAGCGCCGCGGTCGGCTCGTCCATGATCAGCACGCGGGCGTCGAAGGAGAGCGCCTTGGCGATCTCCACCAGCTGCTGGTCGGCGATCGACAGTCCCCGGGCCGGCTGGTCCGGGTCCAGGTCCACGCCCAGCCGGCGGAACAGGTCGGCGGTGGCGGCGTGGACCGCGCGGTGGTCCACCCGGCCGAAGGAGCGCCGCGGCTGACGACCCATGAAGATGTTCTCGGCCACCGACAGGTCCGGGAAGAGCGTCGGCTCCTGGTAGATGACGGCCACACCCGCGTCCCGGGCGTCGGCCGGACCGTGGAAGACGACGGGCTCGCCGTCCAGCAGCACGGTGCCCTCGTCCGGCCGGTGCACCCCGGCCAGGGCCTTGATCAGGGTGGACTTGCCGGCGCCGTTCTCGCCGGCGAGGGCGTGTGCCTCTCCCGCGAACAGCTGCAGGGAGACTCCGCGGAGGGCTCGGACGGCGCCGAAGGACTTGCTCACCCCCTCGAGCGCGAGGACCGGGACCGGGTCCGGTTCGGGGTGGGTCATGGATGGTCTCCTGGCTCTCCGGGCTACTGCGACCCGGGCTGTGAAATGTTTCAAAGGAGTTGCCGCGAAGTTAGCTTCGGGCTGTGGGCGCGTCAAGGGATGTTGGAAGCCCCGGTACGGCAGGTGCGCGGCCCGGGGCGGCCCGCTGGGGTCGGAAGACTGACTCCGACCTGCGCGATTGCCTGTGCACGGGGGTGCTTTCAAGGATTGACACGATTCAATAACGCCGCCTGCCTGCACCGCTCCACTTGCTCCGCGGGCGGGAGTTCCACTGCAGCCCCGGGAATCCCGGCGCCGGTTCATCAAGCAGCTGAATTGAAACGTTGAAAGCCGAAGCGGTGGCGTGGACAAGGTGTCGACCGGCCTCAGCCGACCAGGACGACTTCCAGGGTGCGGGGGCCGTGCACGCCCTCCACCCGGTCCAGTTCGATGTCGCTGGTGGCCGAGGGCCCGGAGATCCAGGTCTGCGGCCGGGACGGGTCCAGCCGGGGCAGGGCCCGCGGCACCGAGGCGACCACCTGGTCGGCGGCACGGACGACGCACAGATGGTGGTCCGGGACCAGGGTGAGGGCGCGCCGGCCCTGCCCGGGCCCGGCGTCCAGGACGATGGTGCCGGTCTCGGCCACGGCCAGCGCACACCCCGTCAGCACGCTGTCGACGGCGTCGAGTCGATCCGGCGCCAGCGGCGGGTGGTCGCGCACCCGCTCGACGGCGGTACCGCTCAGCCAGTCCTCCGGGACGCCGTCCGGTACCAGCAGGGTCCGCGAGCCGCGCTCGGTCAGGATCCGGCCGATGACCGCCGGAAGTTCGGCCCCGGTGCAGCGGTGCACCACCACGCGGTAGTCGGCGAGGTTCGCGGCCAGCAGGTCCAGCAGCCGGGCGGGGTCGTCGGGTTGGTGACTGTCCCGGTAGTCGCGCAGCACCGGGGGCGGTTCGGCGGCGTCCTGGACGGCGGCCCGGATCCGGGCCAGGATCCGCTCGCGGGACGAACCCTTCGCGGGTACGGTCATCGGCTCTTCCTCCACCAGTCGCGGAACGGGGCCTCCGGCAGTTCGGGCAGGTCGCGGCTGTCGGTCCAGGCCCTGGCCAGGGCGGTGGGCAACCGTCGGGGGTGCAGCCCGCGGGTCCTGGACGCCCAGCGCTCGACCGCCCCCAGCGCCGCGGGGTGGTCCAGCAGCCAGCTGCCGGCCCGCACCACGGCACGCTCGGTCCGATGACCGGGGCCGTCCCGCTCGACCACCTGCTCACGCAGGTGGACCAGGACTTCGGGGATGTCGATGGCGACCGGGCAGACCTCGTAGCAGGCCCCGCACAGGGTGGAGGCGAAGGGCAGCGAGGCGTCGACGGCGCTGGCGGTGCCGCGCAGCTGCGGGGTGAGGATGGCCCCGATCGGGCCCGGGTAGACGCTGCCGTAGGCGTGGCCGCCGGCCCGCTCGTAGACCGGGCACACGTTCAGGCAGGCCGAGCAGCGGATGCAGCGCAGCGCCTGCCGGCCGACCTCGTCGGCCAGGGTGTCGGTGCGGCCGTTGTCCAGCAGCACCAGGTGGAAGTCCCGGGGGCCGTCGCCGTCGCTGGTGCCGGTCCAGAAGGAGGTGTAGGGGTTCATCCGCTCGGCGGTGGAGGAGCGCGGCAGCAGTTGCAGGAACACCTCCAGGTCGCGCCAGGTGGGCAGGACCTTCTCGATGCCGACCACCGAGATCAGCGTCTCGGGCAGGGTCAGGCACATCCGTCCGTTGCCCTCGGACTCGACCACCACCAGGGTGCCGGTCTCGGCGACCATGAAGTTGGCGCCGGAGATGCCCACCTTGGCGCGCAGGAACTTCTCCCGCAGGTGCAGCCGGGCCGCCTCGGCCAGTTCGGCCGGGCTGTCGCCGAGCCCCTCGGGGGCCGGGCGGCCCCACTCCCCCATCTTCGCGGCGAAGATGTCGCGGACCTCGCCGCGGTTGCGGTGGATCGCCGGGACCAGGATGTGCGAGGGCCGGTCCTCGCCGAGCTGGACGATCAGCTCGGCCAGGTCGGTCTCGTAGGCGGTGATGCCCTCGGCGGCCAGCGCCTCGTTGAGCTCGATCTCCTGGGTGGCCATCGACTTGACCTTGACCACCTCGCTCTCTCCGGTGGCCTTGACCAGGTCGGCGACGATGCGGTTGGCCTCGGCGGCGTCGGCGGCCCAGTGCACCGTCCCGCCCGCGGCGGTGACGTTCTGCTCCAACTGGACCAGATAGCCGTCGAGGTGACGCAGCGTCCGGTCCTTGATCCGCTTGCCGGCCTCGCGCAGCTGCGCCCAGTCGTCGAGCTCGGCCACCGCCCTGGCCCGTTTGTCGCGGATGGTGCGGGTGGCGTGGGTCAGATTGGCCCGCAGCCGGGTGTCCCTGGTGGAGGCCTTGGCGGCCTGCGGGAAGGACGGCATCCCCAGATAGGTGTCGCTCATGCGCTGCTCCTCGCTCTGGGGGCCGCCCAGCCGGCGCCGGTCGGGTCGGCCCGGGTGCAGGCCAGGATCTCGGCCAGGTGCACGGCGCGCATCGGCGCGTCGGCCCGGCGCAGGGTCCCGCCGATGTGCAGCAGGCAGGAGTTGTCCGCCCCGCACAGCACCTCGGCCCCGGTGGACAGCGCGTTGCGGACCTTGTCGGCGCCCATGGCGGCGGAGACGTCGGGGTTCTTGACGGCGAAGGTGCCGCCGAAGCCGCAGCACTCCTCGGCGCCCGGCAGCTCGACCAGTTCCAGCCCCTCGACGGCTTCCAGCAGCCGCCTGGGCCGGTCCCCCAGCCCCAGCATCCGCAGTCCGTGGCAGGACGGGTGGTAGCTGACCCGGTGCGGGTAGTAGGCACCGACGTCGGTCACCCCGAGGACGTCCACCAGGAACTCGGTCAGTTCCAGTACCCGCGGCGCCAGTGACGCGGCGGCCCGGGCCAGGCCGTCGCCGCGGCCCTCGGTCCGGGCCCTGGCGCCGATCCTGGGGTAGTTGTCGCGCACCATGGCCGTGCAGGACCCCGAGGGGGTGACCACGTGGTCGTAGCCGGCGAAGGCCTCGGCCATCCGCCGCACCAGCGGTTCGGTGGCCCGCCGGTAGCCGGTGTTGTACTGGGGCTGGCCGCAGCAGGTCTGCGCGGCCGGGAAGTCGACCTGCACGCCGAGCCGCTCCAGCAGTGCCACCGCGGCCTGTCCGGTGCGCGGATGGATCGCGTCGTTGACGCAGGTCGGGAAGAGTGCGACACGCATCGCGGCTCCTTGGGACGGTGGGCGTCCGGTCGTTGGGGTGCTGTCGTCGGGTCCTTCAGACCAGGCCGACGCGGGCGGCGGCCGCGGTCCAGGCGGACCGGTTGCCGCGCGGGGTGTAGTGGCGCAGCGGCTGGGTGTCGGCGACCAGGCGGCGCATCCCGGCGCGGTCGTGGACCAGGCCGTGGGCACGGGCCTGGACCAGGACGTTGCCCAGTGCGGTGGCCTCGCTGGGTCCGGCCACCACCGGCAGCCCGGCCGCGTCGGCGGTGAACTGGCACAGCAGGTCGTTGCGGCTGCCGCCGCCGACCAGGTGGACCACCTGGATCTCGCGCCCGGCCAGGGCGGCTGCCTGGTGCAGGGTCCGGGCGTGCGCCAGGGCCAGGCCCTCCAGGATGGTGCGCACCAGGGAGCCCTGGTCGGCCGGCGGCCGCTGCCCGGTGCGCTCGCAGTAGTCGGCGATGCGGGCGGGCATGTCGCCGGGGGCCAGGAACTCCGGGGTGTCCGGGTCGATGACGGCGGCGAACGGTTCCGCGGCGGCGGCCCTGGCCAGCAGCGGTTCCAGCCGGTGCGGCTCGCCCCGGGCCTGCCAGCTGCGCTGGGACTCGCTGAGCAGCCACAGGCCCATGATGTTGCGCAGGTAGCGGACGGTGCCGTCGATGCCGAGTTCATTGGTGAAGTTCGCGGTCCGGGAGGCCTCGCTGAGCACCGGGGCCTCGAGTTCCAGCCCGGCCAGGGACCAGGTGCCGCAGGAGACGTAGCCGAAGTCGGGTCGGTCGGCGGGGACCGCCACCACGGCTGACGCGGTGTCGTGGGAGGCCACCGCGGTGACCGCGGTGCGCTGCGGCAGCCCGGTGGCGGCGGCCGGTCCGGCCAGCAGGGTTCCGCAGTCGTCGCCGGGACGGCGCAGTTGCGGGAGCAGCGCGGGGTCCAGGCCCACGGCTCCGGCCAGCGCGGGCGACCAGGCATCGGTGCGGGTGTCGAGCAGGCCGGTGGTGGAGGCGTTGGTGGCCTCGGCGCCGGTCCGGCCGGTGAGCCAGTAGGTCAGCAGGTCCGGGATCAGCAGCAGCTGACGGGCCGCCAGGGCCTGCGGCGTGCCGGCCTCGGCGGCCAGCTGGTAGAGGGTGTTGAAGGGCAGGTGCTGCAGTCCGTTGGCGCGGTAGAGCTCGGCCGCGCCGATCTGCTCGCGGACCCGGTCGGCGACGGTGTCCGTGCGCTCGTCCCGGTAGTGGTACGGATTGCCCAGCAGCCTCCCCTCGCCGTCGAGCAGTCCGTAGTCCACGGCCCAGCTGTCCACCCCGATCGAGGCGATCGGCGCGGACCTGGCGGCTTCGCGGAGCCCGTCCAGCACCCCCTGGTACAGCGCGAGGATGTCCCAGTGCAGGCCCTGCGGCAGCCGTACCGGGGTGTTGGCGAAGCGGTGCACCTCCGTCAGGTCGAGCCGGCCGGGCCCGACCCGGGCGAGGACCACCCGGCCGCTGGTGGCGCCGAGGTCGGCAGCCGCGAACACGGCCGGGGGTGCGGAGGACGAGGAGGTGGGGTTCACACGGGCAACCTGGAGGGTGGGGAGTGCGGAACGGACCGAGCGATGGGCGAAGGGGTCAGCGCAGGAAGGCGGCGGCGACGCCGGCGTCGACGGGGATGTGCAGTCCGGTGGTGTGGGTGAGGTCGCCGCCGGTCAGTGCGAAGACCGCGTTGGCGACGTGTTCGGGCAGCACCTCGCGCTTGAGGATGGTGCGCTGGGCGTAGAACTCGCCCAGCTTGTCCTCGGCGATACCGTAGGTGGCGGCGCGCTGGGCGCCCCAGCCGGCGGCGAAGATGCCCGAGCCGCGGACCACCCCGTCGGGGTTGACCCCGTTGACCCGGATGCCGTGCTCGCCCAGTTCGGCGGCCAGCAGCCGGACCTGGTGGGCCTGGTCGGCCTTGGTGGCGGAGTAGGCGATGTTGTTGGGGCCGGCGAAGACCGCGTTCTTGGACGCGATGTAGACGATGTCCCCGCCCAGGCCCTGGTCGACCATGGTCCGGGCGGCCTCACGGGAGACCAGGAAGGAGCCGCGGGCCATGATGTCGTGCTGCAGGTCCCAGTCCCGGGCGGTGGTCTCCAGCAGCGGCTTGGAGATGGAGATGCCGGCGTTGTTGACCACCAGGTCCACGCCGCCGAAGGCCAGCGCGGCGTCCTTGAACGCCTCAGCGATCTGCTGCTCGTCGGTGACGTCCACGGTGACCGCCACGGCCTGGTCGGGGCCACCGAGTTCGTCGGCGACGGCCTGGGCGCTGTCGGTGTTCAGGTCGGCGACCACCACGCAGGCCCCCTCGGCGACCAGCCGGTGCGCGATCGCCCTGCCGATGCCGGAGCCCGCGCCGGTGACCAGCGCCACCCGGGTCGCCAGCGCCTTGGGCTCGGGCATCCGGGCCAGCTTGGCCTCCTCCAGGGCCCAGTACTCGATCCGGAACTTCTCCGACTCCTCGATCGGGGTGTAGCTGGACACCGCCTCGGCGCCGCGCATCACGTTGATCGCGTTGAGGTAGAACTCCCCGGCCACCCGGGCGGTCTGCTTGTCCTTGCCGAAGGAGAACATGCCCACCCCGGGGACCAGCACGATCGCCGGGTCGGCGCCGCGGATCGCCGGGGATTCGGCGGTGGCGTGCCGGTCGTAGTAGGCCTGGTAGTCGGCGCGGTACTCGGTGTGCAGCGTCCTCAGCCGCTCGACGACCTGGTCGAGCGGCGCGGTCGCGGGCAGGTCCAGGACCAGTGGGCGGACCTTGGTGCGCAGGAAGTGGTCCGGGCAGGAGGTGCCCAGCGCGGCCAGCCGCGGATGCTCGGCGCGGGCCAGGAAGTCCAGGACCGGGGCGCTGTCGGTGAAGTGGCCCACCTGCGGACGGTCGGTGGACGCCAGGCCGCGGATCAGCGGGGCCAGCGCGGCGGCGCGCTCGCGGCGCCCGGCCTCGGACAGCGGCCGGTGACCCTCGATCAGCGGTCCGAAGGGCTCGGGACGTCCGCGTTCGGCCAGGAAGGCCTCGGCGGTGCGGATGATGTGCAGCGAGTTGGCCTCGGCCGCCCCGCTGGTGTCGCCCCAGGCGGTGATGCCGTGGCCGCCGAGGACGCAGCCGACGGCCTGCGGGTTGGCGGCCTTGACCGCGGCGATGTCCAGGCCGAGCTGGAAGCCGGGGCGGCGCCAGGGCACCCAGGCCACGGTGTCGCCGAAGCACTCGGCGGTGAGCTTCTCGCCGTCCGCCGCGCAGGCCAGGGCGATGCCGGAGTCGGGGTGCAGGTGGTCGATGTGGGCGGCGTCGACCAGCCCGTGCATCGCCGTGTCGATGGACGGGGCCGCGCCGCCCCGGCCGTGCAGGCAGTAGTCGAACGCGGCGACCATCTCGTCCTCGCGCTCCGGTCCGGGGTAGACGCCGGTCAGTGCCCGCAGCCGGTCCAGCCGCAGGGCTGCCAGACCCGGCTCGGTGAGCGTGCCCAGGTCCCCGCCGGAGCCCTTGACCCACAGCAGTTCGACCTCGGCGCCGGTGGCCGGGTCGGTGGCGGTGCCCTTGGCGGAGGTGTTGCCCCCGGCGTAGTTGGTGTTGCGCGGGTCGGCGCCCAGCCGGTTGGAGCGGGCCAGCAACGCGGCGATTTCGGGATGGCTCGACATGGTGGCGGTCCTCTGTGCGGGAAAGGAGGGCGGACCTGTCCCGAAAACGCGGACAGGTTCCCGGGGTACGTCCGGGCGGGGGCGGACGGCGAGGGTCAGCGGCGGGCGGGGACGGGCCCGGACCGGGTAGGGCTAGGCCCCCCAGCCGGCCTGGGTGCCGCCGACCCGGTCGGCGACGATGCGCTGCTGCCAGCCGGTGGCGCGGTAGGCGGCCAGCGGGTCCGGGTCCAGGCCCTGCTCCTCGCGGACCTCGCGCAGCAGCGGGCGGACGTCGGTGTTGTAGGCGTCCATCAGCACGGCGTTGGCCCCGAGCACGTCGCCGGCGCTCTGGGCGGACCGCAGCGCGTCCAGGTCCACCAGCAGGGCCTTGGCCGTGGCCTCCTGAACGTTCATCACCGAGCGGATCACCGCCGGGATCTTGCCCTCGATGTTGTGGCACTGGTCGAGCATGAAGGCGACCTGCCTCCCGGGGGCGAAGCCGTCGTTCTTCGCCACCTCGTGCAGGATCCGGAACAGCTGGAACGGGTCCGCGGACCCGACCATCAGGTCGTCGTCGGCGTAGAAGCGGGAGTTGAAGTCGAAGGCGCCGAGCCGGTCCTCGCGCAGCAGGAAGGCGACGATGAACTCGATGTTGGTGCCCGGTGCGTGGTGGCCGGTGTCGACGACCACCTTGGCCTTGGGGCCCAGCTTGAGGCAGTGGGCGTAGGAGGTGCCCCAGTCCGGCACGTCGGTGTGGTAGAACGCGGGCTCGAACAGCTTGTACTCCAGGATCATCCGCTGCTCGTCGCCGAGCCGCGCGTACACCTCGGCCAGGGCCTCGGCCAGCCGGTCCTGACGGCCGGTGATGTCGTCCTGGCCCGGGTAGTTGGTGCCGTCGGCGAACCACAGCTTCAGGTCGCGGGAACCGGTGGCGTCCATGATGTCCACGCACTCCAGCAGGTGCTCCACCGCCTTGCGGCGCACCTTGGGGTCGGCGTGCGCGACGCTGCCCAGGCGGAAGTCGTCGTCCTGGAAGGTGTTGGAGTTGACCGCCCCCACCTGCAGCCCGCGCTCCCGGGCGAACGCGGCCAGGGCGGCGAAGTCGTCCACCCGGTCCCAGGGGATGTGCAGCGAGACGCGCGGCGCCACCCCGGTGGCGGCGTGCACCTGGGCGGCGTCCTCGATCTTCTCGTACGGGTCACGGGGCACGCCCTCCTGCGCGAACACCTTGAACCGCGTACCCGAGTTGCCGTAGCCCCAGGAGGGAGTCTCTATCTCCTGGGCCTTCAGCGCCGCCTTGACTGCGGACAGATCCGTCATGGGGTTCCCTGTCATCCTCTAATGAATCGTTTCACGCACGGGCAATCTAGCCCGGCCCGATCGGCCCGTCAAGAGAGGTCGGCCGCTCGGCCAGCGGGATGCAGGGCGTTGTCGGCAGCTCTGCGGAAAACGATTCAAAGCCCCGCATAGGGGCTGCGCCTCAGCCGGGACGGTTGCCGGTCATGTGGGCGAAGACGACGACGTTGCCGAGGTACTGCTGGCGCTTCTTGTCGAAGCCGGCGCCGCAGGTGATCAGGCGCAGTTCGGGGCGGGCCGCCGGGGCGTACACCTTGCGGTCGGGGAATCCGGTGGCCGCGTAGGCCTCGACGGCGTCGACGGTGAAGAAGGCGTCGACGTGGTCGGCGCGGTCGACCTCGATGGTGTTCCCCTTCTTGAGCGCGCCCAGTCCGTAGAAGACGGCGGGCCCCTGATGGGTGTCGACATGGCCGGCGATGATCGCGGTGCCGATGCTGCCGGGCGAGGTGCCCGCGCGGTACCAGCCGGCCAGGTTGCGGTCGGTCTCCGAGGGCGCGGCCAGTTGCCCGTCCGGCTCCAGGTAGAGCGCGGTGAGCGGGGCGTCGACCCCGATGGCCGGGATCCGCACCCGGGTCGGAACCGCCGGGGCCAGCACGGCCAGCGGCTGCGGGCCCGCGGAGGCGGGGTGCGAGGAGACGGCGGGCGCGGCGGTGGCCTGGTCCCCGGCCGCGAAGCCCTGGGCCGCGGTGGGCTGCGGCGGCGGGGTCGGCGTCCGCAGCCCGTGGGCGATGAGCAGTGCTCCCGCCAGTAGCGCGAGGGAGGCCGGGGTTCCGGTCAGGATCCGGCGCAGCCGCGGGGAGGTGCGGGGCCGGGTCGCCGGCGCTGCCGACGTCACCGGCCTGACAGGCTTCACTGGGTCGCTGCTTTCCTGAGCCACAGGCTCTACAGAAGCGCCGAGCGTGCCGTCGCGCCTGTTCTGCGGGCGACGGCACGAGCGCCCGGCCCCCCGGATCGACCCGCCCCCGAGCGGCGAATGCCCAGGCCAGCGGCCTGACCCGAGGTGAGTTGTCGGGTCGTCAGATTCCTGGCCGAACGGGTGAGCGAGGGATCCGCGGTTCCTGGGAAATCTCTGGGTACGCTCCCAGACACGTCCTGGACAGCGAGTGTTGGGCCGATGTTGCCTTTGAGCTAACTGTGTGAAGGCATGTTTCAAACTACGCTCATGTTCAGTTCTTGCCTGGCGTGCAAGGCGCTCAGGCAATCGTCTACTAGTTTGTAGACCGTGCGCCCATGGCCCCGATTCGCGCAGGGGCGCCCGAGTCGGCCTGGGTGCTTAAGAGCTATGCCTTGTCGGCGAAAATATGTCCTCCTTGCACCAGAAAGGCCCGTCGTACCTCATGGCCCCCCGCCTCTCCGTGGTCGTCCCGATCTACAACGTCGAGCTCTACCTGGAGGAGTGCCTGGCGTCCCTGGCCGCCCAGACCTTCGACGACTTCGAGGTCGTCATGGTGGACGACGGCTCCACGGACTCCAGCGCCGAGATCGCCGAGGCCTTCGCACAGCGCGACCCCCGCTTCCGCCTGGTCCAGCAGGAGAACAAGGGCCTGGGGCCGGCCCGCAACACCGGAAGCGCGGCCGTGGACCCCGACGCCGAGTTCCTGACCTTCGTGGACAGCGACGACATCGTCCCGCCCAAGGCCTACCAGCTGATGATCGAGACGCTGGAGCAGACCGGCTCGGACTTCGTGGCCGGCAATGTGCACCGCTTCCGGGCCGTGGGGTCGAGCCCGTCCTGGGTGCACCGCGCCCCGTTCGGCGCGACCCGGTTGCGGACCCACATCAGCAAGCACCCCTCTCTGGTCACTGACCGCACCGCGTGGAACAAGGTCTACCGGCGCAGCTTCTGGGACCGGCACGCCATGCAGTACCCCGGCATCCTCTACGAGGACGCCCCGGTCAGCGTGCCGCTGCACTATCTCGCCACGTCGGTCGACTGCCTGGCCGAGCCGGTCTACCTGTGGCGGATGCGCGAGGTCGGCTCCCGGTCGATCACCCAGAACAGCACCGACCCCAAGGGCCTGATCGACCGGGTCACCTCGATCAGCATGGTCCGCGACTTCCTCAAGACCCAGGCCCAGGCCGACCCTGAGTTCCACACCTATCTGCAGTCCTACGACCTCAACGTCCTGGTCGAGGAACTGGAGATGTTCTTCCGCTCGCTGGCGAAGGCCGACGACGTCTACCGGACCGCCTTCCTGGACCATGTCGGCCGCATCGTCGAGGACATCGAGCCCACCCTGCTGACCGAACTCCCCGAGGGCCTGCGGATCAAGTACTGGCTGACCGCCAAGCGCCGGATGGACGATCTGCTGGCCGTGCTGGCGTTCGAGGAGGTGTACCCGCGGGCCATCCCGACCCGCGGCACGCTGCGTCCCAAGGCGGACTACCCCGTCCTGAAGGACAGTCCGCCGCTGGACGAGGCGGTGGCCACCCTGGTCGCCGCGGTCGGCCTGCACGCCACCGTGGACGCGATCACCTGGGAGAACGGCCGGCTGAAGCTGGAGGGACACGCCTTCCAGAAGAACCTCGGCGCCGAGCACCGGTACGACTCGGTCCGCGCGCTGATACTGCGCCGGAAGAAGAGCCAGCGCACGCTGGTGCTGCCCACCCGCACGGTGCGGCGTCCCGACGTGACCGCCGAGAACCCCAACCTTCCGTTCCACCACGCCGACTGGTCCGGCTGGTCGGTCACCGTCGACCCGGAGCGCCTGAAGAAGCGCGGCGAATGGCAGGACGCCAGCTGGGCGGTGACGCTGGCCCAGTTCGGCGCAGGCCGTCCGCGCCGGACCCGGATCAAGGAGGGGCAGACCGGCTCCGGCCAGAGCCCCGCGCCGTTCTGGGTGAGCGAGGACGTACGGCTGATCCCCGAGATCACCGACCAGCACCTGGGCCTGCGGGTCGAGACCGTCAAGGCCCGGGTCACCTCGGCCGAGCCCGTCGGCGACCTGATCGAGCTCGGCGGCTCGCTGCGCGCCCAGCCGGGCATCGAGGACGGTGTCGTGCTCGTGCTGCGGCACACCGAGGACGGCAGCTCCCGCGTCGTGGACTACGTCCTGGAGCTGGGCGCGGCCACCGGCGACCAGGTCTCCTTCACCGTCCGGATCGACCCCGCCGACCTGGAGCGGGTCCAGCTGGAGCACTCCCGCAACCGGCCCAGCACCCAGGGCCGGGACAAGGAGCACTGGTCGGCCGACCTGGTCCATGCGGACGGCCACGTGGTGCCGGTCGTCCTGGACCTGGGGGCTGACAGTCCGTCATCGGTGCAGTTCCCGCTGGTGAAGGCGGGCGCGGAGGTGAAGCCCGGAGACCGGGCGCTGCTCTTCAAGGCCTCGCCGCGGGGTTATCTGCAGATCTGCGACCAGCGGGTGCAGCCGGTGGTGGAATCGGTCACCGTGCTGCCCGACCAGTCCGCGTTCCAGCTCCAGGGCAGCTACCCGGTCACCGGCACCCACACCTTCGACCTGGTCCTGCGCCACAAACGGCACACCCGCCGCCCGCAGACCCACCCCGCCCAGAGCGTCGACGGCACCTTCACCGCCCTGCTGCCCGCCTACCCCAACGACGTCCACAGCGGCGAACTGCCCCTGCGCGCCGGCGAATGGGAACTCCTCGGCCGCCTCGACACCGAAGCCACCGACGGACCCGACGCCGGCGAGATCAAACTGCACCTGGCCCCCCGCGCCCACACCACCGTCCCGCTCCAGGTCACCGCCCGCGGCAAGACCGTCACCCTGGCCCGCCGCTGGTACGACTGCCTGCTGCTGACCGCAGCCGACTCCCTGACCGGCGACGAAGCAGGCTCCTACCACCAACGCCGGCTACGCGAGGAGACCTACCCCGCCGCCCGCACCCAGCCCCTGCGCCCCACCGTCCTGTACACCAGCTACAACGGCGGCCCCTACGCCGACTCCCCCCGCGCCCTGCACCAAGAACTCCTCACCCGCGGCACCCCTCTGCAGCACCTGTGGGTCGTCGACGACCTCCAGGCCGACATCCCCCCCACCGCCACCCCCATCCGCCTGCACAGCCCCCAGTGGTACCAAGCCCTCGCCACCTCCCGCTACATCATCACCAACACCGAACTGCCCCCCTGGGTCCACCGCCGCCCCGGCCAGACCATCCTGCAGACCTGGCACGGCACCCCCGTCAAACGCATCGGCTTCGACTTCGACAACGACTGGTACGCCGACCCCGACCAACTCCACGACCTGGAACACGGCGCAGCCCAGTGGAACCTGCTGCTCTCCCCCAACCCCCCCAGCACCCCGGTCCTGCGCCGCGCCCTGCGCTACACCGGCACCGTGCTGGAGACCGGACTGCCGCGCACCGACCAGCTCCACGCCCCCGACCGCGACAAACGCGCCCAGGCCGTCCGTGAGCAACTGGGCCTGCCGCCGGGCAAGACCGTGGTGCTGTACGCGCCGACCTGGCGCGAGGACCAGCTCGGGTTCGACAACATCCTGCGCCTGAACCTGCAACTGGACCTGGCCGCCGCCAAGGCGGCGCTGTCCCAGGACCAGGTCCTGCTGGTGCGCCCGCACCCGCGCGTGGGCCAGATCGCCCCCGGCGCCGGCGACGGCTACCTGTGGGACGTCGCCGACTACCCCGACGCCCAGGACCTGCTCCTGGCCGCCGACATCCTGGTCACCGACTACAGCGCGCTGCTGCCCGACTGGGTCGGCACCGGCAAACCCGTCCTGCTGTTCGACTACGACCTGGAGCACTACCGCGACAACCTGCGCGGCTTCAGCTTCGACTACCAGAACCAGGCCCCCGGCCCCATCCTGCGCACCTCCACCGAACTCATCCACGCCCTCCAGGACATCCACGCCGCCACCCAACCCCACCAAGAGGCCTACACCGCCTACCAACAGGCCTACAGCCCCTGGGACGACGGCAAAGCCACCACCCGCGTCATCGACGCCCTCCTGGAAGACCAGGGCTAGGACAAGGGCTGATACCTGGATCCGCCTCCGGGGTGGGACGCTGGTGTCCTGCTCCGGAGGGGAGGCGGCATGGATGTCGTCGTCATGGCGGTCTTGGCGCTGTCGCTGTCGCAGTGGCCGGTGTTCTCACTGCTGCACCGGCGCCGGCTGCGGGCCTACCGGACGCTGGTGGAGCAGGCCCTGGCCGTGTCGGCGCAGGAGCGCCGGGTCTCGGCCGAGGAGCGGGAGCTGTTCCAGCAGACGATCAGCCGGCTGGAGGCCGTCCATGCGGACGGCCTCGCCGCCATCGAGGCGAAGTGGCTCGGGCACGCCCAGGCGATCGACGACGGCTACCGCGAGAGCGTTCAGCGGCTGCGGGTCACCCAGGCCGCCGCGCTGCTGAAGCTGCAACAGCGACTGCCCGCACCGCCGGCGCTGCGGCTGCACGGCGAGCAGCGGCCCTGAAATCATCGACCGCTGCGCCGTCAGCCCCAGAGTGCCTGGGCCAGGTCCCGGAATCCGGGGTCGGGCGACTCCCCCTCCGCGGTCAGCAGTTGCACGGCGACCTCGTCGGCGCCCGCGTCCAGGTGCGCGCGCAGTCCCTGGGCCACCTGCTCGGGGGTGCCGTGCACGGCCAGTGCGTCGATCAGCGCGTCGCTGCCGCCGTCGGCCAGGTCGGCGTCGCTCCAGCCGAGGCGGCGCAGGCTCGCGGTGTAGTTGACCAGGTGCAGGTAGGGGGACTCGACCCGGGGGCGGCCGATCGCCCGGGCCCGCTCCGGGTCAGAATCCAGCACCACCTTCTGCTCGGGGGCGAGCAGTGCGTCCTTGCCCATGATCTCCCGTGCCTGCCGGGTGTGTCCCGGGGTGACCAGGTAGGGGTGCGCGCCCCCGGCCCGGTCCGCGGCCAGCTTCAGCACCCGCGGGCCGAGCGCGGCCAGCACCCGTCGGTCCTGCGGGACCCCTTCGGCGTCCAGTTCGTCCAGGTAGGCGACCAGTGCCTCGTAGGGCTGGGTGTAGCGGTCGGTGTGCTCACGGTGGCCGGCGCCGATTCCGAGCAGGAACCGTCCGGGGTGGCGCTCCTCCAGCCGCCGGAAGGAGGCGGCGACCTTGTGGGCGTCGTCCTGCCAGATGTTGACGATCCCGGTGGCCAGGCCGATGGTTGTGGTCGCGTCCAGCAGCTGTTCGGCCGAGTCGAGGCTGCCGTCGGGCGATCCACCGATCCAGATGCGCCCGTAGCCCAGGCGTTCCAGCTCGACGGCCCGTTCCGGCGTCAGCCCGTTGGCGTGCCGCCACACGCCGACCGTGCCCCGTGCCACGCCTGCCGCTGTGCTCATGTCCCGCTCCTGTCGCCTGTTCCGATCCGGTGTCCGGCTTCTGGCGACAACCGCTGCCCGCACGGTCCCTGTTCCCGTGGAGCGACTCTTTACGTCGTACGGGTGGACTCCCCCAGGTCCGTCGGAAAGCCGAAGGCCGGGACCAGCGCCGGATCCCCGAAGGAGACCACCCCGATGATGCCGTCGGCTCGGACCGTGAGCACCGCGACTCCGTAGGCCCGGTGCTGCACCCCGTCCCCGTCGCGGCGGTAACCGACGGCGGCGGGCTGCCCGTTGGCGCTGGTCGGGAGCATCCGCCAGTCGCCGGGGACACCCAGGATCTGCCTGCTGAGGAAGGGCACGCAGGTGCTGCGTCCGGCGAACCAGGTCCGCAACGGCGTCGCCTCCAGCGTGGCCTCCTGGCAGAGGAGCTTCTCCAGCAGCAGGGTGTCGGCATTCTCGAATGCCGCGATGTACTGGTCGAGCAGCGCACGGGCCGCCGGTTCGGCGACCTCGGCGACCGACTCGGCCGCCACGTCCGACTGCCGCAGCCGGGCCCGTGCGCGTTGCAGCGTGCTCTTGACCGCCTCGGTGGTGGTGCCGAGCATCTCGGCGACCTCGGCCGCGGGGAAGGCCAGCACGTCCCGCAGGATCAGCACCGCCCGCTGCCTGCCGGGCAGGTACTGCCAGCTGGCGACCAGTGCCAGCCGTAGCGACTCCCGCTCGATGACGATGCTCTCGGGATCGTCGGGACCGGGCGCCACCAGCCCGTCGGGAAGCGGCTGCAGCCATGCGGTCCCCGGCTCCCCCGGCTGCGGGACGGTGTCCGGATCGGGCTCCGCAGCTCCGAGGCCGGACGGCAGGACCCGCCGGCTGTGGTGCTCCAACGCCGTCAGGCAGGCGTTGGTGGCGATGCGGTAGAGCCAGGTGCGCACCGAGGACCGGTGCTCGAACGCGGGATAGCCGCGCCAGGCACGGACGTAGGTCTCCTGCACCAGGTCCTCGGCGTCCTGGACCGACCCGAGCAGGCGGTAGCAGTGCGCCAGCAGCTCGCGCCGGAACGGCTCCGTCTCCCTGACGAATGTCGCATCGCCCGGCAATGCGGCTCCCTTCTCAGCAGCATCCGATGGGTCATCAGCGTCCCACGGTCGAACAGCGATCCGGCCTCACACCGTGCGGCCCAGGAACGCCGCCAGCCGGTCGGCCGGGACGGCATCGGCGGGAGCGGTCCGCTCGGGTCCGAACGGGGCTGCGCCGTCCGGTCCACGATAAGCCTCGGTGATCGTCTTCTGGGTCGTGGCGAGCAGTTCCTCCGCGAGTCCCGGATCCAGGTCGGTGGGCAGCCCGATCGCCCGGGCCAGGTCCCATCCGTGCGTGAACTGGTCCGTTTCGGCCATGCCCAGCACCTCGGCGCCGGAGAACTCGCCGAACGCAAGACGTACCGTCAGGTCGAGGACTCCGTCGGTCCCGAAGGCGGCGAGTGCGGCCCGGGCGCACTCGTCGTAGCTCGCCAGGAAGTCGCCGGCGGCGAAGTCCAGGTCGGCGCTCTCGACCCCGAGGCCGACGGACGCCGTCGCCCAGTGGGCCGAGCCGATGACATGGTTGATCACGGCGCGGACGTCCCATGAACTGCATGGCGTCGGGTCGCCCAGCTGATCGGGGCGGATCTGGGCCAGCACGGATCGGGTGCTGGCAAAGGCCCGGTCGAGTCGGTGGGTGTCAGGGTTCATGGGGTCGCCTCCGTCGGTTGTGGCTGGTGGGTTCCGTCCACATCTATGGAGACTCGCCGCGACCGGCAAAGGAATCGGGTTCCGGTGACGACGTCTGCTGCCGGCCGGACCGCGGGCCGCAGGGGCCTCCGCCTGCCCCGGGCGGAGGCCCCTGATCTCAGGCCGGGACCGCGACCAGGAAGTACTCGCGGCCCCCGGTGTCACGTACCCGCAGCGGTGTCCCCGGCAGGGAGCTGAAGACCGCCGCGGCGACCTGGTCCGGGTCGTCCTGGGCGCTGAGCGCCGGGCGCAGCGCGGCCCGGACCGCCGCCCTGGTCTCCGCGGACAGCGGGCGGGACCGCTTGGTGTCCCGGACCAGCTGCGCGAGTCCGGCCATCTGGATGTCCGACAGGTCCGCGGTCAGGCCCAGGGCGACGGCCCTGGCGGCTATGGTTGCCGTCAGCGCGGACCGGTTGAACGCGTGGCACACCTCGCTGGGGGTGTTGGGCGGCAGGAAGTGACGGGCGGTGCCGATGTCGGTCTTCAACGTGGCCTCCGTGATGGCTGAAGCGGCTTCTTCGCTCTCCATTGTCGCGCGAGGCACTGACAATCCGGCCTGGTCACAGCCCCGGGTGACGGCCCGTCGACGGCCCCGGGACGGGGGCCGGGAACCCCTGCCTCCGAGCGGGTCCTCTAGGGTGCAGGCATGATCACGCAGAACTATCTCTCCCGGCTGTTCTCGCTGGAGGGCAGCACCGCCCTGGTGACCGGTGGCAGTTCCGGCATCGGCCGGGCCGTGGCCGGTGCGCTGGCGCGGGCCGGCGCGTCCGTGGTGGTCGTCGCGCGCGGGGAGGCCGCGCTGGCGGCCACCGTCGAGGAACTGGTGGCGGACGGCTGCCGTGCGGCCTGGGTCAGTGCCGACCTGGGCACCCGCGAGGGCGTGCGGTCGGCGGCCGAGGAGGCGGTCCGGGCGTTCGGGGAGCCCGACATCCTGGTCAACTGCGCCGGGGTCAACCTGCGCCCGCCGATGGACGAGCTCGGCGAGGACGTGTGGGCCACCACGATGGCGGTGAACCTGGAGGCGCCGTTCCTGCTGGGTCAGCGGTTCGGGCCCGGGATGGCCCGGCGCGGCTTCGGCCGGATCATCCACGTCACCTCGCAGCAGGCCCATCGGGCCTTCGTGCAGAGCGGCGCCTACGGCGTCTCCAAGGGCGGCCTGGAGTCGCTGGCCCGATCCCAGGCCGAGGCCTGGTCGCCGTCCGGGGTCACCTGCAACACCCTGGTGCCGGGGTTCGTGATGACCCCGCTGAACGCACGGCTGGCCGACGATCCGGAGAAGGTCGCGGCCCTGGCCGCCCGCACCATGACCGGGCGCAACGGTCTGGCCGAGGACTTCGAGGGCGCGGCGGTGTTCCTGGCGAGCCGCGCCTCGGCCTATGTCACCGGCCAGTCGGTCTTCGTGGACGGCGGGCTGTCGGTGCACTGAGCCGGTGGCGCTACCCCGCCGACGCGTTCACCGTGCCGGAGTCGTTCCCACTGCTGGTCCCGGTCCCGGAGAAGGCCCCGGAGACCAGTCCGAGCACCAGGAACACCGCCACCAGCAGCTTGGCGCCGCCGGACAGCAGCAGCGGCCGGGTGGCCGAGCGGGACTGCGGCATCAGCCGGGAGTCGTCCCCGAACAGGCCCTTGGGATAGGCCGCGGTGAGCATGGTGACATAGGCGCTGAAACGCATGGCGTAGCGCGCGGTGGCCGCGGTGGCGCCGAAGACCGGCTCCGGCATCCGGCCCAGGACCAGGGTCACCAGCCAGATCAGGATGCTGACGGCGTAGAAGCCGGAGGTGACCAGGCCGCTCACGATGGCGCCGGGGATGAGCAGGACGATCCGGAACAGCACCGCCAGCCGGTTCAGCTCGCCCGGATGCAGCTCGACCTGGACCGGGTGCTCCGGGGCGGTGAAGGCGAACGGCGGATAGCGGTCCACCAGCAGCATGCCGTACGCGTACACCCGGGTCTGGTAGACCAGGAAGCCGGACAGGAACGCGGCGATCGGCTGGGGCAGCCGACCCAGCAGCAAGGCCGCGAACCAGCCGACCACCATCGCGACGAAGCCGGCGATGCCGAGGAGGAACAGCACCACGTACTGCGGGACCAGCAGCAGCAAACGCAGCAGCACGGTCCAGCGGCGCTGCCGGCCCGGGCCGGGGAGGTCCAGCTCCGGCAGGACCTCGCCGGACACCCCGGGGACCGGGGGTCCCGCCCAGCCGTAGTCAGCCATGGCCCGCTCCTTGGTCCTCGCCGGGAATCCGTCACACCAGCGTCCCCCGGTCGGGCCCCGCGCACCCGCGGCGGGGCCCGTTCGGCCCACAGGCACCGCTCATCTGCTGGGAACGGCCAGCAGCAGGGCGAAGCGTGCGGCCCGGTCGGTCCACCAGCGGCGGACCGTGAAGCCCGCGGCGGCCAGTTCCGCGGTGAGGGTCTCCCGGCGGAACTTGGTCGAGATCTCGGTGCGCAGGCTCTCCCCTGCCGCGAAGGTCACCGACAGGTCCACCGCCGGGATCTTGACGCGCTGTTCGCTGCGGGAGACCAGGTGCATCTCGATCCGCTCCGCGTCGGCGTTCCACACCGCGCGGTGCTCGAAGGCGTCCGGGTCGAAGTCGGCGTCCAGTTCCCGGTTAAGCACCTGCAGCACGTTCTTGTCGAACGCCTCGGTGACGCCCTGGCTGTCGTCGTAGGCGGCCACCAGCACCGCCGGGTCCTTCACCAGGTCCGCTCCGAGCAGCAGCACGTCGTCGGCGCTGAGGGCGCGGCGCAGCAGTGCGTAGAAGTCGGTGCGCTGGGCCGGGTCGAGGTTGCCGATGGTGCTGCCGAGGAAGGCGAGCAGCCGCGGTCCGGGTTCGTCGTGCAGGGCCAGGTCGTGTTCGAAGTCGGTGACGGCCGCGGTGACCCGCAGCGCCGGGTAGTCCCGGCACAGCGCCTCGCCCGCCTCCAGCAGGGCGGAGGCGCTGACGTCCAGCGGGGTGTAGCGCTGCAGGGTGCCCTGCGCGGTCAGCGCGTCCAGCAGCAGCCGGGTCTTGCGCGAGGAGCCCGAGCCCAGTTCGACCAGCGAGCCGGCCCGGGTGGTGGCGGCGATCTCGGGGGCCCGCTGGGCCAGGATCTCCTGCTCGGCCCGGGTGGGGTAGTACTCGGGCAGCTCGGTTATCTGCTCGAAGAGCTTGCTGCCGGGCTCGTCGTAGAACCACTTCGGCGGAAGCGTCTTCGGCTGTGCGGACAGGCCCTGCCGCGCGTCGGCGCGCAGGGTGCTGGCGAAGTAGTCCGAGGGCAGTCGCTGTTCGATGCTGAAGCGGTCGTTCACGGGCTTGTCCTTGCTGTGAGGGTGGCGCTGTGCCGAGTGGCGCCGCACGGGGCGCAGCGGATAGCTGCGCACCGCGTGCGGGGAGGCCAGGAGGAGGGTGTGGTCGGGGACTTCCTTCCATCCGGAGTGGTCGTCGTGGGGTTCGGAGGCGACCAGGACGTGGTCGTCGGTCCGCCGGTACCAGAGCGTGTCGCCCCAGCGGGTGGCCGCGACGGTGCGGCCGTCGGTGAGCAGCAGGTTCAGCCGGGCCTGCGGACGGGCCTGGGCGACCCGGCGGACCAGGCCGGCCAGGGCCAGTCCCGGGGGCTCGCCCTGGCGCAGCCGTCGCGCCGCCATCGCCCACAGCAGCGCCGAGTCGCTGCGGGCCTCCAGGGACAGCAGGTCGGCGCTGTCCAGGCCGGTGCCGGCGGTGGGCAGCCTGGTCCAGTCGGGGACCGCGCCGTTGTGGCTGAACAGCCAGCGGCCCTCACGGAAGGGGGCCGCTGCGGACTCGTCCTGGGTGGTTCCGGCGGTGGCCGAGCGGACGGCGGCGAGGAAGCAGTGGCTGCGGACGGCGCGGGCCAGGTCCGGCAGGTTGGCGTCGGCCCAGATCGGCACCGCGCGCCGGTGCCGGAAGCACTCGTCCTCCCCGCTGGCGCCCGGGTCGCCCGGGCCCGGGTACCAGCCGATGCCGTAGCCGTCGGCGTTGACGGTGCCGTGCCGTTGCAGCCGTGGCGCCCAGGACTGCCGGTACAGGCTGTGCTCGGGCTCCAGCAGGACCGTGGCCAGCGCCGTCCGGGCGCCCAGGTAAGCCAGGTGACGGCACATCAGCCCAGCTCCACGGCGTCGGTGTGCGGGGCGTCGGCGTCGCGGGCGGTGCGGAAGCCGGAGAAGATCTGCCGCCGGATCGGGTAGTCCCAGTTGCGGAAGGTGCCCCGGCAGGCCACCGGGTCCACCGCGAACGAGCCGCCGCGCAGCACCTTGTAGTCCGGGCCGAAGAAGACCTCGGAGTACTCCTTGTAGGGGAAGGCGGTGAAGCCCGGGTAGGGCTCGAAGTCGCTGGCGGTCCACTCCCAGACGTCCCCGATCAGCTGCCGGGCGCCGCTGGGGGCGCTGCCGCGCGGGTAGCTTCCGGCGGGGGCCGGTTGCAGGTGGCGCTGGCCGAGGTTGGCGTGGTCGGCGGTGGGGTCCTGGTCGCCCCAGGGGTAGCGCCGGGAGCGGCCGGTGGCCGGGTCCAGCCGCGCCGCCTTCTCCCACTCGGCCTCGGTGGGCAGTCGGCGCCCGGCCCAGCGGGCGTAGGCGTCGGCCTCGTACCAGCAGACGTGGACCACCGGCTCGTCGGCGGGGACCGGCTCGGTGCGGCCGAAGCGGCGGCGCAGCCAGGTGTCGCCGTCGCGCTGCCAGAACAGCGGTGCGGTCAGTCCGGCCTGCTCCCGGTGGCGCAGTCCGGCCGGGGTCCACCAGCGCGGGTCGGTGTAGCCGCCGTCGGCGATGAACTCCTGGTAGGCGGCGTTGGTGACGGGCGCGCTGTCCAGCCAGTAGCCGGGCAGGTCGACGGTGTGCGCCGGGCGCTCGTTGTCCAGGGCCCAGGGTTCGGTGCTGGTCCCCATGGTGAAGGGACCGGCCGGGATCAGGACCTCGGCGGGCAGGGCGGCCGCGTCGGCGGGGGCGGGAGGGGGTGCGGGGGCGTCCAGGACGGCGGGGCCCTGGCGCAGCTGGTGGGTGGCGAGCATGGTCTCGTCGTGCTGCTGCTCGTGCTGGGCGATCATGCCGAAGACGAAGCCGCCGGCCAGCAGCGGGGGCCCGTCCGGATCGAGGTCCGCGCCGTCGAGGACGTCCAGGGCCTGTGCGCGGACCTGGCGCAGGTAGGCGCGGGCGGGCTCGGGGGCGAGCAGCGGCAGTGCGGGCCGGTCGGCGCGCGGGTGCTGGAAGGCGTCGTAGAGCGGGTCCAGGTCCGGGCGGATCGCGGGCCGGCCGCCGGCGTCGCGCACCAGCCACAGCTCCTCCTGGTTGCCGATGTGGGCCAGGTCCCAGACCAGCGGCGACATCAGCGGGGAGTGCTGGGCCTTGAGGCCGTCCTCGTCCAGGCAGTCGGTCAGGCCCAGGGTGCGGCGGCGCGCGGTCTCCAGGGTGGCCGCGATCCGGGCCCGCAGGTCGGACTCCGCCTGGCCGGACGCTCGCTGGTCGGACGCTCGCTGGTCGGACGCTCGCTGGTCGGAGGTGTCGTGCTGGTTCATCCGCGGATCCCTTCCAGGAGGTCGTCTGCGGGACATCGGCCCCGCTCGGCGTAGCGCTGGGCGAACCGCGTCACCGTGGCGCGCAGGTCGGCGGGGACCCCGGAGTCGGCCATCGCGGCGTCCGCCGCGCCGAAGCAGGCCCGTACGGCCTTGCCGATCACCGGGTCGGCCGGTCCGAGCCGGGCGGCCAGGCTCCACTGCTCCGCCGAGGGCACCGCCGCGCCGTTGGGGCACAGCGGCTCGGTGGCCTCCCAGGCGGCAGCGGCCGCCACCGGGTCGTCGATCAGGGTCGCGGCGAGGGCGGCGGCCACCGTCCAGTCGTCGCCGCGCTGGGTGTCGATCATGCGCAGTTCCAGCCAGCCGCGCGGGCGCACCGGCGGGAACAGCGTGGTCAGGTGGTAGTCGAGGTCGTCCAGGGCGGGCGGCCGCTCGCCGTCCGCGCCGCGGGTCCAGTCGCGGAAGGTCAGCCCGGGCGGGGCGTTCCAGTCGTCGGGTTCCGGGCGCCGCAGGCACAGCAGCGGGGCGTCCAGGGCGTAGTCGGCCCAGGCGGCCCGGGGGTCGCCGTCGTCCTCGCTGTGGGTGACCGGTGCGGTGCGGGGCGGGTCCATCCGCTCCCACACGGCTCGCCGGGTGGACCGCCAGCCGGTCGGCCGTCCGCGCCACAGCGGGGAGTTGGCGAAGGCGGCGACCAGCACCGGGCCGAGCCGGTGCACCAGTTCCCAGCGGAAGCGGTATCCGGAGGGGCCGCCGGTGTCGTCGCCGGCGTCCAGATTGACCTGCACCGCGGCCGTGGCGCGCATCATCATCCGGCCGGAGGGTCCGACCCGGTCCAGGTAGGCCTCCATGGCCCGGTACCGGGGGTGCTGGGCGATCCGGGGCGGGTCCAGGTGCGGTTCCAGGCCGTCACCGGCGAGGACCAGTCCCTCGGCGGCCAGGGCTGCGGCCAGGACCTCGGCGTCGGTGCGCAGCGCCCGCACGCAGGCGGCCAGGGTGGTGGCGGGGAGGGAGCTGAGCTCGACCTGCCCTCCGGGCTCGCGGGTGAGCCTGCTGCCGTGCGGCAGCGCACCCGGCTGCGCCAGCGGCGCCAGGGCCGCCTCCAACCGTTCCGGGCGGACCGGTCGCCGGCCGTCCGCGCCGTCGTGCACCAGCCATTCCAGCTCCAGGCCGGTGCGCCTGGGCGGGCCGGTCTTGAAACAGACCCCGTAGACGTGCTCGCGGGCTTCGCTCTCCACCAGGCGGTGTCCCATGACTCCGCTCCTCTCGTCCTCGCTCGCCCTACCCCCGGGCCGGACCCGGTACGCCTGGGGGGCCTGCTCGCGGTGGGAATGGCCGATACGGAACCGCTCCGGTGACTCCCGGGACCTGTTTCCCGGGACTCTGACCAGTGAGGACCGCGCCGCCTCCGGCCGCAACTCGGGACGTCACCGGGAGTGTCTGAGACTGCACGGCGCGCGGTCGGGGGCGCGGCCAGGCGGTGCGAGGTGGGGTCGGGCGGCGCCAGCGGCTCAGCCGAGGGATGCGGCGCGGTAGAGCGCCTCGACGTCCTGGCCGAAACCCGGCGAGTAGGACAGGTCGGCGGTGAGGCCGCCTGCCTGGTAGCCGCCGATGGCGCCGACCACGGTGCCCCGGCCGTCCGGGCCGACCGCGGCCAGCAGCGGGCTGCCGCTGGTGCCGCCGGTCATCCCCCGGCAGGGGAACTGCGCCTGGTCCAGGCCGAAGCCGATCAGCCGGTTCGCGCAGATCACCGGGCGTTCGCCGGTGCGCGGGTAGCCGACCGCCTCGACCGGGCCGTGCCAGTGCGGTTCGAAGGCGACCCCCTCGGCTCCCACCGCCTGCTCCACCGGCTTGCCGCCGTTCAGCGGACGGGTCGTCAGGAAGGCCACGTCGAAGTCGGGATCCCCACCGCGCCACCAGCGCGGATCGGCCACCACCCGGGTCACCGCCCAGGTCCCGAACGGGCGCCGGCCGTCGTGGTAGCCGGGCACGAACAGCAACGAGTCCCCCGACCCGGCGGCCTCCTCCGCGGAGGCCCGGCCCGGGGCCACCACGCAGTGGGCCGCGGTGACCAGGACGTTCCGGCCGGGGCTGTCCACCACCGCCGCGGTGCAGAAGTGCTCGGTGGGACGGCCGTCAACGGTCGCGAAGACCGCTCCCACCTGGGGAACCACCTTGGCCGGCCGGACGCTCGGCGCAGCGGCGCTGTCCGTGGAGCCGGCGCCGTCCGCGCCGTCCGCGCTCGGCGGCAGGGCGGGCACCGCGCCGGGGAGGATCCCCACCGACAGTGCGGCCGCCGCCGGGTGCCCGGGTCCGGCGCTCTGCGACACCGCGTCAGGCGAGGCGTGCCACACCATCAGCGCCAGTGCCACGCCGGCCCACAGCAGGCCGGATCGCGGCGACAGACGGTTCGTCATATCTCCGCATCCTGGCCTGGTCCGGAGTACCCGACCAACGGGGACCGGCATCCGGGTGACCGGCTGCGGGTGAGCGGTCGTGCCGGTGCTGACGCCGGATCAGCGGGGCCCTACCCGGCCCTACCCGGCCCTTCCCCGTCGACCCCCGGACCAGGATGTGGGGGGCGACGGGCGGGCGGAGGGGAACCGCGAGCGGCCTCCCCGGAAGACGGTAGCGTGCCGCACCCGGATTGGAAAGCGCTTTCCAATCCCTTTCGGCAGTCCCCACTGTGGCCTTTGGGCCCGGTCGGCTCGGGCAGTTCGACCGATGTCCGCACCCCTGTGCCTGCCTACCGTGGAAGGGCGGGAGCAACCGCCCCCGGACCGCCCGACCCGCCGATGGGAGCCGTCACCATGAGCAGCGCCGCGGACATGTCCCTGCCCAGCCGCGCCCGCGCAGCGTCGCAGGCGCGGATGGCGCTGACCGCTGTGGCGGCCGGGCACGAGCTGGTGGACGACGGCAGGCTGCTGATGACCGAGGCGGTGGCCAACGCCGTCGAGCACACCGACGGCGACGATGTGCGCATCCTGATCCGGCACGACGAGCGCTCCGGCGTGCTGGTCTGCGCCGTGCGCGACAACGGCGCCCCGCTGAGCGCCGACGGCGGGGACAACCGCGACCGCGCGGCCGTCCGCGACTGCGAGCGGAACGACGCCTCGACGGCGGCCCTGTCCGAGAGCGGCCGCGGCCTGCAGCTGATCGAAGAACTCAGCGCGCAGTGGGGGTGCGAGGTGGACGCCACAGGCAAGTGGGTCTGGTTCGCCCTGGTCCCCGGAGCAGCGGACCCCGACGCCTGACCCCTGACCGCGGTGCGCGGCCCCAGTGCCCGGCCGCGGCGCCCTCCACGGTCGGAGCAAGTCCCGCGGCAGGACTGCTGACGGCCGGTCAGCCCGCAGGTACCGGCCCGGATCCCGGACGGGCGGCGACCATCCGCGTGAACGGTGCCCGGATCCCGAGATGCGGGGGTCCGGTGCGGAGTGTCTCGTCGTGTCTGCGGGCCGCGGATTCCGACGGCCCGTCGGACCGCCGACGAGGACGGCCCGCACCCCCCGTTCCTGGAGGACTCCATGCGCACTGCGCGCACCCTGGCCGTCTGTGCCCTCACCGCCGCCGCCCTCGCCCTTCCGACCGCTGCCTCCTTCGCGGCGGGCAACGAAGGCCAGATCGAGGCCAACCCGAGCAGGGTCAGGCCCGGCGGCACGGTGACCCTGAGCACCGCCGAGACCACCTGCCCCAAGGACAGCAGCATCCGGGTCTCCGAGCAGAACAAGGGCTGGTCGGCCACCCTGACCAAGGGCACCATGTCCCTGGTGGGCACCCTGAGGGTCCCGTCCACCGCCAAGGCCGGCACCTACACCGTGGTCGGCAGCTGCCCCACCGGCGGCCTCATCGTCGCCGGTGAGTTCACCGTCGTCGGCACCGCCGTGCCCACCGGTTCGGTCAGCACCGGCCTGGGCGGCGGCTCCAGCGACGGGAACACCGCCGAGATCGCCGGCGGCGCCGCACTTGCCGCCGTGGCCCTGGGCGGCGCCGTGTACCTGCGCCGCCGCGCCGCCGCCCAGCGCGGCTGAGGCACCGGCCCGGCACGCACAGCGCAGAGCGCGCCGGGGAGGCAGCCGACCCCGATCGGGGAGGGCTGCCTCCCCTGCCCCGACGGACCCGCGACCGGTCGCCCCACCTGCGAAGAGAGCGCCTCAGCATGACCTCGAAGCGTGTGCGCAACAACCGGGTCGTGGCCCTGGTTGCGGCAGCGGCCCTGGGCACCGGGGCATGGCTGCTGTACGACGGCAGCACCAGCGTCGAGCACCCGCCGCAGCCCTCCGCGGCCGACGCCTTCGACGCGCCCATACCCTCGTCTTCACCGACCGAAGGCACCGGTGCACGCCCCAAGGTCCCCGCGCGGGCGAAGGTGCATCCGCTGGCGGCCTCCGTCCCGGTCCGGGTCAAGATCCCCGCGATCGGCGTCGACGCGCCGGTGACCCTGCTCGGCCTGGACTCCGCCGGCCACCTCCAGGTGCCGGACGACACCGACCGCAACCTGGCCGGCTGGTACCGCAACGGGCCGGCCCCGGGCACCGTCGGCAACGCGATCATCGACGGCCATGTCGACACCCTCCAGGGCCCCGCGGTGTTCTACCTGCTGGGCTCTCTGCACAAGGGCGCCACCGTGGAGGTCGACCTCAGGGACCGGCGGGCGGCCGTCTTCACCGTCGACGCGATCGAGGTCTACCCCAAGGACGCGTTCCCCTCCAAGCGCGTCTACGGCCCCACCCGCGACCCCGAGCTGCGCGTGATCACCTGCGGCGGCGGCTACAGCAGGGCCTCCGGCTACCTGGGCAACGTGGTGCTGTACGCCCATCTGACCGCCACCCGGGGATCTGAGAAGTCGTCAGTCCGGGACCCGTCGCGGTTCCTTGAGTTCAGAACCTGAAGGTTGCGGAAACCGGCCCAGACCTTGACCGGGCCACCTCAGGCGGGTTCAATCGCATACGGGAGCAGGCATCTGACCAGCCATCAGAGAGCCTGTCAGGAGCGGATCTCAGCCTACAGCCGGCTGTTCCGCAGGCGATCCGTCCGGCTCCCACGCCCCGGGACGACGTCCCCCTGTGGAAGGGCTGTGTTCACGTTGCGAAGTCTTCCGGGTCGCCCACAGCTCCTGTCCCTCCACCCGGCCCTACCCGGCTGACGACTCACCCCGCTCGCGCGCGGGCGCTGCTCACCCACCCCGCTTTGGAGGCATCGTGCGCACGTTCCGGAGACCAGCCAGAAAACAGACGTCCTGCCTGGTGACCCTGGCCCTGGTGGCCGGCGGTTCCGGCCTCCTGGGGGTGGTCGCCCCGGCCGCCGACGCCAGGACCGTCTCACCGTCGGCGACCCCCGCGGCCGCCCCCGCCGCATGTCCCTGGGTGCACTCCAGCGCGCCGATCCCGCAGCGGGTCAGCCAGCTGCTGGCGAAGATGACCACCGCTCAGAAGGTGACCCTGGCCACCGGGGCCACCGGCTCCAGCTACGTCGGCTTCACCCCGGCCATCGGCTCGCTGTGCATACCGGCGATGAACCTGGAGGACGGGCCGGCCGGGGTCGCCGACGGCATGACCGGCGTCACCCAGCTCCCGGCCCCGGTCAATGTCGCCTCGACCTGGGACACCGCGGCCGAGCAGACCTACGGCAGGGCCATCGGCTCGGAGGAGGCGGCCAAGGGCACCACCGTCGACCTCGGCCCGACCATCAACATCACCCGCGACCCGCGCTGGGGGCGGGCCTTCGAGGCGATGGGCGAGGACCCGTACCTCAACGGCCGGCTCGGCGCCGCCGACATCCGCGGGGTGCAGTCCACCGGAGTGATGGCGCAGGTCAAGCACCTGGCCGTGTACAACCAGGAGACCAACCGCAACACGCCCTCCGACAACGCGGTGATCAGCAACCGCACCATGCAGGAGATCTACCTGCCCGCGTTCCAGGACTCGGTGCAGCAGGGCGCGGCCTCCTCGGTGATGTGCTCCTACAGCACGATCAACGGCACCTACGCCTGCCAGAACCCGTACCTGCTCAGCACCGTGCTGCGCCAGCAGTTCGGCTTCACCGGCTTCGTCACCTCGGACTGGGGCGCCACCCACGCCACCGCCGCCTCCGCCAACGCCGGCCTGAACCAGGACATGCCCGGCAACGACGGCTACTACGGCAGCGCCCTGCAGAGCGCGGTGGCCAACGGCTCGGTCAGCCTGGCCACGCTGAACTCGCTGACGTCGAGCATCCTGACCGAGATGTTCGCCTTCGGCCAGTTCGACAAGGCCCCGACCGGCTCACCGGCGCAGACCGCCACCAGCACCGCGAACCAGAGCACCGCCGTCCAACTCGCCGAGGAGGGCACGGTTCTGCTGAAGAACAGCGGCAGCCTGCTGCCGCTGGGATCGGCCACCAGGTCGCTGGCGGTGATCGGCGCCGACGCCTCGACCTCCGTGCAGAGCGCCGGCGGCGGCAGCGCCGCGGTGAACTCCAGCGGCACGGTCACCCCGCTCCAGGGGATCACCTCGCGGGCCGCCGGCAGCGGCGTCACCGTCAGCTACAACGACGGCTCCTCCAGCAGCTCGGCCGCCTCGCTCGCCGCCTCCGCCGGTGCCGCGGTCGTCTTCGTCAGCGACTTCGAGAGCGAGGGCAGCGACCTGAGCGGCATCGACCTGCCCAGCGCCGAGAACTCGCTGATCTCCGCCGTGGCCGCGGCCAACCCCAACACCGTCGTGGTGCTCAACACCGGCTCCGCGGTGACCATGCCCTGGATCGGCTCGGTCAAGGGTGTACTGGAGGGCTGGTACCCGGGCCAGGGCGACGGCACCGCCGTCGCCGCGCTGCTGTTCGGCGACGCGAACCCGTCCGGCCACCTGCCGGTGACCTTCCCGACGTCGCTGTCCCAGGTGCCGGCGCACACCACGGCGCAGTGGCCGGGCAGCAACGGCACCGTGCAGTACTCCGAGGGCGTGGACGTGGGCTACCGCTACTACGACGCCAACGGCCTGACCCCGCTGTTCCCCTTCGGCTTCGGCCTGTCCTACACCAGCTTCGGCTTCAGCAACCTGCACGTGGGAACGCTGTCGGCGGGCGGCGCCGCCACGGTGACCGCGACCGTCACCAACACCGGCTCGCGGGAGGGCGCCGACGTCGCCCAGCTGTACGTCACCCAGCCCGCGGCGTCCGGCGAACCGCCGAAGCAGCTCCAGGGGTTCGCCCGGGTCGACCTCCAGCCCGGTGCCAGTCAGACCGTCAGCTTCCCGCTGACGCAGCAGAACCTGCAGTACTACAACACCACCTCCAACGCCTGGGCCACCAGCAGCGGCAGCTACGGCATCTCGGTCGGCGACTCGGACGCCAACCTGCCGTTGACCGGAACGCTGTCCGTCGCCTCGGCCCAGCTGGGCCAGCCGCTGACGGTCACCAGCCCCGGCGCCCAGGAGGGCCTGGCCGGCTCGCCGGTGTCGGTCCAGCTGGCGGCGCACGACACCACCTCCGCGCAGACCCCCTCCTTCAGCGCGACCGGACTGCCGGCGGGCACCTCGATCTCCGCCGCCGGGCTCATCAGCGGCACGCCGACCGCCGCGGGCACTTCCACCGTCACCGTCACCGCCCAGGACGGCGCCGGCGCACTCGCGTCGACCACCTTCCTGTGGACCGTGGTCCCGTCCGACGCGACCGCGGCCACTCCCCTGGTCGGCGTCGGCGGCCTCTGCCTCGACCTGGCCGGTGACAGCAACACCGACGGCTCCAAGGTCGAGGTCTACACCTGCAACGGCACCAACGGCCAGGAATGGAGCGAGGCTTCCAACGGCACGGTCCAGGTGGCCGGCAAGTGCCTGGACGTGCAGTCGGCCGGCACCGCCGACGGCACCCTGGTCGACCTCTACACCTGCAACGGGAGCGGCGCCCAGGTCTGGCAGCCGCAGACCGACGGCGCGCTGCTCAACCCGGCCTCCGGCAAGTGCCTGACCGACCCGAACTCCTCCACCACCAACGGCACCCAGGTCACCATCTCCACCTGCACCGGCGCCGCGAACCAGTCCTGGACCTCCCCGGCGGCCACCTCCGGCGGTTCCGGCTCCACCGGCCAGGTGACCGGCTACGCGGGGCTCTGCCTCGACGTGGCGGGGGCCAGTACCGTGGACAAGACCAAGGTGGACGTCTACACCTGCAACGGCACCGCCGCCCAGCAGTGGACCGTGTCGGGCGGAACGCTGCAGGCGCTGGGCAAGTGCCTGGACGTCAACGCGGCCGGGACCGCCAACGGCACCCTGGTCGACCTCTACACCTGCAACGGGACCGGGGCCCAGGTCTGGCAGCCCCAGACGAACGGCTCACTGCTCAACCCGAACTCCGGCAAGTGCCTGGACGACACCGGATCCTCCACCACGCCCGGCACCCAGGTGCAGATCTGGACCTGCACCGGAGCGGCCAACCAGTCCTGGACGCTGCCCCAGAGCTGAGCCTCCTGACCCGTAAACCAAGACCGCCCCTGGCCGGTGACCCCACGTCACCGGCCAGGGGCCTCCGGCGTCACGTCTGTCGGCGCCGACACGAAGGGAACTGCCCGCCTGCGCGTCCCGGCGCCGCGTACGCTGCCGCTGTGGACCACCCCGGTCACTGACTCCGGTCGCTGACCCCGGCGGGTGATCACCATCGACAGACAACGTCCCATCAGGAGGTCGCTCCATGTCCCGCGTTCGGGTCCACAACTTCTCCGTCTCCCTCGACGGCTTCGGCACCGGCGAGGGGCAGAGCCTGGAGGCGCCGTTCGGCCACGCGGGCCAACGGCTGCACGAGTGGTTCTTCGCCACCCAGACGTTCCAGCAGATGCACGGTCAGGGCTCCGGGGACACCGGAGTCGACAACGCCATCGCCGGTACCTGGGGTGACGGCATCGGCGCGGAGATCATGGGGCGCAACAAGTTCGGTCCGCAGCGCGGGCCCTGGGAGAACCACGAGTGGAACGGCTGGTGGGGCCCCGACCCGGTGTTCCACACCCCGGTGTTCGTGCTGACCCACCACCCGCGCCCGTCCGTCGAGATGGAGGGCGGCACCGTCTTCCACTTCATCGACGCCACCCCGCAGGAGGCACTGCGCCAGGCCCGTGAGGCCGCGGGCGGCCTGGACGTGCGCATCGGCGGCGGACCGAGCACGGTCCGCGACTTCCTGGCCGCCGACCTGGTCGACCACCTCCACGTCACCATCGTCCCGATCGTCCTGGGCCGGGGCGTCCGACTGTGGGACGGCCTCGAAGACCTCGAACAGCGGTTCGACAAGGTCGAGTCCGTGACCACCCCCAGCGGTGTCACCCACCTGACCCTCACCAGGCCGTAGCCGCCTGACGACCCGACACCTCTTCGGTCAGACCTGGGCGATCAGGGCATACCGTTCGTCATGCACCGGACCTCCCCACAGATCTGCGTCCCCACTCAACGGTTCGACCCGCAGATCGGCGACGAACGGCCGCACGACGGCCGCCAGGTCGTCGGCGCCCACCCCGCCGTTCCACGGCAACGACTCCGCCCCGGCCGCATACGGCGCACCGCTCTGCCCGGACTCGCGCCACCGGCCCTCGACCAGCACCAGCCGGCCACCGGGGCGAAGTCGGGTCACCCACAGCCGCAGCGCGGCCTCGGGGTCGGGCAGGGTCCACACCAGGTGACGCGACAGCACGACATCGAACGACTGGTCACCGGTCGGCGGCACAGCCGCGTCACCCACCAGGAACCGGCCGCGCAGACCGGCGGCCGCCAGCTTCCGCCCGGCCTGCTCGACCATCCTCGGCGCCAGGTCCACACCGGTCACCCGATGCCCGGCCTGCGCCAGCAGCAGGGCCAGCGAGCCGGTTCCGCACCCGACATCAAGTACGTCCAGCGGGCTGGACGGCACCCACGCCTCCAGCAGCCGGCCCCACGCGGCGCGCGTGCCCTCCGCTCTCAGCCCGTGGTCGGGCTCCTCGTCGAAGGAGGACGCGGCAGCGTCCCAGTAGTTGGCGATGGCAGCCTGTCGATCAGTCATGGTCCGCATCCTCGCAGCCGCCACTGACAGGTCCGCTGCGTCCGCGCCGGGACCGTCAGGAGACCGGCGCGTCGGCCTGTGGGGGTGCCGGGGCGGCCAGGCGGAAGGGGACGTCGATGACGGTGACCTCGGGGGCGAACAGCAGGCGGGCCTTGAGGCGTAGCGCGTTCTGGTTGTGCAGGGGCTGTTCCCACCAGTGGTCGACCACGTACTCCGGGATGACCACGGAGACCATCGCGGTCGGATCGGCCGCCGTCTCCTGGCGGATCCGTGCCAGTACCGGGCCGACCACCTCGCGGTAGGGCGAGTGCAGGATCTCCAGCGCCACATCGGGCACATGCTGGTCCCACTGCGTGCGCAGGGCCTCGGCGTCGGCGGCGTCGGCGGCCACGCTCATGGCGGTGACGCTGGTGGGGTGCAGCGCCTGGGCCACGCCCAGAGCCTTCAGCGTGGGCGCGTGCACGGACGAGACCAGGACCAGCACATGGTTGCGCGGGGGGACGTGCGGCCGGGCCCCGTCCGGGACCGCGACGATCTTCGCGACCTGGTCGTAGTGGCGGCGGACCCCCTTCATCCCGGCGAAGAGCAGCGGCATGGCGATGATCACCAGCCAGGCGCCGTGGGTGAACTTGGTGATCAGCACGATCACCAGCACCAGCGCGGTCAGGGTCGCGCCCACCGCGTTGATCGCCTGGGACCTGCGCATCCGGCGGCGCGGGGCCGGTTCGGACTCGGTGGCCAGGGCGGTGCGCCAGTGCCGCACCATGCCGGCCTGGGAGAGGGTGAAGGAGACGAAGACACCGATGATGTAGAGCTGGATGATCCGGGTGAGCTGGGCGTCGAAGGCCACGATCAGGCCGATGGCGGCCAGTGCCAGCAGCACCACGCCGTTGGAGTAGACCAGGCGGTCGCCGCGGTTGTGCAGTTGCCGCGGGGCGTAGCGGTCCCGGGCCAGGATCGAGGCGAGCATCGGGAAGCCGTTGAAGGCGGTGTTGGCGGCCAGGATCAGCACTCCGGCGGTGAACGTCTGCACCAGGTAGAACAGCAGGTTCGCGCCGCCGAAGGTGGCCCGGGCGATCTGGGCCAGTGCGGTGGGCATGGCGGTGCCCGGCGCCAGGCCCAACTCGGTGGGGTCCGCCGCGACATGGACCCGGTAGGCCATGGCCAGCACGGTGATGCCGACGAACATGGTGACCGAGAACAGGCCCATCACCGCCAGGGTGGTGGCCGCGTTGCGGGCCTTGGGCTCCTGGAACGCCGGGACCCCGTTGCTGATGGCCTCGACGCCGGTCAGCGCGGTGCAGCCGGAGGCGAAGGCGCGCATGGCCAGCAGCACCAGGGCCAGTCCGGTGAAGGAGCCGGTGGCGTGGATCGGCAGCGTCGCCGATTCGGCGCGGATGGTGGCGCCCCAGGCGAGTCGGACCGCCGCGTAGCCGAACATCAGGTAGATCGCGGCGATGAAGCCGTAGGTGGGGATGGCGAACAGCCGTCCGGACTCGCGTACCCCGCGCAGGTTGAGCAGGGTCAGCACGGTCACAAAGACCACCGAGAGCAGGACCTGGTAGCGGTCCAGCGCCGGGACGGCCGAGGTGATCGCGGCCACGCCGGAGACCACCGAGACCGCCACCGTCAGCACGTAGTCCACCAGCAGCGCGCTGGCCGCGGTCAGCGCCGCGGTGGGTCCCAGGTTCTCCGCGCTGACCACGTAGGCGCCGCCGCCGCCCGGATAGGCGTGGCAGGTCTGACGGTAGGAGGCGATCACCACCACCAGCAGCAGCACGATCGCCGCGGCGGCGTACCAGGCGAGGTGCAGCAGGGCGACCCCGCCGAGCGCCAGGATGAGCAGGATCTCCTCGGTCGCGTAGGCCACCGAGGAGAGCGGGTCGCTGCAGAAGATGGGCAGTGCCAGCCGTTTGGGGAGCAGGGTCTCCCCCAGCCGGGCGCTGTCCAGCGGGGTCCCGAACAGCAGGCGCTTGGGACCGTTCCAGACACTCATTTCGCCAAAGCTAGGTCATATGCGGGGAAATCATCGCGCGCCACACTGCGCCCCCGCAGGCTTCCCCGGCGGCGCGGGGCTCAGGGCACGGCGACGGTGTCGCCCTCGTGGAGTCCTGCGGTGATCTGCGTCAGCTGGTCCACGGTGATGCCGGTGGCCACCGGGGCCGGGCGGGAATGGCAGTGGCCGGGGCGGCCCGCGGACGGGCAGGTCAGCAGCATGACGTGGGCGACGGCGCCGTCGGAGTGCACCGCCTCGGCGGGCACCGCCAGCACCCCCGGGCGTGCCTCCAGGGTGATGGTGACGGTGGCCGGCATGCCGGGCAGGGCACCGGGCGGCGGGTCGGGGACGACCAGGTCGAGCGGGTACTGCGCGATTCCGGACGCCCACGGCCCGGGTACCGGCTGGGCGGGGGCGGTAGGCGCCGGGACGGTGGCGCTCAGCGGCAGGGTGGCCACCGCCGTGGTCACCTGGGTGGTGGTGTCCTGCACCGCGACCTCGGCGGACTGGCCGGGCCGCAGGCGTCCGCGCACCTCGCCGCCCACCTGGGTGTGCACCTCCAGCGCCCAGGTCCGCAGCACCAGGACCGGGGTGTGGCAGTCCGGGCTGCCGCCGACCGCGGTGCCGACCTGCTCGACCACGCCGTCCGCGGGCGCGGTGATGGTGGCGTCGGCGAGGGTGCGTTGCAGCGCCGCCACCCGCTGCTGGCCCTGGGCGACCCGGTCCAGGTCCGGCCCGAGCTGCGCCTGCGCGGCAGCGGCTGCGGCGGCCGCAGCCACTGCCGAGGGGTCGCTGCCATCGGAGCCGCCAGTGGCCGTGGCGGCGTTGCGGTGGTCCTGGAGCAGGGACTGGGACTCGGCGAGGTCCTGCTGGGCGGCGTCCAGGGCCTGCTGGACGGCCGTGGTGTCGGCGCGGGCCAGCAGCTGACCCTTCGTCACCGCCTGGCCCGGGACGGCCTGCAGTTCGGTAACCGGGCCCAGCCCTGGCGTCGGGAGCGGTCCGGTCGTGCAGACGCCGGCGTCGGCCGCGCCGCCGGCGGGTACCGCGGTGCCCGCGCCGAAGTACATCCGCCAGGTGACCGCCGCCCGGAGCACCCCGGCCAGTTGGGCGGTGGACCGCAGATCCACCTGGTGCACCCGGAAGGCCCGGACCGACACGCCCTGTCCGGCCGTGGGCACGGCGAGGGCGGCGACTCCGGCCACCACCAGCGCTCCGGCACCGACCAGGCACCGGTTCAGGCCTCGCCGCACGGCACACCCCTTCGCAGCCCGGTCGGCCCGTGCGGTAGCTCCATGCCACGAAGCATGACAAATCGTATTTATAGACTCAACTACCGCCCCCGGTGCGCCGCCCGAAATCCCGCCCCGCTCGCCGGCCCGTACGCACCGGCGCCCCCGGGTGCTGAACCCGGGGGCGCCGTTTGCCGGGGAGAAGAGTTCCCGGCAGGTGACTGAGCTGAATGCCGCTCAGACTCCAGCGTGTGACCGCCGGTGGCGCTGCGCAACGCCACTGGGCCGGACGGGTGACGCCGACCGCTCAGTCGGGGCTGCATCCCGGGGCCGACCAGACGTCGGGGTCGCCCCCGCGCCATTCCACGATCGTGGGGTCCAGCTCGAACCACTCGGCCAGGCCGGCCATCTTCAGCAGCTGGTCCACATCGGACCTGGTCTCGGCGATGGCGATGACATGGCGGCCGATCTGTACGCGGCGCCCGGAACCGTCCGGGCCCTGCTCGTAGCCCCAGACGATGACCAGCGGATCGGGATTCTCCATGAGCCAAGGCTGCTCGATCCGCCCGCGGCCCGCCCGTCGGGACCGCCACCGGGCCATACCGCAGAGCCGGGGAAGAACTCCAGCTCAGCGGTCCGACCACCGCCCGTTCGGCCCAATCCTGGGTGACCGGCGCACCGGATTCGTCGTTGATCCGGCATGCCCGAGCCTCGCTGGTCCCGAGTGACCCTCTCCGAGCTGCCTCAGCAGTGGGCCGCACCCGCGGCGGCGCCCGCGGCACCGCCCGAGCAGGAACGCCCGGCCTCCCGCCCACAGGACGAACCGATCTACTCGCAGCTCGCGGCCGAATGGCGCGGCAACGGCCGGACCCTGCCGGGGCTGCAGGACCGGGAGTGGGCCGAGCTGGTCGCCCGCCGGACCTGGCGCTGAAACCGGCGGCGCTCTGCAGGGTCTGGCAGCGCCCGGCACACCCGGACCGGCAGGTCGGTCGGAGACCTTGACATGTCCAGTTGACGATGCGTCAATTCCAACAGCGACCAACATTTTCCGCCCAATACGATCAGCAGTCCGCAGTGGGTCCGGCTCCCCCCGGGCCTGTGCCGTCCTGCCCTCGGGGCCGTGTTGGTCGCCTCCCACCTGCAGAGAGGTGATCGCAGTGACCAAGGCGCGGCGTTGGGGACCAGGGCTTCCGACCATACTCGGGGTGGTGACGCTGCTGTTGATCGCGATGGGTTTTGGGCCGACTGCACCAAAGGCGAACGCCGCCACCTCGACCACCATATCGGTCAGCGGGACCAGCGCGGGGAAGACCTTCGACGGGATCGGGGCGATCAGCGGCGGCGGGGGCAACACCCGCCTGCTCACCGACTACCCCGCGGCCCAGCAGCAGCAGATCCTGAACTACCTGTTCAAGCCGGGCTACGGCGCCGACCTGCAGATCCTCAAGGTGGAGATCGGCGGCGACACCAACTCCACCGACGGCTCCGAGTCCAGCCACATGCACACCGCCTCGGCCGTCGACTGCGGCACCGGCTACGAGTGGTGGCTGATGGAGCAGGCCAAGGCGCTCAATCCGTCCATCAAGCTCTACGGTCTCGCCTGGGGCGCGCCGGGCTGGATCGGCGGCGGCAGCTTCTGGTCCACCGACACCATCAACTACCTCGTGAACTGGCTGGGTTGCGCCAAGTCGCACGGCCTGACCATCGACTACCTCGGCGGCTGGAACGAACGCGGCTACAACATCGCCTGGTACGAGCAGCTGCGCTCCACCCTGAACGCCGACGGGTACTCGGCGATCCAGATCGTCGGCGCCGACAGCGACTGGAGCGTGGCCACCGACGTCGCCTCCAACTCGGCCTTCGCCGCCGCCGTCTCCATCATCGGGGTGCACTACCCCTGCGCCGGCGGTGACGGCGGGTCCGCCAACACTTGCACCGGCAACTCCACCGCGACCGGCACCGGCAAGCCGCTGTGGGCCAGCGAGAACGGCTCGCAGGACCTCAACTCGGGTGCCGCAGCGCTGATCCGGTCGATCACCCGCGGCTATCTGGACGGCGGCCTGACCGCCTACATCAACTGGCCGGTGGTCGCCGCGGTCTACCCGAACCTGCCCTATGACACGGACGGGCTGGTCCAGGCCTCGCAGCCGTCCTCCGGCGCCTACATCGTCGGCAAGAGCCTGTGGGCCACCGCCCAGGTCACCCAGTTCACCGCACCCGGCTGGCAGTTCCTGAACACCGGCTCGGGCTACCTCGGCGGCACTGAGTCCAACGGCAGCTACGTGTCGCTGAAGTCGACCAGCGGCGGCAACTACTCCACGGTCATCGAGACCACCACGGCCACCGCCGCGCAGACCGTCAACGTCAATGTCACCGGGGGCCTGTCCACCGGCACCGTCCACGTCTGGGCCACCAACCTGAACGCCTCGGCCGCTTCCGGCGGCATGGTGCAGCAGAGCGACATCACCCCCTCGGGCGGCTCCTACTCGCTGACCGTGCAGCCCGGCTACATCTACACCCTGACCACCACCACCGGGCAGGGCAAGGGCACCGCGGCGAGCCCGGCGCAGGGCGCGCTGGCGCTGCCGTACTCCGACACCTTCGACAGCGACACCACCGACCAGCAGCCGCGCTACCTGTCGCAGATGCAGGGCGCCTTCGAGGTGGAGCCCTGCACCGGCCGCACCGGCAGCTGCGTGACCCAGCAGGCGCTGGTCAAGCCGATCGAGTGGGACGGCGACTCCAACCCCTACACCATCGGCGGCAGCCTGGGCTGGACCAACTACACCGTCGCCGCCGACACCCTGATCAAAACGGCCGGATCGGTGCAGCTGCTGGGACGGGTCGGCACCCAGCACAGCTTCGGGCCGGCCGGGATCAACGAGTACTACCTGCAGCTCAGCAACACCGGCGCCTGGTCGATCGTGCGCAACACCACCGCCGGCACGCTCACCACGCTGGCCTCCGGCACGGTGACCGCACCGGGGCTCGGCACCTGGCACCATCTGGCGCTGACCCTCAACGGGAGCAGCATCAGCGCGGCCATCGACGGCACCACGGTGGGCAGCGCCACCGACGGCACCTTCGTCGCCGGCATGGTCGGTCTGGGCACCAGCGGCTACCAGGGCGACCAGTTCGACAACCTGACGGTCACCGCGATCGGCACCACGCCGGCCGCCCGTCCGATCGTGGCCGTCGACAACTCCGCCAAGTGCGTGGACGACAACAGCAACTCCAGCGCCAACGGCACCAAGGTGGAGATGTGGGACTGCAACGGGACCGCCGCCCAGAACTGGACGGTCGGCACCGACGGCACCATCCGCATCAACGGCTCCTGCATGGACATCACCGGCGCCGGCACCACCGACGGGACCCTGGTGGAGCTGTGGACCTGCAACGGCGGCTCCAACCAGCAGTGGCAGCAGCAGGGCAACGCCCTGGTCAACCCGGCGACGGGCAAGTGCCTGGACGACACCGCGGCCAACACCGCCAACGGCACCCAACTGGAGATCTGGACCTGCAACGGCGGCTCCAACCAGCAGTGGGTGGAGACCTCGCAGTGATCGCCCACTGATCGCCACCTGATCGTGAGGACCCCTGCGGCCGCCGCCGCAGGGGTCCTCGCACGTCTCGCCACCGCATCGGCGTTCGCCCGTACGGGTGGACTCCGCGGGCCGACGCCGGGCAGGTGGGCCGCCGGTGGGATGACAGCAGCATGAGTGCATCATCGAGATGGATCGCCGTCGGGCTGCTGGTCACCGCAGGCCTCGCGCTGGCCCCGCCCGCCCACGCCGAGAGCGTCCTGGTCCACGAGAACTGGACCTGCGAGATCCCCTACTCGGGGGAGCTGGCCTGCGCCCCGCCGGTGACCGTGCCACCGGGCGGCTACATCTGGATCGGTATCGACGACGGCTACGGCCCGACCGTGTTCACCGTCTACACCGGCAGCGGCGCCGGCCGCACCCAGATCGGCTGGGGCGAGCAGTGGGGCAACGGCGGCGCGGGCCGCTACTACACCAACGGAACCGGCGCGCCGGTGCTGGCCGAGGTGACCATGCACCAGGACGCGCCCACCGACCGCTGCGGGACCCATCACGAGAGGGGCTTCATCGAGGTCCGCCGCTGACCCGGGCAGCGCCCCGGGTACGGGGCCGGTCTGGTCAGACCGGCCCCGCTTCGGCAGGATGATCACGATGCCCTGCCCCCACCCACGGCAGGGTGCCCGTACATCCGGAGAGGCGCACCCGTGACCGACACGCAGTCAGTTGCCGCAATACCGTCCGTCTTCGCCCTGGTCGGAAGCGGCTGGCGCTCCGAGTTCTTCCTGCGGCTGGCCCGGCAGGCGCCCGGGCGGCTGCGGGTCTGCGGGGTGGTCACCCGCGCCGCGGAGCGCGGCGCCGAGATCGAGGCCGAGTGGGGCGTGCCCACCTTCCGCACCGTCAAGGAGCTGCTGGCGGCGACCGCTCCGGACTTCGTGGTCCCCTGCGTGCCCTGGGACGTGGCGGCGGAGGTCACCGTCGAGCTGGTCGAGCGTGGCGCCAAGGTGCTGACCGAGACTCCGCCGGCGGCGGACCTCGACGGGCTGCGGCGGCTCTGGGCCGCGGTCGGCGACTCGGGCGCGGTGCAGGTGGCGGAGCAGTACATGTGGATGCCGGCCCATGCGGTCCGCGGCGAGCTGGTCGCCCGCGGCGCCATCGGCCAGGTGGGCTCGGTGCAGGTCTCCTCGACCCACCTCTACCACGCGGTGTCGATCATCCGCCGGCTGCTCGGCGTCGGCCTGGCCCCGGCCACGGTGCGCGCGCAGTCCTTCACGGCGCCGCTGGCCGACCCGCTGAGCCGGGACGGCTGGAGCGGCGACGCCGCCCCCAAGCCCGCGGCGACCACGCTGGCCACCCTGGACTTCGGCGGCTCGATGGGGCTGTACGACTTCACCGACAACCAGTGGTGGAACCCGCTGCGGGCGCGCCGGATCACCGTCCGCGGCTCGCTGGGCGAGATCGTCGACGACCGGATGACCCGGCTGGTGGACGAGCGCACCGTGGTGGAGTCTCCGCTGGTGCGCCGGCGCACCGGGACCGACCTGAACCTGGAGGGCGTGGACCTGGACCACATCAGCGTCGACGGGCAGGTGCTGTGGCGCAACCGCGTCTTCGGGGCGCGGCTGTCCGAGGACGACCTGGCCGTGGTCGACCTGCTGCTGGACACCACGGCCTGGAGCCGGAGCGAGGGTCCGGCCCCCTATCCGCTGGCCGAGGGCTGCCAGGACCACGCCATCAGCCTGGCCGTGCTGGAGTCGCTGCGGACCGGGGACGCCGTGACCACCAGCGCGGAGGCCTGGACCGTCTAGGCCGCCGCCTCGGCGGGCGCGGGGGCCGCACAGCGGCTTGAACGTGGTCACGTTTTGATCACGGGTCCAGTCCAGTTGTGGGCAATCTTTCATGTCCCTGCCACCTTTGTCGGGGCGTCAGTCCATCTGTCCGGCCCAGAGTTCAGCCCGTCGTGTCCTGCCCACCGATCCGGAGGACCCCGTGGCCCCCGTCACCCGCCGTACCTTCCTCGGCTCCGCCGCCGCCCTCGGCGCGGCCCTCGGCCTGGAGGCGGTGGCCGGCTCCGCGTCCAGCGCCGCGGCCGCCGCCACCGGCACCATCAAGGACGTCAAGCACGTGGTCGTGCTGATGCAGGAGAACCGCAGCTTCGACCACTACTTCGGCACCCTCAAGGGGGTGCGCGGCTTCGCGGACCGCAGCACGGTGCCGCTGTCGGGCGGCTACTCGGTCTTCAACCAGCCCAACGGCAGCGGCCGCCAGTACCCGTGGCAGCTCAGCGCCACCAACACCTGGTACTTCGGCGCCGCCCCGGAGACCCTGGCGCAGTGCGACGGCTCGCTGGACCACGGCTGGCCCACCCAGCACAGCGCCTGGAACGGCGGGAAGATGGACAACTGGATCTCCGCCAAGGGCTCCAGCCGCACCATGGGCTTCCTGAACCGCACGGACATCCCGTTCCACTACGCCCTGGCCGACGCGTACACCATCTGCGACGCCTACCACTGCTCGATCCTCAGTGCGACCGGCCCCAACCGCACCTACCTGTGGGGCGGGATGATCGACCCGGGCGGCACCGCTGGCGGCCCGGCCTACGACGGCGGCTCGGAGTCCGGGCTCAGCTGGCAGACCTACGCCGAGACGCTGCAGAACGCCGGGGTCAGCTGGAAGGTCTACCAGAACGCCAGCGACAACTTCGGCGACAACGGACTGGCGTACTTCAAGCAGTTCGCCAACGCCGCCAGCGGCAGCACGCTCTACCAGCGCGGCATGGCCTCGGTCCCGTCCACCGGCTCCACCCCCGACGACATCGCCGCCGCGATCAAGGCCGACGCGCTGGCCGGAACCCTGCCCCAGGTCTCCTGGGTGGTGGCCAACCAGGCCTTCTCCGAGCACCCGGACGCGCCCCCGAACGACGGCGCGCACTTCATCAACCTGGTGCTGCAGGCCCTGGCCGCAGACAGCGACGTGCTGGACTCCACCGTGCTGTTCCTCAACTACGACGAGAACGACGGCTTCTTCGACCACGTCCCGCCGCCGGTCGCGCCGTCCGGGACCGCCGACGAGAGCTACAGCGGCACGCCGATCGGGCTGGGCTTCCGGGTCCCGATGGTCATCGTCTCCCCGTGGACCCGCGGTGGCTGGGTGGACTCCCAGGTCTCCGACCACACCTCGGTGATCCGCTTCCTGGAGACCTGGACCACCGCCCTGGGCACCCCCGCGATCTGCCAGAGCATCAGCGCCTGGCGGCGCAAGGTCTGCGGCGACCTCACCGGCGCCTTCGACTTCGCCAACCCGGTCTCCGGCCTGCCCGCCCTGCCGTCCACCAGCGCCACCATCGGCCAGTCGTACTGCAACATCCTGATCAACCCGAGCCCCGGCAACAATGCGATGCCCACCCAGGAGGCCGGCACCCGCCCCGCGCGCGCCCTGCCCTACCAGCCCAACGGCTACCTGGACCACATCGAGTACGACTCCGGCGGCCAGACCCTGGTCTGGATCAAGATGGCCAATCAGGGCGCCCCGGCCACCTCCGCCGCCCACTTCTCCGTCCACGCCAACGCCTACCGCACCGGCGGTCCCTGGCAGTACACCGTGGACCCGGGCGGCACCGCCTCCGACTTCTTCAACCTCGGCACCGGCTACGGCAACGGCAAGTACGACCTCACCCTGGTCGGCCCCAACCGCTTCCTGCGCCACTTCGCCGGCGACACCACCGCCGCGGGCAGCAAGGCCGAGGCCGTCCCCTCCTTCGCGCCCGCCCCGGACACCGGCAAGCAGGCCGTCTGGTTCGCCCTGTCCAACAGCTCCACCGCCCAGGTCACCTTCACCATCACCGCCACCGGCTACCGCACCGACGGCCCCTGGACCTACCAGGTCCCGGCCGGCGGCAGCGTCTCGGACTACTTCAACGCGGTGGCCTACAGCAGCGGCTGGTACGACTTCACCGTCACCGTCAGCAGCGACCCCGGCTGGAGCCGCCGCTTCACCGGCCACATCGAGACCGGCGCGGCCAGCGTCAGCGGGTAGCCCGTCGGCGGCTGCTCCGTCAGGGGCGCGGCGCCCCGGCCAGGATCCAGCGGTAGAGGGGCTCACCGGGGCAGTCGGTGTCGCGGCCGTCCCGGTGCCCGACCACCTGCGGTCCGGCGGCGCCGCGCTCGCGCAGCCAGTCGACGGCGTCGCACAGCCCGTGCAGCAGTGCCGGGCCCGGCTCGGTCAGACCGGAGTCGCCGAGCATGGCGCAGACCGCGTAGTGGGCCCGGTTCAGCCGGCGGTCGCCGTTGGCCCCGCTCTCGCGCCGGGCGCCGCGCCCCTCGAAGACCCGCCCGTGCGGGCAGACCAGGGCGTTGTAGGCGATGTCGATCCAGCCCTGCACGGGATCGGCCAGGTGCATCGCCTGGATCTCCCGGACCCGGGCGGCGCAGCGGTGGTGCTGGTCGGGGCGGACCAGGTCGGCGGGGACCTCACGGCCCTCGTAGTGGATCTTCACGCCCAGGGCCCTCGGCAGGGCGCGCCACTGCTGCGACGGCGGCAGCGCGCCCCACTCGGCGCGGGTCACCAGGTTCTCCATGAAGCACTACTCCCCCGCCGGGACCGCGCCGACGCCACCGGCCGCGCGCACGTGGACCCCACTGCCGCTTCTGCCGGGCGGCGTGGGGTCCACGTGCCCGGGCGGCGGGTTGCGACCAGCGCCGTCCGGGCGCCTCAAGGGTGGCACGTACACGTCATACAATTCAATCCCTCGCGTACGATTCCTTCTCACCGCTCGCTCACGAGCGTTACATGTTCGCCAGAGCCGGTTCCGGCTGGGGCGGGGTCATCCGCCACACCAGCCACCCCAGCACCGCCAGCCCGATCACGGCCGCCGCCAGCGGCAACTCGGGTCCGGAGGCCGGCAGCCAGCTGCCGACGAAGGGGTTCCAGGGCTGGACCGGCAGCGGGTTCCCGCCCTTGAGGCCCTGCTGGTAGCGCAGCATCGCGGTGTAGAAGGTCAGCAGTTGCAGTGGCAGCAGCAGCAGGACGTAGGCGCGGGTCAGCGTCCGCAGGTGCGCCTCGCTGAAGACGCCCCGCTCGACCAGCAGGTACGCGCCCAGAATGGGCACGCCCAGGATGGCCGGCAGCCCGTAGCGGCCCTGGGAGAGGTACCAGCCCTGGCTGATCGGGCCGACGTCGCTGGCGATCAGCACCCCGAAGGTGCCGATCACCAGGATGCCCAGCCGGATCCGGTCGAGCCTGCGGGTCAGCACCACGGCGGTGAACAGCAGGGCTCCGAAGGCGCAGAACCAGACCGGGAAGACGATCGCCGGCGGTGAGGTCTCCCCGAATCCGACCAGCCCGACCATGCCCTTGACCAGGTACTCGCCCCGGTCCCAGGTGTCCACGCTGAGGGCCGCGAAGACCTTGTAGGCCAGTGAGCGGTCGCCGCTGGTGGAGACCGCGTCGCCGGCCGGGTCCTGCCACAGGGTCCACAGCGCGCCGGCCGCCACGGCGACCGCCACGAAGGTGCCCCAGCGGCGGACCAGCCGCAGCCGGGTCAGCCGGCGCAGCCGGTCCCGGTCCATGCCGAGCGCGGCGACGCCGACGATCAGGGCCAGCCAGAGGATGCCGCCGAAGCGCACGGTGGCCACGATCGCCGCTCCCAGCGAGGCCAGCCGCACCAGGTTCGCCGACCGCTGCCGTCCGTCGACCAGCAGGACCAGGGCGGTCCAGAGCACGGCGGCGCCGCCGATCTCCAGACCGGCCGGGTTGATGGCCGGTGCCAGGTTGATCGCCACCGGGGTGAGCGCGACCAGGAGCCCGGCCAGCATCCGCCGTCCGCGCCGGGCCATGGCCGTGATCGCGAAGGCGGCCGCGAACAGGGCGCTGACCATGGCGTCGGACAGCAGCCTGGCGAGGTAGATGCCGGTGGAGTTCGGCCACAGCCGCAGCGGCTGACCGACGATCACATAGTAGATCGGGTTGTAGTACCCGGCTCCGGACGGTATCTCGACGATGGTGTGCTCGTCCTGGGTGCGGCCGGCCGGCGGCGAGCAGCTGGCGGCCAGGCCCGGGTCCTGCTGGAAGCAGGCCGAGCCGGACGGGGCGTTGGGGGCGAGGCTGCGGGGGACCTTGATCAGCGGGGTGCCGGCGGCCGGGCCGCCGGTGGCCTGGGTGTCGACGGTCACCAGGTCGCCGTGGAAGACCAGCTGCCCCCCTGCGGCGCTGTAGGCCCGGGCCACATGGCGCGCCTCGTCGGCGAAGCCGTCGTAGGGCACCGCGAGGCCCCAGCCGATGCCGAGGACCAGGAAGCCGACGAAGGCCCACCAGAAGACCCGGAGCGGGGTCCACCGCTCCTTGGCCCCTCCGGGCTCGGCTACGGCAGAGGGGTTCGACCCGACAGCAGCGACAGCCATGGTCCTCGACAATCCGATTCCGCGCTGACATGTGTACGTGTGGCACGACAGGACCGATACGGAGATCAGACAAGCCTTCGGCCGAGTCGGGCAGACCATACACCGGCGACCTGGGAAGACCCAGGGAACCAATGGTTCCGGTCCACACGTGTTCACTCTTCGGACACCCACGCTAGGGGGTGGTCGCGGTCGGATCCGGTGGGGTCGTGTCGGTGGCTGAGGGGTCGGGCGGGGTCGGCAGCGGCACCGAGGCCAGGCCGATGTCGGGCTGGCCGGAGAGGGCTCCGCTGATCGCCTGCTTCCAGATCGGGCCGGCCAGCGTGCCGCCGAACGCGTCGGTGACGTACACCCCGCCGTAGGAGCGGTTGTTCAGGCTCTCCAGCGGAGCCTTGGTGTCGCTGACCACGGCAGCCCCGGCGAGTTGCGCGGTGAAGCCGGTGAACCAGACCTGGCGGTGCCCGTCGGTGGTGCCGGTCTTGCCGGCGTCGTCGCGGTCGGACAGTCCGGCCGGTGCGCCGGTACCGTCCTGGACCACGCCGTGCAGCATGGTGGTGATCGCGTCCGCGGTGTCGGAGGACATCGCGGAGGTGCAGGAGGCTCCGGGCACCGGCAGGCTCGCGCCGGCGGGCGTGGTGACCGAGGTCAGCGCGACCGGGGCGCAGTAGTTGCCGTGCGCGGCGAAGGTCGCGTAGACGTCGGCCATCTGCAGCGGGGTGAAGTTGTTGGTGCCCAGCGTCAGCGACTGGACCTGGTCCACCGGCTTCAGCCGGCCCGAGGCGTCGGGCAGGGCCTGCGATCCCAGGCCGAGCCTGCGGGCCATCCGGACCACGTTGCACAGCCCGGCGTCGGCCTCCAGCGGGACGAAGTAGGTGTTGACCGACTGCGCCATCGCGGTGGGCATGTCGAAGGGGCCGACCAGGTCGGGGCTGTCGTTCTGGTCCCCCGGCACCTGCGGCAGGGTGCTGCCGTCGCAGGTCTGCATGGCGGGGTAGTCGTCCTGGTAGGGCGCCGGGTAGACCTGGTCCATGCCGATGCCGTTCTCCAGGGCTGCGGCGGCGGTGACCGGTTTGAAGGTCGAACCGGTCTGGAAGCCGCTGCCGCCGCCCATCAGCCGGTCGACGTTGAGGTTGAGCTCGGTCTCGTGGTCGCCGGGGCCGTAGGGGCGGCTCTGCGCCATCGCGATGATCTTCCCGGTGCCCGGCTGGACCAGGGTGATGGCCGCGGCGGCCTGGTCGGTGGCGTAGACGTGGCTGGTCACCGCGGACTGGGCGGAGGCCTGGGCGGTCGGGTCCAGCGTGGTGTGGATCTGCAGGCCGCCGGTGTCCCACAGCGCCTGCCTGGCCTCCGCGGTGGCCCCGAAGGCCTTGTTCGCCAGGAAGACGTGCTTGACGTAGTCGCAGAAGAAGGCCTCGCCGGTGCCGGCGGTGATGCAGCCCTGCCGCGGCGGGCTGGCGTCCAGTCCCAGCGGGGCGGCCTTGGCCGCGGCGGCCTGGGCGGCGGTGATGCTGTGGTTCTCGACCATGGTGTCGAGCACGGTGTCCCGGCGCTCCTTGGCGGTGTCCGGGTCGCGCAGCGGGTCGTAGCGGCTGGGCGACTGCACCAGGCCGGCCAGCAGCGCCGCCTGCGGGAGGGTGAGGTCGGCGGCCTGGACGCTGAAGTAGCGCTCAGCCGCGGCCTCGATGCCGTAGGCCTGCTCACCGAAGAAGGTGATGTTCAGGTAGTCCTCGAGGATCTGGTCCTTGGACATCCGCTCCTCGAGGCCGATCGCGTACTTCATCTCCTGGATCTTGCGGCCCAGGGTCTGCCGCTGCGCCGTGAGCACCTTGGCCTGGTCGTCCCCCGCCTCCTCGACGAAGACGTTCTTGACGTACTGCTGGGTCAGCGTCGAACCGCCCTGGGCGACGCCGCCCGATCCGGCGTTGGTCACCAGCGCGCGCAGGGTGCCCTTGAGGTCGACGGCGCCGTGCTGGTAGAAGCGGCTGTCCTCGATGTCGACGATGGCGTGCCGCATCACCGGTGCTATTCGGGCCAGCGGAACCACGGTGCGGTCGCGTGCGTACACCCGGGCGATCACCCCGCCGCCGGCGTCGTACAGGGTGGAGGCCTGGGCGAGCACCGGCGCGGTCAGGCTGTCCGGGAGCTGGTCGAACGAGCCGGCCGCCGACTTGGCTCCGTAGCCGACGGCGCCGACCAGCGGCAGGGCCAGCACCGCGACCAGGGCCCCGGCCAGGACGCTGGCGCCGAGCAGGCGGATGCACAGGCCCGCCTTGCCCAGCCGGGAGCGGGAACGCTGATGACTCCGGGTCATATCTGCACCGTCACGTCTGCACCGTCATCTCTGTACCTCGGGCTGCTCCGGCTGTCAGGGGGCGGCGGCCGGCTCCGGTTCCAGTTCGCCGGCTGCCAGCGCCGCGGCCCGCAGCGCGGAGCGGTCCACACCGGCCCAGCCCGCGTCCATCAGCATCTGGGTCCCCTTGACCGCGATCAGCTCGCAGTCGTCCACGACGTGGACCGGCAGGTCGGACTCCTTGCGCACCGCCTCCACCAGGCCGTGCAGCCGGGCGCCGCCGCCGGTGAGCACGATGCCGCGCTCGTAGACGTCGGCGGCCATCTCCACCGGGCAGCCCGCCAGGACCGCGGTGACCTGGTCGCAGACGGCCGCCACGGCACGGGGCAGCAGCACCTCGTGAAGCTCGCCCACCGGCAGCATCAGTCCGCGCGGGCGGGCGGTCACCGCGTCCTGGCCGCGGACCGAGACGGTGTCCCGGGCTCCGCGCAGGGTGGTCTTCACGGTCTGCGCCGCGGCCGCCCCGATCACCACCTGGTGCTCCTCGCGCAGGTGCCGCAGCAGCAGCGCGTCCAGCGCGTCGCCGCCGGTGCGCGTGGAGCGGGAGGCGATCACCCGTCCGTAGACCACCAGCGCCGCGCTGGTGTGCTCGGCCCCCAGGTCGACCAGGACGCTGGCGTACGGGGTGTTCACCGCGATGCCGGCGCCGACCGCCGCCGCCAGCGCCTGCGGCACCAGCCGGACGTCGGAGAAGCCGACCTCCCGGCAGAGCTGGCGCAGCGCGGCGGCGCCCAGGTCGGTGACGGCCGGGGAGACGCACACCCCGACCCGCCCGCCGTAGGTGAGCCTGGCCCGTCCGGACTCGCGCATCAGGGTGCGCACCATGATCTGGGTGACCCGCTGGTCGGCGACGGTTCCCCCGCTGGTTGGACGGCACAGCTTGAGGGCGCCCCAGGTGCGGCCCTCCATGGCGACGGCGTCCTCGCCCATGGCGAAGATGCTGTCCTGGCCCTCGAGCACGACCCTGGCCGGCATCGACGCCACCGGGGCGCCGGCGCCTCTGCGGACGCGCAGGGACGAGGCACCCAGGTCAATGGCAGTACAGGATCGAAGCGTGGACAAGCGTTCCTCCCTGGTTGGTCGCCCCGCGCCGCAGGCCGTCGGTGCCGGGTCCGCGGGACCTGGAACGATCACACCCCCGCGGCCGCGGGACCGCCACGCGGCCGGTCCGGACGGGGGAACGCGGGGCGCTCCGAGTCGGCCACGCACGGGGAGCTGAGCCGTTGGTTGATCGCTGCGTAATATGCTTTGTCCGTACTTGCCCTCCTTTGGTGTTCTGCCTCTGGTGTTGTGACGTGGTTCAACCGGTCCTGTCCGCCCGGACCCGGAAGGGACGGCCCGATGGCTGACGAGCTGGGCAGCGCGACCCCGCCGCTGCGTGGCGACGCCGTGCTGGGCAGCGCCGGGATCGGGGTGTGGCGCTGGAACCGGCCGCAGGCCCTGCTGGAAGTCGACCCGATCGCGGCCGGACTGCTCGGCGTGGACACCGCGACCGAGCGGCTCGGCGTACCGCAGCTGCGCTCGCTGCTGCACGCCGAGGACTACGTGCGGCTGCGCTCCACCGCCGAGCTGGCCATCGCCGAGCAGCGCCCCTTCGACGTGCGGGTCCGGGTGCTCACCGCCACCGGCAAGGTGCGCCGGGTGCTGCACCTGCAGGTGGTGCCCGCCGCGCCCGGCCAGCCGTGGCCGGTGCAGGGAACCGCGGTGGCCGGGCATCTGGCCGACATCTGCGAGGGCGACCTGTCGGCGACCGTGCCGAGGGTCAACCGGGACCCGGACCCGGCGGACGGCGCGGAACCCGGCACCGCGTCGGCGGGGGGCCTGGACGCGGAGCTGCGGCAGATCGACACGCTGAACCGCGCACCGTCCTCGTTGCGCACCGAACGGCTCCCCCACCCGCTCGGCGCCGACCCGCACGCCTCCCACGGCACCGCCCGCGGCCTGGACCCGGGGCCGGGCCCGACCAACCTGCGCCGCTCCCGCGAGGCCTTCCTGCTGGACGCCGGACGGGCGCTGGCCGAGGCCGGCACCACCGCCGAGGTGCTGCGGGTGGTCGCTTCGCTGTCGATGCCCGGCTTCTCGCCGGACGGCCTGGCGGTGTTCGGCGTGGACGGCGGCACCCTGTCCATGGTGGGCCAGCACGGCTACGAGCTGAACGACGACTCGGCGTTCACCATGCCGGTGGAGACCGACTACCCGGCCGCCGTGGTGGTGCGCACCGGGCGCGCGATCTACATGTCCTCCCCCGAGGACTACCGGGCCCGCTTCCCCGCGGCCTGGCCGCTGGTCCAGGGCTTCGGCCGGCAGGCCTGGGCGTTCCTGCCGCTGGTCGCCACCGGGCGCACCACCGGGGCGTGGATGGCCTCCTTCCGCACTCCGGTGCGGTTCACGCCCGACGAGCGGGCGGTGCTGTCCACGGTCGCCCGGATGCTGGCCCACGCGCTCGAGCGGGCCCACACCAACGAGGCCGAACGGGCGCTGTCGCGCGGGCTGCGGCGCAGCATGGGCACCGGATCGCCGGCCGCCGAGGGGATCAGCGTGGCCACCCGCTACGTGCCCACCGGCGGCGGGCTGATGGTCGGCGGCGACTGGTACGACATCATCAACCTGCCCGACGGCCGGCTGGCGCTGGTCATCGGCGACGTGCAGGGCCACGACGTGCACGCGGCCGGGCTGATGGCGCAGTTGCGCACCGCCGTGCACGCCTACGCCACCGAGGGGCACCGCCCGGACGCGGTGCTCGCCCGCACCTCCCACTTCCTGGCGGCGCTGGACGACGACCGCTTCGCCACCTGCATCTACATCGAGGCCGATCCGGCGAGCGGCACCCTGTCCATCGCCCGGGCCGGCCACCCGCATCCGGTGCTGCGGATGCCCGACGGCACCTGCATGATCCGGCATGTGGACGGCGGGCTGCCGCTGGGGCTGGCACCCGAGGGCGAGGACTACCCGGTCACCACGCTGGAGCTGCAGCCCGGCGAGGTGATGATGCTGTGCACCGACGGGCTGATCGAGACCGGCGGCCACGACATGTACACCGGCTGGATCCGGGTGCGGGACGCCCTGTCGCCGGGGCCCACCGGCGACCTGGAGGGCATGGCGGACCGCCTGATCGACGCGGTGCACGGTCCCGCCTCGCACACCGGGGCCGGGCATCTGGCGGACCGGCGCGAGGACGACATCGCCCTGCTGCTGCTGCGCCGCGACGTGGTCGGCCAGAGCCAGGCCGTGACGGGCCGGCGCCTGGTGCTGACGGTGGCTCAGGACCAGGCCGACCGGATCGCCGGGGCCCGCGAGGAACTGCGCGCGATCATGCACGACTGGGCCGTGCCGGACCAGGCCGACGCCACGGTGCTGCTGGCGACCGAGCTGCTGACCAATGTGCTGGTGCACACCGACCAGACGGCGGCACTGGTGGCGACGATGACCGGGCAGGTGGGCTCGCGCCGGCTGCGGCTGGAGGTGGCCGACGGCAGCGACGAGCTGGCGCACCGGCGCTCGCCGGGCGAGATGGCCTCCTCGGGGCGCGGCCTGATCCTGCTGGAGCTGCTGTCCGACCGCTGGGGGATGGAGCCGCGCGGCGAGGGCAAGTGCATCTGGTTCGAGCTGGACGAGGTGCCGGGCGCGGCGGCCGGGGCCGGCCCGGCTCTGTGAGGTGCCGTCAGCGGGCGTGGACGGCCACGAAGTCGCGGCTGGAGACGTCGTAGTAGCGGTACGGGCCGCGGACGAAGTTGACCAGGTTGTGCGGCACCGGGTCGTGCGGCCGGCGGGAGGCGTCGTAGGACATGAAGGAGGGCCAGCTGAGGTTGATGTCCAGCATCATCGCGGTGACCGCTCCGGCCCGCTGCAGCAGGGTGGCCAGTGACTGCACCGAGAGCAGCCGTCCGCCGACGTAGACCAGGTCGCCGTTGCGGTCCACGCCGATCCCGGAGCGGGCCACCATCGCGTTCCCGCCGTCGGTGAGCCCCCAGGTCTCGGTCCCGCCCCGGTACACCTCGTCGGTGACCTGTCCGTCGGCCACCAGCGGTACCAGGCACTGGCGGACGCCGACCACGTCGGGCCGCATGGAGACGCTGCGGTTCCACACCCCCACGGTCAGCGAACCGTCGCGGTGGAAGACCTCGGAGGCGGCCCCGGTGCGCAGTCGGCCCACGGTCGTCCCGTCGAGGTAGAAGCCTCCGTGCGCGTCGCCGTTGGAGACCTTGAACCCGCCGTTCCAGGTGGCGACCAGGCCGGTGCGCTGCTGGTCGGGGACGGTCGGCGGGATCCGCCAGGAGCCGCCGGGCTCCTGCGAGCCGGGGTGCAGGTCGAAGCGCAGCGCGTCCTGCTTCATCCACACCACGCCGACCGGGAACCGGGTGTCCTGGGCGTCCGGGCGCACGGTCGTGCTCTGGACCACCGGCCGGCCCTTGACCTGCACCAGCGCGCTGAACCGGCCCTCGCCGGGTTCGGCCGGGGAGACCAGCGGACGGACCGCCGGGTGCAGCGGCACGACCGGAAGCGGCGCCGGCGGCGGACTGACCATCGCGTGGCGCACCGCTGCCGCGGCCGAGGCGGAGGGCGGTGCCGGGTCGGCGCCACCGCCGCAGCCCGTCAGTGACAGGACTGCGGCCAGGGCCGCCGCGCGGCGGCGCGGGTTCATTTGGCGTACACGGCGGTGAAGTCGCGGCTGGTCGACTCGTAGTAGCGGTTGGCGGGGCGCTCCTGGGAGTCGAGCAGCTTGACCGGGGTCGGGTTCTTGGGGTCCGGCGTGGGCTTGTAGTACATGTAGGACATCCAGGCGGGGTTGATGTCCAGCTGCATGGCCCGCACGCAGCCGGCCCGCTGCAGCAGGTCCGCCAGGGTGCGCACGGACAGCGCCGGACCGTAGACGTAGACCACCCGGCCGTCGTGGGTGATCCCGACGCCCGAGCGCCAGACGAAGTACTTGCCGGCGATGGTCAGGCCCCAGCCGCTCTCCACGTTCTGGTCCACCCCGGCGGGGACGCGGCCGTGGTCCACGATCAGGTTCAGGTTCTGCCGCACGCCGGCGACCTGGGGGGTCATCCGCTCCTCGGTGCCCCAGGAGCCGATGTCCACATGGCCGTCCTTGTAGTAGACCAGCGAGGCGCCGTCGTCGGCCAGGGTGCCGTGGGTGATGCCGTTGAGGTAGAAGCCGCCGCGTGCCTCGCCGACCTTGAACCCGCCGTTGAAGGTGGCCATCAGGCCGGTGCGCTGGCCGGCCGGGACCGAGGTCGGCACGCCCCAGTTGTCCGGGCCCGGGTCGACCTCGCCGGGGTGCAGGGCGAACCTGAGCAGCCGCTGGTCCATGGAGACCGCCGCGGCGACGTAGGAGGTGTGCTCGTCGTCGGGGCGGACGTAGGCGCCCATCAGCGCGGGGGTGCCGCGCACGCTGCCCAGGACCTCCCAGGTGCCCTCCCCGGCCAGCGGGGTGCCCGCGGGCGAGACCAGCCGCGGTGGCACGACGGCCTTCAGCGCCGAGGTTCCGGAGCCCGCCTGCGCGGCCGCGGCGCCCGCGGGCTGCAGCGCGCCGGTGGGGGTGCCGCCGACCTTGGGCGGATGCGCCTTGTACTGGGCGCTCTCCAGGAAGGTGACCAGCGGTCCCAGCTTGTGGTCGCGCCCCCATTCGGCGACTCGGGCGGCCATGCTGTCGTCGCCGGGGGCCGCCATCGCGCTGCCCAGCGACCAGCCGAGCCAGCCGAGGAACACCGCCGTCAGCGCCAGCACCGCCTGGACGCTGCGGTGCGCGAGGAGTCTGCGGATCCACCCTCGTCGGCGGGGCGGCGCGGGGGCGTCCGGTTCGTCGGCGACGTCCTGACCGGTCTGGGGAATCGGCGACGGCTGCACGCGGTTCTGCTCCCTGCGGTGGGGGCCGGGCATGGTCCGGCGGCGGTCCCGGGCGCGGTGCGGCCGGGGCGTTCCCCCCGGTTCGATGCTCCCCCCGGTCCAAGCTAACGGCGCATCAGCGAAGCCGCTCGTCGGAGTGGGCGGTTCGAGGGACCCACCGGCGCCGGAGGCGGTCCGGCGCCGGAACCCGGTTCAGCCCGCCGCGGTCAGCGACACCACGGCCTCGCTGGTGTGCAGTTGGAAGGTCAGCGTCTCCTGGAGGTAGAGCTCGACCCCGGTCTCGCTGTGCGACCGGTAGCCGATGGAGAGGTCCTGGCCCAGGTGCAGCTCGTAGTCCCCGCCGCGGGTGGAGAGCAGGAACGCGCCCTGGATCGCGGGTGCCCAGACGATCTCGCCGTCCACCAGCAGCCGGGACAGGTGGGTGAGGATCGGGAAGCCGTGGTCGGCGGTCTCGCTGACGGCGGTGTAGGCGTCCGCGCTGAGCAGCAGCGAGTAGGGGCCGTCGACCCCGGCCAGCCGCAGGGCGCTCAGGGCGCGGCTGACCGCGTCGGGATAGTCGCGCACGTCCGACGGCAGCGGCAGCTCGGGGTTGGAGGATCCGGGCCGCATGCCGGTCATGCCGGCCTCCGGGTAGCCCTCGAAGACGACGCGGTCCTCGGCGAAGGCGGCCTGGCGGGCGGCGTCCTTGACGGGCTGCCAGTCGGCGTCGGCGGCGCCGCGTTCCACGCTGTCGACGGCGGTGCGGTCCACGGTGAACGGGATCCGCAGCTCCACCAGGCGCTGGACGTCGCGCAGCGCGGCGCTGACGCCCTCGGCGGGCGCAGCGACGGCGGTCTGCCGGCCGGTGCCGACCGCGGCGAGCTCGGTGCCGGCCGGGCCGTTGAGGTCGACCACGCGGCGGCCGGCGACATGGCGTTTGAAGGTGCGTCGGGCCTCGTCCTCGATCTCGGCCCAGGCGGCGTCGGAGACGGGTGCGAGTGAGCGGTGGAGGTTGTTCACTGCGGGGTGCTCCTTCGAAGGCTGCCGATGCCCAGGGACGCGGCAGGTGACGGGGGTGCCGACGGCTCGGACGCGGGCGGCTCGGGGGCGGGCGCCGGGACGGGCGCGGCGGGGTCGGCCGCAGTCGACCCCGCCCGGGCGGGCGGGTCGGGGAGGTCGTCCAGGAAGTCGGCGGACGGCGCGAAGAACAGCGTTCCGGTGACGGCGGTGGAGAAGTCCAGGATCCGGTCGTAGTTGCCCGGCGGGCTTCCCACGAACATGTTCTCCAGCATCTTCTCGGTCACCGCGGGGGTCCTGGCGTAGCCGATGAAGTAGGTGCCGTACTCGCCGCGGCCCAGCGATCCGAACGGCATGTTCTCGCGCAGGATCTGACGCTCGGTGCCGTCCGGGTCGGTGATGGTGTTCAGTGCGACATGGGAGTTGGCGGGCTTGACGGCGTCGTCCAGTTCGATGTTGTCGGCCTTGGTGCGCCCGATCACCCGCTCCTGCTCCTCGGTGGACAGGGCGTTCCAGGCGGTCATGTCGTGCAGGTACTTCTGCACCAGCAGGTAGCTGCCGCCGGAGAAGTCCGGGTCCTCCTGGTCCACCAGAACTGCCCGGACCGCGTCGCGGCCGCTGGGGTTCTCGGTGCCGTCGACGAAGCCCAGCAGGTCGCGCAGGTCGAAGTAGCGGAAGCCCTGGGTCTCGTCGACGACGGTGGCGGCGCCGGACAGCCGGCTCACCACCTGGCCGGCCAGCTCGAAGCAGGCGTCCAGTCGGGGCGCGCGGATGTGCAGCACCAGGTCTCCAGGGGTCGACACGGTGCGGTGCCGGGATCCCTCGAAGTCGCGGAACGGATGCAGTTCGGCGGGGCGGGGACCGTCGAACAGGCGGTCCCAGGCGTCCGAGCCGATCCCGGCCACGCAGGCCAGGCCGCCCTCGGGGATCCGGAAACCGACCGAGCGCTGCAGCCCGGACAGGTCCCCCAGCAGGTCGCGCACCTCCTGCTCGCCGCCGGGGTCGATGGTCAGCACGAGGATGATCGCCGCTACCGTCAGCGGGCTCACCACCGGTTGGGGCTCTGCACGTTCCTTGTTCTCTGAGCCGGCTGTCGTGGCAGGTGGGAGCGCGGAAGTCATGGCACCCACCCTGCCGCGCCCGGAGGTACCCGGCAACCGATCCCGGCGCCCCGGCGGTACTGCGTGGGGTCCTGGTTCGGTGCAGTACTGCTCCGGAACTACTCCGGGTACTGCGCGGCCGGCGCCTGCGCCGCCAGCCCGGCGGTGTCGGGGCCGTCCGCGTCGCTCTCGCCGAACAGCGTTCCCAGCACCAGTCCGGCCGCGCCCAGGGCGACCACCTGCTCGCCGGCATCGGTGACGGTGACGCCGACCTGCTGCCAGCCGGGGTCCGGGAGCCGCTCGCGGACGACGGCGCGGAACAGGTCCGGGTCGGCCAGGACCGCCTCGCCGGCGAGGACGACCTGGGCCAGGTCCAGCAGGCGGACCAGGTTGGCGATCCCCTCGCCGAGCAGGTCGGCGGCCCGGCCGCGGTCGCCGTCCGCCAGCGCGGCCCGGCACAGCGCCTCCAGGCAGCCGTGGTTCCCGCAGGCGCAGCGCGGTCCGCGCGGGTCGATCACCTGGTGGCCGAACTCCCCCGCGTTGGTACGGGCGCCGCGCTGCACCCGGCCGCCGAGGACCAGCCCGGCGCCGAGGCCGTCACCCAGATAGACGAAGGCCCGGTCGGGGGCTCCGGGGCGGCTGAGCACGCCGGCGGTGGTGTCCTTGTCCAGGAACACCGGCAGCCCCAGCCTGGCGGCCAGTTCGGCGCGCAGCGGTATACCGTTCCAGCCGGGCAGCCCGGTGACCTGGTGCAGCACCCCGGTGCGCTGGTCCAGCGGCCCGGGGCAGGCGACGCCGACGCCCAGGACGCGCTCCCGGGGGAGCTCCGCGATCACCGCCTCGACCTGCGCCGCGATCAGGTCCAGGGTCTGCTGGGGAGTGGCCCCCGAGGGGTCGAAGCGGGTCGCGGTGGCATCGACGATCCGGCCGGCGAGGTCGACCAGCACCAGGGTGCTGCCGTGCCGGTGCAGTTGGACCCCGACCACCCAGCGGGCCTGCGGGACCAGCCGCAGCAGGGTGCGCGGCTTGCCCCCGGCGGAGGGGACCCGGCCGGCCGGGGCGATCAGGCCCTCGGCGGCCAGCCGTTGCACGATCTTGCTGATGGCCTGGGCGGTCAGCCCGGTGGCCAGGGCCAGCTCGACGCGGCTGATCTCGTCCGCGGCGCGGATGCGCCCGAGGACGGCGGCGGTGTTGTGGTCGCGCAGCGCGGTGAGGTTGGCCATGACGTCATTATGCAGGCGGCTTGCGACTTAGTCCACACTGTTGCTTTACTGGGGGCATGGCAGATTCCACTTCGCTCTCCCCCGTCCCCGCCGGCCCCGTCCTGCGCGTCGGACTGGTCGGCTACGGTCTGGCCGGCTCGGTCTTCCACGCACCCCTGATCAGCACCACCCCCGGCATGGAGCTCACCGCCGTCGTCACCGGCAACCCCGAGCGCCAGGCCCAGGTCCGCAAGGACCACCCCGGTGCCACGACCGTCGCCACCGTCGACGAGCTGTGGCCGCTCGGCCTGGACCTGGTCGTGGTCGCCTCCCCCAACCGGACCCACGTCCCGACCGCCACCGCGGCGCTGCAGGCCGGTGTCGGCGTGGTCGTGGACAAACCGCTGGCGGTCACCGCGGCCGAGGGCGAGGCGCTGGCCGCACTCGCCGAGCAGCGCGGACTCCTGCTCAGCGTCTTCCAGAACCGCCGCTGGGACGGCGACTTCCGCACCGTCTCCGAGCTGGTCGGCTCGGGCCGGCTGGGCACGGTGGGCCGGTTCGAGTCGCGCTTCGAGCGCTGGCGCCCGCAGCTCAAGGGCGGCTGGCGGGAGCTGGGCGATCCGGCCGAGGGCGGCGGACTGCTCTACGACCTGGGCAGCCACCTGGTGGACCAGGCGCTGACCCTGTTCGGCCCGGCCGTCGAGGTCTACGCCGAGCTGGACAGCCGCCGTCCGGGCTCCGACGCCGACGACGACGCCTTCGTCGCACTGCTGCACTCCGGCGGCACCCGCTCGCACCTGTGGATGAGCGCCGTGGCCGCCGACCTCGGCCCCCGCTTCCGCGTCCTGGGCAGCGAGGGCGCCTACGTCGTCGACGGCCTGGACGGCCAGGAGGCGGCACTGCGCGAGGGCCGCACCCCCGCCGACGCCGACTGGGGCGTCACTCCCCCCGAGGAGTACGGCCGACTGGGCGCCGGCAACACCACCGAGCCGTATCCCACCCTGCCCGGGACCTACCAGAGCTACTACGCGGGGATCGCGGCGGCGCTGCGCGGACAGGCACCCGTGCCGGTGGAGCCCAGGGACGCGGTCGCGGCCCTCACCGTGCTGGAGGCGGCCCGTCTCTCGGCCACCGAGCGCCGGACGGTGACGCTGTGACAGCGCCGGCGACACCGACCCCGGCGGCCGGCCCCACCACGGCCGAGCTGGAGGCCCAGGAGTCCCGGCTGCAGCTGACCCGCTTCGACAACGACGACGCCTGGCGGCTGGGCTGCCTGCTGGTCGACCTGTGCCGGGAGGCAGGGCACCCGGTCGCGGTGGACATCCGCCGCGGCGAGCAGCAGCTCTTCCACTGCGCCCTGCCCGGCAGCAGCGCCGACAACGACGCCTGGATCGAGCGCAAGATCCGCGTGGTGCGCCGCTTCGGCGAGAGTTCCTACCTGGTGGGCCAGCGGTTCCGCGACAAGGGCAGCAGCTTCGAGGAGAAGTCCCGGCTCGACCCTGACCGCTTCGCGGCGCACGGCGGCGCCTTCCCACTGCGCATCGTCGACGTCGGCGTGGTGGGCACCGTGGCGGTGTCGGGGCTTCCGCAGATAGCCGACCACCTGATGGTCGTCGAAGCCCTGGAGCGCTTCCTCCAGGGGTCCTGACGACATCTCAGTCCTGACGGACCGCTCATCCCAGTGAGCGAGCGGTCTGACCGGTGTCGAGTGCACCGGTGACGGTCACGGCCGCCTGGGGACGGGCTGGGACGGGCAGGGCCATGGTGCGGCTCGGCACCGCGCTGGCCGGGGTGCTCAGGCCGCCCTGGGTGGCCATGCTGACCACGTGTCGGCTTCCGGCCGCCAGCAGGTAGCTGCGCCCGGCAGCCGACCGCCACCAGGTGTCGGCGACCACGTACTGCTCATAGCGGCTGCAGGCGCGCCCCTGGGGCTGTGTGCCGGTGGTGGTCGCCGTCGCGGCGGGGTCGTTGGTCGGCGGCAGGAACTGGGTCGCGGCGGAGCCGGTGCCGTCCCAGCGGTCGGCACGGGTGCAGGTCCAGGCGGCGGTCCCCTGGTTCTCCGGCAGTTGCTGGTCGGCGAACTCCCATGCGTTGACGGACTTGACGTCCTGTCCGCGCAGCGCCGGCAGTGAGCAGCCGAGCCTGCCCCAGTCCACCAGCGCGGCCGAACCGGTGGCCTCGCGCGGGTAGTTGGCCGGGCCGCTCTGCGGGGGCGGAGTGAAGGTGAGGTGGGCCGCGGTGATCCCGCCCAGGTCGGTCAGCAGGAAGGCGTGGTGCTCCGCGATCACCGAGGAGGAGCGCAACTGCAGCACGGGCCAACTGGCGCAGCCCTGGGCGGGCGGGGCGGCGACATCCGGGGTCAGTCCGTCCACCGGACTCAGATCCCTGGCCGCAGTGTTCGGGGCCCGCAGGTCGCGCAGTTGCACGGTGTCGACCCATGGCGCGATCAGGAAGCGGTCCCCGGCGGCGGTGCTGCGCAGCAGCACGGCTCCTGCGGTGGTGACGTCCGACTCGTCGCTGCGGGAGAGGTCGAGCTGTTCGACATCACTCCCGGTGGGCCGGTCCGGCCGGGTGTAACGGGCCAGCCGTGAGCCGTCGTCCAGCAGCACCACCGAGGCGCCGTCCACCCGTCCCGCCCACAACAGACGGGGTGACTGCGCCGGCGGCGCGCTGGTGGTCCCGGGTTCCGCGTGGACCAGTCCGCGTCGGGCCTGCAGCTGTCCCGCCGAGGACCACAGCGTCAGCGCACGGGCGATCAGAGCCTGGTCATGGAGCTGGTCGCCACGGGCGGGCCATGCCGTGAAGTCGATCCTGGCGGTGTGACGCCAGGTGTCGTCCGGCACCCGAACCACGGCCGCCACCGCGCGAGCCACCTCGGAGCCGGGTCGAACCGTGGGCAGCGGCGCAGCGGTGGGCCCACCGCCGCCCGGCAGGGTGAGGGTGGCGGTCACGACGGCGGCGACCGCCAGCACCGCGGCAGCGGCGGTCCCGCGCAGTCGACGGCGCCGGCGCAGCAGGTCGGTAGGGCGCGCGTGCACGGTGCACGGGTCGAAGTCGGGTGCCAGCAGCGCCTGGGCGGAGTGGGCCGCGCCCAGTGCCTCGGCCCGTCGCAGCGCGCCGTCGGGGTCCTCGACCCCCGCGACCCGCAGCAGTTCTCCCGCGGACGCCGGGGACAGCTCCTCCAGCGTGAGCAGAGCATAGGCCGCCCGCTCGGCCGGGCTCAGTCCGGCGAGCTCCCGCTCGAGGGCGAGTCCCTCGGTTCCGCTGCTGGCCGGGAACAGCCGCAGGCCCCACACCTGCGGGAGCAGACCAGGGCGTTGAGGAGCTTCGCGCAGGGCGGCAGAAAGCACTGTCGCGCGCAGATGCGCATAGGCAGGATCGATGGGCGCGGACGTGCCTTCGGAGGATCTTCTGGGCGCCGGGACACCGGGCTGACGGGTCCTCAGCAGATCCGGCAGGCGGTTAGGCAGCGCGCGCTGCACCAGCGCGTGCGCCGCCAGGACCCTGCGGTGGCGGTCCAGGCTGCTCGGCAGCACGGTGTAGGCCAGGCGCGCGAGCCGGGTGTAGTGCAGCACCAGAACGGCTTCGGCGGAGGCGGGGTCAGGTGGCAGCTGAGCGGCAGGTGGCGTGCCGGCCGGGGTCGCCGGAACCCGGGCCGCGGGCGCCTGCGGCGTGGGGCGATGGGCCTTGGGGCTCCCGGCGGCACGGCTGCTGCGTGGTTTGCGGGTAGCACGGCCCATGGATGGCGCTCCTCGTCGGCGTCGAGTCACCGCATCGGGAGATCCCCGGCAGCGCGGCTCTGGGCTCAACGAGTGAATAGTGCGATGGTCACTGATGCCGATCGGCACCGCTGGGGGCCAGCAGGCCGATCACCGACAGGGTGCCCCAACCCACCGACACGGCTACGGCTTTGAGTCGGGTGGAGCGGTCCGGCAGGGTCGCTCCCAGCAGCACGGCGTCGCCGAAGTCCGCCGCCACCCGCAACAACGCCGCGGTCACCAGCGGCGCACCGGCCGGCGCGGTCGCCATCGCCAGCCCGCTGGCGGCGTCGCGCCACCCCAGCGGCCGCAGCGAGACGGCAGTGGCATCAGCGGTGCTGCCGTCGCTGTCGACCAGACCCGACGGCTTGGCCAACAGGTCCGGCCGCAGGGCGACCAGGGCACCGTAGACAGCAGTCGCCACACCGACTCCACGCAGAAGGCTCACATGCACAAGGGAATCCCATCACCACGAGCGGACGCCTACGAATCGAGATTCCTGAAGAGTCTCGCACTCAGGAGTTCGGAGCACCTGCTCGCTGGGACGGGTGCTGACATGCACTGATTCCGGGAGACGTACCGTGTACTGCGCGGTGGTCTCACCGTTGACCCCGGGGAGCGGCGATGGCGGACACACGGCAGGCGGCGGAGCACGGCGCGGTCCGCTGGCGCGGCGCGCCGATGGAGGGGCAGCCGCAGGCGGCGGTGCTGCTGCTGCACGGCGGCCGGGCCGACGGGCTCCAGGCTCCCGGGGAGCGCAGCCCGGCGAGGCTGCGGATGCGTCCGTTCGTCACGGCGGTGGAGCGGGCCGTGCGCCCGCATCCGGTGGCCGTCGGCGAGGTGGTCTACCGGGTGCGCGGTTGGAACGGGGAGCGCGCCGACGCGGCGGTGGACGCCGTGGCGGCGCTGGATCAGGTGAAGGCCGAACTGGGTCCGGTCCCGGTCGTCCTGGTCGGGCATTCGATGGGCGGGCGCGCGGCGCTGTACGCGGCGGCCGAGCCGCAGGTCACCGGCGTGGTGGCGCTCGCGCCCTGGTGCGTACCCGGGGATCCCTGGCAGCAGTTCCAGGGCAAGTGCCTGGTCGTGCTGCATGACGTCTCCGACAAGGTCACCGATCCCGCGGCCTCACGCGCCTTCGCGGCCGCGGCACGCGCCGCCGGTGCCCAGGCGTGCGAGTACCAGGTGCACGGCAGCGGCCACGGCATGCTGCGGCGGGCCGGTGACTGGCAGGCCGTCAGCACCCGGATGGTGCTGGGAATGCTGGGCCTGCGCCCGTTCCCCGAGGAGGTCGCGGCCGCGCTGGTCCTGCGGGGTGAGGCTCCCGGCGGCCTGGACCTGCGGCTGCCGCACCGCCGGGAGCTCTCCTAGCCCGAGCGGTCTAAAGGCTCCTGGCCTGCCGGAACCGGGACAGTGACGCGTCCAGGGCGACGATCGGCTCGGGGTAGTCCAGCCTGGCCCGGGTCGGTGCGGGGAGCAGCCAGGGGCGGTGCACGGCTGCTCCTGGCACACTCGCCAGCTCCGGGACCCAGCGCCGGACGTAGCCGCCGTCCGGGTCGTAGCGCTGTGCCTGGCGCAGCGGGTTCAGTACCCGGTTGGGGCGGGTGTCGGTGCCGGTACCGGCCACCCACTGCCAGTTGAGCTGGTTGTTGGCCACGTCGGCGTCGACCAGGTGGTGGGCGAAGTGGGCCGCGCCGGCGCGCCAGTCCAGGTAGAGGGTCTTGGTGAGGAAACTCGCGGTGATCATCCTGGCCCGGTTGTGCATCCACCCCTCGTGCTGCAGCTGCCGCATTCCGGCGTCGACCAGCGGATATCCGGTGCGGCCTGCGCACCAGGCGGCCAGGTCGGCGGCGTCGGTGCGCCAGCGGTCGCCGCGCGGGCGGTAGTCGCGGGTGGCCGCGTCGGGTCTGGCCGCGAGCAGTTGGTGGTGGAAGTCGCGCCAGGCGAGCTGGCGCAGGAACGCCTCGGCGCCCGGTGTCCCGGTGGCGCCTACGGCGTGGGCGACCTCGGTGGCGGACAGGCAGCCGAAGTGGAGGTAGGGCGACAGGCGTGAGGTGGCGTCACCGGGCAGGTCGTCGTGGAGCTGGTCGTACCGCGCCGAGCAGGAGTCCAGCCATTTCCAGAGTCGGCGTCGGCCGTTGCCCTCTCCGCCCAGGGGCAGGCCCGGTGCGACGCCGTCCTCGGTCAGCAGGCCGACGACCTGATCCAGCGACAGGCCCGCCACCCCGTCGGGCAGATGCAGCATGCCCGGGGCGGGCAGCGGTTCGCGGCGCGGGACCAGGGCCCACTGGCGGTGGTAGGCGCCGAAGACGGCGTAGTGGTCGCGGCCGAAGGGCAGCACCGCGCCCGGCGCCACGATGGTGGCCACGGTCTCGTGGACCACCAGACGGTCGCCGAGGGCCTTGCGCAGCTGCGCCTCCCGGCGCTGGGCGAAGGCGCTGGCGTCCGCGGCGACGTGGACCCGGGCCGCGCCGACCGCTTCGGCGAGCCGTGCGGTCTCGGTGGCGGTGTCGCCCCGCAGCACGATCAGCCGGCTGCCGAGCTTGCGCAGCGACCGGTCCACATCCACCAGGCAGTCGGCCAGGAAGGCGGAGCGGTTGGGCGGGGCGAGGCCGGCTCCATGGACGGCGTCGTCGAGGACGAACAGCGGCACCGTCCCTCGGTGGGCCGCGGCGGCGTGCAGCACGGGACTGTCGTGCATGCGCAGGTCGCAGGTGAGCAGGGCGATGGAGACGCCGTCGTGCACTAGCTGTCCTTCCGGTGGTGACCGCGCGCGCCTCTGGGCGGCAGCGGGACGAAGCCGCTGGTTCGAGCGGCGTAGTCGGCATAGCCGGGCTTGGTGGACTGCAGCTGCCGTTCCAGCATGGGTTTGCCGCTGCCGTTGACCAACAGGTAGCTCATGAGCAGGGGTGCGACCACGGTGGCCAGGCCGAGCGGCGTGTCGGCCGCGAGCAGGAACAGGCCCCACCAGACGCAGGCGTCGCCGAAGTAGTTGGGGTGGCGGGTGTAGCGCCACAGGCCGGTGTCCAGGACCTGTCCGCGGCGCGCCGGATCGGCCCGGAACCGGGTCAGTTGCTGGTCGCCGACCGCCTCGAAGCCGAGGCCGACCGCCCACAGCGCGGTGCCGGCCCAGGCCGCTGGCCCGGGCGGGTGCGGCACGAACAGGGCGACCTGGACCGGCAGGGAGACCACCCAGACCAGGGCTGCCTGCAGCAGGTAGACCATCCGCAGCGCGTACCAGGTGCGTCGCCCGGGCGCGGCCTTGGCGAGCAGCCGTTGGTAGCGCGGGTCCTCGGGGTGGCCCCGGCCGCGCCGCCAGATGTGCCCGGCCAGCCGCAGGCCCCAGACCAGGACCAGCAGCAGTGCGAGCAGCCGCCGGCCGGGGTCGCCGTGTCCGGCGGACAGTGCGTATCCGGTCAGTGCGACCGCGCAGAACGCCAGTCCCCAGGCCACGTCCACCACCCGGTGCAGACCACGGCGCACCCCGACGGCGAAGGCCGCCAACAGCACTGCGAGCGCCGCTGCGAGGCAGGCCGCCGTGGAGACCAGCAGGGCTCCGCCGTCGATCCCGTTCACGACCGGAGCCCGCCGTCCGGGACGTCGCCCTCCCGGGTCAGCAGCAGTTGTTGGACATCCAGGTAGCCGCTGCGGAATCCGGCCTCGGAGTAGGCGAGGTAGAGGGTCCACATGCGTTGGAACACGCTGTCGAAGCCGAGGGCGGCGACCTCATCGGCGCGGGCGGTGAAGCGCTCGCGCCACAGCCGCAGGGTTTCGGCGTAGTGGGCGCCGTAGCCGTGACGCTCGGTCAGGCTCAAGCTGGTGTGCCGGGCCAGGGTGGTGCGCACCGCCTCCACCGAGGGCAGCAGGCCACCGGGGAAGATGTACTTCTGGATCCAGGTGAAGGTGCGCAGGCTGGCCAGCATCCGGTCGTGCGGCATGGTGATGGCCTGCAGGGCGATCCGCCCGCCGGGGGCGAGTACCCGGTCCAGGGTGGCGAAGTAGGCCGGCCAGTAGTCGCGGCCGACCGCCTCGACCATCTCCACGCTGAGCACGGCGTCGAACTGCCCGGTCGCTGAGCGGTAGTCGCACAGCCGTACCTCGACCCGGTCGGCCTGGCCTGCGGCGGCGATCCGCTCTTCGGCCAGGCGCTGCTGCTCCTCTGACAGGGTGAGGGTGACCACCTCGGCGCCCCGCGCGGCCGCGCGCAGGGCGAGCTCGCCCCAGCCGGTGCCGATCTCCAGCACCCGGGTGCCGTGCCCGACCCCGGCCAGGTCCAGCAGGCGGTCGATCTTCCGGTGCTGAGCGGGTGCCAGCAGGTCCCAGGAGGCCGCGGGCGCCCCGTCGGGGCCGGTCGCGAACAGTGCCGAGGAGTAGGTCAGGGTGGGATCGAGGAACAGCGCGAACAGTTCGTTGGACAGGTCGTAGTGCGCCTGGATGTTGCGCCGGGCGTTCTCCGGGGTGCCGAGCTGCTCGGCCGGACGGCGCGGGGTGAACCAGCGGCGCAGCCACTGCAGTCGCGGCGGTACCAGCGTCCCCGGGGAGGCCGCCAGTACGGTGAGCAGCGCGATCAGGTCCGGTGAGTCCCAGTCACCGGCCTGGTAGGACTCACCGAAGCCGATCAGCCCGCCGGCGCCGACCCGTTGGAAGAAGTCGCCGGGCGCCCGCAGCCGCAGTACCGGGGCGTCCGGGGGCGGTGGTGTCCGGTTGAGCAGTGCTCCTCCGGGCAGTTGGACCCGCAGGCCCAGACGGCGGGCGACGTGGCGCAGCAGCAGTTCGGCGGCGCGGGCCCGCAGCGGGGAGGCCGGGACGGTGGCGACGTCGGGCCAGCGCCGGGGGTCCGCGCCCCGGTGGTCGCGCTGCTGGGGCGCGCTGCCCTGGCGCTGGGCCGTGGACGGCTGGGTCATGGTGCGGTGACTCCTTGCTGGTGCGGGTGGTGCGGTCGGGGCTGGACGGGCAGCCCGCGCAGGTACATCCGGATGCCCTGAATCCGGATGTGGGCGGAGACCGCAAGGGTGGACAGCGGGTGGCGCAGGGCGGCGCGCAGCAGCGACGCGGGTGCGGCCGACTGCCGTCTACCCCGCACGGTGGCGGTGAAGGGGCGCCCGTTCGGGTGATCGAGGTGCATGGTCACCGTCAGCCGCTCGTCCGGCAGCGGGACCGCCATCCGGTAGCGGCCCTCGGTGCCGAAGAACGGGGAGACGTAGAACTCCTTGGGGACCTCGGCCCGGCCCTCGGCGTCGGGCCGCAGCAGGTAGCAGTGGCGTTCGCCGTAGGTGTTGCAGACCTCGGCGACGGTGCACACCGGCGTCCCGCGCCGGTCGTGGCACCAGTAGAGCGTGAGCGGATTGAACACATGGCCGAGGCTGCGGGCCTGAGTGAGCATCAGCACCCGCCCGCCGTCCAGGTCGGTCCCGTTGGCGGCCAGGTAGGCGTCGAGGTTGCCGCGCAGCGTGCCGCGGGGGTCGCCGAGGTGGTCCCGGGCCTCGAAGCGCGCCAGCGGGCGCAGCGGCCGCGGGATCCGCGGCAGCGCGTCGAGGTCGACCAGCCACAGGTAGGTGCTGTGGTGGAAGGACCGGCGCACCGGCACGGTACGGACATGGGTGATCCGGCAGTCGTAGAGGGCGGCTCCCCAGGGGCTGTGCGAGTTGCCGCCGGGTCTGTTCATGCCCGCACCACCGCGGCCAGGGAGCGGGCCGCCTCGACGCCGGAGCGGCAGCCGTCCTCGTGGAAGCCCCAGCCGTGGTAGGCGCCGGCGTAGGCGGTGCGGCCGGTGCTCAGCGCGGGCAGGCGCTGCTGGGCGGCGCGCGAGTCGCGGGTGTACACCGGGTGCTCGTAGACCGTGCGGGAGACGACATGCTCCTCGGCGATCGGGTTCGCGGGGTCCTCGTTCAGGGTGACCAGGTAGTCCTCGGGGGTGTCCAGCCGCAGCAGCCGGTTCAGGTGGTAGGTGACCCGGACCTGGTCGGAGCGGTCCACGCAGGAGGTCATCTGGTAGTTCCAGGAGGCCCGGGCCCGGTGCGCGCGCGGCAGCAGCGCGGTGTCGCGGTGCAGCACGGCGGGGTTGTAGGAGTAGCCGAAGGCGCCCAGTACCGCGTGCTCCTCGTCGCTGGGGTCGGCGAGGAGCCGCAGGGCCTGGTCCGGATGGGTGGCCAGGACCACCGCGTCGTACTCGGCCGGCGCCCGGTCCGCGGCGCTGATCACCACCCGGTCGCTGTACCGGCGCACGGCGCGCACCGGCGCCCGGGTGTGGACTGCGGCGAGCCTGGCGGCGATCCGCTCGACGTAGGTGCGCGAGCCGCCGCTGACGGTGCGCCAGGTGGGCGAGCCGGTGACGGCGAGCATGCCGTGGTTGTCCAGGAACGCGAACAGGTAGCGGGCCGGGTACTCGCGGGCCAGGTCGGGGGCGCAGGACCAGACCGCGGACACCAGCGGGGTCAGGAAGTGCGCGGCGAAGTAGGGCGAGAAGCCGCCCTGGGCCAGGAACTGGCGCAGGGTCAGCGCGTCGGCGGCCGGGTCCGCGGAGGCCAGCAGTCCGCGGGCGAGCCGGTGGAAGCGCGGGATCTCGGTGAGCATCCGCAGGTAGCGCGGCCGCGCCAGCGAGCCGGCCTGGGCCAGCAGCCCGGCCGGCCCCCGGGCGCCGGCGTACTCCAGTCCGCAGCTCAGGCAGCGCACCGACATGCTCATCTCGGATTCCTGGGTGGGGATCCCGAGTTCGTCGAACAGGCGGACCAGGTGCGGGTAGGTACGGCGGTTGTGCACCAGGAAGGCGGTGTCCAGGGCCAGGTCGGAGCCGTCGGCGGCGCGCACGTCCTGGGTGTGGGCGTGGCCGCCGAGCCGGGTGTCGGCCTCGTACAGGGTGACCCGTGCGCCGCGCCGGGTCAGCTCGTAGGCCGCGGTGAGTCCGGCGACCCCGCTGCCGACCACGGCGACGCCGCGGCCCTCCGCTCCCCCGCCATGACGCCGCCGCGATCCGTACCCCGTGGGGCGCGCCACCGGTGTGCCCACTCCGACGTTCTCGGTCATGCCGCACATCCCTGCGCTCCGGGCGGACGGCGTGTGCGCCGGCCGCGGCCTCTCCCCCTGCGCGGGTGATTCGGCGCCGCGGCGGCTGCGGATTGGTCCGGTCGGGATCGGGCGGTGCGCTGCGGCGCTCAGTTGTCCTGGGAGACGGCCTGGTCGTACAAGGTCTGGACCTTGTCGCCGAAGTACGGGCTGTAGGAGACGTCGTCGGTGTCCCCGCCCTCCTGGTAGCCGCCGATGACGCCGATGACCGTACCGGTGCGGGTCTTCTGGTCGAAGGAGGAGAGCCAGGGGCTGCCGCTGGTGCCCCCGGGGAAGCCGGTGCAGGCGATCTTCATCTGGGTGTCGCTCTGCTTGGTGGTGGTGTTGAAGCAGGAGATCGGCGCGCTGGCGTCGGAGGGGTAGCCGGTGATGCGGACCACCTGGCCGAAGCCCTTGTTGACCCCGAGCGTGTCGCCGCCCAGCACGTCCTGGATCTTCTTGCCGTCCAGCGGGCCCAGGGCCACGAAGGCGACGTCCATGTCCGGGTCGGAGGAGTCGATCCAGCTCTGGTCCACGAAGATCTTCGTGATCGGCCACTCCCCCTGCAGGGCGTTGCCGTCCCGGTACTCGGGCACGAACACCAGGTCGCTGCCGTAGCTGCCGCCCTTGCCGCTGTGGACGCAGTGCGCCGCGGTCAGCAGCAGGTTCTTCCCGGCGCTGTTGACCACGCTGGCGGTGCAGAAGTGGTCACCGTTCACATCGTGGTCGAAGATCGCCCCGACCCTGGCGTTGACGCTGGTGGACTTGGCCGGGTGCGAGGTTCCGCCGTGCTTGGCCAGCGCCTCCTGCAGCCGCTCCTGGGACCAGGCCGACGGGCTGCCGCTGACCTCCTGCCCGATCACCGTCGGCGTCACCGACGCGGAGCCGGAGCCCGCGCTGGAGCTCGAACTCGAACAGGCCGATGCCAGCAGCACCAGGACGCCGCCCAGGACCGCCGCCGAGCCCCCGCCCGGCCGCCGCTTTCGCGCCGTCGTGATTCGCTGCATGGCGTCCGACCTCATTCCACTGGCCTGTGAGCTGCTGCTTTCCCCGATCCTGCCCGGCCGGTCGGACGGTTGCGCCCCAGGTCGCCCGTACGGGTGAGCGCACCGGCCGCGTACGGGAGGACGGGGACGGCCGGTCAGCAGCCGGCGCAGGCTCAGCGGCTGGCGAAGCGCAGCAGGGTGACCGTGGGCCGCCGGTTGCGCAGCACCGGCAGCCGCTCCACCCGGGGAGCCGCCGTCCCCCACAGCAGGCCGCGCCCCGGCGGCAGTTCGACCGGCCTGATCTCGGCGACCGCCGGATGCGCGGTGGCCAGCGCGGGCCTCTGGCGCGCGTTCATCCGCCAGGGCATCGGCGGAAGCCGGTAGCCGCGGGCGACCGGCGGGCCGCGCCGCGCCGCGGGGTCGGCGGGCCGTCCCGGCGTCCTGGGGACGGCGTCGAACACCAGGCCGCCGCCGGGGAAGTGCTCGGCGCAGCTCGCGATCAGGTCCCTGACCTCGGGCGGCCGGAAGTACATCAACAGCCCCTGGGCCAGCACCAGGACGCCCCTGGCCGGGTCGATCCCCGCGGTCCAGGCCGGATCCCTGGCGTCGCAGGCCAGGGTGTGCTGCCGCGAACCGTGCGGCAGCAGCGAGTGGCGCACCGCCAGCGGCTCGGGCAGGTCCACCGTCAGCCAGGAGACCCGGCCGTTGTCGCAGCGCCAGAAGGCGGTCTCCAACCCCTCGCCCAGGGAGACCACGGTGCCGTCCGGATAGGCGTCCAGGAACTGCCGCACCACGGAGTCGAAGCAGGCGGCGCGCAGGGCCAGGGCCTGGGCAGCCAGCGGGTGCGGATGGCCGAAGCGCTCGGTGAACGCGAATCCCCCGGTCTCCGCCACGGCCTCCACCAGGGCCACCGCCTCGGGGTCCGGCAGCACGGTGTCGGGGCGGCGGGCCTCGGCGGCGCGCTGGTAGAGCGTCCACAGCATGGTCTCGGGCACCCCGTCCAGCGCGACGGCCGTGTTCGCTGCCATGGACGGCCTCCTGTCCTGCCGGGGGGGATGCCTGGACATCCGCTGCCCGGATGTGCGCACTGTTCCCATGGTGGACCGGGTGGCCGCGGATCACCCCTGGTAGGCGTGCGTCTGGGTGGCCTTCACGGCGGCCCAGACCTCGCTGCCCTCGGCCAGGCCCAGTTCGGCGACGGCGCCCTGGGTGAGGTCGGCGGTGATCCGCAGCTCGCCGACCAGGTCCAGCCGGACCTGGTCGCCGTGCAGTTCCATCCCCGCGACCACGGTGCGCCACAGGTTGCGGGCGCTGGTGTCGGGGCGGGTGCGGTGCACGGTGACGGCGGACGGCGGGAAGGCCACGAAGACCGCGCCGTCCGCGCTGTCGGCGGTGGTGACCGTCACCGGCCCGGAGGCCGCCTCGACCCGGACCTCGTGGCCGTCGGCGGTGCCCCGGAACAGGTTGAGGCCCACCAGGCGGGCGATGTAGTCGCTGCGCGGGTGGCGGGCGATCTCGGCGGGCGCCCCGTCCTGGACCACCGCGCCGTCCTCGATGACGGTGATCCGGTCCGCCAGCACCATCGCATCCAACGGATCGTGGGTGACCAGGACCGCGACGGCGTCGAACTCGGCCAGGTGGCGGCGCAGCTGGGTGCGCACGTCCAGCCGGGTGCGGGCGTCCAGGGCGGCCATCGGCTCGTCCAGCAGCAGCAGCCGCGGGCGCGGGGCCAGGGCCCGGGCCAGGGCCACCCGCTGGGCCTGGCCGCCGGAGAGCGAGCGGGGGCGGGCGGCGGCGTGCTCGGCCAGGCCGACCCGGTCCAGCCAGGCGGCGGCCTCGGCTCGGGCGGCGGCCTTGGCGCCGCGCCAGGGGCCTCCGTGTCCGGGGCCACTGCGGGTGCGCAGCCCGAAGGCGACGTTGTCGAGCGCGCTGAGGTGCGGGAAGAGCAGGTAGTCCTGGAACACCACGCCCACCGGACGTTCCTCGGTGGGGACCCGCAGCCGGGCGGTGGGTTCCTCCAGGGTGCGTCCGTCCAGGGTCAGCCGTCCGGCGTCGAGCGGGGTCAGTCCGGCCAGCGCGCGCAGGGCGGTGGTCTTTCCGGCGCCGTTGGGTCCGAGCAGGGCGAGCACTTCGCCGGGACGGGCCCGCAGGGTGACGTCCAGTCGGAAACCGGCGCCGGCAGCGTCCCGGGGCGGGCGCTCCACGACCAGGTGCGCGTCCAGGCCGTCCGCGTCGGCGTCAGCGGCGGTGGGGGCGACGTCGGGGTCGGTCATGCCGGGCCTCCGGTCCAGCGTCCGCGCAGGCCGACCAGGACCAGCACGGAGACGACGAGCAGGACCAGGCTGAGGGCGATCGCGGTGGCCGGGTCGTCCTGCAGGGCCAGGTAGACGGCCAGCGGCATGGTCTGGGTGGTGCCGGGGAAGTTCCCGGCGAAGGTGATGGTGGCGCCGAACTCGCCCAGGGCCCTGGCCCAGGCCAGCACGCTGCCGGCGGCGATGCCGGGGGCGACCAGCGGCAGGGTGACCCGGCGGAACGCGGTGAAGCGCGAGGCGCCCAGGGTCGCGGCGGCCTCCTCGTAGCGCGAGTCGGCGCCGCGCAGCGCTCCCTCGACGCTGAGCACCAGGAAGGGCATGGCGACGAACGCCTCGGCCACCACCACCCCGGCCGTGGTGAACGGCAGGGTGATGCCGAAGGCGGAGTCCAGCCAGCGGCCGACCAGGCCGTTGCGGCCGAAGACCAGCAGCAGCGCGACGCCGCCGACCACCGGCGGCATCACCAGCGGGACGGTCACCAGGGTGCGCAGCAGGGAGCGTCCGGGGAACTCGGTGCGGGCCAGCAGCCAGGCCATCGGCACGCCGAGGACCAGCGAGACGGCGGTGGCGGCGGTGGCGGTGATCAGCGAGAGCCGCAGTGCGGGCCAGACCGTGCCGTCGCCCAGGACGCTGCCCATTCCGCTCCAGGGCGCCCTGACCAGCAGACCGACCAGGGGCAGCACCAGGAACGCCAGCCCGACGACGGCCGGGAGCAGCAGCGCCACCGGGACGGCGCCGGCCCGCCGGCGCCGCCAGGGGCGGCCGCGGCGGGTCGGCGCCGAGCTGATCACGTCGTCCGCGGGCAGGTGGGGTCCGGTCACGGCGCCTGGAAGCCGGCGGCGGCGAGTTCCTGCTCTGCGGGGGCGGAGAGCACGAAGGCGGTGAAGGCCGCGGCTGCGGCGCTGTTGGTGGCGTGGGTCAGCGGGGCGATCGGGTAGCTGGTGACGGCCTGCTGGGCGGCCGGGAAGTCGACGCCGACGACCTTGCCCTTGGAGCCCTGGACGTCGGTGCGGTAGACCAGCGCGGCGTCGACCTCCTTGAGCTCGACCTTGGTGAGGGCGCTGGTGACGTCCTGCTCGTAGGTGACCGGCGTGACCGTGACCTTGGCGGCGGCCAGGGCCTTGACCGCGGCGGCGCCGCAAGGGACGGTCTTGGCGCACAGCGCGACCTTGACCGAGGAGGAGGAGAGCTGCTGCAGCGTGGTGATCCCCTTGGGGTTGCCGGGGACGACCGCGATCTCCAGGCTGTTCTTGGCGAAGTTCACCGGCGCGGCCGCGTTGTCGCCGGCCTTGGTGACGGTGGCCATGGTGGCGGTGCTGGCCGAGGCGAAGACGTCGGCGGGGGCACCGGAGACGATGCTCGCCGCGAGGGTGTCGCTGCCGCCGAAGTTGAAGGTGACCGTGGTGCCGGGGTGGGCCGCTTCGAACTCCTTGCCGAACTGGGTGAAGGTGTTCTTCAGCGAGGCGGCGGCGAAGACGATGACCTTGCCGGTGATCGCGGGCGACGCCGAGGCGCTCGCCGATCCGGCGGCCGGGGTAGAGGCCGTGGCCGAGGACGACGCGGTGGTGTTGCCACTGGAGGAGCAGGCAGTCAGTGCGAGCAGGGCCGCGGCGGCTGTGGCGCCGAGAGTGGCAGTGCGCAGACGGGTGTTGGCCATGGCGGGTGTACCCCCTGGGGTGAAGGTCGGTCAGGAACGTTCGACGACCACGTTGGTCGACTTGATCACAGCGACGGCGGGGACTCCGGGCTCCAGCCGCAGCTCCTCGGCCGACTCGCGGCTGATGAGCGAGACCACCCGGAAGGGCCCTGCCTGGATCTCCACCTGCGCGGCCACGTCACCGAGCTGTACGTCGGTGACGATGCCGCGGAAGCGGTTGCGGGCGGACGAAGGGAGTCCTTCCGCGGCCGCGGTCTCGGAGCGCGCCAGTTCCCTGGCGAAGGCCGCGAGCTGGGCGCCCGGGACGATGCGGTGGCCGTGCTCGTCGCGTTCGGCGGCGAGCCGGCCGGCGTCGACCCAGCGGCGCATGGTGTCGGAGCTGACACCGAGCAGGGCCGCGGCCTCTCCGATCCGGTAGCTGTTCACATGACGATCATCTTGTCGCATCTGCTATCCCCTCGTCACTCGTAGCATTGCACAGGCCAGTTCGGAGCTGCGAACCTCCTCGCATGTGCGAGCCCCCAGACGGGTGGGTCGCCGGGGGCGGGTCCGCGGACCTGCTCGGCTCCATGATCACCGACGGGTGACGGCTGCGTGCCCGCGACGCTAGGTTGGTCTCTGTTGACACGTGACACGGGGGATCTCGGTGATGGAACAGCAGGCCGTCCGCAGGGCCCGGCGCTCGGTGTCGGCGGTCTTCGCCGTGCACGGGGCGGTGGCCGGCAGTTTCGCCACCCGGATCCCCTGGATCAAGGACGACCTCCACCTCAGCGCCGGAGCGCTGGGGCTGGCGCTGGTCGCCCCCGCGCTCGGCTCCTCGCTGGCCATGCCGCTGGCCGGACGGCTGGTGCACGCGCGCGGCCACCGCTCCGCAGTCCGGCTGCTGATCGTCCTGTTCTGCTCCACGCTGGCGCTGCCGGCGCTCTCCCCCGACCTGCCGGTGCTGGCACTGGCGCTGCTGCTGTTCGGGGCCGCGGCCGGCACCGCGGACGTGGCGATGAACGCCCAGGGGGTGGAGGTCGAGGAGCGGATGGGCCGCTCGATCATGTCGGGGCTGCACGGGATGTGGAGCGTCGGCGGGCTGCTGGGCTCGGCGGTGGGCGCGCTGGCGGCCGGGCAGGGCTGGGACGCCCGGATCCACCTCGCGGTGATGGCGGTCGTGCTGATCGGCGTCGGCCTGCTGGCCTGCCGGGGGCTGCTGGACGTGCGGCCCGAGCCGGAGGCGGAGGCCCCGCCGCGGTTCGCGCTGCCGCCGCGCTCGGCGCTGGCCATCGGCCTGGTGGGTTTCTGCGCGGTGTTCGCCGAGGGGGCCAGCGGCGACTGGAGCGGGGTGTACCTGCACGGCACCGCCGGGGCCTCGGCCGGGGTCGCGGCGGCCAGTTACACGGCCTTCGCCTGCACCATGGCGGCCAGCAGGCTGGCCGGTGACGCGGTGGTGCGGATGCTGGGCGCGGTGCGCACGGTGCGGATCGGCGGGATCGTCGCGGTGGCCGGCGGGGTACTGGTGGTGGTCTCGCGGACGCCGCTGCCGGCCATCGCCGGGTTCGCCCTGCTGGGGATCGGCATCGCGGTGGTGGTCCCGCTGTGCTTCGCCGCGGCCGGCCACAGCGGCGCCAATCCCAGCCGCGCCATCGCCGGGGTGGCCACCGTCACCTACACCTCGGGCCTGGTGGCACCCGCGACCGTGGGCACCATCGCCCAGGCGACCTCGCTGCCGGTCTCCTTCGGCGTGGTCACCGTGCTCGCGGTGGGGCTGATCGTCGGGGCCGGGGTGCTCGCGCCCGCGGCCCGCGCCGGCGCGGCGGCAACCGCCGGAACACTGGGCGCTGACGCCGCTTCGGATTCCACGAATCGTCAGGACCGGTCAGAAATATCGGAAACTCGGTAGCAGCGCAATCACCCCAGCCGCGATGATGGGGCGCACAGCGCGGCGCGGGGGCGCGCGGGGATCCTCGGGGGTGGATCGGCAGTGGCGAAGACGGCTACAAAGACAGCGACTTGGACCGCGTTTTGCCGCAGGCGATTCGGGAATGCTGCCCGCGTCTGACGTGGCACAACCGGACCGTTGGGGAAGTCAGCAGTTTCAGTGAACGGGTTTTAGTACATCCGTTCGAATGGAACCAACAGATTCGATCGCGCGTCCGAACAGAACGTCAGATCAGTTGATACAAACGGCGCGCCGAAGCATCCGTACGGGTGCTATGTCGGTGATCAATGCGATACTCGGACAGCACGGTGGGACTGTCCAGAAACACCGGGCACGGAAATAACACGGGGCAGCAGGACGGATGGGGAGGTACGGCATGGGAGCAGCACTGCGTGACGACTACCGCGGGTGGCTGGCGCCCTCCGGGAACTATCCGGTGGCGGTGCCCGACTACGAAGAGCCCTGGGACTCTCCCGAACTGGTCCCGGCACCGCACGCGCCGCAGATCACCTCGGTGCGCCCGACCGGCTTCGAGTCGGCACGGATCATCGGTGAGCACGTCCGGGTCGGCACACCGGTGATCATGGACCTCACCGAGATGACCGACGGCGACGCCAAGCGCCTGGTGGACTTCGCCTCCGGGCTGACCTTCGGTACCCGCGGCAGCATCGAGCGGATCGCCCGCCGGGTGTTCCTGCTCGCGCCGCCCGAGGTCGAGGTCCTGGTGATCGACGGCGCCGACGACAGCTCGGGCTTCTACAACCAGAGCTGACCGCCACGACCAGAACACTGCGACCCGACCGGGGCCGATGACCGTCGGCCGTCCGTTGTCAGTGGTGCTCCGTAGGCTGGTGGCCCAGGGTTTCCCCCTGGGCCACCAGCCTTTTTCTGATCCGGAGCAGGGGTGATCGCGACCATGTGGGTGCTGCACGGACTGTGGCGGGCCGACCGGCGGCTGGCCCTGTGGGCCGAGGACGGCACCGCCCACCAGGGCCGCTACGGCGTGGACCCGGTCGCGGTCCGCGGCCTGCTGGCCGCGGTCGGCCCGGGCCTGGAGTGGCTGGTCGAACAGGCCGAGCCCGGCGTGTGCGCCCTCCTGCTGCCCACCCGCGAGGGCGTGCCGCTGCCCTCCCCCGAACTGGTCGGCCCGCTGCGCGGCGGCTCCCCGGCCGGGGTCCGCCTGCTGCCCTGGCGGGTCCCCTGCCTGCTGTTCACCCCCGCGCAGGCGGCGCAACTGCTCGGCGAGCTCCACGACCCCGGGAACGCGGTGCTGCAGCCGGACCTGCCGGGCGCCGGCCCGGTCGAGGCCCCCTACGGCGCCTCGCTGCGCTGGCTGACCCGGGTGCACGACCTGGCCTGGCGCCTGGTCGGCCGCGGCCGGGTGCTGCCGGGCCTCGCGGACCGGGAACCGGGCGACGGGCCGAGTACCGAGCCGGGTCCTTGGGCGCGCTGGGTCCCTGCGGCCGACGGGGCGGCCCGGCGCGAGGCCGCGGCGCTGGCGGCGGACTGCCCGCCGGTGTGCCGCGCCGAGGCACCGGCGGCGGGTCCTGGGAGCGACGCCTCCGGGAGCGGGGGCGGACGCACCGGCGCCGCCCTGGTGACGGAACTGCTGGCGGTGCTGGTCGACTGCGAGGTGCGCGCGGTGCTGTCCGAGCGCTCCGGCCTGCTGCCGCAGAGCCGCGGCCGCAGCCGCCCCGCGGCGACCGCCGCCGAACACTGGCTGGCCGCGCTCACCTCCCCCAGCGGGCAGGTACTGGGCGCCGACCGGGCCGAACTGGCCCTGGTGGAATCCCGGCTGACGGCCTGGCACCGATCAGCCACCGCCGAGCGCGGGCCGCTGCGGCTGGTCTTCCGGCTGGCGGAGCCGTTCGAGGACGGCTGGGATCCGGGGGCCGCTGCCGACCTGGTCGCAGGCGCCGGACGGACCATGTCTCAAGCTAAGCCTGAGGTTGACCCCAACCTTGAGGTCGACGGTGAGACCGACCGGGCCGAGGACGACCACTGGCTGCTGGAACTGACCCTTCAGTGCCGTGACGACCCCTCAGTACGGGTCGACGCCGCCCAGCTGTGGGAGGGCGGAGCGGCCGCCGCACCACTGCTGCGCCTGGTCGACCGACCGCACCAGGCCTTCCAGGCCGAACTGGAGCGGGCCGTCCAGTGCTGCCCGGAACTCGATCCGCTGCTGGAGCAGCACCGGCCCAGCCGACTGGGCCTGGACCGGGCCGGAGCGCTTGCCTTCCTGCGCGACACCGCCCCGGCACTGGCCGCTGCCGGGTTCGGGGTGCTGCTGCCGGTCTGGTGGGCCCGGCCGCCCACGCTCGGCCTGGCACTGACCGGCGGCGCCGTCCAGGCCGGAGTGGTCGAACGCGAGAGCCTGCTCGCCCGGGAGGACCTGGTCGAGTTCCGCTGGAGCGCGGCCCTGGGCGGCGAGCCCATCAGCGACGAGGAACTCAAGGAACTGGCCGCCGCCAAGCACACGCTGGTCCGCATCCGGGGCCGCTGGTTCGAGGCCGATCCGGCCAGGATCGCCGCCGCGGCCGCCTTCCTGGCCCGGCGCGCCGAGGGACTGATGGCACCGGGCGAGCTGCTGCGGATCGCACTGGACGGCAGGGAGCCGGGCACCGGACTGCCGGTGCTGTTCACCGACGCCGAGGGCCGCCTCGGCGAACTGCTCCGCCAGGTCCGCCCGGCCCTGGACGCCGCGGACGACACCGATGACGCCTCGGACGCCTCCCCGGCGGGGGCGGACCGGGCCGCCGCGAAGGGCCTGTCCCCCGAGCCGGTGGCACTGCCCGCCGACTTCGGCGCGGTGCTGCGCCCCTACCAGGAGCGCGGTCTGGCCTGGCTGGTGTTCCTGTCACGGCTGGGCCTGGGCGGGGTGCTGGCCGACGACATGGGCCTCGGTAAGACCGTGCAGACCCTCGCGCTGCTGGCGGTCGAGCACGCCGAGGCGGCGGCGCGCGGCCGACGTCCCGGCCCGACGCTGGTGGTCTGCCCCATGTCGCTGGTGGGCAACTGGACCCGGGAGTGCGCCCGCTTCGCGCCGGCCCTGCAGGTCCACGTCCACCACGGCTCCGGTCGCGCCGACGGCGCCGGACTGGCCCGCGCCGTGGCCGGGACCGATGTGGTGGTCACCACCTACGGCCTGGTCCAACGGGACTTCACCGCCCTGCGGGCGGTGGCCTGGCGCCGGGTGGTGGCCGACGAGGCGCACCACATCAAGAACGGAGCCACCCAGCAGTCGCGGGCGATCCGCGAACTCCCGGCCCTGCAGCGGCTGGCCCTGACCGGCACCCCGGTGGAGAACCGGCTCGCCGAGCTGCACTCGGTGCTGGACTTCGCCAACCCGGGGCTGTTCGGGTCGGCCGAGGGCTTCAAGGAGCGCTACTCGGTGCCCATCGAACGCAACGCCAGCCGCCGGGCCACCGCCGACCTGCTGCGCCGCACCCGCCCCTTCGTGCTGCGCCGCTCCAAGACCGACCCGCTGGTGGCGGCGGACCTGCCCGGCAAGCAGGAGATGACGGTGCTGTGCAATCTGACGGCCGAACAGGCCGCCCTCTACCAGGCGGTGGTCGAGGACCTGCTGGCCCGGATGGAACGCGCCAGACTCGACCCGGGCCACACCGTGCAGCGGCGCGGCCTGGTCCTGGCGGCACTCACCCGGCTCAAGCAGATCTGCAACCATCCGGCGCACTACTCCGGCGAGGGCGGGGCGCCGGGCCGTCCCCCTCAGCTCTCCGGCCGCTCCGGAAAGCTGGCCCGGCTGGAGGACACCCTGGAGGAGGCGCTGGCCGAGGGCGACCGCACGCTCTGCTTCACCCAGTACACCGAGTTCGGCGCGCTGCTGCAGCCCTACCTGGCCGAGCGGCTGGACAGCGAGGTGCTGTTCCTGCACGGCGGGATGACCAAACGTCAGCGCGACGCCGCCGTGGACCGCTTCCAGGACCCCGACGGCCCCTCGGTGTTCCTGCTGTCGCTGCGCGCCGGCGGCGTGGGGCTGAACCTGACCGCAGCCAACCAGGTCATCCACATGGACCGCTGGTGGAACCCGGCGGTCGAGGACCAGGCCACCGACCGCGCCTTCCGCCTGGGCCAGCAGCGCGACGTACAGGTGCGCCGCTTCGTCTGCGTCGGCACGGTGGAGGAGCGGGTGGACGCCATGATCGAGGAGAAGCGGGCCCTGGCGGACGCGGTGGTCGGCTCGGGCGAGAGCTGGCTGGGCGACCTCGGCGACCTGTCGACGGACGCACTGCGCGAGGTGCTCGCGCTGACGGAGGACGCGGTGAGCGAGAGATGAGCGCGGACAGCGCGGGTGCAGGCGCGGGCGGGGGCGCGGGCGCGACTCCTGGTGCGGGTGGTGCCTGGTCACGGCGGTTCCTGGCCCGATTGGAGGCGCTGGGGGTGTTCCGGATGGAGCAGCTGGCCCCGCCGGTGCCCCAGGTCTCCGAGCTGACGGTGTCCGCGGGCCTGGTCGGGGCCCGGGTGGCCGGCTCCGACGGGCGCGGTTTCGACGTCTGGGTCGAGCTGCCGGTGTACGACGCCCGGCAGTGGGCCAGGGCCGAGCAGGCCCTGAGCCAGGACGGCCAGATCAGGGAGGCTCTGCTGGACGGGGAGTTCCCGGCGGGACTGGAGGGCGTACTGGCCCGGGCCGGCCTGTCGCTGCTCCCGGTGCGCGCGTCGGATCTCGCGCTGGAGTGCTCCTGCCCGCAGTGGTCGGCCTGCCGGCATCTCGCGGCGGTGCTCGGCGCCCTGGCGGCGGCCTTCGACGCCGATCCGTTCCTGCTCACCGCCTGGCGCGGACGTGACCACCAGCGGTTGCTGCGACACCTGGCCCAGCGCCGCGCGGCGGCCGAGGACCCGGTGGCGGCCACCACCCCGGCGATACCGGAGCTCCCACTGGAGCAGCGCCTCGACGACTTCTGGACCGAGGGCGAGCAGCACCGGGCCCTGTCCGCCGACCAGGACGGTACCGCCGGTGCGGCACCCGAGCAGTTGGGGTCCTCCGGGATCCTGATCCGCGGAAAGTCCCTGGAGACGCTGCTGCTCCCCGCCTACGAGGCCTTCATGGACTGAAGGGCCGCTCGCCCGGCTCGACCCCACCCGGGGGAGACAATCTTGTATCTGATGAGACATGACTGTCGCACTTGCGCTAGCATTGCCTCATGGCAACCGACCGTGACTCCGTACTGCTGGCAGCCGTGGGCATCCTGTCCCGGCAGCCGACTGCGGCCATGGACGACATCGCCCGCGCCGCCGGGATCAGCCGGGCCACCCTGCACCGGCTCTTCCCCGGACGCGACGCCCTCGTCCGGGAGGCGGCCGGACTGGCCCTGCGCCGCATCTCCGCAGCACTGGACGCCGCCGCCATCGAGGACGGCGACCCGGTCCAGGCCGTACGCCGGCTGGCCGACGCCGCCGTCCCGCACGCCGCCGAGGCGGCCTTCCTGACCGGTGAGAGCCGGCTGTTCGACGACAGCGAGATCTGGGCGTCCTGGGAGCGGATGGACGCCCGGGTGGCCGACCTGTTCCTGCGCGGCCAGCAGTCCGGCGCCTTCCGGGTCGAACTGCCCGCGGCCTGGCTCAGCGAAGCCTTCTTCGACCTGCTCGCCGGTGTCGGCTGGGCCGTCCAGGAGGGCCGGCTGGCGCCCCGCGCCAGCACCACCGCGCTGACCGAACTCTTCCTCGGCGGCGCACTCAGGCGGGACCAGCAGCCGTAACCCGGCCCCCACAGCCGCACACCCGCGCAGCCCCGCAGCGCGCACCCACTCAGCACCCCACAGACGCAGCAGAACCCCGAAGGACCCCTGCCATGACCACCATTCCCGCCGTACCGCAGACCACGTCCGCCTACCGACATACACCCGGCCGGGCGCGCTGGGTCGCACTGTCCGTCCTCGTCCTGGCCGTCCTCCTGGTGGCCGTCGACGCCACCGTGCTGTTCCTCGCCATCCCCTTCATCAGCCAGAGCCTGGACCCCTCGTCCACCCAGCTGCTGTGGATCGGCGACAGCTACTCCTTCGTCCTGGCCGGACTGCTGGTCAGCATGGGCTCGCTCAGCGACCGCATCGGCCGCAAGCGACTGCTGCTGATCGGCACCGCCGCATTCGGCGCCGCCTCGCTGCTGGCCGCCTACGCACCCGGCGCCGGCTGGCTGATCGCCGCCCGCGCCCTGCTCGGCGTCGCCGGCGCCACCATCATGCCCTCCACCCTGGCCCTGATCCGCGACCTCTTCCCCGACGACCGCGAACGCGCCCGGGCCATCGGCATCTGGGGCGCCGCCGCGACCGCGGGCGCGGCGGTGGGGCCGCTGCTGGGCGGACTGCTGCTGGAGCACTTCTGGTGGGGCTCGGTCTTCATGATCAACATCCCGATCGTGGTCCTGCTGCTGCTCCTGGGCTGGCGCGTGCTGCCCGAGTCCAAGGACGGCAACGCCGCCGCCTGGGACCTGCCCAGCGTGGGCCTGTCCCTGGTGGGGATCATCGCCGTGGTCTACGCCGTCAAGGAGGCGGCCGTGGGCCAGGCGCTGCAGCCCGCGGTGATCGCGGCGGCCGTGCTGGGCGTCGGCTGCCTGTACTGGTTCGTGCGCCGGCAGCTGCGCCTGCCGGTGCCGCTGCTGGACGTGCGGCTGTTCGCCGACCGGCGCTTCACCGCGGCGGCGCTGGGCGCGCTGATCGCGCTGATCGGCCTGGCCGGAGTGGTGTTCTTCCTCTCCCAGTACTTCCAGCTGGTGCGCGGCTACTCGCCGCTGCAGGCCGGACTGGCCGACCTGCCCGCCTTCGCCGGCTCCGTCGTCGGCGGCCTGACCGCCGCCTACCTGGCCCGCAGGTTCGGCAGCCGGGCCACCCTCGCCGGCGGTCTGCTGGCCATGGGCCTGGGCCTGGGCGCGCTGGGCTGGGTGCACGCGGAGACCTCGTACCTGCTGATCGCGGTGGCCTTCCTGGCCACCGGACTGGCCGAGGGCATCGTCTACGCGCTGTCGACCACGATCGTGCTGGGTTCGGCGCCCGAGGACAAGGCCGGCGCCGCCAGCGCGGTCTCCGAGACCGCCTACGAGTTGGGCACCGCCCTGGGCATCGCTCTGGTCGGCTCGGTGCTGGCGGCCGTCTACCGGTCCGGGCTGGTACTGCCCGCCGGGCTCAGCGGCCCGGACGCGACCGAGGCGGAGAACTCGATCGGCGGGGCGGTGCACGTCGCCGCGACGCTGCCGTCCGCGACCGGCGACGCGCTGCTGGACAGTGCCCGACAGGCGTTCGTCCACGGCATGAACCTGGCTGCGGTGCTCGCGGGGCTGCTGCTGGTCGGGGCGTCCGTGCTGGTCTGGATGCTGCTTCGCGGTGCGCGCTCGGCCGGGGCCGGGTCGGCGGACCTGTCGGCCGACAACGCCACGGAAGCCGACCCGCAGACCGACCGGACCGACGCCGACGCCTCGCTCCCCCGCCTGCGCAACGCAGCCTGACGGACCGTCGGGGGCTCAGCGCACGGGATCGGCGAGCAATCGCCGGGACCCCCGTGCGCCCCCGGCCCCGGGGTGCGCCGCCCCGGGGCCGGGTCGGTGCAGAAACCATTCTGTGCCCAGGCAGAGCTCACGCAGCTGCGGCTCCTCGAAGGCGGCGATCCGCGCACCGCGTGCGAACTCCGAGACATGCGCCCGCACCGCCTCCCACTTGACGTCCAGCCAGGGCCGCACGTCGACGGCGGCGGCGATCCGGGAGTCGGGGGTGGACGGCAGCGGCGTCTCCAGACCCAGCTCGGTCAGGGTGCGCACCAGCGACTCCGGGACGGTGGCCAACCACAGCGACTCCACCTCCCAGGCGGGGCCCGCGTCGGGCCACTGGTAGGGGCAGGCCGCCGCCTCCACCGCGACCAGCACCGCACGGTGCACCCGGACGTGGTCCGGATGCCCGTACATCCCGTTGGCGTCATAGGTCGCCACCGCCGAGGGACGGAAGGACCGGATCCGGGCCACCAGATCGGCCACCAGGTCGTCGAAGGGGGCCTCGCACAGGCTCCCCCGCCCGCGCCCGAGGTGCCCCGAGTCGCCGTACGGAAGGATCCCCGACTCGCCGACCCCCAGCGCCGCCAGCGCCTGCGCCAGCTCCTTGGCCCGGGTGCCGGGCCCGGCGAACGACGTCCCGTCGGCGAACTCCCCGTCGGTGCAGGTCACGACCGCGGTGCGGCGGCCCTCGGCGGCATGCTGCGCCAGTACGCCGCCGGTCCACAAGGACTCGTCGTCCGGATGCGCATGAACGGCCATCAGGCCGTGGGGTCGGTCCATCGGCATCCTCCTCGTGCTGCCCGCACCGGTGCAGACCGGTGGCGAGAAGCCCAGCGTAGCCAACAGGACCGACATCGCCAGGGATGGCGGCCTCTCCGGCGGGGCCGGTCACCAGCACCCGGTTACCGCTGGCAGGTCACCAGCACCCGGTGACCGTCGCCGCGAGCCGGTCCAGCCCGCTGCGTGCCTGGCTCTTGTGGACCGATCCGTTCTCCACGAAGGCGAAGGCCTTCCAGCGCCCGTCACTGCCCCGGGCCACCCCGGCCAGCGCGGTGCTGTCGTGCAGGGTCCCGGTCTTGGCGTGGACCCTGCCCGCGGCGCAGCTGCTCGGCGGGGAGTCGAAGCGGTGCAGACGCGCGGCGAGGGTGCCGTCCCGGCCTGCGATCGGCAGTCCCTCCAGCAGGGGCCAGAGCGTCCGGTGCCGGCCCGGGTCCACGGCGAGGGCGGCCAGGTCGGCCAGCGCGGCGGCCGTCATCCGGTCCTGGCGGGACAGGCCGCTGCCGTCCAGGATGCGCACCCCGCCGAGCGGCACCCCGTACCCGTCCAGCACCTGGCGGACCACGGCGGTACCGCCCTGCCAGGTCGCCGGACGGCCCCGGCCCAGCGCGGCGAGCCGCAACAGCCCCTCGGCGATGTTGTTGTCACTCACCTTCAGCATGTACTCGACCGCGTTCCACAGCGGCACCGAGGTCCGCGAGGCCAGCAGCACCGCTCCCCCGTCGCCCCCGCCTCCCCCGTCCACCGCCGGTGCGACAGCGTGACGCAGTGGGCCGGGCGGCACCGCGACTCCGGCCTTGGCCAGCGCGCCGGCGAACACGTCGCCGGCGGCCAGGGCGGTGTCGCCGACGCGGTCCCCGCACAGGGCCAGCGCCCGCACCGGCGCCACCTCGTAGGGGAGGTAGCCGGGCTGCCAGCCCGGGCTGAGCGTCGGGGCCGGGAAGAGCGAGTCGTCCACCCGCAGCGCGTGCACAGCGAGCCTGCGGCTCTTGAGCTCCCGCGCGGTGTCCGCGGCGAGCCGGCCCAGTCCGGCCCGGTCCAGGCGCTGGTCCCCGCCGCCCACCAGGTAGAGCGTCCCGTCGGCGTACACGGTGCGGGTGCGCTCGGTGTGGTCCGGGCCCAGCACCGTCAGCGCGGTCACGGCGGTGGCAAGCTTCATCGTGGAGGCCGGCATCCGTCCGAGCCCCGCTCCAGAGGACCACACTGTCCGCCCCGAGCCGGCGTCCAACACCTGGCCGACCCGTCCGGAGCCCAAGCCTGCCTGCGGGAAGCGCTGCTGGAGCCGCTGGGCGATGGTGCGGTCGGCGGAGTCCGCGCCTGCTGTCGCCGCGGCGGCCCGCAGGGTGGCGGTGGGGGCAGCGGCGGCCGCGACCGCCAGGGCGAGCGAGGTGGCTGCGAACCTGAGCCCGCCGCCACCGCCCCGCCGAGAACGCCGGACCATGATCATCCCAGGATGATGACAGTCCGTCAGTTGCAGCCCGAGGTCAACGCGCCGGGACGTCCCGACCTTCCACCTGCTGGACGATCCACTCGCACAGCTCATGGGTGCGCAGCGCGTCCCAGGCGTCCAGCCGCCGGCCCCGGCGCAGCGCGTCCAGGAACACGTGGCAGGCCTGCTCGATACCGCGCTGCCGGGCCACCGGCACCCAGTCGCCCCGGCGCCGCACCGTCGGCTGCCCGCGGTGGTCGACGACCTCGGCCAGGTTGACCACCTGCCGCTTGGAGTTCTGGCCGGAGACCTCCAGGACCTCCTCGGTCGAACCGCTGGCGCGGTTCATGATGCCCAGCGCCGTGAACCCGTCGCCGGACAGTTCCAGCACCAGGTGCTGCAGCAGCCCTTCGCGGACCCGGAAGCGGACCGACGACTGCTCGATCTCGCCGGGGACCAGGAACCGCAGGGTGTCCACGACGTGCACGAAGTCGTCGAAGACGAAGCTGCGCGGTGCCTCCGGCAGCGCCTCGCGGTTCTTCTGAAGCACCACCAGGTCACGCGGCCGCTCCAGGCACTGGGCGTAGCCGGGTGCCAGGCGCCGGTTGAATCCCACCATCAGCGAACGGCCGGCGGACTCGGCGAGCTCGACCAGCTTCCGCGCGCCCTCGACGGTGTAGTCGAGCGGTTTGTCGACATAGACATCCACGCCGGCGTCGAGCAGCTGCGTCACGATCGGCACATGCGCAGTGGTACTGGCGTGCACGAACGCCGCGTCCAGGCCGTCGTCCAGCAGCGACTGCAGGTCGGTGTGGCGTGCACTCAGCCGGTACTGGTCGCCGATCCGGTCCAGCTTGTCCTGGTCGCGCGTCATCAGCTTGAGATCCAGACTGGGCCCGGCGGTCAGGACCGGCAGATAGGCCTTCTGCGCGATGTCGCCCAGCCCGATGACGCCGACCCGCAGCGCTCGACCCTTCCCCGTCTCACTGCTCATGCTTCTTCTCCCACTCCCCGAACGGGATCCGGGCCAGCTCCCGGATTCCCTCGGTGAGCCCCCACTCGTTCTTCCCCAGCCGAGACAACGGCCGCAGCCTGGTGACCTCCGGGTGCCCGTCCACCAGCACCTCGTCACTCACCGCCGCATGCAGCACCTCGCCGAAAACCACCGTGGAGTTCCCCAGGCACAGCGTGCTGTGCAGCCGGCACTCCAGCGCCACCGGCGACCCGGCCACCCGCGGCGGCTTCACCCGCAGCGACGCCTCCCGCTCGACCCCGACCGCCTCGAACTCGTCCATCCCGTGCGGAAAGTTCGTCCCGGTCTCATTGATCTGCTCGAACATCCACTCCGGCGCGAAGTTGACCACGAACTCGCCGGTGGCCTCCACGTTCAGCAGCGTGTCCTTGCGCCCCACCGAGGTGAACTGCACGATGGGCGGCGCGGTGCAGGCGACGGTGAAGAACGAGTGCGGTGCCAAGTTTGCAGCTGTTCCATTTGCGGACATAGTGGACACCCAGGCGATCGGGCGAGGTACCACGACGGCGGTGAGCAGCTTGTAGAACGCTGGTGTCCCGAGGTCCTCGGGGTCGAAGTCGATACGCATGCAGTCATTATGCTGGGCCGCCGCGCTGCATCCTATATGGGCAGCCATACCGCCCTGAGCTGCGGATACGCCCTCACTCACACGCTTCTCCCCTGACAGGGAAGGCCCTCCGCCCAGCCAGTACAGCAGAGCCACCATGGCGACCGAGCCCACTGTAGCCCTGGAGGAAACGCGGACTGCGCTGCTTTCTTCCAAACGTATGACGTCATTGATTCTTCACTGGAGGGGCCTGTCACCTGCGCCGAGCGCTGTTGCAGAACGCGATGGCGTCCAGGGCTTGTGGATCAAGGTCGATTCGCGCGCAGCCAGCATGGTCATCCCCAGAATCCCGGCATACCACCGCTGACATACTGATGCAGAGCCACAAGGGCGAACCGCGTCGCGAAGGAAAGTAGAGACGAGACAATCAGAGCACGGGAGGGACGGGAATCATGCTCCCCTTGTCGAAGATGCTCTCAAGGACTGCTCCCTCCGCTCGCGTGAATCGGCCCTGAGGCAGGGGAACACCCAGAACGGTGGCAGTCTCACTGATCTTGAGGTCCACCAATGATTCGACAGCCATGGCGAATCCCGCAGCCGACCGCCGTGCGACCACGCACGCAGTCGGACCCAGGAGCACGCCGATGAACACGGCCGGCCACCAGTACAGGGCCAACACGAAGTACCCAACCGACCAAGCGGCACGCACTGCTGCAGCAGAGTACTGATCCCATGCCTGTTGCGTCAGCACGCGCTCACCTTCGCCGCATAGCTGCCACACGCGAGGCCAAAGTCGCCCCAGATCGACCGCGTACTGCACCTGGACGCGACGCTGCACAAGCAGGAAGCAGTCACCAATGCGCGTGGCCCTTGTCGGAAGGTAGATCTCGGGAACCCTGTACCTCGCCGCATCGGTCACCGCGGCCCGTGCCCTGGTACGCCGACGGGCTAGAGGCCGACGCATCAGCCAAGCAATCCCGCGATGACGTCCCAGCCAGAACCGGCCGATGAACCGGCTCAGCTCGTTCGCGGCCGCTGCCGACACCAAGGCAACCAGCACCCCCGCACCCACCAACACAACCTGGTGAGTCTCACCCCTGAGCCAACCGTGAGGCAACATGTCCAGTCTTCCCACGACCGCGTGTGGGTCAGCCTGCCGGGTAGCGCCCAGTGGGCGCAGCCAGCAAGCCAGAAGCAGCGTCATGGCAAAGGCGATGCCCGGAAGCACGAGCAGTGCGGCCCAACGCTCCGTGACCTTCTCACTGAGCCCCGAAAGAATGCTTTCCATCACGACCCCGACGCCGACGAGGCAGGGAGCAGGGGGTTGTCCTCGACGTGGCACCACGGCTCAGTGGCGTCCTCGTTGCGGCCACGGTCGGAACAGATGAACCGGGGGCAACGGTAGTGGACTTCAGCCGGGGACGACTCCCACATGTCGTCGAAGGCCAAGGGACTGCCGTTGCGATGGGCTCCGACGGGGTCCAGTGCGAGGTTCCGCATGGACTCCAGGGCAGGCTGGCCCTGCCGGTTGGCGCGGACCTCCGCTTCCAGCCGCTCACGCCATCCCTCCCGATCCGCACGTCGACGCAGCACCGGGAGCCTCGTGCAGAACCAGCTTTGTGCTGCGGCGGACGAGAGCGTGGGAGCATCGCCGCCGGTGGGAGATGCTCCTGCGCTGGTCACCGGAGTCGTCCGAATCGGAGAAGTCATGGGAGCAGCTTCGCGCACGGTCGGTGGGATCCGGGCAGGAGTATGCCGTTCTGTGATCACGGACCGCCGCGGCCGGACCGGCTCCGGTCGAACGGCCCCGCGATACCGGCCCTGTCATGCGAAACTGACGCCGCGAAGAATCAGGTCGTTCCCGCGTCTTCACCGCATCGACAGAGGAGGGTTGGCTCATGACGAGTCGGGAGGCCGTGTCCCGAGAGGCCATCAGGATGACTCCCCTTGATGTCCTGCGGTCGGCATGGTGGGAGGATCTTGCCAAGGGCGTTCTCAAGCACTTCCTCCACCCTGGGACCCGACAGACCCCTACGGGCGAGTGGGCACGGTCTCCGGGGGCGCTCCCGAGGGCTCTGATCGTCCTGCAGATCGCTGTGGCGGAGGTCGGCTCCAAGTCGAACCAGCAGATCGTGGCCCACCTCAGGAACAGTGCGCACCCGGAGCTTCAGGACAATGGACTCGCTGAGTCGCTTGTGCAGGAGGTACTCACAGCTCTGCGGCACCATCCGGCAGTCCACACGCTGCCCATGGAACTCGCCGCCCTTCGTGAAGGGCTCATCAGCTGGTGGTGTGCGCTTCGCGCCCAGCAGATCGGTTCGGCGGCGACGGCCCTGGAAGTACAGAGGCGCTGGTCCGTCGGTGAAGACGCAGAAGTACTGGCCGAGTTGACCAGCCTTCCCACGAACGCCTTCGTGGGCTTCTCCCACGTCGGGCGATCGCAGTCGACGGGTTCGCGGCACGCCGAGTACATGTACGCCCACCTCTACCACCAGGATCGGGTCAAGGAACTGACGCTCAGGACCCTCGCAGAGCACTCCTCGGTCCTGCCGGTGGAGGCACACGATCCGCCGCACCTCATAGAATTCCTTGCGGAGCTCAACGCCTTCCGTGCAGCTGAGGGAAGTTTCAGCAAGCAGGCCGAAGGCCTACGGACGGCCATCGGAACCGAGGCCACTGAGGCCCTCGAGCAGGTGATCCTCGGGAAGCGGCACGCTCTGGTGGAGGTCCTGGAGAAACTGACCGCATTCGAGGTCTCACTCCTGCAGGGCCGCCCCGGAGCGGACACCGGGTTCCAGGACGAATGCCTGGACAACTACCTGCGAATACACACCATGGAGACAGCCTTCCCTGCCTCCGTACCGCAGGTGGGGGCACGGCTGCGCGATGATCCGCCTCCAGGGACAGCACTGGCCGGGCTGGTTCCCGCACCCGCGTGGATGGCCCGAAGGTTGATCTCGGAGGGCTTCTGGTCCTTCCACACCCGGCTCGGAGCGCTCCCCTGGTGGTATGCCACCGTCGAGGACGAGTACGCCGTGGAGGCAGTCCGACGAATCCATGACGGTGCCGCCTACGGCCTCCGGCTGTTGCCGACGACCGGGAACCTGTGCACTATCGAGCTCCTTCTTCCGTCGGACTCCTCCGGCCTCGGAGCCGTATCCGTCATGTACACCTACAGCCTGTCGGACATCGACGGCGCCTGCGAACTCCTGCTGCTGGCACGAGCGCACGTAGTCCGGGTGGATTTCCTCCGACAGGGAGCTGGTGACAGTACACCCCGCGTGCTGACCACGGTCTCCATCCACATCAAGGAAGAGCTCGCCGATGCCGTTGCGGAGAGTGCCACGGACGCATTGCGTGTGCTGACCGGGGGTGACCCCGCGACAGTGCTCCCGGGACTCTGGCCTGCAGACACCGAGGTGCAAGCCGCCGTCGCCTTCACCGCGGCCGAGTACGCCAAGGCCGAGGACCTTGACGACGCCCTCGGACGCCTCACCGTCGACATCGTCCCAACAGCAGAAGCCCGCGCTGCGTGGAACGCCGTCCAGCGCGCTGCGACCGCACTCGCCCGTGCACGGCGCACAGCCGTCGAGGACTACCTTGTGGACGGCCGTGCCGGGGCCAAAAGGGATCAGGCTGTCCGGCAAGCCGAGGAAACGCTCAGGGTCAGGCAGTCGGTTCTCCGGGCAAAGCGGCGACCGGAGCGCGCCGCAGCCCGGTCCGGCGCTGCCACACCCAGCGGCATACTGGGCTCTCGGCTGGAGGTGCTCGGCGGGGACGATCGCGCGATGGCGCACGTCATCCTGGACGAGCCAAGCCGGCCGTGCGTGGCCTGGGCTCGCACGGACGGGGGATCGACCCGGACAGGCCTCATCCGGCTGCCTCACCTCGAACTGCAAGCGCTGCACCGCAGTATCAGGGAATGGGTCAGTCCGTCCGACGGGGTTTCGGCGTATTCCCCGAGGCGTGCGGAGGATCTCCGCCGCTGGTCGGCCGAGATCGCGGGCCCTCTGCACGACGCGTTGGACGCCGAGGGGGTACGCCATCTGGTTCTCAGCCCGACCTGGCTGCTCGACCTGCTGCCACTGCACGCCGCACCTGTCTCAAGCGATTCCGACGCGCCGTTGCTGCTCGACTGCTTCGAGAGCGTGACCTACGCACCCACCGCACAGGTCCTCGGCAAGCTCGCCAGGTTGCCGGCTCCGCTACCGGACGGCCGCGTCCTGCTGGTGTCGTACGGTGCGGATCTCAGCGGTGGACAGTTGGAGGCCAGGACCATTGACCGCCTCCACGGGGGCGTGACCGTCCTGACAGACGGGCATGCCACCCCCAGCGCAGTCCTGCGCCACGCCCGCCATGCGTCCGTCGTCCATATCGCCTCGCACTGCGTCAACGAGTCGAACCGCTTCGCCTCCGGGCTCGCTCTGTCTCCTGCTGACGGGGGCTCTGGGCGGCTCACGGTGGCCCACCTGATGGAGCAGGGGCACTTCCAGGGAGTGGAGCTGGTGGTGCTTGCCAGCTGCGGATCCGGCGCCTACCCCCAGACCGAGTTGGCCCTTCAGCACTACCGGGCCGTGGATGCGGCACTCCTTGCAGGAGGAGCACGTGCCACTCTGTCGACGCTCTGGCCCGTGTCAGACCTCGTGGCCAGTGTTTTCATGACCCTGCTGCACTCCGGAATCGCGACCGGGGAGCAGGTGACCGCCGCTCATCGTCGGGCTGTGGACTATATCCGCTTCGCCCGCTGGCGCTCGGCAAGCCCGGACGACGTCGCCTGGAAGGCCGAACGGGTGCTGGACGCCGAACAGGTGACCTGGAGGGAGGATCTCGACCTGCATCCCGGGGTCGGGTCCAGGCCTGCCTCGTACCATTGGGCCGGATACCGTCTCAGTGGGCTCGTATGGTGAAGTAACGTCTGTTAGCACTGTCAACGGAAGATCTTGCCCTCAGCGTTACCCCTGTGTACAGTCTGGGCATGGCAGCTGACGAGTCCACCGCGACGGCGGTCGTCACGGCTGCCGAGATAGCCCGATTCGCCGGAGTGACACGAGCTGCCGTATCCAACTGGCGTCGCCGCTACCCGGACTTCCCCCGCCCGACAGCCGGCACCGGCACCAGCCCGCTCTTCGACCTCGCCGAGGTTCGGCAGTGGCTGGACCGACAGGGCAAGGGCCAGGAACCCTCGGGTGAGGTCGACCTGTGGCGCGAGCTCCGCGCCCAGTACGGCGACGATCTCACCGCGGCGCTCCGCGGAGTCGGCGCGCGACTACTCCCGGACGACAGAGCAGCAGACATCGAACCCCTGGCTGACTCTGCAACAACTGTCGTCACCTCTCTGGTGGGCGACCGCGGGGCACGACCTCTTTTCGAGGGCCTCGTCGAGCGTGTCACCACCTCGACCGCCCGCAGCGGCGGTGAGCCCATGACGCCCGCGCGCCTCGCCCGGATCGTCGCGGAATTCGCCACGCTCGCCGGGTCCGTCACCGAGACGGTAGACACCCCTTCCCCGCGTAGCGTCTACGACCCCGCCTGCGGCATGGGCACGCTCCTGCTCGCTTCCGGTCCATCCTCAGCCGATCGCTACGGGCAGGATGCCAGTTCCGACACTGCGGCTGTCGCTGTGCTCCGCGCGCGGCTCACAGGTGGGTCCGCAACGGTCGCCTGTGGTGACTCCCTGCGCCAGGACCTCCTTCCCGAGCTGTGCGCCGACCTGGTCGTCTGTGAGCCTCCCGTGGGCGTGGCCGACTGGGGACGTGACACCCTCCTGCTGGACCCGCGCTGGGAACTGGGTGTCCCCCCGCGCTCGGAGAGCGAACTCGCCTGGGTGCAGCACTGCTACGCCCACACCGCCCCGGGCGGCTTGGCCATGCTGCTTCTACCCGCCTCCGTGGCCTACCGCCGAACAGGTCGCCGCATTCGCGCCGAACTCGTCCGACAGGGTCTTCTGTCCTCGGTCGTGGCTCTGCCATCCGGCCTGGCCTCCCACCACTCTCTGCCCGTGCACCTGTGGATCCTGCGACGGCCCCTCGCCGAGGACCCGGAACCCACCCACATCCGGATGGTCGACCTCAGTGCCGTCGACCCCGAGGACCTCGATGCCAACGGCGTTGCCCCGACACAGGAGCAGGTCGCCGACGTCCCGCCCATCGACATCCTGGACGACGATGTCGACCTCACCCCCAGCCGCTACGTCATCGCCGACAGCAGCGACTACCCCGTCGAGTACGCGGCCCTCCGAGACGAGGTCCGCCGCCTGGCGCTCGACCTCATCGACCTGCTGCCCGAACTCCCCGCCGGCCCGGGCCGCCTGGACGGTGCGCCGGTCGGCCTCAGCGACCTCGTCCGTGGAAGCCTGGTCGACCTCGACGGATCCGAACCGACCTCGCTCACGGACCGGCTCGACACCGACTACCTGCGCGGATTCCTGCGCAGCACGGCCAACACCCGCCGGAGCACCACCGCCAGTGGCAGCTACCGCCTGGACGCCCGCAGCGCGCAACTCCCGCAGATGGAGCTGCAACGGCAGCAGGAATACGGAGCGGCCTTCCGTCACCTGGCCGCCTTCGAGGATCGGCTTCGCCAGGTCACGGCTCTCGGCGGCCGTGCGAGTGCGCTGGCACACGACGGGCTGACGAACGGTGCCCTGCTTCCGCCCGTGGATCCCAAGTCCCGGAAGGCGCGCCAGAGATGACGCACTTCGCTGATAACCTCGCCTCCGTCCGTACACGACAGGGCAGGACCACGGGGGCAAGGGTGCTGAAGCCGCTGACAGCGGGCGATCCGACGACGGTTGGGCCGTTCCGGCTGGCCGGCCGACTGGGTCAGGGGTCGATGGGCATCGTCTACCTGGGCTACCGGGCGACCCGCCCGGTCGCGGTCAAGGTCGTCCGGCCCCACATCGCCGAGGACGACTACTTCCGCCGGCGCTTCGCCCAGGAGCTCGAGGCGATCCGCCGCGTCGGCGGCTTTCACACCGCCGCACTGGTCGACGCGGACCCCAAGGCCGCCCAGCCATGGATCGCCACCCAGTACATCCACGCTCCCTCGCTGCTGGAACTGATCCAGCAGCACGGCCCGGTGAGCGAACTGGGCGGGTGGTGGCTGGCGGCGGGGCTGGCCGACGCACTGATGCACGTCCACTCGGTGCGGTTGCTCCACCGTGACCTGAAGCCGGGGAACGTGCTGGTGGCCGCGGACGGCGTGCGGGTCATCGACTTCGGCATCTCGCATGTCAGCGGTAGTACCGGCCTCACCACATCCAGCTCCGCGCTCGGCACCCTCGCCTACATGGCCCCCGAACAGGCTGCGGACTCCCGCCAGGCCAGCGAAGCGGCCGACGTCTACAGCCTCGGCGCGACGCTCGTCCACGCCGCGACCGGCCACGTCGCTTTCTACGCCCAGATGCCGGCGCAGCGGACACTCGACAGCCCACCCGACCTGACGGACCTTCCGGCCGAGCTGTCCGACCTGGTCACCCACACCCTGGCGTTCGACGCCGAGGACCGGCCCACGGCACAGAGCGTCCTGGAGGAGGCCATGGGGCGGCTGCTCGACTACGGCATTCCGACGGACGGCCAGGCCTATCCACCACTGCCGGAGGCGTTCCTCTCCGAGGTCCGCGAGCGCGCGGCGACGCCGCTCGATGCCGCCGACATCTTGCCTGCCCAGGAGCCCGAGCCGCTTCAGGCGGTAGCCTCAGCGAAGGCTCCTCAGCTCGCCGAGCCCCAGCCCGCAGCACGTCCCGTGCCTGAACCCGCGGCCCAGGTGGAGCCCGAACCCGCGCGCTGGGCGACGCGATGGCGCGACCGCATAGAGGACCGTCGCGGTGACTACGGCGGTTGAGGAGCACCAGACCCGCCCGCCCTCGTCCCGGCCCCTGCATCACCCGCACATGTACCTGCACCTATCGAAGGAGACCCGCCCGTGACCACCGTCACCGACAGTGCGTCAGGCAGCATGCCGGGCGGAGCCAAGTTCGCCCCCGGCATGCAGGTCCGTGCCCGCTGCGAGGACTGGCTGGTGGTTGAGGTCGCCGAGACCGTCCACGACGGAACCCGGCTGGACGTTCAGGGTACCTCCGCACTGGTCCGCGACCAGCGCGCGGTCTTCTTCGTCCACGACGACCTGGACCAGGTCACCCCGCTACGCCCGGAGGACACCGAGCTCGTCCCCGACGACTCCCCCGAGTGCCGCCGTTCGCGGCTGTTCATCGACGCGCTGATCCGCAAGACGCCGCTCCCCCAGTCCGAGCAGCGCCTCGCGACCGTCGGCACGCACCTCGTCGACGACCTCGCCTACCAGCGCGAGCCGGCCAAGGCCGCGCTGCGCGCGCTGCGTCCCCGGCTGCTGATCGCGGACGCGGTCGGCCTCGGCAAGACGCTGGAGGTAGGGCTACTGCTGTCCGAGCTGATCCGGCGCGGGCGCGGCGAACGCATCCTGGTGGTGACGCCCAAACACATCCTGGAGCAGTTCCAGCACGAGCTGTGGACCCGGTTCGCGATCCCGCTGGTGCGGCTGGACTCGGCCGGCATCGAGCGGATCAAGAACGACATCCCGGCCGGGCGCAACCCATTCTCGTACTACAAGCGGGCCATCATCTCGATCGACACGCTGCGCTCCGACCGCTGGCGCAGCCACTTGATGCAGGTCACCTGGGACGCAGTCGTGATCGACGAGTCCCACAAGCTCATCAACGCCGGGACCAAGAACAACCGGCTCGCGCAGCTGCTCGCGCCCAAGACGGACGCGCTGATCCTGGCCAGTGCCACTCCGCACAACGGTCAGCGGGAGTCCTTCGGCGAGCTGCTGAGCATGCTCGACCCGACCGCCATCCCCGACACCAGCGACTACGACGAGACGCAGCTCGAACACCTCTACATCCGGCGGCACAAGATGTCCCCGGACGTGTCCGCCGAGATCGGCCACAAGTGGGCCACCCGGAACCCGCCGATCTCCATCGAGTGCACCGCGAGCCCGGCCGAGCAGCAGGTGTTCGACGAGCTCTACGACGTGTGGATCCACCCGAAGGACGGCCGGACCCCGCCGGTGACAGGCAAGGGCGCACGCCTCTTCCCCTTCACCCTGCTCAAGGCCTTCCTCTCCTCGCACGCCGCGCTGGCCGAGACGGTCAACAACCGGATCACAAAGATCGATGACGACAAGCAGAAGGGGAAGCCGGAGGACCGCAGTGCCGAGCGCGCGGCCCTGGTCACGCTGGGCATCCTCGCCGAGGCCATCGACATCGACGAGGCGGTGAAGTACCAGCGGCTGGTCCAGGAACTCAAGGCGATCGGCGTCGGGCCGAAGTCCGACACGCGCGTGGTCATCTTCTCCGAGCGCCGCGCCACGCTGCAAATACTGCAGGACACTCTGCCGAGCGCCCTCGGCTTCGGACCGAGCCGCGAGTCGTCGGCGGGCGCCGTCCGCCAGCTGCACGGCGGCCTGTCCGACGACGAACAGCAGCGCACCGTCAAGGACTTCGGTCTCGGCGACAGCGACCTGCGGATCCTGCTCACCGGCGACATCGCCGCCGAGGGCGTCAACCTGCACCGCCAGTGCCACCAGATGATCCACTACGACCTGCCCTGGTCGCTGATCACCATCGAGCAGCGCAACGGCCGCATCGACCGCTACGGCCAGATCCACTCTCCCGAGATCCGTGCGCTGCTGTTGCTCACCGACGACGAGGACCCCGACCGACCTTCCGCCGACCGCTCTGTTTCCAAGCGCCTGCTGGAGCGGGAGGACGAGGTCCACCGCACGCTGGGCGAGGCAGCGTCCATCCTCGGTTTGCGCGACGAGGCTGCGGAGGAAGAAGCCATCATGGCCGGCCTGGCGGCGGGCACACCGTTCGACACCGTCGTCCCGGCCGTGCCGCTGGACCCCTTCGAGGCGTTCATGGCCGACCACACCCCGCCAGGCGGGTCCAGCAGGTACCAGGTGCCGCAGCTCTTCACGTCCACCCGTGCCTTCGTCGAGGAGGCCCTGGACGAGGTCTACGGCAACCCGGAGCAGCGCATCGGCAAGCGCTGGGACGAGGACCACCCCAAGATGCTGGTCTTCACCCCCGACCGGGAACTCCAGCGGCGGCTGCTGGTACTCCCGAAGACCTACCTGGACGAGCGTGGCGTACTCAAGCAGCTCCGGGTGACCTTCGACAAGGAGTTCGGCCAGGAACGGCTTGACCGTGCGCGCGAGCGCAGCGGTAACCGCAGCAGGGGTGCGATCACCAAGCAGGAGCGGACAGAGACCTCCGGCTGGCCCGACGTCAGCTATCTGACGGACCAGCACCCGGTGGTGGAGTGGCTCACCGACAAGGTCCTGGTCAAGCTGGCCCGCAACACCGCGCCGATCATCACCGCCGACGTGAGCGAGCCAGTGTTCCTCACCCAGGGCATGTACTCCAACGCCAAGGGCCATCCGACCGTCCTCGCCTGGACCTGCGTGACGGGCCTGGCCGGCGGCACGCCGCGCTTCGACGACAACCTGGTGGGCGTGCTCCAGCGGGCCGGGGTCCGGCCGAAGATGGTCAACCCGCCCTTCACCGGCGACAAGGCGGCGCTGCAGGCGCTGGTCCCGGCGGCGGTGCGAGCGAGCCGTGGGCACCTGGCCGAGCTGCGGACCGAGCAGGAGACGCCGCTGGTGGGGCAGTTGGCCGAGTACGAGGAGCGGCTGGAGGCCTGGCGCAAGGCCAGCCTTTCGTCGGTCGAACAACTCAGCTTCAGCGGAATGCGCAAGGAGCACGAGCACAAGCGTGTGGAGAAGACGGCCATAGAGGTCAGCGCGCTGATCGAACAGCTGGCCACGCAGGGTGAATCGATGGTCCGGGTCATCGGGGTCCTCTGCCCTGCCCGGTCCCAGCAGAAGGGCGCGTAGCACCGTGGCATTCGAAGCGATCACCAACCGCGGTGAGTACATCTCCGCCCACTACCTCGCCGAGCTCTTCGCCCGCGACCTCACCGACCTGCGCAAGCGCTGGACCTCCGCCGACCGGGCCGGCACACCGACCTCCCGGTCCGGGGTGCGGGGACTGGGACGCGAGTACTTCAAGGCCAAGGTCGGCATCACCGAGAACAAGGCCTTCGACGGCCCCGAGGTCCGGAAGCTCAACGACCGCCTGCTGGCGGCGCTGGCGTACGTGGGGACAGACACGTCTGGCTCCGACACCGCGACACATACCCGGGTGGTCCGGGGCGAGTTCGGCGTCATGCAGGGCACGCAGGAGCGGTCCGTGCCGGTGGCGCTCGCCGTGACCGGGCCTGGCGGGGTGGAACTGGTCGCCCTGGACGTCACCTGGGCGATCGACGGCGAACTCGTAGTCGCCGACGTCGAGGACGGCGGCTCAACTCTCCTCGATCCGATCCTGCTCGACGGCAAGCATCGGATCACGAGCGCGGCCGACGCCGTGACGTTCCTGTTCGGCTGCGGGGACGGCTACGCCCCGCGCTATGTCCTGCTGCTGGCCGGCGGGGCGGTCCTGCTCGCCGACCGGACGGCCTGGCACGAGGGCCGGTTCCTCGCGGTGAGCGTGGACGAGGCCCTGGACCGCAACCTCAGCGCGGACGGCGGCGAGCTGGAGGCCGTGGCGGCGCTGTTCGGCGCGGAGTCGCTGCTAACAGAGGGCGGAGTCGCCGGCTACCTGGACGGGCTGGTCGACAAGGGTCGTAAGCACGCCGTTGGTGTGTCGAAGGAGCTGCGGGAGGGACTGCGGCAGTCGGTCGAACTGATCGCCCAGGAGATCCTGGACCGGATCACCAAGGACGGCGAGGAGGGCGGCGCCGACCCCGGCGAGCTGGGCGACGCGAGCGAGCTGGCCAGCCGGCTCACTCGCGAGTCGCTGCGCTACCTGTACCGGGTGCTGTTCCTGCTGTACGCGGAGGCCCGCCCGGAACTCGGCATCCTGCCGGGCAAGGACGACGCCTATCAGGACGGCTACGGGCTTGCACGGCTCGGCGAACTCGTCTCCTACGACCTGCCCGAGGAATCCCAGGACGGTTTCCACTTCGCCGAATCTCTGGACCTGCTGTTCCGCCTGGTCGACCAAGGGCACAGGTCGCTGGGCGAGGAGCCAGCGGCGGGGGATGACAGTGTTGCCGTGCTCGACGCGGACGGCCTGCGTTTCGAGGCCCTGCGGAGTGACCTCTTCAAGGCCAACGCGACACCACTGATTGGCACCGTCTCGATCGACGGCGAGCGGATCGATACGCGGCTGCGCAACAAGGTGCTGTGGCGCGTGCTCAACCTGCTGATGCTGAGTCAGGGGGGAGGCAAGGGCGGCCGGGGCAAGGGCTTCATCTCGTACGCCCAGCTCGGCATCAACCAGTTGGGCGCGGTGTACGAGGGACTGATGTCCTACACCGGCTTCTTCGCGGCCGAGGACCTGTACGAGGTCGCCAAGCCGGACTCGGACGGCCTGAGCGGTACGTGGGTCGTGCCGGTACGAGACGCCGACAACTACGAGGACAATGTCTTCGTCAAGCGTCGGGACGAACTGACCGGCGTGCAGCGGCGCATCCTGCACCCCAAGGGGTCATTCGTCTACCGGCTCTCGGGGCGCGAGCGCCAGAGGTCGGCCTCGTACTACACGCCGGAAGTCCTGACGCGCAGCACGGTCAAGCACGCGCTAGCGGAGCTGCTGGACCAGGACGGGGTCGCGACCCCGGCGCGGGCCATTTTGGATCTGACGGTGTGTGAGCCCGCGCTCGGTTCGGGCGCGTTCCTCAACGAGGCCATCAACCAGCTCGCGGCGGAGTACCTGCGGCGCCGAATGGCCGAGGTCGGCGAACAGCTGACGCCGGATCGGTACGAGGCAGAGTTGCAGAAGGTCAAGGCCTACCTGGCGCTACACAACTGCTATGGCGTCGACCTGAACCAGACAGCTGTTGAGCTGGCTGAGGTCTCGCTGTGGCTCAACGCCATGCACAAGGGCCTGAAGGCCCCGTGGTTTGGCCTCCACCTGCGGCGCGGAAACTCGCTCATCGGCGCGCGGCGGGCAGTGTATGCGGCAGCCGATCTGAAGCGCAAAGTGTGGCTGACGACCGTCCCGACAGACCGTCCGCTGCGGGCCGGCGCGGAGGAGGGTACGTTCCACGCAGGCGAGGAGATCCACCACTTCCTGCTGCCCGCGAAGGGGTGGGGCGCGGTCGCCGACGCCAAGCAGGCGAAGGAGCTGGCTAAGGACGAGCGCGACGCTCTGGCAAAGTGGCGCACCGCGGTAATGGCCACCCCGTCGGCCACGCAGAGCAAGCGCCTGCTCGCGCTGGCGACCCGAGTCGAACGCCTGTGGGAGTTGACGCGGCGCCGCCTGGTCGTGAGCGAGAAAGAGATCCGCCGCCAAATCGACGTGTGGCAGGTCGACCCCGAGCAGCCGTTGGAGGCGGCGTCGGGGGACGTAACACGCGAACAGATCGAGCAGGCCCTCAACGCGCCGGGGTCGCCGCTGGGTCGGCTGCGACTGGTCATGAACGCCTGGTGCGCCCTCTGGTTCTGGCCGGTGGGTCAGTTCGACACGCCTGCTCCGCCGGACGCGGAGGAGTGGCTGTCGTTCTGCGAGGCTGTGCTCGGTGTGCCAGCTGCCAAGGCGAAGGCAGGGGGTAAGCGCAACACCGGAGCAGGACATGACGATTTGCTCGGGCTGTTCGGCGACAGCGGCGAATTCGAGCAACTGGCGACGGACGATGAGTTCGATCGGGTTCTTAACCAATGTGCGGAGATGCTGTCCGTGGCGGTTCGCTTCCCCTGGCTGGGCGAAGCGGATGCAATCTCGCGGCGGGAAGGATTCTTCCATTGGGAGCTTGAGTTCGCACATAGATTTAAGCAAAGTGGATTTGATCTGCAAGCCGGAAACCCTCCTTGGCACAAACCAGTTTGGGACGACTCACTAGCACTTGCTGAATACGATCCCTGGTTCGGGCTGACCGAGAGATCTCCGGAGAAAACCAGGCTTAATCGGCGCACCTCTCTCCTCGAAGGTAGAGAATACCTTCAAGGCTACCTCGCCGATCTGAGCTCATGGGCTGGACTCAACGCACACCTAGGTTCAACTGTCGACCACCCTCCCTTGGCAGGCCTTCAGACGAACCTTTACCTGAACTTCATGGAGAGAGTCTGGCGGAATAGCAGTACGACCGGAACGGCAGGATTGATCCACCCCGAGTCACACTTCAATGACCCCAAAGGCGGATTGCTTCGACAGACGACCTACGGCCGATTGCATCGCCATTTTCAGTTCCGAAACGAAATGATGCTATTCTCCGAAGTCAATCACACGGAGGTTTATGGAATTCATATCTATGGCCCCATTCGCCGACCACGATTCGTACATATGAGTAACCTCTTCCATCCCGAGATGATTGAAGGGTCAATGACCCACTCCGGATCGAACACCCCACCAGGAATGCAGCATGAGTCGGGCGGCTGGGACGCTCGCTCGCATCGTGATCGCATTATCCTCGTCGATGAGGAAGTTCTTTCCAATTGGGCCGCCCTACTCGACGAGAAAGGAACCCCTGCAACCCAAGCGAGGATGCTGCGGCCTCTAACCAGGGGCGACAATGAATCACTCTTGACCATGTCGCGTAATCGTGAGCACCTGGGGGATCATACGTTTTGGTGGACCTCTGGGTTCCACGAAAAGGGCGCCAAGGAGAGCGGTTTCATCGAATGGCGAACCCGCACTCCAAATTCATGGGATGAGGTCATTCTCCAAGGCCCGCATTTCACTATTGCAACCCCATTTGCTAAACAGCCGAACGCGATGGTAAATGGGAACAGCGACTATGAACCCTGGCACCTGGAAGTCATGGGGGAGAAAGTTATTCCACGGACCAACTATGCTCGCGCCTGCTCACACAGCGAGTTCATCAAGGCACAGCGAACATGGGGAGGAGAGCCAGCTAATAGACGATTCAGGGTGGCCTGGCGGATGATGACATCAGTCCAGCTGGAGCGATGCCTGCATGCCGCAATAATCCCTCCGGGTCCAACGCATATCCATAGCGTCGGGACGCTGGCGCTCACGTCGACGCGCGCCACTGCAGTAAATTCAGGACTATGGAGCAGCCTGATCTTTGACTACCTTGTCAAGGTGTCAGGAAAAGCCAACGTCTCCATCGATCTCCTAGGGCTCTTCCCTGCCCCGCTCGCTCACCCTCTCACCGTCCCTCTTCTCTTCCGCACCCTCCGCCTCAACTGCCTGACTGGCAACTACGCCCCCCTCTGGGAAGAGCTCTTCGAGCCCGCCTGGCTCACCGACCGCTGGACCGATCCGTCGTCTCTGCGCCCCCCCATCCAGGACGTCGAGCCGACATGGTCCATGGCAACGCCTCTCCGGACGGAGTACGACCGGCGCATGGCGCTCGTCGAGATCGACGCGCTCGTCGCCGTCATGCTCGGGCTCACAGCTGAGCAGCTTTGCGCGATGTACCGGTCGCAGTTCGCCGTGCTGCGGAAGTACGAGTGGGAGATGTTTTTCGCGCCCGATGGGCACAAGATCGGCGCGGCAACGCACAACGTCGGTATCCGTCAGACCGAAGACGAGGGGTCCTTCGTCAAGGCGTGGGCCAAGGCTGCCCGCGCGGGCGACCCCAAGCCCACCGTCCCCAAGGGCTGGGTGAAACCGAACCGCGAGGCCGAAATGACCCGTGCGCACGCGGACTTCACCGCGCGCCTGCATGCCGGCGAGTACGGCGCCTACGACGCTTACCTTGCTGAGCATCCCGTCACCACGCCCGCCACCCCCGCAAACCCGGAAAGCAGGTAAGTCCCCGCCGTGCTTCCCTCTCTGGCTGCCGACGATCTCCGCCGGGCCCTCGCCACGTACCTGACGACGAGCTTCGCGCTTGCCGACGACGACGTGCGCGAGGAGCTTGAGGCGTTCCTTGAGCGGCCTGAGAGCCGGCTCTTCCGGGGCCCCTACCTCCGCGTCCGCACGCCCTTCCGCGATGCGCGCGCCGGCTGGGAGAAGTCGCTCGACTGGTGGCCCAAGGGCTTCCGTCCCTACACCCACCAGGCCACCGCCTGGCAGCGATTGTCCTCAAAATCGGGACACACACCCCAGCCGACCATCGTCACGACCGGCACCGGCTCCGGCAAGACCGAGTCGTTCCTGGTCCCGATCCTGGACCACTGCGCCCGCGCAAAGGCCGCTGGCGTCAAGGGCGTCAAGGCGCTGCTCCTCTACCCGATGAACGCGCTGGCCGACGACCAGGCGCGCCGCATCGACGAGTTCCTCGCCACGAACCCGGCCCTGTCCGCCCTCACCGCCGGTATCTACATCGGCGGTGCCGCGGGCAACCGTACGCCCGCCGACGAGGACGAGAACGCCCCCGGCTCCTACGCCCGCGAGACCGGCGCGACGGCGATCAAGCCCACCGAACTGTCCCCGTCCTCACGCCTCATGACCGACCGTGAGGCGATCCGGGCGACGCCCCCGGACATCATCCTCACCAACTACAAGATGCTGGACCTGCTCCTCCAGCGCGTCTCCGACGTGCCGCTGTGGCAGGACGGTGGCCTGACCTACGTCGTCCTCGACGAGTTCCACACCTACGACGGCGCCCAGGGCACCGACGTCGCAATGCTCCTGCGCCGCCTCGGCGCGGCGACCGGCAAGGCCGAGCCCGGCAAGCCCCTGGGGACCATCACCCCGGTCGCCACCTCCGCGACCCTCGGCGGCACGCCCTCCGCCGACGACGGCCTCACAGCCGTCCACGCCACCGCCGACGGACCGCAGAAGTCAGACCGCGAGCTGTTGCGCGAGTTCGCCGAAAAGGTCTTCGGCATGCCCTTCCCGGACGACTCCCTCATCGGTGAGGACCGCCAGTCCCCCGCCGACTTCGTGTCCGAGCTGAACTTCCTCCTCCCCGATCCCTCCCCCACCGCCCTCGCAACCGTCGCGGACCCGCTCGACGATCTCCCCGGCGTCCCCACCTCGCTGAACGAGCTCGCGAAGCTCGTCGTCGGCCTGGACACCGCAGACCCGGTCGCCCTCGGCCTGAAGCTCCGTCAGCACAAGCTGATCCTGGCTCTGCTGGACGTCGCCGGCGACACACCCGTGACCGTCCCGGACATCGCCCGCGAGTTCGCGAAGCGCGGCGGCGGCGCGGCCTGGGACGAGGCAGCGCGCACGGATATGCGGCTGGTCGAGACCGCCCTCGCCCGGCTGCTTGCATTGGTCTCCACAGCTCGAATCGAGGAGACCACCGAGGCCGGAACCCGCGTGCGCCCCTTCCTCCGCGTCGAGGCCCAGCTCTGGATCCGGGAGGTCCGCCGCGTCATCCGGGCGGCCACGCCCACACCCCACTTCCGCTGGTTCGACGACGACGGACCGACCGCCGACTCCAAGCCCAACCGGGCGAACCTCGCCGTGTATCCCTCCGGCGAGATCGACAGCAGCGCCGACGGCGAGTCGGACGGAGACGTCGCCCCGTTCGTCCGCCCCGTCGGCCCGGCCTATCGCTGCCACCTCCCGGCCGTGTACTGCCGACACTGCGGGCGGTCCGGCTGGGCCGCACTGTCCACCGAGCTCGAATGGCGGCAGCTCAAGACCAAGCCGCTGGACATCTACCGCGCCTCCGCGCAGGGCAACCGGGCTGTGCGCTGGATGATCCGCGCCAGGCCCGGCGAGCCGACACCTGTGTTCCTGCACGCCGAGGAGGCCGAGCTGCGCTCGGTCTCCAGCGACGAGACCGTGCCGGTCATCACGACCGCAGGGCCGCTCCCCGGCGGGGCCGGCAATACTGACAAGTGCCCTTCCTGCGACCTGACCGACGGCATGCGCTTCCTCGGCGCGGGCACGGCGACGCTCGCGTCCGTCACCGCGACCCAGCTGTTCTCCAACCGTGGACTGTCCGACCTGGAGCGCAAGCTCCTAGTCTTCACCGACTCCGTGCAGGACGCGACCCACCGGGCCGCGTTCATCGCCAACCGGTCCTTCGGGTTCACCTTCCGCGGGCTGCTCCACGACAACCTCAAGCCCGGCGAGCCAGTCGCCGTGCACGACCTGGCCACAAACGCGGCGGAGGCGGTGGTCACGGCTGCTGAGAAGGACGAGCGCAGCAAGCTCGCCTCGATCGTCCCGCCCGACCTCCGCGACAACCCGGAGATCCGCACGCTGCTCTCCGGCGAGGGGTTCAGCGACGCGGGCGCGTACATGCTGCAGGACCGGATGGTGTTCCAGACCCTGCTGGAGTTCGGGCTGCGCTCCCGCCTCGGCCGTACTCTGGAACTGACCCGCACCGCTGCCGCCGAGGTGCACCTTCCCTCCTCGGAGGCGGTGGTAAAGGAACTGCGCGAGCGACACCAGCGCATCCCCGGACAGATCACCCTCCCCGCCGACGACGCGGACTACCGCGTCTACCTGCGCGGCCTCCTGGAGCGGATGCGGCTGCGCGGCGCTCTGTTCCACCCCTGGCTCAAGGAGTACATCGCCCAGGCGGGAGCCCGACGCTGGCCGATCTGGGGCGGACGGCCGACCGGCATGCCCGCGTTCCCGCGCGGGCTGGCCGCGCCGACGTTCCCGATCCTGGGTCGCAGCGGGCGGTCCGAGTTCGACTCGCTCAACGGCGACAACACCTGGTTCGCGGACTGGGGGCACCGGACCCTGGGGTGCGAGCGGCGCGAGGCCCGCGCCGTCGCCGAGATCACCATGAAGCTGCTCGCGCAGCGCGAGGTGCTGGCGACGTATCCGGCGGACGGCGGCGCGACCGTCTATGCCCTGAAGCCGCGCAACATCATGGTGCACAGCCTGGCCGAGGATCCCTCGCTGCCGTCCGACCAGCAGACCAAGGTCAACGAGCAGGGCGTCCGCTGCGACTCGTGCACCTGGCGGCACACGGTCCCGCCGCACGTCCGTGAGGCCTGGCTCGGCACGCCCTGCCTGCGCTTCCAGTGCGACGGCCGCTTCACCACCGACGACCGCGACTACAGCAACGACTACTACCGCCACCTCTACACCGTCGACCACCCCGGCGACGTGCTGACCGCCGAGCACACCGGGGCACTCAGCCGCGCCCGTCGAGAGGAGGTCGAGCAGGCCTTCAAGCTGCGCCCGTCGCCGTTCGACCCGAACGTGCTGACCTGCACGCCCACGCTGGAGCTCGGCATCGACATCGGCGACCTCTCCGCCGTACTGCTCGCGTCCCTCCCGCCCGCGCCGGCGAACTACGCCCAACGCATCGGCCGTGCGGGCCGTCGCACGGGCAACTCACTGACCGTCACCTTCGTGCCGCGTGGGGCGCGGAACCAGTACTACCTGCACGCCCCCGAGCAGATGATCGCCGGACGGATCATCCCCCCGGACTGCTACCTGGACGCGTCGGAGATCCTGCGCCGCCAGTACCTGGCCTACCTGCTGGACCGGGCCGCCGACCGCGCTCTGTGGCGGGACACGATGATGCCCGAGCAGGCGATGCCACACCGGATCGGCGAGCTGTTCACCCGCGGCCTGGCCGAGGACGGCTGGTTCCGGCGCTTCCTGGACGTGGCGCAGGTCCGGCACGCCGAGTTCGCCGACGCCTTCATCGCACTCTTCCCTGCAATGTCGGAGCAGGCCAAGCAGGGGTTGCGGGTCTTCGCCGAACTGGAGCTGGAGCAGACCGTTGGCCAGGCTGCGACGGCTTGGCGCAAACGCCTGGAAGCCCTGCGTTCGCGCTCCCGGCAGATCGGTCGCGCCTTCGACGCGCTGTCCACGGCCTCAGGCGACCGGGAGCGTGACGAGCAGCGCCGGCAGCTGTACGCGGAGCGAAAGTCCGTGCGGAAGCGTCAGGACGCCCTGGTCGGCGAGAACTCCGTCAACGCCATGGTGCGCCTGGGCCTGCTGCCGAACTACACCCTCTACGACGACGCGACCCTGCTGGATGCGACGCTGTGGTGGAAGACCCCCGACGGCGAGTTCGAGGAGCAGCTGACCGAGTACGGGCGCGGCTCGCGCACAGCGCTGGTGGAGCTCGCGCCCGGCAACACCTTCCACACCGACGGCTACAAGTACATCGTCAACGGCCTGGACCTGGGTGCCGGCGAGGGTGACACCGCCTACGCGAAGTGGCGACTTTGCCCGGAGTGCGGCTATGTCGCAACCGCCGAGGCGGGGCTCGACGTGGCGGCGTGCCCGCGCTGCCAAGCCGTGCAGATCGGCGACCCCGGCGCAGTGCACACCGTCCTGGTACCCGAACGGGTCACGGCGCGTGAGCGGCGCGAGGACGCGCGGTTGACTGACGAACGTGACGACCGGGAGCGGCGGCGGTTCAACGGCATCACCCTGGTGGACATCGACCCGGACCAGCCGCAGGGACTGCGGGCCTGGAAGCGCGTCGGGGACCTGCCGTTCGGGGTCGAGTTCGCGCGCGTCGCCACCATCCGCACCCTCAATCTGGGCCCCTCCGCCGCCGCGGGACCCGAGCACCAGATCGCCGGCACGCCGGTCCAGGTGCCGGGCTTCGAGACCTGTCTGGAGTGCGGAGCCGTACGCGGCGCGCACCCCCAGGCCTGGGATCCGGTCGCCGAGCGGATCGGAACGCGTCACTCGTACTGGTGCAGCCACAAGGACGACGGCGTCACCGCCGAGCCCGTGCAGAAGCTGCTGCTGGCGCACGAGCTGACGACGCAGGCGCTCCGCATCCTGCTGCCGTTCTCCACCATGGAGCTGCAGACCCGGCTGGTGTCGTTCCAGGCGGCGCTGCTGCTGGGCATCACCAAGCACTTCGGTGGCGCCCCCGACCACCTGCGGGTGGTGACAGCGACCATGCCGGGCGGCTCGCAGGAGCTGCGCCGCCGGTTCCTCGTCCTGCACGACTCGATGCCGGGCGGCACCGGCTACCTGGAGCACCTGGCGGACCCCACCGTGCTGCACCGGGTGCTGACGCTCGCCCAGACCACACTGCGGGACTGCCCGTGCACCAAGGAAGACGTGCGCAGCCCCTGCCACCGCTGCCTGCTGCCGCACGTCAGCAGCAGCGACCACCCGTACGCCTCGCTGCGTGTGGCCAAGGAACTGCTGGACGAGATCCTGAAGGACTGGGACACCGAGAAGATCGACACCCTCTCGGGCGTCCGCATCGACCAGCTCGCCGACAGCGAGCTGGAGGCGCAGTTCGTCCGCACACTCGTCGACTGGGGCAGCCGCACAGCGGAGGCCGGGTCGGTGACGCCGCGCGCCGGGGAGCGCGGCATGGAGTACGAGCTGCGCTTCACGCGCCCCGACGGCGGCACGACGCGCTGGCTGTTCCAGGACCACGTACGACAGTTGACGTCCGCACCCAGCGAACCCGACTATCTGCTGACCCGGATCGACGGCCAGTCGACCCGGATCGCGGTGTTCCTGGACGGCTACGCCTACCACGCGAGCGCCAGTATCAACCGGATCGCGGACGACGCGGTGAAGCGCGAGGCGCTGCGGGCCGAGGGCATGCAGGTCTGGCAGTTCACGCACAGGGACGTCATGGCCTGGAGGGCCGCCGTGGAAGATGCCTCGGAGAGCCGGGCCGCCCGTGCTCCGGCCGAGGACCTGCTCAGCGAGGGTGCCCTGAACGCAGCACGTCAGCTGCACCAGCAGATGGTCGGCGCCCCGCGGGCGGACGACACGCTGGACCCGGTCCTGCGCAACCCGATCGAGACGCTGCTGGAGCTCCTGGCGGACCCGGACCCGGCGAAGTGGTCCCGCCGCGCTGCTGCCCTGCTCAACGGGTTCGCTGGCAGCGGCAGTCCCAGGACACTGATCGACCGTCAGGTAGTCGGTGAGCGGCTGGGCGACGTACTGGCGGGGGAAGCCGTTCCTCCAACGGCCGACACCGCGGGATCGGATGCGCTCGCGCTCGATGTCCAGAGTCTGCACGGGTCACGCCTGCTCGGTCTGCTGGACCGGCGACCGGAACCGGACACTGGAGTGCCCGGCATGTCCGCCTGGTCCGCGTTCGTGCTTCTGGACGACCGCGAGGCCGCCCTGACCGACCCGGGCCACCGCGAGCGGTGGGCGGACTGGCTACGCTGGTCGAACCTGTTGCAACTCCTGACGGGCGGTCAGGCAGGTTCGCTGCCGAGGTCGTTCCATCAGGTGGCGATGTCCACCGCCGACACGGTCGATCCGCACAGCGTCGCGCTGCTCGCAGGGGCGCTGCCGACCGCGCCCGGCACCCCCGACCAGCTCCCAGAGACTTGGGCGCAAGCCGTGGAGTACGCGTCCTCCCGCACCGAGGAACTGCTGTTCGCTCTGGCCCAGGAGTCCCGCGTCCGCGGCTTCGACGCACCCGAGGTCGGGTTCGAGCTGAACGACCGGATCCCGCAGGCGGAACTTGCCTGGCCGGACGCCCGAATGGCGGTGTTCGTCGACGCGGACGAGCACCGCGACGCCGCCTTCGTCAGCGCCGGCTGGCAGGTGGCCTACGCGGAGACCGTCGATGCGGCCGAGTTGGCCGAGCGTTTGGAGCGTGTGTGATGCCCAAGGCCCAGGTGGTCATGGCGGATGTCTTCCAAAAGTACTACGACGACCTGGACGGTTCGGTCCAGGCGCAGGTGCTGCAGTTCATCATGAAGATGCAGCGCGACCCGGACGCCAACGGGCTCAACCTCAAGCCGCCGAAGGGCGGCAAGGACAAGCGGGTCCGCACCGCCAGGATCAACGACAACTTCCGGGCGGTGCTGATGCACTACTCCGACCGGATCTACTACCTGGTGGCCGTGCAACCGCACGACGACGCCTACACCCTCGCCTCCCACATCATCTTCGACATCAACAAGGTCACCGGCGGCGTCGAGCTGATCAACCTGGCGAGCCTCACCGGGACGTTGAGCGGACAGCCGGATCCACGCGGCACTGACGACGGCGCCGCGAAGCCGTCCGTCTTCGCGGCGGTTTCCGACGCCGACTTCGACCGTCTGGGCGTGCACCCCTCGGTCGTCCCCGCGCTGCGCGAGATCCACAGCGACGACGCGATCCTCGGTTTCGTGGAGCATCTGCCCAAGCTCGCCCGTGACGTGATTCTCTGCCTCGCCGACGGCATGAGCGTCGAAGCGGTGTGGGAGCACGTCAGCTCCGTCGCAGCGACCAGCGACACCGTGGACCCGGAGGACTACGAGGCGGCGAACGAGCGTCCCGCCACCAAGGAGTCCTTCGTCGTCACCGGCGATGTCGCCGAGTTCGGACGGATCATGTCCGAGCCCCTGTCGGCGTGGCGGATCTTCCTGCATCCGGCACAGCGTGCTCTCGCCGAACGGAAGGCCCCCTACAACGGCCCGGTACGGGTCACCGGCGGCCCCGGCACCGGCAAGACCGTCGTCGCCCTGCACCGGGTCAAGGCACTCGCCGACCGTCTGCCACCTGGCCAGGCGATCCTGCTCACCACCTACACCACCACCCTGGCCGAACTGCTGCGCTCGCTCCTGGAGGACCTCGGTGGCCCGCAGCTCACAGCAAAAGTCGACGTCCGCAACATCGACAAGGTCTCCTACGGCATCGCCAAGGAGATCTTCGGCAGTGAACTCCCGAAGACCTTGGACGACACTGAGATCCGTAAGCGCTGGGACGACCTGGCCGACGAACAGCATCCGCACCGCTGGGACGCGCGCTTCCTGGAGTCCGAGTGGAAGCAGGTTGTGCTCGCCCAGGACCTGCGCAGCCGCGACGACTACTTCGCGGCCACCCGAAGTGGCCGGGGCAAGCGCCTCAACCGCCCGGAGAGGGCACAGGTCTGGGCACTGATCGAGACCTTCGAGCACCGCCTGGACGCCGCCGGCGAGGTCGGAGTGACACAGCTGGCCGCACAGGCCGCCCGGATCGCGCGAGGCTGGACCGACGAGAGCCGCCCGTACCGGCACATCGTCGTGGACGAGGGCCAGGACCTCCACGCAGCCCACTGGAAGCTGCTGCGGGCCCTGGTGCCGGTCGGCCAGGATGACCTGTTCATTGTCGGCGACGCACATCAGCGGATCTACGACAACCAGACGACGCTGAGCGCACACGGCATCCAGATCCGGGGCCGTTCCAAGCGGCTGACGCTCAACTATCGGACGACCCGTCAGATCCTCGCGGCGTCGCTCGGCCTCCTCGGCGACGCGACCTTCGACGACCTCGACGAGTCGACGGAGGACCTCGGCGGTTACCGCTCCGTCCTGGGTGGAGCGGCACCCGAACTGACCGGCTACCCGACATCGGCCGCAGAGCTGACCGGACTCGCCGGCGGCGTCGAAGGCTGGCTCGCCGAGGGCCTCAAAGAGGAGGAGATCGTTGTCGCGGCACGCACCAACAAGGTCGCGGAGGCAGCGGTCGAGGCACTGAGGGCAGAGGGCCTCAAGGCCGTCCAGGTGCGATCGCGGCAGACTCCGCCGGCCGGCAGTGGCGTGCACGTCATGACGATGCACCGGATCAAGGGCCTTGAGTACCGCGCGGTCGCCATCGTCGGCGTAGGTGCGGGCTTTGTGCCCATGCCCAGTGCCGTGACATCCGCCGCGGAAGACCCGCTCCAGCACGACCGCGACCTCCAGCGGGAGCGCTCACTGCTGTTCGTCTCTGCCACCCGCGCCCGCGAGCAGCTCGCCATCAGCTGGTCCGGAGAGGCCAGCCCGTTCCTGGAAGGGGCGCGCAAACACCATTGACCTGCGGTGACACTGCACCCTTCGGTACTAGAGTCACCACAGGGCCCAGCGGTCGGACCACACTCCACACCGGAACCACACGGACGGGACATGTACCTCAAAAACGTACGGCTTCGGAACATCAGGTCGTTCCACGGTGCCCGCAAGGTCGACCTGGATCTGACCCGACCCGACGGCTCGTACGCAGGCTGGACGGTACTGGCCGGCCGCAACGGCTCGGGAAAGACGACACTGCTGCGCGCCGTGGCACTGGCAGTCAGCGGACCCGCTGTCGCTCGCAGTCTGGTGCCCGGGTTCGACACCTGGGTCGCCAGGGACGAGGCAGTGGCGAAGGCAGAGGTGTGCCTGGTCCACGACTCCGGCTACGACCGATTCGCCGTAGGGCGACGGCCGGCACTCCCCATCTGGGCAGGAATGCGGTGGACTGCCGCCGACCAGGAGTCGCTGTCGGGCCGTCAGGGCTCCAGCAGGGCCGGCCAGCCGTCGCTCAGCGCCATCGGTTATCAGAAGGACCGCCCCGTCGCCCAGCGAGGACCTTGGGCAGACAACCCGATCGGTTGGTTCTGCGCGGGGTACGGGCCCTTCCGAAGGCTTGCCGGGGGCTCCGGGGACGTCCAACGGCTCATGCTCAGTTCCGGTCCGGTTGCCCGGCTCACCAGTCTTTTTCACGAGGACGCCTCGCTCGCCGAGGGCGTCGGCTGGCTCATCGAGCAACATCTACGCGCTTTCGAGGACCGGGAGGGTGCACGGGACCTGAAGGCGGCGGCTCTGGCAATCCTGAGCGACGAGTTGCTGCCCGACGACTACCACATCGACAACGTCGACTCCGAGGGCCTGTGGGTGATGCACGGGAACCACCGCTTCCCGCTGCGCGAGATGAGCGACGGCTATCGCACCGTGGCCGCTCTGGTCGTCGACATCCTCAAACAGATCCACGACGCGTACGGAGAACTGGTCCTCGACGCAGAGGACGGCGTACCCAAGATCCCCGCCCCGGGAGTCGTGATCATCGACGAGATCGACGCCCATCTGCATGTCTCCTGGCAGAAGCGCATTGGCGGCTGGCTGAAGGCACACTTCCCGAACATCCAGTTCATTGTCACCACGCACAGCCCCTATATCTGTCAGGCAGCCGACCCGGGCGGCCTGATCAGACTGCCCGGCCCGGACGAGGGCAGTCCCGTCGAGACCGTCCCACAGGATCTCTACGACCGGATCATCTTCGGCAGCGGTGACGACGCGGTGCTCTCCGACCTCTTCGGCCTGGACACCCCCTACTCGGAGCAGGCCGAGCAGAAGCGCGAGGAGCTTCTTGCCCTCGAACTCGACGTCGTACGAGGGCTGGCGAACGAGGACGAGCGGGCGCAGTACCGAGCCCTGAAGCGCAAGCTGACGAGCTCGCCGGCAACCCGGGTGGACGAGATCGCCGATCGGCTCGACTCCCCGCGCCGCCGATCCACGTCATGATCCGGATCACCCGGGCCCCGCTGCCCCAGAAGACCCTGACCGCCATGTCCGGCTACACGGATGAGATCGCCGTGGCCGCCGTCCCCAAGCAGCGCGCGGACGAACTCTGGAAGCACACCACGGTCAGAAGGAAAGTCCACCCGGTAGTCAAGAACACCCTGGCGGAGATGGCCCCGGGCCTGGAACGCTGCATGTACTGCGGCGACAGCCAGGGCACGGACATCGACCACTTCGAACCGGTCCGGATGAACCCACTGCGTACGTTCGACTGGAACAACCATCTGTTGGCGTGCTCGCTCTGCAACAGCCACCTGAAACGAGCCCTCTTCCCGATCGCTCCGGACGGCACGCCGATGCTGGTGGACCCGAGCAGCGAGGACCCCGCGGTGCATCTGCATCTCTCGCTCGCGGCCGGCGTGTACTTGCCGCTCACGGACCGAGGCGAAGCCACCCGCAAGGTGTTCGACCTCAACCGGGGCATCCTCGTCAAGGGGCGCCGCCGCGCCTACCGAGCCACGCCACTGTTCCTGGAGCGCTGGCATGAGGCCACCAGGAAGGGCGACACGGCGGATGCAGCGGAGTGGGCCGACACCATCTGGGAGCAGCCCACCGCCGATGTGGTGCAGGCCATGTTCCACCAGGCCGTCACCCCGGGCGCCGAGGACGTCTTCGCCGACGCCCCGGACACCCTCGCGCTCCTGCGTGACCCGGCAACCCGGTCCGCACTGCTCTGACCGGGCCCGGTGAGTGCCGATGACTGAACGCCGTGATTGAAGGCTCCTACTCATCCATGAGGTACCGGATCAGGTCCGGGTAGTCGAGGCCCACCTGGGCGAGCATCGATTGGAGGAGGGGCGGAGGTCCCGCCTTTGTCGGCGTCGGTTGACCGACGCGTCCGGGGATGTCGGCCACCGCACCGCCGCTGAAGCGTGAGGCCACGGTGGCCGGTGCCTTGACCGTGTAGGCGCGCCACACCTTCGTGGGCGCGTTCAGCAGTACCAGGCCGGGACTGTCCCAGGCGATGAAGGTCCAGCGCCCACCATGGCGTGCCCGGACGAGCACACATCCCGGGTCCAAGCGTCCGAGTCGGTCCGCGACCTTGGCCGCAACGGGCACCGGGTTGCCGAACGATCCGGTTACCTCCCAGAGATCACCCCGGCGTTCGACCGTCCAGCCGACGTCGGCGAACTCCTTCTGAACCTCCGCATAGGGGTCCCTGTCACTCGCCAGGGCGATGAGACCCTCGGCCTCGCTCCAGCTGGCGAACCGGGCCAGCGGACGGTCGGGAGGCAGCAGCAGGTCCTCGGCCCCATCCAGTCGAGCACGCCGGACGGCATCCTTGGCCACTGACCACGCCCGGCCTGCGACGAGGTCCCAGGGGGATCCGCCGGTGAAGCTACAGTCCTGGCTGAGCAGAGCCACGAGAACGGTGACGGTCGCGTTGCAACGCTGCCAGGTCTCGGTGGGGCGCACGTCCTCCGCCTCGTCCAGCTCGCCGGTCTGGGTCAACCGCAGGACGAGATGGCCAAGGTCATTGCGCCAGCTTTCGTCATACTCGTCCCAAGCGCCGGCGGCGAGAAGTTGCACGTAAAGCGAGGCGACAACGAGGACCACCGGCAGGGACGGGGCAGGTCGCCCGTCCTTGACATCGAGAGCGGCGACCCAGCGCCGGGCCCAGGTACGGCACTGCGCCCTAAGGTTGGGAGGGACATACGGTGCCGATCGGCTGGTGACAGCGGGGGTGTCGTCTGCGGTCTCACCGTCGCTGTCGTCGACCATGTCGTCTGCCTCGAACCCGGTCGAACCACTGACAGCCGAGACGGTCCAGCTTGAGGCCGACGGCACCTGGGGTAGTCCTGCCAGCGAGGTGCCGAAGGCGAGACCAGCCAGGGGCGCGCCCAGCATGCGACGGCATTCGGCGAGATAGGCGTCCCAGTGATCCACCGCGTTGACTGCCACGGTCAACGACGAACTGTCCGGAGACGCTGCGGGCGACTGCGAGGCCGGGCGCTCGGTGAGCTCCCGCAGGCGGCGCAGGTCGCTCTCGAACCGCCGCGCGGCCAGGGCATCGGCGAACAAGGTCTCCGGCGTGTAGTCGTAGCTCATCCTGGGTGCCTCGCCGGTGCCGGCACCGTCGCGCCGGGCACAATGCACCGTGCTGAAGACGAAGACGGGCAACGAGTGCACCAGGCCGCCATCCGGCAGAGTGCGGGTGGCGCGCACAGCAGCGCCCGGTGCCTCGCTGACAGCGAGCGTCCAAACATCCTGACCTGAGGGAACGGTTCCGACCTCGGTCCAGGATCCAGGCGAGCCGTCAGGTGAGGTACTGATGACCACAGGTGTGCCCTGCGCGCGCTGGAGCGACACGTGCAACCCGGCGCTGTCGATCTTGGCGCCGAGCAGCACCAGCGTGTGGGCCGCCGCTGTGAACGGACGCAGAGTGCTGCCCGTGAGGCGTGTGACCGAGGTGACCGTCCCTTCAGCCGGTAGCAGGCTCTCATCACTTTCGGCGAGTACCGCGAGTTCGCAGTTCCCGTCGCCGACCGTGCTGGCACACAGTGCGGCCCGGGTGAGGTTGGGGCTGCCGACGAGGGAGTGCCAGCGGCCGCCGCGCGACCACTGGACGAGTTTGCCGTGCCGCATACGGTGTTCGTCGAGCAACCGGATCCGGACGTCTTCGCATCCGGCCAGGGCTGACTTCACGGTCTCCGCGTCGTAACTGGTCCAGCGTGGCTGGACGGCGAGGGTGACGCTACTCGGACGGAGTCGCTCCACGAGCGCCCGCAGGGCCCGACCGGCCGGGTCGATGAACGGCGCGTACAGATGCAGTTCGTCGACCGCCTCGCGGGGCAACTGATCGACGAAGCCCTCCCGGAGGTTATGGAGCAACCTGGTGTCCGGATCGGAGCCCGGCGGCGCACTGATGTGCCGCTCGGTCAGGAGGTCGGCCACCTCGGCGAGATGGGCGGCCGTCCAGGGTGCGAGGTCGACGGACCGCCGCTTCCCCGGGTTCCCGGGGACGGAGGCAAGAGCTGACAGCTCGCCGAGCCAATCAGCCAAGTCCGCCATGACGGCATGGGAGGTTCCGTCCCTGGCCTCCACCACGGTCCACAATTCGTCGTTGCCACCCCACCCCGAGAGTGTGGGATTGCCCGAGCCCACGGCGACCGTGCAGGTGCGCTCGCCCAGCAGCAGAGCCACCTTGGGGTGGAACGCGCCATGACAGGAGGCCAGGCCGTGCAGGTAGCCCCGGCCGGCCATCCGCACGTCGACCGGATCGTAGAGGCCGTGAGCGGCGTCCCCGACGATGCACACTCGTGACCCGCGGCTGCGGGCCAGCGGGATAGCGACTCGCTCCAGGAACGGCAGGTCGACTGTGAAGCCCAGGAGCAGGAACTCAAGCAGGGGCTCGTCGTCGTCCCACTCGTGCAGAAGCGAGAGCGGTGACGCGAAGCGCATGCGCCGAGTGGCGGTCACAGCGCTAGGTCCAGGATCGCCCGACCTGCCGGGGTGGTGACGTAGCAGTCGTCCTGGACGGTGAAGAGGCCGAGCTGTTCGCCGAAGAAACCCAGTTCATAGACGCGCGTCCCGATGTCGGTGGCTCCTTCGTCGCCGGTCTTGAAGTAGCGCTCGTTGCGTACATGGAGCCGCGAGAAGATCCGCAGGTGTCCTGTCCCCAGGTCGGTCCTGACCTTGGCCAGCGCGACCCGCTGGGCCTGGGCGAGCATGTCGTCCACCAGACGTTCCGCCAGGTCGCTCGTGGGACGGTCCAGATAGTCGGTCACGAGTCCGTCGACCCAGGTCGGATCCAGGAACTCACCACCGTGTCGACGCCGACCGAGATACACGGCACGGACGTCGTCGGACAGTCCTCCGGGCCTGGAGCGAAGCGCGCCGACGAGGAGCAGCCGGACCATGGTCATCGGGTCGCCACCTGCCTCCAGGAGGTCACGTTCGACCGGCAGTGGATCCCCGTCACCGTCCCAGAGCGGGAGCAGCTCATCGATGGTTCCGCGCAGCGTCGCCCGCGGGGCCTGGTCTGCCAGCCAGGCGCGCAGTTCGGCTGCGGTCCGGTCGGCCTCGCCGTCCTTCGAGCCGACCTGCCCGACCAGTGCCGCCCACAGCTTGCGCCAGGCCCCCACCGAGTAGTTGCGGAGCAGCAGCCCACGCCACCCGAGTGCCTCCGGGATCTCCGCGAGCACCGGATCGCCGGACATTCCGCCGCCGAAGACGACCGCCGAGCACAGGGTCTCCTGGTAGCCGTCACCCTCCCAGCCGTGGAGGTCAATGGCCCGGCCCAGGACCCGCAGAGTGGCGCGCCGGGTCAGGTCGGTCGGTTCCCAGACGCCGGGGTCGTGCCGGCCCTCACGGGTGGCGGTGAGGGCGGACATCAGCCACTCCTGTTCTGCAGGGATGGTGATCCCCAGCGCCACCGCACGCGCGGCATCCAGCCCACCGAGCGGCACCTCGTCCGGCTCCGCCAGGGCGAGCAGCGGTGCGAACGACCTCTGCAGCTCGTCCGGGAAGGGGTGCCGTCCAGGTACAAGAACGCCGTCCCTGACCGCCACCGTGCCCAGCACGGTGGCGGGACCACCGTACTGATCCCAGAACCCCCAGCGCCGAGGCGAGTACGACCCGGATAGCCCCTCCTCGTCGGCCGCCCGCGCCAGTTGCACGACGTCGTCGCCGCAGAAGCCCCGCACCCGGTCGACGCCGTGGGCAGACCAGGCGTCGTCGGCCATGTCCTCCGTACACTGCAAGGCCGCCATCAGTACCTCGCAACGGCGGACCAGCCGTCGACAGGCGGACACGTCCAGGCCCTGCATCAAGGAGTTCGCGGCAATCGCCGCGTACAGGGAGTGGTAGCGGATGTAGCGCGTCACGGTGGACATCCCCGGGACCAAGTGGTCCACAGCGCGCATCACCGGCCCCTCCACAGACAGCGGATAGCGCCCCGCCCTGACCCCCAGCCCCTCCATCGCCCAAGCCGGCCCGAAGACCTCGATCGCCATGGCCCCTACCCCAACTACCCATGCACAGAACAGGATCATCGCAGGTCATGCAGGTCTTCCACACGTCAACCGCCCGATTGACATGGGTTCAGGAGAACAGCCCGCCGCCGGGTCTCACCTGAGGCCCCGACGCGACGTCAAAAGGATTCACCACGAAGCGGTTGCCGTAGCCTCTGACCTGGGATAACGTCACATTCCGCGATATTGCTTTCTACCGAACTTCGCAGGTGCCAGGTTCGCCGAGACGCCGTCGGCCGTGAGCGTGGAGACCCAGGCGATCGGCCGGGGTACCACTACTGCCGTCAGCAGCTTGTAGAAGGCATGCGGGTCCATGCCCCGTGGGTCGAAATCGGTTCGCATGACGATCAGTATCCCGCCCCGAGCCGTGGACCGTACCACCAGGTCAGCGGCACGGGCGCTGGCCATGTCCTTGTCCATACCAGCGCCCACTCGGCCGCGTTCCAGCGGGACGTTTCAGAACTCCGCTGCGGCTTCGCGCAGGTACGCCTCAAGTCGTCTGATCGGCGCGGTCACGCCTCTGGTGTCGAGTCGGCAGGTGTAGAGGCGACGGACGAGTGTGGGCTGCCGCATCGGGAGAACCACCACGCTCGTGGGAGCATCCAGCAGCAACAGCTTCGGCAGCAGCGCGACGCCGAGGCCCGCCGCGACGAGATTGAGTGCGGTGCGGAAGTCCATGCCGTCGAAATCCAGACGATGTTCGCCTCCGCGGTGGCCGACGACGGGTGACGTTGCCAGGTCGCGGAAGTCGACCGGGGTGTTGATCCACGCGTCCGACGGCAGCTCGGCGGGGGTGACACTGTCGGCTCCGGCCAGGGGATGACCGACGGGGAGGACAACCATGATCGGATCGTCCATGAGGTGCTCTTGTCTGAGCCCGGCGGGCACGGGTCCAGGCGCGTGTTCGTAGTCGAAGGTGATGGCCAGGTCGACGTCTCCCCGGAACAGCAGTGCATCCGTCTCGCGCTGCTCGAGTTCACGGAGTGCGATGTGAACCGCCGGACAGGAAGCACGCAGGCGTGCGAGCGCGGGAGGCACGATGGAGGCTGCCGCAGAGATGAATGCGCCGAGCCGCACCTCGCCGACGGTGCCCTCCGCGAGCGCCCCGAGCTCGGTGGCGGCGCGACTCATCGACATGCTGATCGCGGCTTCGGTGTCGAGAAGGACCCGCCCGGCCTCGGTGGCGCGCAGGGGGCGCCGGATCAGGACTCGCGCGCCGACCCGTCGTTCCAGTTCCGCAATCTGCTGCGAGACCGCGGACTGGGTGTAGCCCAGCGCCTCCGCAGCAGCGGCGAACGAACCGAGCCGCACGACGGCGGCCAGGGTCACCAGATGCCGGGGATCGAACAGCCAAGGCATGAAGATAAGCGTAGCTTATCGATCGAGAAGGGATCATCGCTTGTGCTAATCGTGCAGCGGGGATGACGCTGGACGCATGGACTTCACGGATTTCGACACCGCCATCGACAAACTCCCCCGACGTCGGGTCGGCTTCTATCCGACTCCGTTCCACGCCTTGCCCAACCTGTCGGCCGCGTACGGGATCAATCTCTTCATGAAACGCGAGGACCTGGCGGGCCCCAGTGCGATCAGCGGAAGCAAGATGCGTCTGGCCGAGTTCATCCTGGGGCGAGCCGTCGAGGACGGGGTGACGCACGTGATCACCCAGGGTGCGTACCTGACCAACTCGGGGCTGCAGTTCGCCGCCGCCTGCCTGAGCGCACGGATCACGCCGATCCTGGTCCTGACGCGGAACGTGACCCGGCACGGAGAGCTCGGCGAGTTCCGCGGCAACTACCTGCTCAACAAGACGATGGGGGTCGAGACCCACGTCATCAACGTCACCGGCAACACCTGGGACGCTCCGGAGCAGGCCGCGCGGATCGCCGGCACCATCGCGAACCGCAAGGCCGAGCTCGAGGCGCAGGGGCACAAGGTTCTCGTCGTCGGAGCCGGTGGTGCGCACCCCGACGGCTTCATCGCGCACGCCCTCACGTTCCGGGAGATGTTGCAGCAGTCCCATGCCGCGGGAGTGGATCTCGACTTCGCCTACCACACGATCGGCACCGGGACCGCGCTGCCGGGGATGCTGGCAGCCAAGCTGAGCCTGGGCCATCCGGTGAAGTTCCGGTCGATCTCCGTCCTGAGGTACAACGACGGAGACTGGATGAATCCCGGCGTGATCGTCGATCGGACCAAGGCGGTTCTGGGCACCCTGGGTGCACCCGTGCCCCACGACGCGACGATCCGCGCCGAGATCGACATCGACCAGCGCTTCATCGGCGAGGACTATGCCGTCGCGTCCCCCGAGAGCTCGGCAGCCATCCGTGAGCTGGCCCGGGCAGAGGGCGTCTTCGTCGGCCCCGCCTACACCGGGAAGGGACTGGCCGGACTGCTCGACCACGCCCGCAGCGGACGGATCCCCGCCGGCAGCAACGTCGCGTTCCTGCACACCGGGGACATCGGCAACCTGTTCGAAATCCCCCAAGTCGTCGGCCACATCACCGCCTGAGACCGCAACGCACCGAACGCGTCGGACACGAGATATTCGGAGGCAACAATGAAGGCAGTCGTCGCAACGGATCAGGCCGCGGAAGCAGCCGGGATCACCCTCGCACAACGGCCCGAGCCGACACCGGCCATCAACGACGTCGTCGTTGAAGTCCATGCGTCGGGCTTCGTCCCCGCGGAGTGGGAGTGGCCCTCGACGTGGGTCGATCGCTCCGGTCACGATCGAGCCCTCGGGATCATCGGCCACGAGTTCGCCGGAGTGGTCTCCTCCCTCGGCTACGGCACGACGGGATTCTCGCTGGGACAGCGGGTGTTCGGGATCACGGACTGGCACCGCGACGGAACCCTGGCCGAGTACGCGGCCGTGGAGGCACGCAACCTCGCGCCACTGCCCGGAGACGTCGACTTCACGGTGGGCGCGAGCCTGCCGATCTCAGGCCTTACCGCATGGCAGGGCCTGTTCCAGCACGGTCGACTCCAAGCCGGCCAGAGCGTCCTCGCCCACGGCGCCGCCGGCGCGGTCGGGTCCGTGGTGACGCAGCTCGCCCGGGAGTTCGGCGCCTACGTCATCGGTACCGGCCGGGCGGCCGACCGCCAAGCAGCGCTCGACTTCGGCGCCAACGAGTTCCTCGACCTGGACCTCGACGATCTCAACGACACCGGCGGCGTCGACCTGGTCTTCGACGTCATCGGCGGTGACATCCAAAGGCGCTCGGCGAGCATCATCCGCCCCGGCGGGACGCTGGTGTCGGTGGTCGGCCCTGTCGAGGCCCGCCCCGTCGACGGCCTCGCGATCGACTTCGTCGTCGAGTCCGTTCCGAGTCAGTTGGTGGAGATCGTCGACCGGGTGCGGGACGGACGCCTTCGCACGCACATCGGAACCATCGCGACCCTCGACGACGCCATCCCCGCGCTGAACCCGACCGAGCGACGCAAGGGCAAGACCGTCATCCGGGTACGCCCCTGAGCGCCCTGGCACAGGCCGCCAGCGCCGTCATCCCACCGACCGGAAGCCCGTCACCGCGCCGGGTCGCTCAGAATCGCCGCGGCGGCAAGTCGGTGGACTCCCGCCGCAGACGTCCTCGTTGTCGTGCGCGGCGGTGGGCCAGATCGCAGACCAGGGGGTGACCGGCTTGCTGCCGGGTCATGGTGAGGACGACACCAGGCCCGCTCCGTAAGCGATGATCACGAGCTGGACACGGTCGCGGGCGTCGAGTTTGGTCAGCAGCCGCGCCACATGGGTCTTGGCGGTGGCGTGACCGATGAACAGCTCGGCGGCGATCTCACTGTTGGACAGGCCGCGCCCGACGAGTGTCAGCACCTCGCGTTCCCGCTCGGTGATGCCCTCGAGTCGCCGCGGAGGGGCAACGGCCGCGGGACGGTTCGCGAACTCCTCGATCAGGCGTCGGGTGACGCTCGGCGCGATGAGGGCGTCGCCGGCGGCCACGACACGGGTCGCGGCGAGGATGTCGTCCAGCGCCATGTCCTTGACCAGGAATCCGCTGGCCCCCGCCCGGAGCGCGGAGTAGACGTTGTTGTCGTCGTCGAAGGTGGTGAGCATGAGTACGCGCGGTGCCGGGGTATCGGTGGTGATCATCCGGGTGGCCTCGATGCCGTCCATGCCGGGCATCTGGATGTCCATCACGACGACGTCGGGCCGGAGTTCCCTGACTACCCGGACTGCCTCCGTGCCGGTTCCGGCCTCGCCCACGATCTCCAGATCGGGGGCGTCGGCGATGACCATGCGAAGGCCGGCTCGTACGAGGGGCTGGTCGTCGGCGAGGACGATGCGTACGGTCATCCCGGCAGCCTGGCTGTCACCCGGAAGCCGCCCTCGGGGCGCGGCCCGGCGCTGAACTCGCCGCCCAGCAGGTCTGCCCGGTCGCGCATTCCAGTGATTCCGTAGCCGGTGCCGTCGGTCGCGGCATCGGGCTGCGCGCCGGTGCCGTCGTCGACGACCTCGATGGCCAGCTCGGCGGTGCGGTAGTCGACGTTCACTTGGCAGTGGCGGGCGTTCGCGTGGCGGACCACGTTGGTCAATGACTCCTGGATGATGCGGAATGCCGATTGGTCCGTGTCGGGTGGCAGCGGACGTTTCGTGCCCTGCCAGCGCACCTTGACGTGGAGTCCGGCCGTGGCGGTGCCCTGCGTCAGCCGGTCCACGCCTGCCATGCCCGTCACCGGTTCGGGTTCGGTCCGGTGCAGCGTGCCGAGCATTTGGCGGAGCCCCACGAGGGTCTCCCGGCTGGTCAGCTCGATCGCGTCGAGCGCTCTGCGGGCTCCCTCAGGCTGGGTCTCGATGACCCGCTTGGCCGCGCCGGCCTGGATGGCGACCACTCCGATGCTGTGGGCGACCGTGTCATGCAGCTCCCGGGCGATCCGCAGGCGCTCCGCCTGCACCGCCTGGGCGGCGGCCTGTTCACGCAGCCGCTCGGCGTACTCGCGCCGCTGGCGGATCGAGCTGCCCAGCGTCCAGGAGACCAGGGCGACCGAGGCGATCGGCACCGCGGCCTCGGTCACACCATGCGCCCAGCCTCCGTTCGTGATCCGCCAGCCGCTGATCTGCGCCGTGAGGACCGCGACGGCCGCCATGGCAGTGGTGCGACGGCTGCGGTCGGAGGTGGCGGCGATGTAGAGCAGCAGCACGTCCGCCGTCGGGAGCAGCAGAGCCCACGCCCAGGGAACGAGCGCCGCAGCCGCCAGGGATTCGGTGAGGACCAGGCCCAGGACCGGCAGCGGTCGGCGTCGGGCCGCGACAAGCGGCAACGCCAGGCCGACGGCGAGCGCCAGGCCGGCCCAGGGGCCCCGCAGGAAGGGGGCGGCCTCGGGGCCGCCCTGTTGCTCGAGCAGCCACAGCGCCAGTGCGAACAGCAGGGCCGCGCACCAGGTGAGGACCGGCCAGGCGCCTGGCGGGATGCGTCCGAGCAGGGGCGGCCGGGGCTTGATCTCTTCCACAGGCCGAGCCTAGGCGTGCACCCGGCTCTCCGCGTCGCCTTACAGGCGTACGCCTGCGGCATGACGGACCACCCAACGGGTCCGCTGAGGGCCGGACGCCCCCAGGACCCGGCTTGGGCGAGTGTGGACGGCGTTCCGAGCTCCACCGAGAGGACTCCCATGGTGATGGACACGATGACGACGACCACGTACGCGGCGGCTGCCCGAGCCCGTGGGCTGCACAAGGTCTACGGGGAGGGGGAGACCCGGGTCCTGGCGCTGGACGACGTCAGCGTGGAATTTCCCCGCGGCGAGTTCGCCGCGATCATGGGTCCCTCGGGATCCGGCAAGTCCACGCTGATGCACTGCATGGCCGGCCTCGACAGCGTGACCTCCGGCTCCGCGACGATCGGCGATGTCGAGCTGGTCGGCATGAAGGACAAACAGCTGACCCGGCTGCGCCGGGACAGGATCGGGTTCATCTTCCAGGCCTTCAATCTGATGCCCACGCTCACCGCCATGGAGAACATCACGCTGCCCGGGGACATCGCCGGGCGCAAGCCCGACCGGGACTGGCTGGCACGGGTCATCGACGCGGTGGGCCTGGCCGACCGGCTGAAGCACCGCCCCGGCCAACTGTCCGGCGGACAGCAGCAACGCGTGGCCTGCGCCCGCGCCCTGGCAGGAAAGCCCGAGATCATCTTCGCCGACGAGCCCACCGGGAACCTCGACTCGCACGCCGGCGCGGAGGTCCTGGCGCTCCTCGGATCCTGCGTGCGCGACTTCGGCCAGAGCGTCGTCATGGTCACCCACGACCCGGTGGCCGCCGCCCACGCGGACCGGGTGGTCTTCCTCGCCGACGGCCGCATCGTCGACGAACTACGATCGCCCACCGCCGACAGTGTGCTGGACCGCATGCGCCGGCTCGACCGCGTCGGCTGACGGGGGCTGTCACCATGTTCCGTACCGCACTGCGCAATGTCCTGGCCCACCGCGGCCGACTCCTGATGACCACCCTGGCCGTGCTGCTCGGCACCGGCTTCATGACCGGCACCATGATCTTCTCCGACAGCATCCACCAAGCCGCGAACAACAGCCGCAGCAAGGACTTCACCGGCATCTCGGTCCAGGTTGCCGACGACACCGCCGGACTTCCCTCCAGCGCCAGACAGAACAGCACCAAGAGCTCCGCCCGGCTCACGGAGGCGACCGTCCGTCGGATTGCCGCGCTGCCGGGAGTCGCCGGGACCCGCGCGGAGGTGAGCGGCACCGCTGCCATCGCGGACAAGAACGGCAACATGATCGGCGACATCATGAGAAGCACGGGCGCCAACTTCGTGCCGGATGCCGCCGGGAACGATGCGCGCTACCCGATGCTCCAGGGCCGAGGACCGCACACCGCGACCGAGGTCGCCCTGGACCGGGGCACTGTCGAGAAAGCAGGCTACCGGCTCGGTGACACCGTCCGCATCGCCGCCAACGGCCCTGCCATCAGCGTCACCCTGACCGGCGTCTTCTCCTCCGACGCGCCTGCGGTCCGGTCCGGCAACCCGCTGGCCCTGCTGGACACCCAGGGCGCCAGGCGGGTGCTGTCGCTGGCGCCGGACCAGTACAGCAGCATCGACGTCACCGCCGCCCCCGGCACCTCCGAGACCGCACTGCTGCACGCCGTCACCCCGCTGGTCCCCGGCGGCAACCAATTCCGAGTCGAGACCGGCGCGCAGCTGGCCGCGCAGCAGGCCGAGAGACTGGCCCAGAGCGGCAGGAGCCTGGCCACCATGCTGACCACCGCTGCCGGGATCTCGCTGTTCATCGGCATCTTCCTCATCGCCAACACCTTCACCATGCTGGTGGCCCAGCGCACCCGGCAACTGGCACTGCTCCGCGCCATCGGCGCCGGGCGCAGCCAGGTCACCCGCTCCGTGCTGATCGAGGCGCTCCTTGTCGGTCTCAGCGGCTCCGCCGCCGGACTGCTCCTCGGCATCGGCATCGGCGCCGCCCTCGCGGCGGGAGTGAAGTCCCTGGACGCGGACCTCCCCAGAGCCGGCGTGGTCATCACCCCGACAACCGTGCTGATCACCCTGCTCGTCGGCACCCTGGTCACTGTCCTGTCCGCCGCGCTGCCCGCGCTGCGCGCCTGCCGGATCCCCCCGGTCGCCGCGCTGAGCAGCAGCGAGCAACCCGCCACCCACCGAAGCCTGTTTCTTCGCAACGTCCTCGGCTCCCTGACCACCGCCGGGGGCCTCGGCCTGGTCCTGTTGGGCAGCACCGAGAGGGGCGCCACGGCGCGTCTGCCGCTCATGGCGGGGGCGCTCCTCGCGGTCCTCGGCATCGTGCAACTGCTGCCGCTGCTGTCCCGCCCGGTCATCGCCCTGGCCCGCCCACCGCTCGCCCGCCTTTGCGGCACCCCCGGCTCACTCGCCGCACTCAACGCGATCCGCAACCCGCGCCGCACCGCGAGCACAGCCGCCGCCCTGACCATCGGACTCACCCTGGTCACCGCGATGACCGTGATCGGCGCCTCGGTCTCGGATGCGATCGACCGTGCCGTGACCCAGGAGATGACGGCGGACTACGTCGTCACCACGCTCACCGGCACCCTGGACCCGAGCATCGCGACATCGGTCGCCCAGGCCCCCGGGGTGGTCGCCTCCAGTCCGGTCACCGACGTGGAGTGGTTGATAGCCGGCGAGCGGACCGAGGCGAAGGGTCTGGACGCCGACAGTGCCGATCAGCTGGTCCGGCCGAACATGAGTCAGGGGGCGGCCACGGCACTGAAACGAGGTCAGATCCTGGTGGACTCCGGCTTCGCGAGCCGGCACGGACTGGCCGTCGGCTCCACCGTGACCGTGGCCGCCCCGCACGGGACCGGCATCCGCCTCACCGTCGGCGGGGTGTTCGCACCCAGCCGGATGCTCGCCCCCGTGCTCCTGCCGGGCGGCGTGGTCGCCGCCCACCAGCCGTACGCGCCGGCGCAGCAGATCCTGGTCAAGGGCGCGAACGGGGCGACCCCGGCCTTCAAACAGGCTCTCAAGGACGCCACCGGCAGAAGCCCGGTGGTCGAGGTCGAGAACAAGCAGAACCTGAGGGACGGGTTCGACCGCACCATCACCTTCGCCCTCAACCTGCTCTACGCACTGCTCGGGATGTCGTTGCTGGTCGCGGCCCTGGGAGTGGTCAACACACTGGCAATGGCCGTGTTCGAGCGCAGGCGTGAGCTCGGCCTGCTCCGGGCGATCGGCCTGGACCGCGGCGGCGTCAAGCGGATGATACGGCTGGAATCGGTGTTGATCTCCGTCTTCGGCGCGGCGATCGGCATGGCCTTCGGCGCCTTCCTGGCCTGGGCGGCCGGCACGACCATGACCGTGACCCTGCCAGAGCTCCGCACGGTCTTGCCCTACCCCAAGCTGTTGCTGATGCTGCTGGCCGCCGTTCTCGTCGGCCTGGCCGCCGCCCAATGGCCGGCTCGCCGGGCCGCCCGTCTTGACGTGCTGGACAGCATCACCGCGGACTGACGGCCCGGACGGGGTCCGTTGCTGGGCGGACAAGGGCTACCAGGGAGTTGTAGCACCATCCGCGTCCCTACCGCGGCCGCTGGGACACGCTCTCCGCCAGCCGACGGCCGGTGAAAGTCTCCCACGCCAAGATCAGCGGCTCAAGGCAAGCGTCGGAAGGCACCGGGCAGTTGAAGGCTCAGCGACCGGCGCCAGCCTTCACCGCTCTCGTGGCGAAGTAGCCGGGGAGCCAGCCGGCGGTGGCGTCCGAGTGGTGCGGCGCCTCGGCGAAGCCGGTGATGGCGAAGCCTGCCGCGATCTGGCCGCCGAGCTGCTCGGCGAGCGTGTGGCTGTACTCCACCGGCGCGTCCAGGCCCCACAGCCGTTCCCGCTCGGCGGGCTCCAGGTGGGTGAGGTCGCTGTAGGGCAGGCGGTGGCGCACCACCAGCTCGCCGCGCGCCTCCAGTGGCTCGGCGTCGAAGAGGTAGACGTCCGGGTTGAGGAAGCCGGACAGCAGCGTCCCGCCGGGGCGCAGCACGCGGTGGCACTCGCGCCAGACCGGCGCCAGCTCCGGGATGAACAGGTTGGAGACCGGGTGGACGACCAGGTCGAACGAGGCGTCCGGGAACGCGCTCAGGTCGCGCGCGTCGCCGAGCACCGTGCGCAGGTCGAGCCCTTCCCGCGCCGCGACCATCTCGTCCTGCGCCAGCTGGCGGGGCGAGTTGTCGAAGACGGTCACCCGCGCGCCCGCCGCGGCCAGCACCGGACCCTGCTGCCCGCCGCCGGAGGCCAGGCAGAGTACGTCGCAACCGGCGATCTCCGGCGGGAACCAGGCCGGGTCCACCGGCTCGTGGCCGATCAGGACGATGGACCACTGGCCGGCCCGCGCCTTCGCGATCACCTCAGGGCCGACCGGGCGCGACCACTCGTTGTCCTGCTCCACCTCGCGGTCCCAGGCGAGGCGGTTGTGCGCGACGGGGTCGATGGGGGCGACGGGAGTCTGACTCATGCGCCACACCCTAGTTGCCGCACCGCGCAGGTGTCCGCCTATGGCTGTGCGGCGGTCCAGGTCGGCGCTCCCGGTCGGGGGCCTACTCGAGCACTCGGCTGATCGCGGACAGCGCGTCGCCGGGGTTGCGGACCAGGATGATCCTGGCGGACGGCGCGTGGGCGTGGATGATGTTCAGGACGCGGTTGAACCAGAGCGTGGTCTCCTCGGTCGGCGGAAGCTGAGGGTCCTGGCCGCTGACGAAACTGCCGATCACCACGCCGTCGTACTCGGCGTCACTCAACTCCTGGACCAGACGGGCGTCGCCGTCCTCGTCGTCGGTCAGGACCACGATGGTGGCCGCCAGCCCGGCCGCCCGCAGGCGCGCCTGGACGGCCGCGCCTATCTCCTCGTGCTTGCCGAATCCCAGGACCCGCCACGGCTTGAGAAATTCCGAGGTCGACAACTGTTCCCCCTGCTCATAGAATTGGATTGACCATGAGTTAAATGACTTGATTGGGAGTCTAGCCAAATCTGATGGCCGACGTCAAAGGAACTCAGCGCACGTACCGCTCGCCGCTGCGCGAGCAGGCCGCCCGGCGCACCCATGAGGCGGTGGTGGCTGCCGCCGTGCAGGTGTTCACTGAGGAGGGCTACACGGGCGCGAGGATCGAGCAGATCGCCGCCCGCGCCGGGGTCTCGCGCCCGACCGTTTTCGGCATCGGCACCAAGGCCCAACTGTTCGCCCTCGCCCGGCAGTACGCCGCCACCGACGGCAGCGTCAGCGCCAACGACGAGGGATTCCAGCAGCTCCTGGCGATCCCCGACGCGCACCGGCTGCTCGGGGAGTTCGCCGCCTTCACCGCCGCCATCTCGCAGCGGCTCGGGCGGCTGCAACTGGCACTCGAGCAGGCCGCGGGGACCGATCCCGAACTGGCGCAGCTTCAGGAGTCCAGCCAGCAGGAACTGCTGGAATGCGCTCGCGGAATCATCGCGGCCACAGCCGCGACAGGATCGTTGCGGCGTGACATCCCGCGTGAGGCTGCCGCCGACGTGCTCTGGCTGCAGATCCAGCCCGCCAACTACCAGCACCTGGTCGAGGAGCGCGGCTGGAGCCACCACGCATTCGAGCGCTGGCACGCTGCGACGATGATCGCCGCCTTGCTGGAACCCGCTGGGGCGTCGTGACCGGCCCCGACCCGTCCTCAGGCGCCGTCGGCGGCCTGGCTGTTCCTACTGTCGCGGGCGCGGCACTGTTGCCGGTTTCAGGGTCAGGGCGAGGGCGGCTGTAGCCGCGCTCACGGCGGCCATCGCGTAGAAGGCGATGCGGTAGCCGTCGACGACGGCCGCGGCACCACCGGCGTGGCTGTGGCTGGCCACACCGGCGGCGACGGTGACCAGGGCGGCCAACCCCAGTGCTGCGCCGAGCTGACGGCACATGTTGATCAGACCGGAGGCGACGCCGGCGTTGCGCGGATCGACACCGGTGGTGGCGGCGACGATCGCCGGCATCATCGTCACGCTCGTTCCCGCACCGACGACCAGGGTGGGAAGCAGCACATGACCGACGTAGTCGGAGTGCGCCGGCAACTGGCCCAGCCACGCCAGTCCGACGGCGGCGACGAGACCGCCGATCACCACCAGACGGCGCGGGCCCACGGTCGGGATCAGCCTCTGCGAGACGAGGACGCCGACGCTGATCACGGAGACCATCGGCAGCAGGGACAGGCCGGTGCGCACCGCGCTCTCACCGAGCACCTGCTGCAGGTAGAGCGAGAGGAAGAACAGCGGTGCGGTGATCACGGCTCCCATGCACAGCGTCAGAACGTTACCGGCCCGCAGGTTGTGGACCGAGAGGAGCTCCAGCGGGATCAAGGACTGGTCCGCGCGCCGCTCGATGACCACGAACGCGGCCAGCAGCACGACGCCGGCGATCAGGGCGGCGAGGATCTGGCCCGATCCCCAGCCGTGGTCCGGGGCGGCCGAGACGCCGTAGACGATCGCAGCGGTGGCGACCGTGATGGTGACGGCGCCGGGGACGTCGATACCCGGGCGGCTGCGGGAGACGGGGGTGGGTGCCAGGCAGACCAGGCCGGCGAGGAGCAGGCCCACGCCGATCGGCACGTTGACCAACAGCACCCAGCGCCAGCCCAGGGAGGCGGTCAGCAGACCACCGAGCACGATGCCGGCTGCGGCGGCGCTGGAGGCCGCGACGCCCCACCAGGTCATTGCCCGGGTGCGCTGGGCGGGTTCGGTGTGGCTGGCGGTGATCAGGCTCAGGCTGGAGGGGGCGAGCGCGGCAGCTCCTGCGCCCTGGACCAGGCGCGCCGCCAGCAGCATCCAGCCCGTCTGGGCCAGACCGCCGAACAGGCTGGCGGCGGAGAAGACGAACAGCCCGATCTGGAAGACCCGGCGGCGGCCGAACAGGTCCCCGGCACGCGACGCGAACAGCAGCAGGCCGCCGAAGGAGACCAGGTATCCGTCGACCACCCACTGCTGCGCGTCGGCCGACAGGCCCAGTCCCGACCTCATCGAGGGCAGGGCGACGTTCACGATGCTGGAGTCGAGCACCACCATGAACTGGGCGGTGCACGCGATCACAGCGACGACGGCCAGTCCTACGCCCGGCTTGGCCACCGCCTGCGGTGAGCGCCGTGCGACGGGCGGTGGCGTGCCTGTGGGGCGGGTGCGCATGTGCGGCATGGAATGCTCCTGGACAAGTTGCCGGATAGGCTCTCCGGAACGAGCCTAGGCAATGCCGGACAGGCTGTCCACCTAATGCCGGACAGGCGATCCGCTAAAGTGGTCACCGGCGCACGGTGGACTGGCGCACCGGCGGACCGGCGCGCGGGATCGGAGGAACGGGATGGCTTCGGGCGGGACTTCGTTCCCCACCAGGCGGGCCGCCGCCGAGCGCAACCGCGACAAGATCCTCAACGCCGCCCGCGACGCCTTCGCCGACCCCGACGCGGAGGTGTCGATGGCCGAGGTCGCACGCCGCGCGGGCGTCGGCATGGCCACGCTCTACCGCAACTTCCCCGGACGCCGGGAACTGCTGGAAGCCCTCTACGTCGACGAGGTCGACGCGATCTGCCGGGCCGCCCGCATCGAGGACGGCCAGACACCGGGCCAGGCCCTGACCGCCTGGCTGCGCCTGCACTTCGACTTCATCCCCAACAAGCGCCTGATCGTGGCCGAGCTGCTCGAACACGCCCCCCAGGACGCCGCCCCTCCCAGCCACCGCCACCGGGCACTCGCCGCCGGCCAGCCCCTGCTCACCGCGGCGCAGGAGTCCCACGAGATCCGCGGCGACATCACCCTGGTACAGATCTTCGACGCGATCGTCGCCATCGCCAGGATCCACGGCGATCGCGACTACCTCGAACCGATCATCCAGACCCTGCTCGACGGCCTCCACACCTGAAGCGATCAGTGCCGTTCGGCCGGGGAGGCCCGGAACGCAGCTGACGCCCTTTCGTCGCACACGCCGGTGGCCTGACCCCGCCTCAGTCGTCCAGGGAGCGCTCGTCCGGGTCGATGGCGTGCATGATGCGTCGGCTGATCTCGCGTAGCTGCCGGGTCTGGGCCTTGGTCAGCGGGTCGAAGACCAGGCGGCGGACCTCCTCGACATGGCCGGGCGCGGCTTCCGCCACCTTGGCCCCGCCCTCGTCGGTCAGGATCGCCAGGGTGTAGCGGCCGTCCGTCGGATCAGGCGTGCGGCGCACCCAACCGCGCTGCTCGAGCCGGGCGACCACCTGGGACAGGCGTGGCAGCGAACCCTCGGTCTGCACCGCCAGCACGCTCATCCGCAGGGTGCGGTCGGATACCTGGGACAGCTTGGCCAGCACCTGGTACTCGAAGTGGCTGATCCCAGCATCGCGGCGCAACTGCTCGTCGAGCGCGGACGGCAGCCTGATCAGTGTGCCGGCCAGGGCGAGCCATGCAGCGCCCTCCTCGGCGTCGAGCCAACGGGGCTCCTGCGAGACGTCCATGACACCAGCATAGCTTAAGAGTTGAAGTGAATCGGCAGTCGGATCACTTGCATGGTGAAGTCAATCTGAGCTAGCTTCACTTAAAGCATTAACTGATGGACGCCCAAGGCAGGCCGCGACCGCCCAGCAGTGCGGGACGTCGGCATCACGCAGAAAGAGGAGACATCATGACCACCTCCGTCATCGGCCTCAGCATCGACACCGCCGACGCAGCCGCCCTCGCCGCCTTCTGGTCGAAGGTTCTCCACCGCCCGGTCAACCCGGGCGCGACCACCGAGAGCGCCGCGATCGACGCCGTCGACCGGGCCGGCGGCCCGAAGCTCGCCTTCTGGAGGGTCCCTGAGCCCAAGTCGGTCAAGAACCGCCTCCACCTCGACCTGTGGACCGACGACTTCGAGGCCGAAAGCAAGCGGCTGACCGACCTCGGCGCCACACCGGTCGCCGACGCCGAGAAGCCGGCGGTCCGCTGGACCACCTTCGCCGACCCGGAGGGCAACGAGTTCGACCTGGTGGGCCCCGTGCCCGCCGAGTGATCGGCGGCGCTCGCACCCGTGCTATCCGCTTCTCCTAATCACCCCACGCGAAAAGGAACTCAATGATGGATCACGTGGCTCGACAGGGAACCACCAGGCGGACGATGCTCCGCACCGGAGCCATGGCCGGGACGGCTGCGGCTCTCGGCGCCACCGGAATGTTCACGGCCGCAACGGCACGCGCGGCCACCCCGGCAGCCAACGGGACGCAGCAACTCCCGTACCCGTCCGGCGTCACGGACACCTCGCACTGCACTCCGGAGATCGCCGCAGTCTTCCGCGGCATCCTCACGGCCAAGAGCAGGCACGACGCCGCCGGGTTCCTGTCCTACTTCTCCAGGACGAACACCGTCTACATCGACGCCTGCCTGGGTGTCACCATGACCGGCTGGCAGGCGCTGAACAACTTCTTCACCCCCTTCCTCGCGAGCGTGCCCGCCGACGCGATCTCCTATCCGCTGCGCATCGTCGGCGACGAGCGAAGCGCAGCGATCGAGTTCGTGGACACCCCCGCCTTCTTCGGCCAGGAGATCCGCACCCTCTCCACCGTCACCTTCAACGACAACCACAAGGTCACCCGCTGGGTCGACTACTGGGACGGCCGCAGCTCGCTCATCCAGAACACCATCGCCGACACCTACCCCACCGACTTCAGCGATTCCCAGCAGAACGCCCACCCCGCCGTCGCCCGGGCCGCCCGGGCGCTCCAGACCGCATTCGCGGCGGGCGACGCAGCCGGGGCCGTCGCCCTGATGTCCGACGACGTGGTCCACGAAGACCTGGCCGCGCACACCCGCGTCCGTGGCACGCTCCAGGCCCAGCGCTACTACACGCGAGCGCTCGCACAGCTCCCCTACGGCCCGGGTGCCGCGCTGGTCCACACCGGCGGCAGCCGCCAGGGCGGCGACTACGAGTGGACGGCCGCCCCGCACGCCGCCCCGATACGACGCGGCCACACCTGCCTCGAACTCGACGGGACCGGCAAGGTCAGCCGCCTGACCACCATCTACGACTCGAGCCTGCTGACCCACGCCACCTACCAGTCCCTGATCGGCCTCAGCGCCGAGGCACCGCTGCCCGCACGGTGAGTGAACTCCACCCGCCGCAGACGACCCCTGCCATCCGACCACGAAACGGAACCGAACCACGATGACTGAGCTGCACCAGCACTTCGCCCTGGACCGGACCGCGCAGAACCTCCTGTTCCGCGAGGCCCGCACCGCGAACACCTTCTCCGACGAGCCGGTCAGCGAGGACCAGGTCGCCGCGATCTACGACCTGGTCAAGTACGCACCGACCGCGTTCAACTCCCAGCCGCTGCGCATCCTGCTGGTGCGCTCCCCCGAGGCCCGCGAGCGTCTCGTCGAACACCTGTGGGACGGCAACAAGGCGAAGGCCGCCGCCGCTCCGCTGGTCGCGGTGCTCGCCTACGACCCCGAGTTCCACGAGCACCTGCCCACCCAGTTGCCGCACTTCCCCGCCGCACAGAGCCTGTTCCAGGGCAAGGACCACCGCTTCGTCGAAGCCTCCGTCAGCGCCGGCCTGCAGATCGGCTACTTCATCCTCGGTGTGCGGGCCGTCGGCCTGGCCGCCGGGCCCATGACCGGCCTGCACGCCGAGGCCATCGACAAGGAGTTCTTCGCCGAGACCGGCTACAGGACCCTCGTCGTGATCACCATCGGCAAGCCGGACGAGGACCCCGCATTCCCCCGCGGCCCGCGCCTGGAACAGAACCTGGTCGTCACCACGGTCTAAGCTCCGCCGCTGCGCAGCAGCAGCAACGACGACGACGACGACGACCGATGATCAGAACCGCAGCGTCACCGGACGGGGCCCGCCGGCGCGGGCCCCGTCCGCGTTGCCGGCGGAGTGCTACGAAGCGCGGCGCTGGACCTTCCCGGCCTTCAGGCACGCTGTGCAGACCTTGAGCCTCACCGGCCGGCCGTCGACAGTCGCCTTCACGGGCTGGATGTTGGGGCGGAACATCCGCGCCGAGCGCCCGAGCACCCGCCGCCTCTGGGCCTTGCGCCCCAGCCTGGCGACCTTTCTGCCGAAGCTCGGCTCCTTGCCGCACACGTCGCAGCGTTGTGACATCAGCATTCTCCTCGAAGAGTTCGCGATGGCATGCCGACCGCCCATCGCGATGTCGATCGGGAAGGGAGAAGTGCCGCTGCGGAGGCGGTGGTCGACGGCATGGGAAACATGGGCAGGACTCAGCACGCAGCGTCGGGGAATCGACCGCTGTCGCCTGCCTGGTGAGGTGTCTCTACCTGTGCCGTCTCTAGAACATGCGGCAGACCGTAACGGCATGCCCCAGCGCGCTCAAGTGGTTTATCAGCTGCGCCGACCCGGAGCTGGGGCTGATTCCTGGCATGAGGGCAGGGTCCGGCCTGGTACCAGGCGCGGGCGACGTCTGATGCCAGGGCTCAGCCCTGGAGGCGACGCACTGGTACCGCGCTGATCCATAGCGTCGGACCTGCCGGTTTCAAGGCCGGTGCGCGGTCAGCGCAAGCGCATAGACCAGGGAGCCCCTCGTGTCCGCAGTGGAAATCCTCGCCGTCATCGGCGTCATCGGACTGGTGATCTACCAGCAGCTGGCCGGGCAGTCTCTGCGCGGCAAACGCGTGGTGCTGCTGCCGGCGATCCTGACGGTCGTCGGGTTCACCAACCTGACCAGCGGTGACCGGCACCTGCAGACGGCCGACCTCGTCTGGTTGACCATCGGCGCCGCCGGCTCGATCGTGATCGGCCTGGGCTTCGGCGCGATCATGCATCTGGAATCCCGCAACGGCACGCTGTGGGCGAAGATGCCGGTACGCGGACTGTGGTTGTGGGTCGCCCTGGTGGCCTGGCGCGGCGTCATCTACCTGCCTGCCGCCGCCATGCACGCCCACGTCGCCGCATCGAGCGCGACCCTGCTGTTCACCCTGGGCCTCAACCGGCTGGCGCAGGCCGCCGTCATCGTCCCGCGCGCCATGTCGTCCGGCATCCCGTTCGCCCCCGAGAAGGACGGCAGGACGTTCATGGCCACCGCATTCGAACGCGGACGCCCGGACGCACCGAGCACCACGCACGACCAGCGGCTCGACGACGTCCGCAGCTACCCCGACGACCAGCGCGAACACCGCCATGCGCGTCGCGAGAACCGCTCCGGGCAACGCCTCGCGCACCCGTCGCCGCGGTTCGACCCGTGGACCGGCCATGACCAGCGGTACGCGCCTTAATCTACGCGCACCTGGCCGTCCACGCCGCCATCCGGGCACAGGGGCACGCCTCGGCACCACACGGTCCGCCAGACTCGACCTACACAGATCACCTCCAGTATCCGTTGAACTGCACAAAGTCACCTATGCCAACAGTATTGGGTTTCAGGCTCGGGAGGAATCGCATCCTTGATTCGGAGGCGCGAGGCGCCGGAGTTGTCTGCGCCTTGGTAGTAGCGGTCAGTCTGGTCGCTTCTGGTTCTCGATGTACTCCTTGATGACGGCCAGGGGTGATCCGCCGCAGGATGCCGCGAGGTAGCTGGGGGCCAGAAGTGCTCGCCCCACAGGTACGTGCGGATGTGGGCGGGAAACTCCTGGCGCAGGCGGCGGGCGGAAACGCCCTTGAGCGAGCCGACCAGCCGGGACAGGACGGCCTTGGGCGGGTAGTGCCCGAGCAGGTGCACATAGTCCTTCTCGCCGTTGAATGCGACCAGTTCGGTCTGGAAGTCGGCGCAGACGGCACGCATGACCGCTTCGCGGCGCGGCGGGATCTCGTCGGTGAACGGTCCGCGCCGGTACGTGGGGGTGAAGACCACATGGGCATGCAGGGTATGAACAACCGTTCGACCCCTGCGGATATCGGGATTTGACTCCCACCGTGGTGACATCGATTGCTACGGTCGCGTTGTGAAGCTCGTGGTGCGGGTGAAACTGCTGCCGCAGGCCGACCAGGCCGCCGCACTGCACGCCACCCTGCGCGCGGTCAACGAGGCGGCCTGCTGGGTCTCCGGCGTGGCGTTCGAGCGCGGGGTCCCGCGTGAGTACGAGCTGCGCAAGCACACCTACGCCGAGCTGAAGGCGCGCGGGCTGGGAGCACAGGCCGCACAGCACACCATCAAGAAGGTCCGCGACGCCTACACCGCCTTGCAGGCGAACATCCGCGCAGGGAACCTCGGCAGACCGGGGTCCAAACGCCGGGTCACGGCGCAGTCCAAGCCGATCACGTTCCGTCCCCAGGCAGCGCAACCCTACGACGACCGGTGTCTGTCCTGGCAGTACGACGCGGGGACGGTATCGATCTGGAGCACCGCCGGACGACTGCGCAACGTGCGCTTCACCGGTTCCCAGGGTGCACTCAAACGGCTGCGCGAGCATCGCAAGGGCGAGTCGGACCTGGTGGAGCGAGACGGTGCCTTCTACCTGATCGCCACCTGCGAGGTGCCCGAGACCCCCGTCAATGAGAACCCTGTCGGGTTCGTCGGGGTGGACCTGGGCATCGTGAACATCGCCACCACCAGCACCGGCTACCGGGCCGCCGGACGAGGCCTGAACCGGCACCGCAAACGGCAAATCGACCTGCGCAAGAAGCTCCAGGCCAAGGGAACCAAGTCCACCAAGCGCCTGCTCAAGAAGCGGTCCCGCAAAGAACAGCGGCACGCTGCCAACGTCAACCACGTCATCGCCAAGACCATCGTCGCCACCGCTGAACGCACCGGCCACGGCATCGCCCTCGAAGATCTGACGGGCGTCCGCGACCGGGTACGGCTCCGAAAGGGACAGCGGACCCAACTCCACTCGTGGGGCTTCCACCAACTCGGCCAGTACCTCGCCTACAAGGCCAAACGCGCCGGCGTCCCGCTGGTTCACGTCGATCCGGCGTACACCAGCCAGGAATGCTCCCAGTGCCACCACGTCGACCCGAAGAACCGCGTCGACCAGGCAACGTTCGTCTGCAGGTCCTGCGGGACCATGGTGCACGCGGACACCAACGCGTCCCACAACATCGCCCGCAAGGGCGAGACCGTGTGGACAGCGGGGCGTGAGTCACGCGTCCCAGCACCTGTATAGGTGCTCAGACGGAGGAGGCCACGCGACAGCCAGCCGCGCCCTACCTCCAAGCCCGACCCTTCACCGGCCGGGTCAAGTTGACCCACTGGGGGAACGGCTCCGGCTCGGGCCAGAACATCTTCAAGAACGCCGCCTCCATCGTGAACAACACCGACCACTTCGTGGAAGTCATGGACGTCAACCTGCACTGGTACAACTACGCCCCGCAGTACGCGGGCAGCCTCAACGCCACGGCCAACACCGACTCGTGGCTGCAATCCTGACGCTCTCCGCCGGGACGAGCCCGGGCCCCCTGCACCAGTTCGGTGCAGGGGGCCTTCGCAATGCCGTGTACGTCGCAGGTGCGCAGTGAGTCGACGCGCACCTCTTCGGAAGCCGCCGTGGGTGCGCTGCTGCCGGACCGTAATCCAACGCGAGCAGCAGGTCAGCGGGGGACGCCGCCCAGGGTGCGGCGCCAACGGGCCTCGGCGAAGGAGTACAGGCCGAACGCGATGAGGCCCAACGCCACCAGGACCAGCACCAGCGGGCCGAAGGAGGTCTGGGCGAAGGAGCGCAGCGTGGCGTCCAGGCCCTTGGACCTGCCCGGGGTGTCGGACAGTGCGGCCTGCAGGGCGAAGACGCCGAACGCGCCCACGATCACGCCACGGGCGATGTGCCCGGCCTGCCCGAGGCGCAGCACGAGGTCGCGGGTGCGGTAGGTCATCCAGCCGGTGCGCAGCCGTTCGGCGAAGCGCTTGCCGATGGCCCGGACCACGATGGCGATGCCGACGGCGATGACGGCCAGGGACAGGACGATCATCAGGACGCGTCCGCCGTCGGTGTGCAGCAGGCGGGCGCTGACGTCGTGGGCGCTGTCGTCGGAGGTGGTGGGGGTGCGACCGTGGGCGAGGAACTGGTAGGTGCTCCAGGCCGCGATCGCGTAGACCACGGCGCGGACCGCGTCCAGGAGTCGGTGGCCGCCGCTCTCGGCGGAGTCGACGGCCCGCACCGCGCGCCACAGTGTCAGGCCGACGAAGCCGATGACCAGGAGCCACAGCAGCAGTTCACCGAAGGGCTCGTCGGCGATCGCAGTCAGGGCGCCGGCGCGGTCCAGGTCGTGGCGCCCGAAGCCGAGTGCGACCAGAACTGCCAGGATGCCGATCACGATGTAGACCACGCCCCGGGCCACGAAGCCGGCTCGGGCCAGGCCGTCGATCGCCCCCGCCCCGGCCACCCTCCGTGCGCCCCCACGGCGACGGGTGCCGGATCGGCGCTCACGGTAGGTGCGGCTGCGGCCGTAGCGCGAACTGCTGGTACGGCGGCTGGGGGAATGTCGTCTGCCGGAAAGTGTCCAGTCCATGTGTGCCTCCTGTCACTCCGGCTGCCCCGTCCCGCTGGCTGAAAACCGCCCCAGGGACAACTCTTGACGCTTCGTCGCCAAGCAGCGTCGGGCTGTCTCCTGCGGACCCGACGGGGCTTGGAGGAGGCATGGGTCAGAGCTTGCGCCAGCGGGCGGAAGCGAAGGAGAAGGCGCCGAAGAGTACGAGTCCCAGCGCGACCAGGACGAGGAGCCAGGGACCGGCCGGGGTGTGGGCGAAGCTGCGCAGGGTGGCGTCCATGCCCTTGGCCTGTTTCGGATCGAAGCGGACGGCTGCGACCACGATGAACACGCCGGCGCCGGCGAAGACGGTGCCGCGCGCGGTGCTGCCGCCGATGCCCAGCGCGGTGACGACCTTGCGGACGCGCACGCTCATGGCGGCTGTGTTCAGCTTCTTGAGGAAGGTGCGTCGGATCGCGCTGACCGCGATGCCCACGCCGACACCGAACAGCACCACGCCGACGATCGCCACCAGCACCTGGCCGCCAGGGAGTTTGAGCGCGGACGCGGTCCAGTCCTGCGACTTGGCGTTGCTGCCCGTCTGGCCCCCGCTCCCCGCGGCGTAGGCGGCTGTTCCCCAGCACACCGAGGCGTAGAACACGGCGCGCCCGGCGCTGAGGATGCGGCTGCCGGTCTTCTTCCGACCCGCCTCACCGTACGCCGCCAGTGACGCACGCCACAGCGCCATGCAGGCGAAGCCGACCACCAGGATCCAGAGCATCGCCAGGCCGAAGGGCTGCGCGGCCACCTGGTGCAACGCGCCCTGGCGGTCGGCTTCACCGCCGCCCTTGCCGAGCGCGATCTCCAAGGCGAGTACACCGATCAGGACATAGACCACCCCGCGTGCCACGAAGCCGGCCCGGCCCGCGGTCCGCAGGGCGCCCTTCTCGCTGGGCCGAGGAATCGACGGAGCATCAGAACGGTGTCCTGGACCGGTGCTCCTGTTGTGCGCATGCGATGACGCCACGATGAACCTCCTGATAGTGCGGGCATGCTCGCACCGCTGCACACGCGTCTGCCCGGACGACGGACATGCACGCACTGCGTCACCGACCGTGTGTTCGCACCCGTTCGGGGTAACCGGCGTCCATGGGACGACTGCAGAACCTCGACGTGCACCTGTTCGATCGCGTGGCCGCCGCGCATCCACGCGGCCTGGACCCGGTCCTGCCGAGGCTGGGGCGCAGCGCCAACCACGGAGTGCTGTGGCTGACCGGAGCGGCCGCGCTCGGGCTCTCGCGCAACCGCACTGCCCGTCGCGCCGCTATGCGGGGCGTCGGCTCCCTCGCTCTGGCGTCCACCGCGGCGAACGTGGTCGCCAAGAAACTCGCCGGCCGCCGACGCCCCGTCACCACCGGCGTGCCGATGGCCCGCCGCCTGCTGCGCCCCCCGATCACCACGTCGTTCCCGTCCGGACACGCGGCCTCCGCGGCCGCGTTCGCGACCGCCGTGACTCTGGAATCACCCTGGCTGGGCGCAGCCGTCGTTCCACTGGCCGCAGCGGTGGCGGGCTCGCGCGTCTACACCGGGGCGCACTACCCCGGCGACGTGCTGGCCGGAGTGACGTTGGGCGTCGGCATGGCGGCGCTCACGCTGCGGTGGTGGCCGCTGCGCGACGACGCCCCCGCGCAGGCGGCCCGGGCCCGGGTCGAGCTGCCGGCCCTGCCGGACGGTCGCGGCCTGGTGCTGGTGGTCAACAGCTCCTCGGGCAGTGCGGGCAGTGTGGAGGCGGAACTGCGTGCACAGATGCCGGACGCGGACCTGCGCGTGCGCGAGGGCGACCAGGATCTGATCGCCCTGCTCGACCAAGCCGTCGCCGATGTCGAGGCCGCCGACGGGGACAGCGCCCTGGGGATCGCCGGAGGGGACGGCTCGGTCAATGCCGCAGCCCTCCTGGCCGCCGAGCACCGGCTGCCGCTGGCGGTCTTCCCCGCCGGCACCCTCAACCACTTCGCCGCCGAACTGGGCATCTTCACCCTGCAGGACACCGTCGCCGCCCTCCAGGAAGGACACGGCGGATCAGTGGACCTGGGACGGGTGACGTCCAAAGGCACCACCCGCATCGAGGCGGAGGACGAGCCGCCGACGGCCTATTTCCTGAACACATTCAGCATCGGGGTCTACCCCGAGCTCGTGCACGCCCGCGAGTCCCTGCAGAAGTACCTCGGCAAGTGGCCAGCCCTCGGGGTGGGACTGGTCCGGGTGCTGGCCCAGGGTCAGCCCACCCGCGCCGTCATCGACGGCACGGAGCGCCGCCTGTGGCTGCTGTTCGCCGGCAACGGACGCTACGACCCGCCCGGCTTCGCCCCCAGCTTCCGTCGCAGCCTGAACGACGGCACCCTCGACGTGCGCGCCGTCGACGGCAGCCACCCCTTCGCCCGCAGCCGCCTGGTCGCCGCCTTCCTCACCGGCACCCTGGCCCGCTCCCGCGTCTACCAGGCCGCTCACCTCTCCCAGCTGCGCATCGACGGCATCGAGGAGACCGAGCACTACGCCCGCGACGGCGAGATAAGCCCCGCCGCCGACACCCTCGTCCTCGACAAGGCACCCCACGCCCTCACCGTGTACCTACCGCACCAGGACTGACGCCCCGCAACTCGTGACCGGGCCGGACGCTCCCGCCCGACTGCACGGCCTGGTGTGGGGAACACACGGCCCAGTGCGGGGAACATTCGTCCAATCCACCGGCGGGTACCGGCGGCGACAGTTGGGCACTGTCCCCTGCTCGAAGGAGTGCCATGCGGGTTCTCGTCTCCGGCGCCAGCATCGCCGGTCCGGTGCTGGCGTACTGGCTCACCCGGCACGGCTTCTGCGCCACCGTCGTCGAGCGCGCACCGACGCTGCGCAGGACCGGTGGCCACGCGGTCGATCTGTTCCGGCCCGCGATGGACATCTCGGAGAGGATGGGTGTGCTCCCGAGCGTCGAGGAGCGGGCCACCGGCACCAACCGGATGACTGTCCACCAGGAGAGGGCGCGGCGTCCCGTCCGGGTGGACCTCTCCAAGATCTTCAGTGCCACCTCCGACCGGCACGTCGAGATCATGCGTGACGACCTGAGCGAGATCTACTACGACGCCACGCGCGACGACGTCGAGTACATCTTCGACGACTCGATCACCGCGATCTCACCCGAAGGCGAGGTGCGGTTCGAGAACGCCGCGCCGCGCCGCTTCGACCTCGTCGTCGGCGCTGACGGGCTGCACTCCAACGTGCGCCGACTCGTCTTCGGCGACGAGTCCCGCTTCAGCGCCTTCATCGGTGCCTACCTCGGGGTGCTGACCCTGCCGAACGTATCGGGGCTCGACCGCGAGCTCCTCATCCACGTCGGCGTCGGCCGCACGGCCGGCATGTACGGCGCGCGGCACCTCGGCGACGCGCGGGCGTTGTTCCTGTTCCGGAGCGAGCACGAGCTCGACTGCCACCACCACGACGTGCCCCGGCAGAAGGAGCTGCTGCGCGGTGCGTTCGCCGGCATGCACCCCGATGTGGACCGCTGGCTGGACGAGCTCGACCGCACCCCGGCGTTCTACTTCGACTCGATCACCCAGCTCCGCATGGACACCTGGTCGCGGGGGCGGGTGACGCTCGTCGGCGACGCGGGCTACTGCCCCGGTCCGGCCGTCGGCGGCAGCACGACCCTGGCCGTCGTCGGCGCGTACGTCCTCGCCGGGGAGTTGGCGCGGGCCGGCGGTGACCACGAGCGCGCCTTCCCCGCCTACCAGCGCGCCATGGCGCAGCACGTGCCGGGCAGCCGCGCGGCCGCGCTCAGCGCGGCGAAGACCCTCATCCCCACCTCACCCCTCGGCGTGCGTGGGCTGGCCCAGGGCGCCCGCCTGATCTCCGCCCTGCCCGCCGGGCCCAGCCGCGCTCTCCTCCGCCTCACCACCAAGACCGCCCGCCTCTACAACTCGATGGACGTCGACGACTACCCCGTCGGCTGAGCAATGGCGGCCGTGGGTGGCTCAGAGCTGACGCTGGGGCAGTCGGCCTGACGGTCCGCGGATGCAGGGAAAAATTCGGTGGCGCGGCCCGGGCGGCCGACGTTACCGTCACGCCGTCACTTCAGGACCGCCGACCGGCGCTTCCGCACGCTCCGTCGAGGACGGCCCCTTTGTACAACAGCTGAGACGCTCACCGCGCCGAGAAGGCACGCCGCGCCCTGACGGGCCCCGGGCCGTGCAGCGCTGTTGCGCTGACGGTCTGCTTCAGCGTGCCCTCGGCAGGTCATCGTCCGGCTGCCCATCACGTGGCACCCGCTGATCGATCCGGCGCCACGGCCGTCTGTCCGTGCCGCGCCCATCTCGCAACGAGGATCTCGAAGCAGATCGGCCTTCCCAGGTGCACGACATCACCTCTCCCCTGCGCGCCACCAGCCAGTGGCTCGTACGTCCGACGACCTTTCCGACCATCCGGCGCCGATGCCGGACCTGCCCCTCGACGGCCTACCGAACCCAAGGACGGTTCCGCGTCAACGCACACCACAAGCTCCTCGACATCTGGCTGCTGGCGCGATGCGTCCGGTGCGACCAGACCGTCAAACTGACGGTGCTGGAACGCGTCCACGTCCGCGCCATCGAGCCCGCGATGCTCAGCGGCTTCCGCGACGACTCCCCCGAACTCGCAGCGAAACTGCTCGCCGATCCCCAGCTGGCGCACCGCAACGACGTCACACTCGACTGGACCGACGCCTGGACCATCACGATGCAGCCCGACGAGCTGCCGAAGGCCGACATCCTCGACGTCGGCGTCCGCTTCGCCCAGTGCATCCCGCTCAGGACGACAGCGCTCATCGCGACGGGCCTGGCGCTGTCACGCGCCGAGGTCGCCAAGCACATCGCCGCCGGACGGATCACCTCCGACCAGAGGCTGACCGGTCGCTGCACACAGGACTTCAGCTTCCTGTTCCACCAGCCGTGATGCCGTGACCAGTCGCCGTCCCGCCCCGACCCACTTGTCCGGTCGGGGCCGGACGGGCTCACCGGGTCAGGGGTCTCATCCAAGGAGCGAACCTCGTTAGGAAGCTTTCCTAAATGTTTCATGAATCCTGGCCTTGCACCGGGGTGCTGTCAAGCGGTTGCGCCGTCTCAGCAGTCGCCTCGAACCGAACGCCGGGGCTGTCAGGTCCAGGTCTTGACATCACCGGAGAGCCGGGGTCAGGCTTCTCAACCATCACCTAGGAAGGCTTCTTAACTAACCCTCCCCGAGCCCTTCCTGACGATGGATCACCCCCTCCCCGATCTGCCGCCGTGCGACAAATGGTGCGGACGCGACCAAGAGAACTTCCCAGTTCAAATGTCTTGACAGGGACGCGTAAACGAAACGACCCTAAATCTCGTTAGGAAAGTTTCCTAATAATCAACCCCACCGATGGAGGTCTCCACCGCTATGTCACCGACCCGTACGCGCCTTGCCATAGGCATCGCCGCGGCTCTGGCGCTCGCCACCCCGCTCGCCCTCGCGAACGCCGACGCCGCCACGACCCCCGCCACCGTCAGGGCTGCCTCGGCCGCGGCGCCGGCGGCCGCCACCTCGTACACCCCCGCCGAGGTGCTGGCCGGCATCCAGAAGAACTCGACAAGCGCGACGCAGGTCAACACCAAGCCCCACATCAACACGATGACCCGGGCTCAGAACGTGAACGTGTACCAAGTCGCCTCGGGCGTCTACGCCTACACCTCCAGCATGGCCATCGACACCGACGGCAGCGACTCCGACCCGGACCCCGACCACCAGGGCGACACCACCTGGCAGGACAGCAACGGGCAGGCCCTGGGCGCCCACCACGTCCCCTTCTACGTGCTGGGCGACGACTGCTGGGACCGTACCTCCCCCTGCCCGCACTTCTTCTACAAGGAACGCGGCATGTCGGGCCGTCAGTTCGCGCTGATGTTCTACAACGGCAAGGTCATCGGCTCGATCTTCGGAGACACCCAGACCGCGAACAACCAGACCACCTCGGACAACGACTCCCGCGAACTGGGCGAAGCATCCGTCAAGGCCGCCCAGCTGCTGGGCATCCCCAGCAGCGGCACCACCGGTGGCGTCGACAGCGGCGTGACCGTGGTGATGTTCTCCGGCTCGTCCTGGGTCGTCAACGGCACCAACGCCACCCTGAACGACAACGCGCAGGCCCTGGTCCAGAAGGCTCTGGACACCCTCGGCTCAAGCATGGCGGGAGGCACGCCGCCCAGCAGCCCGCCGCCGTCGAGCCCTCCGCCGACGACTCCGCCGACCGGTGGGAACAAGTCGTACGAGGCCGAGGCGGCGGCCCTGGCCGGCGGCACGACGGTCACCAACTGCGCGCACTGCTCGGGCGGCAAGAAGCTCAGCTACCTGGGCAACGGCGGCACCGCCACCTTCACCGGGGTCACCGAGCCCACCGCGGGCAGCTACACCATGACCGTCTCCTTCATGAGCGTCGGTCAGGCCCGGTCGGCGGTGGTCACCGTCAACGGCGTGAACCAGACCGTCAGCTTCCCCGAGACGCCCGACTACAACACCGTCGTCACCAAGAACGTCACCGTCCAGCTCAAGGCCGGCAGCAACACCATCGAGTTCTCCAACCCCACCGCCGGCGCCCCCAACCTCGACCGCATCGTCGTCTGAGAGCCGGCCACCACCCGTCACGACCGGCGGCGGCACGGCCCACAGCCGCCGCCGGTCCCGCAGCCCGAAGGCGTTTCCCCCGGCGCTACCGCCGGTAGTCGCCGGCCTCGACTCCGAGGACGTTCAGCAGGGCCAGCGCTTCCGCGCTGCGGGAACCCTGCGGCGCGCTGTAGAGCACGAGGTTCTGGTCCCGGTCGGTGAGGGCGAGCGAGTCGCAGTCGACGGTGATCTCACCGACGACCGGGTGACGGAACGTCTTGGTGAGCATCGGCGCGGCCTGTACGTCGTGCTGCTGCCAGAGCCGGGCGAACTCGGCGCTCGAGTCCCGGAGTTCGTCGACCAGTCCGGTCACCGCGGGGTCGGACGGGTAGCGGGCGAGAGTGGATCGGAGGCTCATGACGACGTGGTGGCGGAACTCCCTGACGTCGGAGATCCCGTACAGCGTCCCGTCCACCCGGGCCGGCCGGAGGAATGCCCGGCGTGCGAGATTGCGGTCCTCCGCGGCGAGCCCGGCGAAGTCCTCCATCAGCGCGGCCGCGAGGTCGTTCCAGGCGAGCACCTCGAACACGGCGGAGGTCACGAAAGCGGCTGTCTGCGGCAGCCGCTCCAGCAGCGCCAGGATGCTCGGGCGGACGTCGCGCCGGTGCAGTCCGGTACGACTCGGCGCGGTACCCGCGAGGACGTGGAGGTGGTCGGACTCGGTGTCCGTGAGCCGCAGCGCGCCCGCGATCCCGGCAAGGACCTCACCCGAGGGTCGCGGCGCCCGGCCCTGCTCCAGCCGGACGTAGTACTCCGTGGAGATGTGCGCGAGCACCGCCACCTCCTCACGTCGAAGACCCGGCGTCCGGCGCCGCGAGCCCGAGGGGAGGCCGGCGTCCTCCGGCCGGAGCCGCTCGCGGCGGCTGCGGAGGAAAGCCCCGAGTTCCTGTCTGTCCATAGCCCAAGTGTGCACGCTGCGTGGCGGCGGATCCTGGTACTGCCTGTGCCTGCCTCCGGCCCGGTGACCGGCTCAGACTGGCGGCATGACGAACAGCAACAACACGATCGACTCCGCACCCATCGGCCTGCTCACCGGCAAGGTCGTCCTCATCACCGGTGCCAGCCGCGGCATCGGCGCGGCTGCGGCCCGGCTCTTCGCACGGGAGGGGGCCGCCGTCGTACTCGCCGCCCGCAGCGCTGACGCCCTCGCCCGCATCGTCACCGAGGTCCGCGCCGACGGAGGCGTCGCCGACGCCGTCGCCCTGGACCTCGCCGACCGTGCGAGCGTCCGCGCCGCCGTCGACCGCGTCGAGGAACTGCACGGACGGCTCGACGGCGCGTTCAACAACGGTGCGGTCGGCCAGCAGCAACCCGGACCGCTCGACACGACGACCGACGAGGACATCGACGAGCAGTTCGCCGTGAACTTCCGCTCGCACTGGACCGCCATGAACGCCGAGGCCGCAGTCATGCGACGGAACGGGGGCGGCGCGATCGTCAACACCTCCAGCATCGGCAGCCGCCGCGCGAACCCGGCCCTCCCTGCATACGCCGCCATGAAGCGCGCGCTCAACAGCATCACCGAGACCGCCGCGGTCAGCTGGGCCCGGGACGGCATCCGGGTGAACGGCATCACCCCCGGCGGCACCGCCACGGAGATGATCGACGCATGGGAGGCGGCGACCCCCGGTGTCGTCGACCGGATCACGGCATCGACCCCGCTCGGACGGATGGCCGAGCCCCGCGAGATCGCCGAGGCGGCTGCCTGGCTGCTCAGCGACCGGGCCTCGATGGTGACCGGTGCGATGGTGCCGGTCGACGGCGGCGCAGGCGCCTGACAGACGGGCCGTCGAACCGTCGCCGCCTCACCTGACCTGCGCCCGTGCTCACATCACCAAGTGTGCTCACCCTCGGCGACATCCGACCCACCGACGACCCCGTCGCCGGGAGGAACCCGGGCAACGGGACGGCCGAGGCCCGGCGGTGCCCGTGATCGGTCGCCGTTGAACCTCGAACGGAGCTGGCTGGGCCTCGGCCGGCCGAATGTGGCGGGTCGCGGACGGGAGCAGCACGGTGAAGGTGGAGCCCTTTCCAGGGCGGCTGGTGGCGGAGATCGTGCCGCCGTGGTTCTCCACGATGGTGCTGACCAGGGCCAGGCCCAGGCCGAACCGGTGTCCGCTGCCCTGCGTGCCGCGCGCCAGGCGCTCGAAGATCCGGCCTCGGTCCGCGGGGTCGAAGCCGACACCGTCGTCCGCAACGGTGAGTTCAACGGTGTGGCCGCGGTCGATGACCTCGACGACCACCTGCACCAGTCCGCCCGGGCGGGTGTGGCCGAGCGCATTGTCCACCAGGCTGGAGATCATCCGGCGCAGCGGTGAAGCTATTCCGTGGACCAGGGCGGGTTGGCCCGGTGCCCTCAGTTCGAGCGTCAGCTGCTGCTGTGCGGCGCGGGCCCGCTCGGCCTCGACGACCTCTGCCGCCAGCACGGACAGGTCCAGGCGCTCGTAGCCGGTCGACAGGGGTGTCAGGCTCGCGGAGAGCAGCAGATCGTCCAGGACCTCGGCCAATTGCGCCGAGCCGGCCACGAGCCGCTGCAGCTCCTCCGCTGTTCCGGCGCCGAACCGGTCCTGCTCTCCCCGCAGCAGGAGTTGGGCCCGGGTGTGCATCCGGGTGAGCGGGGTGCGCAGTTCGTGGCTGGCATCGGCGACGAACTCCCGTTGCTTGACCAGAGCCCTGCTCAGCGGGGAGATGGCCCGTTCGGCCAGGATCGCACCGGTGGCGAGGGCGAGCCCGAGGCCCACCAGTTCGGCGATGAGCAGGACGGTCAGCATCTGGTGTCGGTCCGCGCTCTGGTAGCGCTCGTCGAAGACGGCCTGCCGCACTGCTCCGGAACGCTCCTCGGTGACGACGATGTAGTGCGTCCCGTTGCGGGCGACGTCGTCGGTCTGGGCCGGCCTGCCCTGTGCGGCTCGACGCAGGGCTGTGGCCAGGGGAAATCCGGGCGGGTGCTGTGCTGGTTGGTCCAGCTGTCCGGCCCGTTGGACGAACAGCCAGATGCACGGGTCGGGGCGGTCCGGGCTGCCGTGCTCCAGGGAGTAGTCCAGCGCGCGTCTGATGTCGGCCTGCTGGCGGTCCTGGAAGAGGCAGTAGCTCAGGCAGCCGAGCATCAGCACCACGACCGTGATCACTGCGGCCACCTGGGCGCCGAGCTTGATCCGCACGCGTCGCAGCACCTGTTGGTCGGTGTGCGGGGCCGGGATGTTCACAGCGTGCCGATCTGGTAGCCGTAGCCGTGGACGGTGAGCACGGCCTCGCGGCCCAGCTTGCGGCGCAGGTAGTACACGTAGGTGTCCACCAGCGACTCCGCGCTGGTGTCGGCGAAGACCCGGGCCCGCAGGTGGGCTCTTGAATGGACGCTCCGGGGCCGGAGTGCCAGGGTCAGCAGCAGGTCGAACTCACGCGGCGAGAGCTGCACGGCGCTGCCGTCGACCAGTTCGACCTGGTGCAGCTCGACGTCGAGGCGGCCGGTGCCGATGGGTAACTGCTTGGCCTCCTCCGCGAACCTTCGGGTCAACGCCCTTACCCGTGCCACCAGTTCGTCGATGTGGAACGGCTTCACCAGGTAGTCGTCGGCTCCGCCGTCCAGGCCCCGCACCCGCTCGTGGTGGTCGCCCAGTGCGGTGAGGATCAGGACTCTGGCGGTCACGGCCCTCCGCCGCAGCCGCCCGAGCAGCTCGAGGCCGTCGATGCCCGGCAGTCGACGGTCGACGACCATCACCTGGTACGGGCGGCTCAGTCCGAGGTGGAGTCCCTGCTGCCCGTCGGCGGCCAGGTCGACCGCATATCCTTCGCTGGCGAACAGCCCGCTGAGCATCGGGCCGAGTTCCCTGTCGTCCTCGACTATCAGCAGTTTCGGTGCACTTGGGGTTGAAATGGACGCGGTCACTGTGCCGATTGTGGCATGCGCATGGAAGCCATGTCAGGCTCAGCTCAGCTATTGGAGGCCTCATCCGGCGTTCAAAGGCGCCTCCTCAAGCGGGTGTTCGGCGTCCTCGGGGGCCTGGCTCGCGGCACGCCGGTCCAGCAGGGCCAGTACCGGAGCGGTCATCACCGTGGTGACCAGGGCGACCAGGACCAGGGCGGTGAACAGCCGACGGTTGACGATTCCGGCCTGGAGTCCGACGTTCAGGGCGATCAGTTGCATCAGCCCGCGGGCGTTCATCAACGTTCCTAGTCGAGCCGCCGTCACCTGGGACTCCCCCCGGATCCGGGCCGCGGCCCAGCACGCCCCGAACTTCCCGACGACCGCCACGAGGACGGCTGCCAGGGAGAACAGCAGCAGGACGGGGTCGCCGAACAGCCCGAAGCGGGTGTTGAGTCCCGAGTAGGTGAAGAACATCGGCAGGAAGAGGACTCGGGTGGTGAACCCGACCGTGTGGACCACGCGTTCGGCCTGCGCGGATGCGGGCATGGCCATGCCGATGCTGAACGCTCCGAACACCGAGTACAGGCCGATCTCGTCGGTGAACCAGGCGGCGGCGAACAGCACCGCGACGGTGAGCACCAGCCTGGTCTCGTCGCCGACCGTCGGATGCGACATCACCCGGTCCAGGAAGCGTCGCAGCACCAGCAACACCACGGCGGCGAACAGCACCGCGCCCCCGACAGCCTCGATCACCGGCCAGGAGCGTCCGGTGTGCACGCTGAGCACCGCCGCCAGCAGGCACCAGGCGACCAGGTCGTCCAGGGCACCGCTGGCCAGGGCCAGTGACCCGTGCCGGCTGCCGGCCAGTCCGCGTTCAGTGATGATGCGGGCCAGCATCGGGAACGCGGTGATCGCCAGCGCCACGCCGACGAACGCCGCGGACACGGCGGAGGAGACGCCGGGGACGAAGATCGCCACCCGCCCCCGGGCGGCGAGGGTGAGGCCGACACCGAGGGTCAGCGGCACCACGATGCCCGCGGCCGAGACCGTGAGCGCCGTGCCGGCGATCCCGCGCCCCAGGTGCGACTTGAACTCGTGTCCGGCCTGGTACATGAAGGCGACCAGGCCGACCTGCCCGACCACGTAGAGCACCGGCAGCAGCGCCGTCGGAAACAGGGCCGCCTCGGCGCGGGGGGCCAGCAGGCCCAGCAACGAGGGCCCCAGCAGCACCCCTGCGATCATCTCCCCCACCACGGGCGGCTGACCCGCCCGCGACAGGCCCCAGGAGACGGTGCGGCACACCAGCAGGATGACGACGGCGGCAAGGAAGAACCTGGGCGCGAGTTCGGTCACGGTCACGAGTCGCCTCCCAGTGGCTGCGCGGCGAAGTAGCGTTGGCACAGGCGTTGGCGGCGGGCGTCCCAGACCATGTAGCTGCCCAGCAGCAGTTGCACGACGCTGCGGCCGAGTCCCTCCCAACGGTCGCGGATCCTCATCAGGACCAGCCGGAGGCGGGGCGCGGGCGCGTCGGCGGGTGCGGACTGACGTGGTGTCAGCAGGCACGGTCCGCGATTGGGCAACGATCGGGTGTGGGCGGCGGTCGAGGCGAGGTCGAACCGGTCCAGCAGCTCCCGGGCCGCTACCCGCATGGTCCCCGGGGCGATGCCGCGGGCCGGGCAGGCACGGTTGGCGCTGATCCCGAACGGGATGTGGTTGATCTCCCGGGCCGTGATCCGAAGCCACCGGTCCGGGTCGAACACCTCGCCGTCGGCCAGTCCGGCATGCTGGTACTCGCTGTAGTTGAACAGCAGTACCGACCCCACCGGGATGGCCGCCGCTCCCTCCACCGCGATCTCGGCGGAGGTGATCCGGTGGGCGACCCCGAACAGCGGATACACCCGCAGGGCCTCCTCGATGACGCGGCCGAGGTAGGCGTCGTCGTCGGCTTCGGACCGCAGCCGCCGCTGGACGTCGGGGTGGGTGGCGATCGCCAGCAGCAGGTGCGCCATGGCTTCGGACATCTGCACCACCGCGGTGTTGAAGAACGTCCCCTGCAGGTAGTAGGCCTGTTCCCGGGTGGTGAGCGAGGCCGGGAGCACGCACGGGACCGACCCCGCGGCGACGCGGCGCTCCAGGTAGCGGGTGAGGTCGTCACGGCGGTCCAGATGGCGCAGCCGGGTGCACTTCAACGCGCTGACCACGTCGTCGGCATTGGCCACGATCAGGTCCCTGACCTCGGGCGGGCAGGCCTCGGCGAAGACGAGTTCGTAGTAGACCTCGGCCCACAGCGGCATCATCAGGTCCCGCAGCCGCACCGCGCGGGTGCCCGCTCGCGCTCCCGGCCGGCTCCAGTCGTCGAACAGGGCGCCGGCCCTGCGGCCGACCAGGTCCTCCCAGCCCTTACGGTCCAGGCCGGTGAGGATCAGCCGGGTGCACCGGGCCACCTCGTCGTAGCGCGGTCCCGGCTCCAGGTGCTCTTGGTGGACTTCGGGCCCGGGCGCGAGCCAGTACCAGAACAGGTCGGACAGCGCCGCACCGCGGCTGCGACCGTCCGCGGCGGGGTGTCCGTACACGCGACGGAACGCCGCCGTGTCGACCAGCGGGCCGGGGACCGGGATGCCCTCCTCCCCGTTGACCCAGGCGAAGACCTTCACCCGGAGCGCGACCACGGCCGTGGGCAGCCAGTACGGCAGGGTGACCAGGACGGCCAGGACGGCGAGCGCCCACCACAGCGCGGTCATCGCAACCCCGGGAACCCCGGGCGGACCAGGTCGCGCACCAGGTCGTCCACCCCGGTCGCCCCGCACAGCGCGAGCGTGTGGTCCAGTTCGCCACGGAGCAGTTCCAGCACCGCCCGTACCCCGTCCTCCCCGTCGGCGGCCAGGCCCCAGACCACCGGCCTGCCGATCCCCACCGCCGCGGCGCCCAGGGCCAGCGCCTTGACGATGTCGGTGCCGCGCCGCACGCCGCCGTCCAGCAGCACCGGGACGCGTCCGGCGACGGCGTCCAGGATCTCGGGCAGCAGATCCACCGTCGCCGGAACCGTGTCCAGTTGGCGCCCGCCGTGGTTGGACAGCAGCAGCCCGTCGACGCCGTGCTCCACGGCCAGCCGCGCATCCTCGGGGTGCAGGACTCCCTTGAGCAGGACCGGCAGGCGCGTGCTGTGGCGGAGCCGGTCCAGGTGTTCCCAGGAGAGCTCGGCGGACATCGCGATCTGCCGCACGCTCCCGGGTTCGCCGCCGCGCAGATTGCGCAGGTTCTCGCAGGCCATGCCCGTCGGCAGGTCGTCGAAGCCGTTGCGCTTGTTCCGCTCGTGCAGGCCGAGTACGGGTGAGTCGACGGTCACCACCAGCGCGGCGCACCCGGCCGCGGTGGCCCGCTCCACCAGCGCCTCGGTGACGTCGGGGTCCGGCTGGAGGTACAGCTGGAACCAGAGCGCGGGCGGGCGTTCGGTGGTGACCGTGCGCGCGGCCGCTGCGATGTCCTCCACCGCCACGGTGCTGGCCATGCTCACGATCATCACCACCCCGGCCGCCGCGGCGGCCCTCGCGGTGGCCAACTCCCCCTCCGGATGGGCGAGTCGATGGAAGGCGGTCGGGGAGAGCAGCAGCGGCATGCTCATCGGACAGTCGAACAGGGTGCGGTCGAGGTCCCGTTTGTCCCGGCCGCGCAGAATCCGGGGCAGCAGGTTCAGCCGCCCGAACGCCTCGCGGTTGGCCCGCAGGGTGACCTCGTCGCGGGCCCCGCCGGCGACGTAGTCGTAGTACACCGGATCGAGAGCCTCACGGGCGGCGTCCTCGAAGTCGGCGGTGGTCAGCATCATCCGCGCCCGCATCAGAGCGCCTCCGCCCGGCTCCCGCCGAGGGCGCGGACCGAACGGGCCAGGAAGTCCACCAGCGGCCGCACGTGGACGTCCGGCCGGTTCCACTCGTTCTCCAGGTTCTCCGCCATGTGGTGGGTGTCCTGGAGAACGCCGGCCCGGTAGTGCCGGACCACCGGGTGCAGATACGCGGCGTCGTGGGCGACCCCCGGCTGGTCCTGGGCCACCCGGGAGACGGTGATGTCGAAGGGGTCTACCTTGTCGTGGTCCGGCCCGTACTCCAGGGTGACCGTGATCGCGTCGCCGGCGTCAACAGCGCCGTCGGCGCCGCCGAACGCGGCGTCATGGACGAAGCCGACCGGCACCTCCTCGTAGTAGTGGGCCGTTCCGTCGGGGCCGACCGTGACGAGGTCGGCCAGGACGCCGAACTGCTGCCACAGCGCGGAGGTCCGGTTCACCCGCTCGACCACGGCCGCTGCCAGCACCTCGGCCGACGGCATCAGCTCCCGCCGGGGCCAGGGCCGCCCGTGGTGGCGCTGTTCGAGGATCCGGTGCAGGGCCCGGGTGCCGTAGCGGAACCCGTGGATGAAACCGCTGGTGGACTTCTTGAAGTCGCGCTGCTGGGTCAGCGTTCCGGCGAAGTACAGGCCGGGTACGTTCACCGACTCGTATGCGGCGGTCATCTCCGGGAAGCGGTCGTTGATCACGGTGCGCGGCCGGTCCGGCTCGGCGAAGACGGAGGCGTCGAAACGGAAGCCGGTGCAGACGATGACCCGGTCGTAGCGCAGTTCCTTGACCGTCTCGTCCGCGCGGGAGAAGGCGAAACGCACGGTGTAGCCGTCGTCGCCCCGTTCGACGGCCAGGACCGATCCGTCCAGGACCGCGTTCTGCGACTTCAGTTGGTAGGTGTCCAGGAAGTTGTTGTTCACGGCCCGCAGGTGCCCGACGAAGTGGCTCTGCCAGGCCAGCCGCAGCGCGTGCGGTCCGGCGACGTGGATCACTGCCGCGGTCTCCACCAGGTTGTCGGCGGTCTCCAGCGCCGAGTTTCCCTTGCCGATGATCAGAACCCGCTGATCGGTGAAGTCCTTGGGCTCCACCGAGACCGACGCGTAGTGCTCCGCCGTCTCCACTCCCGGTATCGGCGGGACGTGGGGCAGGCTGACGCCGCTGGCCACCACGACGCGACGGGCCCGGTACACCCGGCCCGCGTCGTCGGTGACCGCGAAGTCCGCCTCACCGTCCCCCTCACGGCGGACCTCGGTGACCCTGGTGCCGTAGCGGATCCGAAGGCCGAACGCCTCGGCGAAGTCGGCCAGATAGCGGACCAGGTCCCCGGCCTCGGGGAAGTAGCGCTCGCTGTAGCGGGTGAACCGCAGGTCGGGGTCTGGAGACAGCAGCGAGTTCCAGTCCATCCGGAGGTTGAACTCCGGGTCGGTGCTGCCGGTGTGGACCTTGTTGATCGAAATGAGCCGGCGATGCCGTGGATACGTTGCGAAGAAGTTCCCCGGCGCGCTGCCCTGCTCGAGGATCAGGTAGTCGCGTCCCTGCTCCCCGAGCAGGTGGCCCAGTTGCAGCCCCGCCGGGCCGGCACCGATCAGCAGGTAGTCAAGAGTGCGTTCCAGCACATCGGCCTCCCTAGTCGCAGCCGTCACCATCCCGGGGTGAATAATCGTTGCCCCATCTCAGAAGGACCTCAGAGCCCGCGTTCCGACGCCCCGAGCCGGCGTGCGGACCGCCGCGGCCCAGGGCGTTAAGGATTGGATAAGGTGTTCTGACGGTGTGCCGGGAAGTCTGGTCGGCCCGGGGATGGATCTGCGGCGTTGGTGCGGCAGGGACCCCGGTGACGATCCGGGGATCCCGAAATGCGCGCTGTCGGCACCGTTCTTGTTCTTGTGGTCCTGGCCACGCTGGTGGCGACCGGTGCGCGCCGGTGGCGGATCCCGGCGCCCTCGCTGCTGGTGATCGCGGGCCTGGCGGTGGCGCTGATACCGGGCACCCCCGCGCTGCACATCGCCCCGCAGACCATCGCGCTGGTGGTGCTGCCGCCGCTGCTGTACGCCTCGGCGGAGGAGATGTCGCTGCGCGACCTGAGGATCGTGTGGCGGCCGGTCACGGTCCTGGCCCTGGGCCTCGTGCTGGCGTCGGCCGCCGCGGTCGGGTTCATGGCGGTGGCGCTGACGCCGCTGACCGCGCCGATGGCGCTGGTGCTGGGCGCGGTGCTGGCCAGCACCGACCCGGTCGCGGTCACCGCGCTGGGGCGCAGGCTCGCGCTGCCGGGGCGGGTGCAGACCATGGTGCAGGCCGAGAGCCTGTTCAACGACGCGACCTCGCTGGTGCTGTTCAAGGTCGCCATCGGGCTGGCGATCGCCTCCAGCGCGGTCAGCTGGCCCAAGGCGGGCGGCGAGTTCTTCCTGCTGGCCGGGGGCGGCAGCGTCATCGGCGCAGCCGTGGCCGGTGTGGTGGCGTTGATCCGGGCCCGGACCACCGACCCGGTGCTGGAGACCGTGATCGCCCTGGTCACCCCCTACGCCGCCTACGTCCTGGCGGAGGGCGCGCACACCTCGGGGGTGACCGCCGTGGTGGTCGCCGGGGTGGTGCTGGGCCGCTCGGGCTACCGGCTGACGGACGCGCGGATCCGGCTGCAGTTGCAGGCGGTGTACTCGGTGGTGGTGTTCCTGCTGGAGAGTGTGGTCTTCGCGATCATCGGCCTGGAGCTGCCCACCATGGTCCGCGACCTGCCCACCGGTTCCGGAGCGTGGCCACTGCAGGCCCTCGCCCTGGCCGCGGTGCTGATCGGGCTGCGGGTGCTGTGGGTATGGCCGCTGTCCAGGGTGGTCAAGCCGGTGGAGGGGGCCGCCTCCTGGCGGGTAGCCGCCGTGGTGACCTGGGCCGGCACCCGCGGAGTGATGCCCCTGGCCGCCGCCCTGTCCATCCCGCTGCTGGACGACGACGGCACCGCCCTGCCGGGGCGTGCGCTGGTGCTGGTGCTGACCACCGCAGTGGTGGTGTTCACCCTGGTCGTCCAGGGACTGAGCCTGGCACCGCTCGTCAACCGCTCCGGACTGGCCCTGGAGCCGCAGGACACCGCCCGCGAACAGGAGCACGCACGCCAACAGATCGCCCGCGCCGGCCTGGACTACCTGGACCAGCTCGCCGACCTCGGCGCGGCCCCGGAAGCCGCGCTGGATCGCGTGCGCCTGGCACTGGACGCGCGGCTGCGCCACAGCCTGGCCCAGGACGACGCCGACCAGGGCAACGGCGACGCACCGTTCCTGGAGGTCTGTCAGCAGCTGCGGCACGAGGTCATCGCGGTGCAGGGCACCGAGCTGCAGGGCATGTACGACAGCCACCAGATCAGCGACAGCACCCGGCGCCAGCTGCAGTACGACCTCGACCTGGAGGAGTCCGGAATCAACAGCGGGCGGTGAGTGCACAGCCGGGGACCTCTCGCGGTCATGCCGACCCTGAGTGCACCGCCTTCTCCGGTTCGGTCGGGTCCAGGTTTCCGGCGGGCTCGCCGCGACGCACCGAGCCCGGGGCCCGGCGGGCGGGGCGGTCGGCGCGGGTGGAGGAGGTGAGCTGCCAGGGCACGCTGATGACCATCACGCCCGGCGTGAACAGCAGGCGGCTCTTGAGCCACAGGGCGGACTGGTTGTGCAGCAGGTGCTCCCACCAGTGGCCGACCACGTACTCGGGGATGAACACCGCCACGGCCTCGCGCGGGCTGGTGCGCCGGATCGAGCGGACGTAGCCGACGACCGGTTTGGTGATCTCGCGGAACGGGGAGTCCAGGACCTTGAGCGGGACCTGGATCTCGGACTCGGCCCACTTCTCCTGCAGGTCCTGGGTGGAGTCCTTCTCCACCGCGACGGTGACCGCTTCCAGTATGTCGGGCCGGAAGGCCTGGGCGTAGCCCAGGGCGCGCAGGGTGGGCTTGTGGAGGGTGGAGACCAGCACGATGGCATGCACCTTGGACGGGCGCACCGACTCGGCCTTGAGGTCTTCCACGGCGAGTTCCTCGGCGACGGCGTCGTAGTGCTTGCGGATGCCGCGCATCATCCCGAACAGCAGCACGGCGGCGACCACGGCCAGCCAGGCGCCCTCGGTGAACTTGGTGATCATCACGATCACCAGGACCAGTCCGGTGAACCCGGCGCCGAAGCCGTTGATGATCCGTGAGCGTTTGGCCGAGCCGCGGACCTTGGTGTCCGTCTCGGTGGCCAGGAGCCGGTTCCAGTGCTTGACCATGCCGATCTGACTGAGCGTGAAGGAGGTGAAGACGCCCAGGATGTAGAGGTGGATCAGGTTGGTGACATCGGCCTTGTAGGCCACCAGCAGGGCGATGTTGACCACGGCCAGGGCGATGATGCCGTTGGAGAAGGCCAGGCGGTCACCACGGGTGTGCAGCTGGCGGGGCAGGTAGCGGTGCTGGGCCAGGATCGAGGACAGCAGCGGGAAGCCGTTGAAGGCGGTGTTCGCGGCCAGGATCAGCACCAGCGCGGTCACGGCCTGGATGAAGTAGAACAGGATGCTGTGGTCGCCGCCGAAGATGGAGGACGCCAGCTGGGCGATCACCGTGGGCTGCGAGGTGGTGTGGCAGTCGCCGGGGTAGTTCGCCAGTTGGCAGGTGTCGTCGGTCTTGTGGACCTTGGCGATCAGCGCCAGTGCGGTGATCCCGACGAACATCAGCACGGCGGTGATGCCCATGGCCGACATGGTTGTGGCGGCGTTCTTGGACTTGGGCTTGCGGAACGCGGGCACGCCGTTGGAGATGGACTCGACACCGGTCAGCGCGGTGCAGCCGGAGGCGAAGGCGCGCAGGCAGAGCATGAGGAGCCCGAGCCCGGCCAGGGTGTCCTTGTGGTCCACCGGGATGACCGCGTACTGGGCGCTGGAGGCCACCGGGGTGTGGCCGAACAGCATTTTGACGAACCCGGTGACGATCATCAGGACGATGCCGAAGATGAACAGGTACGTGGGCGCGGCGAACGCCCGCCCCGCCTCGCGGACCCCGCGCAGGTTCATCGCGCTGAGCAGCACCACGAACCCGACCGCCATCGGCACCCGCGCAGCGGAGATGCTGGGGAACGCGGAGATGATGTTGTCCACGCCGGAGGCCACCGAGACCGCGACCGTCATCACGTAGTCGACGAGCAGCGAGGCTGCCACGACCAGGCCCGCGTTCGGCCCCAGGTTGGTGGTGACCACCTCGTAGGAGCCGCCGCCGCTGGGGTAGGCCCGTACCACCTGCCGGTAGGAGGTCACCACGACCGCCATCAGGAGCACCACGCCGGCGGCGATCCACGGGGTCAGGTACAGGAAGGCGGTGCCGCCCACGGTGAGCACCAGCAGGATCTCCTCGGTGGCGTAGGCCACCGAGGACAGCGGGTCCGAGGCGAAGATCGGCAGGGCCAGGCGCTTGGGGAGCAGGGTCTCCCCCAGCTCCTCGCTGCGCATGGCCGGGCCGATGACGAGGCGTTTGAACGCCTGGGGCAGGTTAAGCACAGAGGCGAGCGTAGAGGCCGGTGACCGCGCTGACGTGGGATCGGGCGCCCGGGCGCGTCAGGAAGGCGTCAAGATTTGCAGGGTTGCGCTAAGGATCCGTTACGGCCGGTCGGCGGCTCCCGGCGCGGCATCCAGGAAGGGTGAGGTTCACGGGTCGAAGCGGTAGCCCATGCCCGGCTCGGTGCGCAGGTGACGCGGGTGTGCCGGGTCGCGTTCCAGTTTGCGGCGCAGACCTGCGAGGTAGACGCGCAGGTAGTTGTTCTTGTCCTCGTGGCCCGGGCCCCAGACGCTGTGCAGGATCTGAGGCCCTGTCACCAGCCGTCCGGGGTGCTGGACCAGGAGGGTGAGGATGCGCCATTCGGTGCGGGTGAGCCGCACCGGGTCGGTGCCTTCCCGGTGCGCGCTGACCGTGCAGCCGACCAGGTCCACGGTGAAGTCGCCGATGACCGCGGTCCCGGTGAGGGGGTCCTCGGTCGAGGGGCGGCGCAGTACGGCGCGCAGCCGGGCCAGGAGTTCGTTCATGGCGAACGGCTTGGTGAGGTAGTCGTCGGCTCCCGCGTCCAGGGCGGCGACCTTCTCGTCGGCGCCGGACCGGCCGGAGAGCACGATCACCGGCACCGAGCTCCACACACGCAGGGCCGCGATCACCTGCAGCCCGTCCAGCCCGGGAAGCCCCAGGTCCAGGATGATGGCGTCGGGGCGGGCGCGTGCGGTCTCGTCCAGGGCGAGGGTGCCGTCGGCTGCGGTGGTGACGTCGTACTGGCGGGCCTGGAGGTTGATCTGCAGGGCACGCAGGAGCTGTGGCTCGTCGTCCACGACCAGGATGCGGGTCACGGCTGTTGCACTCCGTTCTCATGTGCCTGGTCGGCGGGCAGGGAGATGCGGTCGGCGAGGGTGCTGGCGGTGACCAGGACGGATGTGTCGCCCGCGACGCGGCTCCGCCCAGGAATAGCGTGGCCAGGAGCGGGTGGATGTGTTCCTTGACGACACCCTTGCGCCGGTCGGCGGAACATTGACGCCGTCTTGATGCCCGTGCCCGCACAGCGTCAGTGGCAGCGCTTCTGAGCTCAGTCGTCCGGCGGATCGGCGACCTCGGCCACCAAGGACACCACCTTGTCGAGGTCAGCCGGGGTGGTCAGGTGGCCGACCCCGGAGAAGACCCGAACGTCGAGGTTCATGGCTCGGCGCACTGCCGGTGCCAGTCGACGGGGCGGCAGGAAACGGTCGTGTTCTCCGACCCCGACCACGCACGGCCGCTCGGCGCGACGGGCCAGCAGTTCGGCGGGCAGGGACGGAGGGGCCAGAGTGGTCCGGCAACACGTTGCCATGAGAGTCATCCACTCCACCTCGGACTCGGGCGGTTCCGTGCCGGGCGCCACGAACAACCGGAGCATGCGGCGGGTGCGTGCGGGTGTGGGACGCAGCAGCCACGCGGCCGCGGCCAGCGTCAGTTTCGGGTCCACTCCGAGACGGATGAAGCCAGCGGGTGAGACCAGCGCCCGAGCCGTGATTCGGGGCGAGTCGGCGGCCAGCGCCACGGCGGCGCCCAGCGAATTGCCCAGCAGCACAACCCCGTCGGCGTCCATGGCCGCCAAGATCTCATCCAGCACTCGGCCGTACCAGGCCAGCCGGGCACGGCGAGGCCGACGGGGATCGCTGAGCCCGGGCTGACCCGGCAGATCCACCACCGTGGTTGCCCAGTGGACCGACAGCGCCTGCAGCCACGGCAGTGCCGCCGCGGCGTTGAAGCCGGTCCCGGGCACCAGGACGACCCGCGGTCGTCCAGCTCCGGCAGAGGTGAGTCCCACTCGGCCCACACCGGTGTCCAGAGTCGAGTGGTCGAGCGGGAAGTCCGCTCGCGCCAGGGTTGCTGAACACCATTGCCGCACCGCGCGTTGACCACGTGGGTTCCTGTACACGCACGGCATTGCGCCAGTGTGTCCGGTGGTCCTTGGTTCGTCCAGCCCTACGGTGCGGTCAGGTCCGCCTGTACACGGCATTGAGCGCGTTGTGGCGGTGGGTGCAGCGCGTCCATGGCACTCCTGGGCGTCGAGACCCGCGGGATCGAGTGCTTGTCGGTGCCGGGAGGTACAGTCCCCGTCCATGGTGGAGTTCAGCAACGAAGACCTCACAGGTTCCCGGTTCCAGCGGGTCGACCTGACCGGCTCGCGCTTCCAACTCGCCCGGCTGGGCGGGGTCGAGTTCCGGGGCTGCGCATTCGGCAGCACCCGATTCCGCATCGTCGAGATGGACGACGTCACGATGCGTGGCGTGGAGCTGAACAATGTCGAGATCTCCGGAGACATCGGCAACCTGAAGATCAACGGCGTGGAGGTCGGGCCGCTCGTGGAGGCCGAGCTCGACCGGCGGTATCCCGAGCGGCCCAGGATGCGGCCGACCGACGCCGCCGGGTTCCGCGAGGCCTGGGACATCCTCGAACACCTGTGGGGCGGCACGGTCGAACGCGCCGGTCGCCTGGATCCCACCCTCCTGGACGAGTCGGTAGACGGCGAGTGGTCGTTCCTCCAGACGTTGCGGCACCTGGTCCTGGTCACCGACGGATGGATCCGCCGCACCGTCCTCGATGTTCCCTCACCATGGCATCCGCTGGGCCTGCCCTGGGACGACCCGGACGAGACGCGCAGCCTGCCCGAGGGTCTCCCCCGCGACCGCGAGGCACGGCCGACGCTCGACACCGTGCTGCAGGTGCGCCGCGACCGAATGGCGACCGTTCGGAGCGTCATCGCCGGCATCACCGACCAGTCGCTGGACTCCGAGACCGAGCCGGCCCGGACCCCGGGCTGGCCGGAGCCCCGCAGCCGCCGCCTGCGCACCGTACTGCTGCACCTGTTCCACGAGGAGTGGGAGCACCGGCTCTACGCAGAACGAGACCTCGACGCCCTGGAGGCGCACCGGTCGTAGCGGCTTCTCGGGCGGATCTGCAGCGGGCCCTGTACCGACGGAACGTCAGCGTGGCGTAATGAGTCGCTTCTTCGGATATGTCCGCTCAAGGCGTACGGTCGTGCCCGTCCTACGACTCACCGGAGCCTCACCCGTCAAGGAATCGCCCCATGGATACGGACGACCGCCATCACGATGGTCCGCCATCTGTGCAGAACCGACCTGCCACCGGGCCGCACGCTGACGCGGGAGCGGGCCCCGGCCCCGTAGAGCCGCCGCCCGCTCGTCCTGGTCCTTCCGGGACCCGGCAGGGCGTGAAGTCGCAGCGCCCCGCGTCGAGCCGCGACCGGCTCCGGGCCCTGTTCGGTTCCGGGGCCCCGCCCGGTCCCACCCGGCCGGAGTTCTGGCGCAGTCCGCTCCGGGGGCCCTGGCTGACCTCGGTGTTCGGGCTGGTCCTGCTGTTCGGCATCCCGGTCATGTTCGTGACCGGCCTGCTGTCCTACGCCGCGTACAACCCGGACCTGGCGGCGGTCAACGACCAGACCCCGGACAAGGGCTGGCTCGGCTTCTACCTCTTCTCCTGGCCGACCGACCCGTCCTGGCTCTATCGGCTCGACCAGGGCGTGCACGTCACCCTCGGCGTGGTGCTGGTGCCGGTGCTGCTGGCCAAGCTGTGGTCGGTCATCCCCAAGCTGTTCTCCTGGCCGCCGATCCGGTCGGTGGCCCACGCCCTGGAGCGATCGTCGTTGCTGCTCCTGGTCGGTGGCGCACTGTTCGAGTTCGTCACCGGGCTGTTGAACGTACAGCTGCACTACGTCTTCCCCGGCTCGTTCTACACCCTGCACCTCTACGGTGCGTGGGTCTTCATCGGGGCCTTCGCGGTGCACATCGCGTTCCGCGTTCCGGTGATGGTCCGGGCCCTGCGCAGCCGCCGACTGCGTACCGAGTTGCGCGTCCCTGCCGCGGCGACCGGGCCCGAGCCGCTGGACGGGACCGGGCTGGTCTCTCCACGGCCGGCCCCGGCCACCATGTCCCGGCGCGCCGCGCTCGGCACAGTGGGTCTGGGCTCGCTGGTCCTGTTCGCGGTGACGGCCGGGCAGAGCATCGGTGGTTCGCTGCGCCGCACGGCCCTACTGGCGCCGCACGGCCAGGAGCCGGGCAAGGGACCCAACGGCTTCCAGATCAACAAGACCGCCGCTGCCGTCGGCATCCGCCCGGCCGACATCGGCCCGCAGTGGCGGCTGGTGGTCCGCGGCCCCGGGTACGAGAACACCCTGACGCGGGCTCAGGTGCTGGCACTGCCGCAGCACGAGGCCGCGCTGCCCATCGCCTGCGTGGAGGGCTGGTCCACCGACGACCAGCACTGGGCCGGAGTCAGGCTGCGGGACCTGGCCCTGATGGCGGGCTTCCGCGGGCCGGCCCCGGAGGTGTTCGTCGAGTCGGTGGAGCGCGGCGGATCCTTCGGGTCCACCGTACTGAGGGCCAATCAGGTCCGGGACCCGCGCTCGCTGCTGGCACTGCGCGTCAACGGCGCCGACCTGTCGCCGGACCACGGATACCCGGCCCGGATCATCGTGCCGGCCAACCCCGGGGTGCACAACACCAAATGGGTGACCCGGCTGACCTTCGGAGCATCCTCGTGAGGCGCCTGCCGCTGACCCGCCTGCGCGACCGCTACGGCGCGTCCCCGCTGCACCTGCTGCTCGTCCTGTGCTCCTTCGCCCTGGCCCTGTACGCCGGACTCAAGCTGCTGAAGGGCAACCCGATCGCCGTCGCGCTCTGGTTCGTCGGTGCCGCACTGATCCACGACCTGGTCCTGCTCCCGCTCTACACGCTCGCCGACCGCGCACTGCAACACCTGTTCCCGACCCCGGACAGCCGCACCCCCCAGGCGGGCGCCGGTCGGGTCAACTACGTGCGGATCCCGGCCCTGGTCTCCTTGCTGCTGCTGGTCGTCTGGTATCCGCTCATCCTGCGGCGGGTCCCGGGCTACCGGGTCACCACCGGGCTATCGGCGGGCAGCTTCCTCGGGCACTGGCTGCTGATCACCGCCGCGCTCTTCGCCGGCTCGGGGCTGTGCCTGCTGGCCGGCACCGTCCGCCGGGCCCGTGGGCGAAAGCCCCCGGTGCACAAGCGGTGACGCGGCGGTGCGCCCGAGCCGGCGTACCGCCGCACCGGCCAGGAGCAGACAGAGTGCGGCGGTGTAGGCCTGTTGCTGCAGGGCTCCGTCGGACAGGTACACGGCCCCACCGGCCACCGGTAGCGCGAGCCACTCCCAGCCGCCGTCGAGTGCGACCAGTGCAACCACCAGCAGCGCGTACCAGGGGTATCCGGGGGTGGTCAGGAACAGGGCGGTGCCGGTGACGGTCAGTGCGCCGCGCCACGGTTTGGCCGGATCCCCCCTCCGCAACACATGCAGAACAGCTGCCAGCAGCACGGCCGCGGCAGCCGGCAGCAGCAGGCGCTGGGGGATGTCGAGCAGCGCGAGCAGGCCGAAGCCGGTCCCCTGGTCGTACCCCTGCTCCTGGAGGTAGCCGGGCAGGAACCCGATGACGCCCGGGCCCGAGGCGATGGCATAGGGCGTGTAGCAGAACAGGAACGTCAGCCCGGCAGTGACGGCCGGCACCAGGCTGCGGACACTCAGCCGGGAACCGCTGGAGAGGCAGCCCGACATGGCGCCCGGCAGCGCCAGTGCCGGGATCAGCTTGGTCCCGGCGGCCAGGCCGAGCAGCACCCCGCCGAGGCCTCGTCGGCCGCTGCAGGCCACCCCCAGGCCACCGACCATGAACAGCGCTCCCAGGGTGTCCACGTGCGCGTCGTTCACGGCCCAGGCCGCCACACCGGGGCACCAGCCCCACAGCGCGGCCCGGTGCGCGGGGGCTCCGGTACGGCGCAGGACCAGCAGCAGCACGCCGGTCGTCGCCACGGCCAGCAGCGCACCGCCGGCCTGGGCCGCCCCGACACCCGGACGGCCGGTGAACCGGCCTGCCTCGTGCAGGGCGAGGAACCACGATTCCGCGACGGGCGGGTAGATGGTGTGCACCGTGGGCCGGTTGATGTGCGTGCAGATCCCGTCGGCCTGGTGCAGGTCCCAACCGGTGCAGTCGCCGGCGACCGGGAACAGGGCCGGGTTCCGGGCACGCAGGGCGGCCAGCGCCGGGACGACGGGAGCGTCCGCGTAGGGCGAGTGGCCCGCCGCCTGGACCTGACCGTCCCACAGGTAGCGGTAGGCGTCGTCGCTGGTCCGCGGCGGTGCGAGCAGCCCGGTGAGGGCGACCGCCAGGCTGCCCAGCAGCACCAGGGCCGTGATGCGGCGGGTCGGAACCCGCCGTGCCAGAACGACCGCGAGCGCGAACGCCACGACGTCCACGGAGTACCAGCCGTACAGCGGGGTCCTGTCCCCGAGGTCGCCCGAGCAGGTGAAGGTCCCGCCCAGCGCCGTCACCAGGACGGCCAGGGCGAGCACACACGGCCACATGCCGGCACCCGAGCGGGCCGACCGCGGCCTGGAGCACGGCAGGGTGATGTCGAACATGACGATGGGTTCCCCATGCTGGTGACGCTCGGGCCCGGTCAAGGACCGAACGGATTCGGGTGTGGATCAATAACTCCTGCGCATCCGGCCGGTCGGGCTAGCGACGTAGCGCGAGGAAGTGCCGGTCCCGACAGTCCCAGGCGTCGATCGGAGCGAACCCGGCCAGGAGCGCGCAGCGGACGGTGGCGGGGGCGCCCAGCCGGGCCCAGGGAAAGGTGGGCCCGCTGCGGCCCGAGGCGTCCTCCACGGCCACGGTGACGCGTTCGTCCAGATCGCCGGGTTCGACTTCGACCAGCAGCACACCGTCGTGGCACAGGAGTTCGGCGGCACGCCGCAGCAGAGCCGACGGGTCCCCGCCGATGCCGAGGTTGCCGTCGGCCAGCAGGGCGGTTCCCCAGCGGTTCTCCCCCGGAAGCCGGTCGAAGACCGATCGGCACAGTGCGTTGCCGCCCATTCCCCGGGTCCGGGACACCGCCGTGTGCGTGATGTCCACCCCCAGGGCGGGCAGGCCGCAGGTCTGCAGTTCGGCGACCAGACGACCCGGCCCGCAGCCGATGTCCAGCGTCGGCAGTCCGCGTCGCAGGCAGCGGGAGAGCAGGGTCCAGTCGGCCTGATCGGGTGGGGCGAACCAGCGTTCCAGGTCCAGACGCTGCCGGTGGCCGTCCTCGCGGCGCAGCCACAACGGGCCGCTGCCGGTGCGCATCGCCTCGGTGTAGGGATCATCGGCCCAAGGACGGGGGCAGGGGTTGGGGCCATGAGCGAGGATCCCGAGAGAGTTCACCCGCCTGCTCCCTGCGGCGCGGGCGGTACTGTCCCAGCACTGACGGCACTGACGGCACCGGCGGTGACGGTGTGCCAGGTGCGCGCGAAGTGACTTCCCGGCGCGAGAGCTGCGACCTCAGCTGCGTCTGCGACCGTGTCGACATCGTTGAGTACGGGCAGGGTGGCGACCCGCAGTCCCGCTTGAGCAAGCCGGTCCTGCAGCGCCACGCCCGTAGAGGAACAGGACATCGGAACGCCGAGCAGCAGTCGACGAGCCAGCTCCGCGTCCGGTCGGGCCAGTCCGAAAGCCCAGAATCCCCCGTCCGCGGCGGGCCCGAACCAGGCGTCGGCGCCCGCCCTCGACCCCTGCGACAGCGCTTCGGCGAGCACCTGGGCCCGCAACTGCGGGGTGTCCATGCCGACCAGCAGCGCAGGTCCACCGTCCGGATCGGACACGGCGCCGAAGGCGTCGGCCAGCCGGACGTCCAGACCACCGCCGCTCTGCGGCACGACCTCCCATCCGGACGGGATCCAGGGCCCCGTCGGGCCCTCCAGGACCAGCACCCGTCGCGCGGCCGGCACCCGGGCCAGGGCGGCGAAGGTGTCTGCCAGTGCTGCCTGGGCGAGTCCCGCTGCCAGCTCGGGTGTGCAGGCCGGCGACAGGCGGGTCTTGACCCGTCCGGGCTCTGGGGATTTCGCGATGACCAGCAGTGTGGGCAACCGGGCGGCCAGGATCGCGCGCATGTCATGGATCGCCTGCCGGGTGCCGCGCAGGGTACCGGTGACCTTCGATCTTCCGGAGCGCGGCTGGTAGCCGACGTCCTGCTCGGCGATGCGCATTCCGGCCGCGGCGGAGTGGATCACCATCTCCAGCGGGTAGCCGGAGCGGCGGTCGCTGAGCCCCAGGTCCAGCAGCCGGTCCCGGCGCGCGGCCCGCATGGGACCGAGATCGTGCAAGTCCACACCGAGACGAGCACGTAGTCTGCGGGCCAGTTCGCGGTTGGCCAGCCGGGCATGCACGGGCCAGGCCTCGGGCCGGGTCGGCCGCCGTCGCCCCAGAACCAGGTCAGCGGTGCCCGCGCCGACAGTGGCGACCAGGCCCGGGAGCTCGGCCGGGTCCAGCGAAGCGTCGCAGTCGCAGAAGCACACGATGTCGGCCGTCGCCGCCATCAGCCCGGCGTGGCAGGCGGCTCCGAATCCGCGCCTGGGCTCGGTGATCACCAGCGCGCCGAGTGAACGGGCCAGCGCAGCGGAACCGTCCGTCGAGCCGTTGTCGACCACGATCGCGCGGTACCCGTCCGGCATCCGCTGCAGCACCCACGGCAGGGCGGCTGCCTCGTCCAGGCAGGGCAGGACGACATCCGCACACGTCGCAGCCGGTCCCGGAAGGAAATCTGTCATGCGCAAACGCTATGAGAAGCAGACGGACAAATGCCGCATCACCACGTTACCGAAGTCCTACGGAGATCCCTGGCGCCAGGAACCGACACGGCGGAGCCGGATGCTTCTCCCCCGCTGCTCCGGGAGCCGGACGGCCGCAGGCCGTGTTCCGTCCTACGACTTCGCGGCGACACCTTGGGCCAGGGCGAGCCAGGCAAGCATGCCGAAGTCCACCGCCGCGATACCCATGCTCGCCAGTGCGCACCCTGCCGTCACCGCGCCGCGGCAAGCGATCCGGGTCGTGGGACGCACCACCCACCATGTCGCGACCAGCGCGAGAACCAGCCCGGCCACGCCCGCCAGGGCATGCACGCCCACGGTGATCCCATGTGCCCGGGACAGGTGCCGCCCTGCCAGCGCGGTCGCGGCGAAGGCCGTCAGGAGTGCGGCCGCGGGGACACCCAGAGGGCGCAGCTGGTCGTCCTGCGGGAGTGCGGATGCCACCTCCTCGCCGGCGGCCGGGGCAACGACCGGATTCCCCGGGGCAAGGGGCACTCCGCCGACCGGGCAGTCATCCGATTCCGGCGTCGGTCCGAGCTCGGGCACGGTAGCCGGCTCCGGTTCAGGCGCCGACGGCGCGGACCCGGTCGTTGCCACCGGCCGGGCAGGGACGCGTGTGCTCGCGGCTGCGACTGCTGGGGTCGTTGCCCGCGAGCGCCGCCGCCGCTTGCGCTTGGACGATGTGGGCATCCGCCCTCCCGGGAGAGCGCCCCGTTGGGGGCGGGATGGATGGAGCAGCAGCTCAGCAAGGTGCTGCGGCCAGCACCTGCCGGTATGCCTGCAGGCACGGTGCGCACTGACGCTCTGTAAACTCTCGTTCCCTCGGTACGGTGTCCGGAGGGGGCAGGTGTCGTCCACACAGCATCGGGGCGTCCTGCCCCGCTGTTATGTGCCACACGAGGGCTTTGAGTCCTGCTTCGCCCGCCGCCACCGCGAGCTCCGGACGCATCTGATGCACGCTTTCCTCCCTCGGTGTCCTCCCACGTGCAGGCCGAGGACGTGGTCCTGTTCGGACGCTATCCCCTCCCTGACGGACCGGCATCCCGAGCCACTCGTGCGGCCGAGCAGTCGAACAGTCCCCTGCCGGGCGGTCGGCGGTCAGTCCCGGCGGTCGGCCAGGGGCTCGCCGACCGCAGCGCGGATGGCGGCGGCCAGGGCCCTGCGGGTTGCCGTGCAACCGGGACGGGGCCACGGCCGGATCCGCACGGAGGTCCTTCACCAGTGCCCAGCACAGTGCCAGCATCACCAGCACGAACGGCAGTGCCACCAGGATCGTGGCCCGTTGCAGACCCTGCAGGCCGCCGGCCACCAGGAGCACGGCGGCAACCGCACCCATCAGTACACCCCAACTGACCACCAGCCAGGTGCGCGGGTGCAGCGCGCCGCTCTGCGAGAGCGACCCCAGCACCAGCGGGGCCGAGTCCGCGCTGGTGCTGAAGTAGGTCAACCCGGACTTCGCGATCGCGTTCGTCTCCCGATTCGGCGTCGTGACCGGCTATTTCATCGTCCAGACCTACAGCTTCTACATCCTGTTGGCCTACATCAAGGTCGCCCCCGCGGACGCCGCCTCCACCATGGGCTTCCTGATGGTGGTCAGCGCCCTGTCGATGGTCGTCGCCGCGGTGGCCATCGGCAAGCTCGCCGACCGCTTCGGCCGGATCAAGCTCTTCGTCCTCGGCTCCGGAGTCCTGGCCGCGCTGTCGCTGTTCATCCCGATGCTGTCCCCGACGGTCAACGGCATGATCGTGTTCAATGTCGTCAACGGCCTGGCCTTCGGTATGTACATGGCCGTCGACATGGCCCTGATCACCAAGGTGCTACCGCGCGGCGAGGACGCCGGCAAGGACATGGGCCTGATCAACATCGCCAACGCGGCCCCGCAGGTCGCTGCCCCGTTCATCGCCTCGGCGATCGTCACCTCGTGGGGCTACTCGGCGATGTTCCCGCTCTGCGCCTGCATCGCGTTGGGCGGTGCGTCGCTGGTGGTGCTCGTGAAGTCGGTGCGCTGAGCCCTGTCCGTGCCCACCGTCGCGACGGCAGCACCTCCGCCCCAGTCGCGACAGTGAACTGACGCCGTGCCACGCAGCGACCGTCCGTCGAGCAGTTCCTGGTGAAAGCGGGCTGAAACTCCGCCGGTGTGGGCCCTGGTACCGCTACCTCGGTACCAGGGCTTGCTGCCAGGGTCGGTTCAGGCCCTCAGCGGTGGTCGAGGGCGTGGGCGAGTTCGTCGGCGGCTTCGCGGACTCGGGTCGAGCAGGTGGCGGTGTCCGGCTCGTCGACCCAGCGTCCGAAGCCGGTGCGGAAGATGGCGACGCCGACGTTCGCCAGCAGGGCCGCCGTCGGCGGGGCGGCCCCGCGCTGTTGAAGGGCCGCGTCCAGGGCGTCGGAGACGGCGGCGAACTTGGTGCGGCCGCGCTCCTTCAGTTCGGTGCTGCTGTCGACGATCGCCTGTCGCTGCGCGGCGTGCGGGGCGACCCGGGCCGCCACCGTGTCGCCGACCCGTTCGAGGGAGCTGAGCAGGGCTTCGAACGGTGTGAGCCCCGCGTCGGCCCTCAGCACCGCGTCGGCGAGCGCGGCCGGAAGCTGATCCGAACCGGCGAAGAGCACGTCGCGCTTGTCCGCGAAGTAGCGGGAGAAGGTGCGACGGGTCAGCCCGGCGCGCTCGGTGATCTGCGCGACCGTGACGTTCTCGTACCCGTGCTCCAGGAACAGCTCCAGCGCGGCCTCGCGCAGCCGTTCCTCCGTTCCCTGCTCCCAACGCGGCATGGTCGGAATCCTAGCAGTGATGACTCAGTGGGTCATCGGGTGCTATCGTGATGTCTCACTGAGTCATCAGCTCGGCGTATCCAGGAGGAGCACCATGGCACTCACCGGTCAGCGCATCGTCGTCATCGGCGGCAGTTCCGGCATGGGACTGGCCACGGCCCACGCGGCCGCCGGAGCCGGCGCTGTCGTCACCATCGCCTCGAGCAGCAAGGAGCGCATCGACGCCGCGCTCGCCGAACTGCCGGACTCGTGCGACGGCGCCGCACTGGACGTACGCGACGAGGCGGCCGTCGCCGACCTGTTCGCCCGCGTCGGCGCACTCGACCATGTGGTGTTCACCGCCGGCGACCAGCCCGATCGCCGTGCGCTCGGGGAACTCCCGCTCGACCAGGCCCGCCGCACCTTCGACGTGCGGTTCTGGGGAGCCGTCGCCGTCGCCAAGCACGCGGCCCCGCGCATCCGCCCCGGTGGCTCGATCACCCTCACCTCGGGGACGGTCGGCGTCCGCCCGGTCCCCGGTGCCGCCCTCGCCTCCGCCGGATCCGCGGCCACCGAGGGCCTCGCCCGCGGACTGGCCGTCGATCTCGCCCCGGTCCGCGTCAATGCCGTTCGCTCCGGCGCCGTCCGCACCCCGCTGTGGGACGCCGTTCCCGAGCCCCAGCGCGCAGCGGTGTTCGACAGCCTCGCGCGCCGCGCTCTCACCGGTGCGATAGGTGAGCCGCAGCAGATCGCCGCGGCTCACCTCTACCTGATGGAGAACCAGTTCGTCACCGGCACCGTGCTCACCGTCGACGGCGGCTCGCTGCTGACCGGCAACTGACGGCAGCGGTACCGGCGGCCGCGGGGTCCTGCGGACTGCGCTGCGTCACTGGTAGAGGTCCCACACCGCCGATCCCGCCTCGGTGGTCAGAGCCAGGTCCAGCAGCGGTTCTCGGGCTGCGGAGATCAGGCCGTCCAACTGCCGGGCTCCGTCGGCGGCGGCGCTCAGCGCGAGGACGGCATCGGCCGAACGCTGCGTCTGCGCCCCCTCCTCCTTCACGCTGATCAGAATGTTGTGCTGGCGCATCCTGGCGAGTTGGCCGGCCATGTTCTCGAAGGCCTGGACCAGATCCCGGTTGGCGTCGCGGAGCGAGTCGAGGTGTTCGAGGACCGCCCCCGGTGTCTCGGCGCCGCCGGCCCCGTCGGCGACGGAAGCGGCCAGTACCTTCGCGGCGGCCGCGACCGCCGCGCTCAACTGCTGGGAACGGTCGATCGCGCCCTTGCCGCCGGTCCACTCCGTCTCGAACGCGAATTCAGCCATGAGAGCCTTCGTCCTCCTCGATCGCGCCTTCAGTGGAGACCAGCCTGCCATGTCCTCGCCGATCAGCCGTGGACCTCCGTCCGGACACCGCCGGTGCCCAAGGGCCGGGAGTCCGGCGCTTGGTGGATGTCCCCGGCTTCAGCCGCGGCAATTGAAGGCAGGTCAGCCAGGCCCATTGACATGAATCGCACAGCAGCGGGACAGTGGCGCAGTCCTCACGCACGTCTGCACGATGTTCGGTTCTGCCGGGCTTCGCCCGCCCACACGGCGGACGTGCAAGGGGCTTGCTCTGTCGCCTCCCTCCCGCAGCGGACCGTGCTTCGGACGTGCCCGCTTTCGGAAGGGGAACGGTTCATGTCCTTGGCATCATTACTCCTGCGTCTGGCCAGACCCGGCCTGGTGACCGCGGCCCTGTCCGCGGCCGGGCTGCTCTTCACCGCCGGAACCGCCACCGCGGCTCCGGCACTGACCCAGCTGAGCACCGACCCCTACACCAACACCACCAGCCAGCACGCCACCGAGGTCGAGCCGGACACCTTCGCCTACGGCTCCACCATCGTGTCGGCCTTCCAGGTCGGCCGGTTCACCGACGGCGGCGGCTCCAACGTCGGCTTCGCCACCTCCACCGACAGCGGCGCCACCTGGACCAACGGGTTCCTGCCCGGGATCACCACCCAGGCCGGCGGCAGCTACGCCCGGGTCAGTGACGCCTCGGTGGCCTACGACGCCAAACACAACGTCTGGCTGGTCTCCGCCATCCCGATCACCGCGTCGGTGACCGTGCCCGCCGTCTTCACCAGCCGCTCCACCGACGGCGGACACACCTGGGGCAACCCGGTGACCACCGCCACCGGCTCCAGCCTGGACAAGAACTGGATCGTCTGCGACAACACCGCCACCAGCGCCTTCTACGGCAACTGCTACACCGAGTACGACAACAACGGCAACGGCGACCGCATCCAGATGACCACCTCCTCCGACGGCGGTCTCACCTGGGGCGCCCCGAAGACCACCGCCAACAACGCCACCGGCCTGGGCGGCCAGCCCGTGGTGCAGCCCAACGGCACCGTGGTGGTCCCCATCGCCAGCGCCTCGGAGACCTCCATCCGGGCCTTCACCTCCACCAACGGCGGCAGCAGCTGGACCAGCGCCACCACGGTGACCACCGTCAGCACCTACACCGTGCACGGCTCCCTGCGCAGCGGACCGCTGCCCTCGGCCGAGATCGACGCGGCCGGCAAGGTCTACGTGGTCTGGCAGGACTGCCGCTTCCGCACCAGCGGCGGCGCCTGCACCTCCAACGACATCGTGATGTCGACCAGCACCAACGGCACCACCTGGTCCACCGTGGTCCGCATCCCCATCGACGCGACCACCAGCACCGTCGACCACTTCATCCCCGGCCTGGCCGTGGACCCGACCACCTCGGGCAGCACCGCGCACCTGGCACTGGCCTACTACTACCATCCGGTCGCCAACTGCACCGCCGCCACCTGCCAGTTGGACGTCGGATACCTCTCCTCCACCAACGGCGGCAGCACCTGGAGCACGCCGACCCAGCTGGCCGGGCCGATGAGCCACTCCTGGCTGGCCAGCACCACCCAGGGGACCATGGTCGGCGACTACATCTCGACCTCCTTCTCCGCCGGAACCGCCCACCCGGTCTTCGCCGTGGCCACCGCCCCCACCGGATCGGTCTTCCACGAGGCGATGTACACCCCGGCCACCGGACTCACCGCCGCGGCCGGCACCGCGGCGGCCGTACCCGCCACCACCCGGCAGAACCTGGCCTCGGCCCGCCTGGCCGCGATCGCCTACGCCCAGTGGCTGGCAGCCGGCGGCACCTCAGGAGGCGGTGAGGACAGCCCCTGACCGCACCTCGGTCCCGGGCAGGGGCCCACCGCACCCGACACGGCCCCTGCCCGGACTGACGGGCTGTCACCACGCTGTTCGAGCGCACCCTCGATCCACCTCAGATGGTCCGTCGCAAGGCGGTCTCCACGGCGTCGACCAACAGGTCACCCTCACTGCGTGGATGCCGTGTGAGACCGAGTTCGAGGTCCGGCAGAGGCGGCAGGGCCGCCGGGTCGTGGCCGGCCATCGCCGGTTCCAGGTTCGCCGGCATGAGCGCCGCGACGCCCAGCCCGGCCCGCAGCGCCGCGAGCACACCGGCCAGGCTGTTGCTTTCGAACGCCACCCGCCAGCGACGGTCGGCACGCTCCAGCGACTCCAGCAACGACGTGCGCCAGAAGCACGGGTTCGAGAACAGCACCACCGGCAGCGGATCCGCCGTGACGTCCACGCCTTGGCCGATCGCCCACACCAGGGGGCGACGCACCGTCCAGCGCGGCGGCCCGGGAAGGTCCCCCACCGCGTCGAGCACGAGCTGGACGCGGCGCGCGTCGTAGGCCTGCCGCATCTCGGCGGTGGAGAGGCTGAGCACTTCCAGCGTCACATCAGGGTGCAGTCCGGCCAGGTCGGCGAACGCCTGTGGAAGCTGGTAGGCGGCGAGATCCTCCAGCAGCCCGATGCCGCAGTGGCCGGTGAGCGCGCGTCCGGCTTCGCTGAGTGCCTGTTCGGACAGTGACAGGATGCGTTCGGCGTACGGCAGGAGTTCCTCACCGGCCCTGGTCGGCAGGACCCCGGACGGCGATCGGTGCAGCAGGGGGCGGCCGACGGTGTTCTCGAGCTTGCGCAGCTGCTGGCTGAGCGCGGGTTGGGTGTGTCCCAGGGCTGTCGCGGCCCGGCTGATGCTGCCGACCCGCACGGCGGTGACGAACGACCTCAGGAGTGCGGTCTCAAGATCTCTCCCCATAAGCAGCCATTATGCCGTATCCAACAGAATAAGGGCTTCCTATGGCTGTGCGAGCGTTCTAGCGTCACAGAGGTGATCAGATATCGACAGGTACTCGCCGTGCCGGGGCTGGCGGCGCTGCTCGGAGTCTCCCTGCTCGCCCGCGCCGCGCTCGCGGCCGACATGATGACGCTGACGCTGTACGTCGTACTGGGCCTGCACAGGAGCTACGCGGCAGCCGGGGCTGTCGCGGCGGCTCTGACCACGGGGCTGGCGCTGGGCGGGCCGCTGCTCGGCCGCCTGATCGACAAACGGGGCGCGCGCGTCGTGCTGATGTCCACCGCTGGGGTACAGGTCGTGTTCTGGCTGAGTGTGCCGGTCCTGCCGTATCCGGTTCTCCTGGGCGCTGCCTTCGCAGCGGGGCTGCTGATGGTGCCGGCCCAACTGGTGACCAGGCAGGCGATCTCCGCGACGACGACCACGGGGCAGCGCCGGGCCGCGTTCGCGCTTGAATCGGTACAGGGTGAGCTGTCGTACGTGCTCGGGCCGCCGATCGTGATCCTCTGCGCTGCGGCGACGTCCCCCGGCGCGGTGGTGTGGGGCGCCGGCGCCGCGATCGCGCTGGGCGGGGCGGGCATCGCCCTGCTCAACCCCCCGCTGCGGGCCGAGGGCGAGGCGGAAGCCGGCCCGATCGTCCGCCCCCGCCGCCGGGAGTGGCTGGGCCCGCACATGATCGCCGTCCTGGTGATGGCGTTCGGCACCACGGTGCTGCTCAGCGGTACCGAGCTGGCCGTCGTCGCCACCCTCAGAGCAGCCGGCCAGGTGTCCTGGGCCGGCCTGGTCGTGGCGGTCTACGGGGTGTCCTCGGTCGTCGGCGGGCTCGTGTACGGCACGCTGTCCCGTCCGCTGCCCACCTGGCTGCTGCTCGCAGGGCTCGGGCTGGCGACCGTTCCCGCCGCACTCGCCCACAGCTGGCCCGGGCTGTGCGCGGCCGGCATCGGCGCCGGACTGCTCACCGCACCGACACTGTCCACCGTGGCCGACGCGGTGAGCGGGCTCGCACCCGCCGCTGTCCGGGGCGAGGCGACCGGCCTGCAGTCCTCGGCCCTGAGCGCGGGCTTCGCCGTCGGTTCCCCGGTGGTCGGGGCAGCGATCGACCTGTCCGCGCCGGCCAGCGGCTTCGCGGCGGCCGGGTTGGCCGGTCTGGCCACCGCCCTGACGGGATACCTGCTCTCGCGCCGCTCCAACGCGGGCCGGCGCCCGTCGGGCGCCGTCGGCGCGGTTGGCAGCGAACCCGGGACGGCGCTGGACGCCGTCCCGGGTTCGCGTAGTAGCGCCGTGTCGTGTCACGCGGGGTCGTAGGAGGGTTCCAGATCCGGTCGGATCTCCGCCGCGGCGGCGGGTTCGCCGCGGGTGTTGGCGGCGCGCAGGGCGATGGCTGCGGCCGCCAGCAGGCACAGGGCGCTGACGAGCAGGGCCCGTTGGAACCCGGAGGTGAGCGCCTCCGGGGCTGGGATGTGGGCGGCCAGCAGGTGGTTGGTGCGGCTGGTCGCGATCCCGGTGAACACCGCCAGGCCCAGCGCCGACCCCAGTTGGAAGGAGGCGGTGATCAGCGCCGCCGCCAGTCCGGCCTGGTCCTCCGGTACGCCCGCGTTCGCGGCCGTCTGCACACCGGCGTACAGCAGCCCCAGCCCGACCCCCATGACCACCAGCGGGGCCAGCAGGTTGCCGAGATAGGTACCGTCCACCGGGATGCGGGACAGCCACACGATGCCACCGGCGGCCAGCAGCGCACCGGAGACGATGATCGGACGGGTACCGGTCCGTACGAACATCTTCGTCGCCAGCGTCGAGCCGAACCCGATGCCGACGCTCACCGGCAGGTACGAGAGCCCGGCCTGCAGCTGGGAGTAGCCCAGGACGTTCTGCATGTACAGCGTGACGAAGAAGAACATGGAGTAGAACCCGGCCCAGGCGATCACCTGGGTGGCATCGGCCGCGGCCAGGCCCTTGATCCGGAAGATCGACAACGGCACCAGCGGCCGGGCCCGCCGCTGCTCGTTGACCAGGAACGCGGCCATCAGCACCGCCGAGCCGACCAGCCCGCCGACGGTGCGTCCCGCGCCCCAGCCCTCGTCCGGCGCCTTCACCAGGGTGAAGATCAGCAGCAGCATGCCGGCGGTGACCAGCACCGCGCCGAAAGCGTCGAACCCGCCTGGCGCGGACCGGCCGTGATCGGCCGTCAGCATCCGGAACGCCCCGATCAGGACCAGCGCGGCCATCGGGAGGTTCACGAAGAACACCCACCGCCAGCCGAAGTCCTGGGTGAGCAGCCCGCCGAAGAACAACCCGACCGCCGAGGCCAGCCCGCTGATCCCGGCCCACACGCCCAGTGCCTTGTGCCGGTCGGAGCCCTGGAAGGTGGTGGTCAGGATGGCCAGTGCGGCCGGGGACATCATCGCCGACCCGAAGCCCTGCGCGAGCCTGGCGCCGACCAGCAGTGCCTGACTGTCCGCCAACCCGCAGGCCAGCGAGGAGGCCGCGAACAGTGCGGTCCCGGCGACCAGCAGCCGCCGTCGCCCCAACAGGTCCCCGGCCCGCCCTCCCAGCAGCAGGAACCCGCCGTAGCTGATCAGATACCCGCTGACCACCCACTGCAGGTTCGGCACCGAGAACCCCAACTGCGTGCGGATGGTCGGCAGCGCGACGTTCACGATCGAGCCGTCCATGACGTCCAGGAACGTCACCGCGCACAGCAGCGCCAGGGTGACCCGGCCGCGTCCGGTCGCCAGGAACGACCCCTGCGGCGGCGGAGTCGATGCGGTCACGGCGTCGCTCACGATCCGGCGGCTTCCATCACCGGGCCGACCTCGACCCCGCCGCCGACCCGCAGCGCCGGGCAGTCCTTGGCCAGCGCCAGCGCGGAGTCCATGTCCTCGGCGGACACCACCGAGTAGCCGACCACCCGGGACCGGCTGCCGCCGACCTCGCCGAGCGCGGCGTAGTCGGTCACCGCGTTGCCGACGTCCACCAGGGCCGGGCCCAGGGTGCCGAACCAGGCCCGCCATTCGGCCGGCGTCCCGGCGTCGGGCGCATAGTCGGCGGGCACACGGAAGGAGAAGACGTACTTGGTCATGATCTGTGGTCCTGTCCTGTCTCCGGGGCGCGTCCCGGACCGGGAGCGCCTCCAATCGGGTAGACGCCACCGCCGGCCCGAAACTGGGCGACGCGACACCGCCCAATTCGCGGGCCCGGCGGCGTCGGTACCGGTAGACGAGCCGAACGCGCCCTGCGGAGAGAAGAAAGGCGAGGATGCATGCCGATGGAGACCGACACGACGGACCTGATCGCCCAAGCCCGGGCCGGCGACCACAACGCGTTCCGCGACCTGGTCCAGGGCCACTCCCACGAACTGCAGGTGCACTGCTACCGCATCCTGGGATCCCTGCAGGACGCCGAGGACGCACTCCAGGAGACGCTCGTGTCCGCCTGGCGTAACCTCGGCGAGTTCGGCCAGCGGTCCTCACTGCGGACCTGGCTGTACCAGATCGCGACCAACCGGTGCCTGAGCATGTTGCGCGCCGACAGCCGGCGCCCCCGTACCGCTCCCCCGCCGCCCGAGGCCACGCTGCCCGAACCCACCGGCGCCGGTGACGCCCCGCCCTGGCTGGAGCCCTACCCGGACGTCCTGCTCGACCACCTCGTCGACCAGCGCCCGGGGCCGGAGGCTCGTTACGAGACCTCCGAGGCCATCTCCCTGGCCTTCATCACCGCCCTGCAACTGCTGCCCCCGCGCCAACGCGCGGTGCTCGTGCTGCGCGACGTCCTGGACTACCGCGCCGCCGAAGTCGCCCGGATGCTCGACACCACTCAGGAGGCCGTGAGCAGCGCCCTCAAGCGCGCCCGCGCCACCGTCGACAACCACCTCGCCGGCTCCAGCAGTCCCGACAGCGCCGACAGCAGCGGCTCCGGTACCGGCAGTCGCAGGCCGGCACCCCAAACCGACTCCGGCGCCGAGCACCGGCTCGTCGCCCGGTTCACCGACGCCCTGGAGCGCGCCGATCTGGACGCCATGATCGAGCTGCTCGTCACCGACGTGAGGCTCTCCATGCCCCCGGCCATGCTGGAGTACCGCGGCATCGAATCGGCCCAGCACGTCCTCGCCGCCGCTGCCTTCCGCCCCGGCCGCAGCTACCGCGTGGTACCCACCCGCGCCAACGGCCAGCCCGCCTTCGGCCTGTATCTGGCCGACCCCCACGCCGATGTCCACCGCGCCTACTGCTTCCTGGTCATCACCACCGCCGGCGACCGCATCGCGGCCATCACCAGCTTCAGCACCGACGTCATGACACGCTTCGGGCTGCCCCGGACACTGCCCGAATCGGACTGACGGTATCCCTGGCCCTCGCTGACGGGCGGTCAGGCACCCGCTCTGCGGAAGACCCGGGTGCCGACCGTCAGTGAGCAGGCGGCGAGGGCCAGGGCGACGGCGACGCCTTCGAGGACGGCGCCGGTGGCGTAGTGGCCGAGGTAGGCATCGCGCATGGCGTCAACGAGGTAGCGGAACGGCACCAGGTGCGAGATCGCGTTCAGCCAGCCCGGCGCCAGGGTCATCGGCAGCATCAGGCCCGAGAGCAGCATGGACGGCATGGTGAAGGCGTTGACCAGCGGCCCGTACTCCTGCGGGCGGTCCACGTTGAGGGCCACCGCGTAGGAGAGCGAGGCCAGCGAGACCGTCAGCAGTCCGACGAAGGCGAAGCCGATCAGGATGCCAGGGACGGGTGCGCGAAGGCCCATGGCCAGGGCGGCCAGCACGAGCAGCACGCCCTGCGCGACGAAGAGACAGGCGTCCCGCAGGACGCGGCCGAGCAGCAGGGCGAGGCGGCTGACGGGGGTGCACCGCATGCGTTCGACGATGCCGTGGTTCTTCTCGATGATGATCGAGAATCCGGCGAACGCCGACCCGAACAGGCTGAGTTGCAGCAGCAGGCCGGGGACCAGCACCTGCCAGGAGCTGCCCGCCGATCCGAGGCGCACATGGGTCAGCAGTGGCCCGAAGAAGACCAGGTAGAGCAGTGGCTGGAGGATGCCGAAGGCCATCTGGTAGCGGGAGCGCAGTGTCTGGCGGGCGTAGCGGCCGAAGATCAGGGCGGTGTCGGCCGCCGGCGCGGACCACCGGCGGGGGCTCGACGGCCCGAGGGGGTCGAGCGGGGTGAGGGGGGCGGTCGCGGCGGTCATGCGTGGCTCCTGGTCCGTCGGCGGGCGGAGCCGGCGGTGGGACCGTCGCCCGTAGTGCCGGTGGTTCCGGTGGTGAGGTCGTGGCCGGTGATGGCCAGGAAGGCGTCCTGGAGGGTGGCGTCGATGGAGCCGGCGTAGCGGGTCTTCAGCTCGGCCGGGGTGCCCTCGGCGCTGATGAGGCCGTGGTCGACCACCACGATGCGGTCGGCGAGCGCGTCGGCCTCGTCAAGGTAGTGGGTGGTGAGGAAGACGGTGGTGCCGTGCTCGTCGCGCAGACGGCGGACCAGTTGCCACAGGTCGGCGCGGCTGCGCGGATCGAGTCCGGTGGTGGGCTCGTCCAGGAACAGCAGGGGCGGGCGGTGGGTGAGTGCCATGGCGATGTCCAGGCGGCGGCGCTGGCCGCCGGAGAGGGCTCCGGTGGGGCGGTGCGCGAGTGCGGTCAGGTCGAGGTCGTGCAGCAGTTCCTCGGCCCGGCCCGCCGCCTGTGCCTTGCTCAGCCGGTAGAGCCGGGCCTGGGTGACCAGTTCCTCGAGGACGGAGATGTGCGGGTCCACCCCGCTGGACTGGGCGACGTAGCCGATGCGGCGGCGGACGCCCGCGGTGTCGGCGGCCAGGTCGCAGCCGGCGACGCGGGCGGTGCCGCCGGTGGGCGGGAGCAGTGTGGTGAGCATGCGCAGGGTGGTGGTCTTGCCCGCGCCGTTGGGGCCGAGGAAGCCGAGGATCTCGCCTTCGGGCACGGTCAGGTCGATCCCGCGGACCGCGTGCACGGGCCCGCGTCTGCTCTGGAAGGTCCGGGTCAGGCCGGTGGTCTCGATGAGTTTCACATGCCCAGGAAAACAGGGGCACTTAAATTTTGCAACCATGTCAATCTTTGAGACCCACCAGAAAGCTATGCTGGGGGCATGGCGGAAGAGGGTCTCAGGGAGCGCAAGAAGCGGCAGGCCAGGCAGCACATCGCGGAGACGGCCGCCGGCCTCTTCCTGGAGCGCGGCTTCGACGCGGTGACCATGGCCGAGATCGCCGCGGCGGCCGACGTCTCGGTCAACACCGTGTACAACTACTTCCCGGCCAAGGAAGACCTCTTCCTCGAACGCACCCGCCGCTCCACCACCCGGCTCTCGCGCATGGTGCGCGAGCGCGGGGTGGGTGAGCCGGCAGCGGAGGCCGTGCTGCGCGGGCTCGGTGCGGCGGTGAACGCGGGCGCACCCGAACTGGGGCTGGTCGGCGGCTACGGCCGGTTCGCCAGGGTCGTGGACGCCTCCCCGACCCTCAAGGCCGCCCTGGCCCACCTGCGCCGGGAGTCCGTGGCAGATCTGGAAGCCACCCTGCGCGCCGAGCAGGAGGCGGCGCCGGACGCCGCCACGACGGACGACCGGGCCCGGGCCGCCCGCCTGCCCGGCCTGGTCGCCGGCCAGCTCGACTGGGTGCACTCCACCCTGCTGGAGTCCATCAGCCGCGACATGGTGGCCGGACACCCACCCGCGCATGTCGCCAGGGACGCAGCCGACCTGCTGGTCCAGATGCGCGGGCTGCTGAGCGACGCCGTCCTCGGCTACGCCCCGCGCACCGAACCCGACTCGGCTTGACCGCGTCAGCGTCCGTCGCGGTTGAACGCGGACGTGGACCAGGCGTAGCCGAGGAGTGTCAGGCCCAGGCACCAGCCCACTGCCAGCCAGCCGTTGTCCCCGATCCGGCCGCCGAGCAGCAGCCCGCGCAGCGTCTCGATGGCGGGTGTGAACGGCTGGTACTGCGCGAAGGGCTGGAACCAGCCGGGCATGGAGTGCACCGGGGTGAAGGCGCTGGACAGCAGCGGCAGCAGGATCAGCGGCATTGCGGTGTTGCCGGCCGCCTCGGCGTTCGGGCTGACCAGGCCCATGCCCACCGCGATCCAGGTGAAGGCCAGGGCGACCAGGGCCACCAGCCCGAAAGCCGCCAGCCAGTCAAGGGCGCCCGCCCCGACGCTGCGGAAGCCCACGGCCACGGCGACCGCGCCGACCAGCACCACGCTGGCGACCGACTGCAGCACGCTGCCCGCCACATGCCCGATCAGTACCGAGGGCCGGTGGATCGCCATGGTGCGGAACCGGGCGATGATGCCCTCGTTCATGTCGGTGGCCACCGAGACCGCGGTCCCGATCACGGTGCTGCCGATGGTCATCAGCAGCAGGCCCGGCACGATGTAGGCGAGGTAGACGGACCGGTCCGGCACACCGCCGTGGATGCCGGCGCTCATGGTGTCGCCGAGGACGAAGACGAAGAGCAGCAGCAGCATGACCGGTGTCAGCAGCAGGTTCAGCGTCAGCGACGGGTAGCGGCGGGCGTGGAGCAGGTTGCGGCGCAGCATCGTCGTGGAGTCGCGCACGGCCAGGTCGATCGCGCTCATGTCAGGGCCTCCTCGGGCTGGGTGGCCGCATTGGACCGGGTCGGGGCGGCCTGGGGAGCGCCGCCGGTCAGGGCGAAGAACACGTCGTCCAGGTCGGGGGTGTGCACGGTCAGCTCGTGCGCCTCGACGCCGGCGGCGTCCAGCCGGTCCAGCACCTCCCGCAACCGGCGCTGACTGCCGTCGGCGGGGACCTGCAGCGTCAGCGCCTCCTCGTCCCCGGCTGCGCCGTCGAGCGCGTCCGCGGCCGCCCGGTAGGCGACCGGGTCGGTGAAGCGGAGCCGGACGTGGCCGCCGGGGACCAGGCGCTTGAGCTCCTCGGCGGTTCCCTCGGCGACGATCCGTCCGCCGTTGAGCACCGCGATCCGGTCGGCGAGCTCGTCGGCCTCCTCCAGGTACTGGGTGGTCAGGAAGACGGTGACGCCGTCGGCGACCAGTTCCCTGACGATCTGCCACATGTCGTGGCGGGAGCGGGGGTCCAGACCGGTGGTGGGCTCGTCCAGGAAGATCACCCGTGGGCTGCCGACCAGGGTCATCGCGATGTCCAGGCGGCGCTTCATACCGCCCGAGTAGGTCGAGGCCGGCCGTCCGGCCGCCTCGGTCAGGTCGAAGCGTTCCAGCAGCCGCGCCGCCGTCCGCCGTCCCTCGGCCTTGGGCAGGTGGTGCAGGTCGGACATCAGCAGCATGTTCTCCGTTCCGGTGATCAGCCCGTCCACCGCGGAGAACTGGCCGGTGACGCCGATCGCGGCGCGCGCCGCCTGCGCGTCCGTCGCCAGGTCGTGGCCGCCGACGACGACCTGGCCGCTGCCCGGGTCCGGGGCCACCAGGGTGGAGAGGATCTTCACGGCGGTGGTCTTGCCCGCGCCGTTCGGGCCCAGCAGGGCGAAGACCGTCCCGCTCGGCACGGTCAGGTCGACGCCGTCCAGCACGGCCTGGTCGCCGTAGGACTTGCGCAGCTCGCGTGCCGCGATGGCGATGCCGTTCGTCGGGGGGTTCACGAGAGGGAGTCCTCCAGGTCCAGGCTGCGGGCGGTGATGTCGCCGTGCAGGGTGGTCGCGTGGATGGTGAGGGCGGCGACGCCGTCGAAGCGCAGCGCGTTGTCGATCCGGCCCAGGGTGGTGCCGGCGTTCATGGTCGCCGAGACGCCGGGGGCGGCATTCACCGCGATCGAGCCGGACTGGGTGCGCAGCACCAGCGCCCCGGCGGCGGCCTCACCGATGCGGATGTCGCCCTCGCCGGTGCTGATGTGGGCGTCGCCGCCCAGACGTCCGACCGTGACGTCACCGGCGGCGCTGGTGACGCGCAGGGTGGCGCACGCGTCGAGCTCGATCGTGCCGAGCGCGCCGTCGAAGGCGACGAAGTCCAGCTGTCCGGTGCTGTGCAGCTCGGCGCTGGCGGCCTTCGCCTCGACACCGGAACCGGTCGGCAGCTGGACCGTGACCACCACTGATCCGGTGGGGCCCAGCAGTTGGCTCTTCTTCTCCTTCGGGCCCTGGACCCGCAGGACGCCTTCGGCGAACTCCACGGTGGTCCGCTCGGCCGCCTTCACGTCACGGGGCTCGGCGGCGTCGGCGGGCAGGACGGCGACGATTGTCTGGGCCAGGTCGGCGGCGGTCAGCCGGAGCTGTCCGGCCGGTATGTCGAGGAGCACGGAGACGGGGGCGGGGGTGGTGAAACGCAGAGGTTTGCTCATGCCCCTCAGCGTCGTCGCAGCTCAGCGCCCGAACAATGACGAGATCCGCAAGGCGTGTTAACCCCGGTGTTCATGATCCCCCGTCGGTCAGCCCGGGAGTTCCAGGGTCCCGACGTCACGGACGGTCGCCGCCAGGGCACGGATCAGGTCGTTCTCCGCCTCGGTGCGCCACACCAGCGCGAAGGACAGCGGCGAGAAGTCCGGAAGCGCCAGCCAGCGGACGTTGGGCAGCACCCAGTGCCGGGTGACGTGCGTCGGCCAGATCTGCACGATCTCCCCCATCGTCACCAGATCCACCATCTCGTAGGTGTGGACCACCGGCCGCACCCGCTCCAACGCCCGTCCCCCGGGGGTGGCGAACGGAAAGTAGGCGTCCTCCCAGTAGTCCAGCTGCAGCGGCGCGGAGATGTGCGGGAAGTCCGCGAGCTCCTCGACGCCGACCGAGGTGCGCCCGGCCAGCGGATGGTCGTCGGCCACCGCCAGCAGCCGGGGATCGGTGAGCAGCGTCGGACCGACCGTCAGATCCGGCTCCTCCACCGGCAGCCAGGCGACGAAGACGTCGGCCTCGCCGTTGCGCAGCTTGCTGAACGGGTCCTCCAGACCCGCCAGCCCCACACTCAGCCGGCACTGCGGATTACGGGCCCGGAAGGTCTTCCAGTAGACGTGCAGATCCACGAAGTTGACCGGCATCATCTGCACCCTCAGCTGCCCGGTGACACCGCGCGCGGCCATCCGGGCCCGCTCGATCGACCCGCGCACCCCGGCGTAGGCCGACCCCAGCTCCGCCCGCAGCTGCTCCCCGATGGCGGTCAGCCGCACGGTGCGGCTGCTGCGCTCGAACAGCGGGGCGCCGATGAACCGCTCCTGCGCCTTGATGGCCTGACTGACCCGGGCCGGCGAGACGAACAGCCGCTCCGCCGTCCGCCCGAAGTGCAGCTCCTCAGCCAGCGTCAGGAAAATCTCGATGTCGCGCAGTTCCACCGCTACCCCCGTGTCGATGCCGGGGCCCACTCTCGCCGATCATGCGGGCCGAGTCCAGACCCGGAGGGTGCCCACACCGGCACTGCGACCCGGCCCGCTGTGCGGGTCAGCTCACGTGCACGGTGATCGCGGCCGTGTGCAGCGTTCCCGCGGTCTGGAACTGCAGGAACAGCCGCCAGTCGCCGGACTTGGCCAGTTCGGCGTGGAAGGACAGGGCCGGGCCGCCGTGGGCGCCGGTCGCCGCGGTGGTGGGGTGCAGGTGCGCGAACGCACCGTCGCCCTGGTGGAAGGCGGTCAGGTGGGCGTAGGTGTCCAGGTAGGGCTCCAGGTCAGTGACGGGCTTGCCGTCCCTGGTGATCGTGACGGTCAACGGGTGGGCCATGCCGGCCATCAACTCACCGGTCAGGGTGACGGTGTAGCCGTCGACAGTGGTGCTGGTGGACGCCGCCGGCAGCGCGGTGTCCACGGGCCTGCCGGGGACGGTGACCGTGCGGCTGAGGACGAAGTCGGTGCCCCGGCCCGAGCCGGAGTCGGGGGTGAAGGTGGCGAACAGCCGCCAGGTGCCGGCGGTGAGGGCGGCCAGCGGCGCGGTCCAGGTCCCGTCGGCGGCCATGGTCGGGTGGACGTGCTGGAACCCGGTCAGGTCGGAGCGGATCGCGTAGAAGTGCAGCTTCTTGGTCTGGTCGACGGTGAAGCCGGTGACCGGCTTGCCGTCCGGGCCGGTGATCGTGAACCGGTAGTCGGACACCTGACCGGCGGGCAGCGTGGCGGTGGCGGAGGCGAGGGTGTAGCCGCCGCTGGTCGCGGCCAGGCCGTCGCCCGACGCCATGGCGCCCATGCCGTCCATGGAGGGCATGGCACTGGTGGTCGTCATCCCCGGCATGCCGGGCATGGCCGAGCCGTCCCCGGAGCTGGAGCCGCACGCGGCCAGAGTCACGGCCAGGGCGGACGCGGCCAGGGCCGCGACAGCGGTTCGCCGACGGGAGGAGGAGGGCAGGAAGGAAGAAGACATGGATGTGGTGGTCTCTCAGGTGGGCGCCGGAGCGCGGCGCGGGGAACAGGACAGGACCAGCCCCGGCACCCCTCGCGTCGGGCGAGGGGGCCGGTGGTCCGGTCAGGTCCGGGCGATGCACACCTGGAGGAGAAGTTGCCGACCGCCGGTCGGTGGCGGGCCTCTGCGCCGCGCGGATCGCATTCCGCCGAGCCGGCCAGCCCCGACCAGCACGCTCAGCGCGACCAGGACCGCGAGTGCCATCAGCGGCGCGGCTGGAAGCGTGAGGTGGTCGCGGGTCAGGGTGGACACGCAACTGGTGCCCTGCGAACCCGTGGTCACGCCGGTCGGCCGCTGGACCTGCGCGGCAGGCTTGCCGGCCATCGGCGCGGTGTCGGCCATGAGTGCGGTGGCGGCCATGGGATGGGTGCTGGGCAGCGTCAGCGACATTGCGTCGTGGCAGTCGCCCATCGCGGTGGTGGGGGCGCCGTGCATCAGGAACATGCCGACCAGGACCGCGAGCACGGCGAGCAGCCGGGCCGGGCCCGTGTCCCTGCGCGTGCCGTCCACCGCTGCTGCTTCCTGCCCTCGCCCCGATACCGCTCTGATTGCCCGTCGACCGTAGCAGGCGCCGATCAGGCGCCATCGACATGGCCGGATGACGGGCCGGCAGCGCAGCGTCAGGGGCCGATATGGAGATAGGGAGCCCAGATCGCCGGGGGTAGGCCATCGTCGCGCAGCAGCAGTACCGCGTCGTGCAGCAGTCGGGCCGTGCCGGACGCGTCACCGGACCTGGCCAGGCCGGCGTAGACGCTCCTGGTCACGATCGGCGCCGGGGCGTCGTAGAGGGGCCAGAGGGTTGCCACGACCTGACGGAAACCTGCCGTCTGGAGCGCAGACGCGAGGTGGATCGACTCGTCCGCCAGCGTGGCCCCGGAGTTGGCGGTCTGGCATGCCGAGAGGAAGGCCAGTTCGGCGTTGGACAGGTGCAGGCCGGTGACGTCGAGGACGCTCAAGGGCCGGTCGTACAGCAGCAGCGAGCCGGCCGAGGGGTCAGCCGGGTCCTGGACTCCGTGGCAGGCGAAGTGGACCCAGCGGCTCGGGCCCAGCTCCGCGCACACCCTGCTGTGGGTCGCGTCCGGCCCGGACAGGATCCGGCAACGGTCGCCGAGGCGTTCGGTGATCGCGTCGATCTCCGGCTGAACGATCAGTTTGGGAGCGCCCACCACGTCCGGGACCGCGACGATCAGCACGTCTGCGTCCCCGTCCGGCAGCTGCGGCGCTGCACGGGCGTTGAGCAACGCGCGCAATGTCGGCGTGTAGGAGGACACGACGCTGTCCATGGTGCACCGACCGGTCTGCGGGTCGGTGGCGGCGTGCAGCGGCAGTGTGGCCAGGTAGCCGGTCGGGCACCACCAGATCCGCTCGGTCGTGCCGATCTCCCGCAGCACCGGAGCGACGATGTTCTCCCAGGTCCAGCCCAGCACGCCGGCGATCACCCGAGGCGCGACGATCACCTCGGCGGGGCGTCGGGGGGCCAGCACCGACGGGGCGTAGAGCGCGTTCAGCTGGGTGACGAGTCCCTGGTCGGTCAGCCCGGGCAGCGGAACCACCCGGACTCCACCACTGGTGATGATCAGCGCGTCACACCGGTCCTCGCTGACGTTGAGCAGCACGACGGGCCCCTCGGTGGCGGCACGCGCGAGCGAGGCGAAAGGCGGCGGACGCAGGAAGTCGGCGAATCCAGGCAGGGCCCGAGCCTGCTCCAGCGCACGGTCCCACTCGCGCGCCAGGTGGGTGCGGTCGGTTCTGAGGGGTTCGGCGCCGGTGTGCAGGTCGTTGCCGCGGTGCTGGTCGAGTGCCGCGCGCAGCTCGGCGAGCCTTACGGCGAGCGCCGGGTCAGCGAGGCTCAGCTCGGTCAGGTCGGTACGGGTGTCCAGGAGTTGGGCCCACAGCAGGGCTCGTCCCTGTTCCAGCAGTTCGACGGCGAGCTCCGGCTGGTCGGCGCCGAGCGCGGCGGCGGCGGCGATGCTCGGCAGGCCGCTGAGCGCGGAGAGCGCGCGTTCCTGGTCGGATCGTGGGACGCCCTGCCAGGCGATCAGCGGGAGCAGCTCGATGGCCAGTCGCCAGCCCGGTAGCCCGTCGGCGGGGGTCCCTGATCCGGCGGCGAGCGAGGCCCACAGCCGGGCGGCTTCGATCCGCACGCTGACCGGGGACACGACGGCATGGGCTGCGGAGCGTGCCAGGTCCAGGGACGCGGCGAGGTCGGCCAGCGAGCCGGAGTTCCGGGAGCGGTTGAGCAGGGCCTGGCTCAGGCTCAGCATGCGGGCCGCTCGTTCGGGCTCCCCCGGTCGGGTCGCCTGTTCCGCCGAGCGCAAGGCGGTGACCGCCTGGTCGAGGTCGTCGGCGGCACCCCCGTTCGCGGCGCGGAGGTTCAGCGTCATCCCGAGCGTGGCCTGGTATCGAGCGGTGCGGACGTCGCCGGGCGGCAGGGCCGCCACGGCAGTTCTCACCGCTGTGACAGCGTCGTCCAGGTCGGACTGCTCAGCCGACACGGCGAACCTGCTCGACAGGGCGATGGACAGATTGATCAGCGCGCTGGGTCGGTCCGCACTGTTCGCCGTTCGGCCGGCGGTGCTGAGGACAGCGACGGCCTCGTCGATGTCGGTCCGGTGGTCGAGGACCTCGAACCGGGTTCGCAGGGAGTTGCCGAGATGGAGCCGCGCCTGCGTGGCGTCCCGGCCGGCCGGTGTGGCCGAGCGCAGTGCGCGCCGACTGGCTTCGATGGACTCGTCGAGTTCGGCGGCGGCGCTGTTCTGGGTGAACCTCCGGTGCAGGACCGAGGCGAGGTTGTTCAGGACCCCGGGGTAGTCGATGCTGTCCTCGTCGAGCGAGGAGACCGCCGCACGCATCAGCGCGAGGCTGTCATCGAGGTCCCGGGTGTCGCCCCGTAGTTCGAACCGGTCTCCCAGAGCGGTGGACAGCGAGGACCGGGCGAGGGTGGCTGCGTGGGTGTCGGGGCTGACCCGGGCATCCGCCTCGCTGAACGCGTCGATCGCACGGTCCAGGTCGGCGGGGTCGCCACCCGTCCGGAACCGGTGCTGCAGTACCGATCCCAGGTTCATGCAGTGCCTGGCCCGGTCCGCGTACGCAGCCGGCGTTGCCGCGACGGCGGCGTGGGAGGCGTCGAGCGCCAGCTCCAGATCCTGGCGGTCGCCGTGCTGCAGGAACCGCAGCCACAGCGCCTGTCCCAGATTTCCCAGCCAGTCCGGACGGTCCGGGCGTCCCGCCGGTGTCGCCGCCACGGCGGCCCGGCCCAGGTCGACGGCGCGGTCGAGGTCCGCGTCGCCGCCGTCCAGACGGAAGCGGTAAGTGTAGGCAGCACCCAGCAGCGACAGCTGGCGGGGCTGCACCGGGACCGACTCCTCGGGACCGGGCACCGCTTCGAGGACTGCGATCGCCTCGTCGAGCACTGACCGGTGCCCGCCGGCCTGGTGGTCGACGAGCAGCGAGAACCCCAGGACCACCTCGCACTCGGCGCGGATCACGGGGTCGTCCGCAGGCGGGGCAAGAGCGCTACGGGCGACGGCAATGCTCTCCTTCACCGCCGCGCTGTCGCCCGCCAGTTCGTACCTCTGCTGAAGACAGGTGGCCAGGAGCAGCATCGCGGTGCCGCGCAGGTCGTGCTCCGTGTCGTCGATCTCGGCGACGAGATCACGGGCGACCGAGAGGGCCTCGCGGTTGTCGTCGGGAGACTGCTGCGATCCGGCACGGAGGTGGAGCGCGGACCCGAGGCAGTAGAGACCGGCGATCCGTGCCCGGTCGCCGGCCGGCCTGGTGACGACCATCAACCTGGCCAGGGCGACCGCGAGGTCCGGATGGCTCTGCGGGTCCACGGCATCGAACTCGGCGGCGAGGGAGTTGCCCAGCCGGACCATCCTGTGCGCGCCAGGGTGGTCCGGTCCGAGCTCCGAGATGCTCTCGACCAGGGCCACGGCCAGGTCCGTCCGGGCCTGCGGGGTGGGTGCCTGCCGTGCGAGTTCCACCAACGCCCCGATGCGGACCCCGAGAAGCTGCACCCGTCTTTCGTCGCCGGTCGGAACGAGATCCAGCGCCTCGTCCAGCACCGCCACCGCGGACCGGATCTCGGCGCTGTTGCCCGTGGCGGCGCCGTCACGCGACATCGCCAGGCCCAGAACGCCGAGGGAACCGGCCAGCAGCGGATGGTCCTCGGGCACCAGGCTTGCGCTGATCACAGCAGCGGCGAGGGCCCGCGCCAGCACATCGGGATCCGCGTCCTCGTCCTCGTCCTCGAGCCAGAGCCCGGCGATCGAGAAGTAGAGCCGGGCCCACGTCAGCGCGGCCTCGCCGGCCGGTCGCTGTTCGTCCTCGTCTCCGGCGACCACGGCGTCGACCGTGTCCAGCGCGGTGCCCAGCATCTCGGGCCGCAGTTCGTCCGCCTGAGCCTCGTGAAGCCGCTGGCTGAGGGCGAGCGCCTGCCGAAGTTCCCCGAGGTCGTCTCCGGCCAGGTAGCGGTACCAGTGCGCAGCCGCCAGCAGCCCCATGGTCCCCGCTGCTCCGGCGCCGGTGAGGGCGACCTGCTCGATCTCGGCTGTCGCCTCGGCGGAGAGGACGTCCCCGGACCCGCTCGCCTCGAAGGACCCGATGCGGGCCCGTAGCCTTGACGGCCAGTCAACCCCCATGGCAGCTCCCGGGTTAGGTGATTCACGATACTGGTGGACCGCGTGATCCCGCGGTGGTAACCAGGAGTGTGAACCCAGACGAGTTCGACATCCTGTGGGATCCGCGCAGCGCCGATACGGAGCGCGGCGACCGCCCGGTGCTGGACCTGCCGCCCGAGTCGGACGCCGTCGACGCGGCCGACGCGCTGGAGGCGTTCTTCGTGGACGACACCGAGGCGACGACCGTCGAGGTGACCGTCGCGGACGCCGTCCTGGGTACCTCCAGTCGGGACCACCTGCTGGCGATCGGCTCCCCGGGGCTGCGGACCCTGGGCGATGCCGACGGGGCGACCCTGCCCGGTGAGTCGCTGCGCTACCGGATCCTCCGCTTCGAGTGCGACACCTGTCACGCCGTCATCCGCCGCATCCATGTGGACCGGCGTTCGATGCCGCAGTGCCCCAACGGCCACGACCGCATGCGTCTGGTCCCGTGAGCTTCGGCGCGCTGGCCAGGCCGGCGATCGACGGCAGCCGGTTCTTCCTCGTCGACTACCTGCCGACGTTCGCGGCCGGTCTGCTCCTCACCGTCCTGGTCTGGGCGGGCGCCCCGGGTCCGCACCTCGACTTCGACAGGGCCTGGCACACAGCCGCCGACCTGGGCATCGGTGAACTGACACTCGCCGCCACCGCGCTGCTCCTCGCCGCGATGCTCGGCCGCCCGCTGCAACTCGCGGTCGTGCGTCTGCTGGAAGGACGCTGGCCCGGTGTGCTGCGCCCGCTCAGACGGCTGTCGTGTTCGCGGCAGCAGAAGCTCCGCAGGAGCCTTGCCGCAGCGGCCGCACTGCCGGACACCAACGTGGACATCTCACCGGCCCGAACGCAGGCCATCGGAGCGGCCGGCGCACGCCTGCGTCGCCGGTTCCCGCCAGAAGGTCTCGAACTCCCCACCGCGCTGGGCAACGCGCTCGCAGCGATGGAGGCCACCGCGGGCGACGCCTACGGATATGACGCTGTGACAGCCTGGCCCCGGCTGTACCCGGTGCTCGGCGACCGGATGCGCGCCATCGTCGACGACCAGCGCAACAGTCTGGACGCCGCAGCCAGGCTGTCGGCCACCATGGCAGCGACCGCGCTGGCCGCAGCCGCGCTCCTGGCCAGGTCGCACTGGTGGCTGCTGCTCGCCGCAGTCCCCCTGGTGATCTCGCGCGTCGCCTATCTCGGAGCCGTCCAGGCGGCACTCGCCTACGGCCGCGCAGTGGAGTCCGCTTTCGACCTCCACCGCTTCGACCTCCTCACCGCACTCCACCTGCCCCTGCCAGCAGACACCGCAGCCGAGCGACGAACTGCCGCGCAGCTGAGTGACGCCTGGCTGCAGGGCGTCGAGTTCGATACCCAGTACCGACACGGTTAGGACCGGTACTGGGTCGTTGTCAACGGATGATCAGGAGTTGTCCGCGCAGCAAAGCCCGAACACTCCGAAAGCGGCATGCCAGCCGCCGGCCACGAAGCCCGCGATACAGCTGAGGATCGCGAAGCCGACCGTGGGGTTGCCGGATCCGCCGCAGGGTCGGAACGGTCTACGCAGCCCGGCAGGTCACGATCGGGCAACGGGCGGCAACCTTTCGTCGTCCTCTCAGCCACTACATGGAAGAACGGACCACGGCGAGAGGATCAGGCGTGACTGCGACCCATCGGAGCACGGAACACCGCGGGCGCCACCGAGGATGGCTGCTCGGTTCGGTGGCCGTGGCGGCGTTGGCCGCCCTCGGTGTGATCGCGAGCGTGGCCCTGGGCTCGACGCCGCAGCGGAATGTGGCGACCGGGACCGCCGTGGTGAGTACCAGCGCGGGCCCGAGTACGCCTGCCGCCTCCGCCGGCGCCGCGTCCACCCGTGCAGCGGCAACGACGACGGAGTCGAGCACGGCACGCGCCTCCGCCGGTGCGAAGCCGAGGGCGTCGACTCCGGCAGCCCCCTCGGCCCGATCGACCCCGTCGGCCGCCAACTCCTCGCAGGGCTCGTCCTCCGCCACGGCCGCGCAGGCCGGACGGATCCGGCCCGGCGTCAACTACACGGGAGTCGCGACCGAGTACGCCGCCGACGACGGCAACGGCGCGTGCCTGTTCGGCCCGTCCGCCACCATGATGATCGCGGCGATGAACTACACCGACTACGAGAACTCCAAGGCCTGCGGGGACCACATCCTCGTCCGGGCGTCCAACGGCGCCACCATCACCGTACTGATCACCAACGAATGCCCACTGCCCTGTGCCCCGGGCCAACTCGACCTCAGCCAGCAGGCCTTCGCCAAGCTCGCCGACCCCTCGGCCGGACGCATCTCCATCACCTGGCACCTGGTCAGCCCCAGCGACAGCGGCACCATCTCGTTCCGGTACAAGACGGGATCGAGCCAGTGGTGGTGCGGCATCCAGGTCATCGGCGAACGCAACCCCGTCGCCGAACTGGACGTCCGCACCGCAAGCGGCGGATGGACGGCGTTGACACGTATGAGCTACAACTACTTCCTCTCCCCCAACGGCACCGGCTGCGGCGGCGAGATCAGAATCAGCGACATCTACGGCCAGCAACTGACCGCGTCCGGCATTGCCATCCGACCGGACGCTGTACAAGCGACCCAGCTGCAGTTCGCACAGCACTAGGGTTGGCGCCAGAGTCAGTTCAGGTCCTTGCGGATGCCGCGTGGGGAGGCACCGAGTTCGCGGCGGCAGGCCTTGTTGAACGCCTGGAGGTCGGGGATGCCGACCGAGGCCGCGATGGCGGGGATGGACAGCGTGGTGGCCTGCAGGAAGTGGCGGGCCCGCTCCATCCGTCGAGCACGGAGGTAGCCGACCACGGTCTGCCCGGTGGCGGCGCGGAAGAGCCTGGTCAGGTGGTTGTGGGAGACGCCGACCGACTTGGCGATCTCCGCCACGCCCAGCGGCTCGGACAGCCGGGACTCGATCATCGCCAGGGCGGCCACGACCGCCGGATGGGCCGCGGCGGAGCCGACCGCCGGGCGCGGCGGAGCCAGGTGGGCCACCCGCCACAGCGCGGCCCACACCTCGGCCGTCGCCCTGCCCGGCTCGTGCGGCCAGGCCGCCAGGGCTCTGCGCAACTGCGCGGTGAGTGGGGCGAGTTCGGTCCCGGCGTCCTGGATCACCGGGATGCTGAGCGGCGAGCCGGCCGAGCCGAGGCGCAGGTGCACATAGAGGTGCTCGGAGCGGCCCCGATAGCGGTAGCGCACCGTGGTACCGGGCGGAACCAGGCTCACCCGGCCGGGGCGGATCGCATGCGCGGTGTCGTCCACGGACAGGTCGGCCTCGTAGCCGTAGAGATGGAACTGCCACAGGTGCGGCAGCGAGAACACATCCACCCGGCTGGCGGCGCCGTGCACACCGATGCCGACCGCGGCGACGCCGGGGGGCTCGTCGAGGTGGGCCACGGCGCTGTCCATGCCCGAGTTCTACCACGCCGGTCGGGGTGAAAACCGACCAGTGGACGGGGAACCCGGCCCACTCGCAGAGCCGGCCGGTGGCTCTAGCGTCTGTCGTCATGGACAACGAACGGAACCTGCTCGACTCGGTCCGGATGGCCCGTTTCGTGGCCCACGGTTCGCTGCGGCTGGACGCGGTGGTGCCTGCGGACATGAACGACGAGGCACTGTCGGTGCTGGCGGACGGGGTGCCGCCGGTGCGCTACGGGACGCCCCTGTCGAAGGCCTACGCCCCGGACTCCTTCACCGCCAGACTGCTGGCAGTTCCGCAGGTCGCAGGCGCGCTGCACAGTCTGGTCGGCCCCGAACCGCTGGTGGACCACCACGCCGTCCACGTGCGCGAACCCCACGGCGGGGACGCGCAGGCGTTGCACGCGGACGCCATCATCGACGTCCGGCCGGACGCCTTCGACGTGCAACTGATGTACTACCCGCAGACGGTGACGCTGGAGATGGGCGGCACCCTGAGCGTCCCCGGCAGCCATCTGCGCCGGATCAACGAGTCGGACACCGGCCGCTACCAGAACCTGCGCGGCCAGGACCGACTGGTCTGCCCGGCCGGGACCGTGGTGTTCGTGCACCACGGCATCTGGCACGGCGGCCGCCGCAACGACAGCGACACCACCCGCTACATGTTCAAGATCCGTTTCAATCCGACGGTCCGCCAGCAGCGCCTGTGGGACACCTCGGACCTGCACGACCCGCGGGTGCGGTCCGAGCTGGACGTCGTGTTCCCCTGGTACGAGCAGGCCACCGGGCGCCTGGAGCGGTACAACCGCACCCTGTTGTGGCGGGCGCTGACCGGCGATCCCGACTTCGACCTCGACCACTGGGTGACCAGGGTCTCCAACCGCCCCCAGGAGGCGACGGCATGACGGCTGATTCGCTCACCACGCCCCTCACTCCCGTGCTGCGCCAGCAGGTGCTCGTGCTGTACCTGCTCAACTCCGCGCTGGACTCGTACGTGGTCGGCTGGTCGCAGTACGACGGCACCGGCCGCACCTCACCGACCACGGGAGACAGCGCGGAGCCGCCCTACGAGACCGGGCTCGACGCGCTCAAGGACGGCTGGCGGCTGATCCAGGCCGCCCAGCTCGTCCCGCCGCACCCGGGCCACGAGTACGACGTCTCCTTCCTCAAGCACGAGTTCTTCTTCGAGAGGATCCTGCAGGTCCGAACCGATCGGTGAACTCAACCGAAGACCCGCTTCGTGGTGCGGACGGCGTGCGTCGTCGGCCACGCAGCGGGTCGCACTCGGGTAGTAATGTCCGCATGACGCAGACAGATCGTGACCTGACCGTCCCGGAGATGCTGGCGGCCAACGAGCGGAACTGGGACGCCCGTACACCCGTGCATGCGGCCAGCGACTTCTACGGACTGGACGGCTCCCGCTCGGGCGCCGACTGGTTCGCGCCGTTCGAGTGGGAGGACCTCGGCGACCTGCACGGGCGCACGGTGCTGCATCTGCAGTGCCACCTGGGCACCGAGACGCGCGCTCTCGCCGAACACGGTGCCGTGCACACGGTGGGGCTCGACTTCTCCCGGGAGTCCGTCACCCGGGCCCGGCAGTTGGCAGCCGGGGCGGGACCGAGCCTGGAGTTCGTCCAGGCCGACGTGCACGACGCCGTCGCCGCGCTCGGCGGGCGACGCTTCGACGTCGTCTACACCGGCAAGGGCGCACTGTGCTACCTGCCCGACCTGCCCCGGTGGGCGCAGATCGTGCACGCGCTGCTGCGGCCGGGCGGGATGCTCTACCTGGTGGAGTTCCACCCGCTGCTCAACTCGCTCGGCCCCACTCCCCAGCCGGACGAGGAACCGGGCCACCTGCGGCTGCGCCGGGACTACCTGGGCGGCAGGGGACCACTGCGGATCGACAACGCCCGCACCTACACCGACGGACCGCCGCTGGCAGGGGCCACGGTGAGCTACGAGTGGCGCCATGGCATCGGCGATGTCGTCGAAGCCGTGGCACGTGCCGGCCTGCAGCTGGACGTACTGCGCGAAACGGACCTGCTGCCGTGGCCCCGCTTCGCGTCCATGGTGCCCGGCAACGGCGGCTGGTGGCGGCTGCCCGAACACGAGCCGAAGGTACCGCTGATGTTCGCCCTGCGAGCGGTCCGCCCGGCCTGACTCCGGTTCAGGACGCCTCGGACCGGCCGCAGATCCTCAAGCGGGCAGGCCGCCGGTTCCGCTCCGGTCGTGGTAGCCGAGTTCCAGGTAGCGGGTGCGGGTGCTCCAGGTGCCGAGTTCGGGTGTGTCGGCCAGGATGTCGTGCCAGGGCTGGGCCTTGGGAGCGGCGTCCTCGTCGTACGCGGGCAGCGGATGGCCGGGGCGCCCGGCCCAGAGCCGCACTCGCGACCGCGCCTCGGACTCGCGGACCGGCTCCCAGAAGCCCACCGAGCACATGCCGGCGAGCTCGTGCATGGCGATGAAGCTGGTCACGCCGCTCTCGGGGTCCGTACGATCCGGGCGCTCCGTGAGGGCGTGCCAGAGGATGAACACATTCGGCAGCTGAACCGCAGGCTGGAAGCGGTAGACGAGCCGCTCCAGTCTGATCGAGCCGATGCGCGGCAGCTGAATCCGGGTCAGCGGGATGACCTCGTGCCTGCCGCCGGTCCAGGTCAGCGTCTCGTTGCGGCCCGTGTAGTCGGGCTCGCTGAAGACCGTGACGTGGAGGCGTTCCCTGCGATCGGGCCGACGGTTGTGCAGCAGACCCGCACCGGCGACGGCACCGCCGGCGGAGGCCAGGCCCGCCAGAAGGATTCTTGTCCTGCGCTTCATCGGGGCACGGCACCTCGCTTCCGGTGGGACGGGCGGCCTCCATCATGCGCCACCGACAGCTTGTTGATCCACCGTCAGGCCGGAAACCGAGGAGAGGCTCCGGCTGGGGTCACAGCAACCGGTCGACCAGTCCGTCGACGTACTCCGGCGTCAGCCGGCCCACGCCGAGCAGGACGCGGATGTACATCGGGGCCATGATGTGGTCCAGCACCTCCAGTGCGTCGGGTGCGCGCTCGCCGCGTTCGCCGGCGCGATCGAGCATGGACTGCAGTTGCCGGGTGCGTTCGGCCAGGAGGTCGTCACGCGCTTGCTGGCCCTGCTGACCGGTGCTGGACAGGGCGACGGCCAGGCGCACCACCGCCAGGCCCTCGGGTCCGGTGATCTCGCGGGCCACCTGGGCCGCGTAGGTGCGCAGGTCGCCGGCCAGGCTGCCGGTGTCGGGCATCGGCGAGCGCGTGTTGAGGCGGGTCAGCGCCACGTCGGTGAGCAGGGTTTCCAGGCTGCCCCACCGGCGGTAGATGCTGCTGTCGGCCACACCCGCGCGGGCTGCGACCTCGCCGACGGTGAAGTTGCCGTAGCCGCGCTCGCTGATCAGGTCGGTGACGGCCTGGTGCACCTCCGCGCCGACGCGGGCGCTGCGCCCGCCGGGCCGTCGGGCTCGCTGTCCATCGTTCATGCCATCACTTTAACGCAGCCGTGACTTGCGTTTACGAGGTGCACCTCCGTACAGTCGGTTAACGCAGTCATTGGCTGCTTTAGTGGGCCGGGGGCTGACCATGTCGGCCGCAAAGCGGCACAACTGACGATGGAGGGGGCATCCTCATGGCTGCATCGCCCGCAGCTGCAGGCAGTCGATCGAACCGGGCCGTGCTGCTCACGGTGACCTGCCTGGGCCAGTTCATGATCCTGCTCGACAACACGATCGTCGGAGCGGCGCTGCCCGACATGCAGCGCCGGCTGCACACCCAACTGACCGGTCTTCAGTGGATCGTGGACGCGTACGTCCTGCTGGTCGCCATGCTGCTGCTGTCCGGTGGCGTCTTCGCCGACCGGTTCGGCCGCAAGCGGGTGTACCTGACCGGTGTGGCCGTCTTCACCGCCGCGTCGCTGTTGTGCAGTCTGGCGCCCTCGCTCGGCTGGCTGATCACCGGCCGGGTGCTGCAGGGCATCGGGGCCGCGGCACTGAGCCCTGCCTCGCTGGCGCTGCTCGTCGCCGCCCATCCCGTGCCGCAGGAACGGGTCAAGGCGATCGGACTGTGGGCCGGATTCAGCGGAATCGGCCTGGCAGCGGGCCCGGTCGCCGGCGGCGTACTGACGGACGCCTTCGGCTGGCCCGCCATCTTCCTGGTCAATCTGCCCATCGGTGTGGTGCTGCTGCTGGTCGGTCTGCGCAGCCTCGATGAGGCCCGCAATCCGAGCGCCCCCGCGATCGACGTCCCCGGGACGGCGCTGTCCGTGCTGGGGGTGGGGACGATGACCTACGGGCTGATCGAAGGCGGGGCCCGCGGTTGGACGTCACCGGTGATCCTGGGCAGCTTCGCCGCCGCGGTGGTCCTCCTCGCGGCCTTCGTCGCCGTTGAGGCGCGTCGTTCCGCTCCGATGCTGCCGCTACGGCTGTTCCGGCAGCGGCTGTTCACCGTGTCCAACACCGCCATGGTCGTGGTGGGATTCGCGCTCATGGGTTCGTCGTTCTTCTTCTCCCAGTTCTTCGTCTACGTCCAGGGCAGCTCGATCCTGCGCGCCGGCCTGCAGACCCTGCCGACATCCCTCGCCATGGTGGTCGTCAGCCCGTACGCGGGCCGGCTCGCCGCCCGGTACGGCTTCCGGATCGTGGTCACCACCGGCCTGGCCCTGGCCGGACTGGGACTGCTGGCGCTCGGCCTGGTACACGCCGACACCGGTTACGGGAACGTGTGGTGGCGGCTGGCAGTCGTAGGCATCGGCTTCGCCCTGACCCTGTCCCCGCTGACGGGGGCCGCCATCCAGGCAGTCAGCCCGCAGGAAGGCGGCCTCGCATCGGGCATCAGCAGCACCACCCGGCAGATCGGCGCGGTGCTCGGCGTGGCGGTCCTCGGAGCCGTCGTCCGCACCCGGCAGTCCGGCGGCGCCTCCTACGCGACCAGCCTCAACAGCGCCTTCCTCGCCGCCGGCGCCGGCACACTGGCCACCGCCGTGTTCACCGCCCTGTGGCTGGCGAGGTCCAAGCCCGCGGAAGGCTCCGCAGCACCGCAACGTTCCACCGGTCCAGGTGCGGTCACCACCTCGAACGAGGCACCCACAGACAACCGTCACCGCGCCGTAGGTCAGTAGTACTCGCCCATCAGTTCCTTGGACCAGAGCGGCTGGACGATCTCCCCGCGCGGGCCGAACTCGCTCATGTACGGCTTGATGTCTAGTACCGGGGTCCCGTCGATCGCATCGAGTTCGGCGACACGGACCGTCAGGCCGCTCACCTCCAGCAGTCGGCACCTGGACACACCGATCCGGTTGGGCCGGTTCTTCCCGCGCTGGGCGAAGATCCCCACCAATGGCCAGTCCTGCCGGTTCCGCGGGTGCCGGGCTCCCGTCTCCACCTTCTCCTCAGGGACGAGGTGGAAGTGGTAGACGACCTCCAGGTGTGAGAAGTCGGCAAGCCCCGCAAGAGCCTCAGGCGAGAACTGGTCAGAATCCAGCTCGATCGCGGCCGTGACCGTGCCCCAGTGGTCGTCGAACGCCTCGTCGCGACCGCCGACGACAGTACCGATAGGAGTGATGGAGAGTGTCATGGACCGGACTCTACGACACCGCTGCCACCGCCTCCGAGGCGAGTGCCCCCCGCTGACTCAGTCTCAGGTACCGCCCGCTCCTGGAGCACCTTCCCGGTTGGTGTTGCGGCCGCAGAATCTCGATGCAGCAGGAGTGCACGGTGCGAAAGAATGGCGTCGTCAAGGGTGTCCGAGGGGCGGAGTTGTCGTGGGTGATCCGCGTGAGCTGCTCGATGCCGCGCTCGCGAGGTTGACGGCCCTCATCGAGGTGGAGCCGACGACTGCCGTGGACGGCTGCACCCACTGTCTTGCAGCGCACGAACTCGCCGCGTTGTCGGGTCCGGCTGAAGCGGTACCCGACGACCTCGTCGCCTATGTCGCCGGTGACATCCCCTCGATGTGGGGCGACTTCAGCACGCTGTACCGCCGGCTGACGCCACGGATCCTCACCCTGCTGATGCGCGGTGAACTTCACGTCGACGAGTCACTGGTGGGGCTGAACCTGGCCCGGGCCGACTGGCGCTCCTGGCCCAATGGCCAGGCGCTCGCGCTGGAAGCTGTCTTCACCGCCTGGTGGAGCACAGTTCTGGCATCCCCCGCCGCCTGTCCGACCGTCGACCAAGTCCTGGACCTACTCCTCAGCGCAACCGGCACGATCACCCCGTGGCTGGAGAGGTGGGCCGCTACCCGCACCCCGTCGGCCGACCTCCATCTCGAAGATCTGATCCAGAACTGGGCTCCGTACCTGGTCACCGGCCAACTGCTCCTGGGTTTCCACGACGATTTCGATGTCACGGCCGAGGTCACCGCCTGGATGCTCCAACAGGGCCCCGAACGCGTGCAGGACGAAGACGCGTGGGAATGGCTGACGGCACTCGACGGCGCGGCACGTCCTCGAAGCTGACGCAGCACCAGTGGGTTCGGCTGGACGCTTGGCTGCCGGTGGGCACGAGGGCTCGACATTCGCCGAGGTGGTCCCGTCTCGACCGGTCACAGCTGCGGAGTCAGCGGATCGCCAGGCGTACCATGGGGAACCATGACGATCATGAAGCGGTCCCTCGGGAACACCGGCGAGGATGTGACCATCCTCAGCTACGGCGCCATGGAACTGAGGGGCGCACCGCGCGGCCCCGAGATTGCGGACGACGACGCCGGCCGTCTGCTGAACGCCGTCCTGGACGGCGGCATCAACCTGATCGACACCTCACCCGACTACGGCCGCAGTGAGGAACTGATCGGCACTCACATCGGCGGACGCAGGGACGAGTTCTTCCTCTCCTCCAAGTGCGGCTGCCCGCTTGACCTGCCGACCGACACTCCGCCGCCCTACCGGCACGACTTCAGCCCCGGGAACGTCCGCGCCAACGTCGAACGTTCACTGCGGCGGCTGCGCACCGACCGCCTCGACCTGGTCCAGGTGCACATGTCGCCGAGCGAGACGACGCTCCGGGAGGACCGTACGGTCGAGACGCTCAAGGACCTCCAGGCCGAGGGCAAGATCCGCTTCATCGGTATGTCGGGCATCCTGCCGAACCTGCCCGACCACCTGGCGATGGGTGTCTTCGACGTCTTCCAGATCCCGTACTCGGCGGTCCAGCGCGATCACGAGGCGCTCATCACCCGGGCTGCCGACGCGGACGCGGGCACTCTGATCCGGGGCGGCGCGGCGCGCGGCGCCGCAGCGGAGGACAAGAAGTGGCGCAGCGGGCCGCTGAGCCAGACCCCCGGCACCGCTCAGCGGAACTGGGAGACCTCCGGCATCGCTGAACTCCTCAGCGAGGCCGGCATGAGCAACATGGAGTTCGTCCTGCGCTTCACGCTCAGCCACCCCGGTCTGTCGACGACGATCGTCGGCACCGCCAATCCGGCCCACCTCGCCGGCAACATCGCCGTCGCACAGAAGGGGCCGTTGCCCGACGACCTCTACGAAGAGGCCAAGAAGCGCCTCCCCCTTCCGTAGGACCACGCGCGGAAAAGGCCAGCGGCGGCCGCAGGCACGGCCCTGCTCACTGCGGCCCGGGCATCTCGCCGGGGCTGCAGTGCCTGCGGCGCTCCCATCTGTCCGGCCCGAGGTGGTACCAGAGCTTGGCGGGCATGATTGCTGCGGCATAGCGTTGGTCACCGACCGCTGCGCCGACCCCACCGCGTGCAAGCCCTCGACCAGGATCAGGACGGAAACATGTCAGACGAGATCTCGCCCGCCGGCAAGAGCTCCGATCGTGCCACGTCACCCGACCTGCGGGCCTCGCATGCGGATCGGGACCGGGTGGTCGAGGTGCTGCGGGTCGCGGCGGGTGACGGCCGGCTGACCTCGGACGAGTTGGACGAGCGATTGGAAACCGCGCTGTCCGCGCGGACCCTCAGCGAACTCACGGCGCTCACCACCGACCTGCCGCCCGTGGCCGCCTCCGGCGGCGCGGTTGTGGCTGAGGTCAAGGACGTCCTGCGGATCGAGCGGAGGTTCAGTCCGGTCAAACGTGTCGGCCGCTGGGTGGTGCCGCGACGACTGGAGCTGGCGACGGAGTTCAGCGAAGTGACGCTCGACTTCACAGAGGCAGTGATCACGCAGGACACCCTGCAGATCGATATGGACATGCAGGGCAAGAACCTGATCCTGATCACCAAGCCGGGCATCGTGGTCGACACCGATGCCCTGAACCTGGCATTCAGCAAGATCAAGATCCGTCACGCCCCGGACCCGGACATGCCGATCACCCTCCGCGTGGAACTGGTCGGCAAGAAGAGCTTCGGCCGCGTCGTCGTGCGGCACCCGAGGAAGAGAGCCGCCCGACGGCTACTGGGAAAGCCTGCGCGCCGTCCCGCCGACTGACGGCTTCCCACGACTCTGCGATGCTGATCGAACGTGCCGGACCGCGTCACTGTCAGGGCGCAAGGATCTCATCGTCGAGGACATGGTGCTGCAAGTCGATCATCTCGTCGAATTGCTCGGCCTCGGTTCGGCCGCCGGGCCGGCGACCAATCTGAAGCCGGGTGATCCGAATCCGGTGTTCGCCGTCGACACCGAGCGAGGGCCGTGGGTCATCAAGACCGTGCGACCGGCCGGAACCTGGTGGTTCGACCGGGCACGGCGTGCGGCCAGCCTTGAACAGGCAGCTCTGGCCGCGGGCGTCGCGATGCCCGGTGTCGCACCGACCGTTCCCGGAGAGCGGATCGGCATGTGGACTCCGAACGGGGACGGCTCCTTTGCTCGCGCGCTGATCCGCATCGACGGATCCCACCCGCCTGTCCCGCTTGCCCCGGAAGTCTCCCGCTGGGTCGGAGCGACGCTGGCCGCCCTCGAAGCCGTCGCACCACCGGTCCCCGGAGCATGGGAGGAGACCGGCTACCCGACGTACTCGGCCCCGGAGTGGGCCGAGTGGCTGGACGAGGCCCACACCCTCGGCGTGCTCTCCTCGGCGCAGGTCGTCGACGCTGTGCATCTGATCGCCGATCTCAACGAGCGTGTTGAGAGCGGCATCGCGAGGTGCCCGGGGCTCAAGGTGCTGCACCGGGATGTGAGTCCCGTCAACGTCCTGTTGACCGAAAACGGCCCGCAGCTGCTGGACTTCGACTCTGCCGGCCCGCAGGTGCCGTGGTGGGAGGCGGTCGGGCACTTCTTCGCCCTGGCCAGTCCGGACCTGGGCCGGATCGAACCGGACCGCCGGAGCATCGACGCCGCCGTTGCGAGCTACCGCGACGGCGGCGGTGAAGCGGGACCGGCCGAGCCGGAGGCCTTCACCGGAAGGCTCGCGGCGGATCTGTCGTATGCGGCGTTCCTGCTGTGGAACGCCTGTGGCCATCGCGGAGGTGACGCCGCGTGGCATCTTCGATGCGCCCACGGCATGCGAAAGTCCCTGCGCACGCTCGGCTCGATCTGCACCTCGGCGCAGCGTTGGTCGACCTGGCTGCGCTGATGGAGACACCGTCAGGGCTCCTCTCTTCTACGGGCGGCGAGTAGCAGGATCGGGGGCCGTCGCAGGTGTTCGGCCAGTTCGGGGCGGGTGTGCAGGGCTGTGGCGTCCGGGGTGGGTTCCTCAATGGCGGTGAGGTCCAAGCCGGCTCCCAGCAGCGTGGCGATCAGCGTGGAGGTGCGTCGGTGGTGTTTCCCGACGCCTTCGAGGATCCAGTGCTGCGTGCGTGGGCCCTCGGAGGCGTAGTCGTCGACCGGCCAGACCCAGCCTGCGCCGATGTGGCAGCCTTCCTCGGCTTCGCCGGTCCGCAGCCAGCCGGGCATGCCCCGGTGGGCGGTGCAGATCGGGTGCTCCTGGGAGAAGACCAGCCGTCCCCCGGGACGCAGCCAGTCGGCGATGCGCCGCACCAGTGCCGGGTAGTCGGCCACGTAGTGCAGCACCATGCTGCTGACGACCAGGTCGGCGGACCCGGACGGCAGGCTCAGCGACTCCAGGTCCGCCTGGATGAAACGGACCCTGGGATGCGGTTCGGCGTTCGCCAGCATCCGCCGTGACGCGTCCACGGCCACCACCTCCGCCGCGCCGGCGTCGGCGAGCCGACGGGCGAGCGCCCCGGTCCCACACCCCAGGTCGACCACCGACGCGCCCTGCACCGCGGGAAGGTGTCGGGCCATGGCGGGGATCTCCAGAGCCTCGTTGATTCCGGCGCCGGTGGCCCGCAGCCGTCTGTAGCCGTCGTGGAATCGCGGGTCGTCGTACAGGTCCCGGCCCTCGACCGGGGTCACAGGTACTCCACCAGATCCGCGATGTCGAGCAGGGGCAGGCCCCACTGCAGGGCGGCGACCTCCAGTTCGGCCGCCCTGGCCATGGTGCCGTCGGCGTTCATGACCTCGCAGCACACCCCCACCGGCGGCAGCCCCGCGGCGGTGCACAGGGCCACGGTCGCCTCGGTGTGGCCGGCACGCTCGGCGAGACCGCCGGGCCTGGCGGCCAGCGGGAACACATGCCCGGGTCGCAGGAAGTCGTCCGGGCGGGCGTCGGGATGCGCCAGGCGGCGCACGGTCGCGGCGCGTTCGGCCGCCGAGACTCCGCTGCCGGTGCCGGACGCCAGGTCCACCGGAATGTGCGGCCGGGTTCCATGCCGGTCACCCGGCCCCGGGATCGGCCCGAGTTCCAGCCGCTCCAGTACGCCCGGCGCGCACGGCACGGTGGTGTGGCCGCAGACCTGGGTCAGCAGGAAGGTGAACGCCTCCGGCCGCAGCCCCGCCCCCGCGAACACCACGTCGCCCTCGGCCTCCCGGTCCGGATCCCAGACCATGACCCCGCCGCCGGCCGCGAGCTGCGCCGCCGCCTGCTGCACGCCCCGGGCTCCGGTGACCCGCCCCGCCCAGGGCAGCGCGGCGACCACCTCGGCCACGGCCCGACGCGGGTCGCACGGCCAGCGCCGGGCCAACCGGGTCATCAGGTCGATCTCCAGGTTGACCCGGTCTCCGGCCGCCAGATCCGCCAGGGTGGTCTGCTGCAGGGTCAGCGGGACGAGCACCACGGCGAAGCGGTCCCGGCCCACTTCGGCGACGGTGAGGCTGACACCGTCCACAGCGATCTGGGACTTGGGCACCATCAGTGCCTGGCACCGGCCCGGAGGCTTGATCCACAAGCGCCGGGCGATCCCCTCGTCGTCGATCCGGACGACCTTGCCCACGGCTTCGACATCGCCCTGCACCAGGTGCCCGCTGCTGAAGTCCCCGAGCCGCAGCGGTGTCTCCACATTGACGCGCATCCCGGGCCGCAGCTCTCCGAGCGTCGACCTGCGCCGGGTGTCGGCGGACAACGCGGCCTCCAGCACGCCCTCCGCCCGCCCCGAGGACGTCGCTCTGAGCCCCACCCCGTTCAAGCAGAACGTTCCGCACCCGGCGGCAGCGGCCCGTGGGGCGCTGACCGCGATGTGATCCTGATCGGCCGACACGACGGCGCCGATCTCGCAAATGTGCCCGTTGAACACCCGGTGTCACCTCCCGACAGCGGCAGGGGGACCCTGCCGGCACTGAGAAAGAACCCAGGAGCCCGCGTCGGGCCCGAGAGGTGACGGGGTCTCACCGTATGGCCCGGAATCGCACCGAGTCGTCCCACCGCAGCCGGCGGAACTGGCGGACTGTCACCGCCACACCTGGAATCACACCGCTGCCCATCTAACACGCGGTCAATTCATCGAGCAAGTACCGGTCCCAGCACCGTCCAGCGATCCACGCCCTCGCCAAGGCGCGAGCGTTGGCCGGGCGAGCGGTGTTCGTGGGCGACACCCCTGGGACGTCCAGGCCGCCCATCGGGCCGGCGTGCCCTCGGCCCACGCTCGTCGAGGCAGTGAAGGTTCTACGGCTCAGCTTCCGCCGAGGGCCCGCTGCAACTCCGCCTTGTTCATGGACGAGCGGCCCTTGATGTTGCGCTGCTTGGCCTGGTTGTAGAGCTGGTCGTAGGTCGGGCCGCCAGAGCCCCGGTGCGAACGCTGTCCGCCGCGCTTGGCAGAGGACATGTCGTGGGTCGAGCTGCGGCTGGCGGTCTTGGACTCACCGCTGCGGGCGCGTTCCTTGTTCACCGTGCGGGCCGCGATCTCCTTGGCCCGCTTCTCGCTCTCCCCGCGCTTCTTCGCGCTGTCCTTGATGTGCTCGTACTGACGCTCCCGCTTGGGACTCGATCCGGAAGGCACTGCATCCACCCGCTCTCCTGGGAGACTGGATTCTCTGGCTCGCTCGCCTACCCCGGATCCTCGAAGTCATGGGCGGCTCCGGGCGACGAGGCTCCCCCCGCAGCCCCGCCCGACCGGAGCCGGGAGCGGACCTGGGCGGCGACGAAGAGGCAGAACGGGTTGCCGACAGGGTCCAGGTGTACCAGGACGTCGTCCTGGGGCTGGTGGTCGGCCAGGGTCGCACCCAAGCTCAGCGCGTAGGCCGAGGCCGACGGCAGGTCGTCGACTGGTCAGAGGGCGCGCAGCCGCCAGGTCACTACCGTTTCATCCTCTGGGAGGATATTGCCGGCGGGCAGGCATTGCTTGTGCGGAACAGGACAGCCGGACCGGAAGAGGACGAGATCCGTCCGGACCGCTGGTCCAGTTCTGCCGCCGGAAGCGAGGGCTGACTCATGCCCCTACGCGTTCACACCAGTGCCGGCCGCGCGGTGATCGCGCTGCCCGAAGAAGTCGATATCAACAATATCGAGGCCATCCGCGTCGTGGCGCGCACCCAGGTGTGGGGGGCATTGCCGCAGCTGCGTGAGATCGTGTTCGACCTCACCGGCACGGCCTACTTCGGCACCGAGGCCGTCCACCTGATCCGTGACACCCGGCGCCGCGGCCTTGACCACGGCGTGTGCGTGTTCGTGGTCTGCCTGTCGCCGATGCACCGGCGGCTCCTGAGCTGTATGGGGCTCGGTCCCGACATCGTGCCACCGGACCCTGCCCACAGCCGGATCAGGCTGCCGCGGCAACGAGGGCCCAGTTCCTGAAGCTCCCGGCGGGCGTGTCACCGGCTTCACTCCCCTTTCTGGTGCTGAGCTTCCTCGGGGCCGGGGTTCTGGTGGACGGCGAGCAGTGCCAGGAGTTCGGCGACGGTTGATCCGGTGTCAGCGGGGTGGCGCAGGGAGGTGTCGGCGCTCACCTGGTAGTGGTTCGAGCGGCCCTGGCGCGTGTGGGCGAGGTAGCCGCCGGCTTCGAGGTCCGCGATGATCCGCTGGACCGCACGCTCGGTCAGCAGGCAGTGAACAGCGATGTCACGCACTCGGGTGCCCGGGTCGCGGGCGATCGCAGCCAGCACGCGGGCATGGTTGGTCAGGAAGGTCCAACCCGGTCGGCCATCGGAAGCTGCATCCATCCCTCCAATATAGGACCTCTGGTTCACGCCTATCAATTAACGAAAACAAATTCGTGTATAGGTTGACGTGAACTGTCGGACTGTGCAAGCTGGACGCGTACATTCGGCAGCCCAGGGAGCTACGGCCATGTCCCCCTCTGACGGTGTAACGGCGCCAGGCGGAACGTGTGGCGCGAGTTCACACAGCCGCGAGGCCCTGACGGTCGGTTCGGTCTTGCTCCACATACGGATCGAACCGGTCGGCCCACTCACGCGGGTCACGTTGGCCGGCGAGATCGACTGTGACTCCACCGCGCTGCTCAAAGGCGCGCTCACTCGAGCCCTGGACGACTGCAGTGACAGCCTGGAGTTGGACTTCGGAGCCGTGCGCTTCTGCGACTGCTCAGGGCTGAACGTCCTCCTGCACATCCGTGCATGCGCCGAGAACCGTGGCGTGAGGCTGACCTTGGCCCGAGCCGGCTACGCAGTGCAGCACCTGCTCGAGCTCACCGAGACCCGTGCACTCTTCTCCCTCACCGACCCTGCGCCGGCACCGCCGCCGTACCCTCCCGACGTCGCGGGCCCGGTCTGAGCAGAGGCATGTGGGCCAGGCCCTCAGTCGAACAGAGACGCGAGTTCGGTTGGGTGTTCCTCGTGCAGGTAGTGGCCGCCCGGCAGCAGTTCGACGCGCCCCTCCGGCAGGGCCCGGCGGGCCCAGGCGGCGCGCTCCTCGGTGGTCATCACGGTGAGGACGGGGCAGCTGAGCGCCCGCAGCCGTGCCTCGGCGGCCGGCCGGGAGCCGAAGGCGGAGGGGGCGAGGTACATGGCGTCCCGGGCCTCGGCCAGCACCGCCGGGTCCATCGCGGACATGAGCCGGCGGTGCAGCTCGCGGATGGCCGGCGCGGTGTCCGGACCGTGGGCGGTCCCGGCGAAGCGCACCGCCCACGGCGTGCCCTCCGCCCGCAACTGCCGCTGCTCGCCGGGGATCCGGCGCATCTCGGCCTGGTCCGCCCCATAGGCCGGATCCAGCAGCAGCAGCCGGCTGACCGACTCCGGGTGCGCGGTGGCCAGCTCGACCGCGATCTGCGCGCCCATCGAGTGTCCGGCCACGGTGACCGGTCCGGTGCCCAGGCCGAGCAGCAGCCGGGCCAGGTCGCCGGCGAAGTCGGCCGGTGCGTATCCGTGCGCGGGGCCCGGTGAGTCGCCGTGGCCGCGCAGGTCCGGCACGATCGTGCGGCGGCCGGGGCCGAGTGCGGTGACCAGCGGCCGCCACTCAGCGCCGCTGCCGCCCCAGCCGTGGACCAGCAGGACGGGGTCCTCGCCGGCGCCCGAGTCGCGGCAGTGCAGGGCGACGCTCGCTCCGGTCCGCGTCGCTCCGGTCCGCGTCGCTCCGGTCCGCGTCGATCCGGCCCGCTTCGATCCGGCCACCGGTCCCATCCCTCCAGGCTCAGAGTTCCTCAGGGTGTGCCAGCGGTTCGCCGCGCACGATACGGGCCAGCTCCGCGCCCACCTGACGGCCCATCCGGCGCAGCTCAAGGCCCATCGAACCGGCGATGTGCGGGGTGAGGAAGACGTTCGGCAGGTCGTACAGTACGTGGTCCGGGGCGAGGACGTCGGGCTGGGTGACGTCGAGGACGGCGTCGATCCGGCCGCTGCGCAGCTCGTCCACCAGCGCGTCCTGGTCGACCACCGCGCCGCGCGAGGTGTTGATCAGCATCGCGCCGTCCCGGATCCGGGCCAGCTGGGCGCGGCCGATCATGCCGGTGGTCTCGCCGTTGAGCGGCGGGTGCAGCGTGATCACGTCGCTGACCCGCATCAGCTCGTCCAGCGGGAGCAGCCGGGCGCCCAGCGCGGTGGCCTGGTCCGGTGTCAGGTAGGGGTCGTACAGGGCGACGTCGAGGTCGAAGGCAGCGAGGCGTTCGATGACGGCGCGGCCGATCCGTGAGGCGCCCACGACGCCGACGGTACGGCCGATGTTGCCGGCGAGCGGGTACTCCTCCTCGCGGTCGATCCGGGTGCGGCGCAGTCGGTACAGGTCGCGGGAACGGAAGGCGGCCTTGTTGGCGAGCACGATCATGGCGATGGTGTACTCGGCGACCGGGACAGCGTTGGCCAGTCCGGCGTTGGCTGCCTGGATGCCGCGCCGCCGGGCGCCCGGCGGCAGCAGGGAGGCGGCCGCGCCGCCGGTGTGCAGCAGGTAGCGCAGCCGGGGGGCGGCGGCCAGGTCCTGCTCGGTCAGGCCCGGCGCACCCCAGCCGGTGATCAGCACCTCGGCCCCGGCCAGGGCGCTGCGGGCGGCGGGCGAGCCGTACTCGGCCAGGACGCCACCGAGTTGGCGGGTGCGGTGGCCGGCGGTCAGTTCCTGCAGTTCCGGGCCGAAGAGCCGGGGCGCGAGCGATGCCGGGCGCATCGCGAGGGCGAAGGTCACCGGTTCGGCCCGGGCCCGGCGCGTCTCGGCCGGTGACTCGGCCGGTGGCTCGGGGTCGATGCCTGGGGATGTGGGTGTCTGCGGGGTACGGGTCATCGCTCCTCTTCGCTGCTGGGTGCCAGCGAGGCATGAAACTAGTTCCAGACCCAGTGCGAAAGCAAGAGGGCCGCAGTGGTGAACTGATCCGCAGCACGGACGGAGGGTCGGTAGGACGGCGGACCGCCGGACCGGCGGGCGGCTCAGTCCCGGACCCGCCCGGTGGAGCCGCGGACGATCAGCGAGGTGCCCAGCCGTACGTCGGTGTCGCCGTCGCGCAGCCCGAGCGCGATCTCGGCGGCGTCCACCCCGATCTGACGGAACGGCGGACGCACCGTGGTCAGACCCGGCGTCAGGTCGCCGACCACCGGGACGTCGTCGAAGCCCACGATCGAGAGGTCCTCGGGGATCCGCAGCCCCCGCGCCCGCGCCGCGCGGTAGGCGCCGACGGCGACGTTGTCGGTCATGCAGACCAGCGCGGTGGGCGGCCGGTCCGCGTCGAGCAGCAGCGGTGTGGCCCGCTCGCCCTCCTCGATGGTGTTCTGCGCCTGCGCCACCAGCCGTGGGCTGGCTTCGAGACCGTTCTCCCGCACTCCGGCCAGGTAGCCGTCCAGGCGCAGGTCGGCCATGGTGCCGCCGCGGGGCGCGCCCACGTATCCGACCGAGCGGTGCCCGAGCTCGGCCAGGTGGGACACCGCGGACCTGATCCCGCCACCGTGGTCGTAGTCGACGCTGCGCACCTGCGGCAGTCCCGGCAGTCCGGGTCGGCCGCAGAACAGCAGCTTCGATCCGACGGCGGCCAGGTCGCGGACGTAGCCGCCGATACGTTCGGTGTAGGCGCGGTCCGTGCCCGAGGAGCCGACCAGCAGCACGGCGGCGGCGCGTTGCTCGCACAGGGTCGCGATGACCTGCCGTTCGCGCTCGGGGATGCCGTGGGTGGTGCACAGCAGCAGCAGGTGGCCGTTGGCGGCGGCCACGCTCTCCGCCCCGGCGGCGGTGGCGCCGAAGGTGAAGCCGGCCATCTCGGAGGTCAGGAAGGCGATGCTGCGCGTCCCGCGGCCGGTCATGGCCCTGGCCAGGCCGTTGACCACGTAGCCGAGTTCGGCGGCGGCGGCGAGCACCCGGGTCCGGGTGTCGGGGTTGACGTGCTGGGATCCGCCGAGGACGCGGGAGACCGTGGCCGGGGCGACGCCGGCGTGGGCTGCGACGTCGCGGAGGTTGACCGCGCCGACCTTCTTGGGCCCTCGCGAGCCACGCCGCCCGACTGCGGGGCCGACCGCAGGACCGACCGCGGGCCCGGCAGTGGGCCCGGCCGCGGGGCTGCCGCCGGGGATGCCGGCGGGACCGGCGGCGCTGGGGTCTGCTGGGTCGCTCACAGGGCCGATGCTACAAGCCGCGACAACGGTCACGGATCACCGGAACGGGCCGCGTACGATTCGCCGGAGAACTCGCTGCACGACCCTTGACGCCCCGGATCGCGCGGCTTTAGCGTCCCGGTCATGAAACTAGTTCCAGACAAGGCGAAGGGCGAGGGGGCCACCGCAGCGGGCTCCGCGGCCAGCTCCGCGGCGGGCTCCGCCCGGCGGGTGCGCACCCAGCCCGTCGGCAGCGGCCGCAGCGCCGGGAGCGGGAAGCCGGGCCAGGCGGCCCGCCGCCGTCGCGGACCGGACCGCGGAGGTTGGACGCTGCTGCTGCTCGCCGCCCCCGGCGTCGCCTGGTTCGCGGTCTTCGCGTACGGGCCGATGGCCGGACTCGTGGTCGCCTTCAAGGACTTCAACATCCGGCAGGGCATCTTCGGCAGCCCGTGGAACGGCGTGCAGAACTTCAGGTACTTCCTGGAGAGCGGCGACGCCTGGTCGATCGTGCGCAACACGCTGTTCCTCAACGTGCTGTTCATGGCCGCCTCCCTGGGCACCGGACTGCTGCTGGCGCTGATGCTCAACGAGATCAGGGCCAGGCACTTCAAGCGCTTCGCGCAGTCGGCGGTCTTCTTCCCGTACTTCGTCTCCCCCATCGTGATCAGCATCATCCTGCAGGTCGTGCTGGCCGGGGTGGGCGGGCGCAGCGGCGCGCTCAACGGCATGCTGGGCGTCTTCGACCTGCCGCGGATCAGCTGGTACACCACCCCGGGCCCCTGGCCGTGGATCCTCACCGTGGTCAAGATATGGCAGCTCGGCGGCTACATGTCGATCATCTTCCTGGCCGCGATCACCTCGATCCCTGAGGAGGTGTACGAGGCGGGCGTGATCGACGGCGCGAGCCGAGCCCGGATGGCCCGCTCCATCACCACCCCGCTGCTGGCCCCGACCGCGGCCATCCTGATCGTGCTCAGCGTGGGCCGGATCTTCTTCGGGGACTTCGCGACCATCTACGCGATCGTCGGCGACAACGGGACGCTGTTCCCGACCACCGACGTGATCGACACCTACGTCTTCCGTTCGCTGCGCACCGTCGGCGACTTCGGGACCACCGCGGCGGTCGGCCTGTTCCAGTCGGTGGTCGGCTTCGTCTTCGTCACCGCGGCGGTGTTCGTCCAGCGCAGGCTCAACAAGGAAGGCAGCATCCTGTGACCGCTCAGCTGACCGAACCGATCGTCGGAGCCCGGGCGGAGCAGCCCGGTGCGCGCGCACGGGTGCGGAACAGGCCCGAGGCGTTCACCGTCGTCAGCTACGTCGTGGTCTCGCTGTTCGGCCTGTTCTGCCTGGTGCCGATGTGGATGATCATCGCGGGCTCGTTCACCGCCGAGTCCAAGCTGGCCCTGACCGGGTACTCGCTGTGGCCGCAGCCGTTCTCGCTGACGGCCTACCGGATGCTGTTCTCCGGCACCGCGCTGCTCGACGGCTACCTGGCCACGCTGTTCATCACCGGCGTCGGCACCGTGCTCTCGCTGTCCTGCACGGCGTCGCTGGCCTGGGCGATCGCCCGCCGGATGCCCGGGATCAGCCGGCCGCTGACGGTCGTCGCCTACATCCCGATGCTCTTCACCGGCGGCCTGGTGCCGCTGTACCTGCTGGTCACCCAGGTGCTGGGGCTCCAGAACAACTGGTTCTCGGTGATCCTGCCGGGGATGATGGCGCCCTTCCTGGTCTTCATCGCGGTGAGCTTCTTCCGTCAACTGCCCGAGGAGATCATCGACTCGGCGCGGGTGGACGGCGCCGGCGAGCTGCGGATCTTCTTCCAGATCGTGCTGCCGCTGTCCAAGCCGGTGCTGGCCGTGATCGCCCTGTTCTACGGGGTCACCTACTGGAACGAGTGGTTCAACGCCCTGCTGTTCCTCTCCGACCAGGACAAGTTCCCGCTCCAGCTGATGCTGCAGAACCTGATCGCCAACGTCGCCAACGCGGCCACCCTGCCGGGCAGCACCGCGGCCCAGGCCGCCGCCCCCATCTACCAGTTGCGGCTGGCGATGACGGTGCTGACGGTCGCGCCGATCATGTTCGCCTACCCCTTCGCCCAGCGCTACTTCGTCAAGGGCCTGACCCTCGGGGCCACCAAGGGCTGACCCGCCCCAGCTGTACCTACCCCATACCGCCCACCACCAGGAGTACAGCCATGCCAAGCACCCCGCGCCCGTCCCAGCAGCTGTCCCGCAGAGGGTTCCTCGCCGCCACCGGCGGCCTCGGCGCCGCTCTCGCCCTGGCCGCCTGCTCCTCCTCCGGCGGCAGCTCCGGCGGCGGGCTCAGCGGAGCCTCCACCGCCCTGCTGCCGAGCACCGCGCCGGTCGGCTGGAGCAAGGTGATCGCCCAGGCCAACGCCAAGCTCAAGAAGGACCTCGGCTTCACCCTGGACGCCCAGTTCACCGCCTGGACCAACTACGGCCAGCAGGCCCTGCTGAAGTTCACCGCCGGCGCGCACTTCGACACCGCGCTGGAGGCCCTGTGGCTGAACATGTCGCAACTGGTGCAGTCCCAGTCGCTGGTGGACCTGTCCGGCGAGATCGGCAAGTACCCCAACCTCAAGGCCCAGCTGTCCTCCCAGCTGATCGCCGCCAACACCTGGAGCGGCGGCAAGCTGTGGGGCATCCCGCAGGTCAACAGTGCCGGCCGGATCCAGCACTTCACCATTCGTCAGGACCTCGCCGAGAAGTACGGCTTCTCCGACATCCAGGACTACGACACCCTGGAGCGCTACTTCTACGCGGTCAAGCAGAAGGCCGGGATCACCCCGTTCGGCGCGTCCTCCAACTCGACCTTCCTGTACGTGGTCCCCGGACCGGTCGGCCTGTTCAACGCCCAGTCCTGGAGCGACCCGCTCACCTCCGCGCACCAGTTCACCGGCTCCAACCTCTACTTCCTCTTCGACCGCTCCGCGGCCACCACCGGCTCCTCCAACCCCAAGCCCTTCTGGGAGGACGCCGGCTGCCTGGACGCCTTCAACCGGATCCGCAAGTACAACCAGGACGGCATCATCGACGCCAACGCCATCAGCACCGACCAGGCCACAGCCAACAGTCGCTGGAACGCCGGCGGCTACGCCTCCATCTGGGCCATGAGCGACGGCACCTCCAGCAACGGACTGCCCACCCTGCAGAAGACCGTGAAGAGCGCCCAGCTGGCCAATGTGATGCCGCTGCCGGCCGGCGCCAAGCCGCTGCAGACCTTCCAGGCCGACAACGTGGTCGTGGTCAACGCCAACGGCGGCGACCTGGAGCGCACCATGCACCTGCAGGACTGGCTGTCCATCCAGGAGAACCACGACCTGCTGGAGTACGGCATCCAGGGGACGGACTGGGAGCCGGCCGCCGACAACAAGTACAAGATCCTCAGCCAGTACTCCTTCCCCGGCTACGGCCTGCTGTGGCGCTCCAAGCTGGAACGGCGCTCCCTGTACATGACCGCGTCCGAGGAGAAGATCTTCGACTGGGCCCAGTCCTACGACAACTTCACCCTGGACCCGTTCGCCTCCTTCGTCCCCGACATCACGCCGGTCAAGCAGGAGATCGCGCAGATGACCAATGTCATGACGCAGTACGCCAACCCGCTGTACTACGGCGTCGGCGACGTCACCAGCCAGCTCAGCAAGCTCAAGACGGCCGCCGACGGCGCGGGCCTGGCCAAGATCCAGGCGGAGATGGCCAAGCAGGCCGACGCCCACCTCAAGGCGCAGAAGAGCTGATCCGGTGACCCATCTGGTCAACCCCGTGCTCCGGGGCTTCAACCCGGACCCCTCGATCCTGCGTGTCGGCGCCGACTACTACATCGCGACCAGCACCTTCGAGTGGTCGCCGCTGGTGCGGCTGCACCACTCGCGCGACCTGGTGCACTGGCGCACGCTCGGGCACGCGGTGGACAGCGCCGGTGTGCTGGACCTGCGGGGGGTGCCCGACTCCGGTGGCGTCTGGGCCCCCTCGCTCTCGCACCACGACGGGCTGTTCTGGCTGGTCCTGAGCATCGTGCGGACCATGGACGGCGACGCCAAGGACCTGGACAACTACCTGCTCACCGCCCCCGACATCACCGGCCCCTGGTCGGAGCCGGTCCGGCTGAACTCACGCGGGTTCGACGCCTCCCTGTTCCACGACCGGGACGGGCGGCACTGGCTGGTCGGTGTGCAGTGGGACCCGCGCCCCGGGCGCACGCGGTTCGCCGGCATCAGCCTGCAGGAGTACGACGCCAAGGCCGGCCGGCTCGTCGGCGACAGCCGCATCGTCGCCCGCGACGCCGGCCTGATCGAGGGCCCCAACCTCTACTGGCACGACGGGTACTACTACCTGATGCTGGCTCAGGGCGGAACCGGCTTCAACCACGGCATCTCCATGCTCCGTTCCCGCAGCCTGGACGGCGAGTTCGAGCGCGATCCGCAGTACTCCCTGCTGACCTCGCGGGACGACCCCGAGTGGGAGCTGCAGAAGGCCGGCCACGGCGAACTGGTGCAGACCCCCGACGGCGACTGGTACCTGGCCCACCTCGCCTCCCGGACCAGCCGCGACGACCAGGGGCAGTTCGCGGTCACCGGACGGGAGACCTGCCTGCAGCGGGTGGCCTGGACCGAGGACGGCTGGCTGCGGCTGGCCGACGACCAGGGCCGCCCGGTCACCGGGACCCGGGCCAGAACCCGGGTCCGCTCCACCGCCGCTGCGTCCGGAACCACGGACGGTCCCGCCCTGGCGCCCGGCTTCCACGACGACTTCAGCGCGCCCCGGCTCGACCGCACCCGCTGGTCGGCCCTGCGCCGCCGGGTGCACCCGGGCTGGCTCGACCTGGAAGCGCGGCCCGGCCGGCTCAGGCTGCACGGCGGACAGTCCCGCGCCTCCGTCTTCGAGCAGAGCCTGATCGGCACCCGGATCGAGGAGCCGACGGCACGGGTGGCCACCCGGATCGAGGCCCGGCCGCGCACCACGGGCCACCGGGCCGGCCTGGTCGCCTGGTACGACCGGCGCAGCCACTACGGCCTGTACCTGACCCTGGACGACGACGGCCGGCGGGTGCTGCTCCTGCAGCAGTGCACCCCCGCCGGAACCTCCCATCTCGGCGAGCCGGTGCCGGTGCACGACTGGTCGGACCTGCACCTGGGCTTCGCCCTGGACGGGCCCTCGATCACCTTCTCGGCCGGGCCCGACCCGCATCTGGGCGCCTGGACCGGCCCGACGCTGTCCAGCCGCCCGCTCTCCGACGACTACCGGGGCCTGCTGCGGTTCACCGGAGCCTTCGCCGCGCTGCGGGTCGACGACCACGACGGCGACGGCTTCAGCGCCGACATCGACCACCTCACCATCGACTACCCGCTGACCCCTGCGTGACCGGGAAACCAGTCCGCCGACGTCACCGGCTCGCGCACCTGTTGGCACCGCAATCCGAAGGAGCGTTGCATGTGGCAGAACCTGATGGGGCGAGTCAGACGGCTACGTGGGCGGGTGATCACCGCGGCGCTCGTCCTGGCCGTGGTGCTGCCCGCCGTCCCGGCGACCGCCGCTGCGGACACGGCCGCACCACGCACGGCCGGCGCGGTGGCGAGCGCCTTCCCCACCGTCACCCTGAACCAGGTCACCAGTAGCGCCGGGTTCGTCCACCCGGGCATCGACGTGAGCGCCCCGAACCTGCTGCTGGCACGCCAGGAGGTGCAGGGCGGCGTCGAACCCTGGGCCTCCTACTACGCGGCCATGGTCAAGACCAGCTACGCGTCCAGGACGCTCACCCCCGTCAACCACAGCACCCAGGTGGACACCCCCGGGTCGGTGGCCTTCAACTCGCAGGGCGTCGAATCGAAGTTCATCGCCGACGCCTTCGGCGCCTACACCCAAGCCATCCAGTACCTCATCACCGGGGATCCCGCCTACCGGGAGAACGGGATGCACATCATCCGCACCTGGTCCCACATCGACCCCGCCGAGGTCGCGCCGTACGCGGACGCGCACATCCACGCCGGCATCCCGCTGATGCGGATGCTCGCCGCGGCGGAGATCTTCCGCTACTCCAGTGTCAACGCCACCTCCGACGGCTACGACACCTCCTGGACCGACGCGGACACCAGCAATCTGACCACCAATCTGATCACCCCGGTCAGCAGCGTCCTGCTGGACGGCAACACCTACTTCATGAGCCAGCAGTCGTACCCGCTGGTCGGCGAGCTCGCCGCGGACATGTTCACCGACAACCGTGCGGCCTACGACAAGCACGTCGAGTGGTTCTCGGTCAACGCCTCCAACCCGGACCCCGACGCCAACGGCTCGCTGGTCTCCCTGATCCGCACCATCAGCGCCAAGGACCCGCTGAACCCCTACGGCCACTCCTTCGTCCAGGAGCAGGAGATGGGCCGCGACCAGGCGCACGCCTGGGACGGGATCAACGCCCTCACCGAGATCGCCCGCATGCTCACCGTCCAGGGCACCAGGCTGGACCCGGTCGCCGGAACCGTCTCGGACCGCAGCAACGCCGTGTCCCCCTACACCTTCGGCGACAACCGGCTGCTGGCGGGGACCGACGCGTACTACGCCTACATGATGGGGAAGACGATCCCCTGGATCGACACCACCGGCGGTCCCGGGAAGCTGTCCGAGGCCTACCGTGGGCGGCAGTTCGACCCCATCGACGAGCTCTACAACGTCTACGAGTACGACCTGGGCGTCAACGTCGCCAAGGTCGCCCCCGACGTCGCCAAGATGCAGCAGCAGGCCGACGGCCCGCAGTTCTTCTGGGGGACCAGCGCCTACAACTTCTGGAACAGCAATCCCGACTACAACCCGGACTACTGGCTGTCACTGCCGCAGCAGGTGGCCGGCCAGGTCCGGCCCCAGCAGGCCGACGCACTGGTGCCGGTGGCGCAGCGCAGCATCGCCCTGGACCACCGCTCGCAGGTGCTCGTCGACACTGGGCAGAGCTACGTCCGGATGCAGGCGTCCGACAAGGGCGCCTCGATCGCGGTCCGCACCCTGATGTACCCCTCCCGCACCGGCTACAGCCCCGTCGGCGTCCTGATCCGCACTGACGGACCGGCGACCCTGACCATCCGCAAGAACCTGGCGCTCCGCCCCTACCAGACCGTCAGTCTGCCCGACACGCACGGTCAGTGGCGCTACGTCAGCTACGACATGGACTACGCGGTCGTTCCCGGCAGCACCGGTGGGGAGAACCTCGCCTACTACACCGTCACCGGTTCACCGGCGGTCAACGTGGACGTCCAGAGCGTCAACCTTCAGGCCACGAGCCTCAGCCCGCCCACCTTCCCGCAGGGCCGGCAGGTCACCCTCATCGGCGTCGCCGGCCAATCCCTGCAACGCTCCCTCGCCGCAACGGACACCGCGGGGGCAGCCCTGACCTACGAAGCCACCGGGCTCCCGGCCGGAGCCACGGTCGACAGCAGCACCGGGGCCTTCAGCTGGACACCCACCCGCAGGCAGGTGGGGACCGCCCGGGCCACCGTCGTCGCCTCCGACGGCACGACCGACACCGTCCTGAACCTCACCCTGGTGACAGCGCCGAACCGCACCACAGCGCTCAAGGCCGCGCAGGCCGGGTTCCACCCCAAGGCGACCTACGTCCGCAGCACGCTGGACGCGTACGACGCAGCCGTGGCCGCAGTACGGGCCACCATCACCACCGCTGACGACAGCACCTTCCAGGACGGCCTCCTGTCGGTGCAGAAGGCGGTGCAGGGGCTGCAGCTGCTCAACCCGACCCTCGGCGACGGCACGCTCGCCTACCAGACCCTGGTGACCTCCTCGCTGGGGACGACAGCCATGTGGAACCTGGTCGACAGCGACATCAACACCACCTCCGGGGACCTGACGGCTCCGTTCACGCTGGACTTCGGTGCCGGATTCCGGGTCAAGGCCAGTGCCTTCGGCCTGCAGGCGCGGTACAACTTCGCCAACCGCTCGCAGGGGGCGAACGTCTACGGCTCGAACGACGGCCGGACCTGGACCCTGCTGACAGCGCACGAGACCACCAACACGGCGCCCGACTTCCAGATGGAGACCATCCCGGTACGCGCCGAGGTCAAGGACAAGTCCTTCCGCTTCTTCAAGATCCAGGTCGACGACCCCGGTGTCCCCACCGACCCGAACTACCCCGGCCTGTCGTCCTTCGGCGAACTGCGGATCCACGGCGTCCGCCAGGAGACGGCCCAGGCCGTCTCGGTCGCGACCCTGTCGTCCGACGACCCGGTCGCCGGCCAGGCCGTCAACGGGGACACCGTCACCCTGGACCTGACCGCCACCGAGCCCATCGCCGACGTGAACGTCCAGATCGAAGGCGCGACCGCTACCGTCACCAGCACCGACAGCGAGCACTGGCACGCCACGGCCGTACTGCCCGAGAGCGTCGACTACGGCCGCGCACTGCAGTTCACGGCCGACTACACGACGGCCACCGGCCAGACCGGCACCACCGTGTTCCAGACCACCGACGGCTCCGCGCTCCAGCTGTGGAACACCCACGTGCTGGCCGACAGCATCGCCCAGGCCTGGGTGGACGCGTCCACCCCGCTGTGGCCGGGGAAGGGAACCACCGCGGCCAACGGCTGGCGGATGTTCGACGGCGACATCACGACGTCAACCGACACCACGACCGCCAACGGCTGGGTGACGGTCAAGCCGACCGACGGCTCGACGCTGGGCATCGACGCCGTCCGTATCCACGCCCGCACCGGCTACCCGGCCCGCGCCAACGGCACCGTCCTCCAGGGCTCGACCGACGGAGGGACCACCTGGACGACGTTCCTGACCATCTCGGGCATCACCAGCGACCAGCAGTGGTACATCTTCAAGCTGCCGCAGCACCAGTCCGTGCCCATGCTGCGGGTCCTGGACCAGCACGGCGGCAACACCGACATCGCTGAGGTCCAGCTGCTCCAGTTCCAGGGGCTGCCCCAGTAGGTGGCCCGGTGGAGGCCGCTTCGTGTCCCCGTCCGCGCCTGACACCTGAGCCGGTGTCAGGCGCGGACGGCCTCGGGACGGCCCCCGGCTCCATCGAGCCGGCGGAAGCGCGCACGGTAGTCGCGCGGCCGCTGCCCGGTGTGCCGCGTGAAGAGCGTGCTGAAGGTGCTCGCGTCCCGGTAGCCGACGTCGGCGGCGATGCGGGCCACCGTCGCGTCGCCGACCTCCAGCAGATGGCGGGCCCGGCGGATCCGGGCCGACTGCAGATAGGCGAGCGGGGTCTGGTCCGCCTCGCTCCGGAAACGCCGGAGCATGGTCCGTGTACTCATGCGGAACGCCTCGGCCAGGGCGGGCAGGTCGTAGGGCGCCGCCAGGTCACGGTCCAGCCGCCGCTTCACCGCGTCCGAGAACCGGTGGCCCACCGTGGGGAGCAACTCCGGGTCCACATAAGGGCCCTGGGTCGAACGTGCGTCGTCGACCAGCGCGATGCGCGCCGTGGCACGGGCGGTCCGGGGGCCGTCGTGGTCACGGATCAGCTGCAGCGCGAAGTCGTACATGGCGCTGAAGCCGGCGGTGGTGGTCACCCCGCGATCGGTGACCACCAGGTGCTCGGCGTGCACGTCGACGGCCGGGTAGCGCCCCGCCAGCCGGTCCGCGAAGAGCCAGGACGTCGTCGCCCGGCGTCCGTCGAGCAGACCGGCCTCAGCTACCAGGAACGCGCCGACGCAGATCGACACGACGGCGACTCCGGCCGCCGCCCGGGCCCGAATGAGCGCGACTTCAGGACCCAGGCCCGCGAGTGTCGCCTCCAGATCAGTCTCGGGTGACAGCCCGAAACCCGGCACCACCAGCACATCGACCCGGCGCGGTGCCCGGACCTCGACGGCCCAGCCGCCGGATGCCACCACCCGCCGCCGGGGAGATATGACGTCCACCTCGTACCGCGGCCGGTCCGCGCCCCGGGCCGCGGAGACACGGTCCGCCATCGCCAGCAGATCCGGGACCCCGAAGACCTCGGAGGCGAAGCATCCCGGGTAGGCCAGCACCCCCAGCCGCAGCGGCTGCTCCGCTTCCCCCACCGGGTACTCCCTGCTTCCTGCCGCTGGCGAGATCACCCGCAGTCATGGCGATACCGCCGCTTCCGGTGGCACCAGTGTCCCGTGAGACTGCGACCATGACAACGGAACCACCGCAGCGTGACGACCCTTTGGGCGACTTCCTCCACAGGACCGTCAGCGTCGACGACGTCAGCAAGACCGTGTACGTCTCCGGCACCGGACCGGCCGTCATCGTGATGCCCGAGATGCCGGGCATCAGCCCGGACGTGGCCCGGCTGGCGCGCTGGATCCAGGACGCCGGCACCACCGTCTACCTGCCGTCGCTCTTCGGCGTCGACGGCGCCTACCCCACCACCGCCGCGGGCCAGGAGATCGTTCGAAGGGCCTGCGTCAGCGCCGAGTTCCGCGCGTTCGCGGGCGGCGGCACCAGTCCGGTCGTGGCCTGGCTGCGCGGTCTGGCCCGCACCGCGCACGCGGAGTGCGGTGGAGCCGGCGTCGGCGCGGTCGGGCTCTGCTTCACCGGCAACTTCGCACTGACCATGGCCCTGGAGCCCGCCGTCGTCGCCCCGGTCGTCAATCACCCCTCGCTGCCGCTCGACGACCCCGGCGGCCTGGAACTCGACGACGCCGACGCGGTAGCGGTGTCGGAACGCGTCCGCCGGGACGGACTGACCGTGCTCGCCTACCGTTTCGAGAACGACCGGTGGTGCACCGGCCAACGCTTCGCCGCCTACCGGGCCCTGCTCGGGGACGCGTTCGACGGTCGCGTGCTCCCCTCCGACGCCGCGAACACCGACCCTCCCCCGTTCTTCCGCGACGTCGTCGGCACCGCCCACAGCGTCGTCACCGCACACCTGGTCGACCGGCAAGGCCACCCGACCACCCGCGCCCGCGACGAGATCATCGCCTTCCTCGTCGACCGGCTCGGCGTCCACTGAGCCCGAGAGCGGACGCTCCGGGAACGGAGCGGCCCCTCAGCCCGCTGGGATCGGCGCGACCGCCGGCCGCCACTCTCGCCTGAGCAACCCGAACACCCACGAATCGGATACGTCGCCGTTCACGATGCAGTCCTCCCGCAGCGTCCCTTCCCGTACGAATCCGAGCTTCTCCAGCACCCGGCCTGACGCCGCGTTGCGGGTATCGGCCTCGGCCTGAACCCGGTTCAGGTCCAGGGTGCCGAAGGCCCACTGCAGCAAGGCGCGTGCGGACTCCGTCGCGTAGCCGTGGCCCCACACCGCATCGTCGAGGACGTAGCCCAACGACGCGCTGCGGTAGTCCGGGTTCCATCCGGTCAGACAGCACCAGCCGATGAAGGCCCCGTCAGAAGCACGGTCGATCGCCAGCCGCGCCCCGGTGCCTTCGTCGGCCATCTTCCCGCACGTCGCAATGAAGCGATCGGCGCGGGACCGTTCGCTCCACGGCGGAGAATCCCAGTAACGCATCACAGCGGTGTTGCTGTGCAGCGCGTAGAGGGCATCCGCGTCGGTGTCGGTGAAGGGGCGCAGGCGCAGGCGAGCCGTGTGCAGGGTGGGAGTGGCCAGAGTCATGCGCATCATCCTGCATCCTCACAGCGCGGCCAGGACACCGAATTTCCGCCCCTGCCCCCGGCCTCAGGGGGCGGGCGTCATCTGGCCGGGCAGCCGGTCGCGGACGATGGCTTCCGCCTCGGCGATGATGTCGTGCACCACGTCGGCGCAGCTGCCGACGCTGTCGATCAGGCCCTGCGCCTGGCCGGCCCACCACATTCCGCCTTCGACGTCGCCGTCTGCGAGCACCCGGCTCCGGGCCCGCGCCCCGGAGGCGAGATGGGCGACGTCGGCGAACGTGGCGCCGGGCCGCGCGCCGAGTTCGGCGATCTGCTCGGAGACGGAGTTGCGTGCCACCCGTGCGGTGTTGCCGAACTCGCGGAACACGATCTGCGTCGCACGTTCGTCGTTGGCGACGATCTGCGCCTTCACCCGGGGGTGCACTGGTGCCTCGGTCGTCGCCTCGAACCGGGTGCCCATGTTGACCGCGCAGGCGCCCAGCGCGAGCGCGGCGACCAAGCCGCTGCCGGTGGCGAAGCCGCCCGAGGCGATCAACGGGATCGAGAGCCGCCGCGCCGCCGCGGGGATCAGGACCAGGCCGGGCACGTCGTCCGCGCCGGGGTGGCCGGCGCACTCGAAGCCGTCGATGCTCACTGCGTCGACGCCGAGTGCCTCAGCCTTGAGGGCGTGCCGCACCGAGACGGCCTTGTGGACGACCTTGACCCCCGCGGCCCGGAAGGCGGGCAGGTGCGGGGCCGGGTTACTGCCCGCGGTCTCGACGACCCGGACTCCGGACTCGATGATCGCTTCGCGGTACTCGTGGTACGGAACCGGGTCGATGGTCGGCAGGATCGTGAGGTTGACCCCGAAGGGTTGGTCGGTCAGCTCACGGCACCGCTTGATCTCCAGGCTGAGGGCCTCCGGGGTGGGCTGGGTCAGAGCGCTGAGGAAGCCGAGCGCTCCCGCGTTCGCGACCGCCGCGATGAGTTCCGCGGTGCCGACGGCGAGCATGCCGCCGCACACCACGGGGTGCCGGACGCCGAACATCCGGGTGAAGTCGTTCTGGAACGGCATGGTTGAGGGACCTCCCGGCTTCTAGAGACTGCGTGAGATGACCAGGCGCATGATGTCCGAGGTGCCTTCCTCGATCTCCTCGAGTTTGGCGTCGCGCATCCACTGCTCGACCGGGTACTCGCGGGAGTACCCCCAGCCGCCGAGGGTCTGGACCGCGCCCCAGGTGCAGAACATGGCCGTCTCGGAGGCCTGCAGCTTGGCCATGGCCGCGAGGCCGGTCACGGTGGCGCCGGCGTCGATCTGCCGGGCGGCGTGCAGCGTGAGCAGCCAGGCGGACTGGATCCGGGTGGCCATGTCGGCCAGCCGGAAGGCCACCGCCTGGTGCTCGATGATCGGCTTGCCGAACTGGCTGCGCTGGCGGGCGTAGTCGCGCGCGTACTCGTACGCCGCGCGGGCGGCGCCGGTGGCCGCGGCCGCGAGTACGACGCGGGAGATGTCGAACGTCTTCATCAGGCCGTGGAACCCGCGGCCCTCGTCGCCGAGCCGCTGGTCCTCCGGCACGAAGGCGTGGTCGAAGAAGATCTCGCGGCACACGATGGCCCGCTGGCCCATCTTCCGCATCGGCTCGCCGAAGGTCATCCCGGGCGTGTTCCGGTCCAGCAGGAACGCGGTCACGCCGTCCGAGCGCCGGGACGGGTCGGTCTTGGCGAAGACGACGTACTGGTCGGCCAGGCCCGCGTTGGAGATCCACGCCTTCTGGCCGGTGAGTTCGTATCCTCCCGCGGTCCTGACCGCGGTGGTGGACATCGATGCGGCGTCGGAGCCCGATCCGGGCTCGGTGGTGGCCAGCGCGGTGTGCAGCGGAGCCGGCCCAGTGAGCGGGCGCAGCCAGCGCTCCTTCTGCTCCGCGGTGCCCAACTCGATGACCGGGTCGGCGAAGAAGCCGTTGGAGCACAGGAAGTTGCCGATGCCCGGGTCGCCCCAGCACAGCTGTTCCTGCACCAGGCACTGGGTCAGCACGTCGGTCAGCCCGCCGCCGCCGTGCTCCTCGGGGAGCATGAAGTCGGTGATGCCCGCTTTCGCGGCGGAGCGGAAGATGTCCACCGGAGGCTCGATGTCGGCCTCGTCCACCTCGCGTCCGCGGGGCCGGATCTCCTGCTCGGCGAACTGCCGGCACAGCGCGAGGATGTCGCGCTGCTCGTCGGTCAGCGGCCACGGTTCGGTGGTCTCAGGCATGGTTCTCCTCATTCTTCGACGACTCGTCGTTCTTCGGTGACTCGTGCAGGATCAGTGCGTCGACGGCGAGTACTCCGTCGACGCCGACCCGGAGCGGGTTGATCTCCAGGTCGGTGAGGTGCGGGTTGGCCGCGATCGCTTCGGACGCCGCGACCACGGCGTCGACGAGCGCGTCGGTGTGCACCGGCGGTCTCCCGCGCCAGCCCCGCAGCAGTGCGCGTGATCGCAGCCCGTCGACCATGGCGGCGGCGACCGGCCGGTCCACCGGTGCCAGTTCGACCCGGACGTCACGCCACAGCTCGGCTTCGACGCCGCCGAGGCCCACGGCGACCGTCGGTCCGAAGCAGGGGTCGTGCCGAGCGCCGATCAGCATCTCGACCACGTCGGCGCGGGTGTCCTGTTCCTCCAGGACGTACTCCCCCGGGCCGAGCCGTTGGTACATCTCGGCGAAGGCCGCGGTGCCTTCCGCGGGCCCCGTCAGCCCGGTCCTGATGCCGCCGTGCTCGCTCTTGTGCTCCAGCCAGCCGGCTTTGAGCACCAGCGGAGCGTGCAGCGTGCGGAACGCCGCGCTGACTTCGGCCCCGTCGCGGACCCGCACCGCATCCGGTACCGGGATGCCGAGGTCACGCAGTGCCTCCCGTGCGCCCCAGTAGCCGGTGACCGGTCGCAGTTCGGGGCCGGCCGTGGCCTTCGGGTCCCGTCCGGTCGCCGCCCCCAGTGCGGCGGCTCCGGCGAGGGCGCCGAGGGCCGGTGTGATCTCCGGGTAGGTGGGGATGCGGTGCTGCCCCATGCGTGCCACTGCCGCGGAGGTCCCGCTCATGCTGTGCACCACCAGGGGCACCGGTCCGCTCGCGGCCAGGCGTCCGAGGCGGTCGACGACGGCGAGTTCGGCGTCGGCGATCGACGGGGTGTCCTCGCCGTAGCAGCCGAGGTAGCCGGTGAGCAGGACGGCATCGACTTCGGTGGAGGCGGCCACCGCCTCCGCCACTGCGGCGTAGACCCCGAGGTCGGCCTCACCGGCTCCGGCCAGGTCGACCGGGTTGGCCACGGCTGCGGCCTCGGGCAGCAACTCCCGTAGTCTGAACTGCAGTTCGGGCGAGAACTGCGGGACTTCGAGACCGGTCCGGGCGGCCACGTCGGCGGCGACACCGCCCTGTCCGCCGCTGTCGCCGACGACTGCCACTCGGCGTCCCCGCGGCGCCGCGGCCGAGGACAGGTACGTCGCGATGGCGACGGCCTCCTGTGGGGTGGCGACCCGCAGTGCGCCGGCCACCCGGCAGGCGGCGTCGACCACGTCGAGGGCGGAGGTCAGCGAACCGGTGTGGGAGCGGGCCAGCCGTCGGCTCGCCTCGCTCGCACCGGTGCTGAGCACCAGGGTGTGCTTGCCGGCCCGGCGCAGGGCGCGCAACGCGGCGACGATCCGTGGGCCCTCGGTGAAGGCCTCCAGGTACAGCACCGCCGTCGTGGTCCGCTCGTCCTCGGCCAGTGACTCCAGCAACTCGGCTGCGCTGACGGTCAGTTGGTTGCCCACCGAGTAGAACCGGGAGACCCCGAGGCCCGCCTGCGCGGCGAGGGTGGCGATCTCCATGCCGAGCTGGCCGCTCTGGGAGACGATCGCGAGGGAACCGGGCGTGAAGGTCCCCCAGGCCAGCTGCAGATCGGTGGAGGAGTCGTACAGGCCGAGGCTGTTGGGTCCGAGCAGGTGTGCACCGGCGGCCTTGAGCAGCTGTGCGAGCCTGTGCTGCTGCCGGCCGGTGAGTCCGGCGGTGATCGCCAGGAACGCCCGGCATCCCAGGGCCAGTGCCTCCCCGACGGTGGGTTCCACCTGATCGGCGGGCACGCAGAGCACCACGAGTTCGGGGGCGGCGGGCAGTTCGCCGAGCGAGGCGAAGGCGCGCTCGCCGAACAACGGCCGTGCGCTCCGGTTCACCAGCCAGACGTCTCGGCGTCCGGCGCCCCGAAGCGCACCGTCGGCGAGCCAGTAGCCCCACTTCGCGCGGTCCTCACTGGCCCCGACGACGGCGACCGAGGCTGGATCGACGAACGCGTTGGGCACGGTCATGGGCGTCCTCCGGTTCCCCGGCACAGGTGTGCCCGGCAAGGCTCGGATAGTTGACTGATGCGTCAGTTATACATTTCGATTCCGGTGCGGGCAAGACCTCGGGATGCGCGGAGCACGCCGGTGATCCGGCATAGCGGGTGTTCAGGCAGGGCCTTCAGGCAGCCGGCCGGAGGGGACGGGGCCGCACGGCAGCGCTGTCGGGCCGACGCCCCGTCAACAGTGCTTCCTCATCCAGCCTTTGCCGCCGGCGCCCCGCGCCGGCCGACCTGGATCAGTGCCGGGCGCGAGCGGGCGCGAGCGCGAGGAAGTCGTCGATGAACTGCTGCAAGGTGCTGCTCATCCGCTCGACCGGCATGTCCTTGGAGCCGGCCAGTACCTGCGTCGCCAGGCCGTCGATCATGCCGATCAGCATGTCGGCCAGTACCCCGGGGTCGCCGTCACGGATCGAGCCGCGGTCCTGGCCCCTCGCGATCAGCTCGGTGACCAGGCCGCGCCACTCGGCGTAGAGCGATTCGTTGATCGCCCGGTACTCGTCGTTCCTGGTGGCCTCGGCCCACAGCTGCGCCCAGACCCGCCATGCGGTCAGTGCCTCAGGGCGGCGCGGCAGGTAGGAGTCGACGAGCTCGCGCAGGGTGGGCAGCGGCTCGTCGCCGGCGTCCAGCAGCCGTCGGCGCCGCTCCAGCGAACGCCGGTAGTTGAACTCGAAGGCCGCGACCAGGACCGCGTGCTTGCCCTCGAAGTAGTAGTGGATCGTCCCGGAGCTGACGCCGGCCCGCCGGGCCAGGTCGGACAGCCTCAGGTCCTGCATGCCGACCTCGCTGAGTTCGTCGCAGGCCGCACGGAGGATCTGCTCGCGTCGCTCGGCCTCCACGTTGGGACGCGGCACCTGACCTCCCCTCATCCTCAGCGGAGCACCATCCTACGACTGGCGGGAGGCACCGGCGGAGCACCGGTCAGGCACCGGCACCGGGCACCGCCGGTGCCCGGCTCAGCCGAGGTCGAGGTGCGGTTCGAAGGCCCGCCGCAGCAGCGAGCGCATCCGGTCCGGCGTCATGTCGGTGGACCCGGCCAGGATCTGGATCGCCAGACCGTCGACCATCGCGGTGAACCGGTCGGCGAGCGCCTCGATGTCGGCCTCCGGCGCCAGCCCCTCGTCCCGGCACTCGCGGAGCAGCTCTACCACGAGCCTGCGCCAGTCCGAGTAGGTCCGGCGCTGGGCCGGGCGCAGGCTCGGCTCGAGCATCGCCTGGCTCCAGAACTGGATCCACACCGACCACTCGTCGACGTCCGCAGTGGTGAGCGTGAGCTGCACCTCGATGAGCCGGAGCACCTTGTCCCGGGCGGAGCTGGCCCCCTCGAACTCCGCGCGCAGGCGCTCGTGCAAACGCTCGGCGTAGTGGTCCAGCGCGGCGTGCAGCACCGCTTCCTTGGTCGGGAAGTGGTAGTGCACCGTTCCGGTGCTGGTGCCGCAGCGCTCCGCGATGTCCGACACCCGCACGTTGTGGAAGCCCCGGCGGGCGATGAGCTCGGTGGCGGCCTCCAGGATCTGGCTCCTCCGCTCCTGGGTGCTCAGCGGCTGGGCTCTGGCGCCCGCCTCGTCCCCGGGGCCGAGCGGCGGAGTCCGGCCCACCCCGGACACCAAGTACTGCACCGACACCCCGCCGGCCTTGGCGATGGCGGCGATCTCCTGCTGCTGCAGTCGCCGGGTGCCCCGCAGTGCCTTGGACAGCGCCGTGGGATCCATGCCGATCCGGCGCGCGAGCTCGCGCTGGGACAGCCGTGCGGAACGCAGGACGACGCGTACCCGGTCGGTCAGGTCCGAGGCGGCGGGGCGGTCGGGGGCGTCGGGTGGTGCGGTCGGGGACCGCTCATCGGTGCTGCTCATGACGAGAGCTCATTATGCCTGGTGCCGCAGGCCCGGGGGCGGCTACCGCCCGCGCCGCGAGGGCCTCGGCGACCTCGGCAGCGGCCCGCTCCCCGGACGAGACGGCCCCGTCGATGTAGCCGTTCCACACCGACGCGGTCTCGGTCCCCGCCCAGTGCAGCCGCCCGACCGGTTCCCGCCAGCCCTGCCTGCCGTGGCCGGTCCAGCCACCGGGCGTCACGAAGCACTCGTAGCCGCCGGTCGTCCACTCCTGCTGCGGCCAGACCTTCTCGGTGTAGTCGTCAGGCTCCGCGGCCTCCGGGCCGGCGGCGGCGACCAGGGCGGCGAGCACCGAGGCGCGCCGCGCGTCCGGGTCCAGTGCGGCCCACCGGGTGAGCCGGTCGCCGTAGACGAACGCCACCAGGACGCCGTGCTGCCCGTCCTCGGGTGAGTTGTCGAAGACCACGCCGACCGGGTGGTCGCCGTAGAGCGTCGCGATCCCGGAGCTCCCGGCCGCGCGCCAGAAGGGTCGCCGGTAGACGGCGTGCACCTTGGCCACCCGGCCCATCGGCGAGTGGCCGATCCAGCCCCTGCGGGCAGCGGGCAGCACCGGGTCGAAGGCGATCCGGCGCACCGCCGTCGGCGGCACCGCCAGCACCGCCCGCTCCGCCCTGACCAGGCCGCGGTCCGTGCTGAGCTCGACGCCCGCGGCGCACTGCCTGATCGACCGCACCGGAACGCCGAGCCGGACCCGGTCCCCCAGCGCGGCCGCCACCGCCCGCGCCGGACCGTCCGCCCCTTCGGTGAAGCGGCTGTCCTGAGCGCAGTCGCGGGTCTCCATCAGCTGTTCGTACCCGCCGGCCGAGGCGATGTAGAACAGCACGTGGAACAGCGAGATCTCACTCGGCTCGGCGCACCACACGCCCTGCACCGCGAGCGCCAGGCGGCGGAGCGCGTCCTCGTCGCCGGTCTCACTGCGGAAGAAGCTCTCGGCGGAATGACCGTCGAACTCCGCGAACCGCGGGGTCTGCCACGGACTGTCCACGTCGACGGTGTCGGCGAGTCGGTCCAGCAGCGCGGTGATCCGCTCGTACTCCGGGATACCGGGGCCGGTGGCGGGCGCCGCGCCTGCGTAGCCGACGCGGGTGCCGTCGTGCCAGACCTCCAGGTGCCGGCCCGTCTCCCAGGTGGGGAAGGTCGCGCAGCCGAACCGGGCGGCCAGCGCACGCAGCCGGTGCTGGGTCGGTCCGATCCACTGGCCGCCGTGGTCGACGCGCACGCCGGACGGGCGCAGTTCGCTCAGCGTCCGGCCGCCGACGCGGTCGGAGGCCTCCAGGACGACCGTGTCCACGCCTGCGTCGGTCAGCTCCAGGGCGGCGGTCAGGCCTGCGTACCCCGCACCGACGACGGCCACCCGGGCTTCCACGACGGGACGTTCACGTTGTTCCATGCCGACGACCATTGCGCAACATTGATTGATCAGTCAAGGTCCAGAAATAATTGCGATGGATCTCTTGACAGCGCGACCCGCCGGGATGAGGCTGACTCGCCAATCAGATGTTGCGGTCGGCGTCCCCGCCCCGGGAAGCCGGGATCGGGAGTGGCCATGACCGGAAACAGCGAGAAGACCGGGCCGGGACTGGCCGAAACCCTGGCCTCCGGGCCCGGAGCCGAACCGTGGTCCGGCGACCTGGACTCCCCCGGCGCGGACAAGGGGCTGCGCTCCGGCGCCCTCTCCATGGCGACCAGCCTGATCCTCGCGGTGGCCTCGGCGGCACCGGCCTACAGCCTCGCCGCCACCCTGGCGTTCATCGTCGGGTTCGTCGGCTTCCAGGCCCCGGCCGTGGTCGTGCTCGCCTTCGTGCCGATCCTCTTCGTCTCGTTCGGATACGCCGCGCTCAACCGGCGCGACCCGGACTGCGGCACCATCTTCACCTGGGCCTCCCGGAATCTCAGCCCCAGCCTCGGCTTCCTGGGCGGCTGGGCCATCATCGCGTCCTTCGTCCTGGTGGTCGGCAGCCTCGCACAGGTGGCCGGACAGTATGTGTTCCTGCTGGTGGGAGCCACCGGCATCGGCTCCGACCCGGGCAGCACCTGGGTGATGCTGGCCGGGCTGGGATGGCTCGCGCTGATGACCGTCCTCTGCTACCGCGGCATCGAGATCGCCGCAGCCGTCCAACGGGCCCTGCTCTTCCTCGAGTTCAGCATGCTGGTGGTGCTGTCGGTGGTCGCGCTGGTCCGGGTGTACGGCGGCACCGCGCCGGCCGGGGCGCACCGGCCGCAGCTGTCCTGGCTCAACCCGTTCGCCGTGGGGTCGGTCGGGGACTTCATCAGCGCCCTGGTGCTCATGCTCTTCATCTACTGGGGCTGGGAGACCGCGATCACCGTGAACGAGGAGACCGCCGACCGGCACCGCACCCCGGGCCGGGCCGCGACCTGGTCGACGGTGCTGCTCGTGGTGGTCTACCTCGCCGCCACCTTCGCCGTGGTGTCGTTCGCGGGCATCGGGGACACCGGCATCGGGCTGAACAACCCCGGCAACTCCGGTGACGTCTTCTACGCCCTCGGCACGGCCGTGTTCGGCGCGAGCGGCTTCGGCTCCGTGCTGTGGCACCTGCTCATCCTGATGGTCCTCACCTCGGCCGCGGCCTCCACCGAGACCACCGTGCTGACCCTGAGCAGGACGGTGCTGTCCATGGGCGCCCAGGGCGCGCTGCCCCGGGCCCTGGCCCGAGTGCACCCGAAGTACCGCATTCCGCATGTGGGCACGGTCGCCGTGGGCGTCGCCGGCGGAGCGGTCTACGTCGCGATGAACCTCCTGGGCCACGAACTGGTCATCGGCGACGCGGTCTCCGCCTGCGGCGTCATGATCGCCTTCTACTACGGACTCACCGGACTCACCTCCGCGTGGGTCCACCGCACCCAGTGGCGCACCGGTCCGGCGGACCTGTGGCTGCGCACCGTCCTGCCCGCCATCGGGGGCGCCGTCCTCATCGCGGCCGGAGCATGGAGCCTGGTCCACGCCTGGGACCCGGCCAACAGCAACACCAGCTGGACCCCGTCCTTCGCCCCGGACCTGCACATCGGCGGGACCTTCGTCATCGGCGTCGCGTCCATCCTCGTCGGCCTGCTCGCACTCCTGGTCTGCCGCCGCCGCTACCCGGCCTTCTTCACCCCCTCGAAGGCCCCCCGATGAACCCGGTCGACACCGCCGCACCGTCGCCCGGCGCGGCTGAGGCCGGCGTCAGCAGGCGCATCCGCCGGCTCACTCGTGCGGGTTGGTTCAGGGCGGCCTGTCGGTGCTACGCCCACTCAGTGGGGCCGCTGGAAGCGACCCATGATCACCGATCGTGAAACATGGCCCTCCTTTCGTCACTTTGGGTGACGTGCTGAAGTGCCGCCATCCACCAGCACCGCGGGGGCGGCGGGCTGCGGTCGGGCCGGGTCCGAGCTGCCCAGTTTTGTATGAGCCAGGTAGGTGAGGGCGCCGAAGACCAGGCCGATGATCCAGGAAATGTCGGCCGCGCCGAGGTGCCGGGCGATCGGGCCGATGTACACGGTGGTGTTGATGAAGGGGATCTCGACAGCGATCGACACGAGGTAGACCAGTACGGCGCCGCGGTTGAACAGCCCGTAGCGCCCGTCGCGCTCGAACAGCGCCTCGATGTCGTAGCTACCGCGGCGCACCAGGTAGTAGTCGGTGAGGTTGATCGCGGTCCACGGGGCCAGCAGGTAGAGCGTGAAGAGGGTGACGTTCTGGAACAGGGCCATGACGTGGGTGTTGGCCAGGATCGACAGCACGGTGGACACCAGGGTGAAGCCGCCCACGAAGAGGGCGCGGGCCAGGGGCGCCGAGCGCAGCCTGCCGCTGGCGGAGACGCCGCTCAGCGTCGTGAGGAAGGCCCCGTAGGGGCCCTGGGCGCTGCCGGGGATCCCGCCGATCAGGAGTGCGGCGATGATCAGGCCCGAGACGGCAGGGAAGCGGTGGGCGAGGAATCCGATGGAGTCGGCGTCCAGGGCGTTGCCGCCGACCACCGCGGCGAAGGCGCCGATGACCATGACCCAGGAGGCTCCGGCTGCGGACCCGAGGTAGGTCCACAGGAACGTCGACCTGGCCGGGGTCTCCTCGGGCAGGTAGCGCGAGTAGTCGGAGACGTACGGGGCCCAGGTGATCTGCCAGGAAGCGAAGATCGAGATCACCAGCAGCACGTTCCCCGGGTTCACCGACGTGCCTGTGTAGTGGGCCGGGAGGTGCATCCAGAGTTGGACGAACAGCGCGAGGAACAGGACCGCGGAGATCACCGAGATGACCCGGCCGGCGGCGTGGATCAGCCTGTAGCCGGCGGCTGCCACCACCAGCATGGTGAGGTTGCAGGCGATGATCGCAGTGCTGTAGGGGATGTGCAGCCAGGCGTGCACGGCCTGCCCGTTGACGACTCCCCCCTCCACCGAGAAGCCCAGGTACATGGCGACCACGACGGCGACCGGGAGGATCGCGCCCAGGAATCCGAACTGGGCCCGGCTCTGGATCATCTGAGGAATGCCCAGCTTGGACCCCTGGACCGAGTGGTAGGCCATGAACAGGCCGCCGACCAGGTTGCCGATCAGGATGGACGCGACGGCCCAGGGCAGGTCCAGGCCCAGGATGATGCTCAGTGCTCCGGTCACCAGGCCGGTGATCTGCACGTTGCTGGCGAACCACAGGGTCAGCAGGTGCCAGGGCCTGCCGTGGCGGTCCTGGGCGGGGATGCGGGTGATCGCACCTTGCTCCATCACGCGGGTTCTGGTCGAGGCTTGTGTCATGGCGTACTCCGGGGGTCCGTACCGGCCGATCGATGCCGGGGCTGTGGGGGTGAAGGGGCAGTGCGTCAGTCGGCCGGCCCTCGGGCGAGCCGTCGCAGCGCCAGTTCGGCGTAGAGAGCGGCGCCGTCGGGCAGGAGCGAGTCGTCGAAGGCGGCCAGCGGGGAGTGGTTCGCCGGAGCAGTCCGCCAGTCGCGTCCGGGCAGGGCCGCGCCCAGTTGGAGGATGGTTCCAGGGACCACGTCCAGGACCCGTGAGAAGTCCTCCGACGCGGTGAGGGGGTGGGCCATCTCCTGGAAGCGGTCGGCCCCGAACAGGTCGCGGGCGACGTCGGCCGCGAAGGCCGACTCCCGCTCGGCCGCGACGGTGGCCGGGTACTGGGAGTGGAGGACGGCTTGGGCGGTCATGCCGTGGGCCCGCGCGATGTCCTCGCACAGGCGCACCGCACCGCGCGCGATCGCCTCCCGGGTCTCGGTGTCGAAGGTCCGCACGGTGGCTTCGAAGTGAGCGGTAGGCGGGATGATGGCGGCCCCGGTCCCGGCGTGGATCGAGCCGACGGAGATCACCGCCGCCCGCACCGGGTCCACGGCACCGGTGAGAAAGCCCTGCAGCGCGTTCACCATCGTGCAGGCGACCGGAATCGGGTTGCGGGCCCGGTGCGGCGCGGAGCCGTGCCCGCCGGCCCCGTGGACTGTCACCGCGAGCCGGTCGCAGGCCGCCATCAGGCAGCCGGCCCGCGTGGCGAACCGCCCCGCCTCCCACAGCGACGAACTGACGTGCAGGGCGTAGGCCGCCGCCGGTCGCTGGTCGGCCGCGTCCAGAACGCCTTCCTCGATCATGTGCCGGGCCCCGTCGTACCCCTCCTCGCCGGGCTGGAACATGAACACGACGCTTCCGGCGAGCCGGTCGCGCCGCGCCGCCAGCAGGTGCGCCGCGCCGACCAGCATGGCTGTGTGCAGGTCGTGGCCACAGGCGTGCATCCGCCCCTCGAACCGGGAACGGAAGGGCAGATCCACCTCCTCGTCCACCGGCAGGGCGTCCAGATCGGCCCGCAGCAGGACGACCGGACCGGGGTGGGCCCCGCGCAGCACGGCGGTGACCGAGGACAGGGCTGATCCCGGGGTGACCGCCAACGGCAGACCGCTCAGCGCCGCGAGCACCTTCTCCTGGGTCCGCGGCAGGGCCAGTCCCACCTCCGGTTCGCGATGCACAGCGCGCCGCAGCGCGAGGAGTTCCGGCAGCATCGCCTGCGCGTCGTCCCGCACGTCCATGGGTTCCCTCCGCAGGGTTCGTCGGATGGCTAGATGATGGCCAGAGCGCCAATTCTTTTGACCGGATAGCATGAATCCGTCACCAGGAAGGCTCCAACCGTAGGAATCCACCATGCTCAGCGAGGACGATCTCGCCCTGACCAACGCTCTGCAGGTGCGTCCCCGGGCGACGTGGGCCGAACTGGCGGAGGTGCTCGGCTGCACGGAGGCGACAGCCGCACGGCGGTGGCAGCGCCTGAGCGAGTCGGGATCCGCCTGGGTCACCGCCGTGCCCGGACCCGGCTCCTCGGCCTGCGTCGCCTTCGTCGGCCTGCTGTGCGACTCCGGGCGACGAGGGGAGGTAGCCGCGGCCCTCGCCCAGGACCCGGCCGCCGTCACCGTGGAACTGGCCGCCGGCAGCCATGACCTGATCATCGAGGTGATCACCCCTGACCTGGCCGCACTGAGCCGCTACCTGCTGGACCGCGTGGACCGGCTGCCCGGAATGACCCGCTCGACCGTGTTCCTGGCCACCAACGTGGTGACCGAAGCCAGCCGCTGGCGGCTGGACGCCCTGCAACCCAGCCAGTCCACCGCGCTCCGGGGCATGTCCCGCGACACGAAGGCGGAGGCCGGCGCCCGCCCCGTCTCCCCGCTGGACCAGCGCCTGCTCCTGGGCCTCAGCCAGGACGGAAGACGCTCCTGGCAGCACCTCGCGGAGCAGGCCCGGACCAGCCCGGCCACGGCCCGCCGACGACTGGAACGGCTACTGTCCACCGGTGAGGCGACCCTGCGCTGCGACGTCGCCGGTCCGCTGGTCAGACGACCCGTCACCGCCATGCTCTGGATCGACGTACCCGCACCGGCCCGGGACGGCATCGCCCGCCAGCTCACCTCGCTGGCACCGGTCAGGTTCATCGCCACCATCGCCGGCACCCACAACCTACTGGTCACCGTCTGGCTCAGAGGTGTGGAGGAGATCCACCGACTGGAAGCCGAACTCCTCCTGAAACACCCTCAACTGACAGTCGCCGACCGCACCGTGATACTGCGCAGCGTCAAACGGATGGGACACCTCCTCGACCCCGAGGGCCGCACCGCCGGCACCGTCCCACTCGGGCCCTGGGCAACCGAATGACCACCCCCATGCTCAACACCTTCCGGGCAGCCGGCCGACTCTGTTTATGCTCACGTCCATGGCACTCGAATGGGAACAGATCATCGTCGACTCCTGCGACCCCATCGCCCTCGGGCGCTGGTGGGCCGAGGCTCTCGGCTGGGTAGTGGTCGACGAAACCGAGGAGATCATCGAGATCCGGCCTGAGCCGGATCAGATCCCGGGGCTGCTCTTCGTGCCTGTCCCCGAGGGCAAGGCGTCGAAGAACCGGCTCCACCCCGACTTCCGCCCCGACGACCAGGAGGCCGAGGTCGCCCGGCTGCTCTCCCTCGGTGCCCGGCGCGCCGACACGGTGCAGGACGCACAGCACTGGGTGACCCTCCTCGACCCGGAAGGCAACGAATTCTGCGTCCTGGGCAAGCGGAACAGCTGACCGGGGCCTGGCAGCCGTCCGGGCGGAGATACCGGACGGTTCGACCGCAGGTGGTGTCTCCCCGTCGGTTCTCCGGTCGTCCGGTCATCCCAGTCGCTGGCGTGGGGTGTCCTGGACAGCGATCATCCTGGTCAACGACCGCGGCCCGCGCCATGGCGTTGATCTGGCGTTCGTATGGCGTTTCGCACAGGCGGAACATAGGGTTCGAGTCCAAGGGATCAAGGGGGCGGGCTTGACTGCGGAGTTCGGTTCGTTGCTGCGCGAGTTCCGGCTTCGGTGCAGCTGGACGCAGGAGGAGCTGGCCGGGAAGTCGGGTGTCTCGACGCATGCGATCAGCGTGCTGGAAGCGGGGCGGCGACAGCCGCGGCTCTCCTCGGTGACCCGGCTCGCCGACGCCCTGGCGCTCGATCCGCGCCGCCGCGAACAACTGCTCGCCGCCGCGCGCACCGACTCGGCTCCGGCCCGCCCGCTCGCCGCCCCCGGCACGGTGCGTCCGCGTCCGCGCCCGAGCGCTCCCTGCCAACTCCCCTACGACACCCGTCTGTTCACTGGCCGTGCCCGGGAACTCGACGAACTGCTGTCGCTGGCCCGGTCGGCGCCGACAGGCAGCGCCTGCGGCATGGTGGTGATCTCGGCCATCGACGGCATGGGCGGCGTGGGCAAGTCCGCCCTGGCCATCCGTGCCGCGCACCGGGCGCGGCCCCAGTTCCCCGACGGGCAGCTCTTCGTCGACCTCCACGGCCACACGGCCGGCGTCGCCCCGGTCTCCCCCGCCGACGCCCTCGACTGGCTGCTGCGCTCGCTGGGCGTGCCGCCGCGACAGATCCCCGAGGAGCTGAGCACCCGCGCCGCGCTGTACCGGGAACGCCTCGCCGACACCCGCACCCTGATCGTCCTCGACAACGCCGCCAGCAGCGCGCAGGTCCGCCCGCTGCTGCCGGGAACGCCCAGCTGCCTGGTCCTGATCACCAGCCGCCGCAGGCTGACCGGACTCGACGACGCCCACAGCCTCGCCGTCGACCCGCTCCCGGCCCCGGACGCCGTGGCGCTGCTGCGCGAGGCCGCAGGCCCCGACCGCGTCCCCGCCGACCATCCGGCGGCCGACGAGCTCGTGGAACTGTGCGGCCGGCTGCCCCTCGCGATCCGCATCGCCGCCGCCCGGCTGCGCCACCAGCGCGGCCTGCAGCTGGAGAGCCTGGTGGAGCTGCTCCGCGACGAGCACCACCGCCTGGCCCGACTGACCGACGAGGACCGGAGCCTGACGGCCGTCTTCGCCACCTCCTTCGCCTCCCTGGCCCCCGCCGAACAGGACCTGCTGCGGCTGCTCGCCCGCTTCCCCGGCCACGACATCGACACCTTCGCCGTCGCCGCTCTCGCCGACACCGACCACCGCACGGCGGAGCGGCTGCTGGAGAGCCTGCTCGACCACAACCTGATGGTCCAGCGCACCCCCGGGCGCTACCAGTTCCACGACCTGGTCGGACTCTACGTCCGGTCGACGGTCGAACAGCAGCAGACGGCGGAGCCGGACCAGGACGCCCCGCTGCACCGGCTGGCCGGGTACTACCGGTACGCCGCCGCGCAGGCCAACGAACACCTGGCCCGGCACACCCGCCCCGGTCGACACTCCGAGCCGGCGGCGCCCCTGGCGCTCCCGGCCCTGACCGACGGGGCCGAGGCCCTCGCCTGGATGCGCGGCGAGTACCGGAACCTGCTCGCGCTCCTGGACCACCCCACCGTGGCCTCCCTCCCCTGGTTCACCGTCTCGCTCTCCGCCAACCTGGCGGCCTTCCTGCTACTGGAGGGACGCTGGACCCAGGCCGCCGACCTGCACGGCTCAGCGGTGACCGCGGCGGCGGCCGACGGGGACCGCCGCGGCGAGGCCGACGCCCGGTGCGACCTGGGACGGGTCCGGCACGCGACCGGCGACTACCGGGCCGCCGCGGAGCTCTACGAGCAGGCCCTGACGATCCACCAGGAGCTCGGCGACCGCCACGGCGAGGCCAACGACCTGCACGAACTCGGCCGCATCCGGCTGCTGACCGGCGAGATCCGGGAGGCCGCGTGGCTGCACGAACAGGCCCTGGACGCCTTCCGGGCCCTCGGCGACCGGCTCGGCGAGGCCCGCGCGCTGTGCGACCTGGGCCGGACCCGGCACTCCTCGGGCGACTCCCCCGCCGCGGTCGAGCTGTCCTCGCAGGTGCTCGACCTCTACCGGACCATGGGCGACCGCCGGGGCGAAGCCGCCGCCCTGCACGACCTCGCGTTCATCCTGGACGAGATGGGCGACCGGAGCAGCGCCGGCCACTTCTACCAGCAGGCGCTGACGATCTACCAGGACCTCAACAGCGTCCAGGGAATCGCCAACACCCTGCGCGGCCTGGGCCGGGTCCGGCACGCCGCCGGCGACCACCGGGGCGCGGCCGAGCTGCACCAGCGCTCCCTGGATGCCTGCCGGGAGGCGGGCAGCAGCCACGGCGAGGCCGACTCGCTGCTCGGCCTGGGCCGGGCACGTGAGGCGCTGGGCGACAGCCACCAGGCTGCCGAACTCTACCGGCAGGCGTTGGCCCTCTACCAGGAGATCGGCAGCCGCCTCGGTGAGACCAGTACCCTGCTCGACCTGGCGGTCCTGACCGAGCGGACGGCCGGACCCCGTGCGGCTCTGACGCTGCACCAGCAGGCCCTGACACTCGCCCGCGCCACCGACAACCCGCTGGACCAGGCCCGCGCCCTGGAAGGAGCCGCCCGCTGCACCCTGGCCCTCGGCGACCGCAGCGCCGCGCTGGCCGGGATGGACGACGCCGTCACCCTCTACGGGCGACTCGACTCCCCCGCCGCCGCGGAGGCCGCCGCCCGGCTGTCGGCCCTGCGGACCGAGCCCGCCGCGGCCGCCGACGGCGGGTGAGTCGCCGCGCCGGCCCGAAGGGTCGTCACCGCCGGGTGTCAGCAGCCGCCGGACGCCGGGGCGCCGAGACCGATCTCCAGCAGCGCCGGTGCAGGGGCTGCGCAGCAGCCACCGCCGTCGCTCCGGGCAGCGTCGGCGTCGGGGTTGTCGAAGAGCCCTGCCCCGCCGCACACGCCGGTGTCAGGAAGCGTCAGCTCCACGCGGGCGGCGGCCTCGTGGTCGCCGGCCAGGGCTGCGGCTACCGAGCGGACCTGCTCGTACCCGGTCATGGCCAGGAAGGTGGGGGCGCGGCCGTAGCTCTTCATGCCCACCAGGTACACGCCTTCCTCGTGGTGGCCCAACTCGCCTGCGCCGTGGGGGTATACGGTGCCGCAGGAGTGCTGGTTGGGGTCGATCAGCGGGGCGAGCTTGACCGGGGCCTGGAGGCGTTCGTCCAGGGTGAGCCGCAGTTCGCTCTGCCAGGAGTGGTCGGGGCGGAAGCCGGTCAGGCCGATCACGTGGTCCAGCCCCTCGATCCGGCGGCCGTCGTCGGCCACCAGCACCACCCGGCCGTCGGCGTCCTCGACGCGTTCGGTGCGGAAGCCCTGGACGACGTCGATGTGACCGGCCGTCACCGCCTCCTTCGCCCGCAGACCGAGGGCTCCGCGGGCGGGCAGCTCGTCGGACTCGCCGCCGCCGAAGGCGTTGCCGACGCTTCCGCGCCGCAGCACCCACACCGCGCGGGTGCCGGGCGCATCAGTGGCCAGATCGGCCAGTGACAGCAGGGCGGTCAGCGCGGAGTGGCCAGAGCCGACGACTGCGGTGCGCCTGCCCGCGTGGCGGGTGCGGACGGCCGGGTCGGCGGTGTCGGGGGCGAGGTAGGTGATGCGGTCGCGGTGGCTGTGTTCGCCCGCGGCGGGGAGGCCGTCGCTGCCCAGCGGGTTGGGCGAGGTGAACGTGCCGGTGGCGTCGATGATCGCCCGGACCTGGAGGCGGTTCTCAGCACCGTCGGTGTGCCGGGTGTGGAGGGTGAAGGGCTGGTCCTCGCGGCCGGAGTCGACGATGCGGTCCCGGCCCCTGCGGGCGGCACCGGTGACGGTGGTGTTGTAGCGGACCCGCTCGCCAAGGGCGTCGGCCAGCGGCTGCAGGTAGCGCTCGGCCCACTCGGCGCCGGTGGGGTAGCGCTTCGGTTCGGGGCGGGTCCAGCCGGTGGGCTCCAGCAGGCGGGCGGCGGCCGGGTCGACCAGCTCGGACCAGGCGGAGAACAGCCGCACATGACCCCAGGCCCGAACCGACGAGGCCGCCGAGGGGCCGGCCTCCAGGACCAGGGGTTCCAGGCCGCGCTCCAGCAGGTGGGCAGCGGCGGCCAGTCCGATCGGGCCCGCCCCGACCACGGCGATCGGCAGGGCTGCGGCACTCGGGCTGCTGTTCTCACTCATGGCCATTCCATTCCTTGATTCGACACTTGTCGATACAGAGAAGCTTGTCGCCTGCTTCGACGGATGTCAAGATAGACATATGTCGAATCCGGGTGTCGTGGAGCTGCCGCTCGTGCAGGACGAAGTTGCGGCCTGCTGTCCGCCGGTGACCTCCGCCGAGTTGTCCGAGACGGACGCGGTGCGGATGGCCGCGATGTTCAAGGCCCTCGGCGACCCGGTACGGCTGCGGCTGTTCTCCAAGGTCGCCTCCCACGCCGGCGGCGAGGCCTGCGTGTGCGACATCCAGGACGTCGGGGTGTCCCAGCCCACGGTGAGCCACCACCTGAAGAAGCTGCGCGAGGCCGGACTGCTGTCCTCCGAGCGGCGCGGGACCTGGGTCTACTACCGTGTCGAGCCGCAGGTGCTGGCGGCGATGAGCCTCCTACTGGGCGGCTCCGCCTCCTGAATCGAGGACACCATGACACCATCGCCCACTCAGGCCGTCGCCGAGCAGCTACGGGAAGCGTTCGAGGCCAAGGACCTGGCCCTGCTGGGACCACTGCTTGACCCCAAGGTCCGCTGGGGCGGTCCGGAGGAGACCGAGCAGACCTGCCACTCACGCGGTGACGTGCTCGCCTGGTACGGCCGGGCCCGGGCTGCGGGCATGAGTGCCCAGGTCACCGAGACCGTCGTGCTCGACAGCGCAGTGGTGCTGGCCCTGGCCATGTCCGGACCCGCGCTCGGCCCGAACGCGAAGCGCCCGGACACCGTCTTCCAGGTGTTCCACCTCGCCGGCGGCCTGGTCGTCGACATCCGCGGCTTCCAGCACCGCCGACAGGCCGTCGCATTCGCCGAGAAGCCTCTGCACGCCCGGGGCTGACAAGCTGACAGAGGGTCAGGCGCGCGTGTCCCGGTCGCGGCCGAAGACCAGGGCGACCAGGGCCAGGCCGACGATGCCGCCGATCAGTTCCATGCCGATGAAGCCGGGCAGGGAGGAGGGCTTGATGCCGGCGAAGGTGTCGGTGAAGGTGCGGCCGATGGCGACGGCGGGGTTGGCGAAGCTGGTGGAGGAGGTGAACCAGTAGGCGGCGCCGATGTAGGAGGCCACGGCGACGGGGGCGAAGCGGAGCTGGTCCTTCTTCGCCAGACCGAAGATCAGCAGGACCAGTCCGGCAGTGGCCACGACCTCGCCGATCAGCAGGTGTCCGGCGGAGCGGTCGTGGCTGGACCACTGCACCAGGGCCTTGCCGAACATCGCGTCCGCCAGCACCGCGCCGCCGATCGCACCGGCGGTCTGCGCGATGAGATAGGCAGCGACCTCGCGGGCGAGGAGGTGGTTCTGCCGTCCACGGCGGGTCCACCAGTCGGCCAGGGTGACGACCGGGTTGAAGTGCGCGCCGGAGACCGGTCCCAGCAGCAGGATCAGCACGCCCAGACCGAAGACGGTGGCGGTGGAGTTGGCCAGCAGCTGCAGGCCCACGTCCCTCGTGAGCTCGGTGGCCTGAATGCCGGAGCCGACCACGACCGCGACCAGTGCGGCGGTGCCCACCAGTTCGGCGGCGACCTTGCGGAACAGCGGGTCGGGGCCCAGGTCGGCGACGAGCGGCTCGGCCAGATCGGTGGGTCTGGCCTCGTCTATGGCACTCACGAAGAACACTCCAGGAAAGGGCGGCGGTGTAGGTAGGCAGGTCAGGCGCAGGGGCGCTTGCGGGCGGCCTCGGCGGTGGCGCGGGCGGTGTCGGCCAGGGTGCCCAGGTGCGCGGCGACTGCCTCCAGCGCCGCAGGGCGCAGCTTGTAGTAGAGGAAGCGTCCGCAGGGCTCGGTCTCCACCAGTCCGGCCTGCCGCAGTAGCCGCAGGTGGTTGGACAGGTTGGTCTGCTTGGCGCCGGTCTCCTCGACCAGGTGGCACACGCACAGGGACTCGGCCGCCAACAGCGTCACGATCTGCATCCGCAGCGGATCGGCGAGGACCTTCAACGCTTCAGTATCGACTGATGTCACCATGGGCTGATACGTTACCGGTCGTGGGGACGCCACGCGACCCCGGGCGGCCACCGGTCCTGGCCGGTGGCCGGCCCTCCCGCGCTGGAGACACCATCTCCGTGACGAGATCGCCCACCGCGTCGCCGACCTGGTCACCGAACACACCCCCGCCGGTTCCCGAACTCCCGTCACCACCCCATCGGAAAGCACCCGTCTGCGATGACTGCCGCACCCGCCGCATCGGTCCTGTTCGTCTGCGTCCACAACGCCGGCCGCTCCCAGATGGCCGCCGGATTCCTCAGCCACCTCGCGGGCGACCGCGTCGAGGTCCGCTCCGCCGGCTCCGTCCCCGGCGACCAGGTCAACCCCTCCGCCATCGCCGCCATGGCCGAGGTCGGCGTCGACATCTCGCACCAGAGCCCCAAGGTCCTGACCACCGAAGCCGTCCAGGCGTCCGACTACGTCATCACCATGGGATGCGGCGACGCCTGCCCGATCTTCCCCGGCAAGAAGTACCTCGACTGGGAGCTCGAAGACCCCGCCGGCCAGGGCGTGGAGGCCGTACGCCCGATCCGCGACGAGATCCGGAACCTGATCGAAGGCCTGATCACCGAGATCGACGCCAAGCAGCAGGAGAACTGACCGCCCGTCACCGAGCAGAGCGCCTGCTCGTAGCGCACCTCAGGGGCGTTCGTACAGCTGGCATGCCAGACCGGACGAGCCCTGAGCAGGAGCCGGTTTCGCCCGCGACGCCATGATGCAGATCCCGTGTCCAGCCTGAATCTGCATTACGATATCCGACAAATCCATGCAAAAGGATGGCAATGGCTCTGGATATTGATCCTCCCGCGGACCTGGCGCATTTCATCGACCGCGCCGCGATCAGCGAACTCGTCGACCGCTACTCCAAGCTGTTCGACGACCGCACCTTCAGCGAGACACTGCCCACGCTGTTCACCGACGATGCCTTCGTCGAACTTCCCTCCGGCGAGCATCGCGGGCTCGACGGCTTGGACAAGTTCCACGAACACGTGATGACCCCGTTCGGCCCGACTCAGCACCTGTTCACGAACACGCTCGTCGACACCGCAGGTGAGCGGGCATCTTTTCGCACCAATACGTATGTCACGCACACGGTATTGGCTGCCGCCGAGAGTCAGAGCACCGACAAGGGGAGCTACTTCCTCGCCGGCGGAACGCTGACGGGCACCGTGCTTCGCACGACCCAGGGGTGGCGGTTCGAGAAGGTTGTGCTCGATGTCATCTGGCGGCAGGGAAACCTCGACTTCCGACCGCAGTAGAGGAACGTCACGTCACGAGCCGCCACCGCCAGGGGTTCGAGCGCAGCCCGCCGGGCTCACCTGACCGGCTCCCCGGTGGCGGCCAGGGTGCGGTCGAGCCAGCCGATGATGGCCGGGAAGACCTCGGGCAGTTTGCTCACCGCGCAGTGCCCGGTCCCGGGGACGAGGTCCACGACGGTGTCGCGGCGCCCCTGGAACACCAGGGTGTCACGCTGCGGAACATGGACGTCGTCGGCGCCGTTCACGACCAGCATCGGGCCGTTGCGGTCCTGGTCGAGCAGCGGGCGCAGCGAGAACTCCTGCCGTCGTGCCGCCAGTTCCTCCGGTCCGGGCGGTGCATCGAATCCCATCGCATTGCCGACGATGCCGTCCATGCCGAAGGCGGCCTTCCGCGCTGCGCCGAACGCCGCTTCGACCGGCCCGCCCAGCACCACGGCGGCGTCCACCTCGCCGCCGAGACCCGATCGGGCCGAGAAGTACCCGCCCATCGAGATGCCCAGGTGTGCCACCACGCCGTTGCCCAGTGTCCGGGCGTGACGGATCAGCCCACTGACCAGCTCCGCTCCGCCGGCACCGGTCATCGGCACCGTCGACTCGCCGGTTCCGGCGATGTCGAAGACCAGCACCTGGGCACGGAGGTGAGTGGCAAGAAGCACCATCAGCTGGTGCACGTCCATCTTCCAGCTGTCCACGCCGCCGCTGGCGAGCACCACCGGCCGAGCGGCGGGGAGGTCGAAGGGCGAGAGCAGGTGCACCGCCACGTCGGTCGTGCCGCCTCGGTACGGCAGTTCCAGGACGTGCCGCTGGAACCGCACCCCGAAGCCCGGGGCGGCCAGCCGGTACTGCTCCAACTGCCTGGACAGGGCGGTGCTCTTGCTCTCGTTGGCCAGGGTGGGGAACTTCGCCCACCCGTAGGCCAGTGCGGCCTGCTCATGCGATCCCGCGTCCGCGTAGGCCGCGGCCAGCTTCGACCATTCATGGACCCAACCACCCGGGGCATCGGCCCACATCTCGGTGATCGCGGCACGCACGGTGTCGACGTCGTCCGCCGGAAGTCCGGTGTTGACCATCTGCGGATACCGCTCGCCGAACAGCTCGGATGCGTCCAGCGGCCATTCGTAGGCCATGACGGCTCCTTCCACGACAGTGTCACTAACGCATAGATTCTGCGTTAGTGGACGCTACTCCCACCCCACCACAAACGCAATATCTGTGCGTTAAGGTGGCGTGGTGACTCGGAACGAGACGAACGACCAGGCTGAGGCAGTCCGCCGCCCCGGCGGCCGATCCGCGCGGGTCCGCGCCGACGTCCTGCGGGCGACCCTGGAAGCGCTGGCCGAGCACGGCCCGGGCGGCGGCCTGACGCTGAGTGAGATCGCCAGGCGGGCAGGCGTCCACGCCACCTCGATCCAGCGGCGCTGGGGCACGGTGCAGAACCTGATCCTGGACGCGCTGCTGACCTACAGTCAGGAACAGCTTCCGGTCCCCGACACCGGAAGCCTCCGCGACGACATGGTCGCGCTGGCCCGACTGATCACGGCCTACCTGGACACCCCACTGGGCACCGCACTGGCCCAGGCGATGGCCGCCGTCGACGAGGACCCCGCGCTGGCCGGGAGCCGCGCCCAGTTCTGGCAGGCCCGCTACGACGCCACCCGGACCATCGTCGACCGCGCCATCGCCCGCGACGAACTGGCCGCCGACACCGATCACCAGCTCGTTCTCGAACTCCTGGTAGCGCCACTGCATTTCCGGGCGCTGCTCATCCGGCAGCCCGTCGAAGAAGGCCGCATCGAGCGGATGGTCGACGCGCTGCTGCACGGACTGGCCGGATAGGACCCAGTCGCAGGGGGCGCCGGTGCTCCGCTGAGCGGACAGGCTGTTCGGTCATGTCCATGAAATGCACAACTTCCCGTAACACGCGGGGACTTCCTCCGGCCGCGCAACCTCCGGATACTCATCTACGCGCGTCAAACTACGCGCGTAGTCAACTCCCCCGGAGGAGATCGAGCATGACTGCAGCTCAGCGAACGTTCGGACGGGCCACGTGCGCCGTCGCGGCGGCCTGCGCGGCCCTGCTGGCCACCCTGGTGACGCACCAGGGCACCGCCCACGCGGCCACCACGCACCGGGTGCTCTTCGACGACGCCCACGCCGAGACCGCGGGCAACGCGGACTGGATCATCAGCACCAGCATGCCCGACCCGCTCGCCCAGAACGCCAGCCCCACCACCGAGAAGAGCTGGACCGGCGCTCTCTCCGCCTGGGGTGTCGCCCTGCAGAAGACCGGCTCCTACAGCCTCAAGACCAACACCAGCGCGCTGACCTACGGCACCAGCGCCACCCTGGACCTGTCCAACTTCGACACCCTGGTGATCGACGAGCCCAACACCAAGTTCACCACCGCCGAGAAGACCGCGATCATGAAGTTCGTCCAGGCCGGCGGCGGCCTGTTCCTGATCTCCGACCACACCGGCAGCGACCGCAACAACGACGGCTACGACTCCCCCGCCATCATCAACGACCTGATGACCACCAACTCGGTCGACAGCACCGACCCGTTCGGCTTCTCGGTCGACCTGCTGAACATCGCCACCGGCACCCCGAAGGCCATCACCGACAGCACCAACACCGTCCTGCACGGCAGCTTCGGCACGGTCACCGGCAGCGACTTCTACAACGGCACCACCTTCACCCTCAAGCCCGCCGACAACTCCGCCGTCAAGGGCCTGCTCTACCGCAGCGGCTACAGCGGCAACACCGGCGCCTTCTTCGTCACCAGCACCTTCGGCAGCGGCCGGGTCGCCATCTGGGGCGACAGCTCGGACGTCGACGACGGCACCGGCCAGTCCGGCAACACCCTCTACGACGGCTGGGACGACAGCACCGCCACCAACGCGGCACTCGCCCTCAACGCCACCGCCTGGCTGGTGAAGGCCAGCTGACCCGCACCGGAGCGGGCCGGCCCGAGCGCCGGGGCGGCCCGCTCCGCCCATTCCCGACATCCTTCCAGATGCTTCACAATCCCGGTCAGAAGTTGAAAGGTTAATGATCTATGCTCATCAACGTTGCGCGGGTGGCAAATCGCCTGCGGCAGACGCGTGTTCAGACGACGCATGTCCAGAACCTGTGGCACAGCCATCCCTCAGGCCGTGGTCCACCCCCCTACCCCCGACGAACGGACGACAGCCCGTGGCCCACATGGACGGATTCACCTACGGCTGGCTGAACCCGGCACTGGCGTACCTGGTCGCCTGCCTCGGCGCGGTGATCGGACTCCGGTGCACCGCACGGGCCCTGACGCTGCCTCGGCGACGTCGGATCAGCTGGCTGCTGCTCGCCTCCGGCTGCATCGGCGGCGGGATCTGGGCCATGCACTTCATCGCAATGATGGGCTTCACCGTCACCAACATGTCGATCACCTACGACCTGCGGCTGACCCTGCTCAGCCTGCTGGTGGCGATCGTGGTGGTCGGCATCGGCGTCTGCTGCGTCGGCTACTGGCCCGACTCCAGCCTCGCCCTGTACCTGGGTGGCACCCTGACCGGGCTCGGCGTCGCCGCGATGCACTACATGGGCATGGCCGCGATGGAGCTCGGCGGCTCCGTCGAGTACAACCTCTGGATCGTCGCCGCCTCGGTGGCCATCGCCGTGTTCGCCGCCACCGCCGCGCTCTGGATGACCCTCAACATCAGCCGGGCCTGGGCGAGCTTCGCCTCCGCGCTGGTCGCGGGCGTCGCGGTGTGCGCGATGCACTACACCGCGATGCTGGCGGTCTCCGTGCGCTTCGGCACGGGTGCGACACCGGCCGGCGGGGTGCCGGTGGACCAGTTCGTCTTCCCGGTCGCCGTGGGCATCGTCGCGTTCATCACCCTCTCGGTGATCGTGGTCGCACTGGCCCCCGAGGTACGGCCGCAGCAGGAGCTCGCGGCGCCGGCCGCCCCGCAGGCCCGGATCAAGGTCGACCTCTTCGACGGCTCCCTGCGCTGACCGCACCCGGGGACGCGGCTCCGGAACCCGACCTCGTGTCAGCGCGCCGGGCGCCACATGGTGGTGACGACATGACCGGTGGCGACGGTGATCTCGTCCCGGGCGGTGAAGCCGACGCTCTCGTACCGGCCGAGGTTGGCCGGGTTGGACGATTCCAGGTAGGCGGGGGCGCCGAGCGCGTCGATGCGGTGCAGGCTCTCGGCCAGCAGGCCCATCCCCAGCCCCTTGCCGCGGTCGCGGTCGTGGACACCCAGGAGGGTGAGGTAGAAGCACTCCTCCTCCGGGTGTGCCGCTTCGAGCTGGTCGTAGATCACCCGGATCGCCCGGGCCGCCTCGGTGCCGGCGGCCCGGGTCAGCAGGTCGTCCAGCCCGCTCTCCTCGGCCGGGGTCAGCTCGGACCCGCCCGGCGGGATCCACACGGCCGCTGCCCCCGCGTCCGGTGTCACCAGCGTCCACGGGTAGCGCAGGGCGGACGTGACGTAGAGCCGCCACATCTCGGCCGCCTGCACGGCACGGTGCTCCTCGTCGGGGAAGGCCGGGCCCCACAGCGGGTCGTGGAAGAACGCCGTGGTCATGGTCTCGACGATGTTCTCGACATCTGCGGGGGTGGCGACGCGTGCGGGCACGGTGCGGTGTTCGGCGCTCATCCGGTCATCCTAGTGATCGCTGCCGCAGCAGGTCGGTGACCAGGGCCAGGGGAGGCCAGTCCCGGTGGCCGTGTCGGGCGACGGCGTAGCCACGCAGTTCGACGTCGGGGCCGGCCAGCGGGACGAACCGCACCGCGGGAACCGTGCGGGTGCCGCACGGCAGCAGCCCAACGCCGAGCCCGGCGGTGATCATGCCCTGAACGAGGTCGAGGCTGTCGGCCTGATGGGTGATGCGCGGGGTGAAGCCCGCCATCGAGGCCAGGGTGCGGATCACGGTCTCGTCGGCGGTGTTGCGGGAGTTGACGATCCAGTCCTCCCCGGCGAACCGGTCGAAGACCTCCAGCGTCGTCCCCTGCCGGACGTCGGCTGCGTCGGTCGATGCGTCGGCCGATGCGGGGACGCCCAGGCCCCAACGTGCGGTCCACAGGGCGGTGGTGTGCACAGCGGGGTTCTCGGTCGCCGGCGCCAGGTTGTAGTCGTAGGTCAGGGCCAGGTCCGTGCCGTCCTCGGCCAGCAGCTGCAGCGCCTCCGCGGGCTCGTGTTCGCGGATCAGGACGTGGACCCCGGGGTGGCTGACGGCCAGTGCGGTGACGACGGGCAGCAGGTGGGCGCGGATGGCCGTGGCGTAGCCGGCGACGCGCAGGGTGCCGTTGGGCTCGCCCTCGGGGGCGAGGTCGTGGCGTGCCGCCTCGACGGCGGCAAGGATCGTCACCGCGTGCTCGGCCAGCCGACGGCCCGCCGGGGTCAGCCGGACCCGGCGCCCATCCGGCTCGACCAGCGCGGTGCCCATGTCGTCCGCCAGAGCGGCGATCTGCTGCGAGACCGTCGAGGTGGTCGTGCCCTGGACGTCGGCCACCGCGCGCATCGATCCCAGCCGGGACAGGTCCAGCAGCATCCGCAGACGTCGTGTCTCCATCCGGCCATTGTGCAGCTTTCCCGAACGGATTGTTCATGATCGGCACGTGGACACGAACGGTTCGGCGTCGTGTACTGGGGTTCATGAGCCTGCTGGAGCACCGCACGCGTCCGCGTCTTCCCACGTCGTCCACCATCGGGGCGCTGATGGCGGTGGCGTCCATGTCCACCGTCCAGCTCGGGCTGGCGCTGTCGATGCCGGTGGTCGATCAGCTCGGAGCCCTGGGCACCTCAGGCCTGCGGCTGGCGTGGGCCGGTGCTCTGGTGTGGGTCCTGGTCCGGCCCCGCCTGCGCGACTTCACCGCGCGCGACCTGCGGGCCTGCGCGCTGCTCGGTGTGGTGAGTGCGGGCATGATGGTGTTCTTCATGCAGGCCATCGACCGGCTGCCGCTCGGCACCGCCAGCGCGCTGGAGTTCCTCGGCCCGTTGGCCGTCTCCCTGTTCGGCCCGGGGAGCGGCCGTGTGCGCTGGACCGCCATGGCCGCGTTCGGCGTCGTGGCGCTGACCGAACCCTGGCACGGCGGCATCGACGCGACCGGTGCCGGGTTCGCCCTGGCCGCGGCGGCCTGCTGGGCGGCGTACATCGTGCTGACGCAGCACGTGGGCGACCGGGTCACCGGCCTCAACGGGCTGGCGGTCTCCCTGCCCGTGGCCGGTCTCATCGGCCTCTTCGCCGCGGCGCCCTCCGCGCTGGGACACCTCACCTGGCAGCTGCTGGCAGTGATGCTGGGGCTGGCCGCCCTGAGCGCCGTCCTGCCCTTCGTCCTCGAATTCCTGGCCCTGCGTCGCCTGGCCACCTCCGCCTTCGGCACGCTGATGAGCCTGGAGCCGGCCATCGCGCTCCTGGTCGGCCTGGTGGTGCTCGGCCAGATCCCCGGCCCGGCGTCCGCTGCCGGTGTCGCCCTCGTCGTGGTCGCCGGCATCGGCGCCACCCGCACCGGCGCCCGCCCGGCCCCGGCACCCCACGCCCCTCAGCACGACCTGCCCAGCCCGGAGCCGTCGGCCCAGGCAGCGCTGTGAGGGTCGGGAGGCGAGCCCATAGTTCACGGCATCCTGAATTCAGCCAGGGTTGCGTACGCGACGTTCGGCCGCGTCATCAGCGGCGACCCACGACCGGATCGGGAGCGTGCAGCGCGTCCAGGGCCTGGCCCACGGCGGCGTCCACCAGTGGGTCGTGGGCGGCGCGGTGCAGGTCGAGGGTGCGCAGGTTGAGCACCGCGGTCGAGGCCACGGCGGTGTGGGCGCCGACGGCCTTCAGCACGGCCTCCAGATGGTCCTCGGCGCCGTGGGAGGAGTAGCCGACCACCAGGCCGGTGGCCCGTTTGCCGATCAGCGGGCTGGCGTCGCGGGGACGGGAGAGCCAGTCCAGGGCGTTCTTCAGCGCGGCCGAGATGCCGGCGTTGTAAACCGGACTCAGCGCCAGCAGGCTGTCCGCGGCGGCGACCTGAGCCCGCAGCGCGGCCACGGCGGGCAGCGCGGGCTCGGTCTCCAGGTCCTCGTTGAACAGGGGCAACAGGCCCAGGCCGGCGGCGAGGACGACCTCATGCCCGGGGTGGCTCCGGGCCAGGGCAGCCTGGGCGATCTGGCTGGTGACGGAGCCCGTGCGCAGGCTCCCGGTCAGGACCAGCGTGCGGTGACGGGCGGGCGGATACGACATGGCAACGAACTCCACGAGAGCAAGAGGGAGGGAAAAGGGGGTGGTCAGTGGGCCGTGTCGGCGATGGCGTCCAGAATGCGCAGCGCCTGCTCGGGCAGCTCGATCGTGGCGGCGGCGATGTTCTGCGCGAGATGGGCCCGGGTGGCGGTGCCCGGGATGAGCAGCATCGTGGCGGATCGGTGCAGCAGCCACGCCAGCGCGATCTGCCGCGGGGTGGCGCCGAGGTCGGCCGCGACCTGTTCCAGTGCCTCGGCCTGCAGCGGCCGGAAGCCGCCCAGCGGCCAGAACGGCACGAACGCGATGCCCTGCTCGGCGCACCAGTCCACCAGGGCGTCGTCCTTGCGGAAGGCGATGTTGTAGTGGTTCTGCACCGCGGCCACCGGTGCGATCTGCTGGGCCGTGCGGACCTGCTCCGCGCTGACGTTGCTGACGCCCAGATTGCGGATCAGGCCCTGCTCGCGCAGTTCGGCCAGCACGGCGAAGGGCTCGACGATGTCCGCTGCCGCCAGGGTGTCGGTCATGCGCAGGTTCACCAGGTCCAGCGCCTCCAGGCCGAGGTGGTCCAGGTTGTCGTGCACCGCCTGCACCAGCTCCGGGCGTGACAGCGCCGCCGGCCACCCCCGGTCCGGGGTGCGCCGCGCCCCGACCTTGGTGGCGATGTGCAGGCTCTCGCGGTAGGGGTGCAGGGCCTCGTGGATGAGCCCGTTCACCATGTGCGGGCCGTAGTAGTCACTGGTGTCCAGGTGGGTGATCCCCGATTCCACCACCGCGCGCAGTACGGCCAGTGCCTCGTCCTGGTCGCGCGGCGGACCGTAGGCCATCGGACCGGCCAGCTGGAGCGCGCCGTAGCCGACACGGGTCACGGTCAGGGTGTCGGACAGGTGCAGGGTGCCGCCGGGAAGTGCGTCGCTCATCGCGAACTCCTTGCAGAAGACAGATGGGATGCCGGGTGCCGATCGCCTCGGCAGAGGCTCCGGCGGGCCTTGTGTCACCACTGTGCTGTCCCACCGGAGAATCCGACAGCGAAGCAGGGCAAAACCGATCTGAACATCCAGGTGAGTTCCATGAGCGTGCCTATACTTCCACCATGGATCAGATCGACCGGCGCATCGTGCAGTGCCTCCTGCAGGACGGGCGGGCGTCGTTCCGCCGTATCGCGCAGGTCACCGGCGTCTCGGAACAGACCGCGGCACGCCGCTACCGCGCCCTGGTCGCCGACGGCGCGGTCCGGGTCCGCGCGCTGCCCGGGCCCGGCGGCTCGCGCGAGCAGACCTGGTTCGTCCGGGTCCAGTGCCGGCCCGACGCCGCCGATGCCCTGGCCGACGCCCTGGCCGCCCGCGAGGACACCGCCTACGTCAGCGTCACCTCCGGCGGCTCCGAGATCGTCTGCCAGACCCGCAGCGACCCCGCCCACACCCAGGGCTCGGTCCTGCACCGACTCCCCCGCACCAGCAAGGTCCTGGGCTTCCACGCCTACGCCGTGCTGCACATGCACCTGGGCGCCGACGCCAAGTGGCGCGCCTTCGACGAACCCCTCACCCCCGCCGAGACCGCTCTGCTGCACCAACGCGACGACGCCCCGGCACCGCCCGAACCCGGTTCGCGCCCGGGAGTGCTCGCCGAGGCCGACGCCCCGCTGCTGGCGGAGCTGGCACGGGACGGTCGCACCGGCGTGGTCGACCTGGCCCGCGCCACCGGCTGGTCCAAGACCCGGGTCTCATCGCGTCTGGAGGAGCTGCTCGACGGACGGGCGCTACGTCTGGCCGTCGACCTCGCCTACGCCCGCTTCGGCTTCCACGCCACCGCCTACCTGTGGCTCACCGTCAACCCGGGCGGCCTCAGGGCCACCGGGGAAGCACTGTCCCGCCATCCCGAGACCACGTTCGCCGCCGCCGTCACCGGTTCGGCGAACCTCCTGGTCACCGTCACCTGCCGGACCATGGACGACCTCTACACCTACGTCACCGACAAGGTCGGCGTCCTGCCCGCCATCACCCAGGTCGACGTCGTCCCGGTCCTGCACCGCCTCAAGCAGGCAGGGACCCGGGTCCACCAGGGCCGCCTCGCCCCGCTGTAAATGCATTGCACGAGCGGGGGGTGGGTGCCATGGTGGCCGATCGTGACCACCTCTGACGCACACGATCTGGTAACCCCGGAGGACGTCGTCCTCATGCAGGGCCTGGCCCAGCGCATCGTCGCCAGCCACCCGAAGTTCATCAACCCCGACGCGTCCTTCGGCGAGCTCGCGTGGATCTGGGGCAAGGGCCACCTGGCCTGGCGCAGCTCCTGGCCGAAGCGGCTGTGGTTCGACGCCGAGGGCCGACTGGTGGCATGGGGCTGGGCGCAGCTGCCGTTCCATGTCGTGCGTGCGGACGGGACCGAGAAGGACGTCACCGACATCTCGCTGGCCTTCCAGGTGCACCCGGACCACCAGGAACTGGTCGACGAGGTCATCGCGTGGTTCGAGAGCATCACGCCCACCGACGTCGACCGCCGGGTGATCATGCAGAGCAACGACGCGTTCGGCCTGGCGCGGTGGGCGGCGTACGGGTACCCGCCGGATCCGGAGGCCGAGAACTACTGGACCCGGCAGAACATCCGCAAGCTCGACGACATCGACGCGCCGACGCTGCCCGAGGGGTACCGGCTGCGGACCGCTGCGGAGGTCGGGCACGACGCCGCGGCGCAGGCCCACGTCCAGGCCTGGTGGCCGTCGTCGACGACGGTCGAGATGTACCAGGGGCTGAACGGGACGGCCACTTACCGGCCGGACCTGCATGTCGTGGTCGAGGCACCCGACGGGACGATGGCCGCCTCGGCGATCGGATGGCTCGACGAGCTGAACCGGGCGGTCGAGTTCGAGCCCGTCGGGACGCATCGGGAGCACCGGCGGCTCGGGCTCGCCCAGGCCGCGATGCTGCAGGGAATGCTGCTCGCCAAGCAGGCCGGCGCCGTCGAGGCGACCGTCGTGTGCGTCGGCACCCCGGACAGCGGCGCGCTGCCGCTGTACGAAGGCATCGGCTTCCAGGAGTACACACGCGACGTCACCCTGCTCAAGCCTGCCACGAAGAACGCCGACTAGCCCTGCGGCGGCAGGGGGCGAAGGACGCAGAACTCGTTGCCCTCGGGGTCGGCCATGACCACCCAACTGCGGTCGGGTCCCTGGCCCACGTCCGCCCTGGTGGCGCCGAGACCGATCAGCCTGGTCACCTCGGCCTCGGTGCTGCCGTCGATCGGGCTGACGTCGAGGTGCAGCCGGTTCTTCACGGTTCTGCCCTCGGGCACCGGGATGAACAGCAGGGTGGGCGGCATCTGACGGGCCCTCACATCCTCCACGGTCGGCACCCAGGACCCGATCTCGACCATAGCCCCGCTGCGGTCGATCACCTTGAAGTCCAGGACCTCGCACCAGAACGCCGCGAGCCGCTCCGGATCGTGGCAGTCGACGACCAACTCGGTGAACCTACTCGTCATGACGCTCCCAGACAGTTGCGACAACCGAACACCACCATACGGTCGGAATGCGGCGTCTGATGGGCGCGGATCGGTGCAGAAACCGTCGGACTGCCGGTGCGCCACCGATTTTCCCTACTCTTGCCCATGCGATACCCGGGACCCCGGTCTCGCCTACCGGCAGGCGGACTGAGGCAGGGAGACGGCCCGATGGACATCGGCTGCGTTCATGGCGTCACGGTGATCGGCCCAGGTCACCGGATTGTCGTCCTGCAGGGGGAGCTGGACCTGGTCACCGCTCCAGGTCTGCGGTTCGACCTGCTCGGCTGGAGCGTCCCATCCCCTGCGGGTGCGGCGGTCGAAGGAGGGTGGTGCCTGGTCGTGGACCTGCTCCAGGTGACCTTCATGGACTGCGCGCCGCTGGGCGTGCTGTGTGCGGCACGGGTCCGCGCCGAACGCGGCGGGGGCTGGCTGCGGCTGGTGTACACCCAGGACCGCATCACCCGACTGCTCAGGGCGGCCGGGCTGGGCGGGCGGTTCCCCCCTCACGCCAGCGTCGCCGACGCCCTCGCCGACCGCCCGGCGACCCCCACCCCCGAGGGTTTCGCACTACGCTGAGGGCGGTACCCGGCACCCGCCGAGCGCCACCCGAACCAGGGGGCGCGATGCCCACCGAGACGACCCCGTACGTTCCCCGTGTCCCCGGCGCGGGCCACCGTGGTCAGTGATGCGATGGCGGCCGTGCTGGCCCGACTGCACCACGCCGACTGGTCCGACGTGGGCCGCCGCGGGGCCGAGGTGCTCGGTGTGGACGGCCTGTCAGTGACCCTCGCCCCACGGAGCGCCGGCCCGACCGGGGAGGTGCTGTGGTCGTCCTCCGCGCTCGCCCGGCGCTTCGACGACCTCCAGTTCACCCTGGGCTGCGGACCCGCCATCGACACCGCCCGCAGCGGCAGGCCGGTCCTGGAGGTGGACCTGGGCCAGGTCCAGCCGCACCGCTGGTTCACCCTGCCGGCCGATGCCGAACTCCTGCCCGTACGCGCCGTCTTCTGCTTCCCCCTGGGGATCGGCGCGATCCAGCTGGGCACGTTGACCGCCGTCCGCGCCGCCCCGGGCGAACTCGGCGACCAGCAGGCCCAGGACGCCCTGGGGCTGGCCATCGCCCTGACCGCGCACTACCTGGACCGCTGGGAACCGCCGCGAACCCTCTACCGCGCCGTGGTCCACCAGGCCGTCGGCATGCTCAGCGTCCAACTCGCCCTCCCCATGGCCGACGCCCTGCTGCGGCTGCGGGCCTACGCCTACCGGAGCGGACGCCCCGTCAACGACGTCTCCCACGACATCGTCACCCGCCGCCTGCGCCTGGGCCCGGACACCGACGGCACACACGCGACAACCGAGGACAAGGACTGACCTGCCATGGCCATCGCGCAACACCGCATCACCGAGGTCTTCGTGGAGATCGCCGACTCCCTGACCGACGACTTCGACATCATCGACCTGCTCCAACGGCTCTCGGAGCGCTGCGTGGAACTGCTGGACGTCTCCGCCGCCGGAATCCTGCTGGTGGACCAGTACGACGAACTGCAGATCCTGGCCGCCTCCGACGAGAACACCCGGTTGCTGGAGATCTTCGCCCTGCAGCACGACCAGGGCCCCTGCATCGAGTGCCACCGCAGCGGCCAGGCCCGCACCGACATCGACCTGACCACTACGGCCGCCCTCGACCGCTGGCCGAGCTTCACCGCCCGGGCCCGTCGGAGCGGATTCGCCCGCACCCACGCCGTCCCACTGCGGCTGCGCCAACGCGTCGTCGGCGCGCTCAACCTCTTCGACCAGCGGCCCGGCACCTTCACCGCCGCCGACCAACTGCTGGCGCAGGCCCTGGCCGACATCGCCACCATCGCCATCCTCCAGCAACGCACCCTGCAACAGAGCCAGCTCGAACGCGTCCAACTGCAGACCGCCCTGGACACCCGCATCGTCATCGAACAGGCCAAGGGCATCCTCGCCGAACGCTGGCGCACCAGCATGGACGACGCCTTCACCGTCCTGCGCAACCACGCCCGCAGCAACCGGCTCCGGATGAGCGACCTCGCCCGCCAGGTCGTCGACGGAACCATCGACACCGACACGGTCCTGCGCGGCCTGGACATCACCCCCGGAGACGCAGGCTTTCCTCCGGCACCCACTCCCGGGTGAGGCGGCCGTGGGTGCTCTCTCGGACCAGCTCCCGCGAGAGCGACAGCGCGGCGGTGCGCACGGCCGGGGCGAGGCGTTCCAGGTCGAGGCGGTGCGAGCCGCCGGTGATCGACACCGCTGCGATCACCCGGCGCCGGTGGTCGAAGATCGGTGCCGCCACGGCGGTCACCCCGACCTCCGACTCCTCACGGTTGAGCCCGTAGCCGCGGTCGAGGGTTCTGGCCAGGTCGGCCCGGAGCATGCCCGGAGTGATGATGGTGCGCGGGGTCAGCCGGGCCAGCCCCGCCTGCACCGCGCGGCGCAGGTGCTCGGGCGGACCCAGCGCGAGGAAGAGCTTCCCGGTCGCGGTGCAGTGCGCGGGCAGTCGGCTGCCGACCCGGGAGACGATCGGCGTCGACCGCCGGCCGGACACCTTGTCCAGGAACAGGGTGTCCGTGCCGTCCTGGACCGCGAGGTGGACGTTCTCATGGGTGGCCTCGTAGAGGTCCTCCAGGTACGGCAGGGCCGCTTCGCGCAGGCTGCGCTGGCGCGGGGCGCGCTGGCCGAGCACGAACAGGCTCAGGCTGAGCCGGTAGCCGCCGCGGGTGCCGCGTTCGACGCCGCCCCAGGCGACCAGTTGCGCCAGCAGCCGGTGCGCGGTCGGTTTGGCCAGGCCGGTGCGGGCGGACAGTTCGGCGAGGGTGAGCTCGGCGTCGCTCGGACCGAACGCGTCGAGCAGCAGCAGCCCGCGGGCCAGCACCGATTTCGGTACGGCGGCACGGGGCTCCGGGGGCTGCGGGTCGACGGCACGGTGCTCGTCCATGTCAGGATCATCGCCCGCGCCGGGAGAAAAGGGAACGGTCCGCACCGGGGTAGCGGTGCTCCTCGGAGTGGCTGGTGACGGGGACGTCGACCAGCAGCGGTGCGTCCAGTTCGCCGACGGTCGCGGCGACTTCGCGCAGCTGCTCGGCACTGTCGATCCGGACGGCCTGGATGCCGAAGAACCTGGCGGCGTGGGACCAGTCGAGCCGACCGACGGTCGGCCCCTCCCCCAGCCCCGGATCCAGATCCAGGCCCACGTAGGCGCGGGCGGCGGTGGAGCGGCTCTGCTGGGCGTCCAGGGTCTCCTTCAGGGTGCGGTACTCACTGTTGTTCATGACGAAGAACGCCGCCGGGACCCGGTAGCGGGCCGCGCTCCACAGGCCCTGCACCCCGAACATGGCGCACCCGTCCCCGAGCACCGCGGCCACTGGTCGCCGTGGTGCGCCGAGGCGGGTGCCGACGGCCGCACCGATGCCCCAGCCCAGGCCGCCGCCGACGGTGTGGACGTAGGACCGCGGCCGGTCCTGGCGCAGCACGGTGCGCAGCTGCAGGCCGGCCGTGATGGCCTCCTCGACGACGACGGTGTCCGGTGGCAGGCCGGCCGCGAGCGCGTGCACCGCGGCCAGCGGGTCGAGCGGGGCGGATCCGTAGCGGGCCAGGGCGTCCCGGTCGAGGGCGTCGCGTCGCGCGGTGTGCACCGCGCCGAGTCGGGCGGTGCGGTCCGCAGCGTCGGCCACCGGTTGCGCCCGCAGTTGCTCGGCGAGTCCTGCCAGCGAGGGTGTGAGGGCCCCGGCAAGCCCCAGCCGGACGGCGAAATTGCGGCCGATCTCCTGTGGGTCGGCGTCGAGTTGAACGACCGTCAGCCCGTCCGGGATGGCCGGCCCCGATGAGTAGTGGTGCGGCATGAAGGCCCGGCAGCCCACGATGAGCAGCGCGTCGTGCGGGCGCAGCAGTTCGCGGACGGCGGCGTTGCGCGGCGGGAGCATGCCCGCGTAGAGGGGATGGCGGCCGGGGAAGTCGATGCCGTCGTTCATCGGCTGGTGGTAGACGGTGGCCCCGAGCCGTTCGGCGACCTGGACCAGTTCCGCCACGGCGCCGTCGCGCCCGACCCCGTCGCCTGCCACGATCACCGGATGCCGGGCGCCCGCCAGCACCGCAGCGGCGTCGGCGAGCCCGGTGGCCGGGCCCTGCGGGGTCCTGGTCGACCGCCCGGGCAGGTCGACGGGTTCCTGCTCGGCCAGCAGGTCCATCGGGATCGACACGAAGACCGGTCCGGCCGGGGGCTGTGCGGCAAGCGCGAAGGCGCGCCGCAGCACGATCGGCAGGTCGGCGGCGCGGTGCACCTCGACGGCGGACTTGGCCACCGGTGCGGCCATGGCCACCAGGTCCCCGCTGAGCATCGGGTCCTGCACCAGGTGGCGGCGGTCCTGCTGACCCGCGGTGACCACCATCGGGGTCCGCGATCGGCTGGCGTTGATCATGCCGATCAGGCCGTTGGCGAGTCCGGCCGCGACATGCAGGCTGACGAACGCGGTCCGGCCGGTGGCCCGGGCGTAGCCGTCGGCCATCGCGACCGCCGAGGCCTCCTGCAGGGCCAGTACGTAGCGCAGGTCGGGTGCGTCGACCAGGGCGTCGGTGAACGGGAGTTCGGTGGTGCCGGGATTGCCGAAGATCCGGTCGACGCCCTCCTCCCGGAGGATGGCGAGCAGCGCTTCCACCGGCCTGGCGCGGAGCGTTCGGGGCGTGCGGGGCGGGGCGTTCACCGTGGCAGCTCCTTCGCGAGGTGGTCGGCGACCCTGGCGGCGAGCGCCATGACGGTCAGGGAGGGGTTGACCGACAGCGACGCCGGGATCAGCGAGGCGTCGCCGACGTAGAGTCCGGTGACGCCGCGCACCTGTCCGTTGCCGTCGACGGCCGAGCGGTCCGGGTCGTCGCCCATCGGCACGCTGCCCTGGACGTGCGAGCTGGAGAGACTGCTCCGGACCACCTCGCGGGCCCCGGCCGCCCGCAGCGCCGCGACCGCGAAGTCGAGTGCCCGGTCCAGCCGGTGGCGTTCGGTCGCCGAGAAGCGCTTGGTGACCACGGCGTGGCCGCGCGGGTCCAGATCCACCGTGCCGGTGTTCTCGTCGGTGGCCATCACCAGCAGCCCGGCCCAGCGTCGGTACGCCGCCACGGTCGCGGTGAGTTCGGCGCCCCACAGCGGCCGGGCGCCGTCGTCCACCAGGGACTGGGCGAAGGACACCGGGTCCTGGATGGTGGTGCCCTCGATCACGAAGCCGCCGTCGGAGTCGCGCTGGTGGTCCAGGGTGTGCGCGCTGATCGGGTAGACCATGTGGCAGTCCTGGACCTCGTCGAAAAGCCCGTACACCAGCCGGGCCGGGTGCAGGCCCAGCGTGCGGCCCGCCAGTCTGCTGGAGGGGCTGTCCAGTTCGGTGAACTCCGGGCTGCGGAGCAGGATCTGAGGGGTGTTCAAGGCGCCCGCGGCGAGCACGACGGTGTCGGCCGCGATGGTGCCGCTGCTGCCGTCGGGGCCGGTCACGGCGACGCCGACGGCCCTGGCCCGGCCGCCGGAGCGGTCGATGAGGACCCGGTCCACCAGCGTGCCGGTCCGCAGCCGGATGCTGCCGCGTCCCAGGGCCGGGGCGATGAACGTGTTGAGCGCGGACTTCCCCGCGTTGCTGGGGCAGCCGGTCAGGCAGGCGCCGCAGCGGGTGCAGTTGTGGTCGGTGTACGAGTCCACCGGCTGCCAGGACGCGCCGAGCGCGGCGAGTCCGCGCCCGACCCGGTGCACGCTGGGGGTCCAGTCGGAGCGGGGACGGACGCCGAGCCAGGACTCGACCCGCTCGTACCAGGGCTGGAGGTCGGCCGGGGCGAAGGGGCGCCCGTGCGGGCCCAGCAGTCCGGTGCGGGCGTGGAACTTGGCGATGTCCTCGGGATGGGCCCGCATCGCGACCTTGGTGTTGATCACCGTCGAGCCCCCGACGCACCGGCCGGCCAGCAGCGCGACTTGTCCGGCCGGATCGTCCGGGTCCACCGCGAATCGCGCGGGCCACCACAGCCGGCCCCGCGCCTCCAGCTCGAAGCGGGTGTACGAGTCGGCCTGGTGCAGTCCGCCCGCCTCGACCAGCAGCACGTCGTGGCCCAGGGCGCCGAGTTCGGCGGCGATCAGGCCACCGCCCGCGCCCGATCCGACGACGACCACCGCAGCCCGGTCGCCGTCGTCGTCGAGCCCGCTGCCACGGCTGCCGCCGACCTGCGGCCGCGCGGACGCGTCCAGGAACCCCCAGTCCTTGCGCAGCCGCCGGGCCGCCGGCGGGTCGAAGCCGATGGCGGCGTGCCCGCCGGGTCCGGGACGGCCCGGCGCCAGGTAGTCGCCGTAGTAGGCCTCGATGGCCAGGGCGCGCAGTGTCTCGAACGCCTCGGTGTCGACCATGCGCTCCGGCGTCGGCGCGCCGGCGGCGACGCCGATCGCCGCATGCACCGCGTCCTCCTCGGACAGCGACATCCGCTCCAGCGCGCGCTCGATGTAGTCGACCGCGCCGACCTCCACGGAACCGGGGACCACGAGGTCGCAGAACCGCGCGAGCACCCGTGCTTCGGTCCCGCCCAACCTCGCGGGCTGCGGCTGCGATTGCGACATGCCGTCGAGCCTGTGCCCCGCCGGTGCGGGTGCACAAGCTCGGCATTCCGTCCAGTGGAACGTGTTCCTTGCCCCCGCACCGAACCCGGCGCAGCCTTCCAGCCAGCCCACCCGACATCCCAGCTGACATCCCATCAGCCGTCCCGCCAGCCGTCGCGCCGACAGGAGCAGTCGCCATGACCCAGCCGGTCACCGCCGAGGAGAGCACGGCGGACCGTTCGCACGGCGCAGGGCCCCGGGGGCGGGCCTGGCGCCGCCGCCTGATGCGCGACGAGCTCGGTGTGAGCCTGGTGCTGGTCCTGCTCGTCGCCGCGGCGGGGATCGCGCACCCCGCCTTCGTGCACAAGGACAACCTGCTGTCGATCGCTCAGAACTCCTCGTATGTGGGCCTGATGGCGGTCGGGATGGTCTTTGCGCTGGCCATGCGCGAGGTCGACCTGTCCGTGGGCGGCACCTATACGCTGTGCCTGGTGGTCGGTGCGGTGCTGATCCGCGACGGCACCGATCCCTGGCTCTCGCTGCTGGTCACCCTGCCGCTGGCGGCCCTGCTCGGCGCGTTCAACGGACTGGTCACCACAGTCCTGGAGATCCCCTCGTTCATCGTCACGCTGGGGACGGCGATGCTCTACCGCGGGATGGCGCTGGCACTGGCCGACGGGCGGCAGATCAGCAATCTGCCGGCCGGCAACTCGTTCTTCACGGTCCTGGGCGGCACCGTGCTCTCGGTGCCGACCTCGGTGTGGGTGCTGCTGGTCGCCATGATCGTGTTCACCGTGGTGCTGACCCGGACCCGCTTCGGTGCCCAGGTCAGGGCGATCGGTTCGAACCCGGACGCGGCGCGGTTCAGCGGCCTGCCGATCACCCGGACCCGGATCAAGGCGCTGGCGCTGACCGGTCTGATGTCCGGCGTCGCCGGGGCGCTGGCGCTGGCGTTCTTCATCGCCGGTGACCCGACCGTGGGTCAGGGCTACGAGCTGACCGCGATCGCCGCCTGCATCATCGGCGGGACCTCGCTGGCGGGAGGGCGCGGCTCGGTGCCCGGCGCGGTGTTCGGCTCGCTGATCCTCTCCGTGGTCGCCGCCGCCCTGGTCTTCTTCCAGGTCCCGATCAACTGGACCACCTTCGCCACCGGCGCGGTGATCCTGCTGGCCGTGGCGCTGGACAGCGCGCTGCGCCGCTCGCGCGGAGTGGGGCTGAAACAGGGCGCGGCCGCGGTGGTCTCCCGGCTGTTCCGCCGGTCCGCCTGACGCACCGACACCATCCGACTCACCGCAGGACAGGAGAAGTGACGTGAGACGCACCGACCCGCACCTTCGGGGCCGCCCGACCCGCAGGTCCGCGGCCCTGGCCGCAGCCGCCGCGGCGGCGCTCGTGCTGAGCGCGTGTTCCAGCGGCAGCGCCGGCGGCGGCAGTTCCGCCGGCTCCGGCTCCGGCGCAAGCTCCGGCGCCAAGCTGAAGATGGGCATCGCGGTCGCCAACATCAGCCTCAACTTCGCCCACGAGATGGTGCTCGGTGCGCAGTCGGCGGCCGACCACGCCGGAGGGGTCGACTGGACCGCGGTCGGCCCGCCGAACACCGACGGCCCCGCCGAGCAGCAGCTCTTCACCAGCCTGACCAGCACCGCCCACGACGGCGTGGTGCTGGAGAACCTGGACCCGCCGATCTTCACCCGCCCCGCCGCGCAGGCGGTCGCCAAGGGCGTGCCGATCGTGGCCCTGGACACCTCGCCCACCCCGGGCTCCGGCGTCACCTTCTACGTCGGCAACGACAACTACCAGCTCGGTGTGGAGCTCGCCCAGGAGACCCTCAAGCGGCTGGGCACCGCCCCGCACGGCACCGTGGTCATCGGCGAACCCAACCCGGGCACCCCGGTGCTGGACTCCCGGGCCAAGGGCATCAAGGACACCCTGAACGCCAAGGCACCCGGGATCACCGTGCTCGGCCCGTTCCAGACCTACAGCGACCCGGCGCAGAACTACAGCGCCTGGCTCTCCCAGGTGCACGCGCAGCCGCACGCGCTGGCCTTCCTGGGCGTCGGCGACGCGGACTCCTACGACCTCGCCAGGATCAAGCAGCAGGAGAAGGGCAGCTACCTGGTCGCCGGCATGGACGTGGACGCCAAGACACTGGAAGACGTCAAGGCCGGACTCGACTTCGTCACCATCGACCCGGAGCACTTCCTCAAGGGGTACATCGCCACCACCCTGCTGATCGACGCGGTGAAACAGCACAAGAGCCTGCCCCAGGGCTGGTTCGAGACCCCGGGACTGGTGGTGGACCAGTCCAACGTCGACGCCATCATCCAGCGCGAGACCTCCGCGCAGGCCGCCTACAGCTGGTACAAGTCCCAGATCGACTCGCTGCTCGGCGATGTCGCCGCCAACCTGAAGCCCCTGTCCGATGCCCGCTGAGCACGTCGGCCCTCCCCCGGTGCCGCCGCACCCGCCGCGGACGGTGCTGGCGGCCACCGCCGTCGGCAAGCGCTACGACGGGATCCCCGTCCTGGCCGAGGCGGGGATCACCCTGCGCGCCGGCGAGGTGCACGCCCTGGTCGGCGAGAACGGGGCCGGCAAGTCGACCCTGGTCAAGATCCTCTCCGGGGTGGTGCGCCCGGACGCCGGACGGGTGCTGCTCGACAGCCGGGAGGTCGCCTTCGCCACCTCCCGGCAGGCCTCGGCCGCCGGCGTCGCCCTGGTCTCCCAGGAGCTCGCGATCTTCGGCGACCTCAGCGTCGCGGAGAACCTCTTCCCGCACGGCCTGCCCCGGCGCGCCGGGCTGACCAGCAACGCCGAGGCCGAACAGCGCGCCCGGCCGGTCCTGGACGAGCTCGGCCTGCGGCTACGGCTGGACACCAGGGCCGGGGACCTCGACCTGGCCGACCGTCAACTGCTGGAGATCTGCCGGGCGCTGCTGACCGAACCGCGGGTGCTCATCCTGGACGAGCCCACCTCGGCGCTCCCCAAGGAGGCGGTGGACCGGCTGGCGGCCGTGCTGCTGCGCACCCGCGGCCGGGGCATCGCGATCCTCTACATCTCGCACTACCTGGAGGAGGTGCTGCGGTTCTCGCAGCGGGTGACCGTGCTGCGCGACGGCCGGGTCACCCTCGGCGGCGCGGAGATCGCCACGGTGGACCTGGCCGCCCTGGTGACCGCGATGCTCGGCGAGGAACACGCCGCGCCCGAACCCCGTGCCGCGCCCTCACCCGCACCCGCTTCCGGCCCGGCCCGGGAACCCGGCGCGGTCGCCGTGGTCCTGGACTCGGTGACCGTCCCCGGCCGGCTGGACCGCGTCTCGCTGACCGCGCGCCGCCGCGAGGTGGTCGGTCTGGCGGGGCTTCAGGGCGCCGGTCACCTCGCGGTCCTGGAGGTCACCGGCGGCCGGGCCCGACCGGCGTCCGGCAGCGTGCGGCTGCCCGGCGGGGTCGCGCCGCGTTCGCTGCGGCAGGCGACCGGGCAGGGGGTCGCGTTCGTCCCCAGCGACCGCAAGCGCTACGGACTGATGCTGGACCGGCCGGTCTGGGAGAACATCACCTCGGTGAGCTGGCTCGGCCTGCACCGCGGCGGTCTGCTGCTGCACCGCCGCGCACTGGTGGACCGGGCCGCACGCAGCGCCCGGAGCCTGCGCGTGGACGGCGGCGTGCACCGCAGGACCGGCGAGCTGTCGGGCGGCAATCAGCAGAAGGTGGTGTTCGCCAAGTGGCTCGACACCGACCCCTCGGTCATGCTGCTGGACGATCCGACCCGAGGCGTCGACATCCGTGCCCGCGCCGAGATGCACGCCGTCATCCGCGCCCTCGCCGACGAGGGCAGAGAGGGCAGAGCCGTCCTGGTCGCCTCGACAGACCTGTCCGAACTCGTCGAGCTGTGCGACCGTGTGCTGGTCCTCCAGCGCGGACGGATCGTCGACGAGCTCAGCGGCGAGCGGCTGACCCAGCAGGCGCTGAGCGTGTCCATGAACGCCGGATTCGCCGGCTGACCGGCGGCGCGAGCGGAGAGCCGAGAGCGGAGAGCGGGGTACCCGGATGGACCGGCTCAGGGGCAAGGTGGCACTGATCACCGGCGGCGAGAGCGGCATCGGCCTGGCGACCGCCCGGCTGTTCGGCGCCGAGGGCGCGCTGGTCCACCTGGTCGGCCTGGACCGGGAGCGGCTGCGCGCCGCCGTGGCCGAGCTCGGCACCGGGCGCGCGGCCTGCTCGGTCGCCGACGTCACCGACGAGAGCGCCGTGCGGGCCGCCGTGCGCACCGCGCTGGAGCGCTTCGGCGGCCTGGACGTGGTGTTCAGCAACGCCGGTGTCAGCGGCCCGGTCGCGCCGATCACCGAGTACCCGACCGAGGCGTTCCGCCGGGTCCTGGACGTGCATGTGCTGGGCGCGTTCCTGGTGCTCAAGCACACCCTGCCGGTGCTGGCCGACGGCGGCAGCGTCATCATCAACTCCAGCGTCGTCGGCCTCACCTCCGATCCGGGCATCGCCGGCTACGCGAGCGCCAAGCACGCCCAGGTCGGCCTGGCGCGGACGGCCGCCAAGGAGGCCGCCGCCCGCGGCATCCGGGTCAACACCATCCACCCCGGACCCACCGAGACCCCGTTCCAGGCCGCGATCGAGACCGCGGCGACCGGGCTGCCGCCGGCCGCCGCCGCCTCCGCGTTCGAGCAGCTGATACCGCTGCGCCGGCACGCCTCCCCGGAGGAGATCGCCGCCTCGGTGCTCTACCTGGCCGGCCCCGACTCCCGCTTCGTCACCGGGACCGCCCTCCGCGTGGACGGCGGCATGAGCATCTGACGCCGGGTCCGACCGGCGGGTCTCCAGGAACCCCGCCGGGCACGCCTGGTTCAGTTCGCGCGGTCCTCCTGGGCGATGTGTTCCTTCGGCCGGAAGACCGCCAGGTACAGCAGGCCGACGGCGGCGACGATGCCGACCGAGAGCGGGACCAGCCAGCGTTCGAAGAAGGTGGTGCCGTTGGGCGGGGTCTTGATGGACAGGACCACGATCGCGGTGACGCCGTAGAGCAGGCCTGCGATGTTGACCGGCCAGCCCCAGCGGCCCAGCGTGAACGAGCCTGCGGGCTTCCAGCCCTTGGCACGGCCGATGATCGAGGCCAGGACCACCGACTGGAAGCCGACGTAGATGCCGACCACCGAGAAGGTGATGACCCGGGTGACCGTGGCGGAGGGCAGGAAGGCGAGCCCGGCCGGAATGATCGCGGTCACGGCGGTGGCGGCCGGGGGCATGTGGAAGGTGGGATGCAGCCTGGACAGGGTCCGGTGGCCGACGATCACGCCGTCACGGGCGTAGGAGTAGACCAGGCGGGTGGCTGCGGCCTGGATGGCCAGGGTGCAGGAGACGAAGCCGATCACGATCATGGCGAGCGCGAACTTGCTGCCGACGCTGCCCAGCGAGGCCGCCAGCACGTCCTCCAGGGGTGTGGCGGCCTTGCCGCTGACGACCGCTCCGAAGTCCGGGACCGCCAGGACCAGGCCGAGGGTGAGGATCACCGTCGCGACCGCGCCGACGCCCAGCGTCATGCCCATCGCACGGGGGACCTTGCGCGAGGGGTCCTTGACCTCCTCGGCGATGTCGCCGCAGGCCTCGAAGCCGTAGAAGATCCACACCGCGAAGAGGCAGGAGGCCAGGAAGGCGCCGGTGTAGCCGCCGGTGGCGCCCGCGCCGGAGGTGTGCATGATGACGGTGATGCTCTGCTTGTGGTGGAACAGCAGCAGGTAGAGACCTATGCCGACGGTTCCCACCACCTCGGCGGCAACACCGATGTTGGCGACGAAGGCCAGTCGGCGGACCCCGAGCAGGTTCACCACCGCGCAGAGCAGGATCACCACGACCGTGGTGATGATCCGGTTGGTGCCGGTGACGGCGTAGCCGAGCAGTGGTCCCGCGTAGGTGGTGATCGGGTAGGCCACCGAGGTGATGGTGACCAGCAGCGCCCAGGTGTACATCCACCCGGACATCCAGGCGTACTTGGGTCCGACCAGGCGCTTGGCCCACTGGTAGATGCCGCCGGCCAGCGGGTACTGCGAGGAGACCTCGGCGAAGGCCAGCAGCACCAGGCCCTGTCCGACCAGCACGAGCGGGATGGTCCAGAAGAACGAGGGACCGCCGGTGGCGAGTCCGTAGTCGAAGACCGAGTAGACGCCGACCAATGGGGAGAGGTAGGTGAAGCCGACGGCGAAGTTGGACCACAGCCCCAGCGCGCGGGTCAGCTTCTGGGTGTAGCCGAGGGAGGCGAGTTGGGCTGCATCGGCGGCGTCCTGGTCATCGTGCTGCGTGCCCTTGGTGCCGGATGGTGCGAGTGACATCGGCGGATCGTGCCTTTCGCAGGGTGCTTCTCAGGGGGAGAGCGCTACCAGGGAGGAGCGCGGGGCAAAACCTATGAAGCCATAGTTCATATGGCAATGGTTCTGTGCTGTGAATCTGTTTCGTGATGGAATGCTGGTCGGCAGGATCCGTGGCGAAGGGACGACCGAGGCAGCCGTGAACCGTCTATCCAGTGCGGCCCGTCGCGCTGTCTTCGCACCGCTCGACACCGAGGCCCGGGTCGAGGCGGTGGCCCGACGCCTGGGGGACGCCATCGTGCTCGGCCTGCTGGTCGACGGCGAGCAGCTGCCCGGCGAGAGCGACCTCGCAGGACAGCTGGGCGTCGCCACGGTGACCCTGCGCGAGTCGCTGATGGCACTGCGGCAGCAGGGCCTGGTCGCGACCCGGCGCGGCCGCGGCGGCGGGACCTTCGTCCGCGCCCCCGCCGACACCCTGAACGAACGCCTGACCCAGCGTCTGCTCGCGCACACCGTCGAGGAGTTGCGCGACCTCGCCGACCACTACGCGGCCGTCGCCGGAGGCATCGCCCGGCTCGCCGCCGAGCGCGCCGACTCCCCCGACCTGGACGCACCCCGGCGCTCGCTCCAGGACTTCGCCGACGCCCAGGACCCGACCGCCCGCGCCCGCATCGACGGCCGGCTGCACGTCGAGCTCGCCGCGGCCGCCCAGTCGGCCAGGCTCACCCGCGAGGAGATCCGGCTGCAGACCGAGATCGGGCCGCTGCTCAGCCTCCCGTTCGCCGACGACGAGGCGCACGGGACCGCCGACCGGCAGCACCGCCAACTGCTCGACGCCATCGGGGCCGCCGACCCGGCGCGGGCCCGCGGCGTGGCCGAGGAACACGTCCACGGTGGAGTGCGACGGCTGATCGAACTGAGGCTGAAGGGGGCACGGGCATCGTGAGCGAGACCCGTTCGCAGGAGGTCGTCGACCGTGCTGTGACCGACGCCGTCGCCCAGGTCAGCGACATGCTGGAGACCGTGTTCGGGGCAGTGGAGGAGATCCGCGGCAGGTCGCAGGAGCTGGTGGCGCGGATCGGCGGGCGTGGCCGCCGTCCGGTCTCGGCCGACCTGGCCGGGCTGCGGCCGCTGCTGCGCGCCCGGCTTGCCCGGGACCGGGGGCTGGTGTCGGGGGCGGGCTTCGTCGCCGCGCCCGGGCTGCTCACCGACGTCCCGGCCTGGCTGGAGTGGTGGCAGACGCACGCGGACGGCAGTGTCCGGCCGATGCTGCTGGACCTGGACCCGAGGACCTCCGCCTACTCCGACTACACCCACTGGGACTGGTACGCCCTCCCCCGCGACACCGGCGAGCGCGCCGTCTCCGGGCCCTACGTCGACTACCTGTGCTCCGACGAGTACAGCCTGACCCTGGCCGCGCCGGTGCTCGTGAACGGCGTCTTCGCCGGCGTGGCGGCCGCCGACGTCTACCTCCGGCACTTCGAGGACGCGGTCGGGCCGGCCCTGCGTCGCATCGAGGGTGCCGCCTTCCTGGTCAACCCGCGCGGCCGGGTCGCCGCGTCCAACAGCGCCACCCAGCTGGCCGGCTCGCTGGTCCGTGACCCGGTCGCCGCCGCGGCCCGCGGCGAACTGCGGCTGCACCCCTGCGGGGCGATCCCGCTGTCCCTGGCGACCCGGCCGGTGACCGGACCCTGAACCGCTGCCGGGAACCCGGCGCCGGTCAGCGCAGCACCTCCCCCGACAGCCGCTGCGCCAGGTAGACCGGAACGATCGACAGCACGATCAGCAGCGCCGCGACGACGTCCACGATCGGGCCCTGGTCGGGACGGGCCAGATTGTCGAAGATCCACAGCGGCAGGGTCTGCGTCCCGGGTCCCGCGGTGAAGGTGGTGACCACGATCTCGTCGAAGGACAGCGCGAACGCCAGCAGAGCGCCGGCGAACAGCGCGCTGCGCACGGCGGGCAGGGTGACGTACCAGAAGGTCTGGAAGGTGTGCGCGCCCAGGTCCGCCGACGCCTCCTCGGCCGTGGGCGCTGTCCGCCGCAGTCTGGCGGCCACGTTGTTGAACACCACCACGATGCAGAAGGTCGCGTGGCCCACGACCACGGTGAACAGCCCGAAGCCGATGCCCAGCGGGGTGAGCACGGTGCGGAAGGCCGCGTTCAGGGCGATCCCGGTGACGATCCCCGGCAGCGCGAGCGGCAGGACCAGCAGGAAGGAGACCGCCTGCTTGCCGAAGAACCGGTACCGGGTGACCGCGAAGGCGGCCATGGTGCCGAGCACCAGGGCGATCGCGGTCGCCCCCAGCCCGGCCTTGAGCGAGGTGTAGAGGGCCTCACGCAGCCCGGTCTCCTGCCAGGCCGCCGTCCACCAGCGGGTGCTGAGCCCCGAGGGCGGCCAGGCGAAGGAGCGCGAGGCGTTGAAGGAGTTGACCAGCACCAGCGCCAGCGGCACGTAGATGACGGCCAGCCCCAGCGCCATGGCCAGCCGCAGGGCGACCCGGGCGCCACGGGACAGTTCCATCCGGTTTCTCCCCTCACAGGTTGTCGAGTGCGCCGGTGCGGCGCACGGCGAGCAGGTAGCCGACGATGATCAGTACCGGCACGCAGGACACGGCCGCGGCCAGCGGCAGGTTGAGCGTGACGTTGGAGGCGATGACGTTGCCGAGCATCTGCGTGGTGCCGCCGACGATCTGCACCGTGAGGTAGTCGCCCAGGCTCAGCGAGAAGGTGAAGATCGACCCGGCGATCACCGCCGGCCTGACCAGCGGCAGCACCACCCCCACGAAGGTCCGCCAGGGCCTGGCGCCCAGGTCCCCCGAGGCGGCGAGCAGGCTGTCCGGCAACTGCTCGAAGGCCGTGTACAACGGAAGGATCATGTACGGAAGCCACAGGTAGGACAGCACGATCACCACTGCCGGTATCCCGAAGCCGGGCGAGCCTCCGCCGAACGGCGCGGCGATCCAGTCGATGACGCCGCCGTGACTGAGCATCACCCACCAGGCGTAGGCCTTGACCAGGTACCCGGCCCAGAGCGGGGTCAGCACCGCCACCAGCAGCAGGCGCCGGCTGCGCGGCCTGGCCACCCTGGCCATGTAGAAGGCCATCGGGAAGGCGATCACGGCGTCGATCAGCGTCACCGCCGCGGCGATGCCCAGCGTGCGCAGGGCGACGTTGCGGTAGAGCGGATCGGTGAGCACCGTACGGAAGTTGTCGGTGTTCCAGAGGTAGTCGATGTTGGAGGTGAACTCGTTGGTCGTCCAGAAGGCGGAGACCAGGAGCACCACGAGCGCGCCGAGGTAGGCCAGCGCGAGCCAGGCCATGGGCGCGGAGATCAGCGCTGCCAGGCGCAGGCGGGGGCGGCGGTGCAGCGCCCCCGCCAGCCTGCGGACGGGTGGGGTCATCAGCCCTTGATCTCGTTCCACGCGGTGACCCACTGGGCGTAGGTGGTGCAGTCGTTCTTGCCGCTGCCGTCCAGGCAGAGCTTGGTCGGGGTGTTCCAGTAGTAGACGTTCTTCCAGTAGCTCTCGTCGGCGGCGTGGTAGTCGGCGCAGAAGTTGGGGTTGTCGGTGATCTGCGCGCAGGCCTTGGAGTTGGCCGGGGCCTCGCCGAAGTACTCGGCCACCTCGGCGTTGACCTTGGGCGAGACGATGTAGTTCATCCACTGGTAGGCGCAGTTGGGGTGCGCGGCCTTGGCGGCGATCATCCAGGTGTCGGACCAGCCGGTGGCGCCCTCGCTGGGCAGGATCGCCTTGGTCTTCACCTTGCCGTCGGCGGCCACGGCCTGCTGGATGACCTCCCAGGTGGTGCCGAGCAGGTCGTCCCCGGAGTCGAAGGCGGCCTGCTCCTTGGTGTAGTCGCTCCAGTACGAACCGACCTGCTGCTTCTGGACCTTGAGCAGGTCGGTGGCGGCGGTCAGCTGGGCCTGGGTGAGTGCGTAGGGGTTCTTGATGCCCAGTTCGGGCTTGGTCTTCATCAGGTACAGCGCGGCGTCGGCGATGTAGATCGGGTCGTCGTAGGCGGTGATGTGCCCGGTGTAGGGCGAGCTGGGTGAGAACACCGCGGACCAGGAGGTGGGGGCTGGGGTGACCTTGGCGGTGTTGTACATCAGCAGGTTGGCGCCGCGCCCGTGCGGGATGCCGTAGGCGACGCCGTTGACCGAGTTCCACGGCTGGTTCTTCAGTGCCGGGTAGATGTCGGCGTAGTTGGGCACCAGGGCGGTGTTCACCGGGGCCACATTGCCGCCGGCGATCAGTCGCAGGGTGGCGTCGCCGGAGGCCGAGACGGTGTCGTACTGGCCGGTCTTCATCAGCGCGACCATCTCGTCGGAGGTTCCCGCGACCTTGACGTTGACCTTGCAGCCGGTCTGCTTGGTGAAGGCGGAGACCCAGTCCACGGTCTTGCTGTCCTGGCCGTACTCGACGTAGCCGGCCCAGGCCACGATGTTGACCACGCCCTCGCCGGGGCCCAGCGACTTCTGCATCGGGATGTTCGGCGGTGTGAAGCCGGCGGTGGAGGTCGTCCCTCCGCTGCTGGTCGGCGTGGCCGAACAGGCGGCGGCGAGCAGCAGGGTCGACGCGACGACCAGCCCGCGAACGGTCCGGGATCTGGGGGAACGGTAGGCGTTCATGGATGCCCTCACTGTGGGTTGTCGTTCGGCGTGGTGTCGCCGGGGCGGGCGCTGAGACGGACGGTGTGCCGGCGCTGCCAGGCGAGCAGGACCGTGGAGCCGCGGTGCCGGGCCACGTCCGTGCTGGACTCCTCGACGTTCTGCCGCAGGGCGACCAGCCGGCCGCCGGCTTCGAGGTCGACCACGAAGCGGGTCAGCGCCCCGGCGTAGACGACCTCGACGATCGTGCCCGGGGCCGAGCACTCGTCGGGTCCGGCGGGGTCGTCGGGGTGGGTGATCCGGACCTTCTCTGGGCGCACGGAGTAGAGGCCCGGCTCGCCGAACACCTGGGCCGCCGCGTCGCCCTGGAGCAGGTTGGAGGTGCCCACGAAACCGGCGACGAACTCGGTCGCCGGGTGCTCGTACACCTCGGCCGGGGTGCCCACCTGCTCGATGCGTCCCGCGTTGAAGACCGCGATCCGGTCGCTCATGGTGAGCGCCTCGTCCTGGTCGTGGGTGACGAAGACGAAGGTGATCCCGGCCTCGCGCTGGATCTGCTTGAGCTCGATCTGCATCTCCAGGCGCAGCTTGAGGTCCAACGCGCCCAGCGGCTCGTCCAGCAGCAGCACCGAGGGCCGGTTTACCAGCGCCCGGGCCAGGGCGACGCGCTGGCGCTGGCCGCCGGACAGTTCGGCGGGCCGTCGGGCGGCGAAGTCCTCCAGCCGCACGGCGGCCAGTGCCTCGGCGGCCCGCCGGGTGCGCTCGGCCCTGGGGACGCGCTTCACCTTCAGTCCGTACTCCACGTTCTGACGCACCGACAGGTGCGGGAACAGGGCGTAGTCCTGGAAGACGGTGTTGACGTCGCGGTCGAAGGGCGCGAGCCGGGTGACGTCCGTGCCGCCGAGCAGCACCCGCCCGCCGGTCGGCTCCTCGAAGCCGGCGATCATGCGCAGCACGGTGGTCTTGCCCGACCCCGAGGGGCCGAGCATCGAGAAGAACTCGCCGGCCCTGATCTCCAGGTCGATGCCGTCGACGGCGCGAACGGCACCGAACGCCTTGGTCACCCCGGACAGGGCGACGGCGGACGGGACTGGTGGACCGGCTGCGGATGCGCCGGTGCTGGGAGGTGGGCTGTCCGTCACGCTGGTCCTCGGGGTCGGGTGGCGGCTGGTGATGGCAAAACCTATGAACCCAGATGACAATTCGGCTATGGATGGCCGCACGGACTTCCCGGCCGCCGTTGTGCACGCATACAGTCCGCGCCATGCCCGTGCGTCTGCGTGACCTCCTCGACATCGAGGGGCTGGCCCTGCGCTGCTGTACCGGGGACGGCGGCCTGGACCGGCAGGTCAGCTGGGCCGCGGCCTCCGAGCTGGCCGACCCGACACCGTGGATGAACGGTGGTGAGCTGCTGCTCACCACCGGGCTGCGGCTGCGCACCGCCGCGACCCAGAGCGCCTTCGCCGCGCGGATCGCCGGGGCCGGCGGATCCGGCATCGGTTTCGGCACCGGACTGAGCCACACCGCCGTCCCCCGCGCCCTGCTGGCCGCCGCCCGGGAGTGCGGGCTCCCGGTGCTCGAAGTCCCCTACCAGACCCCGTTCATCGCGCTCGGCCGCCATGTCGCCGAGCGCATCGCCGCGGAACGGCTCACCGAACAGGGCCGGCTGGTCGAGGCGCACGACCGGCTCACCCAGGCGGTTCTCGCGGGTGACGCCCTGGAGCAGCTGCTACGCACGCTCAGCCGCGAGATCGGCGCACCGACCGCGCTGCTGGCGGCCGACGGCGGCGCACTGGCCGGATCGCTGCCCGCCGCACCGGAACACCGGCTCCAGGTGGAGGTCGACGGAGTGGTGGTGGCCTGGCTGCTCGCCGGCCGCAGCGAGCAGCCGGAGCCGCTGCACTACGCCGCGCGGCTGGTCGCCCTGGAACTGGCCCGGCGGCTGTCGTTCGTGGCCGGACGCCGCGGCCTGCTGGGGCGGCTGCTGGGCGAGGTGGTCAACGGCACCCTGGACGGCGGCGCCGCGGACCGGCTGCTGGCGGTGCACGGCGTCGATCCGGCCCGGCGCCACCACGTCCTGCTGGGGCAGTGGACCGACCGCAGACCCGGACACGAGCCGGAGAGCCGCCGCCGACTCAGCCATCTCGCCTGGTCGATGCCGCAGTTCGGCGAACTCCCGGACGGGCGCGCGGCCCAGCCGCTGTCCGCGGTGGTCGAGGGCCACCTGCTGGTGCTCCTGCCCGAGCACCCCGAGGACGGCGAGAGCCAGCAGGCCGCCGAGATCCACGCCAAGACCCTGTGGGAGGCCCTGCGCCGCGACCCGGTGCGCGGCGCCACCGCTGCCGTCGGCCTGAGCGCACCGGGCGCCGGGGCGCGCGGGGTCCAGGAGGGCTACCTGGAGGCCCGGGCGGCGATCAGCAGGGGCGTGGGCGTCCACACCGGGACCCGGCCACGCCTCGCCGACCTGCTGCTCTCACCGCTGTCCCCCGCGGTGCGGCAGCTGAGCGACCGGATCCTGCAGCCGCTGCTGCGCTTCGACGCCGAGCACCGGGCCGACCTCGTCGGCACCCTGCGCCGCTATCTGGCCACCGACGGATCGGTGCAGGCCACCGCCGAGCAGCTCTTCGTCCACCGCAACACGGTGCGCTACCGGCTGTCCCAGATCGAGGAGTTGACGGGGCTCTCACTGGCCACCACGGTCGACCGCGGGGAACTGTGGCTGGCCCTGCTGGCACTGGAGCGCTCCAGAAGCGGCTAGCGCCGCCCGGCCCTACCCGGCGGTGCCGCCGTCGGGCCAGGGCAGGGTGAGCTCCCGGGTTCCGGCCGGGGCCCGGTGCAGCGGGCCGGTCGGGCCGCCGAGCTGGACGTTCCAGGCAAGCTGGCTGTCGGTGCCGATCGTCAGCACGTCCCCCTGGCAGCGGACCTGGAAGCCGGCGGCCTGGCCGGTGCCCTCCGGGTCGGGGACGGAGACGGTGCGTTCCGCGCCGTCGGCGAAGGCGTGCACCCGCAGGGTCACCCCGTCGGCCCAGTCCGAGACGGGACGGCTGTCGTCGGCGGCGAAGGGGATCACCGAGTCGGGGCGGGCCAGCAGCGGGAGGGTGGCGAAGCCGTGGGTCTCGCGCACCCAGCGCGGGCCGGTGACCTGATCGCCGGTCAGGACGTTGGTCCAGGTGCCCTGCGGCACGTAGTACTGCACCGTGCCGTCCTCGCTGAACACCGGGGCGACCAGCAGGTCGTCGCCCAGCAGGTACTGCCGGTCCAGGGTGGCGGCGGCCGGGTCGTCGGGGAACTCCAGCACCATCGCGCGCATCACCGGTGTGCCGCAGGCGTGCGCCTGCTGGGCGGCGCGCTGCAGATAGGGGGCGAGCCGGTGCTTGAGCCGGGTGAAGTCACGGGTGACCGCCACGGCCTCGTCGCCGTAGTCCCACGGGACCCGGTAGGACCTGCTGCCGTGCAGCCGGCTGTGCGAGGACAGCAGTCCGAACTGCACCCAGCGCTTGAACAGCGCCTCGGTGGGGGTGCCCTCGAAGCCGCCGATGTCATGGCTCCAGAAGCCGAACCCGGACAGGCCCAGGGACAGTCCGCCGCGCAGCGACTCGGCCATGGCGCTGAAGGTGGACTCGCAGTCGCCGCCCCAGTGCACCGGGAACTGCTGGCCCCCGGTGGTGGCGGAGCGGGCGAACAGGACCGCCTCGCCCTCGCCGCGCTCCTCCGTGAGCAGGTCGAAGACGGTGCGGTTGTAGAGCTGGGTGTAGTAGTTGTGCATCCGCTCCGGGTCGGAGCCGTCGTGCCAGACCACGTCGGTGGGGATGCGCTCGCCGAAGTCGGTCTTGAAGCAGTCCACGCCCTGGTCCAGCAGCACCCGCAGCTTGTCGGTGAACCAGCGGGCGGCGGCCGGGTTGGTGAAGTCGACCAGGGCCATGCCGGCCTGCCAGGTGTCCCACTGCCAGACGCTGCCGTCGGCGCGCCGCACCAGGTAGCCCTCGCGCATGCCCTCCTCGAACAGCACGGACTTCTGCGCGATGTAGGGGTTGATCCAGACGCAGACCCGCAGTCCCTGCTGCTTCAGCCGGGCCAGCATCCCCACCGGATCGGGGAAGGTGTCGGCGTCCCAGCTGAAGTCGCTCCACTGGTAGCCGCGCATCCAGAAGCAGTCGAAGTGGAACACGCTGAGCGGTATCTCGCGCTCGGCCATGCCGCTGAGGAAGCGGTTGACCGTCGCCTCGTCGTAGTCGGTGGTGAAGGAGGTGGACAGCCACAGGCCCAGCGCCCAGGCCGGGGGCAGCGCCGGACGGCCGGTCAGGGCGGTGTAGCGGGCCAGGATCTGCTTGGGGTCCGGGCCGTGGACGACGAAGAACTCCAGCTGCTGGTCCTCGACGCTGAACTGGACCTGGCTCACGGTCTCGGAGCCGACCTCGTAGCCGACCCGGCCGGGGTGGTTCACGAAGACCCCGTAGCCGTGGTTGGTCAGGTGGAACGGGATGTTCTTGTAGGCCTGCTCGCTGTTGGTCCCGCCGTCGGCCTGCCAGATGTCGACGCTCTGGCCGTTCCTGGTGAACGCGGTGAAGCGCTCGCCCAGGCCGTAGACCAGTTCGCCGACGCCCAGCGAGAGCTGACCGAGCATGAAGTGCCGGCCCTCGGCGTCGGTGACGAACCCGGTGCCGCGGGCCCCGATCGAGGTCAGCACCCGGCCGCCGGCGGTGAACTCGAGCTGCCAGGGTCCCTCGGTGTCCACCCGCAGGCCCAGCTCGCCCGAGCTGAGCTCGACCACCGAGCCGTCCCGGACCACCTTGCCGACGCTCACCTGCGGGTCGGCGCCCGGCAGCTCGAACTCCGGGCCCGGACGCAGCGCGCCGGCGTGGTGGGTGACCCGGACGCCGATGACGCCCTCGGCCGGCGACCAGCAGTCCACCGTGAGCAGCGGGCTGTTCAGCGTGTCGGCCCGCCGGACCGTCCGCTTCACCGGCGCGAACAGCGTCAACCGGTGCTCGTCCGCACGCAGTTCGGCGACCTCGGCGGCGTAGCGCGCGGTGACCCCCGGCCGCATCAGCCAGTAGCCGTCGGTGAACTTCATGGGTGGTCTCCTCGTCGGTCGGCCGCATCGTCGAAGCGCTTCTCCTGTCCATCCTCGATCACTCTTGGCGGCCGCACCACGATCTGCCGAAACTGACGCACCACCAGGTCCGGGGGGTGGGTCGCCGACCCCATCCGCGACCGTCTACATTCTTGTAGACGTCATACCCGAAACCAAGATCTTCTCTCACGCTCGCCCCCTAGATTCCTGGCGGGGGCAATCGATTCACGCGGTCGTCGAAGGTAGCGCGTCCGACAGACGAAGGGGACAGCCATCCAGCTCCGGCAGGCCTTGACCGCAGTACGACCGACCGCATCGCCCGTCACCGCCCGGGCCGCGGCAGCAGCCCTGGCGGGCGTGCTGGCCACGCCCGTGGTCGCGGTCACCCTCTCGGTGCTGGGCGTGCTGCTGCTGGCGCTGGCGGGAGCCGGTGCGCCCAACGACCACACGGTCGCGGTGCGCCTGCCGCTGTCCGTCCTGCCTCCGCTGTCGGCGGCCCTGTCCACCAGGGTGATGTGCGGCGCCATAGCCGCGCAGGCACTGGGCCTGCTGGGCATGCTCCTGGGACTGCGCCGCGGTTGGCGCCCCCGGGTGGCCCACCTGTTCGCAGCCGGCACCGCCGCGGTGCTGCTCTGCAGCTCCCTGGCGCCCACCGGCTCGGGCGATGTCGCCAGCTACGCCGCCTACGGACGCCTGGCCGCCCTCGGCGCGGACCCCTACCGTGCCGATCCGGCGTCCCTCGGCGGCCGCTACGCGGACCTGGTCAGTCCCAGCTGGCTGCACACCTCCTCCGTCTACGGGCCGCTGGCGACCTGGATCCAGCAGGCCGCCGCGACCGTCGGCGGCGACCGGGCCTGGCTGACGATCTGGCTGCTGATGCTCGCCAACGCCGCCGCGTTCCTGGTCACCGGACTGCTGCTGGTGCGCACGGCCGAGGACAGCAGCCGCGCCGCCGTCCTGTGGGTGGCCAATCCCTTGCTGATCGGCCAACTGGTCGCCGGCGGCCACCTGGACACCTTTGTGGCCGGTCTCTGCTTCGCGGCCCTGGTGCGAGCCCGCGGACCGGGCACCTGGCGGGCGGACGCCACCACCGGCATCCTGCTGGGGCTGGCCTGCGGACTGAAGATCAGCGCCGGGCTGGTCGGGGCCGGCCTGGTGCTGGTCCTGGTGCGCGAGCGCGCCTGGGCCCGGGTGCTCCGGCAGTGCGCGGCCACGCTGTGCACCGTGCTGCTGCTCTACTCCGGCTACGGGATGCACGCCCTCGCCCCGCTGGGCGCCGCCGCCCACCTGGTCTCCGTCCCCTCGCTGTGGCAGGCGCTGCGCCACCTCGGCGACCCCCTCGTCGGCGCGGCCGCGACCGGGGCCGCGATCAGCCTCGGCTGGCCGGCGGCGACCGCCGCCCTAGCCTGGCGGCTGCATCTGCGGCTCCCGGCGCCCGCATCCGCCTCGCCGCTGGTCGCGATGGTGTTCGTACTGACCCTGGCCTGGGTGCTGGCCGCCCCGTGGGCCATGCCCTGGTACTCCGCGACCAGTTGGCTCTGCGCCGCCCTGCTCCCCCGCAGGAATCCGCTGCTGTGGGTGCTGCTGGCAGCCACCACCTTCCTGGCCCTGATGCACAACACCGCCGGACGGGGCTGGTCCTGGTGACACCGCAGAGCCTGCACGTCCTGCCCCTCCCCCACCCGGGTCCGCCCCCGGCGCCCGCCGACCGGCCGGGGCGCGCGCTCCCGGCCACCCCGCCGAAGCCGAACCCGGGCCGCCGTCGACCGGCCCGCTCCCAGGTACGGTCCTGGCTGCGCCATCCGATCGTGGCAGCCACGATCCTCGCCGCTGTGCTCCAACTGCTCTGGGCCCTGTTCCTGGCGACCAACGGGGGCGACCTGGCCGCCCAGTACGCCTGGGCGCAGTTCGCCTCGGCCCACCCCGGGTCGGCCTACGACCTCTCCTGGTACGGGGGCATGCACCCCGCCTCCTACAGCGTGCTCACCCCCTACCTGATGGACGTGCTCGGGGTGCGCGGCACCGGGGTGGCAGCCGGGACCCTCGCCGCGGCGCTCCTGGCCCGGCTGCTGATGCGCTCGGGCGTCCGCCGACCGCTGCTGCCGGCCCTGTGCGGGGCGCTCGCGCTGTCCTGCAACACGGTGTCCGGACGCATCACCTTCGCAGTCGGCACGGTGCTGGCGCTCGCGGCGGTCGTGCTGGTCCACGAGACGGTCGCCAGGCCCCGACGCACAGCCGCCGTCGCCGGCCTGCTCGCGGTCCTGGCCACCCTGGCCAGCCCCGTGGACGGACTGTTCCTGCTGGCCATCGCACCGGCCCTGTTCCTGACCGGAAGACGGACGGCCGCCGTCTCGCTGGCCGCCGGCCCACCACTGGTGGTGGCGACCACCGCCATCCTGTTCCCCTTCTACGGCGTGCAGCCCTACCTCTGGTTCCAGCTCACCCTGGTACTGGCGACCACCCTGCCGCTGGCGCTGCTCGCACCGCGGTCCTGGCGCGCCGTCAGACTCGGGGCCTGGACCTACGCCCTGGGCAACCTGCTGACCCTGCTGATCCCCTCGCCCATAGGCAGCAACGTGGAGCGGCTCGCCCTGCTGTTCGCAGCCACGCTGCTGCTGGCCGCGGCACGGGCCAGCACGGGACGGCGGGCCCGCGCACTGTGGATCGCCTTCGCGCTGGCACTGTCCTGGCAGACCGTCCAGCCGATCACCGACCTGGCCCTCACCGTGCCCGCCGACGGCTGGACCCAGTACGCCAAGCCGCTGGCCGCCGAACTGGCCCTGCTGGACGCGGACCGGGGCCGGGTGGAAATCGTCGGAACCGCGTCCCACGTCGAGGCGTCGAGCCTGGCGAACACCGTGGAACTGGCCCGGGGCTGGAACCGGCAGGCCGATCTCACCCGCAATCCGCTCTTCTACGACGGCACCCTCGACAGCGCCGACTACCGTGCCTGGCTGGGGAACTGGGCCGTCGGCTACGTCGTCCTGCCCCTCCTGCCCGCGACGCGCTTCGACTACGCCTCCGCCGCCGAGAGCCGCATCGTCGCCGCCGGGCAGCCGTGGCTCGACCCGGTCTGGAGCGACGCCCACTGGAAGCTGTACCGGGTCGTCGGCGCGACACCGATGGCCGGCGCGCCGGCGACCGTGGTCGAGGCGGGCCAGGCCGAGCTGACCCTGCACTTCTCCAAGGCCGGAACCGCGCTCGTCCGGATCGCCTGGTCACCCTGGCTGTCCGTACTCGGCCCGGGCAGCGGATGCCTGACCCCCAGCGGCTCCTGGACCCGGCTGACCGTGCCCGCAGCGGGCACGGTCAGCATTGGCACCAGCTACAAACGCTCACCCGACACCCACTGCCCAAGCAGGTAGGCGACGGATCAGGGCAACGGGATCAGGGCAGGGTCCAGACCTGGCCGTTGGTGCTGTGGCAGCTCCAGATCTCCAGCTGGGTCATGTCGGTGCTGGTGGCGCCGGGGTCGTCCAGGCAGAGGCCGGACTGGGCGCTGACCAGTGCGCCGGACTCGGTCGCGGTCCACTGCTGGTTCGAGCCGCCGGTGCAGGACCAGAGGTCGACCTTGGTGCCGTTGCCGGTGCCGCCGCCGATGACGTCCAGGCAGAGGCCGTTGATGCGCAGCGTGCCGTCGGACTGCGGGGTCCAGGTCTGGGCGGCGGTGCCGTTGCAGGTGTAGAGGTCGACGACGGTTCCGTTGCTGCTGCCGTCGTAGGCGGCGTCCAGGCACTTGCCGCTGATGCCCGAGGCGAGCGCCCCGCTGAAGCTCACCCCGGGGTTGCGGTTGACGATGGCCGTGACCAGCGCGTATCCGGGGTAGTCCATCTTCACCACGCCGGTGCGCGCCGCGTTGCCCGCGTTGAGGTAGTTCAGCAGCAGCGGGTTCTCGTTCGCGGCGACCTGGGCCGGGTTGGAGCCGAACGGCGCGCAGTTGGAGGAGGTGTAGGTGGTGTAGAGGGCGCCGGAGCCGTCGTTGTTCGCCGCGACCAGGTTGGCCTGCACCTCGTTCCACTTGCTGGTGGTGTCGCACTGCGTGTAGTCGTTCTCGACGTACGAGCCCCAGTTGCCGGTGGTCAGCTGGGTGAGGCCGAAGCCGCCGTAGACCTCGCCGCGCGGGCCGGTGAAGTCGGTGAGCACGATGTGGCCGCGCGCCTGGCCGAGCGTGGGCAGGTCCGCGGTGCTGCTGCCGGTGACGCTGGGTGCGTAGAACAGGCCGGGGTACCTGGCCACGTAGCCGTCGAAGATGCTGATCCGCTGGGCTGCGGTGGTGTTCGACGGGTCGTCGGCGCAGTGGCCGATGGAGGCGGTGCCGCTGCCGCCCTCGGTGGAGTCCGCGTCGCACTCGCCGTGCAGGTCCATCAGGACGGTCTCGCTGGGGTGCACGGACAGGAAGGCCTGAGCCTTGGTCAGCACGTCGTCGAAGTTGGCGTTCTGATAGATCGTGGTGTGGTGGATGGCGAAGGCGCCGCCGGTGACCCGGACCCGGATGTCGATCGACCGGATCCCGGCGTCCAGCTGCGCGGTGAGGGTGGCGGCGCTGTCGCCGTGGTCCTCCTGCGCCTCGTAGGAGTCCGGCAGCAGGCTGCCGCCGTGGATGGCGAGGGTGTCGTGGGTGCCGGGGATGGACATGCTGCCCAGGCTGGTCGCGTCCGGGACCTGGCCCATCCAGTCCGAACGCGTCTGTGCCGTCAGGTTGTTGAAGGAGCTCGACCAGCCGCTGGGCTGCGCGGGCGCCGGACCGGCCGCAGCGAGCACCGCGGCGAGCGCGGCGGCGCAGGCCATGGACGCGCGGCGGAGCAGCGTGGGGGTGAACCGCCGCCGGTGGGAGTGGGTCACGGACGGATCCTTTCGGGGAGATGCGCCGGAATATCATGTCCCTGTCATTCGACAAGGTACGTGCCGATCCGCCCCGTGTCCGGATCATGCGGCGGTACGGCAGGCGTCCGGTCCGCGACCGGCGGATGGCGGCCTGGCGGCGCCGGTCAGTCCGCTGCCGGCGGCAGGAGTTGTTCGGCCCAGATGGTCTTGCCGGTGGCGTGGTGGCGGCTGCCCCAGCGCTGGGTGAGCTGGGCGACCAGGAGCAGGCCGCGGCCGCCCTCGTCGTAGGTGCGGGCCCGGCGCAGGTGCGGAGCGGTGCTGCTGGAGTCGGAGACCTCGCAGATCAGGGTGGCGTCGTGGATCAGCCGCAGCCGGATCGGCGGGGTGGCGTGCCGGATCGCGTTGGTGACCAGCTCGCTGACGGCGAGTTCGGTGGTGAAGACCAGCTCGTCCAGACCCCAGGCGCCGAGCTGGTCGGCGACCAGGTGGCGGATCCGGGAGACCTCCGCCGGATCGGCCTCGACCTCCCAGTCGACGACCCGGGAGGCGTCCAGGACCCGGGTCCTGGCCAGCAGCAGGGCGATGTCGTCGCGGGCGCCGGAGGCGGAGCCCAGCTTGTCCAGGATCCGCCGGCAGATGCTGTCCAGCGAGCCGTCCGGGCGCCCGAGGGCGTCGGCGAGCGCGGCGCGGCCCTCGTCGATGTCGCGCAGGCGGTCCTCGATCAGCCCGTCGGTGTACAGGGCGAGCAGCGCGCCCTCGGGAAGCTCCCGCTCGACGGCCTCGAAGGGCAGGCCCCCGACGCCCAGCGGCGGGCCCACCGGGATGTCGACGAACTCGACCGTGCCGTCGGGCAGCGCCAGCGCGGGTGTGGGGTGGCCGGCCGCGGCCATCGCGCAGGTGCGGGAGATCGGGTCGTAGACCGCGTACAGGCAGGTGGCTCCGACGTCGCCGGCGGGCTGGCCGACGTCGGACTCCTGGGACAGCCGGATGACCAGGTCGTCCAGGTGGGTGAGCAGCTCGTCCGGGGGCAGGTCGACGTCGGCGAGGGTGCGCACCGCGGTGCGCAGCCGCCCCATGGTCGCCGACGCCTGGATCCCGTGCCCGACCACGTCGCCGACGACCAGGGCGACCCGCAGGCCGGACAGCGGGATGACGTCGAACCAGTCGCCGCCGATGCCGGTGTGCGGCGCGGCCGGCAGGTAGCGGGAGGCCACCTCGACGGCGGCGGGGCGCGGCAGCGACTGCGGGAGCAGGCTGCGCTGCAGGGCCAGGGCGGTCTCGCGTTCGCGGGTGAACCGGCGGGCGTTGTCGATGCACACGGCGGCGCGCGCGGTGATCTCCTCGGCGAGCAGGACGTCGTCGGGGACGAAGGGTTCGGGGTGCCGGTGGCGGTAGAAGACGGCGACGCCCAGGGTGACGCCGCGGGCCAGGATCGGCACCGCCATCACGCTGTGCAGTCCGTGCTCCTCGACCACCCGGGCCTGCGCCGACTGCGGCTCGGGCCAGCCGAGCGCGTCCCGCGGTCGGATCGGGTGGAACAGCGGCCGGCCGGAGGCCAGGCAGCGGGCGTGCGGGGAGGACGGCGGGTAGACGCCCATGGTCCCCAGATCGATCGCGGCCTCCGGCGAGCCGGGCGTGACGGACAGCTGGGCCACCCGCCGCAGCGCCACGTCGGCCGAGGACGACGCCGCCGGCGTCGTCTCGCCGGTGTCGTCGCGGTCCTGCAGGTCGAGCAGGTCCACGGTGACGAAGTCCGCCAGATCGGGCACGCACACCTCGGCGAGTTCCTCGGCGGTGCGGGTGATGTCCAGCGCGGTGCCGATGCGCACGCTCGCGTCGTTGACCAGTTGCAGCCGGCGCCGGCCGAGGTAGGTCTCGGTGATGTCGTGGGCGGTGAGGCAGACCCCGTGCACGGCACCGTGGTCGTCGGCCAGCGGGGTCAGGTGCGCCGACCAGGCGTGTTCGCGCGCCTCTCCCCCGGTGCGCATGAAGCTCTCCACGTCGAGCCGTTCACCGGTGGCCAGGACCCGCAGCATCTGCTGTTCGAGCTCCGCGCTCTGCGGTTTGCCGCCGATCTCCGGGATCCGCAGGCCGATGATCTCGTCCTCGGGCAGCCCGATGACCCCGGCCATCGCCGCGTTCACCGCCAGCAGCCGCAGTTCGGTGTCGTAGATCGCCACCGGGCAGGGCGAGCGCGCGAACGCCCACCGGGGGACCTCGTCCAGCGGCCCGGCCGCCTCCGGTTCGTCCCGCGGCAGGCGGCTGAACAGCAGCCACTCGCCGCGCGAGGTCATGTCGGGATCGGTGCGGTGGGCCAGCAGCCGAACCGGTACCTCGCTGCCGTCGCGGTGGCGCAGGACGACGCTGCCGTTCCACCGGGTGGCGCCCTCCGGCGGCCGCACCGCCTCCTGCCCGCGCGCCAGCAGGCAGCCGGCGGACTTCCCGACGATCTCCTCGGACGCGTACCCCAGCAGCCGGCGGGCGCCCTCGTTCCAGTCGGTGACGACTCCGGACGCGTCCACTGCGGCGCGGGCGGTGACGGCCTGGTCGAACGGGTACTCCGGCTGCCGGACCGGCTCTGCACCGCTCTGCGTCATCGCTCGCCGTCCCTGTCGCCTCGTGCGCGTCGCGGGGTCACCCTCGGCATCGCATGCATCCCAGAAGACAGCTTTGCCCGGAATTTTACCTTTATCAACCTGAAAGAGATCAAGAGGGTCACCGCCCGCCGGCGGCGATCCAGGCAAGGCCTTCGTCCACGGCACGGTCGAGCGGGGCGAGCAGCGCTGGCTGGGCCGGAACGACGGCGCCGTCACCGAGTTGTGCGGCGATCCCGGTGCGCTCCAGCAGGGCGGCGAGGGGTGGTTGGACGCCGGCGAGGACCAGCCGCCCGCCCTGGGCGTGCAGGCCGGCGGCGTAGCGGCGGACGAGTTTGAGCATCGCCGAGGAGGGGACGTCAGGGGCGGTGCGCATGACCAGGACGAGGACCGCCCTGCGGGCGCCGTCGACGCGGGGCAGTTGGGTCTCCAGGCGGGGCAGCTCGGCGAAGAGGTTGGTGCCCTCGTAGGTCAGCACGGTGACGCGTCCCGGGGGCAGGACGGCGGGCGGGGGTGCGCCGGTGGTGGCCCAACGGCCTTCCGGGTCGCGTTCCAGGGCGACGAGTTCGGACTGGCGGGCGGCCTGGACGCAGTACAGCAGCAGCGACAACACCGCGCCGATGACGATGGCCTGCTGCAGCGGGAGTTGGGTGGTGGCCGCGAAGGTGACGACCATGGCGGCCGTGGAGAGCCTGGAGGTGCGCCACACCAGGGCGATGTCGGCGCGCTTGCCCCAGATCAGCTCGCCGCCGACGACCAGGATCAGGCCGCCGATGACCGGCATCGGGATCCGCTCCGCCAGTCCGCCCGCCACCAGGACGACCAGGGCCAGGAACACCCCGGAGATCACCCCGGCCCAGCGGGTCCTCGCGCCGGCGCCGGCGGCCACTCCGGTGCGGGAGAGCGAGCCGCCGGCGGGCAGGGCCTGGAACAGGCCGCCGCCGAGATTGGCCAGGCCCTGGGCGGCGAAGTCGCCGTTGACGCTGGAGCGGCTGCCGTCCGGGTTGGGCATCGACGGCGCCACCCCGGCGGCCTGCGCCAGCGCGACCAGGGCCACCGAGAACGCCCCGCCGACCAGGTGCGGCATCGCGCCCCAGTCGGGCAGCGACAGGCTGGGCAGGGAGGCGGGGATACGGGCGATGCCGCGGACCAGTTCCACGTCCGTACCCAGGACGGCGACCGCGACGCCGGTCAGCACCATGGCGACCAGCAGGGCCACCGGCTCCAGCCTGCGCACGGTGCGCGCCAGCGCCCACACCACGATGGTGGCGACGGCGACCAGGGTCGGGGCCAGCTGCCAGTGCCCGATGCCGGTGAGCCAGTTCCACAGCTGCAGCAGCTTGTTGTGGCCGGGCGGCTTGTAGCCGGTCGCATCGCCCAGGACGCCGGTGATGATCTGCAGCGCGATGCCGGTGGAGAAGCCGGTCATCACCGCGTTGGAGACGAAGCTGAGCACGACGCCCAGCCGCAGCGCGCCCATCAGCAGCATGACCGCGCCCACCAGGACGGTGAGCGCGGCGACGGTGCCGCCCGCGTGCGGGTCCAGGCCGGCGTCGGAGATGACGCTCTGTCCGGTCAGGGCGATGGCGCTGGTCAGGGTGGTGACCATGAGGACCGTCGGCGCGGCCAGCGACCCCAGGATCGGCGGCACCACGCCCGCGTACAGACCGGCCACCGGGTTGAGCCCGGCGATGGACGCGTACGCCATCCCCTCGGGGATGCTGAACAGCCCGGTCACCATCCCCGCGGTCACATCGGCACCGGTCGGCCGCCCCCGGCGCACGCGGGCCGTGAGCGTGCGCACCCGCCCGGCCAGGTCGGTCACCTCCGGCCCGGTCAGGGGGTGACGATGGCGAAGGACTTGTCGGACTCGGTGACGTAGGAGAAGAGGCGGCCGAGGACGGCGGGGTCGCCCTCCTGCTGGACCCCGTCCAGGCCCTTGCCGGCCAGCAGCCCGAGCAGCTGCGGCCTGGTGAGGGTCAGCGTGAGGTCCGCCGCTGCCGTGGCAGGGACGCCCAGGGGGGCGGCCCGGTGGGTCAGGGCGCCGTTGCGCAGGGTGAGCCGGTGGCGCCGGCCCTCGTCGGTCAGGGCGAGGTCGACGGTGAGGGTGTCGTTCCAGGCGCGGGGGCCGTCGATGCGCACCGCGACGGAGTCCAGCAGCATGTCGGTGGTCAACGCCATCGCCATGCCGCCGCTGGTGTCCAGTTCGACGGTGCCCGGGCCCTGCCGCAGTTCCAGGGCGGCCATCAGGTAGAAGTTGCGCCAGGTGCCGTTCTCGCTGCCGTGGCCCAGCCGTTCGTAGACCCCCGCCAGCTCCTCCTTCGCGGCCCGGTCCTGCGGGTCGGCGAAGACCAGGTGGTTGAGCAGCGTGGCCGCGAAGCGCAGGTCCCCGTCCGCGACCAGGGAGCGGCCCTTGACCAGGGCTGCCTCGGGGCCACCGGCCAGGTCGACGTAGCGCTTGGCCAGCTCGACCGGGGGGTGCTCCCACAGATGGGCCGGGTTGCCGTCGAACCAGCCCAGGTAGCGCTGGTAGATCGCCTTGGTGTTGTGGCTGAGCGATCCGTAGTAGCCGCGCGCGTGCCACGCCTGCTCCAGCGCGGGCGGCAGCTGCATCTCCTCGGCCACCTCGGGGCCGGTCAGACCGGAGTTGAGCATCCGCAGCGTCTGGTCGTGCATGTAGGCGTACAGGTCGCGCTGCTGCGCCAGCATCTCGACCACGTTCTCCCGGCCCCAGGTGGGCCAGTGGTGCGAGGCGAAGGCCACGTCGTAGGAGTCGCCGAAGAAGTCGACGGCCTCGTCCAGGTAGCGCGACCAGATCCGGGCGTCGCGCACCACGGCCCCGCGCAGGGTCAGGATGTTGTGCATGTTGTGGGTGGCGTTCTCGGCCAGGCACAGCGCACGCCGCTGCGGGAAGGAGAAGTTCATCTCGGCGGGGGCCTCGGTGCCCGGGGTGAGCTGGAAGACGATCCGCACCCCGTCCACGGTCTCCTCCTGGCCGGTGCGGGTGACGTCCACCGTCGGCGGGATCAGCGAGACCGTTCCGGTGGAGGTGGTCATCCCCAGCCCGGCGCTGACCTGCCCCTCGGGCGACTTGGGCAGCCGGTCGCCGTACATGAACATCGCCCGCCGGGTCATCGCGTTGCCGGCGTAGACGTTCTCGCTGACCGCGTGCTCCAGGAACCCCGCCGGTGCGATCACCGGCACCCCCTGCTCGCTCCCCTCGGGCAGCACCCCGCGCGCGCCGCCGAAGTGGTCCCCGTGCGAGTGCGTGTAGACCAGTCCGGTGACCGGGCGCTCGCCGCGGTGCTCGCGGTAGAGCGCCAGCGCGGCGGCGGCGCACTCGGTGGAGATCAGCGGATCGATGACGATCACGCCGCGGTCGCCCTCCACCAGCGTCATGTTCGACAGGTCCAGCCCCCGGACCTGGTAGATGCCCTCCGCCACGTGGAACAGGCCTTGTTTGGCGCACAGTTGCGCCTGCCGCCACAGGCTCGGGTTGACGGTGTCCGGGCAGGGGCCCTTGAGGTAGTCGTAGGCGTCGTTGTCCCACACCACCCGCCCGTCAGAGGTCCTGACCACCGCGGGTACCAGCGCGCCGAGGAAGCCCCGGTCCGCGTTCTCGAAGTCGGTCGTGTCCTCGAACGGGGGCAGGTGGCTCATGCGTCGCTCCGATCGGCAGCATTCGGGGGTTCGGCGTCGGCCGCGGGGCGGCCTTCGGAATGCGGTCAACGCCTCCTTGCGCAGTCTGCGGCATTCGCCTGGATCGCGCACGGTGAGGACTCAGGTGGCACTCCCGGCAGGCCGACCTGGGGATGTAACGTCCTCCGACCGAGAAACCAAGTACGTGGTGCAGAGACAATTCCGATCCCGAATCCGCGCGTCGCCTTTTTCTCGGAATACCGCACGTGAATGGGCTTTGCCATGCCCTTTTCGCGATCCGCCGGCCGGTGTCCATTGCTCTGCATTCACAGCGAACCAATCGAGGAGAGCTGCGCGAATGTCTCCGACGAGCGACCACGGACCTGGAGATCATGTACATATCCGCGGGCACCGCCTCCGCACCCGGACCGGTCGACCCTGCCCAGTCCGCCCGGACGGCCCGGCCCGGTGCCCGCCGGTCGACCGCAGCCAACGTGTGCTTCGCCGGCACAGCCGCCACGGTGTTCCTCTGGGCGCTGTTCCAGGACTTCTTCCGGCTGGGGACACCGCAGATCCTGGCCGACGAGCCGACCTACCAGAAGGCAGCCTGGTCGTACGTCCACGGGCAGGACCTGCTGTCCGCGCACGGGACCCCGGCGGCGGCCGTCGGCGGGGTCAACTTCCAGCACCCCCCGTTGGCGAAGTACCTCTTCGGCGTCGCCCAACTGCTGGCCGGCAGACCGTCGATCACCGCGGACCGGGCCGTGTCCGCGCTCTGCCTGATCCTGACCGGCCTGCTGGTGGCGGTGTGGATCGGCCGGGCCACCGGCCGCTGGACCGGCCTGCTGGCCGGCGGACTGGTCGGCCTGCTGCCCGAGACCGCCTCCGGCTCGGCGGCCGACTTCGGCAGGTTCGGGATGCTCGACCCGGTGGCCGAGCTCTTCGCGGTCGCGTCCGTCGCGCTCGCCTGGCAGTGGAGCCGGCGGACCGGACGCAGCGCCTGGCTCCTGGCCGCCGCCACCGGGGCGGCGACCGGCTGCGCGGCCGGCGCGAAGGAGAACGGCTTCCTCGGCGTCCTCGGACCGTGCGTGCTGCTCCTGGTCCTCGCCGGCGCCGCCCGCTCCGGCCGCGGACTGCTGGTGCGCTGTCTGCAGGCGCTGCTGGCGGCGCTGAGCTGCGCGGCCGTCTTCGTGGCGCTCTACCTGCCGGTGGGCCGGCCGATCGCACGGGTCCGCTACCTCGTCGACTTCCAGACCGCCCACTCCGAGGAGGGCCATCTGATCGGGTTCGCCGGCCGGGTGTCGCAGCACCCGCCGTGGTGGGCGAACCTCTGGTTCGCCGGGCACAGCCTGGGCCCGGTGCTGACCGTCGCCCTCCTGCTCGCGGTCCTGGCCGCGGTCGTGCTGCGCCGCGACCGGCTCACCGTCTGGTGCCTCGCAGCACTGGTGGGACCGTTCGTCTTCCACTGCTTCGTCGCCAAGGTCGTGCTCGGCTTCTACTGGGTGATGTGGATGCCGGCCGTCTTCGTGCTGGCGGCACTGGGGATGCGCGAGATCGTCGTACGGGCGCGCCGCCTCGGCGGTGCGCTCCCCCAGGTGCTCGCCGTCTGCCTGGTGCTGGCGGTCCCGGTCGGCGCGACGGTCCAGGAGAGCGTCAAGGTCGCCGAGCTGCGGCCGGTGGGCGTCCAGGTCCTGCCGTCACTGGAACGCAGCCACGGCCTGACCGGTCCAGTGATCGCCGCAGGCATCGACAGCGGCCTGATGTCCACCTACCTGCCCGGCACCGAGGTGATCACCAGCACGTCGCAGCCCCTCTCCGGCGCCCGGACCATCATCGTCGGCGCCCCGGAGTGCCGTGAGCTGATCGACCGGTCGGTCCGGGCCCTGGTGCGGATCAATCTGACGCAGGGTCGGATCCGGCAGATCCACACCGACTCGAACTTCACGGTCTATCAGGTCCTGGCGCCGCTGACGCATCCCACCCGCACCCAGATCGCCGCCGAACCGCCCGGCCGCCTCAGCGACCACTGCTGACGACGCATCGACCCGGCGATGTCCGTCAGCGGCTAGTCCCTCCCCGTCAGCGCACCGACTCGATTCCAAGGACGGGCAGGCAGTCGTCGACGCCGACGAGGTCGATGTCGTCGCGGCGGTGCTCGATCCACTGCTCGCGGGTCAGCCGCCAGCGGTTCAGCTCCGCCGGCTCGCCGCGCCTGGTGGCCCAGTTGGCGCCGTTCGGCGTGTACCCCACCGCTGCGGAGACACGGTTGGAGGCCGTGTTGTCGATGAACGCCTCGCTATTGGCCTCACGGGCTCCCAGTCCCGCGAAGGCCAGGTGCAGCACCGCCTGCCGCATCTCCTTGCCCAGACCGGCGCCCCGCACGTCGGGGTCGAGCCAGGAGAAGGTGCAGACCGTTCCGAACGCGGCGAAGTCGGTGCCGATCAGATCCTGGATGCCCACCGGTTCGCCGTCGACGACCACGACGAAGTAGAGCCGCCAGAAGCCGGCGCCGACACGGCCCCGGCCGGCCCACACGCCCCGCAGCCAGGCCCACTCGCGTTCCGGCCCGTCCTGGTAGAGGGACATCGGGTCGTCGAAGGGCCACGGGGGTTCCGTGGCGATGCCCTTGCGGACGGCCGGGATCAGGTGTTCCAGCAGCTCGTCCGTCGCTCCCAGCAGGGCCAGCCGGGGTGTGTGCACCTGCACGTTCAACGGCGGATAGGCGGAGGGAGTCGCGGCGGTCGTCAGCACGGGGGTCACCCTAGAGGGGCCCGGGACGGCCTGCACCGGATTTTCGCCCCGACGCCCTCAGGCCTCCGGCGTGGTCAGCCACCCGCCGATGCGGGACATCGCGAGGGGACCGGAGGCGGAGGCGACGTCCTGGACCAGATCAGCGATCGAGATGGCGCGGAGCGCCTCTCGCCAGGCCGCGTCCGCCCCGGACATCGCGCGGGAGATCGGGCAGGGTGCGTCGCAGGCCTCGGGCGGGGTGGCCAGCGGGCCCCGCTGGCGGATCTCGGTGCAGATGAAGGCCTGGCTGGGGCCGTCGACCGCCTCGACCACGTCGAGGACGGTGATCGAGGCGGGCTCCCGGGTGAGGACGTAACCGCCCGCCTTGCCCTGGACCGACCGCACCAGCCCGGCCCGGGACAGCGCCTGAAGCTGCTTGGCCAGGTAGCTCGCTGACACATCGTGCAGTTCCGCCAGCTTGGTCGCGGGCACGGGCTCTTCGACCGACGTGAGCACAACGCAGCAGTGCAGGGCCCACTCGACTCCGCCGGACATCTTCACACGATCACTCTACCCCGCTTGACTCGGACAACTCTTGTCCGTGTATATTCTCGGATAGAACGTGTCCGAGTTAGGCGCGGACGCACTCTGAAGAGAGATGAGGACATGCCATGAAGTTCGCAGTCATCGGCGGCACCGGGCTGATCGGGTCGCAGGTCGTCAGGATTCTGAATGCCGCCGGGCACCAGGCGGTACCGCACTCGCAGTCCACCGGGGTCGACGTCATCAGCGGCAAGGGGCTGGACCAGGCGGTGACCGGGGCCGACGTCGTCGTCAACCTGACCAACTCCCCCACCTTCGACGAAGCCTCCCCGGCCTTCTTCCAGACCTCGATGGACAACCTGCTCGCCGCGGCCCACAAGGGCGGCGTCGGCCACGTCGTCATCCTCTCCATCGTCGGCACGGACCAGGTGCCCGAGCTCGACTACTACCGGGCCAAGGCGCTGCAGGAGGCCGTCCTCGCGGCCGGGCCGATCCCCTACTCGATCGTCAGGGCCACGCAGTTCATGGAGTTCATCGACGCCGTCCTGTCCTGGACCGCCGACGGCGACACCGTCCGGCTGCCCGCGACACCCATCCAGCCGATCGCCTCCAAGGACGTGGCCGACGCGGTGGCGCAGGTCGCCGCGGGCGCCCCGCTCAACGGCATTCGCAACATCGCCGGCCCCGAGGTCTTCGCCCTGGACGAGCTGGGCCGGATCACCCTGTCCCACAAGGGCGACAACCGAACCGTCGTCACCGACCCCACCGCCGGCATGTTCGCCGTCGTCAAGGGCGACGTCCTCACCGACAAGGACGCCCACCTCGCCCCCACCCGCTACACCGACTGGCTCTCCTGAGCCTGAACCGCGCCGCGGACGCCGTCCGTGGTCGGGTTCACGTCCATGTCGTGGACAGCCAGACGGTCACGAGCGCGACCAGCAGCAGGACGAGGTTGAGGGTCACCTGGCGGTCGCCCAGGCGCAGGTGGACCCTGGTCGCGCCGATCTGCAGGACGACGAATCCGACGGCCGCGGCCAGGGCCAGCACGGGCGCGATTCCGGTCAGCGGCGGCAGGACCAGCCCGATCGCGCCGAGCACCTCGACCGTCCCGATGGCCCGTACCGCCGGCATCGGGGCGGTGTCCACCCAGGCCATCATCGGCAGGAGTTGTTCACGGCTCCGCACCAGCTTCAGTCCGCCCGCGTAGAGGTAGAAGAGGGCCAGCAGGCCGGCGACGATCCAGTAGGCGACGTTCACGATTCCCCTCGAGGGCTGAATTCGGTGGCGGGCTCGGTGGCGTAACGGCTCATCACCTGGATGTTCGCCTGCGGGGTGAGCGCCTGACCGCCGGCGATCATGTCCTGCAGGTCCCGGAAGTACTGCACGTACCGGTCCGGGGTGAAGGTGCTGAGCATGACGGCCGGCTGGTCGGTGATGTTGGCAAAGGTGTGCGGGGCTCCGGGCGGCACCATCACCAGCGTTCCCGCCGTCGCGTCGTGGTCCTGGTCGCCGACGGTGAACCGCACCGCGCCGGAGATGACGTAGAAGCCCTCGTCGTGCTGGGCGTGCCGGTGCTGCGGTGGTCCGGGCGTGTGCGGGGCGAGCACGGACTCGGCGAGTCCGAGGCGGTGGCCGGTGTTGCTGCCGTCCTCCAGGATCCGCAGGCGCGTGGCGCCCAGGACGATCGTCTCCCCGTCCTCCGGACCGACCACCGACACGGCCGCGCCCGGCCCCGGCGTCGACCCGCTGGTCTTCCATTCCTCAGTCATGCCCCGATTCCACCGCCGGGGCACCACCGCCGTCCAAGACCTGTTCTGTGACCTCAATACCCTGCGGGTATCGTGAGCACATGGAGCTACGCACGCTGCGCTACTTCGTGGCCGTCGCCGAGGAACTCCACTTCGGCCGGGCCGCCTCCCGGCTGCACATGAGCCAGCCGCCGCTGAGCCGGGCGATCCAGCAGCTGGAGAGCCGGCTCGGCGCCAAACTGCTGGACCGCTCCTCCGCCGGCGTCACCCTGACCCCCGCGGGAGCGGTACTGCTCGACGAGGCACGCGCCCTGCTCGACCAGGCCGACAGACTGCTCGCCCGGGTGGCCGCGGAGGCGGGCGCCGCGGTCATCACCGTCGGCATCCTGGGCGACAGCAGCGACCCGGGTGCCACCCGGCTCGCCGCCGCCTACCGACGACAGCACCCCGAGGTGGAGGTCCGCATCCGCGAGGCCGACCTGGCCGACCCCACCTGCGGCCTGCACGCCGGGCTGGTCGACGTCGCACTGACCCGCGCGCCGTTCGACGAGACCGGCCTGACGGTGCGTCGGCTGCGCGCCGACCCGGTCGGGGCGCTGCTGCGCGCCGACGACCCGCTGGCCGGACGGGACGCGCTGAAGCTGTCGGACCTGGCCGACCGGCACTGGTTCCGGTTCCCGCCGGCCACCGATCCCGCCTGGCAGTCGTACTGGAACGGCGGCCAGGACCGCACCGGCCCGGTGGTGCGCGTGGTGCAGGAGTGCCAGCAGGCCGTCCTGTGGAACGGCACGGTCGGCATGACCCTGCTGGGCCACGAGCCCGCCGAGGGGCTCACCGTGGTGCCGCTGGTCGACATGGAGCCGAGCCACGCGGTGGTCGCCTGGAACGAGGGCGACAGCAACCCGCTGCTCCGCTCCTTCGTCCGGATCGCCGCCGCGGCCTACCGCGGCTGAGCATCCCCGCCCGGTCCGACGAGGGCCTCATCGATTCAGTTTGACAATCGAGATACCTCCCTGCAGTCTTAATTTAGCTTGATGAACGAGAGACATGGTCATCGAGCAGCATTATAGACAAGATACTTGGGAGGCCTCATGGCCAGCAGGACCGCCGGGGCCCCGCCCGTCCCGGCAACGACATCCGCGGCGCACCCGAAGCGCTGGGCTGCAGCGATCGTCATGATCGTCGCCGCGCTGATGGACATGATCGACGGATCGATCGTCAACACCGCGCTGCCCTCGATCGGCCGCAGCCTGCACGCCGACGCCGCGCAGCTCCAGTGGACGGTCTCGGCCTACATGCTCGGCTTCGCCTCGGCACTGATCATCGCCGGGCACCTGGGCGACCGGTACGGCCGCAAGCCCCTGTTCCTGGGCGGGGTCGCCCTGTTCGCGCTGGCCAGCCTCGCCAGCGCGACGGCATCCGGCGCCGGACTGCTCATCGGCGCCCGCGCGGTGCAGGGAGTGGCCGCAGCGATCCTGATGCCGCAGGTCCTGGCCTCCTTCCGGACCCTGTTCGACGAGCAGGAGCGCGGCAAGGTCTTCGCCATCTACGGGGCGATGGCCGGCCTGGCAGTCGCCGCCGGCGTCCTGCTCGGCGGGGTACTGACCGACTGGAACCTGTTCGGCTGGGGCTGGCGCACCATCTTCGCCGTCAACATCCCGGTCGCCCTGGCCGTCCTGGCGCTGGGCTCCTCCTGGATCCCCAACACCCAGGAGCGCCTGCGCGGACGCATCGACGTGCTCGGCAACCTGGTCCTGGCCGCCTCGCTGGTCGCCATCGTGCTGCCACTGGTCCAGGGACGCGACAACGGCTGGCCGCTGTGGGGCTGGCTGCTGCTCGCCGCGGGCGTCCTCGCCCTGGTCGGCCTGAGCGCGGTCGAGGCCCGGCGAGGCATCGAGCACCCGCTGCTTCCCGCGGCCCTGTTCCGCAAGCCCGCCTTCAGTGCCGGCCTGCTGGTCCAACTGGTCTTCTACGGCGGCATGTCCGGCTTCATGCTCGCCTTCACCATCTGGCTGCAGACCGGCCAGGGCTACACCCCGGTCCAGGCCGGCGTGCTGATGGTCGCCTTCTCCGGCGGCACCATCCTGTCCGCGCCGATGGTCGACGGCCTGGTGGCCAAGCTCGGCCGCACCGTCCTGGCGCTCGGCGGCCTGGTGATGGCCGGAGGCTTCGCCGGGGTCCACTTCGCCACCCAGCACGCCCAGGCCCACCACACCGGCGCCTGGCTGCTGGTGCCCGGACTGGTCGTCGCCGGTATCGGCCTGGGCCTGCTGATCATCCCGCTGGTCAACATCGTGCTCTCCGCCGTCCCGGAGCAGCTGGCCGGTGGCGCCTCGGGCATCTTCTCCACCGCACAGCAGTTCGGCGGCGCCCTGGGCGTGGCCGTCATCGGCAACGTCTTCTTCTCCCGCGCCGGGCACGGCCTGACGGACGCCATCGGCCACGCCGGCCTGTGGGCGATCGCCGCCTACCTGCTGTGCGCCGCCCTGTGCTTCGCCCTGCCCCGAAGGGCCGCGGCGGGCCACTCCCCCGGGGCGTGACCGACACCCGCTGAAGCCGCCTGCGCGGCACCCCGGCCCTGCCGGGCGGACCAGGGCCACGGCCCGGCGCGCCGCCCGGCAGGGCCCGCGGGGTCCCACCACCGCTGCGCTATCTTGATGAGCGAGCTAGGAGACTGTGAAGGGACCACGCGCGTCATGACCACCGCCGGCCAGGAACCGCCCCAGCACCGACTGGGCGAGGCCACCCGCGCCTACCAGGCGGCCGTCGACGACTTCGACCGTGAGCTCGCCCACCACTTCGGTGTCAACGAGACCGATCTGCGCTGCCTGGAGATCCTGCTCCAGGAGCTGCCCGAGGCCAGTCCCAGTCAGCTCGCCGACCGGCTCGGCCTGACCACCGGCAGCACCACGGCCCTGCTGGACCGCCTGGAGAGGGCGGGCTACCTCGCCCGCCGGCCCCACCCCACCGACCGGCGCAAGAGCATCGTCCGCGCCACCCCCACGTTCCAGCAGAGCGCCTACGCCGTGATGGCGCCCCTGGTCGACGAAGGCCACCGGATGATCGCCGACGCCTTCACCCCCGACCAGATCGCCACCATCGCCGACTTCCTGCAGCGGGCCACCGAGCTCCAGCAGCGGCACGTCCAGCAGTTGCGCTCGTTGCCCCGCATGCGCGGCAACGAGCGGGCCGGCGACCCGACCTCCCGCTGAGGCGGCGGACGAGCGGGCGGAGCACGGGCTCGATCCTCAGACCGGTGATCACTCCACCAGCACCGGGAGGCTCTTGAGGCCGTTGGTGAAGTTGGAGTGGACCCGCCGGGCCGGGCCGTTGCCGCGCAGCGTCACCCCCCGGGCCACCAGTTCCTCCAGGACCACGCGGATCTCGGTGCGGGCCAGGTGCTCGCCCAGGCAGCGGTGCGGTCCGCCGCGGCCGAAGGCGATCTGGGGGTTGGGGTCGCGGGTGACGTCGAAGCGGTAGGGGTCGGTGAAGACCTCCTCGTCGCGGTTGGCCGAGGTGTACCAGACGACCACCTTGTCGCCGGCCCGGATACGGCGTCCGCGCAGCTCGGTGTCGCGGGTGGCGGTGCGTCGGAAGTGGTGCAGCGGGGTGGTCCAGCGCAGCACTTCCTCCACGGCCAGGTCCAGGTCGGCGCCGTCGAGCAGCAGCTGCCACTGGTCGGGGTGCTCGACGAAGGCCTGGATGCCCAGGGACAGCGCCGAGCGGGTGGTCTCGTTCCCGGCCACCAGCAGCAGCAGGAACATGGCCTGGAACTCCCGCTCGTCCAGCGGGAGTCCGTCGATCCGGGCGGCGGCGAGGCGGGAGAGCACGTCCTCGGCGGGCCGGTCGCGGCGTGCGGCGCGCAGCCGGGAGGCGTACTCGTGCATCTGCAGGGCGGCCGGGCTGCGGAAGGGCAGCAGGCGGTAGCGCTCGCTGTCGGCGCTGTCGGGCAGGACGTCGGTCAGTTCCGGGTCGGTGTTGGCGATGAGCCGGTCGCTGAGCTCGACCATCAGCGCCTCGTCCGCGGCGGGTACGCCCAGCATCCGGCACAGCACCCGGATCGGCACGGCGGTGGCCAGGTGCTCGACCGCGTCGAAGCCGCCCAGGGCCAGTGCCCGGTCCAGCAGTGGGCGCACCAGGGAGCGGATCTCCTGCTCGTGGCGCTGGGCCTGACGCCGGGTGAAGTCGGCGACCAGGGTCCGGCGCAGGGCGGTGTGCCGGGGCGGGTCGGTGTCGAGCATGGACTTGCGGGCGGCGAGTGCGTCCGGTTCCAGGTCCTCCAGGGCGGTGGCCCCGGTCTCCGAGGAGAAGGTGGCGGTGTCGCGGGAGACGGCCACCACGTCGTGGTACTTGACGACGGCCCAGAAGCCCGGTCCGTCCGGTTCGGGGTGCCGGTGCACCGGGTCGTGACGGCGCAGCAGGTCGAAGTCGGCGTAGGGGACGGCCTGTCCGTAGCGGTCGTTGTCGATCAGGTCGACCACCGGCACGGGGGCGGGTGGGGTGTCGGGGCGGGCGGAGGCGGTCACCGGTGCCACCGGTCCAGGTGGGTGCGGATGTGCTCGGGCAGGGCCTGGGCCGGGTAGTAGTGGTCGTAGAAGTCGGTGTCCAGGTGGTGCGCCTGGTACCAGACGGTGGTCAGGAACGGGTCGATGGTCGCGGGGAAGCGGCCGTAGTGGTCCCAGACGTAGCGGACCCAGGTCTTGACCGCGGCCACGGCCTCCTCGGAGGGGCGCGGGATGCGTGAGACCAGCCCCGGGTCGGTCCACGGGGTGGCGACCTGCCCGCTGAAGGTGCCCCGGGGGCCCCAGCGCAGGTCCACCACGAAGTCGACGGCGTCCTCGATGGTGTCGTGGTAGGGCGGCACCGCTCCCTCGAACAGCCCGTCCAGGCCGACGGGGATCTCCTCGCCCGCTCCGATCGGCGCCCAGTCGGGTACCCGGTGGAAGCGGAAGCCCAGGCCGCCGGCCGGGCCCTGGCCGCCGATGGCGTGCCACTGGCGTTCGCCGCCCATGGTGACCCGGCCCTTGCCGCCGTTGAACGGGTGTCCGCCCAGGCCCAGTGTCTGAGTGGCCGTCATCAGGTTGGCGATCACCAGCCCGGACTCTACGCCGTTGGCGTCCACCATCTGCCAGCGTTCGAAGTCGGCCAGGTCCACCGGGTGGGTGTCGTCCAGCAGCCCGGACTGGACGAAGGGGCGCAGCGGTTCGTTGCCCAGCCGCTCGTCGACCAGGTAGTAGCCGTGCGGGCGGTCGAAGTAGAGCAGCAGGGCGGAGATGCACTGGCGGGTCAGGTCGGAGACCGGGATGAACACGGTGGTGCCCGGCAGGTTGATGTTCTGCCGGTTGAAGGCGAACAGGTTGGGGCGGCGGCGCGGGATGTCCAGCCGGCCCTGGGCCAGCCGGACCGCGGCACCGTGCTCGGCCCGGTGCTCGTCCGGGGTCTGGCCCTGCACGTAGGCGTGCGGGCGGGTGTCGCGGCGGGGCAGGAAGAAGGTGCCCTGGTCGTTGGTCCAGAACACTTCGGTGGAGTGGTTGGCCAGTGGGCTCGGGTAGGTGCGGCCGGTGAAGCTGGCCAGCTTGTCGCCGCCGGTGGCGGCTCCCTGGGCGTCCAGGAAGGACCACTCCTCGCGGACCACTCCGGTCACCCCTGAGGCCGCGGCGACGAGCACGGCCTCCTCCTGCGGGCTGAGCGGCACCGGCTGGTGCCGGGACTGGTGGGCCAGGGGTCCGGTCAGGGTGCCGCCGAGCGGGAAGCGGCGGGCGCGGCGGCCGAAGAGGGCCTGCAGGGCGGGGTAGCGGGCGGCCTGGGCGAGCAGGTCGTTGTCGTGCGCGGGCTGGGGCGGGGTCTCGGCGTGGTTCACGGTCGGCTCTCGGTTCGGTGCACAGATGGGGTACTGAGGGCGGGTCAGGCGTGGCGGAGGTAGCGGTCGGTCTCCCAGCCGGTGACCTGACTGGTGTAGGCCTGCCACTCCGAGGCCGCGAGCACGGCGTGGTCGTGGACGGCGTCACGGCCGAGGACCTCGGCCAGGCGCTCGTCGGCGCGGGCGGCGGTCACCGCCTCGGCGAGGGTGGCCGGCAGGGCCGCGGTGGGATCCCGGGGGTCGGGTGGTTCCAGTCCGTCCTCCAGTCCGACGGCCACCGCGCCGAGCGCTGCGGCCAGGGCGAGGTAGGGGTTGGCGTCGGCGGCCGGGGTGCGCAGTTCGATCCGGGAGGCGGCCGGCGTCTCCAGCAGCGAGCGGACGGCCACCCGGCGGTCGTCGCCGCCCCAGTCGGCGCGGACCGGGGCGAAGCCGCCTGGCTCGTAGCGCTTGTAGGAGTTGACGGTGGGTGCGCCGAACAGGGTCAGGCCCGGCAGGTGGCGCACCAGTCCGCCGATGGCCGCTCGGGCGGCCTTGCTCTCCCTCCCCTCCTCGGGGGCGAAGGCCGGGGTGCCGTCCCGCCACAGCGACAGGTGGATGTGCGCGGAGCTTCCGGAGTGGCCGTTGAACGGCTTGGCCATGAAGGTGGCCAGCAGTCCCTGACGGCGCGCCAGTTCCTTGACCGCGTAGCGCAGCCGGAAGGCGTCGTCCGCCGCGGTCAGCGCCTCCTGGTGGGCGAGGTTCAGTTCGACCTGGCCGGGGCCGTACTCGGTGAGCACCCCCTCCACCGGGACGAAGCCGGTCAGCTCGCCGGTGAACCGGCCCAGTAGCGGGTCGAGTTCGTTGGCCAGCTCCAGCGAGTAGGCGTGCAGGCCGTCCTGGAGCGGGGAACCGTCCGCCCGCAGCAGGTAGAACTCCAGCTCCAGGGCGGCGCGCGCGGTGTAGCCGAGACCCGCCAGCCGGTCCAGGACGCGCCGCAGCACGGCCCGCGGCGAGGTCCGGGCGGGCTCGCCGTGGTGGTCGACGATGTCCGCGATGACCTGTCCGGCCCCGGGGCGCCAGGGCAGCGGTCGGTAGGTCGCCGGGTCGGGCACCGCGTAGGCGTCCGGGTAGCCGCCGGCCGGGTCGCCCAGCAACGCGGCCTCCTGGACCTCGCCGACCGCGTTCCAGGCCAGCGACCCGTCGCAGAAGGCGAAGCCGCGCCCGGCGGCCGGGCCCTGGTAGCGGGCGGCCGGCACCCGCTTGCCCTGGGCCCGCCCGTAGGGGTCGGCCCAGGCGACCTCGATCTCGTGGACGGTTCCCTCGGCGAGGGCTTCGGCCAGTGTGCGGTCGCTGCGCTGACGGTCCGTCATCGGGCCGGCACCTCCTCGGTAGCGGCGGCGGTCGCGGTCGCGGCAGTGTCCTCGACCAGGCTGCCGAGTTGCCGGGCGCGGGCCGGGTCGCGGCGGTGCAGCAGCCCGTACCCGGCCAGGCCGGCCAGGACCACCCCGGCGAAGACGTAGGGCAGCAGGTTGACCGGCCAGGCCGGGACGGGCACCAGGTTCTTGTAGGTGACGTAGAGGATGACGGGCACCGCCAGTGCGGCGGCCAGTGTCGGTCCCGGCGTCAGCAGGCCGCGCCGGTGCAGGTAGCGGGGCAGCGCGAGGGCCGCCAGCAGGTAGGCGAGCAGGTAGCCGAAGGTGCCGAAGGCCGCGGTCCAGGCGTAGACGGACAGCTCCGCGCCGCCCGCCGCGATCAGCCCGATCGGCAGCGCCCCGGAGACGGCGGCCAGCAGGTAGATGCCGGTGTGCGGGGTGCGGTGGCGCGGGTGCACCCGGCCCAGGAAGCCGGGCAGCACGCCTTCGCGGCTGAGGCTGTAGACGCTGCGCGCGGCGGCGTTGATGCTGGCGGAGCCGCAGGCCACGGCGGAGACCACGATGCCGAGGTTGAGCACGGGCGACAGCCAGCCCACCCCGGCGGCCTTGGTCAGCTCGTTCAGGGGTGCGGCGGAGGAGGCCAGCTTGGCCGTCGCGTCGAAGCCGAGGACCTGGATGTAGGTGCTGATCAGGTAGAGGACCCCGGCGCCCAGGACGGTGCCCAGGATGGCGCGCGGGATGCTGCGGTGGGGGTTGCGCGCCTCAGCGCCCAGGGAGCCCGCCGACTCGAAGCCCACGAAGATCGCCACGGCCAGGACCGCGCCGAGCATGATGCTGTTGAGGCTCGCGCCCCTGGCGGTGAGCTGGTCCGTGTCGAAGTGCAGGCCGTAGTGGGTGACGGTGGCGATCAGGGCGATCAGGATGACCGCCAGCGAGACGGCCTCCAGCAGGATGCCGACCCGCGCGGACAGCCGTACGCCGCGGACCGGCAGTACGGCGGCGGGCACCGTCACCGCGACCAGCAGCGCCAGCTGGGCGGCGGTGCCGGTGGCGGCGATGCCCGCCGATCCGAGCAGTGCGCCGAGGTAGACGGCCGCGCCCACCAGGCAGGCGGCGGCGATGCCGACGTATCCGACGACGATGCCCCAGCCGGTGGCGAAGGCGGGTCCGCGGCCCAGGCCGAGCGCGACATAGCTGTAGAGCGAGCCGGCGCCGACGGCCCGCCGGGCGAACTGGGCCACCACGTAGGCGACGAGCAGGGCTATCGCGGTGCCGATCAGCACCGACCACAGCGCCCCTGAGCCGGCCGTGAGGTAGACGGCGGGGATGGTGCCGCCGATGGCGATGCTGGGGCCGGTCGCGGCCAGGGACTGGCCGAAGGTCTCCAGGGCGGACAGCGCGTCCTTGGCCAGGGAGCCGGAGGGCGCTGCGGAGGGGTGTCGGGCAGGTCTGTTCTCGGGCATGGGGATGCCTTTCGGATGAGCCGCAGCAGCGGCGCCCGCTCCGGCGGAGGCGGGAGCGGGCAGCACCGGGCAGGGGGCGGCCGGGCAGGGCGAAGCAGGGAGGGGTGACCGCGGGGGGTCGGCGGCGCCCGCGCCGGAGAGCCGGACGCGCGGGGGCGGGAGGAGTTCCGGTGGAGCCGGGGTCAGCTCAGCGCAGGGCTGACAGCTGGGGCTGACAGCAGGCGCTCGCGACGCGACAGAGGTCGACCTCGCGGCGGGCGGTCAGCACGGAACGGTTCTCCACACCGGTGATGCTACGAACCCGCGCGTCGGCACGTCAACGCAGCGGGTGAAACATATCGCCATCTGAGATCAACCCAAGAACCAAGTAGCCAAAGATCTGTTCTGCATGAACTATCTGGACAGGCCGCCGCGCTTGAGCGAACCCAGCACGAGACTGGGGCTCACCCGGTCCACCTCCTGCAGCCACGCGCTCTCGGTCAGGAAGGCGTGCAGCTCCCGCCGGGAGCGGTGGGTGGTGTTGACCAGCAGGTCGAACTCCCCCATCAGCGCCGCCGCATAACGCACCATCGGCTCCCCCAGCAGCCGGCGGGCCGTACGCTCCTGCGCTCCCGGGCGGGTCCGCACCCACAGCAGCGACTCCACCGGCAGTCCCAGCGGGCCCGGCGCCACCACGGCCCGGATCGCCACCCGCGCGCTCGCGATCAGCTGCTCGACCCGGCGTCGTGCGGTCGCCTTGGACACCCCGGCGATCGCGGCCAGCTCCTCGTGCGTCAACCGGCCGTCCCGGGCCAGTGCCCGCAGGATCGCCAGCTCGTCCGCGGACTGCTCGCCCTCGGGCGGGGTCGGCCCCTGCACCGGGGCCGGCTCGGTGTCCAGCAGCGCGGCCTGCTCGTCCGCGAGCGGGAAGGGCCGCCACTCGCGAGCCGTGCGGTAGTAGCGCAGCACCGGCACCAGTTCGTGCCCCAGCGCCCCGGGCAGCTGCGGCAGTTCGTCCAGCGCCAGCGCCTCCAGCCGCTCGGCGGGGCACTGCAGTTCGGCGACGCAGTCCGCCACGCCCGCCACTGTGCAGGCGAAGACCACGTCCTCGCGGCCGGCCAGCGCCGCCGCCGCCCGTCGCGCGGCCCCGGGGGCGCACCGCAGCCGCACCACCGCGGTCTCCGCGAAGTTCTCCAGCCCCACGACCCGCACCACCCCGGTCTCCAGCAGGCGGGTCCCGCGGCGCGCCACGGTTCGCTCGCTCTGTCCCAACGCCTGGGCCACCGCCCGCCAGGAGGCGCGCCCGTTGATCTGCAGGGCGGCGATGACGCGCAGGTCCAGCGGGTCGAGAGCGGGGTGAATCATGCGCCCAGTACATCAGACGCCGCCCAGGGGCACGGCGCCTCGTTCGCGGCGGTGCGGCCGGTCAGCGGGCGGCGGTCGCCGGTGCGGTTGCCACGGCCGCGGTTGCCGCGGGCGCGGTTTCGGCGCCGAGGACGTCGGCGACCGTGGTGCGGGCGAGTTCGTCCAGCAGGGCTTCGCGGGCGCGGCGGTCCAGGGCGTGCAGGTTGTGGTGCACGCGCTGGCCGACCTCGCAGTCGGGGGCGGGGGCGTGCACGCCCAGGACCGGGTCCTCGCCGTTGACGGCGAGCCAGATCAGGGACAGGTCTATTTCGGCGGGCTCGCGTTCGAGCATCCAGCCGCCGTGCGGTCCCGGCTGCGAGCGCACCAGCCCCGCCGCCCGCAGGCGGCCGAGGATGCGGCGCACATGGGCGGCGTTGGTCGCGGGGCTGCCGGCCAGGGACTGCGAGTCCTGCCAAGCACCGGGGGCGCCGGCCAGCAGGGTGAGCAGGTGGACGCCAACCGCGAACTGGGTGTTCGTGGGCTGGGCCATGCGCCCATCTTACGTCCGGTTGCGGAAATTCGTATCTACAGCTGTTACAGTCGAATCTGTCACTACGGCAGTTGCGAATTCACCGAGGGAGATCCCCATGGCAGTCATCACCGTCTTCGGTGCCACCGGCTACGCCGGCGGCCACATCACCGCCGAGGCCCTGGAGCGCGGGCACGAGGTCATCGCGGTCAACCGCTCCGGCTCCGCCGAGGCCCGTCCCGGCGTGACCCCGGTGGCCGGCTCCATCGCCGACGAGGGCCTGCTGCGGGAGCTGGCCGCCAAGTCCGACGTGCTGGTGGTCGCCGTGCACGGCAGCGCGGACGGCGAGCCGTTCCTGCTGCCCCTGGTCCCCTCACTGCTGGCCGCGGCGGCCGACGGCGGCGCGCGGATCGGCGTGGTCGGCGGCGCGGGCAGCCTGCACGTGGCCGAGGGCGGCCCGCGGCTGATCGACACCCCCGAGTTCCCCGACGCCTACAAGGCCGAGGCCTCCGCCCACGCCCAGGTGCTGGACGCACTGCGCGACTCCGGCACCGACGTGGACTGGTACTACGTCAGCCCGGCCGCCGAGTTCGGCGCCTGGGCCGCGGGCGAGCGCACCGGTTCCTTCCGTCTCGGCGGAGACGTGCTGCTCACCGACGCCGAGGGCAAGTCCTTCATCTCGGGCGCCGACTACGCCACCGCCTTCGTGGACGAGATCGACAAGCCAGCCCACCGCGGCTCCCGCTTCACGGTGGCCTACTGACCGACGCGTCGGGGCTGCGGCCCCGTCCGGCCGGACGGGGCCGACTCGGTGCGGCTGGCTCGGTGCGGCGGCGGACCTTGCGGGTGCGCCGCCCGCCGGCTCAGCGCTCCAACGGCTCCCCGTCGCAGGGGGACGTTCCGGCGCAGCTCGGCAGCCCGCCGCTCGGGGGCCGGTCGGCACCGACCGCCCGTTCCAGCAAATGGTGGAGCGTGGCCCGCTCCTCGGCAGTGAGGGTCCCCAGCACCTGGTCCTCGATCCGGTCGAGCAGTGCGTAAGTGGCGTCGAGTTCCGCCTCGCCGCCGGCCGACAGCTCCACGATGTGGCGGCGGCGGTCGGCCGGGTCGCGGCGGCGGACGGTGAGGCCGCGGTCCTCCAGTTCGTTGAGGAGTCCGACGACATTGCTCGGGTCCAGGCAGAGCAGCTCCCCGAGGGCCTGCTGGCTCACCGGGCCGTGCTCGCTCAGCAGCTTGAGCGTGACGACCTGCCGGGGCCGCAGGCCGGCCGGAACCAGGACCACCTCGGCGGCCCGCCGTCCGGCCCGCGCCAGGTGCTCGATCAGCGGCATGGACTGCGCGGCCCTGGCGTCTGTACTGGACATGCGCCAACCCTACAAGTCGCCAAAATGATTTCCTAGCACAAACGATTTGTGCAGTGATACGGTCGGCCCACCGCAACCACGTGGAGGTCGGCACATGCCCAAGCTGCACATCATCGTCGGAAGCACACGCCCGACCCGGGCCGTGGACCAGGTGTCCCCCTGGATCGTGGAGGCCGCCACCGCACACGGCGCCTTCGAGGTGGAGGTGCTGGACCTGCGCGACTGGCCGCTGCCGTTCTTCGCCGAACACTTCGGCACGATCGGGGACTTCAACGACCCCACCTACTCCGAGCCGCTGGTGAAGGCCTGGAACAACAAGATCAAGGAGGCCGACGCCTTCATCGTCGTCACCGGCGAGTACAACCACAGCCTCCCCGCCGTCCTCAAGAACGCCATCGACTCCGTGTGGATCTCCTTCGGGTTCCGCAACAAGCCGATCGCGGCAGTGGGCTACAGCGCCGGCATCGGCGCCGGGATCCGCGCGGTCGAGCACCTGGCCCAGATAGCCGTGGAGGCCGAGGCGGTGCCGCTGCGCAACACCGTGCTGATCCCCAAGGTCAACGAGGCGTTCGACAAGAACGGCCGACCGCTCGACCCGATCGCCGAGGTGAGCCTGGGCATCCTGCTCGACGACCTGGCCTGGTGGTCCGAGGCGCTGGCCAAGGCACGCAGCGCGGGCGAGCTGGTACCCGGCAACTTCCGCCTGCGGGCGGCGCTGACCGCCGCAGCGGAGGACTAGCAGCGCACCCGAGGGCAGCGCCGGTGCGGCGCGGCCCTCGGGACGGTCGGTGCGGCCGGACCCGGCGCCCGGGTCAGTGCACCTCGTTGAGCTTGCCGGTGGCCACGTCGAAGACGAATCCGCGGATGCGGTCCTTGTGGACGACGAAGGGGTCGGCCTGGATACGGGCGATGGACTGCCGGACGTCGGTGTCGAGGTCGGCAAACGCCTCGGCCGCCCAGGGCGGTCGGATGCCGGTGTCCTCCTGGACGGAGTCCTTGAAGGCGTCGTCGGTGAAGGTCAGCATGCCGCAGTCGGTGTGGTGGATGAGGATGATCTCCTCGGTGCCCAGCAGGCGCTGGCTGATGGCGAGCGAGCGGATCTCGTCCTGGGTGACCACGCCGCCGGCGTTGCGGATGACGTGCGCCTCGCCCTCGTTCAGCCCGAGGATCGCGTACACGTTCAGGCGAGCATCCATGCAGGCCACGACGGCCAGCCGCTTGGCGGGCGGCAGCGGCAGCGGCCCGGTGAAGGTCTCGACGTAGCGGGCGTTGTTGGCCAGGAGTTCATCGGTCACGGACATGTCGAACCTCGGTTCTCGGGGGCGGGCGAAAGCAGCGCGCACGGCGCGCGGAATTTCGGGGTTGCGGGCGTTCAGAAAGCCCGGCAACAGAGCCCGTCGAACACATGGTCACGACGCGACGGCCAGAACGGCGTCAACGTGGTGCCACAGGTCGTCATGCCGCCAGTGAACCGCCCTTGCCGCCGGCTGACAAGAAGACGTGTGTTCGGTCAGCCCACCCACCGCCCCGACCCACTCACCGTTCCTGTCGGACCGTCAACTGGACCCGGCCCTGAAGGACTCGGTTGGGAAATCCGTAAACCGCTGTCGCCCCCTGGATGCTCCACGGCTACTCCGGAGGACGGGCATACCTCTCCAACGCGGCCTTGCCCGTCCCGGCGTCCACGAAGGACAGCGTCCACGGCCCGGTGTTCACGTCGAACTCCTTGCCGAACCCGATCCACTTCCCGGCCATCCGGCGGCCCGTCGGCTCGATCAGCATCTGAATGGCACCGTGGTACCGGGCCCCGGCGTAGTAGCCCTCCGTCGCGGTCGTCTCGGTCCAGGTCCCGGTGGCCACGTTCCGGTCCACGGTGAGGTCCAGCGTCAGTGGGGAGTCCGGGTTGGAGGAGCCGCCGGGGATGGACCGGGCGGTCAGCCGGTTGCCGTGCTGGACCAGGACCACATAGTGCCTGCCCTCGAACACGGCGCCGCCGCGCCCGCTGCTGACGTACTCGTACCGGGAGAGCCAGACACCCGAATAGCCGGGCTGAGCGCCCGTCTGCGGCTGGCCCACCGGCGCCGGGGTCGCTCCCTCCTCCGGCTCCAGGTCGTGACCGCCGTGGCCGTCCTCGTTGACCCGGGCCATCGGCATAGGGAGCGCGAAGCCCAGGGACTCCACCGGCAGACCGGTGACACCCTCAAGTGCCCTGGCGTAGACCGGCCGTGGCGTGCGGCTGGTACCGGACTCCCAGCGCTGGACCAGCCGCTTGCTGGCGTCGTTGGGCTCGCCGGCGGCCTCCCCCGTGGTGCGGAGCGCCTTGGCGAAATCGTCCTGGGACATGCGCAGCCCGATCCGGACCGCGCGCAGGGTGTCATTCGGCGTCGTCATGAGGATCACGGTACGGCGAATCGACGCCCAATGACACCGGTTTGACGCCCCTTGGACGCCTAGACGGACGCCGCGCAACACAGCTTGACCGGGCCAACGTTGAGATCGATGATCCCGGCGACCGCGCGAACGGCCCCGGGAACGGCCGACGCCGGAAGGGGCGACGACATGACCGAGAGTACGGCCGCAGACCAGGCCACGACAGGGTTCGCGGAGACCGCGTGGGACCGGGAGTCGACGTGCTGGCGGGTCCGCGTCGGTGGTGAGCCGACGCGCGGTCAGCAGGGGCAGGCGCTGGCGTTCGGATCCTTCAACGAGGCGTACGACGCCGCGCAGCGGGTCAATGGGCGGCGGACGGCGCCGCCCCCGGCCTGCCCCGAGTGCAACCGGCTGCGCGAGCAGGCCCGTGCCGCCTTGCCGACCGGAGACCAGTCCCGGCTGGCCGACCTCCGGGTCCTCCAGGCACGACACTACGCCGACGCACATCCCGCCCCAGCGCACGCCAGAGCCTGACCGCCAATATCTCGAAGCCCGCCAGGACGTCTCCCCGGTGGGCCCCCCGGCCGGGTCGGTCGGAGCTGTAGACGCGTTCCACAGCCTCCCCGACTTCGCGTTGCTCCTGCCCCCAGCGTGACCTTCGCTGTCAGTGACCACGGGCATGCTGCTCCTCATGACACTACGGACACCGGGCAAGGTCCCCACCGAACCGTCGAGAGCCTGCCTGGACGCGGACGGGAGGAGCTTGTCGTTCCTCGACTTTGGCGGGTCGGGGCGTGTCTCAGAGGCGAATCCGACCGGCGGGGCAGCGATCGGGGTCCCGGCGGATGGGGTGGCCGCAGTCGTAAGCTGCCTGGTATGCGTACCCGTCCCATCATCGACTGGCCCCGCGACGGACAGCCCGCAGCCGCGGCGGGCGGTGCGGTCGGCGTCGGGCCTGAGCCCGCCGTTGCGCCTGCCGAGGGTCTGGCCCGGATCCGCGACCTGCTGGCCGGGGGCGGCGTGGCGGTGCTGAGCGGCGCCGGGCTGTCCACTGAGTCGGGTATCCCCGACTACCGCGGGGTGACCGGCAGCCTGCGCCGGCACACACCGATGACGTACCAGGAGTTCGTGTCCGACGAGGCGGGCCGCCGCCGATACTGGGCGCGCAGCCACGTCGGCTGGCAGACCATCGCCCGGGCCCGGCCGAACGCCGGCCACCGCGCGGTTCAGGCCCTGCGGGCGGGCGGTCACATCGGCGCGGTGATCACTCAGAACGTCGACGGCCTGCACCACGCAGCCGGCACCACCGACGCGGTGGAACTGCACGGGGGCCTGGACCGGGTGATCTGCCTGGGCTGCGGACAGCTCACCCGCCGCGAGGACCTGGACCGGCGCCTGCACGCGGCCAACGGCCGACTGGACGCGGCTTCGTCCGCGGTCAATCCCGACGGCGACGTCGAGCTGGCGCCGGAGCTGGTTGAGGCTTTCCAGGTGGTCCCCTGCCTGACCTGCGGCGGGGTCCTGAAACCGGACGTGGTGTTCTTCGGCGAGAACGTGCCCCGCGCCCGGGTCGACCACTGCTTCGACCTGATCGACGCCGCCCGTGCACTGTTGGTGCTCGGCTCCTCGCTGACGGTCATGTCCGGGCTGCGCTTCGTCCGCCGTGCGGCCAGGGCCGACCTGCCGGTGGCAATCGTCAACCACGGCCCGACCCGCGGCGACGAACACGCGAGCATCCGGGTGGACCTGCCCCTGGGCGAGGCGCTGACCACCCTGGCCCAGGAGCTCGACGCCTCCTAACCCCGCGCTAGGCGGTCGACGAGCCTGGCCTTCGCGGCGGCCCAGTCGTCCTGGTGCATGGCGTAGAGCAGAAGATCACGCGGGGTTCCGTCGTGCCTGACCAGAGCGGCCGGCAGGCGTGCCTGGAGTCGGGCGCCGACGCGGACGATCGCTTCCTGTGACCGGATGTTGCCCACGTCGATGCGCCATACGACGGCCGTGAACCCGAGCGTCTCGAAGGCGTGGGTCATCGTGAGTAGTTTGGTCTCGGTGTTCGCTGCGGTGCGCCACCACCTGCGTCCGAACCAGGTGCCGCCGATCTCCACCCGGTCATGGGGTTGGTTCCAGCTGTGCAGGTTCGTCGTGCCGATCGCCGTGTCCTGGTCCCGGCTCGTGACGGCGAAGGAGAGGCGCTTTCCCGCGTCGACCTCCTCAATGTGCTGGGAGACGATGGCCCGCAGTTCGTCCTCACTGTGTGGAGTGGGCCTGCTCAACCACCGCCAGACCTCGTCGTCGTCGCCGCCTGCCTGGAACAGGGCCGGGACGTGGTGCAGCGCCAGCGGTTCCAGGCGCACATGGTGCCCTTGGAGCACGGTCGGCGCAGGGAATGACGGCATGTCTTGACGCTACCGTGCGGCCACAACACCGGAGCGGACCTACATCCTCGCCGTCGCCGGCACCCCCGTGGAACTGTCCGGGGGCGCCGGCGGCCGGCGCGTTCCTTCCGCGCGGGACCTACCGATGTGTCAGGCGGCCGTTCGGCCGGCGTCGGCGGCGATGGTGGCGCCGGTGACGTAGGCGGCGCGGTCGGTGGCGAGGAAGAGGATCACCTCGGCGATCTCGCGCGGGGCGGCGACCCGGCCGAGCAGCGTGGTCTTCCCGATCTGCTGGGCGCCTTCCTCCCCCATGGTGGCGAGCACCATGTCGGTGCGGGTCGGACCGGGGGCGACGGTGTTCACCCGCACCCCGGCCGGGCTGAACTCGGCCGCCCAGGTGCGGGTCAGCGATTCGAGTGCGGCCTTCGTGGCGCTGTACACGGACAGTCCCGGCATCCCGATCCGGGCCGCCATCGTGCTGACGTTCACGATGCTGCCCGATCCCCTGGCGACCATGCCCGGGGCGAGGGCCGCGGTCAGGAAGTACGGGGCCCTGATGTTGGCCGCCAGGGAGGCGTCGAAGGTCTCGACGTCCTGGGCGACGGTGGGGGCCCCGGGGAAGATGGCGGCGTTGTTGACCAGGATGTCGACCGCCCCGGCCTCGGCGGCCAGGCGCCGCAGTGCGTCCAGGTCGGTGAGATCGGCGGCCACGAAGCGCGCCTTGCCGCCGTCCTGCGTGATCGTCCGGACGGTCGCGGCTCCGCGCTCGGCGTTGCGACCCGAGACGATCACGTCTGCGCCCGCGGCGGCCAGCAGCCGGGCCGCCTCAGCGCCGATACCGGCGGTCGAACCGGTCACCAAAGCGATCTTGCCGGTGAGTTCCATCTGCTCGTCCTTCCAGAGATCCGGCCGCAGTCTGCGCCCGGAGTGGGTTGCACGACCCAGACTGGTCGAACAAAAATGGGTTGTCCAATCCAGAAAATGGTAGGGTGGCAGGCATGACGAGCGAGACGCGACGACTCACCCGCAAGGGCCAGGAGACCCGGCGACGCATCGTGGCCGCGGCCGCCCAGCTGATGTACGAACGCGGCCTCACCGAGGCGACGCTGGAGGACGTCCGGGCCGCCGCCGGGGTCAGCGGGTCGCAGGTCTACCACTACTTCGACGACAAGCAGGCCCTGCTGCTGGCCGTGATCGAGTACCAGACCGAGGCTGTCCTGGACCTGCAGCAGCCGCTCTTCGACAAGCTCGACACCATGGCCGGGCTCCGCCAGTGGCGCGACTCCCTGGTGGAGTACCAGCGCCGGCTCCAGTGCCGAGGCGGTTGCCCGATCGGGTCACTGGGGAGCGAGGTCGCCGAGAACAACCCCGAAGCACGACTCGCCGTCGCCTCCGGATTCCTCCGCTGGGAGGCCGCGATCCGCCAGGGACTGCAAGCCATGCACGCCCGCGGGGAGCTGCGCGGCGACCCCGAGGACCTCGCGCTGGCAACCCTCGCCGCCCTCCAAGGAGGACTGCTCCTCACCCAGTTGCAACGCCGCGTCAAGCCCCTCGAAGTGGCACTCGACGCCTCGCTCGACCACATCGAATCACTCACCGAACGCGATCGCCCGCACGCCGGAACGGCCTCTGCAACATGACGCTCGCTCAGAGCGCGCTCCAACCAGGCTCATCCGGCTCACTGATGCCGTAGCCGGCAACGCTTTCCCCGTTGCCGGCGTGACTCCAGGCTGGTGGTCCATGGCAGGCTTGCGTCTGTGGATACCACCGACGAACGCGACCGTCGGGTCGCCCGCCCTCTGGCCTGGGAACGTTCGAGGTTGTTCGACCAGGAAGCTGAGGCTTATGACCGGTTCCGGCCGACCTATCCCGATGCGGTGATTGATGAGCTTCTCGGTCCGGTGCCTGCGGGTCTGGACGTTCTCGACGTGGGTTGTGGCACAGGGATTGCTTCACGGCAGATGGCCCAGCGGGGCGCCGAGGTACTGGGAGTGGAGCTCGCTCCACGAATGGCGGAGATCGCCCGCGGCCATGGAATTGACGTGGAGATTGCGGCCTTCGAGGGCTGGGACGCTGCTGGCCGCACTTTCGACCGGGTAACTTCGGCGCAGGCCTGGCACTGGCTCGACCTGCCTGTCGCCACCGCGAAGGCGGCTTCTGTGCTGCGGCCGGGCGGGAGGCTTGGTCTGATCTGGAACGCGGGTTGTCAGCCCGATGACCTGGCCGATGCTCTCGAGGAGGTGTACACAAGCGTCGTGCCGGGCGGTGGCCATCATCTGTTCCGGGGGTATGCGGCCAATCGGTCGTCTGACGTGAAGACCGGCCTCGGCTCGGTGATCGAGGCCATCTCAGCGGTGCCCGGCTTCGGTGCGCCGACAGAGAAGTGGTTCCCGTGGACGCGGGCCTACCAGCGGGATGAGTGGCTGGACCAGCTTGTCTCACGCAGCGACCACGCCGCCCTCGAACCAGCGGTCCGAGACCGCCTGTTCGAAGCCATCGGCGCGGCCATCGACGATCATGGCGGCTCGTTCGTCATGAACTTCGAGACCGTCCTGATCACCGCGACCCGGCTGACGTAGCCCCGAACGTTGCCTGATACGGCACTAATTCGATGGCGTGGATCGTCTCGATCAGCGACATCACCGCGCTCACGCACACGATCCATGCCCACGTATGGGACGGAGCCCTGGACGCAGCGCGGCAACGCGCTCTACCTCCGACCGGCCCACCGAGACATCAGGTGCGCCTGTAGCGGGCCCACTCGTCCCGGTGCGCATCCGCCCACGCAACGATGCAGAGCAGGGCGCCGTCGATGCTTCCGTGCCACCTTGGACTGAGGTACACGCCCGGCTTCGTCGGCTCCTTCTGACCGAACGCCTCCCACTTGCCCCTGCGGTCACCCGGGTCACCAATCGTCCAACCCACGGGGGAGGACTCGTTGAGGTAGCGAGCGTTGTACAGCCCTACCTGGACCTGGCCCCCGGAGTCCGACTCGACGATTTCGAAACCGAGTTCCGTGAGCTGACGCTTGAGCTTCGGCGAGATCGGCAACGGCACAGCCCCCACCCTTCTGTATACGCAACGATCTTTGCAGGGTAGTCAGTTGACGACCCATTGACCAGACCTGACCAATAGGCGGGCACCTGCCCAGGATCAGGGGCGGCGACGCGCGAAGAGGATTCCCCCGAGCGTGCTCTCGGCCGAGGTGAGGGTCGTCTGGGCCTCGACTGTGAAGCCGGCGTCGTTCAGCCAGGCGGCCACTCGGTCGGGTCGGCGACGATGGACGTGGACCTTCATCGGGTGGCCGCCGTAGCCCTGCGTCTTCAGCTGCGACTCGTCGCCGACATGGAAGCCCAGGAGCATCGGACCACCGGGCCGCAGCACTCGCCGGAAGTGCGTGAGGACCGAGCTGATCTCGTCGTCCGGGATGTGGATCAGCGAGTACCAGGCGACCAGGCCGGCCATCGAGGCGTCGGCAAGGTCGAGGTCGGTCATGGAACCGACCTCGAACCGTAGGCCGGGGTGATCACGCCGGGCTACCGCGATCATCGCGGGTGACAGGTCGATGCCCAGGGTGTCCAGGCCCAGCTCCCGCAGGTGCGCGGCAATCCTCCCCGGTCCGCAGCCGAGGTCCGCGACCGGTCCCCCGCCGGTGGCCCGCACCAGATCGGCGAAGAGTGCCAGGGCCGCCCGCTCATAGGGCGTTTGATCGAGGAGATCGCGCACCTGGTCGGCATAGCTGTCCGCGACAGTGTCGTAGGACTTCCGGGTGTCTGCCAACCAGCCTTCGGTGTTCATAGCCGGACACCGTAGTGCTTGGTCATGCGGGCTGACCCATCGGCCGGATGGTCAGGGTGTTGACGTCGACGCCTGTCGGCTGGTCGAGGGCGAAGCAGATGGCCTCGGCGATGGGCTGGGGAGGCAGGGCGAAGGGTGGGACGCTGACGCCTTGCCAGAAGGGGGTGTCGATCATGCCGGGGTTGACAAGAGTGACACCGATGCCGCGGGTCGTGGCGTGCAGGCGCAGGTTCTCGGCGAGTCCGGTGGTAGCCCACTTGGTGGCCGAGTAGAGATTGGCGGGAGAGTTCTTCAGTCCGGCGACGCTGCCGATGAGCACCAGCCGTCCGCCAGTGGCTTCAAGGTGGGGCAGGGTGGCATGGGCCAGCAGGGCGGGGCCGAGGACGTTGGTGAGCACCATGGGCGACCACAGCGTCGGATCGCCGGCCCCGATGGCGTCACCGGACATGAATCCGGCGTTGGCCACCGCCGCGTCAAGGGCGCCGAAATGCTCCACGGTGCGGGTCACGGCCGACTCGGTGCCCTGCCAGTCCGCCGCGTCGGCGACCAGGCCCAGCAGGCGGTCGGGGTGGCCGGCCTCGTCGAGGAAGGTCTTCAGTTTGCTCTCGTTGCGGCCCGTGACGGCCACGCGGTGGCCGCGGTCGACGAGCAACCGCGCGGTGTGGGCGCCGATACCGCTGGTCGCGCCGGTGATCAGTACGGTCTTGCTGGTCATGGTCATGCTCCTGATGAATTGTTGATGGGGGACGGCGGACGGCGGCCCGCGCTGAAGGAGTGCCGTTTCCATCTGCCGACCCCACGAAACCGGTGCCGTCAAAGGCGGGCAAGGTCGCGTTTATGGGGGGTACAAACACAACCTGCCTCTGTCGGCCGGACCATGGGTACCGTGGGCGAATGGAAGATCCGTCCGAGAACCGCACCGGTGATCCGACCGACAACCGCTCGGAGATCCGCGACTTCCTCATCAGTCGACGCGCCAAACTCGCCCCGGAGCGGGTCGGAATGCCCACCGGCCGACGACGCCGGGTACCGGGACTACGGCGCGAGGAGGTCGCTGCCCTCGCCGGCGTGAGCACCGAGTGGTACACACGGCTGGAGAAGGGCCACATCAGCGGCGTCTCCGAGGACGTGCTGGAAGCGGTCGCGCAGGCACTGCACCTCAATGAGGACGAGCGCACCTACCTGCTCGATCTGGCCAGAGCGGCTCGCCCCGCTCGCCGCAGGCTGCACCGCCGCAAGGACGTCACGATCCCGTCTGCCGTCCAGTGGATGGTGGACTCCATGACCATGGCCCCGGCCTTCGTACGCAGCGGCCGTTTGGACATCGTCGCGAGCAACGCGCTGTGCAGGGCCTTGTACTCACCGATGTTCGACAGCGACATCACCGGCGACCGGGGCCGCGCCAGTTTCCCCCGCTACTTCTTCCTCGACCCCGGCTCCCGCGACTTCTTCGTCGACTGGGAGGACGGCGCGCGGGCCACGGTCGCACTGCTCCGCGCCGAAGTCGGACGCGCACCCCACGATCGGGCCCTGCGTGAGATTGTCGGCGACCTGTCCGTGCTCAGCCCCGACTTCCGCACCATGTGGGCCAGTCACGACGTCCGAATCCGTCACGAAGGCATCAAGCGGCTGGTCCATCCCGAAGTCGGCCGTCTGGAGATGACCTTCCGCTCCCTTGTCCTGCCCCTGCCTCAAGGGGCCGTCCACGACCTGATCATCTACACGGCGGAGCCGGGCACCCCCTCCGAGGACCGCCTCAAACTCCTCGCCAGTTGGACAGCGCCGAAGGCCTCACCGGCGGAACCGATCCGCCCGCCCCGCTGAATTCACGCGTCCAGGAGGTGGCCGTCCAGGATGGCTCCACTCATCAGGCTCCTTGGAGTCGATCATCTAGGCTGGCGCGGTGACTGATGAGCAGGAGCGGGTGCAGCCGTCGGGGGTATGGGCCACGGCGGTGGGGGTGGCCAGGGTTCGGGCGCTGGAGACCCAGCGGGAGAACGCGCTGTTCCGCGACCCGCTGGCACGGGCCTTCGCCACCGCCGGCGGCCTGTGGCCCTCCTCGCCGCCGCTGCCCGATGACGAGGCCGCACGCCGCCGCCGGCTGGCCGTGGCGTTCTCCATCGTCATCCGGACGAAGTTCCTCGACGACCTGTTGCAGCAGGCCTCCGCGTCCGGGGTCCGGCAGGTCGTGCTGCTCGGCGCCGGCATGGACAGCCGGGCCTTCCGGATGGACTGGCCCGAGGGCACCCGGCTCTTCGAGGTCGACACCGCCGCGCCACTGGACTTCAAGGCTGGGGTGCTGCGCCAGGAGCAGGCCGTCGCACGCTGCGAGCGGATCACCGTCGCGGTGGATCTGCGGGAGGACTGGCCGGCCGCGCTGGCCGCCGCGGGGCACGACCCGGCGGTGCCGACCGTGTGGATCGCCGAAGGGCTGCTGATCTATCTGCCCGAGGACGCGGTGGAGCTGCTGCTGTCCCGGATCAGCGCGCAGTCTGCGGCGGGCAGCCGGATGGGGCTGACGTTGGGCTCGCGCGGGGTGATCGAGCGCTTCGGCGCGGACGCCGTGCCGGGATCGGCGGCGTCCATGTGGGTCTCGGAGATGCCCGACGACCCGGTGGGCTGGCTGGCCGGACACGGCTGGGAGGCCAGCACCCACACCCTGCGCGAACGCGCCGCCGCCTACGGCCGCCCGATCCCCACCCCGCCACAGCGCGAGGAGCGGCCCGGCGGTCTGATCTCGGCGCTCCGCCCGTAGAGCGCCTCGGAACGTCTCCCCTCAGTCCAGCAGGTCCAGTAGCCGGTCCGCCTGACGTTCTGCGGTGCCGGGTGGGTTCCTGGGGTTCTCCGGATCGTCGAACGACAGGAGGAACAGCCAGACCAGGGCGAGGAGTCGTCGGCAGTCCCGAAGCCGGGAGGATTCGGCTGCGGTCAGATCGAAGTGCGCCAGGAACGAGGAGACGTCAAGGGGCGGCCCGACCCAGCTCGACACATGCTCGGTGATCTCCGCGAGCTCGAAGGCTCGGTCGCTGCGGCCGGAGTCCTCGAAGTCGACGACCTGGACCCTATTGCCGTCCCAGAGGTAGTTGGCGAGGTTGCCATCTCCGGGGCCGAAGACCATGGGAACCGCAAGCTTGCTGGTTTCCAAATCCGACCGGGCCAGCCAGGCGAGGCCCGCCTCCTTGCTCCGGGACACCCTTCCGCTGTCGTGACGGCCTTCGACGGCGGACCAGGTGCGGAGGTGGGTGAGGAGTTCGCCCTGATGGCCGGGCCTGAGCGGGAGTTCAGCGAGTACGGTCGGCGGCAGCGCGTTGTGCAGCGCTGTGGTGGCGTCCGCGAGGGCCTTCAGCTGCTGCTCGTCGAGCGTGCGGCCACGTAGGGGTGTCCCGTTCAGCCGGGACATCACGATGGTGGGCGCTGAGGCCGCCGGGTTCGACTCCCGGGGTGCGGCGGCCAGTCCGGGCAGGTGGGTGTGCAGAAGCGTCAGAGCACGCCACTCGCGATCGAACTGCTCCCGGCCCGTGCCCCCGAACCGTTTGATCACACGGTCCGGCCCCAGCTCGATCGCGTGGGTGCTCCACCCGTCGGTACTCATGGGAGCCGATCCTGCCAGAGATCGACTCGGGTGCTGTTCAGCTGTCGTAGTGCTCGCGTAGGGAGCGGCGGGAGTGGACGTCGAGTTTTCGGAAGACCTTGCGTAGGTGGTAGTCGACGGTGTGGGCGCTGAGGAAGAGCTGTCCGGCGATCTCGGCGTTGGTGGCGCCGCCGGCGGCCAGGCGGGCGACGCGGGCTTCCTGGGCGGTCAGTTCCTCGGCCGAGCGTCGGTGCTGGGCGTCCGGTGGCTGGACCGGGTCGCCGGCGGCGGACAACTCCTGTGCGGTGCGGGCGGCGTAGCCGTGGGCGCCCATGGTCTGGAAGAGGTCGTAGGCGGTTCGCAGCTGTTTCCTCGCCTCCTTCGTGCGTTTCTCCCGTCGCAGCCACTCCCCGTAGAGCTGGTGGCTGCGGGCGCGGTGGGCGGGGCCGCGTGTTTTCTCGTGGTGCTCGACGGCTGTGAGGTAGTGCTGCTCCGCCTCAAGTGCCGTACCGCAGCCGCTGGTCAGGGCCCGGGCGCGGGCGAGGTCCCCCAACAGGCTCGGTACCGGGGTCCGCTCGGCGAGTCCGGCCAGGAGCTGGCACAGCTCCGCTGCTCGCTGGTCCTGGCCGCAGCGGGTGGCCGCTTCGACCAGGTCCACGATGGCGAACTTGAGCGGGCAGAGGTCGTCCATGCGGCCGTCGAGGCTGAGGAGGGCGTCACGGTACCGGCCCCGGCTCAGTGCGGAGACGCAGCGGGCGTAGTCCCGGTAGATCAGTTGGTAGCCCTGGCCGGTTCGGGTGGCGTGTTCCGTCACCGCCTCGACGAGTGATGCGGTCGCTTCGGCCTGGCCGCGCCAGGCGGCGATCAGCATGCTGCCCAGGTGGAGTTCGCCGCCGCGTGCCTCCTCCAGGGCGGCACGCTGGTCGAAGTGGCGCTCCGATTCCGCCAGGTGTCCGGCGATCAGTTCGGACAGCGCGCTGTAGCTGAGGGCGAGGGCCAGTGGCATCACCGAACTCTGGCGCGTGGCCTCGGATTCCATGCGTTGGGCGAGTCGGTGGAAGGTGACGTCGTCCCCGATCATGACGGAGTGGAAGCAGGCCGGGGCCAGCAGTTGGAAGAACTCCGGGGCCGCGGCCTGCTCGGCGGTCGCGGCCGCGATCGCCTTCTGGAACAGCTGGGTGGCTTGGGCGAGCCCCTCCAGGCGCAGCGCGCTGTCGGCCTCCAGCATCAAGTCGCCTGCCTGGACCGGTAGCTCTGCCGCCAGCGGGAGGGACCGGGACGCCTCGGCCACGCTGAGGCTGGTCGCGCCTCGGGGTGCCAGGGAGTCGCTGATCTGTGCCTGGACGAGCGCCTCGACCAGGATGTCGCGCGCCGCGCGGATGTCGATGGGCCCCAACTCCCGTGCGGCTGCCAGCAGGGCGGCGGTCGCCTGGCCCGGTGCTCCGGCGAGTCGGTGGATGCGGGCCTGCACCCGCAGGGCCGTCCCGCGGTGGCTCGGGTCCTCGTTCAGCGCGGTGGCCTCGTCGAGCAGTGTCTGGGCGGCCCCCGCCGCTCCGGCGGCGACTGCGGCCTCTGCCGCCTGCAGCAGGCGTCGGGCCCGGGTCGCGGGATCGGGGGTCAGCGTCGCCGCGCGGGCGAGCAGACTCGACGCTCCGGCCCATCCGCCGCGTACCCGGGTGCGCGCGGCTGCGCGGTCGAGCTCTGCTGCCACCGGTTCGTCGGGCCCGGTCGCCGCTGCGGCCAGGTGCCAGGCGCGCTGTTCCGTGTTGCCGAACTCTCCGGTTGCCTTGGCCAGTGCGGCATGGACCTGGACCCGGGCGGCCAGCGCGGCGCCGTAGTAGAGCGCTGAACGGATCAGCGGGTGACGGAACTTGACCCTGTCTCGGACGACGAGCAGGCGGCTGTCCTCGGCGGCCGCGACATCGTCCGGGTCGAAGCCGAGATCTGCCCCGGCCCGCCACAGCAGGGCGGGGGTGTTCGTGGGGTCGGCCGCTGCGGTCAGCAGGAGTGTGCGGGTGCGCGGTGGCAGTGCCGACGCCTCGCGCAGGTAGCCGTGCTCCAGGGCGCGGCCGACCGGGATCGGGTCCGGCAGCGGGACCTCGCCGGTGAGTTGTTCGGGTCGCAGTTCCCGGGCCACCTCGATGAGGGCCAGCGGGTTGCCGCCGGTGCCGGCGACAATGCGTGCGCTGACATCGGGGTGCACGACCGACCCGACGGCGGTCTCCAGCAGCCGTGCGGCCGCTGTGACGTCGAGGCTGTCCACGGCGAGCGCGGGCAGGCCGGCCAGCGGATCGGTCGGATCGGCCGTCTCCCGGGCGGCGAACATCATCGCGGCGGAGTCCGCGTACAGTCGGCGGGCGGCGAACACCAGGACCTCGGCGGACTCCCGGTCGATCCAGTGCGCGTCGTCCACCATGATCAGCAGCGGACGGGGGTCGCTTCGGGTGCCGACCAGGGCGAGTGTCGAAAGGGCCACCAGGAAGCGGTCCGGGGGCGCACTCGATCGCTCCATCCCGAACACCTGCCCGAGGGCCTTGCGCTGCGGTTCGGGGATCTTGGAGAGTCGGTCCAGATGGGGCAGCAGCAGCTGGTGCAGGGCGGCGTAGCTGAGTTCTGCCTCCGACTGGACGGCGTCGAATCGCATCACCTCGAACTCCGGGTCGGCGGTGTGCTGGACGTAGTCCAGCAGCGCGGTCTTGCCGGATCCGGGTCCGCCGCGGAGCACGACCGCCGCGGCCATGCCGCGTCGGGCGCGATCGAGCACGGCCCGCAGCTCGGTGCGTTCGTCGCTGCGCCCGAACAGTTCATCCACGCGCGTCGCCCTCATGCCGGAGGAATGCCCCGCCCAGCGAGCCGGGGCGAGGACTGGTGTCCTCCATCTTGCCCAACTCCTGGTGCTTCCTGCTGCATCTGCCGCTGCACACGCCGGACGGGCGACGCCCCCGGCGAGTCCTGGCCGCGCGTTCCCGGCCGGGGCAGCCGTCGGGACCGACTGACCGCTGTCGACTGCGGGACTACGTGCGCCACGGGATCTCTTGGCCGCCCCGTCCGGGGGACGCTTGCCGGGTGAGGAGCGGTCGGTCGCTCCGCACGCGACGGTTCACGGCACAGATCCCACATCACTTCGCAGATCGAGGAGCGATCCCATGCCCATGATCGACGTGTACGCCCCCAAGGGGCTGATCAAGGACCGCAAGGGCCTGGCCCAGCAGCTCGCCCAGGCGATCATGCGCTGGGAGAAGGTTCCGGTCATCCCATTCTTCTCGGACAACACCGCCGCCTTCGTCCACGAACTCGACCCCGACAGCTTCTCCACCGCCGGTGGCAGCACCGACCATGTACGCGTGGCGGTGACCACCAACGCGGGCGCGCTCGACCGGGAGCAGCAGATCGGCCTGGTCAAGGAGGTTTCGGAGCTGGTCGCGTCGGCTGCCGACGACCCCTCGCTGGCCGAGCGCACCTGGGTCGCGCTGACCGAGGCGGTCCCCGGCGGCTGGGGCATCGGCGGCCACGCGTACACCAACGAGGAGATCGTCCAGCACGTGCGGGAGCTCCTGGGCAAGGCCTGATCCCCCTTTGGACCTACTCGCACCCCGGGGAGCCGAGCGGGGACCTGAGCAGGGGGCTGAGCGGCTGTCAGGTCAACCGCCCCGCCCCCGGCCGCTCACTTCGCCACGGTCTGCACGGCGCTGAGGATCACCTCGGTCACCTCGTCCGCGCGGGAGAGGGCGATGGCGTGGGAGCCGCCCTCGATCACGGTCGCGGTGGCCCCGATCCGCTGTGCCGCGGCCCTCTCGGCGTCCGGGTTGATGGCGTGGTCGGAACCGGCGATCACGAACCAGCTGGGGACGCGCTTCCAGCCGGGCTCCACGGCCAGCGGCTCCCCGAAGGCGGTGTCGGTGGCCGGCCGCTGGCTCGCGGCCATGGTGGCGGCCTGCTCGGGCGGCAGGTCCGCGCAGAACACCGACTGGAAGAGATCGGGCCTGATGTAGAACTCGGTCCCTGTTCCGTCGCCCGTCGGGAAGGTCCTGGGCAGCAGGGACGAGTCCAGCTCGGCCGGGGCGAACTCCGCATTGGACCCGAGCGTGGACATGCCCTTGTCGAGGCCGAACGAGGCCACGAAGACCAGGCCCCTGACGTTGTCGGCCTTCGAGGAGGCGTAGGTGATCACCGGGCCCCCGTAGGAGTGCCCCACCAGGAGGACGGGGCCCTCGATCTGGGACACCACGCCGGCGATGTACTCCCCGTCGGCGGTCAGCGAACGCAGCGGGTTGCTTGGCGCCACCGCGGCCACGCCCGCCCGGCGCGACCGATCGATGACGCCGGCCCAGCTGGAGGCGTCGGCGAAGGCTCCGTGGACCAGGACCACGGTAGGTGCGGATGTCGGTGAGGTCATGGTCTGCTCTCCCGTTCCCGTCGTGTGCGGTCGTCAGGACCACCATCGGCATCGGCGAACCGCGTCGCCATCCCGCGTGCCGCGTAGTTCCGCTGCCGCGTCACCACGTATCCCGCTCTAGCCCCCCGTCACCGTGACGGACTGGCTTCGGTAGGCGCCGGCGGTCACCGCGGCGGTGATCGCGGGTTCGACCAGGCGCGGCGGTCGCGGCAGCAGCGTCGCCAGGTCGGAGGAGTGGGCCTGGGCGCGGCCGGCGATCACATTGGCGAACAGGGAGAGGGCGTGGGTGATCTGGTAGGGCTCCAGGCCGCTGCCGGACAGGGCCGCGCGGGTCTGCGCCAGTGAGGCGGGCTGGTAGTCGACCGGTCGGCCGAGGGCCCCGGTCAGGATCCGGGCGATGTCGGCCCCGCCGACGGCGGTGTCGCCCTCCAGTTCGTAGACCCGGCCCGCATGGCGGTTGGCGCCCCCGGCGGCGAGGTCGCGCTGCGCCTCGTCGGCGACCCGCACGGCCGCGTCGGCCAGGTCCTCCTTGACCACGACCGAGACGCTGCCGTCGCCGAGCGCGGCGCGGAACACCCCGGTGGTCGCGGTCTGTGCCGCGGCCGCTGCCGCCAGGCCGACCGGGACCTCCGAGTACAGGCCGTTGCGCAGGATCGTCGTGCTGAACGGCCCTGCGGCCAGGCGGGACTCCGTCCAGCGGTGCGGCAGGGCGATGGTCATCGAGTCGCCGGACGATCCCAGGCTGGTGTAGATCACATGGCGCACCCCCGCGGCCGCCGCCGCGTCAGCCATGGCGCCGTGACGGGCGATCACCACGTCGTCCTCGGCGTATCCGGCGGAGACGGCCACCAGTACGTCCACGTCCCGGAATGCCGCGGGCAGCGATGCGGGGTCGTCGAAGTCGACGCGTCGGGCGGTCCCGCCGTCGCCGGTGCGGGTGCCCGCCACGACCTCCCGCCCCGCGACGCCGCGCAGGCCCTGCAGGATCAGGCCGCCGAGGCTGCCGGAGGTACCGGTCACTAGAATCACTGAGAACAACTCCCCTACGGATGCGCAGTGCTGACGGCACCGACCATCCGCCGGCGGCGCCGGCCCGGGAAGCAGGCACTTCGCAGTCCGTCACGCCCACCGCGGTAACCCTGCAGCCCGGGGCGGTCGTCCCGGCCCCGGGTGTGACCGGCGTCTCGCAGCCCGGACCCCCGAGCCACCGTCGGGGAATCAGGCTCCGGCACCGGACGTTGACGGCACGACGGATCGCCGAACCCCGGAGGGACACGTTGACCACCATCACGGAAACGCCGGTACACGAGCTCGCTCCCGACGTGTGCGAGGACGACTGCGGCATCCGCGACGTCCTGGACCGGCTCGGCGACCGGTGGTCGGTCCTGGTGATCGTCGTGCTGACCAAGGGCACCCGGCGCTTCGGCGAACTGCACCAGACGATCCCGGGCATCTCCCAGCGGATGCTGACGGTGACCACCAAGCGGCTGGTGCGCGACGGCCTGGTCGAGCGCACCGTCTACCCGACCATTCCGCCGCAGACCGACTACCGCCTCACCCCCACCGGCCGCAGCCTCGCGGCGGCGATCACCGCTCTGGCCGACTGGTCGCGCGAGCACAAGGCGGGCATCGCCGCCTCCAGGGAGCGCTGGGACGCCGACCACCCCGGCGGGATCTAGCGCCGGAACGACGGGCCGCGGCGGGCTGCGAGTCGGTGTACGGCGGCGATCAGGGTGTCCACCTCCTCGTGGGTGTTGTAGAAGGCGAACGAGGGGCGGACGGTGGCCTCCAGGCCGTAGCGGCGCAGGATCGGCTGGGCGCAGTGGTGGCCCGAACGCACCGCGATGCCTTCCTCGTTGAGAGCGGTGCCGACCTCGCTGGGCTGGTAGCCGTCCAGGACGAACGAGACGATGCTCGCCTTGTGCGCGGCCGTGCCCACCAGCCGGAGTCCGGGAACGCCGCGCAGGCCTTCGGTGGCGTGTTCGAGCAGGGTGTGTTCGTAGCCGGCGATGTTCGGCAGGCCGATGCGCTCTACGTAGTGGATGGCTGCGGCCAGTCCCACCGCGTCGGCGATGTTGCCGGTGCCGGCCTCGAAGCGGCCGGGCGGGGGCTGGTAGCTGGAGTGCTCGAAGGTGACGTCGACGATCATGTTGCCGCCGCCCTCCCACGGCGGCATCGACTCCAGCACCTCCCGTTTGGCGTAGAGCACCCCGATCCCGGTGGGCCCGAACAGCTTGTGGCCGGAGAAGACCAGGAAGTCCGCGTCCAGCGCGGTGACGTCGATCGGCAGGTGCGGCACCGACTGCGCCGCGTCGACCAGGACGCGGGCGCCGACCCGGTGCCCGGCCTCGATGACCTGCTCGATCGGCACGACCGTGCCGAGCGCGTTGGACATCTGGGTCACCGCGACCAGCCTGGTGCGGTCGGACAGCAGCGCGGTGTACTCGTCGAGCAGCAACTGCCCGTCGTCGTCGACCGGGATCACCTTGATCACCGCACCGGTCTGCTGCGCGAGCATCTGCCAGGGCACGATGTTGGCGTGGTGCTCCAGGTGCGAGATGACGATCTCGTCGCCCGCGCGGATGTGCCGGGGTCCCCAGGCCTTGGCCACCAGGTTGATCGCCTCGGTGGTGCCCCGGACGAAGACGATCTCCTCGCTGGAGCCCGCTCCGACGAACCGGGCGACGGTCTTCCTGGCGCCCTCGTAGGCGTCCGTGGCCCGGGCCGCCAGCTCGTGCGCCGCCCGGTGGATGTTGGAGTTCTCCCGCGAGTAGAACTCGACCAGCCGGTCGATCACCGCGCGCGGCTTCTGCGTGGTCGCGGCGTTGTCCAGCCAGATCAGCGGACGGCCGTTGACCAGCTCGGACAGGATCGGGAAGTCCCGGCGGACGGCACGCACGTCGAACGCGGGGTGCGGGTCGAGCGGCAGTCCGGCAGGTGCACCGGCGGGGACATCGGGCACAGCGGGTGCTGCGGTTGCCTGGGCGAAGTAGTACGGCGCGGTCGTGGCCGACGGCGCCGGCTCGGGATCGGGTTCGGGCTGGAAGAGGGGTGGCAGCCCCAGGTGACCGAAGCCGGGGAGCTCCGGCGGCTCCGCGGGGTACCCGGGTGCTTCGTTGAGGAAGTAGTAGAGCCCGGGGCCGGCCGAGAGCTGGGCCGGCGCGGCCGGCGCGGGCCCGGGGACCACCGGCAGGGCCGGCAGCTCCGGGGTGGGTCCGGCCAGGCCCGGCGCGTTCGCCGCGTAGGTGGCCGGGGCACTGGTCGGGGGCGGTCCCGACGGCGGGCTCATCCCCGCGGTCGGCGCGGGAGGAGGCGGGTCGGCGGCCGGAAGGCCGGTCGGCGCCGGCCACCCCGACGGTCCGTCAGCAACCGCAGCCTGCGCGCCGGCGACCTCCGGGCCGGCAGCCTCAGGGCCGCCGGCCTGTCCGGGCAGGGCCCGGAAGAACTCCCCGGCCATCCGGCTCAGCGTCGCCTCGTCCGGCAGCCACGCCGGCGCGGCTTCGTCAGCGGTAGGTGGGGGCGTAGTCATGGATCTTGTCCACCTCGACGTCGTCGAGCACGGCCAGCGCGTCCTCGGTGAGCACCGCGAGCGAGCAGTACAGGGAGATCAGGTAGGAGGCGATGGCGCTGCGGTCGATCTGCATGAAGCGCACCGACAGGCCCATCCCCTGCTCCCCCGAGAGCCCGGGCTGGAACAGTCCGACCACGCCCTGGCGCGACTCGCCGGTGCGCAGCAGCAGGAACTTCGTCCGGCCGTTCACCAGCGGGACCTTGTCCGAGGGGATGATCGGCAGGCCGCGCCAGGTGATGAACTGCGAGCCGAACATGCTCACCGTCGCCGGCGGCACGCCGCGCCGGGTGCACTCCCGGCCGAACGCGGCGATCCCCTCCGGGTGGGTGAGGAAGAAGGCCGGCTGCTTCCACACCTTGGTGATCAGGGCGTCCAGGTCGTCGGGGGTCGGCGGGCCGGCCAGGGTGGAGATCCGCTGGGTGTCCGCCACACTGCTGAGCATCCCGTACTCGGGGCTGTTGATCAGCTCGCCCTCCTGATGCTCCTTCACCGCCTCGATGGTCAGCCGCAGCTGCTGCGCCGTCTGGTTGTGCGGGCTGGAGTAGAGGTCGGCGATCCGGGTGTGCAGGTCCAGGACCGTCTGGACGGCCTTGAGCCGGTACTCCCGGGGCTCCTGCGAGTAGTCGACGAAGGTGTCGGGCAGCGGCGACTCGTCGTTGGTGTCGCACTCGATGCGCACCGACTCGGGATGGACGACCTTGTTCACCCGGTAGATGCCTGCCTCGACCGGCACCCAGGACATCAGGTGCACCAGCCAGCGGGGGGTGATGGAGGCCATCTGCGGAACGGTCTTGGTGGCGTTCGCCAGGGTCCGCGCCGCGCTGTCGCTCACCGACATCGATTGCGACGGTGGATTCACAGCCGTGGTCATGCAGCGTCTCCTTTTCCGCGCCCAGGGGGCAGGCACGCGTAATGAGGGGGCGAGCTCGTCGACGGTGCGACGGTGGTGCGCGGTCGAACTCACTCGCACCAACTTTCGCACTCACCCTCCCAGTGACCCCGGTAGCGGTCCAATGCGTGTTTTCGAGGCTGTCATCGAAGCGGGCTATGATTCGCGAATGATCGACTTGAGTCGGTTGCGGGTCCTGGTCGCCGTCGCCCGTGAAGGTTCGGTCACCGCGGCCGCTGAGGCGCTGCACTACGCCCAGCCGTCGGTGAGTCACCAGCTCGCCAAACTGGAGGCCGAGGTCGGCGTGCCGCTGCTGCAGCGGATGGGTCGCGGCATCCGGCTCACCGAGGCCGGCCGGCTGCTGGTGGAGCGCGCCGAGTCGATCCTCGCTCAGGTCGAGTCGGTGCACGCGGAGTTGGACGAGCTGGCCGGCCTGGGCACCGGCCGGGTCCGGCTGGCGGCCTTCCCCTCGGCGCTGGCCACTCTGGTGCCGCCGGCGGCGGCCCGGGTCTCGGCCCAGTACCCCGGCATCGAACTCACCCTGGTCGAGGCCGAACCGCCGGAGGCGCTCAGCGCCCTGCGCAACAACGACGTCGACGTGGCGCTGATCTTCGAGCACGGCGATCCGCCTCAGCGTGATCGCCGCGACACCACCATGACGCCGCTGCTCGAGGAGCCGCTGTACATGGTCACCCCGGCCGACCGGTCCTGGGACGGCCCCCGGGCGGAGCTGGCCACCTATGCGGAGACCCGCTGGATAGCCGGGTGCGAGCGCTGCCGTGAGCATCTGGTCGCCGCCTGCGGGCGGGCCGGCTTCTCGCCGATCGTCGAGTTCGAGACCGACGACTACGTCGCCGTGCAGGCGCTGGTCGCGGCCGGACTGGGGGTCAGCCTGCTGCCCGGGCTCACCCTGCGCGCCAACCGGCACCCGGGGGTCAGGCTGGACCGGATCCCGGGGATGCGCCGTCAGGTGGTGGCCGCCGTGTACGGCAAGCCGCCCGCGCCCCAGCCCGCCCAGGTGCTCCTGGACGCCCTCATCGCGACCGTCTCCGAACCGGAGTGGCCGTCCTGACGGTCCGTCGGCGCCCCGGCGGCCGTCAGCGCGCCAGTCGCTCCGTCAGCCGTCCTCGGACGTCGCCTTCAGCCCTTCTTCTGGGCACTTTGGCCTGGATCCTTCACCTTGGACTTGGGTTTCTTGCTCTGGCCGTACGAGGCGCTGGCGCTGCCGGAGGCCGAGGCCGACGGGGACGGATCCGTCGCGGACGGTGGCGCGGCCGAGGTGCTCTGCCGGGCCGCGGAATGGCCCGTCACCGACGCTGGATGCCCGCCTGTGGGACCTGCCGTGACTCCGCCGGCCGGGGCCGAGGACTGGTGGGCGGCAGGGTGCTGCGGAGCTCCACCATGGGTGGCGACGATGCCCGCGAGCACGCCGCCGATCACCAGTGCGCCGGCGGCGGCGAGCGGGCCGCGTCGCCGCCGGGACCCGTGGTGTGGAGTAACCGTAGGACGCGCAGTCGCGACCGCGGTCGGTGGCACGGGCGGCGCGCCCGACGACGACTCGGGTGGTGCCTCCGGCTGCCCGATGCGGCGCAGGCTCTCGGCCAGCAGTGCGGTGCATTCCTCGGCGGTGACGCGCTCGTCGGGGTTGACGCGGGTCATGAGTTCCAGCAGCTGCGTCAGCGCCCTGGGCAGTCCGGTGGGGATGGTGGGCGGGCGGCGCAGGCGGGCGATGGCGGCCTCGACCGGGGTGCCCGCGTACTCGCGTCTGCCGGTCAGGCATTCGATCAGGACCAGGCCCAGGGCGAAGACGTCCGCGGTGGGTCCGGCGCGGCGGCCGCGGACCTGCTCCGGGGCCAGATAGGCAGCCGTGCCCATCACCGTTCCGGTCCGCGTGCTGCCGGCGGTGTCCACGACGCGGGAGATCCCGAAGTCGGCCAACCGTGGTCGGCCCTCCTCGTCGAAGAGGATGTTGGCGGGCTTCACGTCGCGGTGCACGACGCCCTGGCTGTGCACGTACTCCAGGGTCCGGGCCAGGTCCGAGCCGATGCGCAGGGTCTCGTCCGTCCCTCGTGGGCCTCCGCTGACCAGGGCTGCGGACAGGGAGGGTCCCGGCAGGAGTTCCAGGACCAGGTAGGGGCCCTGCGGGGTGTGTCCGTAGTCGAAGATCCTCACCAGTCCCGGGTGGTCCAGCCGGGCCAGCAGGCGTGCCTCGACTTCGAAGCGGCGGACCAGATCGCTCTCGGCGTCGGACCGGAAGACCTTGATCGCGACCTGCCGTCCCAGCCGCTCGTCCAGTGCCTGGTGCACCGTCGCTGCTCCGCCGCGGCCGAGGATGCGCCCGAGGCGGTAACGGCCGGCGAACAGGTTCGCCCCGCTGAGGTGGAAGTCGCCGTCCCAGACGGGCAGGGTCATCGCGGTCTCCTCGGTCCTCATCCGCACGAAGACGTCGTGTCCGGTTGTCAGCGGGAGGCGCCGCTCCGCGGCGGTCCCGCTCGAGTGCCACGCCTACCCCGCGCTCCGCGGCCCATGTCCCGGCGTTCCGCAACCACGGCCCGGCGTGGGCACAGCGGTTCTCAGAAGGCGTCGTTGCGGCGCAGCGCGCGTGGGCGGCCGTCCGGGTCGGCGACGAGTCGCTGCAGCGGGGTGCTCAGCAGGGTGGCGGTCCGCGAGAGTCGCGGGGTGCGGTAGCGGCGCAGCCGTCCGGGTGGGCGCGGGCCGGTGCGGCCGCCGGCGTGCCAGGCGTCGAGGGCGGCGGCCGAGTCGGCGAAGGCGCGGAAGGCCAGCTCGGGGTCGCACAGCAGGTCGGAGCCCTGGTCGCCGAGAGGCAGGTCGAGGTGTTCGCGGGCCAGGGTCAGCCGCAGGTCACGGGCGTAGACCCGGGCCCCGTCGCCCAGGCCGCCGGGGTCGGTGGGCTCCCGGGGATCGGGGGTGCTGTCGAGTACGGCGCAGCTCAGCTCCGAGTCGTGGGTCCAGGAGCGGCGGTTGACGTTGTCCGATCCCACCGCGGCCCACACGTCGTCGATGACGCACACCTTGGCGTGGACGTAGACGGGGGTGCCGGCGTGGTTCTCCACCCCGTACACCGCGAAGCGCTCCCCGCCCGCGCTGCGTAGCAGTCGCAGGGCCTCGACGCGGCCCAGCAGGTTCATCGGCCCGGTCATCCGGCCGTCCTGGTCGGGGTGGAGCGGGATCACGGCGATCATCCGCAGTCGTGGCTCGCGGGCCAGCGCCTCGGCGAAGCTCGCCACGATCGGGGCCGACCACAGGTACTGGTCCTCCAGGTGGACCAGTGACCGTGCCCGGTCCAGCGCCTTGCGGTAGCCGCGGGCGATGCTGCGCTCGCCGCGTGGCGCGAAGGGGTAGCCGTGGCGCATGGCCGGATAGGTCCGCAGCAGCTGCACCGTGTGGGGTCCGCCCGCCACCGGGGCCGGGTCCGGCGGTTGGGGCGGAAGCGGGTCGGCCACGGTGTCCTGATGGTTCATCACCTGGCGGACGCGCCCCGGCAGGCTGCGGCTGAGCGGGGATGGGTCCTGCCAGCGCTCGCGGAAGACCGCCTCGACGTCGCCGACGGCCGGACCGCGGATCGCCAGCTGCAGGTCGTGCCAGGGTGGCCGGGGACCGTAGTCGGCGGCCATGGGCTGGGCGTGCGGGTCGCCGTCGTGGTCGGCGTCGTCGCGTCGGCTGTGGCACAGGTCGATGCCGCCGACGAAGGCGATGTCGTGCTCGGGGCGGTCGGGGTGGCGCAGCACCACGAACTTCTGGTGGTGCGAGCCGCCGGGGCGCACTCTCATGTCGAGCAGGCACTCGCCGCCGGCCGCCTCGATCTCCTCGCCCAGGTGACGGTTCTCGCGTTCGCTGAACTGGAACCGGTCCAGGTGCGAACGCCAGACCAGGCCCTTGACCACCACCCCGCGTTCGGCCGCCCGGCACAGCACCTCCCCCACGGAGTCCTTGTCGTCCAGGGGTTCGTCCGGGTCCCCGCGCCAGTCGGTGAACAGCAGCAGGTCACCGGGCCGTTGGGCCTGGACGGCGTCGATCAGCGCGGCGAAGTAGCTACGGCCGTGCACCAGCGGGCGCACCAGGTTGCCCCGGCTCCAGGCGGCGCCGTCCTCATGCCGGGCGTCGATGCCGGTCGCGGGATTGCCGCGTTCGGCCGCGGTCAGCAGCCAGTCCTCAGGTTCCTTGGCACGTCCCATGGCATGCGCCTTCCCCCTTTCGGTGACGTCAGGCCCTCGACGCGTCGGTTCAGCGTCGCGCTCGGAGCCCTGCGGCGGCTGCGACCAGGAGGCCCGCGGCGGCGAGAGCGAGGGCGCCGTGGTGCTGGGAGGCCCACAATTGGGGGCTGCGGGAGGTGGCCCGGCCGTCGAAGCTGCCGTGTGCGGTGTAGTCGTGGCCGTCCTTGCCGTCGGCGGGCCGCCAGAGGTTGGTGGGGTGGTCGGGGTTCTGCGGCCGGTCGTCCTGTTGGGAGGAGAAGCCGGTCCTGGCCAGGTAGCGGTCCAGCAGGCCCGGAGCCAGGGCGTTGGCGATCAGGGTGCCCATGGTGCTGCCGCCCACCCAGTACTCGCGGCGCCCGGGGTGGTCGGCGGCGTACACGACGGCGCGGGCGGCGACCTCGGGTTCGTAGATCGGCGGGACCGGCTGGGCGGGCTCGGGCAGCCGGGAGAGCACCCAGTCGAACTGCGGGGTGTTGACCGCGGGCATCTGCACCATCGTGGTGCGCACGGCGCTGCGCTCGTGCAGCAGTTCGCAGCGCAGGGCTTCGTTGAAGCCCTGGATCGCGTGCTTGGAGCCGCAGTAGGCGGTCTGCAGCGGGATGCCGCGGTAGGCCAGCGCCGAGCCGACCTGGACGATCGTCCCGGAGTTCCGGGGCTTCATCCGTGCCAGGGCGGCCATGGTGCCGTAGACGTAGCCGAGGTAGTTGACCTCGGTCACGCGCTTGTACTCGGCGGCTGTGATCTCGGTGAAGGGCGAGAACACCGAGGTGAACGCGACATTGACCCAGACGTCGATCGGGCCGAGTTCCTCCTCGACGCGTGCGGCGGCGGCTTCGACCTGGTCGGGGTCGGCCATGTCGGTCGCGATGGCCAGCGGCCGGCCGCCCAGGCGCTCGACGTCCTCGGTCGCGCCGGCCAGGCCGGCCTCGCCCCGGGCGAGCAGGGCGACCTTCGCACCCCGGGCCGCGAAAGCCTGTGCGGTGGCGCGGCCGATGCCGCCGCTCGCGCCGGTGACCACGACGACCTGACCGGACTGCGGTGTACTCATGGGCTCTCCTGGGATAGTCGCTGAGCGGGCCCGGTCACAGCGGTCGTCCCGGGCCGATGCCGGTCGGCTACCCCTTGCAGGCACGATCAGTGCAGGATGCTGACGGCCCGTGCGATCACCAGCAGCGAGGTGAGCGGGGCGGCGACGCTCTGCACGCTCATCAGGAGCTTGGCGCGGGTGGACAGCGGCATGGTGTCCGTGGGGCGGCCACCAGCAGACCTCGGCCCCCACCAACGGCGGGACCGGGGACCAGAACTGACGACGGGGTAGGACGCCGCGCCTCCGGTCGGAGCCCTGCCGACCGGAACGACCGGAAGACGGAGCGCACGGGCCGCTGGACGCACGGGTGGCCCCTCGGTCTACCGAGGGGCCACCTGATGGAACCGCGAACGGAACCAGACGCACGGGCTCAGTCCTTGAGTGCCTCCTTGGCCTTCTCGACCGCCTGCTTGGCGTCGCCCTTGACCTGGTCGCCCTTGCCTTCGGCCTGCAGACGCTCGTTGCCGACGGCCTTGCCGGCCGCCTCCTTGACCTTGCCCTTGAGCTTGTCCGCCATGTTGCCGGCCTTGTCCTCGGTGCCCATGTGCCGCTCCCGTCGTTCGTAGGTCGTCTCTTCTCCACAGCGCCTACCCCTCGCTTCCGGGGGCACACGGACAAATGAAGGAAATATCGCCGCGAGCAGATCCTGGGCCGTCCGGACGGATTCCTTTCCGGAAATTCAGACAGCCACGAACTTTGTACCGGTCATGCCGATGCGCCGCCCCGACAGGGGCGGCGCATCAGGTATTGCGAGGGGCCAGGAAGCGAGCTACCAGCGGTACCAGCGGCCGCGACCACCGCCGGAGCCCGCACCGCGGAACACGAAGCCCAGCGCCCACACGACCAGCACGATGATGGCGATCCACCACAGAATATGAACCGCGAAGCCCACGCCACCCAGAATCAGGGCCAGCAGCAGAACCAAAAGAAGTGCACCCATTGTTTATCATCCTCCTGGCCAGCGTGTGCCCCCGCATCGACGCACCAAACAAACGCCCTTGCCGACGTCGATGAGAACTCGAGGCCACGAAAGAGCAATAGGGACCCGGTCGGTCGCCGCAGGTGTCCGACTCCGTCGACCGGGAAGGCGATCCGTCGCGCCGGTGCGGCGCGACGGATCGAGGCGTGGAGAGAAGGAAGCCCAAATGGATGCCTCCTATGCGATCGGCGAGCCGGTCAGCTGCAGCGACGGTGAGTGCGGACGACTGGACCGGGTGCTGCTGGACCCGGTGGCGCTCAGGCTGACCCATCTGGTGGTGGATCCCGGGCACGACGTCAGCCGGCTGGTGCCGGTGGACCTGGTCGACGAGAGCCGCGAACCGGGGGGCGCCGGCGTGCTGCTGCGGTGCGACACCCGGGCCTTCCGGATGCTGGAACCCGCCGAGGAGACCGAATTCGTACCGGCTGACGAGGACACCCTGGGGTACGGCGCCGACCAGGTGATCCTGTGGCCCTACTACGGGCTGGGCGCGGGCACCGCCGGCATCGGGGCACCGGGGCTACTTCCGGTCCTGGGCGCCGGCACAACCGCGCCGACGACACACGAACGGGTCCCCAGCGGTGAGGTCCAGATCCGGCGCGGCCAGCGGGCCGAGGCCACCGACGGGGAGGTCGGCCACGTCCAAGGACTGGTGGTCGACCCGCAGGACCAGTGCGCGACCCATGTGCTCCTGCAGGAGGGGCACCTGCTGGGCAGGAAGACCGTGGCCGTTCCGATCACCCTGGTGACCAGCGTCGGCGACACCGTCCGGGTACACGGGAGCAAGAAGGAACTCGCCGACCTGCCACCGGTCGACGTCGACTCCGGCCACCCCTAGGAGCAGCATGATCGGGCACTGGTACAAGCAGGCAGTGGTCTACTGCGTGGACGTCGACTCCTTCCAGGACTCCGACGACGACGGCGTGGGCGACCTGCGCGGCCTGATCAGCCGGCTGGACCACATCACCCGGCTCGGCGCGACCTGCCTGTGGCTCAACCCGATCCATCCCTCGCCGATGCGCGACGGCGGCTACGACGTCACCGACTTCTACAACGTGCACCCGCGGCTGGGCACCCTCGGCGACTTCGCCGACCTGCTCCGCGCCTGTGCCGACCGGGGTATCCGGGTGATCATCGACCTGGTGGTCAACCACACCTCGGACCGCCACCCCTGGTTCCGTTCGGCCGTGGCCGACCCCGGGTCGCCCTACCGCGACTGGTACGTCTGGTCCGCCGACGAGCCCACCGACCGCAGGCAGGGCATCGTCTTCCCCGGCGAGCAGGACGAGACCTGGACCTGGCAGGAGGAGGCCGGTGCCTGGTACTACCACCGCTTCTACGACTGCGAGCCCGACCTCGACATCGCCAACCCGAAGGTCCGCGAGGAGATCAAACGGATCGTCGGATTCTGGGCCCAGCTCGGGGTGGCCGGCTTCCGGGTGGACGCGGCACCCTTCGTGATCGAGCTGACCCGCCCCGACGTCCCCGACCCGGAGGAGGACTGGGCCTTCCTGACCGAGCTGCGCGAGCACCTCTCCTGGATCCGCGGTGACGCCGTCCTGCTGGCCGAGGCCAACGTCCCGCCGGACCGGCTCGTCGACTTCTTCGCCGACGCGGGCGGCTCCGACGACCGGATGCACCTGCTGTTCGACTTCCCGCTCAACGGCCGCCTGCTGCTGGCCCTGGCGACCGGGGAGTCCGCGCCGGTGACCGAGCTGATCCGGAACAGCCCCCAGCTGCCCGGACCGGCGCAGTGGGCGACCTTCCTGCGGCTGCACGACGAGGCCGACCTCAGCCGGCTCGAACCCGCCCAGCGCAAGGCCGTCTTCGCCGCCTTCGCCCCCGACGAGTCCATGCAGTTGTACGGCCGCGGCATCCGCCGCCGGATGGCCCCGATGCTGGGCGGCGACCAGCAGCGGCTGCGCCTGGCCTATGCGCTGATGCTGTCGCTGCGCGGCACTCCGGTGATCCGCTACGGCGAGGAGATCGGCATGGGCGAGGACCTGCGGCTGCCCGGACGCGAGTCCATCCGAACCCCGATGCAGTGGTCCCAGCACCCGGGCGCCGGCTTCAGCGGAGCTCCGCGCCGCGGCCACTCCCCCGAGCTGATCAGGACCGGTCCCTACAGCTACCACTCCGTCAACGTCACCGAGCAGCGGCGCAATCCGGACTCGCTGCTCTCCTTCCTGGAACGGGCGATCCGGATGCTGCGCGAGTGCCCGGAGGTGGGTCGGGGCAGCTGCCGGGTCATCGACGCCGACCTGCCGGCCTCCGTCCTCGCGCACCGCGCGGACTCCCCCACCGGCGCCGTGCTGTTCGTCCACAACCTCTCCGACCAACAGGTCACCTTGGACCTGGGCCGTCTCGACGGCACCGGCCCCGACTTCGGCGAGGTCTTCGGCGACCGCCGCTACCAGGAACCCGAACCGGAGCTGAGCGGGCTGGAACTGGGCGGGTACGGCTTCCGCTGGATCCGCCTCAGCCGCACTGCGGCATAGCCGGACAGTCAGCTCTCCGCGTCCTCGGCCACGGCGAGGAGAGCCTTGCCGCAACAATCGGGGTCGGCCGGGTCAGCGGGACCTCAGCCCTTGACCGCGCCGGCGAGCATGCCGCTGAGGAAGTGGCGCTGGAAGAAGAGGTGGAGCAGCAGCACCGGGGTGATGACGATGAGCGTCGCGGCGGCGAGCATCGGCACGTCCACGCTGTGGGCGCCGACGAAGAACCCCAGGCCGGCCGGGGCGGTGCGCTTGGCCGGGTCCTGGATCAGGACCAGTGCGAGCAGGAACTGGTTCCAGCCCCAGAGCGTGTACAGCAGCCCGAGCGTGGTCAGCGCGGGGCGGCAGCAGGGCACCAGCACCCGCCACAGCACGGTCCAGCTGCCCGCGCCGTCCAGTGCCGCGGCCTCGACCAACTCGGCGGGCAGGGCCAGGAACTGCTGGCGCATCCAGAATGCGCCGAAGGGCATGAAGAGGCCGACCAGGGCCAGGACCAGCGCGAGCGGGGTGTCGGTCAGCCCCAGGTCGCGCAGGTCGTAGTAGAGCGGTACGACCGCTGCCTCGTACGGCAGGGTCAGCCCGAGCAGCAGGAACGCGAACAGCGCGCCGCGTCCGCGGAACTCCATGGTCGCGAAGGCGAAGCCGGCCAGCGTCGCGCAGAACAGCGCGAGCGGCACCACACCGAGTACGACCACGGCGCTGTTGCGCAGCAGGGTCCCGAATCCCGCTGCCGACCAGGCGGCGCCGAAGGTGCTCAGGGTCGGGTGGGCGGGCCAGGACAGTCCGGACACGACGGTGCCCGGCGGGTTGAGGGCGGCCAGCAGGAGGCTGGCGAAGGGGATCAGCACGGCGAGGGAGAACACCGTCATCACGACCGGTCCGGCCAGGTCCGCCAGATCCGGGCCGCGCACCCGCAGCCTGCTCCCGTTCCGGAGCCCAGTTTCCGCCACCGGGTCCGGATCCGGCGCGGGGAGGCCGGTCCCGGGTGCTGCGCTGTCACCGCGTTGTCGGACGGGGGTGGTGGTCACGGCTTCTCCCGGGTGAGCCGGCTGATGGCGAGGACCACCAGGCAGATGAGCGTGCTCAGCGCCACGGCCAGCGCGCAGGCCCCGCCGACCTGGCCGTCGGTGAACGCCAGACGGTAGATCAGCACACCGGGGACGATGGTGGAGTTGCCGGGGCCGCCGCCGGTGGTCACATAGACCACGTCGAAGCCGGCCAGCGCGGCGATGACGGTGACGGTCAGTGCGACGCGGATCTCGGCGCGCAGCCCGGGGAGGGTGACGGCGCGGAACTCCTGCACCGGTCCGGCGCCGTCCAGGCGGGCCGCCTCGTAGAGGCTGGTGTCGATCTTCTGGATGCCGGCCTGGAAGACCACCAGGCACAGACCCGTCATCACCCAGGTCCCGACCGCCCCGACGGCCACGTAGGCCCAGGTGAAGTCGCCCAGCCAGGCCCGGGTGAGCGAGCCCAGGCCGACCGCGCGCAGCGCCTGGTTGACGGTGCCGTCCTCGGCGTACATCCAGCGCCACACCACGCCGACAGCGACCAGTGGCACCACCTGGGGCAGGAACAGCACGGTGCGCGCGATCCGGTACCGGCGCCCGCCCCGGCCACCGGTCACGGCGGCCAGCAGCAGGCCGACGGCCACCGGCAGCAGGGCGAAGAAGATGACGAAGCCCAGCGCATGCTCCAGCGCCGCGAGCATGCTCGGATCGCTGAGGACCTGTCGGTAGTTGCCCAGGCCCGCCCAGGTACCGAGGGTGACGCCGTCCCAGGTGAACAGCGACAGCCAGATCGTGTGCAGCCACGGCAGTGCGACGAAGGCCGTGTACGCCAGCAGGGCGGGGGCCAGGTACAGGTAGGCGATCGGTCGCCGCCGCGGGGCGGTCCCGCTGCGGTGGCGCCGCAGGGCGCGTGCCGTCGGGAGGCTCACCGGTGCCCCTTCTGCCAGTCCGCCTGCAGCGCGGCCACGTACTGCGCCGCGCTGGACCTGCCGCCGATCAACTCCTGGCCCGCGGAGGTCAGGGTGTCCGCCATGGTCGCGGTGGTGTTGTTGAAGAACGGCACCAGGCCGTTGCCCCGGTTCACCTTCGCCCAGGCGGCGGCGATGTCGGCGAGCACGCTGCCGGACGGTGCGATGACCGCGTCCGCGTGGGCGAGCGGCATGAAGCCGGTGCTGAACTCGATCTGCGCGGCCCGGGCGCTGCCCATGAAGTTCAGGAACGCCGCGGCCAGGTCAGGGTGCCGGGCCCTGGTCGGGATCGCGTAGGCGACCGAGGTGCCGATCCCGGTCACCGGTGCGGACGCGGTGGCCCCCGGCAGCGCGAAGAACCCGGCCCTGCCCGGCATCGCCTTGTCGATGAGGGCCCCGTCCCAGCTTCCGTCGAAGAGGAACAGCCCCTGGCCCTTGGCGAATGCCGCCACCGATCCCGGCAGGTCGGTGCCGTTGGCACCGGCGGGCAGGAAGCCCTGCCTCGCCCAGTCGGCCAGGTCCTCGGCGCCTGTGGTGCCGCCGGGCGAGGCGATGGTGGCGTGCGGCACGCCGTAGGCCCAGGCGGTGCTCCTGGCCGCGCCGTCGACCGAGTCGGCGATCGACTGGAACACGAAGCTGGCGTGGCCCTGCAGGTTGCCCAGCTGGATCGGCACCGCACCGGCCGCCTTGGCCTTGGCCAGGTCGGCCTGGAAGTCGGCGAAGGTGGTGGGCGCGGTGATGCCGAGTCTCGCGGCCAGCGCCTTGTCGTAGTAGACCCCGACCAGGGAGAAGCCGGCCGGCGCCGCCCACAGGTGCCCGCTGCCCAGTTGCCTGCCGTCACTGCTCGCCCGCCACTGGTCCAGCTCGGTGCTGGGACAGGCCCGGTCCCACCGGTACGCGGCGACGTAGGGGTCCAGGTCGCGCACCAGATTGGCCCTGACCGTGGTCCCGATCATGTTCAGCAGTGCCAGGTCGGGCGCGTCGGCCGAGGAGAGGGTGAGGTTCAGGCTGGTGTTGTAGTCCCCCGCCGCCGTGTACCTGTAGTCGATGGTGACGTTGGGGTGCAGCTTCTCGAAGGCCGTGGCCAGGGCCCGGGTCGTGCCCGAGTTCTCCGAGCTCGACACCGTGAGCGTGACCCTGCCGGTGGGAACGGCCGTCGACACCGGACCGGACGGCGCCGGGGCCAGCTGGCTGCCGGCCCCGGGAATCAGCGCACTGCACGCGCTCAGCGGCACCGCGGCGGCCGCGACGCAGACGGCGAAGGTGACGCAACGTCTCGCGGCACGGCGCACGGGGGCTCCTCGGTCCAGGACGGAACGGACTGACCTGGCCCGACTTTCGCAGCGCACTCGCCGCGCCGCGCGCCGCCTCGCCGATGACGCCCACTCAACTCGCACGGTCGGCCGTGCCCTGCCGGCACACGGTCGAATGCGCAGAGGCGGAGGACTCCTAGCCGGTAGCCGTTCGGGCGTACGGTGCGCCGTCGCCGAGCGGCGCATAGGGTCTCCGGTGTGCGCAAAGCAATCACCCGGGACGGCGCCGCCGTCGCCTACCAGACCGCCGGCCGCGGAACGCCGCTCCTCCTGCTGGCCGGGCAGGCCAACACCCACCACTGGTGGGACGGGGTGCGGGAGGACTTCGAGGACGGCTACCGCACCATCACCCTCGACTGGCTCGGCACCGGCGCCAGCGACAAGCCCGACCGCCCCTACAGCACCCGGGGGTTCGCCGCCGACGCGGTAGCGGTGCTGGACGACCTGGGCGTGGAGCGGGCCCATGTCTACGGCACCTCGATGGGCGGCCGGGTCGCCCAGTGGCTGGCCGCCGACCATCCCGACCGGGTCGGGGCGCTGGTCCTCGGCTGCACCTCGCCCGGCGGCGCGCACGGCGTCGAGCGCGACAACACCGTCCGCAGGTCGCTCGCGCAACCCGACCGGGAGGCCGCGCGGCAGGCCCTGCTGGACCTGATGTACACGCCGGCCTGGACCGCCGCGCATCCCGGCCCGCAGCAGACCCTCGGCGACCCCGAGCTGCCCGGCTTCGCCCGGCGGCGCCACCTGGCGGCCAGCGCCGAACACGACGCCTGGGACGCGCTGCCCGGCATCACCGCCCCCACCCTGGTCATCCACGGCACGGACGACCGGTTCAACCCCGCCGCCAACGCGCCCCTGCTGGCCGAGCGCATCCGCGGGGCCGCGCTGCACCTCATCAGCGGGGCCCGGCACGCCTACTTCGAGGAGTTCCGCGCCCTCGCCTCCCCCGCGGTGCTCACCTTCCTCGACGGAGAGGTCACGGGGTGACCCGGAGCGAGGAGACCAGGGTGTTGGTGTCGGGCCAGAGGGTCCTGACGGTGGCCGGCAGATCGATCCAGAGGACGGAGGGGCGGGGTCGGCCGGTGTCGACGACCACGACCACGGAGAGGTCCATGGTGGCCTGCACACCCTTCTTGGTGAAGCGCATCTCCCGGGCGACCAGCCAGGCCTTGTGCCCGCTGACCGTGAGCGGCTGCGAGGCGACGTCACGGCCGTCGGTGGCGTCGTCGACGAAGTTGTACTTCTGGAACTGGTCCTGGACGGCGGAGGCGGCAGCGTGCAGCCCCGCCTCGGTGGCCGTGTAGTCGTCCAGCAGGTCGGAGTCGACCAGGCCGGAGGCGATCTGCGCGGACCAGGCCTTCTCCGTGTCGAAGTCCTGCTCCCGGTCGAACCCGTCCCAGGACGGGTCCGACGCCTCGCTCGCGTTCCACCGGCCCCCGAACTCGTCGTAGGAGAGGTGCGCGTCGGAGTCGGTGACCCGCCCCTTGACCGGCGATCCCTTGCCCGGGTGGGCGGGCAGCCGGACCACCCCGCTCAACCGCGACACGGTGTTCCCCGTGGCCGAGGGCGCGGGTGAGGCCGGGGCGCTCCCGGACGCTCGGGCCGTGGCCCCGGCCGGGACCGTGGCGCCGGGGAGGGGCTTCTCCTCGCCCGCGGTGCCGAGGCAGTAGGTGCCCGCGTAGGCGCCGGTCGCGGTGGACTGCTTGACCACCACGCCGTCGGCCAGCAGGGTGCAGGTGATGGCGGTCGCCTCGCCGTCCTCGCCGGCGGTCGCGTCCACACTGACCGACTCGCCACGCTTGAAGGTGAACGACGCCCGGAACGGCAGCGCGGCGTCCGCGTGGTGCGCCGACCCGGTGGGGGTGTCCACACTGAGGTTCGCGGTCGAGCCGGTGCCGGTCACCACGTACTCGATGACCACCGTACGGGCCGGGGCCGGTCCCTGGCCGAGCTGGATGCCCCAGGCGATCAGCAGGATCACCTCGAACAGCGCCAGCAGGCCGGCCAGGAGGAAGAGCCCGTCCGGCACCCGTTCGAAGACCTGCCGTCCCCGGGCCGACATGCCCCCGGCGGGTGCCGTGGCGTCCGCGCTCTCTGCCTCGGCATGCTCCTTCGTGGTGCTCATGCGCTCCGCACCTCCTGACCGGCCTTCAGCGCGTCACCGAGGCTGCGCCGCAGTTCCGCCAGCGAGCTGCCGCCGGTCAGGGCCTCGATCTCGGCGACGGCCAGGTCGTCCTGGACCGAGCGCGCGACCAGGTCGCGCATGCCCTCGTCGAGTTCCTCCAACTCCCTGACGGCCTGCCACTCCTGGTACGCCGCATCCGCGGCGCGGGTGCTCTCCGCGTAGCGCTCCAGCGCCTCCACCCGGCGCTCGAGCGCCTCGCCGGAGACGCGCAGCGCCTCCTTCCTGACCTGCAGGACCTCCAGGAAGCGCGGGCTGTCGGCGCCGTCCTCCGCGGCGTCCTCGACCTCCCGGCCCAACCGGGCGAGTTCGCCCAGTGCCCGGGCGGTGTCCCACTCCTGGGCGGGCAGGGAGACGGCGTTGGCCACCTCGTCCAGCATCCCGTCCCGGTTGACCTCGGACTCCAGCACCCGGGCGACCGCGACCCTGGCCCTGGTCATCAGGGACAGCGGTGACACCCCGATCAGCCGGGTCAGTTCCGGCGGGCCGAAGTCCTCGGCGGTGCGGTAGCGGCCGTGGCACTCCCGGCCGACCCTAGCCGCCTCGCTCTCGCCGCAGCCGAACACCAGCAGCGCGGCCCAGGTCAGCACCTGGAGGACCAGCAGGGCGGACATGAACCCGTTCACCCCGAACCACAGCGCGCCTGCGACCAGCAGGAGTTGGGCGATGCCGCCGAGCAGGAGACCGCGGGCCCGGCCCAGCGTGAACGGATGGACCAGCACCGGCAGGAAGCCGCCCAGGATCGCCAGCGGGAGCATCGCCAGCACGTCCGCGCCGTTCCGGCCGCCCCAGCGGGGCGGCCCGGGCGGCGGACCGGAGGCCGGTGCCAGCTCCTCCGGCCGCGCCTGCTCCAGCAGTTCACGCTCCCGCGGGTCCAACGACGGATCGACCACCGGCCGTGCCACAGTCAGTTTCCGCACCGAATTCCTACCTCCCGGATCTTGCGCATGATGCTGCCAGCCCGGAACGGCGGTTGTCAGTCCTTTTGCTGATCACACAGGGAGGCGGAACGGCTCACTGCGGCGGGGCTTCCACCGGGAAGTGGATCGGGCTCAGCAGGTACTGCGCTCGGCCCGGGCCCGGGCGGTTGGCCAGCTTGGGCACGATCGCCGCGCGCATCTCACCGATCAGCTGGTCCAGTTCCTCCGGGCTGAGCCAGAGGGCGTGTTGCCGGTAGCCCACCTGGTCGGCCACCGGGTCGGCCTGCTCGCGGTCCAGGTAGGCGTTGAACTCGGCCAGCAGGGCGGTCATCGCGGTGGCGAAGGCCTGCCGGTGGTCGGCGGGGGTGAGTGAGCGGACCGCCTCGGGGCCGATCACGGCTCGGTCCTGGCGAAGCCGGTAGTGCCGCTCCACCGCGCCGCGGACCCGGCGTTCCTCGGCCACCTCCAGGATCCCGCCGGTGACGAGCAGGTCGATGTGCCGGTAGACGGTGGCCTTGGAGGCTTCCGGGATGCGTGCGCAGAGCTGAGCGGTGGTCAGCAGCCTTCCGCCGCCCATCGCGTGCACGATCCGCAGCCGGATGGGGTGGGCGAGCAGTTCCAGGGAGTCCATGTCGCAACCTTCTCATATCTGCTACCTTTCTCAATTATGCGAATGGATGAGGCGGGAACACTGAAGGTGGCACGGGACTTCGCCGCGCTCCTGGTGGCGGAGCGTTTCGCGGAGACCGTGGAACTGTTCGCGCCACCGCTGCGCGCCGCGGTGTCGGCCGATGCGCTCCGGCTCGCCTGGGCCGCCGAGGTCGCCGGACAGGGCCGGGTCGGCACGATCGGGGAGCCGACGAGCGAGCCGGGCGAGGCCGACCTGGTGCGCGTCCGCATCCCGATGGCCTGCGCGAACGGCGGCTTCACCGTGGTCACTTCGGTCGGCGCTGACGGCCTGCTGCACGGTCTGCGCATCGCTCACGGCGAGGACGGCGCCGACAGCCCCGCCTGGCAGTCACCGCCCTACGCGGACCCGGCCCGGTTCAGCGAGCAGGAGGTCCTGATCGGCAGCGGCCCGCTCGCCTTGCCCGGCACGCTCAGCCTGCCAGTCGGACCCGGCTCCGGACCGTGGCCCGCCGTCGTCCTGCTCAGCGGCGGCGGCGCGTTCGACCGGGACGAGAGCAGCGGCCCCAACAAGCCGCTCAAGGACCTCGCCTGGGGACTGGCCACCCGACAGGTGGCGGTCCTGCGCTTCGACAAGGCGACCTTCGCACACCCGGAGCGTCTGCCGGCGGACTTCACCATGGCCGACGAGTACCTGCCGCCTGCGCTCGCCGCCGTCCGACTGCTCCGGGACCGGCCCGAGGTGGCTCCGGACCGGATCCACCTGCTCGGCCACAGCATGGGCGGCAAGGCGGCGCCCCGGATCGCCGCGGCCGACCCGTCGATCGCCGGGCTGGTGCTGCTCGCCGCGGACGCCCAGCCGATGCACCAGGCCGCCGTCCGGGTGGCCCGCCATCTCGCGGAGCTCGCCCCCGGTACCGGCGCGGACCAGGCGGTGGCGGCGCTGACCCGGCAGGCCGCACTGGTGGCCGGCTCCGAACTCACGCCTGACACCCCGTCGGAACTGCTACCGCTCGGCCTCTCCGCCGCCTTCTGGCTCGACCTGCGCGGGTACGACCCGGTGGCCACGGCGGCCGGCCTCACCTGCCCGATGCTGATCCTGCAGGGCGGGCGGGACTACCAGGTGACCGTCGCCGACGACCTGACGCGCTGGCAGGCCGCGCTCGCGGACCGGCCCGAGGTGACGATCCGGATCCATCAGAACGCCAACCACTTCTTCTTCCCCGGCAACGGCCCCGCCACCCCGGCCGAGTACGCACACCCGGGCCACGTCGATCCTGCGGTCGTGGACGAGATCGCGACCTGGCTGACCGCGGTAGCGCCGCGCCGCCCGTGATTTGATCCTGGGCGACACCGGCGCCATCCTGTGAGCATGTCCCTGGTGCGGTCGGCAGGCCTGCAGAAGTTCCGACAGTCCGTCGAGGCTCTGGGCGGAGATCCGGAGGTGTACGCCCGCAGGGCGGGTCTGCCCGTCGACGCGCTGGACAGTGACGAGCTGCTGGTCGAGGACTCCGCCCTGGCCGCGGTGCTGGAGATCGCCGCAGCCGACCTCGACTGCCCGGACCTGGGACTGCGGGTGGGCCGGACCCAGGACTTCGGCATGCTGGGTCCGCTGGCGGTGGCGATCCAGCACTCCCCCTCGGTCGCCGACGCGCTCGCATGCACCTCCCGGTACATGTTCGTCCATGCCCGCGACCTCAGCGTCGCACTGGTGGAGGACCCCGACGGATCCCGCGGCGTGGTCGGGCTGCGGTACTCCTTCAGCGCGGGCAAGCGGCCGCTGCCGCAGGCCACCGACATGACCATGCTGTTCCTCCACCGCGCGCTGGAGTTCCTGGTGGGCGGCCGCTACGGCCTGCGGTCGGTCGACCTGCCGCACCAGCCGGCGGCGCCGCGGTCGCGGTACGAGGACGCCTTCGGTGCCCGGGTCCGCTTCGGCCGCGACGCCGCGCTGCTGCGGGTTCCGTCGAGCCTGCTGTCACGCCCGCTCGACGGGGTCGACGAGACCCTGCGCCGGCTCGCGCTGGCCTTCCTCTCCCAGCAGTCCTCCGAGGCCAGGCCGCTGGTGACGGCGAAGGTGCGGACCGTCCTGGACCAGTCCCTGGGTACCGGCTCCACCGAACTCGTCGACGTGGCCCGGGCCCTGGCCGTGCACCCGCGCACCCTGCAGCGGCAGCTCGCCGCGGAGGGCGAGTCGTTCGCCTCCGTCCTGGACTCGGTGCGCCGGGCCAGGGCGCGCACCTACCTGACCACGACGGACATGCCGCTCTCCCAGGTCAGCGACCTGATCGGGTTCGCCGAGCAGGGGGTCCTCAGCCGCTGCGCCCAGCGGTGGTGGGGACGGACGCCGTCCGCACTGCGCCAGGAGGCACGCAGCCGCGCCCGGCACCGTGCCTAACCGGGCGGCGCGCTCCCGACCTGGGCCTCGGCGAGCTCGGGGCCCATCCGCCCGGCCGCGGAGATCAGGCGGCGGCAGCGCAGTTCGAGCACCACGACCGCGACGCCGAAGAAGCGGAACTGCCTGTTGGTCGTCTGCCTGGCCAGGTACCGCTGGTAGACCTGCTGGGCGATGACGGCGACCCGGAACAGCCCGAAGACCTGGTACCAGGCCCATTCACGGTTGGTCACCCTCATACCGGTGCGTGCGCAGTAGTGGCTCACCACCTGCTCACGGGTCATCATCCCGGGCAGGTGGGTGGGCTGGCGGCGGAAGGCCTGCAGGTGCCTGCCGTCGTCGGCCTGCACCCAGTAGCCCAGACAGTTCGCGAGGTCCATCAGCGGGTCGCCGACGGTGGCGAGTTCCCAGTCGAGCAGACCGACCGACCGGGTGGGGTCCTCCGGGTCCAGGACGACATTGTCGAAGCGGAAGTCGTTGTGCACCAGCGTGTGCGGCCGGTCGGCCGGCTGGTTCGCGGCCAGCCAGCCCATGACCCGCTCGAAGCTGCCGACGTTCCAGGTGCGCGCCCTGCGGTAGCGCTCCGACCAGCCCTCGACCTGACGGCGCACATAGCCGTCGCCCCGGCCGAGGTCGCCGAGGCCGGTGGTCGCCAGGTCCACCGCGTGCAGGTCCACCAGCAGGTCGATGACGTTGCGGCACAGGGCGGCGGTCTGTTCGCGGTCCAGCACCACCTCGCGCGGCAGGTCCCTGCGCGGGATCGGACCGGCGAGCCGCTGCATCACGTAGAACGGCGAGCCGATCACCGCCGGGTCCTCGCACAGGGCGACGGTGCGCGGCACGTACGGCAGGAACTGTCCGAGCTGGGTCTGGATGCGGTGCTCGCGGCCCATGTCGTGCGCACCGTTGCGGTGGGTGCCCTTCGGGGGACGGCGCAGGATCAGGTCGCCGTCCGGGTAGCGCAGCAGGTAGGTCAGGTTGGAGACGCCCCCGGAGAACTGCCGCACCTGCGGCAGCGCGGCCAGGTCGATCCCGGTGCTGCCCGGCGCGGCGTTCCCGGCGAGCCAGTCGGCCATGGCGGCGACGTCGAAGGCGTCGTCGTCGCGGACCTGGCGCAGGCCGGCGATGGTTTCGTGGTTCATGTGATCCTCCGGACCACGGACAGCGGCAGGACCTTCAAGGCGAGGCCGAGCGGCAGCCACGGCCAGGTCGGCACATAGGCCTTGGCCCGGCGCCGCTCGATGGCCCTGACCATGGCGCGCACCCCGGTCGGGGTGTCGACCATGAACCGGGTGCGCTGTTCGACGTGGGCGTTCATCTCCGAGCGGATGTACCCGGGGTGGATGACCGAGACGTCCAGGCCCTGAATGGACTCCGAGCGCAGGCCCTCGGCGAGGGAGGCGATCCCGGCCTTGGTCGCCGCGTAGGTGGTCATGGATCTGCGCATGCCGCGCAGGGCGGACATGGACGAGATCAGCACCAGGTGGCCGTGGCCCTGGCGGCGGAAGATCTCCAGCGCGGCCTCGGTCTGGGCCAGTGCCCCGACGAAGTTGGTCATCGCCGTGGCGAGGTTGGCCTCGGCGCGCCCGGTGCCCAGCGGGGCGCCGGTGCCGACACCGGCGTTGACGACGACCCGGTCGACGGTCCCGGTGCGCTGCACCAGGTCGTGGAAGACCGAGGCGACCGCGGTGCTGTCGGTGACGTCGAGGGCGGCGGTCTCGACGCTGCGGCCGGTGGAGACGCGGATCTCGTCGGCGAGGGCGTCCAGCCGGTCGGTACGGCGGGCGCACAGGGCGAGGTCGTAGCCCAGCGCCGCGAACTGACGGGCCATCTCCGCTCCCAGCCCCGAGCTCGCCCCGGTGATGAGGATGGTGCCGCGGCGGTTCTGCCTGGTCATCCCTGCTCCTCCCGCAGCTCGGCGCGCCGGATTCGCGCGCCCGCAGCCAGCATCTGACGGTCGTACAGGGGCCGGGCCAGGCGCTTGGTCCAGTACGCGATCCGCGCGGACCGGTCCGGCAGGACCAGGAACCGGCGCGCGTCCACGCTCTTCAGCACCCGCGCGGCGACCTCCTCGGCCCCCAGCGGGGCCCGCGCGATCAGCTTGGTCGCGACCTGGTCCATCAGCGGGTCCTCCCCGCCCAGGGAGGCGGCCAGGTTGGTGCGGAAGAACGAGGGGCAGACCACCGTCACATCCACGCCCCAGGGGCCGAGTTCGTGCCGCAGGCTCTCCGAGAGGGCGACCACGGCCGCCTTGCTCGCGTCGTAGGAGCTCATCGCGGCCGGATGCACCAGCCCGGCCAGGGACGCCACATTGACCAGGTGGCCGTGCCCCTGGGCCTTGAGCAGCGGGGCGAAGGTGCGGCAGCCGTTCACCGCGCCGAGGACGTTGACGTCCAGCACCCGCCGCCAGTGCGCGTCGTCGACCCGGTCCACGCGCCCGCCGGCGGCGATTCCGGCGTTGTTGACCAGCACGTCGAGCCCGCCGAACTCGTCGTGCACGCGTTGCAGCGCATCCGCCCAGTGCTGCGTCGAGGTGATGTCCAGCCACTGGTAGAGCGCCCCCGCCGGGACCGGCGCCCCGGCGGCGAGGTCGGTGACCAGCACGCGATCTCCGCGGGCGGCGTAGCGGGAGGCCAGGGCCGCGCCCAGGCCGGAGGCGCCGCCGGTGATCAGCACACGCCGGACGCGGCTCATCGCGCCGCCCGGTGCTCGCTGTGGCTGCTGTGCCTGCTGTACTTGGCCAGCTCGACCCGGGCGACGACGTCCTTGTGCACCTCGTCGGGGCCGTCGGCCAGGCGGACGGCCCTGGCGGCGGTCCAGGCTCCGGAGAGCGGGAAGTCGCTGGAGAGTCCGGCGCCGCCGTGGATCTGCATGGCGAAGTCGATGACCTGCTGGGCGACGTTCGGCGCCGCCACCTTGATGGCGCTGACCTCGGCGAGCGCGCCCCTGGCGCCGACGGTGTCGAGCTTCCAGGCGGCGTCCAGGATCAGCAGCCGGGTGGAGTCGATGGCGATCCGTGCCTCGGCGATGCGTTCGCGGTTGCCGCCGAGGTCCGCCAGCGGCCTGCCGAACGCGGAACGCGACAGGCCGCGCTCACAGGCCAGGTGCAGGGCCCGCTCGGCCAGGCCGATCATGCGCATCGCGTGGTGCACCCGGCCGGGGCCCAGGCGGCCCTGGGCGATCTCGAAGGCCCGCCCGGGGCCGGCGACGATGTGCGAGAGCGGGACCCGGACGTCGGTGAAGGACACCTCGCCGTGGCCGAAGGGCTCGTCGAAGAAGCCCATCGTGTCCAGCATCCGCTCGACCTTCACCCCCGGGGTGTCCCTGGGGACCAGCACCATCGAGTGCCGGGCGTGCTTGGGCGCGCCCGGATCGGTGAGCCCCATCACCACCAGGACCTCGCAGTTCGGGTGCCCGATGCCGGTGGTCCACCACTTGCGGCCGTCCAGGACCACCTCGTCGCCCTGGACCACGGCTGTGAGCTGCATGTTGGTGGCGTCCGAGGACGCCACCCCCGGCTCGGTCATGGCGAACGCCGAGCGGATCGACCCGTCGAGCAGCGGGTCCAGCCAGCGGTCCCGCTGCTCCGGGGAGCCGTAGCGCAGCAGCACCTCGGCGTTGCCGGAATCCGGTGCGTTGCAGTTGAACACGTACGGCGCCAGGAACGACCATCCGGTGGCCTCGGCGATCGGTGCGTAGTCCAGGTTGGTCAGACCGGTGCCGCCGCGGGTACCGAACCGTTGCGCGTAGGGCCCCTCGTGGCCTGCGGGCAGGAACAGGTTCCACAGCCCCTGCGCCCGCGCCCGGCGCTGCAGTTCGTACAGCTCCTCCGGCACCTGCCACGGATCCGCCCCGCCGGTGCGGCGGGCCTCGCCCTGACGCCGGTGCAATGCGTGCTCGATCGGGGCGATCTCGTCCCGGATGAACGTCCGCACGGCCTCGGTGAGCTCGACCGCGCGGGGAGAAGGGGTGAAGTCCATGACCATCACGCTAGGGACGGTCGGCCGCCTCTGCTTGATCCTGCGCGACAGTGATTTGATCGAAGGCGACAGGCCGGTCGAGGTACAGCACGAATCGGGCACCGGGTCCGTCTCCGGGAGCCAGCTCCAGCCTGCCGTGCTGGCTGTGGGCCAGGTCCCGGGCGATGGCCAGGCCCAGTCCGGTGCCGCCGCTGTCGCGGTCCCGGGCGTCCGCGAGCCGGGTGAAGCGGTCGAAGACCCGGTCGCGGTCGGCCGCCGCGATTCCGGGACCGTCGTCGGCGACCTCCAGCACCGCCTGACCCGGCTCCTGTCCGGGCCGGACGGTGACCTCGACCCGGGAGGCGGCGTACCGCAGTGCGTTGTCCAGCAGGTTGCGCAGCAGCCGCTCCATCTGCCGGGGGTCGGCCAGCACCGGGACCGGACCGGCTGCGGAGCAGGTCAGCCGAGGGGCACCGGCTCGGGCGGCGCTCGTGTAGCCGCGCACCAGCGAGGCCGCGAGGTCGGCCAGGTCGAAGTCGGTGGGCGTCGGCGGGGCACCGGCGTCCAGGCGGGCGAGCAGCAGCAGGTCCTCGGTGAGCGCCTGCAGGCGTCTCGCCTGGCGGGCGGCGCCGGCCGTGGCGGCCGGCCAGTCGGCGCGGTCGGGGTAGGCCAGGGCCACGTCCAGGTCGGCGAGCAGTACCGTCAGCGGGCTGCGCAGCTCGTGGGCGGCGTCCGCGATGAAGCGCCGCTGGGTGCCGGCGGCCTCGTCCAGCCGCTGCAGGGTGGAGTTGATGGTCACCGCCAGCGCTGCGATCTCGTCACCGGTGTCGGGGACCTCGACGCGTTCGCGGGGGTCGTTCGCGCTGACGGCGGCGGTGCGGGCGCGGATCGCCTCCACCGGGCGCAGCGCGCGGCGGGTGGCGAGGTAGGCGACCGCGGCGACCAGCAGGACCCCCAGCGGGACGGCCGGGATCAGGACCCGGTCGGCTGCGGCCGCGGTGTCCTGGGCCTGGAACGGGGTGACCACCACGAAGATCCGGATGACCGCATCCGCCGGTAGGTCGCGGTACACCGACTGCGGAGAGGCGTCGGCGGCCTGCCGGCCGGGTACGTCGGTGCTCAGGACGGGGAAGGTGCGACCGGCCAGCGGGCTCCCGGCGCTCCCCGGCGGGGTCCCGAAGTGGATGGTGGTCGGTGGGTCCGTGTCCGGGACGCTCCCGCGGCGCGGCGCGGGGAAGAACGTACCGTCACCGGGCTCAAAGACGTCCAGGTCGGAGCTGCCCGTGGTGTACAGGCTGCCGTCGTCGGCGATGACCTGGTAGGGGAACGGGCCCCAGCCGCCGCCGAGGGTGTCGCCCCGACCGATCGCCTGGGACAGGGCGCCGAGCTCGTCCTCGGCTTGGAAGCGCACCGATGCCATCTGGGTGTCGACCAGCTGCGTGCGCATCCACAGGGCACCGACGGTGAACAGGACGGCTGCGGCCAGTCCGGCGGCCAGTGCCGATCGGGCCCGGATCGAGCGCGGGCGGCTCCGGGCCAGGACCCGTCGCAGACGGCTAGTCATCGACGGCCCCGCTGCTCCCCCGGTCGTCCACCAGGCGGTAGCCCACCCCGCGCACCGTCTGCAGGGAGCTGCGGCCGAACGGGGTGTCGATCTTTCGGCGCAGTGCGCTGATGCGGACCTCGACCAGGTTGGGGTCCTCCGCCTCGTCCGGCCAGGCGTGGTGCAGGATCTCGTACTTGGACACCGCCTCGCCCGGGCGACGGGCCAGGACCTCGGCGACCGCGAACTCGCGCGGGGTCAGTGCGATCTGCCGCCCCGCCCTGCGGCAGGTCCGGGCCGCCAGGTCCACCGTCAGATCACCCACCGTCAGCAGCGGCGCGGCCTGGCCCGGTGCCCGGCGCAGCAGTGCGCGCAGCCGGGCCACCAGGACCAGGTAGGAGAAGGGCTTGGCCAGGTAGTCGTCGGCTCCGGTGTCCAGGGCCTCGGCCTGGTCCCAGTCGCCGTCCTTGGCGCTCAACACCAGGATCGGCGTGCCGATCTGCTCACGTCTCAGCTCGGCGCAGACCCGGTAGCCGTTCAGCAGCGGCAGCATCAGGTCCAGGATGATCGCCGCGTAGTCGCCGGTCCGGGCCTTCCACAGGCCCTCACGGCCGTCGTGGGCCAGGTCGACGGAGTAGCCCTCGGCCGACAGTCCGCGCTTGAGCGTCGCTGCCAGCTCCCGCTCGTCCTCCACCACCAGGATCCTCACCGGGCCAGCCTGTCACAGCGCGCTCCGGGCTTCCTGATCGCGCGGTCAGGTTGGGACAGCAGGGCGTCAGCACCCCTTGGGCACAGTGGCAGGCCGACGACCTGCAACGGAAGGCTCCGCCATGGCCCTGCCCACCCTCCGCTCCGTACTGTCGGCCGGCCCGGCGCGCTCGGCCGCGTCCCCGCACCTGCCCGCGCGGACCACCGGTACGACAGCCGACCGCTCCGGCGGCACCCGCTGGGTCTGGGGCGCGGCGGCGGTGCTGTTCGCGCTGTACGCCGCCCTGTCGGTCCGCGACCAGCAGCGGATCCTGACGACCGGCTACGACCTGGGCATATTCGAGCAGGCGGTGCGCTCCTACGCCCACGGGCAGCTACCGGTCTCCGCGCTGAAAGGGCCCGGGTTCCCGCTGCTAGGCGACCACTTCTCGCCGGTCCTGGCGACGCTGGCGCCCTTCTACCGGCTGTGGCCCACACCGATGACGCTGCTGATCGCACAGGCGGCGCTGCTGGCGGTGGCGGTGGTCCCGCTGGCCGGCTGGGCGCAGCAGGTGGCGGGACGGCGGGCCGCGGTCCTGGTGGCCTTCGGGTACGGCGGGTCCTGGGGCATCGCCTCCGCCGTCGGGTTCGACTTCCACGAGGTGGTCTTCGCGGTCCCGCTGCTGGCCTTCTCACTGACCGCGCTCGCCCGTCGCCGGATGCGCGCGGCCGCGGCCTGGGCCCTGCCACTGCTGCTGGTCAAGGAGGACCTGGGCCTGACCGTGGCGGTGATCGGTGCTCTGATCGCCTGGCGGGCGGGGCGCAACCACCGTCTGCTCGGGCTGGCGACCCTCGCCGCCGGCGTGCTGGGAACGGCGCTGGAGGTGCTGGTGGTGATACCGGCCTTCAACCCCGGCGGGCAGTACGCCTACTGGAGTGGGATGCCGGCGACCGGCTCCGACGCGGGCCAGGGAGTGGCGGGGCTGCTGTACCAGGCCACCATCGGCCTGGTCACCCCGCAGACCAAGGCGGTCACCCTGGTTCTGCTGCTCGCGACGACCGCGTTCCTGGCCGTCCGCTCCCCGCTGCTGTGGATCGCGGCACCGACCCTGGCGTGGCGGATGGTGTCCACCAACCCTGCCTACTGGGGCACCGGTTACCAGTACAGCGCGGTACTGATGCCGATCGCCTTCGCCGCCCTGGTCGACGGTCTCGGCAGGTGGCCGGGACCGGTGCGGACCGCGTGGCCGTACCTGGTCGCCGGAGCCGCGGTCACCGCGGTGCTGCTGCCGCAGTACCCGTTGGCGGCGCTGCTGCGCCCCTCGACCTGGCACACCGGTCCCCGGGTCGCCGCCGCCCACCGTGTCCTGGCGATGATCCCCGACGGGGCCACCGTCTCGGCCTCCAACCGGCTGGTCCCGCAACTCACCTCGCGCGCCACGGTCAGCGAGTTCGGCTTCCCGGGCCTGCCGCTGGACGCCCAGTGGATCGTGGTCGACACGGCGGACCCGCAGGGCTGGCCCGTCTCCGGTGAACAGCAGCAGCAGGACGTCGCCGCCGCCGAGGCGGAGGGCTTCCGCACCGTCAGCGACCAGGACGGCTACCTGCTGCTGCACCGCGGTTCCGGTAGCGGCCCGGGGTCGTTCCGATGATGTCGGTGAAGGCTGCGATGAAGCTGCTGGGGTTGGACCAGCCGCAGGCGGTGGCGGCGCGGGTGGTGTCGTGGCCCTCGGCGAGGAGCACCAGGGCGTGGTGGACCCGTAGTTGGGTGCGCCATTCGTAGAAGGTCATGCCGAGTTCGTCGTGGAAGAGCCGGCTCAGGGTGCGTGAGCCGGCTCCGACGGCCTTGCCGAGTTCGGCCAGGGTGGAGCTGTCGGCGGGCGTCTCGTGCAGGAGCAGGGCGATGGCCCGCAGTCGGTCGTCCTGTGGTTCGGGCAGGTGCAGGGGCTGTTCGGGGGCTTCGCTGAGTTCCTCGACCAGGACTCGCAGCAGGCGCGAGCGCGCGGGGCGGCTGTAGTCGGGCACGGCCGGGTCGTAGCTGCGGGGGCCGGTCAGCGCGAGCAGGACCTCGCGGACCAGGCCGGAGGCCAGGAACACCACCGGGCGGTCCGGGACCAGCCGGGCCAGGGACGGCGCGAGGAAGACGATCCGCATGTCGGTGTCGCCGTGGGCGCGGTGCTGGTGGTTGAACCCTGCCGGGGTCCAGGCGACCCGGTTGGCCGGGACGATCGAGGTGCCGCGCTCGGTGTGGACCGCCAGGACCCCGTTGGCCGCGTAGACGAGGTGGCCCCGGGCGTGCGACTGCACCTCACTCGACTCGCCGGACGGCCACAGGTGGCGCCCGCCGGAGGGCCACAGCTGTGACGTCGCACCGGCGGTCGGACCAGGTTGGCGGTGAACGGGCATCAGTTGGCATCCTAGCGGTGGCACGCCACCCGCCGGTCCCGTGAGACTTCCTGCATACCGCTGCTTGAGCCACAGGGAGAGACCCATGACCACGTTCGTGCTGGTGCCCGGCGCCTGGAAGGGCTCCTGGTCGTTCGAGACGGTGGTTCCGCTGCTGGAGCGGGCCGGTCACACCGTTCACGCGCTGACCCTGACCGGCCTGCGGCCGGACGACGACGCCGCGACGGTCGCCACCGCCAACCTCGACACCCACGCCGGCGACGTACTGCGGCACCTGGACGCCCACCACATCACCGACGGGACACTGGTGGGCCACAGCTACGCCGGGATGGTGGTCGCAGCCGCCGCCGACCGGGCCGGCGGCCGGATCTCCCGGCTGGTGCACCTGGACGCCTACGTACCGCGCGACGGCGACTCGTGCTGGTCGTCGACCAATGAGCACTTCCGCCGGGTGTTCGCCGCCGGTGCCGCGGCCACCGGTTACGCCGTCCGACCGCCGGACGGCGGCGATCCGCGCCGCCGTCCCCATCCGCTCGCCTCCTTCCTGCAGTCGATCCGGCTCACCGGCGCGTTGGCCCGGGTCCCCCGTCGGGAGTTCGTCTACTGCTCGGGCTGGGAGGACCGGACGCCGTTCGCCGACCTCCGCACCCGGCTCCTGGCCGATCCCGGGTGGCAGGTCCACGACCTCCCGACCGGGCACGACGCCATGCACGAGGCCCCGGAGGCGGTCGCCGCACTGCTGCTCGGCGGCGACCGCACCCCGGAGCCGTCGGCGCGGCCGGATCAGCCGCTGTAGACGCCGAGCTCGCTGACCGCCATCTGTCCGCCGGTCTGTCCGCCCTGGTTGGGCAGGTCGGCGACCAGCCGGATGTAACGCGCCGTCACGGGGGCGGCCAGCTGGACGCCGGAGCGTCCACCTGCCGTGTCGGCGTGGCGGGCCACGGTCCAGTAGGTGGAGCCGTCCAGGGAGACGTCGATGTGCCAGTTGGTGGCGAATGCGGTGTCAGGCTGCTGCAGCGAGACCACGTCGACGGACTGCGGCTGGGTCAGGTCGATCTGCTGGATCCACCGGTACTGTCCGGTGGCCTGCGCCGAGGTGGCGGTGTTTCCGTCGTCGGCCAGGGACGGTGTGGAGTTGGGCTGCATCTGGGCCTGGGTGCCGTCGATGTACAGCGCCTGGGCGGGCCGGCCGAGTGCCAGGTCGGGCTGGCCCGAGGTCGGCGCGAAGGCTCCGACCTCGGCGATGGCCATCTGGTCCCCGCGCTGGTTCCAGTCGGTGGGCGCGTCGGCGACGATGCGCAGGTACCTCGCGGAGACCGCGCCGGTGAAGACGACCGGGATGGTTCCCCAGCCGCTGTCGGTGACGGTTCCGACCGTGGTCCAGCTGCTGCCGTCGGTGGAGGCGTCGACGTGGAAGGCGGTGGCGAAGTGGGCCTGAGGCATCGTCACGGTCACCCGGCCCAGGCTCTGCTGGGCCTGCAGGTCGACCACCAGCTGCCAGCGGAACTGGCCGCTGGCCTGGACGTAGCTGGCGGGGTTGCCGTCGGTCGCATAGGACAGCTGCGAGTAGGACTGCAGTGCGGCGGTGGAGCCGTCCAGGAACTGCGCCTGGACCGGCTTGCCCAGCGCCAGGTTGGTCTGGGCCTGTCCTGCGGGGGCCTGGGCGAGGGACGCGTACTGCGGTTCGAGTCCGGCGTTGGCGATCAGTGACGCGGGAACGCCGGTGCCGTCCGGCGACACCTGGGTGTTGCTGATGGTGGCGTCGGTCGGAGTTCCGCAGGGCCAGTCCGGGGTGGTGTTCTCGACGTAGTTGCCGGTGAACGAGAACTCGCCGTAGGGCGTTCCGGTCCCCTCCTCGCAGCCGCCCATCGACGGCGTGTTGTTGGCGTACATGGCGTTGCCGGTCATGGTGATGTACTCGCTGCCGCCGTCGGTGTAGATGGCGTGGCCGCCGTTGGCCGAGTCGGTGTTGCGGACCACGTTTCCGCTGATCAGCAGGCCGTCGGCGAGCGAGTCGCCTTCCTGTCCCAGGACGTAGATGCCGCCGCCGTCCGAGCGCTGCTGCATCTGGTCGTAGACCAGGTTGTCCAGGATCTGGTTGCCCTTGGTCTCGGTGGGCGTGCGCCCCCAGCCCCAGTTGGAGCTGATGCCGCTGTAGGGGACGTCGTTGACCTGGTTGTGCTCGATGGTGTCGTAGCGGGTGTAGCCCTGGAAGATGCCGACGCCTCCGGTGTACTCGACGGCGATGTTGTGGATCCAGTTGTCGGCGACCGTGTTGTTGGCGGGCAGCAGCGCCAGGTCGGTCGGGTCGGCGTCGGTGCCGTTGCCGATCTCCAGGCCGTTGCCGGAGATGTCGGTGAAGGTGTTGCCCTGGATGGTGGATCCGTCGGCGTCCTGGCCCAGTTGCAGGCCTGCGGCGCCCAGGTGCTCGAAGGTGCTTCCGGTGATGCTCAGCCCGGTGGTGTGGTCGAAGACGACGTTGCCGGGGGTCATCGTCCAGGCGCCGTAGGGGCAGGTGCCGGGGCTGGTGGTGGAGTAGCGGGTGCAGGTGCCCTCGTTCTGCCAGGCGTTCTGGCCGGTGAGGCGCATGTTCGCCTGGACCTCGGAGAAGCCGTCGCTGCCGTCGGGCGCGGTCCAGCCCCCGTACTCGAAGGAGATTCCGGAGAAGGCCAGGCCGTTGAGCGGCTGCTGTTCGGTGCCGGTGCCGGAGACCAGGGTCTGCAGTCGGGGGATCTCCACGTCCGCGGTGCTCATGTCCTGCCCCTCGCGGGGCAGGTAGTAGACGGTGTTGGTGCTGCGGTCCAGGTACCACTGGCCGGGCTGGGTCAGCAGGGGCTTGGCGTTCTCCACGGAGCTGGGCAGGTCGGCGTTGACGCCGTACTGCTTCTTGGTGGAGTTGTCGAAGCAGGGCTGGTCCATGGTGACGGTGGTGCCGGAGACCGAGGCGATGCCGCAGCGGACCTGGGTCCAGGCGACGTTGTAGACGAACTCGACGTCGGAGATGTTCGACCAGGTGGTGAAGACATTGCTGGCGGCGGTGTAGCCGGTGGCGGTTCGGGTGAGCGTGGTGGGGACCGCGCCGGCGGCACGGTTGGCGCGCACCCCGTTGACGTAGAGCTGCCGGGTGTCGGTCCCGGCGGGGACGCCGGTCTGCCAGACGCCGTTGGCGCCCTGGGTCCAGCTGGTGAGCTGCCAGCCTCCGCTGAGCACGGGGGTGGCGCCGGCCGCGGCCCGGTAGGTCACCGTGTGACCGGACGTGGCGCCGTCCCCGGCGGCGGCGCTGAAGGAGAGCGTGCTGGCCAGGCGGTAGGTGCCGCCGGCCAGGACGACGTCGATGTCGCCCTGGGCGGTGGCGGTGGCGGAGCGCACCAGCTGCTGAGCGGTGGTCAGCGTGCAGGGGGCGGCTGTGGTGCACGCCTGGCCGCTGCCGGTGGGCGAGACGTAGTAGGAGAGGGTCGTGGCCGCCGCGGCCGAAGTGGCCCCGGCTCCGGTCAGGGCCCCGATGATCAGGCCGGCGCAGGCGGCCAGTGCGGCTGTCAGGCTGCGGCGCCGTGGCGCGGTTCGGTGCGGCGCGGTTCGGTGCATGGTCGTCACTCCCGAGACGTCGTCGGTCGAGGTGCGGACGGCAGGTCCACCGCGGCCCGTCGCGGCGCCGACTCCGGCAAGCTTCTGCTCCATCCGAGTGGATGGACCATATGTATCCGGCGAGCCACTGCGCAATGGGCTGAGCACGACAGTCCGGTTTGCACGGCTTCATCCTTGGAATTCCCGTGGTCGCGACGAAAATCCGCCGGGAAGCTTCCCTTCCGGAAGGGCCGGTGCCATAGTGGCGGCGAAAATAGATCTGGTTCATTTGAGCGAGGGGGTCATCTGGTGTCAGGTACAGCCAAGGCCGGGCCGGGCGAGGCGGACGACGCGTCGGAGCGCTACCGTCCGGGGTACGAGCTGGTGGCGGAGCAACTGCTGGGCTACATCGCCGAGCAGAACCTGATGCCCGGCGACCGGTTGCCGACCGAGCAGGGGCTCGCGCAGATCCTCGGCGCGACCCGCAACGTCACCCGCGAGGCGGTCAAGGTGCTGGCGGCGATCGGCAGGCTCAGCGTCCGCAAGGGCGCCGGGATCTTCGTCGCGGCCTCCCCCGGCACCCTGGCCGACGACCAGCTCGCGCACTTCCAGCCCACCAGCATGGAGCATGTGCTGATGCTGCTGGACTACCGCCGGCTGATCGAGTCGGAGACGGCACGGCGGGCCGCCACCCTGGCCACCCCGATCGAGGTCCGGGCGATGCGGGAGAGCGCCGAACTGTCGCTGGCCGCCGGCAGGGCGGTCGACGCCGAGGAGTTCGCCCGCACCGACGCCCTGTTCCACAACTCCGTCAGCGTCGCGGCCCACAACGTCTTCCTGCAGGCGAGCGTCGCCAACATCCGGCGCCTGGTGTCGCAGTCGGACGTGCTGCTCTTCCACGGCGACGTACCCGGTTCGCTGGAAGTCGCCGGCAACCAGCACGTCGCCATCACCGCGGCCATCGCGGCGGGCGACACGGAGCTGGCCGCCGAGCTGATGGTCGCTCACATCGACACCACCCAGCACCAGTTCGAGCGCAGGATCCGCGACCGCGTGTTCAACCTCGGCACCAGGCCGGCGGCGCCCGCCCCGTCCCAGCAGTCCCAGCAGCCGCCGTCCCAGCAGACCTCCGCCTCCTAGACGCTGCCACTGCCGCCACCGCTGCTGTCACACCTTTCCGGCGGGACGCCCCCGTGCGGGCGTCCCGCTCCCACCCCACGGCAGGGCCCGAGCCCGCGGAGCGCCTGCACCTTCGCAGTCACCGTCACGGTCACGGCCCGGGACGCGGCACCCAACAGGTCCCCCGCCGGACACCGTCGTGCCCTGCCCCGCTCCGACGAACAGAGAGCCAGCATGAAGATCACCCATGTCGAAGCCCACCGGATCCGCGTCCCCCCGGCCGATCCCCCCTTCCAGTGGCGGAACGGACTGAGCGGCAGCCCGGCCGTGGGCGACGGCGCGGTCCTGCGGATCGGCACCGACGACGGCGCCGAGGGCGTGGCGCTGTTCGCCCGGCCCGGAGCCGGCGTGATGCTCCAGGACCTGGTGGAACGGGTCTTCCGGGACGAACTGGTCGGGCAGGACCCGTACCGGCGCGAGTGGCTCTGGGACCGGGTGTGGGAGATCGACCGCATCCAGGAACTGCCGCTGCCGGCCCTGGGCCTGATCGACGTCGCGCTGTGGGACCTGGCTGCACGTGTGGGCGACCAGCCGGTCTGGCAACTGCTCGGCGGCTACCGCGAGTCCATCCCCGCCTACGCCTCCACCTCCACCTTCGCCACCACCGAGGAGTTCCTCGACGTCGCCGACCAGTGCCTGGCACTGGGCTACCAGGGCATCAAACTGCACGCCTGGGGCGACGCCCGCCGCGACGCGGCGCTGTGCCTGGCCCTGCGCGAGCACGTCGGCCCCGACGTCCCGCTGATGTACGACGGCTCGGCCGGCTTCGACCTGCCGGACGCCGTCCACCTGGGGCGGGCCCTGTCCGAGGCGGACTACCTCTGGTACGAGGAGCCGATGCGCGAGTTCAGCATCAGCGCCTACCGGCGGCTGGCGGAGTCGGTCTCCGTCCCGCTGCTGGTCGCCGAGACCTCCGACGGCGCGCACATGAACTCCGCCGACTTCATCGCCGCGGGCGCGGCCACCTTCGGCGTCCGGGTCGGCACCACGCTGCGCGGCGGCATCACCGGCGCCATGCGCACCGCGCACCTCGCCGACGCCTACCGGCTGCGGGCCGAGGTGCACGGCTCGGACATCCCCAACCACCACCTCTGCATGGCGATATCCAACACCAGCTACTACGAGTCCCTGGTGACCTCCACCACCGTCACCCGGGAACGGCACGTCGACGACCGGGGCCTGGTGCACGCACCGGTCGGCCCGGGGATCGCCCTGCCCTACGAAAACGACTACGGCAGGGAACTGCAGCAGTTCGTCGAGCGACCCGCGATCTGACGCACGCCCACCCCACCGGACACCACCCACCCGGACAGGAACCAGAAGGGCACCACCATGAGAACCCCGAACCTCCCGAGATCCGGCTCCCGCCGCACCGCGGTCCGCGCCGCCGTCGCCGTCCTGTCGGCCACCGCGCTCACCGCACTCGCCGGCTGCGCCAGCGCCGGATCCACCACCGCCACCTCGGCGTCGGGAGCCGCGAGCTTCAAGCCGGTCACCCAGGACGCCAGCTCCACGGTCACCGTCTGGGCCGACTCGACCCGGCTCCCCTCCGTGCAGGCGTACCAGAAGTCGCACCCCGACGTGAAGCTGAACATCGTCACCTACGACGGCAGCGCGGACGGCTCCACCTACCTCCAGACCAAGGTCCAGCTGTTCGACCGCACCGGCAGCGGCTGGCCCGACGTGGTCTTCGGCTCCCCCACCGACGTCACCTGGGCGTCCCGGCCGACCAAGCCCGGTGCCACCGCGTTCGCCGCGCCGCTGGACCAGAACCTGGTCCCGCAGAGCACCCTGGACAACTTCGCCAAGGGCTCGCTCACCCCGTGCCAGTACGACGGTCACACCTACTGCCTGCGCAACGACATCGCCCAGGTGGTGCTCTGGTACAACAAGACGCTCATGGACAGGTTCGGCTACACCGTGCCCACCACCTGGGAGCAGTACCAGGCCCTGGGCGAGAAGGTCGCCAAGGAGCATCCCGGCTACCTGGTCGGCTCGGTCGGCGACACCAACTCCCAGGAGTCCTACTTCTGGTCCAGCCAGTGCCCGGCCTTCCAGCTGACCGACCCGGACACCCTGCGCACCGACCTGTCCAGCCCGGACTGCACCCGGATGTCCAACCTGCTGGACACCCTGATCGCCGACAAGTCCGTCAGCACCCAGGGCTTCTTCAGCCAGGGCTTCGCCAAGGACAGCGGCAGCAAGGTGCTGATGGCCAACGGCCCCTCCTGGTACGGCCAGTACCTGTTCAACGCCGCGTTCAAGACCCCGGCCGGGCAGATCGCCGCAGCCGCGCCGCTGACCTGGGACGGCGAGACCACCGCGGCCACCGGCAACGTCGGCGGCGGCGTGTGGATGGTCTCCTCGCACAGCACCAACCTCAAGGCCTCCACCGACCTGGCCACCTGGCTGACCACCTCCGACGCCAACCAGGCCGGCGCGCCCACCTACCCGGCCTACGTACCGGCGGCCGACGCCTGGCTGGCCAACCCCGACAACAAGAAGTACTTCGCCACCGACGTCAGCAGCGCCTTCAAGACGGCGGCGAACGAGGTGTGGACCGGATGGTCCAACACCAGGTTCAGCGACGCCACCGCCTGGTCCAGCGTGGTCTTGCCCGCACTGACCGCGGGCAAGACCCTCACCGCGACCCTGCCCGCCTGGCAGACGGCCATCGCCGACGAGGCGAAGTCCGTGGGATACAAGGTGACCACGCAATGACGCTGCTGGAATCCCGGCGCGTCACAGCACCCGTCCGCCGCCGCGGGACACCGCGGCGGCGGGGCGGCGGCGGTCTTGCGGGCTACTTCTTCGTCGGCGGCTACGCGATCCTGCTGCTCGCCTTCGGCGTCTTCCCCACCGTGTACGCGTTCTACCTCTCGCTGACCAACGACCGCGGCCAGTTCACCGGCATCAACCAGTTCGTCAAGGTGGCCCAGGACTACCGGTTCGTCCCCGCCTTCACCGACATGCTGCTCTACCTGGCCATGTGGCTGGTGGTGCTGGTGGTGCTGACCGTGCTGGTGGCCGTGGTGCTCCGCGGCCGCATGCGGCCCGGCCTGTCCGCGCTCTTCCGCTTCCTGTTCTACATCCCCGGCGCGCTGGCCGGCGTGGCCAGCGTGCTGGTGTGGCTGTTCATGCTCGACCCGGCCGTCAGCCCGGTCTCCTGGCTGCTGGACTCGCTCGGACTGCACACCTTCGCAGCCGTGCTGACGCCCGGGAACCTGCCGGTGATCTTCGTCCTGATCGCCTTCTGGACCGGCGCCGGCGGCTGGATCGTGGTGATGTACGGAGCACTCAACAACATCCCCGACGAGGTCCTGGAGGCCGCCAAGATGGACGGGGCCGGGCCCTGGCGCACCGCCTGGCACATCCAGGTCCCGATGATCCGTCAGTGGATCGCCTACATGGCGATCCTCGCCTTCGCCGCCGGCACCCAGCTCTTCGTCGAACCGCAGCTGCTGCAGACCGCGAGCCTGGGCCGGGTCACCCCGACCTGGTCCCCCAACCAGCTGGCCTACGTCTTCGCCTTCCAGCAGGGCGACTTCAACGGCGCCGCCGCCATCTCGGTCTTCCTGCTCGCCCTCGGCCTCATCGGCGCCGGCCTGCTGGTGCGCCGCTCGGACATGTTCAAGGTGGACGAAGGATGACAGACACCGCCCTCGACCGACCCCGCGCGCTGCGGCAGCCCCCCACCGCGCGCCGCTCCCCCGGGCGGGTGGTGTCGACGCTCGTCGTCGTGCTCCTGCTCGGCCTGCTGCTGGTCTTCTTCGTGCTGCCGGTGATCTGGCTGCTGCTGGCGCCGTCGAAGACCGCCGCACAGATCGTCAGCGACCCGCCCCTGTCGTTCGGCTCCTTCAGCCAGATCGGCGCCGCCTGGGACCACCTCACCGCGTTCCAGAACGGGGCGCTGCTGGTGTGGCTGAAGAACTCAGCGATCTACTCCGGCGCATCGCTGCTGCTGACCCTGGCCACCAGCGTCCCGGCCGGCTACGCCCTGGCGCTGACGAGGTTCCGCGGCCGCAGGACGCTGCTGATGGTCACCCTGGTGACCATGATCATGCCGTCGGCGACCCTGGTGCTGCCGATCTTCCTGGAACTCAACAAGTTCCACCTGATCGGAACGGTGTGGTCGATCATCCTGCCGTTCTCCTTCTACCCCTTCGGCGTCTACCTGGTCTACATCTACTTCGCGACCAGCCTCCCCCGGGACATCCTCGCGGCGGCCCGGATCGACGGCTGCTCGGAATGGCAGATCTTCACCCACATCGCGCTGCCGCTGGCCAAGCCGGTCATCGGGCTGGTCGCCTTCTTCAGCTTCGTCGGCAACTGGAACAACTTCTTCCTGCCCTACCTGGTCCTGCCCAACAGCAACGAGTTCCCGATCCAGGTCGGGCTGAACCAACTGCTCTCGTCCACGCCCTCGTTCAACCCCGTCGCCGGCGCGGGCCTGAACATCACCATCCCGGAACTGGCACTGGCCATCATCGTGGCCATCCTGCCGGTCCTGGTCCTGTTCCTGTTCTCGCAGCGGACCCTGGTCTCCGGCATGCTCGCCGGTGCGACGAAGGAGTGAGCCGGAGATTAATCCTGGAGCGGATCCACGCGGCGCTGTACTACTGTTCGGCGCCATGACCTCGAAGACGAACGATCATCCCGCCTGGGTCGCGCCCTACCTGGCCAGGCTCGGCGTCGACGACCCGGAGTCCCTCGGCGCTCCGTCGCTGGACGCCCTGCGCAGGCTTCACCGGGCACACGTCGAGCTGATCGCCTTCGAGAACTTCGACATCCAGCTCGGACGCCCGCAGGGCATCGACCCGGCCGAGTCCATAGCCCGGATCCTGGCCGGCCGGGGCGGCTACTGCTTCAACCTGAACAACGCCTTCAGCGAGCTGCTGACCGTCCTCGGGTACGACGTCACCCTGCACCGCGGCCAGATCAACGGCTCCGCCGCGAGCGCCAAGGCGACCGCCGAGGAGTACGCCACGCACATGGCCCTCACCGTCGTCATCGACGGCGAGCGCTGGTCGGTCGACGTGGGCCTGGCCAACTCGCACCACGAGCCCATCCCGCTGCGGGAGGGCGTCCACCTCCAGGGCCCCTTCCGCTTCGAGCTGCGGCCGCTGCCGGAGATCGGCCCGGACGCCTGGCGGTTCCTCACCGATCCGGCGCAGACGACCTTCCACAGCATGGACTTCACCCTGGCGCCGGCCGTCTGGGAGGACTTCATCAGCTGCCACACCGAGTTCTCGACGTCGCCCAAGTCTCCCTACGTCATGTGGTTCGAGCTCTTCCGCCGCGACGCGGGCGGCGCCGAGTTCGTGCTGGACGACGAGTTCACCCGCGACGAGGGGGCCGGGCGGCGCACCACACGGCTCCTCGAGTCCGCGGAGGAGCTGTTCAAGCTCGCAACGGACGTGTTCCACCTGGACCTGTCGGCCGTCGACGACGCCGACCGCGCCGCCCTGTGGGACCGCATCCAGCGCGCGGGGGCGGAGTGGCGGGCGAAGCAGGAGTCGGCCGAGAAGTAGGCCCTGGCAGTGGGCCCTAATCGGCTCCGGCGACCGTGAAGTCCGCGGTCACGAAGACGTGGTGGGGCCAGTTGACGCCGATGTAGTGGACCTCGTACTCGCCGTCGCTGAGCTGGACCACCCGGTCCACCACGGCGCCCGGGTACGCGGCCAGCGCGGCCTCGGTCGCCTTGTCCGCGGTGCTGCCGCTGACGATCGTGCCGGAGCCCTCGGTGTAGTCCGCCGGGACCTGGCCGGACTGCTTGGCCGCGGACTGCGCGCCCTGCTGGAAGGGGACCACCTGGGACGCCGTCGAGGGCGTCGAGCCGCTGCCGGGCGGCTGGACGACGACCTGCGAGGCGGTGATGGCGGTGCTGTTGACCGTGCCGAGGACCAGCACCGGCTGCCCCACCGTGACGGCCGACGAGGAGGCCGGGGTCGTGCCGTTCAGGTAGCTGGTCGTGGACGTCCCGGTGACGGTCGCGGTCTGGCCGGTGGCCGTGGTGACGGTGAAGCCGCTCCCGGACACGGCTGTCACGGTGCCGGTCGTCCCTCCTTCGGCCGGCCCTGAGCGCGCGTTCGAGCCCGAGCCCGATCCCCCGCCGGAGCCTGCCTGGGCCGGGGCGGACGCCGAGGACGCCGAGGACGCGGCGGCTGCGGAGGCTGTGGCCGAGGTGGGGGACGAGGCGGTCGCTGCGTATCCGGCGCCCCCGATCGCGGCTGCCGCGACCACCGCGGCCGCGATCAGCGCCCTCTTCCTGGTCTTCTTCCTCGGGGGTGTCTGCTCGCCGCCTGGCCGCGGGTCTTCTGCTGATTCCTGACTGTTCATGACCGCGCCTTTCGCTTCGATCATGCATTTTTCCTGCCTGGTAGATCCACGGTCCTGCTCGGTGATGACCTGGCTCTGGGCATCCCCTGAGAAGCGTGTGAACCCGAGGGAGGGAATGAACGGGCCGCACCGCTGCTTCTGGGAGACGGGCTCGGCGAGCACCGGGTCGCCGACCTGATTCGAAGGGAGCCGGGCCATGCCCCGAGCAGTGCGTTTCAAGGAGTACGGCGGCATCGAGGTCCTCGACGTGGTCGAGGTGGAGAAGCCGGTCCCGGGGGCCGGGGAGGTACTGGTCGCGGTGCGGGCAGCGGGTATCAACCCCGGTGAGGCCAAGATCCGCAGCGGTGTGCTGCACTCCCGCTGGCCGGCGACCTTCCCCTCGGGCCAGGGCAGCGACCTGGCCGGCACCGTCGAGGCGGTGGGCGCCGGGGTGAGCGGCTTCGCGGTGGGTGACGAGGTCTTCGGCTTCACCGACGACCGCGCCAGCCAGGCCGAGTTCGTAGCCGTCCCCGCGGACCACCTGGTGCACCGGCCCGCCAAGGTGCCGGTGGAGGTGGCCGGGGCGCTGTTCGTCGCCGGCACGACCGCCTACGCGGCGGTACGGGCCGTGGCCCTGTCGCCCGGCGACGTCGTGGTGGTCTCCGGCGCGGCGGGAGGCGTGGGCTCACTCGCCGTGCAGCTGGCGAAGAACGCGGGTGCCACGGTCATCGGCCTGGCCGGCCCGGCCAACCACGACTGGCTGCGCGGGCACGGGGTGATCCCGGTGGCCTACGGCGCCGGAGTCGGCGACCGGATCAAGGAGGCCGCGGCCGGGCAGGTCGACGCTTTCATCGACACCTACGGCGACGGCTATGTGCGGCTGGCGATCGACCTGGGCGTCGCGCCCGAACGCATCGACACCGTCATCGACTTCGCCGCCGCCGAGGAGTTCGGCGTCCGCACCGACGGCAACGGCGCCGGCGCCAGCGCGCCGGTGCTGGCCGAACTCGCGGAGCTGGTCGCGGACGGGCGGCTGGAGGTCCCCATCGCCCGCACCTATCCCCTCGCCGACGTGCAGGACGCCTACCGCGAACTGGAGCGCAACCACACCCACGGCAAGATCGTCCTGCTGCCGTCAGACGGCTGACCCGGAGCCCGTCGCGAGCCAGCCGTCGATGACCTGCTCCAGGTCACCGAGGCCGCTGAACAGGTGGCCGGCCATGCCCTCGGCCTGCGCGGCGCGGACGTTCTCCGCGCGGTCGTCGACGAAGAGGAAGTCGGCGGCCTCGGCGCCCATGGTGCTGATGCAGTGCTGGAACGCGGCCGGGTCCGGCTTGGCCGCTTTGATCTTTCCGGAGAAGGCGAGCTGGTCCAGGCTCCGCAGCCAGGGCTGGGCCGCGAGCAGGGCGTCGGCGTGGTCGGCGGGGATGTTGGACAGCACAGCGACCCTGGCACGGGCGCGCAGGGACTGCGCGAAGGCGACCATCCGGCTGTCGACGCGTGACCAGCTGTCGATGTCGGCCAGCCGCAACGCCTCGACCGTCGCGGAACCGACGGGACGGGACAGCAGCCGCAGCACCTCGGCCCAGTACTCCTGGGCGGACAGCCGCCCGGCGTCGTAGGGCGGGCGCAGCTCCCAGTAGGCCTTGGTGAAGGCGTCCTCGGGCGCGTCGCAGCCGGCTGCCATCCGCGCGAGGGAGCCGGGGCGCTGGTGCAGGGCGATGACCCCGTAGAGGTCGAACAGTACGATCCGCTGACTGATCGTCATGGGATTCCTTCCGACTGTGGCGACGGGCGTGTTCAGGGGCGCTGGGCCAGTTCGGGCTCGGCCGTGACCGCGGGTTCGCCGGTGGCTCCGGTGCGCAGGATCCCGGCGGCGACGGCGGCGACCACCAGCAGCAGTGCCGGGAGCAGGAAGGTGTGGTTGAGCCCGGTCAGCCGGGTCATCCAGCCGATCAGTGCCGGTCCGGCGAGCATGCCGAGGTAGCCCAGGCCGGCGACCCGGGAGACGTTGGCGCCCGCGGCGGCGGGGTCGGTGTGCCCGGCGGCGCTGAACAGCTGCGGGACGCAGCCGGACAGGCCCAGGCCGAAGACCGCCCAGCCGATCAGGGTCGCCCAGATCCACGGCGAGAAGGCCACCACGGTGAGCCCGACCGCGCCGGCGGCGGCGCCGTAGCGCAGGACGGCCGCCGGTCCGAACCGCCGGGAGACGCGGTCGGCCAGCAGCCGGCCGATGGTCATGGTGGCGGCGTAGGTGCCGTAGGCGAACGAGGCGGTGGCGGCCGGGGCGCCGAGGATGTTCTTCGCCTCCAGGGCGCTCCAGTCGTTGGCGACCCCTTCGCAGAGCATGCACATCAGCGCCAGTGCGGCCAGGATCCAGATGCGTCCGGGTACGGCACGCCGCTTCGCGACGGGTTCGGCCTCCGGGGAGGCCGGTGCGGAGGCCGGTGCGGTTCCCAGCAGGCTGCGGGCCGGCAGCAGGGCGATCACGATGCCGACCGCTCCTGCGGCGCCCAGGGTGGCGGTCGGACTCATGCCCGCGCTGGTGGCCCGTGCCCCGACCAGCGCGGCGATCACTCCGCCGACGGAGAAGGTGGCGTGGAAGGCGGACATGACGGGTCGTCCGTAGGCCTTCTCCACGTGCACGGCGTGGGTGTTCATGCTGACGTCGAGGCAGCCGTTGCCGAAGCCGAAGAGCAGCAGCGCGCCCGCCAGCGCCCAGGGATCGGGGGCCAGGCCGGGCAGCACGAGGGCTGCGGCGCACAGCACGCCGGCGGCGGGGACCACGAGGCGAGTGCCGAAGCGGTCGGCCAGCCGGCCGGCGACCTGCATGCCGAGGAACGCGCCGAGGCCCAGCAGGACCAGCAGGCTTCCCAGGGTCGCGTTGCTGATTCCCACGCGTTGCTCGATGGCCGGGATCTGCACCAGCCACATGCCCATCAGGGTGCCGTTGAGGACGAAGTAGACGAAGGTCGCGACACGGGCGGCGCGGAGGGAGCGGTTCATGCAAACCACCATAACGAACATATATTGTGTTTGAAAAGCGCTACTAAGCACACCTTGCATGTTCGATGCGGGTGGTGTTGAATCCCGTCATGAGCAATGCGGACCGGCACCGGCAGATCGCCCAGGCCGTCAGGGATTCGGGCAGTGCCACGGTGCTGGAGCTCGCCGAGCTGACCGGCGCCTCGGAGATGACCATCCGGCGCGATCTGGACACCCTGGCCGAGCAGGGCGCCCTCGAACGCGTCCGCGGCGGGGCGCGCACCCTGCTGCTCCGGGGCGAGGAACCGCCCTTCGCGCTGCGCGCCCACGAGGGGGCCGACGCCAAGCGCCGGATCGCGGCCGAGGTGTCCCGGCTCATCGCCGACGGCGAGACCGTCCTGCTCGACAGCGGCACCACCTGCCTGGAGGTGGCCCGCCTGCTCCGGGGACGGCGCGTCACCGTGATGCCCCTGTCGCTGCAGGCCGTTCACGTGCTCAGCGACGCTCCCGCCGCGACCACGCTGATCGTGCCGGGCGGCCGGCCCCGCGCCGCCGAGGGCGCCCTGACCGGCCCGCTCACCCTCGCCTCGCTGGCGGCGCTGCGGTTCGACACGGCGGTCCTCGGCTGCTGCGGACTGAGCGCGGCCGAGGGCGTGACCGCCTACGACCTCGACGACGCGGCGGTGAAGAAGGCGGTCATCGCCTCCGCCCGCCGGGTCATCGCCGCCGCCGACGGCGGCAAGCTCGGCCGCACCGCCCACGCCTACGTCGGCCCCTCCTCCCTGCTGCACACCCTGGTCACCGACACCACCGCACCCCCCGACGAAGTAGCAGCGCTCGAAGCAACCGGCACCGTCGTCAGCACCGCCTAGATCCGAGGGGTCTCCTCCGTGCCATCCGCACTCGCCACCGCCGAGGTCGCGACCGCCCCGTCCGCCGTGCGCTCGGTCTGGGCCTCGCCGCTCTACCGCGGCGCGACCGTCGCGCTGTTCCTCTCCGGGCTCGGGACCTCCGCCGCCGCGCCGCAGATCACCCTGTTCCTGGTCAACGACCTGCATGTGTCGCTGACCACGGCCGGGCTGTTCTACCTCACCAACATCACCGCCCCGCTCGCCGGCTATCTGATCGGCACACGCTCGGACCGCTCCGGGAAACGGCTCGGGCTGTTCCGCTGGTGCGCCCTCGCCGGAGCCCTCGGCTGGGCCGCCATGGCCGTGGCCGACCGGGCCTGGATACCCTTCGTGATCAGCGCCCTCGTCCTGGCCTTCTCCGGCGCGGCCGGCTCACAGCTGTTCGCCGCGGTCCACGACGACCTGAAGGCGACCGCGAGCCCGGTGGCCGACGGGGTGGTCTCGGTCGTACGGATGGCGCTGACGGCCGGATGGGTCGTCGGCCCCGTCCTGGGCTCGCTGCTGGCGACGGCCGCAGGGCCCCGGGTGATGCTCGCGGCCACCGGGGCCTGCGCCCTGGCGCAGATCCTCCCCATGGGCTTCGCCCGCAGCAGCGGCGACCGGCCCGGCGCAGCGGCTGACGCACCCGCCGAGGAGCTGACCGAGACTCTGACGGAGCGTCACGCGCCGCGCCCCGGGCTGCGGGCGATGCTTCCGCTGCTCGCGTTCACCGGGCTCTACGTCCTCGTCTACGCGGGCGAGCCGATCAAGTACGGCTACCTGCCCATCTACATGCGCGACAGCATGCATCTGCCGACGGCGGTCAGCGGCGCGGTCATCGGCATCCAGCCGCTGGTCGAGCTGGTGCTGATGCCGGTGGCGGTGGTCGTCGCCCGCCGCATCGGCATGATGCCGCTGATGGTCCTCGGCGCGGCGTTCGGCGTCGGCGCGAACCTCTGCTTCGCCCTGACCGGCAACGCGGCCGGGATGTTCGCCGGGCAGATCCTGATGGGCGGGGTGTGGGGGGTGTTCGCCGGCCTGGGCATCATCGTCGCCCAACGGCTGCTGCCACAGGCCGTGGCGACCGCGTCGGCGGTCTTCATGAGCTCAACGGCCGTCGCCAGCGCCCTCGGTGGGCTGACCGGCAGCCTGGGTGTCAGCGTGCTCGGCCTGCCGCATGTCTTCCTCGCCCCGGCCCTGTTCGGACTCCTCGCCACCGGCGGGATGGCCGTCCTGAGCCGCTCCCGGTTCAGCGTGCGCTGAGCGCCGCGGCACGGTTCCACGCGGTGTCGCGCAGCAGCCGCAGACCGTTCAGGCCCACGATCACCGTGGAGCCCTCGTGCCCGAGCACGCCGAGCGGCAGCGGCAGCCGTCCGGCCAGGTCCCAGACGACCAGGCCGGAGATGAACACCGCGGCGATCACCAGGTTCTGCACCACCAGCCGACGGGCCCGGCGGGACAGGGCGACCACGGTGGGGACGGTGGACAGTTCGTCGCGGACGATCACCGCGTCCGCGGTCTCCAGGGCGAGGTCGGAACCGGCCCGGCCCATGGCGAGGCCGCTGTGGGCGGCGGCCAGCGCCGGGGCGTCGTTGACACCGTCACCGACGACCAGGACCTTGCGCCCGGCCTGCTGCTGCTCCCGCACCGCGGCGACCTTGTCCTGCGGCAGCAGTCCGGCCCGCACGTCGGTGATGCCGACCTCGGCGGCCAGCCGCGCGGCCGCGCGCGGGTTGTCCCCGGTCACCAGCAGCGGAGCCCGGCCGGTCAGCCCCGCCAGGGCCGCGACGGTGGCGGCGGCGTCCGGACGCAGCCGGTCGGCGATGCCGAGCACACCGACGGGGGTCCCGTCGCACTCGACCACGACGGCGGTGCGCCCCTCGCCTTCCAACTCCGCTGCCAGCGCGGCGGCCCCGGTGGACCGGACCTCCCCGCTCCCGGACCCGTCCAGCAGCCGCGCCGGGGCGCCCACCGCGACGGCGACACCGCGCACGGTGGCCCTCACCCCGACCCCGGGGGTCGAGCTGAAGTCCTCGGCGACCGGCAGGGCCAACCCGCGCTCGCGGGCCGCGCCGACCACCGCACGGGCCAGCGGATGCTCGCTGGGGTGCTCCGCCGACGCCGCCAGGCTCAGCAACTCCCCCTCCGACAGCCCGGATCCGCTCAGCGGGCGGATGTCGGAGACCCGGGGCGTGCCCTCGGTCAACGTGCCGGTCTTGTCCAGCGCGACCGCATCGACCTGGCCCAACTGCTCCATCACCACGGCCGACTTGACCAGCACGCCGTGGCGTCCGGCATTGGCGATGGCGGAGAGCAGCGGCGGCATGGTGGCGAGCACCACCGCACAGGGCGAGGCCACGATCATGAAGGTCATCGCGCGCAGCAGCGAGCCGGTCACGGCGGCGCCGAACGCCAGCGGGACCAGGAAGACCGCGAGGGTGGCGACGACCATGCCCAGCGAGTAGCGCTGTTCGACCTTCTCGATGAACAGCTGGGTGGGGGCCTTGGTCTGGGATGCTTCCTCGACCATGGCCACGATGCGGGCGATCACCGAGTCGGAGGCGTCGCGCTCGACCTGGACCCGCAGCGCCCCGGTGCCGTTCAGGGTGCCGGCGAAGACCTCGTCGCCGGCCCGCTTGGCGACCGGCAGGGGTTCACCGGTGATGGTGGCCTGGTCGACCTCGGATGCACCGTCCAGGACCCTGCCGTCCACACCGACCCGCTCGCCGGGGCGGATCACGATGATGTCGCCGACCACCAGGGCCCCGGTGGCGACCGACTCCTCGGAGCCGTCGTCCAGCAGTCGGGTGGCGGTGGCGGGCGCGAGGTCCAGCAGGCCGCGCACCGAGTCCTGGGTGCGCGCGGTGGCCAGCGCCTCCAGCGCGCCCGAGGTGGCGAAGATGACGATCAGCAGCGCTCCGTCCATGACCTGCCCGATCGAGGCCGCGCCGATCGCGGCGACGATCATCAGCAGGTCCACGTCCAGGGTCCGCTCGCGCAGCGCCTGCAGTCCGGCCCACCCCGGCTCCCAGCCGCCGGTGACGTAGGCGACCGCGTAGAGCGGCCCCCACACCCAGGCGGCCGCGCCGGCCAGTTGCAGCGGCAGGGCGAGCAGGAACGCGCCCGTGGCGACCGCTGCCCAGCGGGCTTCGGCCAGCGCGAACACCTGGGTGCGCCGGGCGGGGGCCACCGTGTCCCGGAGGTCCGCAACCGGTGCGGGCCGCCGGGTGAGGGTCGTGGACATGGGTGGTTCCTTCGCTGCGGCAGGACGGGGTGACCCGTCCACCATAGCGGAACGATTGAACAGTCATTCACGCATCATCGGTAGGATGCGGTCATGGGACACGGAGTCGACGAGAGAGCGCGAGCCAGCGCACGCGAGCGCCTGGACCACGTCGGCAGCGCCGGTGTGGCCACCATGCTCCAGGCCCTGGCCACCCCGTCCCGGCTGCTGATCCTCGCCCGCCTGGTCGAGGGACCCTGCTCGGCCAGCGACCTGGCCACCGCCGCGGGCATGGAGCGCTCCGCCTGCTCGCACCAACTACGGCTGCTGAAGAACCTCGGCCTGGTCGTCGCCGAACGGCACGGCCGGTCCATGGTCTACGCCCTGTACGACAACCACGTCGCCGAACTCCTGGACCAGGCCATCTACCACGTAGAGCACCTGAAACTCGGCCTCCCCGACGCCGAGGACCCCGCCACCTGATCTCCGGCCGCCTCCCAGGGGCATCGGCTCACGCGGGGAGCTCGACGGCCTCTCCGGCGAGTGCGGCCTTGTTGACGGCGGCCAGGACGGTGTTGGCCTCGGCGCGCCAGTCGCGGGCGGGTTGCCAGTCCGGCAGGGACATCGACCCGTGGACGTGGCCGGGCAGGGTCCGGCTGACGGCCTGGACGCCGGCGTCGCGCAGCCTTGCCGCATAGGCCTCGCACTCGTCGCGGCGGGGGTCGAACTCCGCGTTCATGAAGTACGCGGGTGCGAGGCCTTCGAGGTCGGGGGCGAACAGCGGGGACGCGTACGGGTGGGCGCGTTCGGCGAGCGAGGAGAGGTAGAGGTCGACCATCGCGAGGTCCGTCTCTCGCGAGGTGTCGTGCTCGGGGCGCGGGTTGCGCCAGGCGTTCGAGGTCTTGGTCAGGTCCGTGCCGGCGATCTCGAGCAGTTGCAGTGCGAGCGCGGGGCCGCCCAGGTCACGGGTCATCAGGGAGACGGCCGCGGCGAAGTTCCCGCCGGAGGAGGAGCCGCCGACGGTGACGGCGTCGAGGGCGATGCCGTGGCGTCCGGGATCCGCGGTCAGGCCGGTGAGCGCGGTGTAGCAGTCGTTGACCCCGGCGGGGAAGCGGTGTTCGGGTGCCAGCCGGTACTCGACGGAGGCGACCAGGCAGGCGGCGTCGAGGGCGCGCCGGGAGAGCAGGCCGTCGAGGTCTCCGGACAGCGCCGAGCCGACCACGAACCCGCCGCCGTGGAAGTAGAGGTGCAGCGGCAGATCACCGCGGCCCGCCGGGCGGTACAGCCGGACCGGGACACCGTCGATCTCGGTGTCGCTGATGGCGACGCCGTCGACCGGTCCGTCGGACAGATCCGGCAGTCGGACCATGCCGCGCAGCGTCGGCATGTCGTCGAGGCTCAACCCGGCACCGGCCATCGCCCGGTACTGGTCGAGCAGGGCGCGCACGGGGGGTTCGAGGTCCATGGTGGCCGTTCCTCTGCTCAGATTAGATGGGATGTTTATTCTGATCTAGCTTATTGGTGGGATCGTAAGTTGGCCGCTGTGCAGGGTCAAGCACCGCTCCAGTGCGCGGGCGTGCGCGGTGACGGCGGTGGTCAGTTCCGCGTCGTCGGCCAGTGACGGGTCAAGAAAGGCGAGCGCGCGGCGGGCCGCCTGCGGAAGCGGTCCTGCGGCGAGGGCCGGGTCCGTGGCGGCGTCCTGCACCTGGGCGCCGTGGCCACGCAGATGAAGCAGCCAGCCCGCCAGTGCCCGCGCCGCGCCCTGCGGCAGGCGGCCCGCGGCCCGCTCGGCGCGCAGCGTCGGCAGGAGGCGGACCGGGAGCTTCTGCGAGCCGTCGGCCGCGATCTGCGCGAGCGAGTGCCGGATGCGCGGGTTGGCGAAGCGTTCCAGCAGTGCGTCCTGGTAGGCGGTCAGCTCTGCCCCAGGCAGCGGCAGACCGCGTGCGGCCTCCTGCCACCACTGGGCCAGCCACTCGCGGCAGCGCGGGTCGGCCACGGCCTGGGCGACGGTGGTGTGGCCCAGCAGCGGGGCCGTGTAGGCCAGCAGCGAGTGGGCGCCGTTGAGCAGCCACAGCTTGCGCTGCTCGAACGGCAGCACGTCCGGGACGAAGCGGGCGCCGGCGTCCTCCCACCGGGGACGGCCACTGGGGAAGGCGCCGGAGAGGACCCATTCGGAGAAGGGCTCGGTCACCACCGGCGCACCGTCCTCGAAGCCGCTCGCCGCGCCGACCCGGTCGCGGTCGGCCCCGGTGGTCGCGGGCGTGATCCTGTCGACCATGGTGTTGGCGAACGGGGCGTGCTGCGCGGCGACGATCAGGGCGGCGTCTCCGACCGCTTCAGCGAGGTCCCGCACGACGCGCTGCGCCGCCTCGGCGTTGCCGGGCAGGTTGTCGCAGGGCACGATCGTCGGCGGTGGCAGGCCCGCTGCCCTGCGGGCCGCGAGTCCGATCAGCAGCTTGGCGGGCGCTGTGGTGACCTCCGCGACGCGGGAGGCCCTGAGCGCGGCGATGTCCGAGCAGACATCGGGCCGCGCGGTGTCCAGCCCGCCACCACCGGTGCGGCCGCTGTCGGCATCGCCCGGCCGGGCCCTGGCGTATCCGGCCTCGGTGACCGTCAGGGTGACGACGCCCAGTCCGGGCCTGCGCCAGTAGTCCAGCCAGGCGGCGTGGTCCGTGCCGGAATGTGCCGCGCTCAGCGAGCGGACGATTTCGCGGCGGTCGGCCTCCGGGCCGCGGACGACCAGGATGTAGCGGCAGCCCTGGGCGGTGAGCGTCCGGGCGAGGTCGGGACGGCGGCCGGTGAAGGCGGCGATGCCCCATGCGTCGGCGTCCGGCGCGTGGTGGGTGTACCACGCCTGATGCGCCCGGAAGAAGCTGCCCAGCCCCAGGTGCAGCATGCGCACCGGCCGGATCTGATCTGTCATCAGTACTCGCTCCTACGGGTCGGGTCGGGTCGGTGGCGCGGCGCGGTCGGAGGGTCTCCGCCGCGCCGCGCGAGACGGCCGGTGTCACTGTTCGACGGCGGTGCCTCCGCGGGCCGGGGTCCGGCCGGTACGCAGGGCGAGGGCGAGGATCAGGGCGAGGGCGGCCGGAACGACGCCGAGGAGCAGGTAGACCAGGCTGTAGGCGGAGTTGTCGTAGACCTGGGGTATGTCGGTGGTGGTCGTGGCGCCGGTGGGCTGCGTGATCACCATCCGGTAGGGGTGGGCGGCGACGATCGCGGTGAACAGGGCCGTGGTGACGGCGGTGCCGATGCTGCCGAACACGGCGAACATGCCCGAGCTGACGCCCTGCCGCTGGGCCGGCACGGTGTCCATGAGCAGGTTGGGCGCGGAGGCGAAGAAGAAGCCGAAGGCCAGTCCGAAGGCCAGGCCGATGGAGATCTGCTGCTGCCAGGTCTTGTGCCACTCGACCCACAGCGCGGCAGCGACCACGAACGCGACCAGGCTGATGATCAGCGGCAGGCGGGTGCCGATCCGTCGGGCCAGATAACCGCCGATGGGACCGAAGACCATGCCGAACACGGACGTCCAGATCGACACGTGGACGGCCAGTTGCAGGATGGAGAAGCCCGCGGCGTAGCTGATGTCGCCCTCGAAGTGGACCAGCGGGGCGACGGCGGCGACGGTGGTGTGGGCCTGGGCCGCGACGCCGGCCAGGAGTTGGTTGTCGAGCACCGCGGCCTTGGGCGTCTCGAACATGTAGGGCACGACCAGGCTCATGACGCTGAGGACCCCGGTGGCGAGCAGCGAGATCAGCATCAGGAACAGCACTTTGGGGGCGCGCAGCAGCCGCAGTTCCATCATCGGCTGCTCGGTGCGTCTCTCCCAGAGCAGGAAGGCCGCCAGGCAGGCCAGTCCGGCGATCAGGTAGCCGAGGTTGCTCATCGTGCCCCAGCCCCAGCTGGAGCCCTCGCTGAGGTAGATCAGGGAGAGGCCGATGCCGGCGCCGAAGAGCAGGGCGCCCGGGGTGTCCAGGCGGCTGCGCAGGCGCAACGGGCTCTCCGGGACGGCCGCGAGGAACAGCGCCAGGGCGACGCAGGTGTACACCAGCATGAACCAGAAGATGGAGCGCCAGCTGTAGTGGTCGGTCAGGGCGCCCACGATCAGGGGGCCGGCGACGGCGGACAGGCCGAAGCCGGTGCCGAGGACGGCGACGCAGATCGGGATCCACCGACGCGGCATCAGGTCGCGCACCAGGCCGTACTCGACGGCGGCGATGCCCGATGCGAGGGCGCCGATGCCGCGGCCGGTCAGGAACAGGGCCCAGTTGTCGGTCAGCGCACAGATCAGTGTGCCGACCAGGAACAGCAGGGTGGCCAGCGCGACCACGCGCTTCTTGCCCCAGACGTCGCCGAGCTTGCCGACCAGCGCGATGGTGGCGCCGCCGACGACGCCCATGATGGTGCCGGCCCAGGTGATGGCGGCGCCGGCCTGCGGGAAGCCGGTGGCGATCTTGGGGATCGCGACACCGATCATCAAGTTCTGCAGCGGGATGATCTCGGAGAGTGTGACGAGGGCGATCAGAACGAGGACGAGGCGGCCGGTGGAGGCACCGTCGAGGCGGCCCGCGTCCTCCGAGGGGTCGCGGCTGCCGAGGCCGTCGGCCTGCGGCGCGGGTGGAATGGTCTGCTCGGTCACTGTGCACCTCTTCATCGGGGTGGGGTGTGAGGGCTCGTCGGGTGGGGTGTGCGGCTGGTGGGCGGTGGTGGCTGGTGATGCGGCGTCAGTCGGGAGTCGTCGCCGGCCTCACCAGTCGTGCACGGTCCCGTCGACGGCGAGCCGGTTCACCGGCAGGTAGGCCGCCTGGTACGGGAAGGCCGCGGCGGCTTCGAGATCCATCTCGACGCCGAGGCCGGGGGTGTCGCCGGGGTGCAGCAGGCCGTCCTCGAACCGGTAGCCGGTCCGGAAGACGGTCAGCGTGTCGGGGCTGTGCCGCATGTACTCCTGGATCCCGAAGTTGTGGATCGCAAGGCCCAGGTGCAGTGCGGCGGCCATCCCGATGGGCGAGACATCGGTGGGTCCGTGCATGCCGGACTTGATCTGGTACATCGCGGCGAAGTCGAGCAGTTTGCGCATCGCGGTGATGCCGCCGGTGTGCGTGACCGCCGAGCGGACGTAGTCGATCAGCCGCTCGCTGATCAGCGTCTGGTAGTCCCAGACGGTGTTGAACGTCTCGCCGAGGGCCAGCGGGGTGGTGGTGTGCTGGCGCACCAGGCGCAGAGCTGCCGGGTCCTCGGCCGGGGTGCAGTCCTCCAGCCAGAACAGGTCGTAGGGTTCGAGGCTCCTGCCGAGGCGGGCGGCCTCGACCGGGGTCATCCGGTGGTGGCCGTCGTGCAGCAGGGGCAGGTCCGGACCGTACTTGCCGCGGACGGCTTCGAAGACGCCGGGGACATGGCGCAGGTAGGCGCGGGTGTCCCAGTGCTCCTCGGTCGGGCGGGCGGCTGCACGTGCCGGCTCGTAGTCGTAGCGCTGTCCGCCGCCGGCTGCTGCCACGCCGTAGACCTGGCCCAGCCCGGGCACCCCGGTCTGGATGCGCACGGCCCGGTAGCCGGCGTCCAGGTGCTGGTCGATCGAGTCGAAGAGGGCCGGTAGCTCGCCTCCGCTGGCGTGCCCGTAGGCGAGCAGCCCCCGCCTGCTGGCGCCGCCGAGCAGCTGGTAGAGCGGCATCTCGGCGTACTTCGCCTTGATGTCCCACAGCGCCACGTCCACCGCGGCGATGGCCGCCATCGTCACCGGGCCGCGGCGCCAGTAGCCGCCGCGGTACAGGTACTGCCAGGTGTCCTCGATCGCGCCCGCGTCGCGGCCGATCAGGGTCGGGTTGAGGTGGTCGCGCAGGTAGCTGGCGACGGCGAGCTCGCGGCCGTTGAGCGTGGCGTCGCCCCAGCCGACCACCCCGTCCTCGGTCTCCAGACGCAGACTCACGAAGTTGCGGCCGGGGCAGGTGACGACGACTTCAGCAGACGTGATCTTCATGAGCAGCCCTCCATCATTAATGGGATGTTTGATTGTGTGATGCTAAAGAGAGGATGTTTAGTCGTCAAGGGCCTGCGAAAACTTGCCAACACCCCCTTGATCTCGGTCGACCGTCGACCTAACATCCCACTACTGACAAGCAAGATTATGTAGATCCTATGTATGGAGGACGACGATGGAGCTCGAAGCACCCGTCCGCGCACTGCTCGACGGCTACCGTTCAATGGCCGCGGTCGGCCTGGACCTGAACGACCCGGAGGACCTGTCGAAGATCCGCGCCATGGCGATCCAGACGGACCTCGACCTGTCGGACGGTCCAGTCGACGGCGTGGAGATCAGCGACGTCGTCATCGACGACGTCCCGGTCCGGCTGTACCGGCCCGCGGCCGGCGGCGCGCTCCCCCTGCACGTCTACTTCCACGGCGGCGGCTTCATGCTGGGGTCCGCACTCTCAGGGGAGTTGGACGGTCTGCTCTCGCGCCGTGCCCTGGACGCCCACTGCCTGGTGGCGTCGGTCGAGTACCGCCTGGCCCCTGAGCACCGGTTCCCCGCCGGGGTGAACGACTGCTACGCGGCACTCATCGGCCTGTGCGCCGATGCCGAGCGCAACGGCATCGCTCCGCAGGCCGTCACCATGGGCGGGGCCTCGGCCGGCGGCAACCTGGCCGCAGCGGTGGCGCTGAAGGCCCGGGACACGGACGGCCCCCGGATCAGCCTGCAGTTGATCGAGATCGCGGGCCTGGACCTCACCGACTCGTCCCGGGCCTGGCGCAACCCCGACCTCGGCCACGACACCACCCGCGAGGCCGACGTCGCCTGGAACGACCTGCACCTCTCCTCGCCCGCCGAGCGGGTCCACCCGTATGTCTCCCCGTTCTTCGCCCCGGACCTTGCGGGCCTCGCTCCCGCGTACCTCATGAACGCCGAGTTCGACCCCCGCCGCGACGAGTGCGAGGCCTACGCGGCCCGGCTGCAGGACGCCGGCGTCCAGGCGGTCAGCCGCACCATGCGCGGGCACATCCACGGATCCTCGATGCTGCCGAACTGGCGGCCCGCACAGGACTGGCGCGCAGCGGCCAACGCGGTCCTCGCCGCAGCCCACGAGGCCGCGCTCGCCGGCCGCCCGGTCGACCTCCCCGTCGCCGCGACGACGACAGCCTGAAGACGACCACGGCCTGAAGGAGCGTCATGGCAGCACTGCCCCGGCCCGGAAGCCCCGCCTATCTGCGAGCCGAAGGAGACCGCCTACTGGCCTTCGCCCGCAACGCCCGCCTGCCCGACTGGGGCTTCGGCTGGCTCGACTCGCAGGGAACGCCGCTGGCGGACGACACCGTCCACACCTACGTCACCGCCCGTATGACGCACGTGTTCGCACTCGCCGCCCTGCTCGGCCACCCGTGGGCGGCCGACTACGCGGACCACGGCATCGCAGCACTCACCGGTCCACTGCACGACGACCGCCACGACGGCTGGCACACCGCCACCGACCGCAGCGGCCGACCGCTGGCGGACGAGAAGTCCGCCTACCCGCACGTGTTCGTGGTCCTGGCCGCGGCCGGCGCGGCCATGGCCGGGCGGCCGGGCGCCGCCGAACTGCTGACACACGCGCTGGAAGTCGTCGAGCAGCGGTTCCGGGAACCCGGGTCCGGCCTGCTGCGCGAAAGGTGGGACCGCTCCTGGCGCTCGCTGGACGGCTACCGCGGCGGCAACAGCAATATGCACGCCATCGAGGCGCTGCTGGCCGCCGGCGACGCGACGGGCGACCCACAACTGGCCGCCCAGGCACTGAGGATCGCCGACCAGCTGGTGAACTCCACCGCACGGCAGGCGGAGTGGCGCATCGTCGAACACTTCGACCAGGACTGGTCACCGCTCTGGCGCTACCACGAGGAACGTCCGGCCGACCCGTTCCGGCCGTTCGGTTCCACGGTCGGCCACGGCATCGAATGGTCGCGCCTCCTGGTCCAGCTGCACACCGCCCTCCCCGACGCACCGGACTGGCTGCTCCCGGCCGCCCTCGAGCTGTTCGGGCGCGCCGAACGCGACGGCTGGTCGGCCGACGGACACCAGGGCTTCGTCTACACGGTCGACTGGACCGGCACCCCCGTGGTGCGCGCGCGCCTGCACTGGGTGCTCGCCGAGGCGGTGGGGGCGGCAGCCGTACTGCACCGCGCCACCGGCGACCCGCACTACCGGCAGCGCTACGACACCTGGTGGCAGTGGGCGGAGGATCATCTCGTCGACCGCGACGCGGGCAGCTGGCACCACGAACTGGACGTCGCCGGCCGTCCCGCGTCGACCGTGAAGACGGGCAAGGCCGACGTCTACCACGCTTTCCAGGCGACGCTGCTGCCAGGGCTGCGCACGGCGCCGTCCCTCGCCGCCGCACTGATCCCGGCCCGCACGCCCTAGGACCCTGGCTCCAGGTGCTACCGGTAGGATGTCTCATCGGGTTGGGATGTCTTAGAGGACTTCGGGCGTCGCACACGCCTGTGGAGGCAATGATGGGCGTTCAGACGCTGGGCCAGGAGGTCGCCGAGCGGCTTCGCCGGGACCTGGCCGAAGGGGCCTTCAAGCCCGGGGAGAAGCTGCCGCCGGAGCGGGAGCTGATGGCACGTTACTCGGTCGGCCGCAACACCGTCCGGGAGGCGGTGCGCGGTCTGGTCGCGCTGGGAATGCTGGAGGTCAAGGCCGGCTCCGGGACCACGGTCTCCCGGATCGACGGCCGGACGGCCCTGGCCCGCACGGTGGGCGACCGGCCGATGGACGAGTCGGCGCTGGAGGACCTGGTCGAGTTCCGTCTGCTGCTCGAGGGCCAGGCGGCGCAGTTGGCCGCCGAGCGGGCCACGCCCGAGGACCTGGAGCGGATCCGCGAGGGGCTGGCGGCCTACCAGAACGCGGTGCGCCGGCACGAGGCCGTCTACGAGCACGACGTGGCCTTCCACCGCGCCGTGTCCCAGGCCGCACACAACCGGCTGTTCCTGGACGTGATCGACACCAGTTCGCAGCTGTTCCAGGGCGCCATGCAGGCCGCCGACCACTCCCCGGAGGACCTCCTCAAGGCCGCCGAGGAGCACGCGATGGTCGCCCACCACGTGCTGATGGGCGACGCCGAGGCCGCCGGCCGGGCCATGCGGGCGCACATCCTGGCCGGCAACGGACGCCGCCTCAAGGGCACCGCCACCAGGACAACCTCCGGCGCGCCGTCGACGACCTGACCGGGCTGCCTCAGAAGTACTCGTGGGCGGCGCGGGGTCGCTCGCTGCCCGGCTGCAGGGCCAGTTCGAAGACCGGGTGCTCCGCCGGGCCGGCGTTGACGCTGCAGTGCACGCGGGATCCCGACTGCAGCTCGTGCCAGGACTCGCCGACGACCCAGCCCTCGACCTGCGGGCCCTCGTCGAGCTGGATCAGCGAGAAGGCGGGCGGGTAGTGCGTCCTGTTCGGGGTGGATCGGACCGAGGTCACCTTGCCGCTGCCCGAACTGCGCTCCCAGGTCAGCTCGTCGCCCGCGCACACGCGGCAGAGGTTGACGTGGCGCAGCTGCGCCGAGTTGCACCAGACGCAGCGCTGGAACCAGAGCTCGCGGCTGCCGGGGTCCGCGTCCGCGGCAAGGGGGTGGGTGCTGTCCATGGCGTTTCGCCTTCCGCCGAGGGGATCGAGCGTTTGGGACTCAGTGCCATACTTACGGTACTGAGTCCCACCAGGGGTGGCAAGTAGTCCCCGGGGATCGAACAGGGAAGGATGGGCGGCTATGAGCAGGCCTTCCGTGCGTGACCGGCTGACCGACGCCGCCCTGACGCTCTTCGACGAGCGCGGCTACGAGCAGACGACGGTGGAGGACATCGTCGAACGCGCCGGGGTGGGCCGCACCACCTTCTTCCGGCACTACGGCTCGAAGGAGGCGGTGATCTTCCCCGACCACGACCGGCTGCTCGACGCCGTCCGCGACCGCCTCACCACCTCCAGCCACGCCACCGGGCTGGTGGCCGTCTCCGACGCGGTCCGACTGGTGCTGCTGCACTACCTGGAGGAGGGCGACCTCGCCCGCCGCCGCTACGCCCTGACCAGCAAGGTCGCCGCGCTGCGGGACCGGGAGATCGCAAGCGTCGGCCGCTACCAGCGACTGTTCCGCGAGTTCATCACCGACTGGATGGGCGACCGCACCCCCGGGGCCTCGCTGCGGGCCGAGATCATGGCCGCCGCCGTGGTCTCCGCCCACAACCACGTCCTGCGGCGCTGGCTCCGCGGCGAGTGCGCCGACCCCGTCGCCGAGATCGACGAGGCCATGCGCGACGTCATCGCCCTCTTCGCCCCGGCCGGCACCCCACAGGGCACCACCGACCGCAGCACTGACGGCACCACCGTCCTCGCCTTCCGCAGCGACCAGGACCTGGACGCGCTGCTCCCCGAGCTGCGCCGGCTCCTGACCGGGAGCAGTAAGGGCTGAGACGCCCACCGTCGACACCCGGATGGCGGCGCAGTCCGGGTGGGCACCCGGCCCTCCGTGGTCGAATGACTGGTGGTCAGGGTGGTCCGGCACCCCCGCCCCTGTGACGGGAGGAGGCCCCGTGGTCCTACGACTGGTACTGGTGTCGCTGGGCATCGTCGTGGCCGCCGCCTGGATCGTGCGGCGCCTGCTCGGCATCGACCGCGGGCGCTGGGCGGCCACCCTGGTGTCGGTGGTCGTCGGCGAGGGCGCGACGATCGGGATCCTTCAGGCCGTCACCGGGCACGCGACCAGCCTCTCGTGGCGGTGGGTGCCGGTCGGCCTGGCCATGGTGACCTGCCTGTCGATGCTGACCTTCGCACTGCTGGAACTGCTGGTCGGGAGCCTGCGCAGCAGGCAGGGTGCCCGAGTCCTGCTCCACCCGCTGGCCTCGCTGCGCCGGCTGGCCGCACGGACCACCCGATATCTCCAGGTCAGCATGATCGCCTTTCGCAACGGCCTGCTGCGCGGCGGCGGGGACGAGCTGCAGCCACCGGGGTCGCGGCTGGGGCGTTCGCTCACCGCGACCTTCGAGGACGCGGGCGGCCTGTTCGTGAAGCTCGGTCAGGCGATGGCCGCGCAGCCGCACCTGACCACTCCCGCGGTCGCCGCCGAGCTGTCCCGGCTGCACGACCAGGTGGTCCCGGCCGACCTCGCCGCGATCCGCGCCGTGATCCAGGACGAGCTCGGGCCGCCGGAGGACGTCTTCGCGGACTTCGTCCCGGACCCCGCCGGGGCCGCCTCGATCGCCCAAACCCACTTCGCCACCCTGCACGACGGCCGGGCGGTGGTGGTGAAGGTGCAGCGGCCGGGAATGCGCGAGTCGGTCGAACGCGACCTCGACATCCTGGAGCGCCTGGTCGACCGCCTGGACCGACGGGCGGCCTGGGCCCGGTCGCTGGGCCTCAAGGAGTTGGCCGCCGGCTTCGCCGAGTCGACCCGCGAGGAACTGGACTTCCGCTACGAGGCGGCGAACGTCGCAGCCGCGCGACAGGCCGTGCAGGGTGTGGAGCTGATCTCAGTGCCGCAGGTGATGGACGAGTTCACCACCGGCCGGGTCCTGGTGGAGGAGCGGGTGCAGGGCCGCAGCCTGGCCACGCCGGGGGTGCTGGACCGGCTCGACGGCGACCGGCGACGGCCGCTGGCCGACGCCCTGCTGGGACTGATGATCCGCCAGATGGCCGCCGGGGAGCGGTTCCACGCCGACCCGCACCCGGGCAATGTGTTCCTCACCCCGGACGGGCGGCTGGCGCTGATCGACTTCGGTGCGGTGGGGCGGCTCAACCGCTTCGAGCGCGCCGGCCTGATCGACCTGCTGCGCGGCATGCAGACCGAGGACCCGTCCCTGCTGCGGCAAGGGGCCCTGCGGATCGGGACCCTGTCCGCGCGGCTGGACACCGACGCCCTGGACCGCGAACTGGCCGGGCTGCTGTCCCGCGCCACCCGGCCCGACGGCACCCTGAACCCGGCCCTGTTCACCGACTTCCTGACCGTGTTCCGCGATTTCGGCATCGCGCTCCCCCGCTCGACCACGACCCTCTTCCGCACCCTGGTCACCCTGGTCGGGACCATCGAACTCATCGACCCCCGGTACAACCTGATCCAGGGCATCCAGCGCCTGGGCGGCGAGGTCGTGGCCCAGCAGATGTTCTCCGGAGGCATCCGCGAGTTCCTCCAGCAGGAGGCACTGTCGGCGGCCCCGCTGCTCAAGCGCCTGCCCCAGGACATCGACGACCTGGCCCGGGGCCTGGTGCGGGGCGAGATCCGGACCCGCACCAGCCTGCTGTCCGAACCGGAGGACGTCCGGGTCGCCACCGGACTGCTGAACCGCCTGGTCCTGGGCATGATCGGGACCGGGCTGGCGCTGGCCTCGGCCCTGCTGCTCACCGTGCAGTCCGCCCCGGGGCACGACATCGGTCTGGTCGACGTCATCGGCGGCATCGGGCTCTCCTTCTCCGCCCTGCTCCTGCTGCGGGTGATCGTGCAGATCTTCCGCGAGCAGAACTGAGTCCGCCGCGCCCCGGGGCCGTCCTCGCTACTCCGCGCCCACGGCTGCGCCCGCAGCCGCGGTCACGGCCGCGCGGGTGAAGGCTCCGCCGTAGTTCTCGGTCGAGGAGACCTCGTTGAGGATCTCGTGGAGCTTGCCGCGGCCGCCGGGGTTGAGCAGGAACTTGCGCACCTTCCCCTGGACGTTGGCGCCGTAGTAGTGGCTGTGCTCGGCGGAGAAGATCGACCGCGGGGCCAGCTCCTCGATCATCGTCATCCACAGCTCCTGCTGCGCCGCGGTCGGCTCGAAGACGTCGTAGCCGTGCTCGCGGGCGTACATCAGCGTGCCGAGGATCCAGTCGACCTGGTCCTGGGAGTAGCGCGGGTAGTTGCCCCCGCCGGCGCCGTGCGGGCCGCCGGGGAAGAAGAAGTTGGGCAGCAGGTGCGCGCTGAAGCCGCCGAAGTCGGAGGGGCCGTCCTCCCAGTCGACGCCGAGGTCCAGGCCCTGCCGGCCGCGAACGCCCATCCGGGTCAGCGCGCCGGTGCCGAAGTCGAAGCCGGTCGCGTAGACGATGATGTCGTAGTCGCGGTGCCGCTCGGTGGTCTCGATGCCGGTGGCGTCGATCCTCAGGATCGGGGTCTCCCGCAGCGAGACCAGCGAGGCGTTCGGCTTGTTGAAGGACTCGTAGTAGTCCGCGACGAACGGCGGGCGCTTGGCGCCGAAGAGGTGGTCCGTCGGGATCAGTCGCTCGGCCGTCACCGGGTCGGTGACGATGGAGCGGATCTTGTTGGCGAGGAACTCGCAGAACTCCAGGTTGACCTCGCGATTGGTCGTCATGTCGTAGTAGTTGGAGGTCAGTTTGGCGAACCCGGGGCTCTTCCAGATGGTCTCGTAGAAGGCCTGCCGCTGCTCCGGGGAGTCGGCCGTGGAGAACTTGCCGGCCGGGGTGTGCAGGAAGCCCGACGGGGAGGTGCAGAGGATCTTGACGATCTCGTCGAAGTTGTCGCTGAGCCACTCCTGGCGCTCGTCCGAGATCGGGGCGTTGTTCAGCGGGGTGGTCCAGGTCGGCGTGCGCTGGTAGAGGTCCACGCTGGCGACGGTGTCCACGATCGCCGGCAGCAGCTGGGCGCCGCTGGGTCCGTTGCCGATGATGGCGACCCGCTTGCCGGCGAAGTCGAGCGGGGTGTGCGGCCAGGCGCCGGTGTGGTGGGCCTCGCCGCGGAAGTCCTCCAGGCCCTCGATCTCCGGGTAGTGCGGGACCGAGAGGCCGCCGGTCGCCGAGATCACCCAGCGGGCCCGCAGCACGGTGCCCTTCTCGGTGCGCACCGTCCACACGTTGTTGGCCTCGTCGTGCACCGCCGAGACGACCTTCTCCCCGGTGCGGATGGACTCGCGCAGGTCGAAGCGGTCGACGACGAAATTGAGGTAGCCCTCGATCTCCGGCTGGGTCGCGAACTCCTCCTTCCAGCGCCACTCGTCGAAGAGCTCCTTGGAGAAGATGTAGGCGTAGGTGTAGCTCTCGGAGTCGAAGCGCGCCGAGGGGTAGCGGTTCCAGTACCAGACGCCGCCCACGCCGTCGCCGGCTTCCAGCGTCTGCGCGGAGAACCCTGCCTCCAGCGCCCGGTAGAGCGCGTAGATGCCGACGACTCCGGCACCGATCACCAGCACCTCGACGTCAACGTCGTTGTCGACCTGCCCTGCCATGCTGACCCACTCCCACTCGGTTCCGACTGCCCTGACAGCAGCTCTCTGGATCTAAGCACGAGTGATGAAAAATGACAACGAATCCAGTCTTTAAGCAGCTCTTAGCCCTGCCAGAAGCATTGAACTATCTGAGCCTGAGTGATTAGATGCGGCGAGATCACAGTCGAAGGAGACCGATGAACGCCACCCCTGACTTCCGATTCGATGGACGGGTCGCCATCGTGACCGGCGCCGGCCGCGGCCTCGGCCGGGCACACGCGCTGCTGCTCGCCGAGCGCGGTGCCAAGGTCGTCGTGAACGACCTCGGTGGCACCAAGGAGGGCGACGGCAGCGACTCCGGGCCGGCCAACGACGTCGTCCAGGAGATCACCGCAGCGGGCGGCGTCGCCGTCGCCGACACCAACAACGTGGGCACCGAGGCGGGCTGCCACGCCCTGGTCGAAGGCGCCGTCGGCGCGTTCGGGCGCATCGACATCGTGGTGAACAACGCCGGCATCTCCCGATTCGCCACCTTCCCGGAGGCCGACGCGGAGAACCTGGAGCGCACCCTCGACGTGCACCTGCGCGGCACCTGGCACACCACCCGCGCCGCCTGGCCGTACATGGTCGAACAGGGCTACGGACGGGTGATCACCACGACGTCCACCGGCATGTTCGGGCTCGCCGACAACCTCGCCTACGCCACCGCGAAGGGCGCGCTCATCGGCTTCACCCGCAGCCTGGCGGTGGAGGCCGCCTCGCACGGCATCCTGGTCAACTGCATCGCGCCGAACGCGATCACCCGGCCGAGCACGGCTGCGGGGAAGCCGAACATCACCACCCGGCAGCTGGACGAGGCGCGCATCCAGGCGATGCAGACCGGGCTGGTCTCGCCGATGGTGGCCTACCTGGCGCACGAGGACTGCAAGGTCAACGGCGAGATCCTGGTGGCCGGCGCGCACCGGTTCGCCCGCTGGCTGCTCGCGGTCACCCCCGGCTACCGCTCCCCCGGCGCCGAGGTGCCCACCGTCGAGGAGATCGCCGAGCACTGGGACGAGATCAACGACGAGTCCGGCTACTACGTCCCGGCGAACCTGCACGACTGGGCGTCGACGTTCATGGCCCACCTGAACGCCTGAACGAACGACTCGCAGCAGTGCCGTTAACCGGTCAACGAGGACCGGTCAACGGCACTGCTGCGCCAACGGGGCTGTCAGTCCGTCAGGACCGCGCGCGGGTCCCCCTGGGCCAGCGGGGCCAGGATCCCGGCGCTGAGGAAGGTGATCAGGTCCTCGACCAGCACGTCGATCTTGGCAGGCAGGTGCGCGCGCTTGCGCTGGGCGGACTGGTAGCGCGCCAGCGCGTGCACTGCGCTGGTCAGCGTCACCAGCCAGCGCTCGTCGAGCACGGCCTCCGGGACCTGCGGCACCAGCCGCCCGAGCAGGGTCCGCAGCGTGACCACCGACGAACCGGTGCGCACGCCGACCAGGCCCTCGTAGCCGCCCTCCTCGGTGATGTAGAGGGAGAGGAAGGGCAGGTAGTGGTTGTCGGGCTGGAAGTGGATCGCCAGCGGCCGGACGAACGCGCTGACCACGTCGGTGACGGTGGGGGTCCGGCCGCCGAGCATCAGATCGGCGACGATGCCGGTGCGGCTGGCCTCGCTCTCGGCCCCGCGGAACTCCATGATGGCCTTCACCACCTCGTCGCGGTCCCCGAAGTGGTACTGCACGCTCGCGTGGTTGCGCTGGCCGGCGGCGATGCCGATGTCCCGCAGCGGAACGGCTGAGATCCCGTGTTCGGCGAAGAGCCGCTCGGCGGCCGTGAGGATCCGCTGCCGGGTCACCTGACCTCGGACGTTGGCGCGCTGTCCGCCGGTCGGGGAGCCGCCGCGGCGCGCGGGCCGCTCAGGCGAGGTCTGTGACATGGGCGCTCAATTTATCAGTACGGCGGCGTCGATCGGGGCGAACTCCGAGCCGGCCGCGTAGACGTCACCGAAGACCGCGACCCCGGCCTCGGTCAGGTACGGGACCAGGGCCGGCCAGCGGAGCAGCCCGGCCTCCTGGACCGCAGCGGCGGGCGCCGTGGTGGCCACGGTGACCCGGCCGCCGTCCGCACCGCGGATGCTGAGCGCGCCGCCACCCTCCGTCAGCCGCAGCTGCAGGTCGCGCAGTTCGACGTCGAGGAATCCGTGGTGCGCCTGGAAGCGGACCGCTCCCCCGAAGGAGAGCGTCCGGCCCTCGCCGTCCTCCTCGGCCGCCAGCAGCGGGAACACGAAGGCCCCGCCGGTGCCCGGCTCGGCGCCGTCCAGGACCTCGCAGCTGCCGCCCGCGATCACGCGCACATAGTGGACGAAGGAGTCCTTCACCGCCCAGCGCAGCGCCCCCGGGCGCACCGTGCCGCTCAACGGTCGCGCCGCTGCTCGGCGGGGCGGTGCTCGGCGGGGCGGTGGTCGGCGGGGCGGTGCTCATCGGGGAAGCCGGTCATGCCGTCCTCCAGTTCCAGCCCCAGGGCGTTGAAGGCCATGCAGTGCATGTCGTAGGTGCCCACGGTGAAGACGAAGTCGATGAGCTGCTGGCGGGAGAACTGCGCCTCCAGTTCGCTCCAGGTGCCGTCGGCGATGTTCTTGCTGCCGCACAGCTCGTCCACAGCCCTGACCACGGCGCTGTCACCCTTCGACCACTCGGCGGCGCCGGGGCCCTCGGAGAGCGCCTCGACCTCGGCGTCGGTGAGCCACCCGGCGGCCCGGCTCATCCGCACGTGCTGGGCCCACTCGTACTCGCCGTAGCCGAGCCAGGTGGAGCGGACGATCGCGATCTCGCGGACCCGGTCCGGGAGGGTGGAGTTGCGCAGGTGGTTGGAGAAGGGCATCCAGCCGCGGATCAGGGCCGGGTGCCAGGCGTAGATGCCGAGGATGTGGGACTGCGGACGGGCGACCGGTCCGTCGGTCGCGGCGGCCTGACCGCCCGGCACATGGGCCCGGAGCGCGGAGAAGGCCTCGTCGACCTCGTCGGTCCAGTCGTCGACGGGGCGGACCGGGATACGTGGCTGGCTCATGGAATCACCCTATGAAGGAGCCGCCGTTGACGCTGACGGTCTGACCCGTCACGTACGACGCCTCGTCGGATACGAGATAGGCGACCGCCGCGGCGATGTCGTCGCCGCTGCCGGTCCGGCCGACCGGGATGAACTTGGCCATCTCCTCGGCCGAGGGCATGGCGCCGGTGGCGCGCTTCTTCTCCACGCTCGGGGTGTCGATCGACGACGGCGCCACCGTGTTGACGGTGATGCCGGAGCGTCCGAACTCCATCGCGAGGGCCTTGGTCAGGGCGAGCTGTCCGCCCTTGGACGCCGCGTAGTGGGCCATCCTCGGTGCGCCGCGCTGGGCGCTGGAGGAGGAGATCAGCACCACCCGGCCCCAGCCCGCCTCGACCAGGTCGGGCAGGGCCGACTGGACCACGTTGAAGGTTCCGGTCAGGTTGATCGACAGGGTCTCGTTCCACTGCTGGAGCGTCATGTCCAGGAACGGCTGCTGCCGGGCGATCGCCGCGTTGGCCACGACGACGGCCAGCGGCCCCAGCTCCAGCCGGGCTGCCGTCAGGGCCGCGTCCACCTGTTCGCGGTCGCTGACGTCGGCGCGGTAGCCGCGGGCGACGCCGCCGGCCTTCTCGATGGAGGTGGCCGCCTCTTCCGCCGCGCCGTCGACCACGTCGAGAATGGCGACCCTGAGTCCGTTCTTCGCGAGGCGCTCGGCGATGGCCCGACCGATGCCCGCGGCTCCCCCGGTGACGACGGCGACCCGATCCGTGCTGGTCATAGGAGCCTTCCTCGGAGACTGTTTCGGCAAACGGAACGACCGTTCCGTTGTCAAGAATGCGCTCAGGTTGGCACGCTGCAGAATGCCATGTCAACTGCTTGACATGCCGTTCGGCGCAAACGACACTCGCTGAAAGAATCACCTGTTCCGTTATACGACACACTGGGAGTGGACGTGCGCGCGCTACGAGTCGCAGTCGTGGGCTCCGGCCCCGCCGGAGCGTTCTGTGCTCAGATCCTGGCCGAGGAGGCCGACCACCCGGTCTCCGTCGACGTCTTCGAGCGCCTCCCCACGCCGTTCGGCCTGGTGCGCTACGGCGTCGCGCCCGACCACCAGAAGATCAAGTCCATTGTCGCCTCGTTCGCCGAGATCTTCGAGACGCCCGGCGTCCGCTTCCTCGGCAATGTGACGGTCGGTTCGGACATCACCGTCAGCGAGCTGCGCGAGCACTACGACGCGGTGGTGCTGGCCTCCGGCGCGCCGCTGGACCGCCGGCTGGGCGTCCCCGGCGAGGACCTCGGCGGCGTGGTCCCGGCCGGCCGCTTCGTCTCCTGGTACAGCGGGCACCCGGACGCCGACTTCGACACCTCGCTGCTGTCCGCCGAGCGCGCGGTCGTCGTCGGCGTCGGCAACGTCGCCCTGGACGTGGCGCGGATGCTGGTGCGCACGCCCGACGAACTGCGCCGCACCGACGTGCCCGAGCACGTCATCGAGGCCCTGGCCGGCCATGCGGTCCGCGAGGTCTGCATCGTCGGGCGGCGCGGGCCCGAGGCCGCCAAGTTCACCGGCAAGGAACTCCTGGAACTGGCCGAGGTCGAGGGCGCGGACGTGATCGTCCCCGCCGAGGAGCTGGCGCTCGCGGAGGCGCAGCAGGCCGGCGCGGGCGCGCCGAGCAGGCCAGCGGTCGCGCGGATGCTGGGCTCGCTGCGGAAGATAGCCGACCGGCAACCGCAGGGCCGGTCGCGCGCCATCCGCTTCCTGTTCAACCGGACGCCGGTCGAGTTCGTCGGCGACACCTCGGTCACCGGCATCGCCCTGGCCCACACCGCGGACCCCGCGCAGGTCGAGGTCCTGGAGACGGGCCTGGTGCTGCCGGCGATCGGCTACCGCAGCGTTCCGCTCGGCGGGGCGCCGTTCGACGAGGCGACCGGCACGGTCCCGCACCGCGACTCCCGGGTGCTGGACGGCGACCGGACCGTGCCGGGCCTGTACGTGGTCGGCTGGGCGAAGCGCGGCCCCAGCGGGGTGATCGGCACCAACCGGCTGTGCGCGAGCGAGACCGCCACCGCCGTCCTGGCGGACGCCGCGGCCGCACTGGAACGCGACACCGACACGGACGCCGGCGGCACGGCCATCGACGACCTGCTGCGCTCGCGTGGCGTGCCGGTGGTGAACTGGAGCCGCTGGCTGGCCATCGAGGCGGCCGAGGTGCGGCTCGGCCAGGCCTCGGGCCGGGACCGCGCCAAGTTCCACCACCGCGCCGACATGCTGGTGGCCGCCGGCATCGACCGGTGACCCACCGTCGGATCCGCCCCCGTACCCCTATGCTCTACGTGCTCAGATCAAGGCGAGAAATCCTCACACAGGTCACCGCCTGCCAGGGCGGCCCCTGCTAGTGTTTGGTTAAAGAGAACTCCCATCCCACTGAACGGGCCAGAAGGAGCAGCGCGTGGAGTCGCAGGCAACCGAGGTGACCGCAGGCGCCCCCGATCGCCAGCGGCATCCGCTCGCCCGGGGGGTCGAGATCCTCACCCTGATGGTCGACGGCGGCAAGCAGGTCTACGGGGTGCGCGACCTCGGCACCCGCATCGGCGTCAGCGCCAGCACCGCCCACCGACTCCTCAGCGATCTGGAGGAGTTGGGCATGGTGGCCCGCACCCCGACCGGCAGCTACCGGCTCGGGATGGAGTTCCTGAGGCTGGCCTGGACCACCAACACCCGTTTCCCGATCCGCGAGGCCGCCAACGACGTCCTGGCCGACGTCACCGAGCGCAGCGGCGAGTCGGCGTTCTTCGCGGTCTACAACGACCAGCGCCGGCAGATGATGTTCGCGCTGTCCGTCGAGTCCCCGCACCCGCTGCGCTACACCGTCCCGCAGGGCGTCTGGCTCCCGCTGCACGCGGGGGCCAGCGGTCTGGCGATCCTCGCCTTCCTGCCCACCGAGGTGCAGGACGCGATCGTGCACGGCAGCCTCGACGTGCTGACCAACCGGACCCTGGTCGATCCCGACAAGCTCGCCGAGCGACTGGCCCAGATCCGGCGGGACGGCTACGCCATATCGCACGGCGAGCGGATCGACGGGGCCATCGCCATCGCCGCGCCGGTGATGGGCCCGGCGGACGCCGTCATCGGCGACGTCGGCATCACCATCCCGGAGACCCGCTTCAACGCGACGACCACCGCGGACTTCACCGAACTGGTCAAGCAGGCCGCACAGGTGCTCACCCGCAGATTCACCGGCGCCGAGAAGCCGTAGGCCGGCGGCCCTTGTCCCAGCATCGAGGCCCCGCCCGGAACGTTCCGGGCGGGGCCTCAGCGGTTGCCGGACCGCAGGTCGGCTAGTCCTTCGCCAGCAGCGGCAGCATGGCGACCGTGGTGACGTCGAGGGCGTCGCTCGTGCTCAGGCCGGAGGTGAAGAGCTTGTCGCGGGCGGCCTCGGCGGAGCCCTCCACCTCGTAGAGCGTCACATAGCGGTGCGAGACGCCGGTGGCGGACTCGGGGGCCAGGTAACGGCGCGCCGAGACGATGCCGGGGAGGGCGAGCACCTCGGGGATGTGGGTCTCCCAGTACCAGGTGCGGAACTCCTCCTCCCGGCCCTCGACCGGGTTGGTGAGCGCCAGCAGGATCTCGTGCGCGGGCTGGGAACTGTCGGTCATCAGATGTCTCCTCAAATGGAATCGGTGGTGAAGCCCCACGGGACGCCGAGGCTGGTGGCCGGGTCGGTCACCAGGGCGGTCCGTGAGCGGTGTGCGATGCGCACGCCCTCGGCATCGAGGTGCTTGGCGGTGCGCTCCAGGTCGACCACCTTCCAGGTGATCGCGTGGTAGGTGTCCAGCGGCGCGTGGGCCGCCGCATCGGCGGCGGCCGGGCTGCCGGGGTCCGGTGCGGCGAAGTGGAACACCGTGTCGGCGAGCCGGACGAACGGACCCGCGACGCCGCGCAGTTCGTCGCGGCCGGTGCGCACCACCTCGCCGCCGAGGACGTTCACGGTGAGCCGCAGTGCGCGTTCCGGACGGGACGTCAGGACGGTGTGGTGAGAGGCGTGTTGGATGCCGAGCGGGTCGTCCTCGCTGACCTCCGGAACCGTCCAGCCCTCGCGCACCCGGGGGTCGAGCGGGAAGGGGAACATCTCGAAGAAGGCGTACCGCAGCCCGGCGTCGTCCGGCAGGGTGTGGAACGGTGACGGGCCGCCGGGCCACTCCTCGCCGTCGAGGACGGAGTCGTGCGAGTCGACGAGCCGCAGGCCCCCAGCGCGGAGTTCGCGGTACAGCGCCTTGACTCCGTCGACGTACCAGCCGGTCGTCTCCAGGTGCGGGACCTCGACGTCCGGGTAGCGCTGGGTGCCGCCGGTGAGGTAGCGCTTCGGTTCCAGGCTGTCGATGAGCACGTCGCTGACCGAGGTGAAGGTCGAGTACCCGACGGAGTGTCCGGGCGCCGGCGGCTCGGGCATGACGACGGAGAAGTTGGTGCTCGGCCGGCCGAAGACCCGGGCGAAGAAGTCCTCCGCCTGGTCCAGGCTCGGGACGTGGATCCTCGGGTGGTACAGCATCCGCACGCGGTAGGGGCGGTCGGTACCGTCGTTCACTGTCGATCTCCTTGCGTCGGTGCTGGTGGTGCTGGTCGGGCCGGGGTGCCGTGGCTCTGTCCGCGGTCCCCGAGGGGGCCGCGGACAGAGCCGGGCGGCCGACTTCGGCCGGACGGACCGGTTCAGATGGCTTCCGGGGTGATGGCGACCGCGTCGGCCAGGCCCTCGGCCCGCGCCTCCGCGAGCTCGTCGCTGTCGCCGGCCTTCAGCGGGTTCAGGCGGATGAACAGGGCCACCACGACCGCGACGGCGGCGACGACGGCCACCATGGTGAAGAGCACGTTGTAGCCGGTGCGGGTGGTGAACGGCGTGCCGGTCACCAGGTAGTGGGACATCAGCACGGTGCCGATGGAGGTGCCGACACCCGAGAAGGCGGTCTGGGTGACCATGTAGACGCCCTGCGCCTCGCTGGTGTTGGAGCCGGGCACCCCCTCGACGATCAGGTTGGGCAGGGAGCTGAGCAGGAAGCCGGTCGCGATGGTCAGCACGATCTGCGAGAAGATCCAGCCCGCGAGCGAGTGCAGCAGCAGGGCCGAAAGGATGGCCGCCGCGACAGCGAAGGCTGCTCCGATGATGAAGGAGTTGCGGGCCCGTCCGCCCCGGGAGATGCGCCCGCTGAGCGACGCGGCCACGAATCCGATGAGGCCGATGGCGAAGGAGACGTCGCCGGCGGTTCCGGCGCTGAGGCCCAGACCGACCGGGGCCATCTTCGGGGTCTGCATCACGATCTGGCCGACGAAGCCGGAGATGCCCAGCGTGCCGAAGGAGACCAGCGCGGTGGCGACCAGGGTCAGGCCGAGCTTGCGGTCGAAGAAGAACCGGATGTTGATGAGCGGCTTGTCGACGTTCAGCTCCCACACGGTCCACAGCACCAGGACCACGATGCCGCCCAGAATGAAGCCGATGGTCTTGCCGCTGGACCAGCCCCAGGTGCTGCTCTCGTTGACGCCGTACAGGGCGAGGGCGACGCCGGGGGCGAAGAGCAGTCCGCCGAGCCAGTCGATCCGGTCCAGCCCCGACTTCACGACCGGCCGCGGTAGGAAGCACGCGCCGACCGCGGTGACCGCTGCCAGGACCGCGGCGACCACGAAGATGTAGTGCCAGCCCCAGGAGTCGACGATGTTGCCCGAGATGACGTTGCCCGCGGCCCCGCCCCACATGGCCGCCCCCGCGACCACCGCCACGCCCACGGGCAGCTTCTTCTTCGGCAGGTTCTCGCGCAGCACCCCGATGCAGAGCGGGACCAGACCGCCGGCCAGACCCTGGATCGAGCGGCCGATGATGAGCCCGGCGAGGCTGTTGCTGGCCAGGCTGACCACGGATCCGACGATCGAGGCCACCAGCACCACGACCAGCACGTTGCGGCGGCCGAAGGCGTCGCCCAGGCGGCCGCTGATGGCCGCGGACGCCGCCCCCACCAGGAGGAATCCGGTGAGCACCCAGCCGGCGTTGCCGGGGGTGGTCTTGAAGTGCTGGATGACCTCCGGCAGCGCCGTGTACATCATCGTGGCTTCGAAGGAGCTGACGATGGCAGCGAGGATCAGGATCCCGATGATGAACGGGGTGGGGCGCGCAGGCCTGGGCTCTGCTTCTGCGGTGATGGGGGGCATCGTTGCCTCTTTCATCCGGGGATCTTGGCGTTAGTCTTTGGCTGCACGATGCACATACCTGGGTGAGGCTTCCGTGCCTCCCCGGTGTTCCGTTCAACGGGACAGCTGATCGCTACAGCGTCCCTGAGTGTGATCCCGCCGACATGGCGAGTCAAGGGGTCTGCACGCGGTAGTTCCGGGCTCGGCATGGCCCCGTCACCGCCACCCGTCCGACTCGCAATCGGCCGCCGGAGCGGCCCTGATCTGGTCCTTGACACGCAGGGGAACGTGGGCGAAGCTGACTCAGCTGTATAAAGCAACGATCGTTCGGTTAAACGAACGCCCGGCCCCCGGCTCATGAACAGTGGGGCCCGGATACGGAGGCTCTGATGTCCACCCAAGTCAGCGTTGACGGATCTGCAGGTGCGGCGCCCTCCGCGCGCGAACAGCCGGTACCGCTGCGACACCCCGACCGCCTCTTCATCGACGGCCGATGGGTGGCGCCGACCACGGCGTCGACCTTCGCGATCATCGATCCGGCGACCGAGGAGCTCTACTACCGGGCCGCCGAGGCCGGCGCCGAGGACATGTCCCTGGCCGTCGCCGCCGCGCGCCGCGCCTTCGACAGCTCAGGATGGCCGCAGCTGGCACTCGCGGAACGGGCGCAGTGGCTGCACCGGATCGCCGACGGCCTGCGCCGCCGGGCCGCCGACGCCAGCCAGCTGTGGACGCGTCAGGTCGGCGTGCTGCACTCCATGTCGAAGGGCTCCATCGAGCGGATCGGGGCCAGCTACGACTACTACGCCGACCTGGCCGCCGACTTCCCCTTCGAGGTCCGGCACCGGCCCAACCAGGGCCCCTTCGGGGCCGTGGTCCGCGAGCCGATCGGCGTCGTCGGCGCCATCGTCGCCTGGAACACCCCGATGTCGCTGGCGGCCCACAAGGTCGGCCCCGCCCTGCTGGCCGGCTGCACCGTCGTCCTCAAGGCGCCCCCGGAGGCACCCGGCGAGGCCTACGTGCTGGCCGAGGTGGCCGAGGAGATCGGCCTGCCGGCCGGCGTCCTGAACGTGCTCACCGCCGACCGCGAGGTGTCCGAGCTGCTGGTCCGCGACCCGCGGGTGGACAAGATCGCCTTCACCGGCTCCAGCGCCGCCGGCCGCCGGATCGCCGCCATCTGCGGCGACCGGATGGCCCGCTTCACCCTGGAGCTGGGCGGCAAGTCCCCGGCCATCGTCCTGGACGACTACGACCTGGAGACCGCGGCCAGGTCGCTGGCCGCCGCCGAGTGCACCCTCAACGGCCAGGTGTGCTCCTCGCTGACGCGCATCATCGTCAGCCGGCACCGCCACGACGCCTTCGCCGAGGCCCTCGGGAGCTTCTTCGGCGCGGTGCGCATCGGCGACCCGTTCGACCCCGACGCGCAGCTCGGCCCGCTGGCCATGGAGCGCCAGCGCGACCGCGTGGAGGGCTTCGTCGCCAAGGGCCTGGCCGAGGGCGCACGCCTGGTCACCGGCGGCGGCCGCCCGGAGGGGTTCGAGCGCGGCTACTACCTGCAGCCGACCGTCTTCGCCGGCGTCGACAACGGGTCGACCATCGCCCAGGAGGAGATCTTCGGCCCGGTCCTCAGCGTCATCCCCGCCGACGACGAGGAGCACGCGATCCAGCTGGCCAACGAGACCCCCTACGGCCTCAACGCCAGCGTCTTCACCGACGACGCCGACCGCGCCCTCCGGGTCGCCCGCCGGCTCCGCGCGGGCACGGTGGGCCACAACGGCTACCGGACCGACCCCGCGATGGGCTTCGGCGGCTTCAAGCAGTCCGGCATCGGGCGCGAGGGCGGTCGCGACGGCCTGCTCCCCTACCTGGAGTCCAAGACCCTGATCCTGGACGGCCTGCCGACCGGGTACGACCCGCTCGACTGACGCCCCCCGCTCCCCGCTCCACCCGCAGACCCACCTTCCACCGATCACACCAGGAGAGACTCATGTCGGGACGCGTCGAGGGCAAGGTCGCCCTCATCACGGGTGCCGCCCGCGGACAGGGCCGCAGCCACGCCGTTCGGCTGGCCGAGGAGGGCGCGGACATCATCGCCGTGGACATCCTCGAGGACATCGACACCGCGCCCTACGCGATGGCCACCAAGGAGGACCTGGACGAGACGGTCCGTCAGGTCCAGGCCCTGGGCCGGCGCATCGTCGCCCGGCAGGCCGACGTGCGGGTGCTCTCGCAGCTGCAGGCCGCCGTGGACCAGGGCGTCGCCGAGCTGGGCAAGCTGGACGTGGTGGTCGCCCAGGCGGGCATCCTGACCATGGGCACCGACACCCCGCAGGCCTTCTTCGACGTCGTGCAGGTCAACCTGGTCGGCGTGGTCAACACGGTCACCGCCGCCGCGCAGTACCTGGAGTCCGGCGCGTCGGTGATCCTCACCGGCTCCACCGCGGCCCTGCTGGTCGGCTCCGTCGACATCACCGGCGCCGGCGGCCTGGGCTACGCCCACGCCAAGCGGCACGTGGCCCGGCTGGGGCACGACCTGGCGCGCATCTACGCCGACCAGCAGATCCGGGTCAACGTGATCCACCCGACCAACGTGGACACGGCCATGATGGACAACGACTTCATGTACCACGCCTTCCGGCCGGACCTGGAGAACCCGACCCGCGAGGACATGATCCCCTCGCTGGCCACCAAGTCCCCGATGGGCGTCCCCTGGCTGACGCCGCGGGAGATCTCGGCGGCCGTCCTGTACTTCGCCTCGGACGAGTCCCGCTGGGTCACCGGGCAGCAGCTCAAGCTCGACGGGGGCCAGCTGCTCCCCATCTCCAACTCCGGTGCGCCCGCGTAGTAGCCGCACCCGAGAACCCCAGGTCGGCGGTGGCCGCCGTGCGCACAGGCGCGCGGCGGCCACTGCCTGTTCGTCCCGTTCCCCGTCTGCGGGGAACGACAGAACCGGTCGGCGCCGCACCCGTTGGTCCGAGTGCGGCGCCGACCGGTCGTTGCCCTGGCGATCGTTGCTCTGGCGGTCGCTGCTCTGGGCAGAGCCGTCAGACGAGGGCGGGAACCGCGCGGGCCGCGGCCAGGACGCCGACGATCTCGTCGACCCTGGTCTTGGCGTCGCCGAAGAGCATCGCCGTGTTCTCGCGGAAGAACAGCGGGTTCTGCACCCCGGCGTAGCCGCTGGCCATGGAGCGCTTGAAGACGACCACGTTCGCGGCCTCCCACACCCGCAGCACCGGCATGCCGGCGATCGGGCTGGTCGGGTCCTCGGCGGCGGCCGGGTTGACGGTGTCGTTGGCGCCGATCACCAGGACCACGTCGGTGTCGGCGAGTTCGTCGTTGATCTCGTCCATCTCCAGCACGATGTCGTAGGGCACCTTCGCCTCGGCCAGCAGCACGTTCATGTGGCCAGGCAGCCGGCCGGCGACCGGGTGGATGGCGAAGCGCACGTCGACGCCGCGGTCCCGCAGCAGCCGGGTCAGCTCGGCGACCGGGTGCTGGGCCTGGGCCACGGCCATGCCGTAGCCGGGGGTGATGACCACCCGGGAGGCGTTGGCCAGCAGGTCGGCGGTCTCCTCTGCGGAGGTCTCCCGGTGCTCGCCCTGCTCGCCGTCGTCCGCGCCGCTGGGCGCCTCGATGCCGAAGCCGCCGGCGATGACGGAGAGGAAGGAGCGGTTCATCGCCTTGCACATGATGAAGGACAGGTAGGCGCCGGAGGAGCCGACCAGCGCGCCGGTGACGATCAGCAGGTCGTTGTTGAGCAGGAAGCCGCTGGCCGCGGCCGCCCAGCCGGAGTAGCTGTTCAGCATGGAGACCACCACCGGCATGTCGCCGCCGCCGATGGAGGCGACCAGGTGCCAGCCGAACAGCAGCGCGATCGCGGTCACCGCGATGATCGCCCAGGAGGAGGGGTGGATCACGAACAGCGCGGTCAGCACCGCGAAGGCGAGCAGCGCCAGCAGGTTGAGCAGGTTCTTGCCCGGCAGCACCAGCGGGGCGGACTTGATCCTCGCGCTGAGCTTCAGGTTGGCGACCACCGAGCCGGTGAAGGTCACCGCGCCGATGAAGATGCCGATGAAGACCTCGGCGTGGTGGATGCGCAGCAGCGAGCCGGTGAAGCCGCCCAGGCCGTTGCGTTCCACCTCGATGTAGGAGGCCCAGCCGACCAGTACCGCGGCCAGACCCACGAACGAGTGCAGCAGCGCGATCAGTTCGGGCATGCCGGTCATCTGCACGATGCGGGCGCGCCACAGGCCGACCACGGCGCCGATCCCGATCGCGGCGACCACGATCAGCACCGTGGTCGTCCGCACCGGGCTGTCGTGGACGGTCAGGCCGACGGTGGCGGCCAGCGCGACGACCATGCCGACCACGCCGTAGGTCCAGCCCTGACGGGCCGTCTCGTGCTTGCTCAGGCCGGCCAGGGACAGGACGAAGAGCAGTGCGGCGACCAGGTAGGCCGCCGTGGCGATGGAGGCTGCGGACACGTCAGTTCTCCTTGCTGAACATGGCGAGCATCCGGCGGGTCACCGCGAAGCCACCGAAGACGTTGATGGACGCGAGCAGCGTGGCGATCCCGGCCAGTACCTGGATCACGTGCTCGCCCGGTCCGATCTGGACCAGCGCGCCGACCACGATGACCCCGGAGATGGCGTTGGTGACGCTCATCAGGGGCGTGTGCAGCGCGTGGTGGACCTTGCCGATGACGTAGTAGCCGATCACCACGGCCAGCGTGAGCACGGTGAAGTCCTGCGGGATCGGCGCCGGGGCGAGCGCGATCACCAGCCACAGCAGGGCGATCGCGGTCAGCACCAGGGCGACCCGCCCGGCGGCCGACAGCGGCTTGCGCTGCGGCTTCGCCGGTGCCTGTGCCTGCTCGGCCGGCGCCGCGGCGGGGGCCGCGCTGACCTGGACCGGCGGTGGCGGCCAGAGCTTCTCGCCGCGGCCGGTCCCGGTGGCGCGCACCACGGTGATGCCGCGCTGCACGGCGTCGTCGAGGTCCAGCACGACCTGGCCGTCCTTGCCCGGGGTGAGCAGCTTGAGCAGGTTGACCAGGTTGGTGCCGTACAACTGGCTGGCCTGGGTGGGCAGTCGGCCGGCCAGGTCGGTGTAGCCGAGGACGGTCACGCCGTTGTCGGTGACCACCTTCTGGCCGGCCACGCTGTCCTCGACGTTGCCGCCCTGGGCGGCGGCCATGTCGACGATCACCGAGCCGGCCTTCATCGAGGCCACGTCGGCCGCGGTGATCAGCCTGGGGGCAGGGCGGCCGGGGATCAGCGCGGTGGTGATGATGATGTCGACGTCGGCGGCCTGGTCGGAGTAGAGCTTGGCGGCGGCCTCGTTGTAGCGCTCCGAGGTGGCCTTGGCGTAGCCGTCGCCGGACTGCTGGGCCTGCTCCTCGACGACGACCGGCAGGTACTGCCCGCCCAGCGACTTCACCTGGTCGGCGACCTCGGGGCGCGGGTCGGTGGCGCGCACGATCGCGCCCAGGCTGGAGGCGGCGCCGATGGCGGCCAGGCCGGCCACGCCGGTCCCGGCGACCAGCACCTTGGCCGGGGGCACCTTGCCCGCGGCGGTCACCTGGCCGGTGAAGAAGCGGCCGAACTCGTGGGCGGCCTCGACCACGGCGCGGTAGCCGGCGATGTTGGCCATGCTGGAGAGCACGTCCAGGGACTGGGCCCGGCTGATGCGCGGGACGGCGTCCATGGCCAGCACGGTGATGTCGCGTTCGGCGAGGGCGTCCACCAGCTCGGGGTTGAGCGCCGGGGCCAGCGTGGAGACCAGGTAGGCGCCGTCCTTGGGACGGGCGACGTCCTCGGTCGTGGGGCCGTTGACGCGCAGCACGACGTCGGCGCCCCAGGCGTCGTCGGCGGTGCCGACGGTGGCCCCGGCCTCCTTGTAGCTGGTGTCGGTGAAGGCGGAGAGCTCACCGGCTCCGGCCTCGACCACCAGGTCGTAGCCGAGGGCGATGAGCTGCCTGACGGTCGCGGGGGTCGCGGCCACGCGGGTCTCACCGGCCGGCTCGCGGGTCACTCCTATGAGCATGGAAGGACTCCTTCTGGACATGGAGCACTGTGCGCAGATGGGGACATGGCAAAGGTCTGGCGCCGGCCCGGTGTCCCGGTCCGGTGCCAGACCTCCTTCGGCGCGAACAGTAGCGGATCAGTAGAGCAGCAGCGGGTTGATGATCACACCGGTCGACCGGTGGATCGCGGTGGGTGCGGCGACGAGCAGGCCGGTCGAGGCGCCGGCCTCCTTCAGCGCGGCGACGGCCGGACCCAGCAGGCAGTTGTCGACCAGGCAGAGTCCGATCGAGTAGATCAGGCCGTGGACCTCCAGCTTTCCGCCGGGGTTGTTGCGCGCGTCGTGGAAGTCCCAGGCCACCAGGCCGGGGTCCTGGGCGGCGATCCACTTGGCGCCGTCCTCGCCGATGCCGGGGCGGCGCACGGCGGCGGCGCCGCTGGGGTAGACGTTCCCGGCGGCCTCGTAGCGGTCGCGGCCCTGGTAGACGATGAGCGCGTCGCCGGGCTCCAGGGTGACGCCGGTGGCCGCGAGGGCCTTGTCCAGTTCGGCGGCGGTGACCGGCTGCTCGGCGACGATCCAGTCCACGCCGCGGGCCGCCGCGACGTCCAGCAGCACGCCGCGGGTGGCGATGCCGTGCTGGGCCCAGTTGACCATGGTGTCCTCGTCGGTCTGCGAGGCGTCGGCGGCGATGGGGCCGTGCCAGCCGGCGTCCGCGCCGATGTGCGAGAGCCCGTCGAGGTGGGTGTTGTGCACGCCGTGCGGGTCGTAGCTGATGACCTCTCCGCCGTGGGCGCTGCGGCCGTGGATGCCGACGTGCACATTGAGTTCGACGCCGCCGTGGCCGTCGGGCAGTCCGGCCGCGCCCAGGCGCTGCCAGTCGCGCTTCTCGGCCTCGGCCAGCGCGCGGCCGGCGGCCAGGCGGTGCGGGCGGGTCTCGACCTCGCGTTCGAGCGAGACGGCCCTGCCGAGCTTCACCTGGGCGACGCCGCGCAGCCGGGCGGCCTCGTCGATAAGCGCCACCGAGCCGCGGCACTGCTCGCCGTCGGTGTGGCGGGCGGCGGCGTGCGCGTCGGCGATCGCGCGCTCCCAGGGGGCCAGCGGATCGGGACCGAGGTCGTCAGTCATCTGTTACTCCATGTCGTGTATTACGTAGAACAGAACATCGATACGCTACAACGGAACACGGTCGGGATTCTGCCCCCGGATTCGAGCGGCTGTCAATGGTTCGGGGCTCCGCGCTGAAGCGGTGAAATCCGACGTCGCTCCTTGACATGGGATCCGTGGTCGGACCATCCTATGGCCATCGCATAACAGTACGTGCGTTCCGTACAGCGAAACACAGCGCATCGGCTCGGAAGACGCGGAGCCGCAGGCACGCCGCAAGGAAAGGGGTACGGATGAGCACCGTGAAGATCGACCCGACGGAGATCGACTACTTCACCGACGCCGCAGTGGCGGCTGACTCAGTGCCTTACTTCGACCACATGCTCGCCGACCACCCGGTCTGGCGCGAGGAGAAGTACGGAGTCGTCATCGTCACCGGGTACGAGGAGGCCCTCCAGGTCTACCACCACCCCGAGGTCTACTCCTCGATCAACCGGACCGGCGGGCCCGTCCTGGACCTCCCCTTCGAACTGGTCGGCGAGGACCTCACCGACCTCCTCGAACAGCACCGCGCGCACTTCCCGCAGAACGACCAGATGGTCACCTTCGACCCGCCGATGCACACCGACCACCGCGCCCTGCTGATGGGACTGATCACCCCCAAGCGGCTGAAGGAGAACGAGGAGTTCCTCAAGCGCACCGCCGACCGCTTCCTGGACGAGCTGCTGCCCCAGGGGCACTGCGAGTTCATCTGGGACTACAGCAAGCGCTACGCGGTGCTGGCCGTCGCCGACCTGCTCGGGGTCCCCGAGTCGGACCACCCGATGCTGATCGAACTCCTCGCCACCCGGCAGGGCCCGATCCTGGGCAACCTCAACCTCCAGGTGGCCCACCACAACAGCCTCGAACGGCTCTACGACTACTTCATCGAGAAGATCGAAGAGCGCCGGGAGAACCCGACCGGCGACATCCTCACCGGGATGTCCCTGGCCACCTTCCCGGACGGCACCCTCCCCGAGCCGATCGACGTCGCCCGGATCGCCTCCAACCTCTTCGCCGCCGGCAACGAGACCACCGTCCAGCTCCTCGGCGTCGCCCTGGCCCGGATCGCAGGGGACCAGGAGCTGCAGGACCTGCTGCGCCGCGAGCCGGCGCTGGTCCCCAAGTTCATCGAGGAGGCGCTGCGGATCGAGGCGCCGATCAAGGGCTCCTTCCGGCTCACCAAGGTGGCCACCAGCATCGGCGGCCTGGACCTGGAGCCGGGAACCGTCGTGCTGCTGCTGCACGGTGCGGCCGGCCGCGACCCGCGGATCTTCGACAACCCGGCCGAGTTCGACGTCAAGCGGGCCAACGCCCGCCAGCACCTCGCCTTCGGCCGCGGCATCCACACCTGCCCCGGTGCCCCGCTGGCCCGCGCCGAGGCGGTCTTCTCCATCCAGCGCCTGCTCGAACGCACCGAGCGGATCTCCATCTCGGAGCAGCACCACGGCCCGGCGGAGGACCGCCGCTGGGACCTGATGGCCAGCTACAAGTTCCGCGGCCACAACCACCTGTACCTCGACTACACCGAGCGGGAGGCCCAGTGATGGCCGGTGAGCTCACCGTGGACCGCGACCGCTGCATGGGGTCCGGGCAGTGCACCTTCTACGCACCCAACACCTTCGACCTCGACGACCTGAGCATCGCGGTCGTCATCGACCAGCACGGCGACGGCGAGGACGAGATCAAGATGGCGATCGACGTCTGCCCCACCCGGTCCATCGCCCGCAGCGGCGCCAACGGAGGACAGGCATGACGCCCAGCACCGAGGTCCCGGTCTCCGCACCGATCGCGGACCTGGAGACCGACAGCCTGCTGGGGACCTTCCCCGAGGGCCCGCGCCTGGTCGGCACCGAGTGCGGCCAGTGCGGCCGGACCATGATCGGCACCCGGGTGGTCTGCAGCTCCTGCGTCAGCCGCGAGGTCTCCCGGGTCGCGCTCCCCAGCACCGGCGTCCTCTACTCCTTCACCCGGCTGCACGTCGGCGTCGAGGGCGTCCGGCCCATCGGCTACATCGACCTCGACGACGACGTCCGCACCCTCGCCGACCTCCGCGAGGGCGACACGCCGCTGCAACCGGGCATCCCGGTCGCCCTCGGCGTCGAGGGCGACCAGTGGTTCTTCGCGCCGGTCGCCGGCGAGTGAGAAGGAGACAACCCCATGACTGAGAACGTGTTCGTGATATCGGCGGCGATGATCCCCTTCGGCAAGCACCGGAGCTCGTCCTACGTCGGCCTCGCCGTGTCCCCGCTGATCGACGCCCTGCAGGGCGCCGGCATCCAGAAGTCCGACGTCGACGCCGTCTACGTGGGCCACTCCTACGGCGGCATGATGACCGGTCAGCGGATCACCAAGGAGATCGGCCTGGGCACCGTGCCGACCGTCAACGTCGACAACGCCTGCTCCAGCGGCGCCACCGCGATGCACGAGGCCTGGACCGCGATCAACCAGGGCCTGATCGACGTCGCCGTGGTCATCGGCGTGGAGAAGCTGACCCAGTTCGGCGGCGGCGCCCTTCCGCTCTCCCCCGAGGACCGCGAGGTCAAGCAGGGCCTGATCATGCCCGCCGTCTACGCCATGCGGGCCACCCGCTACCTCTACGAGAGCGAGGCCACCGTCGAGGACCTGGCCCGCGTCAGCGTCAAGGCCCGCAGGCACGGCGCGCTCAACCCCTTCGCGCAGTTCCGCAAGGAGGTGACGGTCGAGGAGGTGCTCGCGGCCCGGCCGGTCGCCGACCCGCTCACCCTGCTGATGTGCTGCCCGACCGGCGACGGCGCGGCCGTGGTGGTCCTCGCCTCGGAGCGGGCCCGGGCCCGCCTCGGCGCCCCCAACGGGATGCGGGTGGCCGCCTCGGTGCTGCACTCGGGCCAGGTCGAGGAGGGGTTCCGCGACATGACCAAGCCCGAGATCAGCTACCAGTCCGCCCGCGACGCCTACGCCCAGGCCGGCATCGGACCCGAGGACCTCGACATGATCGAGCTCCACGACGCGTTCTCGATCGCCGAATTGGTCTACTACGAGGCCTTCGGCCTGACCGAGAAGCACAGCGCGGTCGCGCTGCTGCGCGACGGCCGGACCACCTTCGGCGGCGACGTAGTGGTCAACCCCAGCGGCGGACTGCTCGCCAAGGGCCACCCGGTCGGCGCCAGCGGCGTCGCCCAGATCGCCGAGGCCTTCTGGCAGCTCACCGACCAGGCCGGCGCACGCCAGATCGAGGACGCCCGCTGGGCGCTGACCCATGTCACCGGCGGCGGCACCGCCGGCCTGGACCACGGTGCCTGCACCATTCACATCTTCGAGGCCGCATGACGACCGACGAGCGCCCGCCCCTGGAAGGGCTGCGGGTCATCGACCTGACCACCTTCCTCTCGGGGCCCTCGGCGACCCAGCTGCTCGGGGACCTGGGCGCGGACATCATCAAGGTCGAGTCGCTCGACGGCGACTCCAGCCGCGCCATCGTCGGGCCCACGGTCGAGGGCGAGAGCGCCTACTTCCTGGCCAACAACCGAAACAAGCGCGGCATCGCGGTGGACCTGAAGACGCCGCGCGGGCTCGATGTGCTGATGCGGCTGATCGCCGGCGCCGACATCGTGATCGAGAACTTCCGGCCCGGCGTCACCGCCCGGCTGGGACTGGACCCAGAGACGGTCACCGCGAAGCACCCCGCACTGATCTGGGCCTCCATCAGCGGGTTCGGACAGGAGGGACCATTGCGGGACCGTCCGGCCTACGACATGGTGGTCCAGGCCCTGGGCGGAGTGATGAGCCTGAACGGCCACCCGGGCGCCCCGGCCGCACGGCTCGGCATCCCGGCCGGCGACGTGGTGGCGGGACTGTACGCGGTGATCGGCGTGCTGTCCGCGGTGCAGGCCCGCCACGAGACCGGCCGCGGCCGCATCGTCGACGTCTCCATGCTCCGCGGCCAGCTGGCGATGCTCTCCTACCAGGCCCTCTACACCTACCTCAGGGGCGTGGCCCCGGGGCCGCAGGGCGCAGGCCACGACTCCATCGCCACCTACCGCTCGTTCAAGGGCGGCGACGGCCGCGAGCTGGTGGTCACCGCGAACACCCCGCGGATGTGGGAGGGCCTGTGCCGGGTCCTCGGGGTCGACGAGCTGGTCGGCGACCAGCGCTTCGTCGACGCGGCCAGCCGGCTGCGCAACAAGGAGGCGCTCTGGGCGATCCTGGAGGCCCGGTTCGCCGAGCGGCCCGCGGCCGAGTGGGTCGAACTGCTCGCCGCCGCCTCGGTGCCGGTCGCCCCGGTCAGGAACGTCCTGGAGGCGCTGGCCGACGCCCGTGCCGCCGGGGACGGGAGCCTGGTGGTGGTGCAGAAGGACGGGACCGCCTTCGAGAACGTCGCCACCCCGATCCGCTTCGTCAACACCGCCGAGGTCGAACCCAGCTACCCGCCGACCCTGGGCGAGGACACCGTCCGCATCCTGGTCGACGAGCTCGGACTGCCGGAGTCGGAGGTCGCGGCGCTGATCGCCGACCGGGTGGTCGCCGGCGCGTCGCTGGCGGAGCGGGTCGCGTAGGCGCCGGGGAGCCCCACGGCCGTGCGCCGTGGGGCTCCCCCTCAACCGGTGGCGCCGCCACCGAGATCCATGGGTCCTTCGCGGGCCGCCGTCAGCAGCTCCGCCATCTCCAGGCCCGCCTCGGCCGCGGCCTCCGCACAGGCCGCCAGGTCCTTGCGCAGGTACGGAGCGACCGCGGCGACATAGCGTTCCGGCCCGCCGCGGGCCGCGATGTAGCGGGCTGCGGTGCTCCCGCCGCTGCTGACCGCGAGGGCCGCCAGCAGGCTGTCCTCGTCGACGCCCATGGCGCGGCCCGCCTGTAGCCCGCGCAGGGTCAGCTGGGTGACCCCGGCGAAGAGCAGGTTGTTGAGCAGCTTCACCTGCAGCGCCGAGCCCCGGGCCCCGGTCGCGAGGACGGGGTCGGCGTAGGCGCTGACGATGTGACGCGCCGTCGCTACGTGCTCGGGCTCGCCGCCGAGGTAGACGGTCAGCCGCCCGTCGCGGACCGCCTGCGCCGTTCCGCTGAAGGCGGCGTCCACGATCGCCGCCCTGCCGGTGGGCGACGCCTCGTCCAGACGGCGCAGCGTCGCCGGCAGGCCGGTGGTGTGCGACACCAGCACCGCGTGGGCGTCCATGGCCGCGACGACCCCGGGCAGCACGTCGAGCACCTGGGCGTCGCTGAACAGGCAGCTGACCACGGCGTCGGAGTCGGCGATGTCGGGCGGCCTGTCGACGAGCTCAGCGCCGGCAGCGGCGAGCCGGGCCCGGACCTCGGGCCGTCGCGCGTAGGCACGCACCCGGTGACCGGCCGTCAGCAGGCGCTCCAGCATGGGTTCGCCGATGCTGCCCGCGCCGACGAACCCGATCGTCATGTCGTGACTCATCGTCAGAGCCTCACCACTCCAGCCGGAGCGACTGGAGGCCGTACATGTTGCCGTGCTGCCGCAGTTCCTGACCGGGTGCGACGCGGTAGTCGGGGATGCGCCGGTGCCACTCCCTGACCGCTGTGGTGAGTTCGAGGCGGGCCAGGTGCGAGCCCAGGCAGCGGTGCGGGCCCGAGCCGAACGCGATGTGGTTGGTGCTGCTGCGGTGCAGGTCCACCTCCAGCGGGTTCTCGTAGCGGTGCGGGTCGCGGTTGGTGACCGCGAGCGGGAGCATCACCATCTCGCCCGCCCTGACCGGACAGCCGGCGATCTCGACGTCCCTGGTCGCCTTGCGCGCCGGGACGACGAACGAGTAGACGCGCAGGATCTCCTCCACCCCGCCGGCGATGAGTGCGGGGTCGGCGACGATCTCGGCACGCTGTTCCGGATGCGTGGCGAAGTGGTACAGCGCCCAGCCGATCGAGATCGGGACCGTGTCGAAGCCGGCCTGGAACATCAGGATGCAGAAGGCGTGCATGTCCCGGTCGCTGATCGGCTGGTCGTCGATCGTCCAGGCCATGGCGTGGGACAGCAGGTCGTCGCGCGGGGCCCTGCGGCGCAGGGCGATCTGTTCGTCGAAGTAGGCCGAGACGGCCTGCATGGCGCTCAACTGCCGGCTGCCCTGCGGGTCCTCGGCGTGGGAGAGGTGCAGCAGGTCGTGGATCCAGGCGAGGAAGGTGGGCAGGTCCTCCTCGGGCAGGCCCATCAGACGCATGAAGATCAGGGTCGGGAAGCGGCGCGCGAAGTCGTCGAGCACGTCGGCACCGCCCCGGTCGGCGAGGGCGTCGATCAGCTCCGTCGCGGTGCGGCGGATCTCCGGTTCCCGGGCGGCGACGGCGGCCGGGGAGAAGTAACGGCCGAGCAGGCGACGCCACGCGGTGTGCTCGGGCGGGTCCAGCATCTCGGGGATCCACAGGAACTTCGGGTCCGGTTCGAGCGCCGTCACCGAGGTGTTGGAGAAGGTCTGCCAGTCCTGCAGCGCCCGCTGCACGGCCGGGCCGTCGGTGGCCACCCAGTAGCCGCCGGCGACCGTGCTGCGGAACCCGGTGTGGGTGCCGGCCAGCTCGTCCCAGCGCTGCAGATGGCTGAGGACCGGGCCGTCGAGCCGGTTGTCGAAGTAGAAGGCGGGCAGACCGTCATGGGTACCGTCGGGTTCGAGGGTCGTACTCATCGCCACTCCGCTCTCCAGGCGTTCTCCGCTTCGCCCATTGTCGGGGCGTGGCTCCGGCAACCCCCGTGCGGTTCCCACTGAGCGGGACGGTGTTCGGTATCCTGGTGACCCTAGTCAACTTTCAGGGAAGGCGGGTCCCATGGTGCAGGCCGACGCCCGACGGCTCGACGAAGGACCGCTCGACAGCGCGTTGGCCGCCAGTGTCCGGGCTCCGAAGACCGGAGAGCTCGTGGCCCGACGTCTGCGCCGCATGATCGCCGACGGTGAGCTGAAGAACGGCGACTTCCTCCCACACGAGGCGCAACTGCTGGAGCACTTCGGGGTGTCCCGGCCCACCCTGCGCGAGGCGGTGCGGGTGCTGGAGTCGGAGGGGCTGGTCGAGCTGCGGCGCGGCTCGCGCACCGGGGCGCGGGTGCGCATCCCGGGGCCGGAGGCGGTGGCGCTGCCGGCCGCGCTGCAACTGCAGATCGGTGGCGCCACGCTCGCCGACGTCTACACCGCGCGCAGCGCGATCGAGCCGACCGCCGCGCGGCTGCTGGCCCTGACCGGGGACGAGGAGCGCTATGCCGCCCTGGAGGCGGCGCTGGAGGGCGAGCGGGCCAATCTCGGCTCCCCGGCCGGTTTCGCGGTCGGCTCGGCCAGGTTCCACCTGCGGATGGTGCAGCTGGCGGGCAATCAGACCCTGGCGCTGATGGCCGGGATGCTGCACGAGATCATCCTGCGGCAGACCCGCAACGCGGTGCGCAGCAGTGGCCGCCCGGGCATGGACGAGCAGGCGCTGAAGTCCTACGAGAAGCTGATCCGGCTGGTGCGCTCCGGGCGGGGCGAGGCGGCCGAGACGTTCTGGCGCAAGCACCTGGCGGCGGCCGACGAGATCGTGCTGGCGGGTCAGGCGGCGACCCGGGTCATCGACATCACGGACTGACGGACTGACCCGTCCGCGGTGCCGGACGGACAGGCACCGCGGACGGGGAAAGAGATCAGTCCTGCTGGGCCGTCAGGTCCAGGGCGATGTCGGTGATCATGTCCTCCTGGCCGCCGACCATGCCGCGGCGTCCGGCCTCGACCAGGATGGAGCGGGTGTCCAGGCCGTAGCGGGCGGCGGCGACCTCGGCGTGGCGCAGGAAGGACGAGTACACGCCCGCGTAGCCGAGGGTGAGGGTCTCCCGGTCCACCCGTACCGGCCGGTCCTGCAGCGGTCGGACCAGGTCCTCGGCGGCGTCCATCAGCGGGAACAGGTCGCAGCCGTGGTCCCAGCCCATCAGGTCGGCCACCGCGACGAAGGCCTCCAGCGGGCAGTTGCCCGCGCCGGCGCCCTGGCCGGCCAGCGAGGCGTCCACCCGCAGCGCGCCGCTCTCCACGGCGACGACGGTGTTGGCCACCCCGAGGGCCAGGTTGTGGTGGGCGTGGATGCCCATCTGGGTCTCGGGTTCCAGCACCCGCCGGTAGGCCAGGAAGCGTTCGCGCACGTCGTCCATGGTCAGTCGGCCGCCGGAGTCGGTGACGTAGACGCACTGGACGCCGTAGGACTCCATCAGCTTGGCCTGGCGGGCCAGTTCCTCCGGCGGTGCCATGTGCGACATCATCAGGAAGCCCGCCACGTCCAGGCCGAGTTCGCGGGCGAAGCCGATGTGCTGGGCGGAGATGTCGGCCTCGGTGCAGTGGGTGGCGATGCGCACCGAGCGGATGCCCAGTGCGGCGGCCTGTTTGAGGTCGTGCAGGGTGCCGATGCCGGGCAGCAGCAGCGTGGTGGGGATCGCGCTGGTGCAGTTGGCGGCGACGGCCTCGATCCACTCCCAGTCGGTGTGGGCGCCGACGCCGTAGTTGACGCTGGAACCGGACAGTCCGTCGCCGTGGGCGATCTCGATGGCGCCCACCCCGGCGGCGTCCAGCGCGGCGGCGATGGCGCCGGCCTGTTCGACGGTGTAGCGGTGGCGGATGGCGTGCATGCCGTCCCGCAGGGTCACGTCCTGCACGTAGAGCTTCACTGCTGTCCGCCCTTCAGCGCGCCGGCGGTGCCCTCGGCGCGCAGCGTAGCGATCCGTTCCGCCGTGCGCAGTGCGGCGGAGGTCATGATGTCCAGGTTTCCGGCGTAGGCCGGCAGGTAGTGGGCCGCGCCCTCGACCTCCAGGAAGACCGACACCTTGACCGGGTGTTCGGCGCCGGGGGCCAGGCTGCGCAGCGGATCGTCGGCGGCGACCGCGTCGAACTGCACCTTCTGCTTGAGCCGGTAGCCCGGGACGTAGGCCTGGACCTCGCCGATCATCCGCTCCACGCTGGCGGCCACGGCCGCCTCGTCGGCGTCACCGGTGATGCAGTAGACGGTGTCGCGCATGATCAGCGGGGGTTCGGCCGGGTTGAGCACGATGATGGCCTTGCCCTGGGCGGCGCCGCCGACTTTTTCGATCGCGGCCGAGGTGGTCTCGGTGAACTCGTCGATGTTGGCCCGGGTGCCGGGGCCGGCGGACTTGGACGCGATGGAGGCGACGATCTCGGCGTAGTGCACCGGGGTGGCCTGCGCCACGGCCGCCACGATCGGGATGGTGGCCTGGCCGCCGCAGGTGACCATGTTGAGGTTGGTCGCGTCCAGGTGCTCGTCGAGGTTGACCGAGGGGACGACATAGGGGCCGATCGCGGCCGGGGTCAGGTCGATGACGGTGCGTCCGAGGGCGCGCAGCACCCGGTCGTTGTGGCGGTGGGCGCCGGCGGAGGTGGCGTCCAGGACGATCCCGACGTCCTGGAACTCGTCCATGGCGACCAGGGCGTCCACGCCGCCGCTGGTGGTGGCGACGCCGAGGCGGCGGGCCCGGGCCAGGCCGTCGGACTCGGGGTCGATGCCGACCAGCGCGGCCATCTCCAGCCGGTCGGACAGCCGCAGTACCTTGATCATCAGGTCGGTGCCGATGTTGCCCGAGCCGATCACGGCGACCCTGGTCTTGGGAACGGTCATGCTTTCTCCTCCGTATCGGGGTCGGGCGCGGTCCCGAAGCGGACCCGGGCCGAGCCCAGTCCGCTGATCCGTGTCTCGAACAGGTCGCCAGGGGCGGCTTCGACCATGGGTCCGAGTGCTCCGGTGAGCACGACGTCGCCGGCCCGCAGCGGGGCGCCGGCGGCGGCGAGCGTGGCGGCGAGCCACACCGCCGCGTTGACCGGGCCCTCCAGGCAGTCCGAGCCGCGTCCCTCGGACCGCAGCTCGCCGTTGCAGGTCAGCGACATGCGTACCTGGCGTAGGTCGATCGCGCTGAGCGGCACCGGGGCGGCGCCGAGCACGAACAGGCCGCTGGAGGCGTTGTCGGCGATGGTGTCGACGATGCCGATGTCCCAGCCGGCGATGCGGCTGTCGACGATCTCCAGCGCTGGCAGCGCGAAGTCGACGGCCCGCAGCAGGTCGACCACGGTGCAGTCCGGGTGCGGCAGGTCGGCGTTCAGGACCAGCGCGACCTCCGCCTCGACCTTGGGCTGCAGCAGCCGTCCGGCCGGGATCTCGCCGGCGTCCGGCACGGCCATGTCGGCGAACAGGGTGCCGAAGTCGGGCTGGTCGACGCCGAGCTGCCGTTGCACGGCGGCCGAGGTGGCGCCGGTCTTGCGGCCGACGATGCGCCGGCCCCGGGCCAGCGAGCGCTCGGTGTTGATGCGCTGCACGGCGTAGGCGGCCGCCAGGTCGCCGGGGGCGAACCAGTCGCGCACCGGGGGGCAGGGCTGCCCGCTCCGCTCGGCGTGCAGCAGTGCGTCGGCGGCCTTGGCGGCCGCCGGTGGCGGGGCGGGGTCGCGGGGTTCTGCCACGGGCCTTCCTTCCGGGACGGGCTGACGAACAGTCCGGAGTGGCCCCGGTCGGGCCGCCGTCGCGGTCTGCGCGACCACGTCTACCAAGCGTCCGCGCGGCGCGCCCACCGCGCGGCCCGGTGAATGGGACGGGCCCGCACCGTCGGGGGCGGTTCCATTTTGTGTTCCGCTCATCGGGAGAGCCCGGTCGCGCTCCGTTTTCCCGTGGTTACGCTTCCCCCCCCACCCATGGAAGGAGACCGTGATGACCACGGAATCACAGGCGGCCACCCCCGCCGGCGCGATGCTCCCGGGCCTGGTCGACGGCGGTAGACGGGGGGCAGGGCGATGACCGAACTGCAGACCCCGGTCCAGGACGTCGCGGCGGACGACCGGTCGGGCTGGACGCCGCGGCTGGTGCTGTCGCTGGTCTCGCTGGTGCTGATCGTGGAGCTGGTCGCGCTCAGCTACACGGTGACCTCCACGGCCATGCCGTCGATCACCCGGCACTTCCGCACCGACCAGGGCGGCTGGCTGCTCACCTGCTACCTGCTCACCGGCGCGGTGGTCAGCCCGCTGCTGGGCAAGCTGGCGGATCTGCACGGCAAGCGCAAGGTCCTGCTCGGCGCCCTGACCGTGTCCGCGGCCGGGGCGGTGCTCACCGCGCTGGCGCCGACGTACGGGGTGCTGCTGGCCGGGCGCTGCCTGGAGGGCTTCGCCATCTCCGGGATGTTCCTGACCTACTCGCTGATGCGCGACGTCTACCCGCCGCGCACCCTGCCGCTGGCGGCCAGCCTGTCGGTCACCGGCATCGGGCTGTTCGGCGTCGGGGTGCCGTTCCTGGTCGGCTGGCTGCTGGACACCTTCGGCTTCCGCGGGATGTACGCCTTCGACGCGATCGTGATCGCGGTCCTGGGCACGCTGATCCTGCTGTCCACCCCGGAGACCCCGCTGCGGCATCCTGCCCGCACCGACTTCCCCGGCGCGCTGCTGCTCGGCGGCGGGATAGCGCTGGTGCTGGTCGCGGTCAGCCAGGGCGACAGCTGGGGCTGGACCTCGGTGAGCACCCTGGGTCTGATCGCGCTCGGCCTGGTGCTGCTGGCCGGGTTCACCCTGCGCAGCCGCCGGATCACCGAGCCGGTGCTGAACGTGCGTCAGTTCACCCGCCGGCCGATCCTGCTGGCGGCGGTGGTGGGCGCGTCCTCCTACGGGGCCACCATCGTCCCGGCCACCATCCTGCCGGTGCTGGCGCTCACCCCGGCCTCCGCGGGGCGCACCTACGGCCTGGGCATGACGGCGTTCGCCTACGCGGCCATCGCCTCGCCCCAGGCGGTGGCCCAGGTGATCGGCGGGTTCTCGGTGGGCCGGGGGGCGCGGCGGATCTCACCGCGCTGGTTCGCCATCGCGGGCCTGGTGCTGATCGCCGCGGCCGGGCTCTTCCTGCGCTCCTTCCACGCCCACCTGGACACCATCCTGGTCGGGGCGGTCGTCGACGGGCTGGGGGCGGGCCTGGTCTACGGCGCGGTGCCGAACATGGTGATCGCGGAGACACCGCCCGAGGAGCAGGCGTCGATCGCGGGCAGCATCCAGGTCTGCATGAGCGGTTTCTCCAGCATCATCCCGGTGGTGATGTTCACCATCCTGGCCCGCTCGGCGATCGTCTCTCCGGCGGGCGTGCTGTACGCCGAGCCCGGGATCCGGGGCAGTCTGCTGCTGATGGTCGGCCTGGCCGTGGTCGGCGCGGTGCTGGCGCTGACCGTGCTGGGGCCGCGGAGGGCGGGAAAGCTGGTCATGGACACCGCACCTGCGCATAACTAGTACATTGAATACTATGAGTGCTATGAATGCAGGCCTGCAGGTAGGTCGGCCGGTGCGGGCGCCGAAGACCGCCGAGCTGATCGCGGCCCGACTGCGCCGGCAGATCGTCCGGGGCGACCTGCGGCCCGGCGACACCCTGCCCTCCGAGATCCAGCTGATGGAGCAGTTCGGGGTGTCCCGGCCCACCCTGCGCGAGGCGTTCCGCATCCTGGAGGCGGAGGCGCTGATCAACATCCGTCGGGGCAGCCGGGGCGGCGCGCAGGTCACCGCCCCGGACCTGTCGGTGGCCGCGCGCTACGTCGGCCTGCTGCTGCAGATCCAGGGCACCACCCTCGACGACGTCTACGAGGCCAGGATGATCGCCGAGCCGGCCTGCGCGCGGATGCTGGCGAAGCGGCGCACCGGTGCGGACCTCGCGGACCTCAGCGCGGTGGTGGGGCAGTTGGAGGCCGCCGTGGAGTCCCGTGACGACGCGGTGCCGGACCTGGCGGAGTGGTCGCGGCTGACCTACCGGTTCCACGAACTGGTGATGGAGCGCTCCGGCAACAGGACCCTGGCCATCCAGGGCGCGGTACTGCAGGACGTGGTGGGGATGCACACCACGGTGCGGGTGGCCCGCAACTTCGACGCGGCCGAGTCGCCGGAGCGGTTCCAACGCGCCATCAGGGCCTACAAGAAGCTGGTGGCCCTGCTCGACGCCAAGGACGCGGACGGGGCCGAGCGGCACTGGCGCAGCCATATGAAGGCGGCGGCGGACTACCTGCTCCGCGGCGAACTGCACAACAAGCCGGTGGTCGACCTGTTCGAGTGACTGCGGGTCAGCCGAACGCCCCGTGGTCCCACGCCCTGAGGGTGCGGGACCACGGGGCGCTTCCGGTTCAGTCCGCGAACCGGGCGATCTCGCTCTGCAGCAGGTCGAGCAGGTTGTCGGCCGGGGGCTGCGGGAGCTGCACCGCGGCGTCGCGGGTGGGCAGCAGCACCACGGCGGTGCCGGGTGTGGTGACCTCTCCGCGCTGGTTGCGGCAGTCCAGCTCCAGGTGGACCTCGTTGCGGCCGTGCGCCTGGACCTTGTCGACCACGGTGCCGTGCACCCAGGTGGTGTCGCCGATGTAGTTGAAGCGGCGGTGCTCGCAGCGCAGCCGGAACAGCCAGCCGTCGTCGCCCATCCAGTCGGTGAGCGCGTGGGTCAGCCAGGTCTCCCGCATCCCGCCGTAGTCGTAGCTCATCGGGATGCCCAGCTCCCGTGCCCGCTCCGGCTCCCAGTGCAGGCGCTGGACGGTGTCCGGGATGTTGCGGGCGTTGCGCGGGTACAGCCCCGGAGCCTTCCGGCGCACCTGGCGGGCCAGCGCGAAGGCGCCCGGCGGGGTGAGCTGCATGCCCCAGCCCAGGTGCCACACCACCACGTCGGTGACCGTCAGCGGCCCCTTGACCCGGGGCTGGATCTCCTCGCCGATCCGCACGTCCTCGAAGTAGCGGGGTTCGGCACCGCGGCGGGTCTCGCTGTCGTAGGCTGCGTCGATCGCGGCCAGCTCGTCGTCCGAGTACGGCGGGAAGGTGACGGGTGGCCGGCTCTGCGACCGCTCCTTGGAGCGGCCCCGTTCGGCGTGGATCCAGGTGCCGCGCTGCACGGTCACCACCGCGCCGTCGCCGTCGGCGAACAGCAGGCCGTCGGTGACGTGGGCGGCCCGGCCGCCGAAGGAGCTCTCCTTGACCTGGACGCCGACCTGGGCGCGGACGCTGGTGCAGCGGTCGCCCAGCCGCAGCGGGCGGTAGTACTCGAACTCCATCGCGGCCTGGTAGGCGCCCAGGCCCGCCAGCGGGTCGCCGCGCAGCTGCGCCTTGACCTCGGCGTCCTGTTCGATGGCGTTCTCGCCCATGGTGTAGAAGAAGTTGGGCGGGGCGATGGTGCTGCCCCAGCGGGTGGCCGGGCCGTGGCCCGGGTCGCACCACAGCGGGTTGTCGTCGCCGTAGCCGTGGGCGAAGTGGCGGATCCCGTCGGCGGTGACCTCCAGGTTGTGCGGGGCCAGCTGCTTCTTGGGCAGGCCGGTGCGGCGCCGGGCCCGCGCCACCGCCTCGTCGGTCAGCTGCCCGGCCCCGGTGTGGTCGGTCACGGCGCTCATGGCGTGCTCCTCGCGGATTCGAGTCCGGGTGCGGTGGCGAACAGGTCGCGCACCTCGGGACGGCTGACCTTCAGCGACGCGGTGCGCGGCAGTTGTTCGACGATCCGCAGGGCCACCGGCATCTGGTAGCGCGTCAGACGTCGGGTCAGGTGGTCCAGCAGTTCCTGCTCGGTGGCGGGGCCGCTGACCGTCACCGCGACGGCGGGGACCTCGCCGAGTCGTTCCTCGGGCAGTCCGACCGCTGCGGCGTCGCTGACCGCCGGATGGGTGCGCAGCGCGTCCTCGATGACGCTGGGCGGGATCTTGAAGCCGCCCCGGTTGATGGCGTCGTCCGCGCGGCCGTGGATGAAGAGGAAGCGGTCCGCGTCCAGGGAGGCCAGGTCGGTGGTGCGCAGCCAGTCCGGGCCGCTGGGCAGCTGCGCACCGCGCGCTTCGAGCAGGCCGACCGTGTCGCAGGGCAGCACCGCGCCCGAGTCCGGGTCCACGATCCGCAGTTCGATGCCGCGGTGGGCGCGACCCACGCTGCCGCGCTTGCTGCGGGCCCAGTCGCGGTGGTCGGCGAGCGACCAGCCGGCGATGGCGCCGGCGAACTCGGTGGCACCGTAGGTGGTCAGCAGCGGAACGCCGTAGCGCGCCTCGAACTCCTCGGACAGCTCGGGCGGCAGCGGGGCGGTGCCGGAGCCGATGGCGCGCACGCCCTCGAAGACCTCGGGCGGGATGCCGGTGCTCAGCACCATGCGGATGGCGGTGGGCGGCAGCCGCAGCTGCCGGGGGCGGTGGCGGCGGACCAGTTCGGCCCACGGCTCGACCTCGAACCGCTCCATCAGCACGACGGCGCGGCCCTCGACGGCGTGCGCCAGGGCGAAGTACAGGCCGCTGATGTGGGCGAGCGAGGACCACAGGATGACCCGGCCGGTCCGCAGCCGCGGCTCGTCCGCGAGCACGGTCCCGGCGGCGGTGAGCGAGGAGGTCACCTGGGGGTAGCTGAGCGCCACCCGCTTGGGCCGACCGGTGGTGCCGCTGGTGGTCATCAGCACGGCGGTGTCCTCGGCGGGCAGCGTGGCGGGGGCGGGCCGCCAGGCGTCGGGGAGCAGCAGCAGCGGAGCGTCGTCGCGGCACACCACCGGCACCGCGCGGACCTGTTCGGCGGCGCTGCGCAGGGCCGGCCGTCCCCAGTCCTGCGGTGCGGCGACGACCACGTCCGGGCGCAGCGCGGTGACCTCGTCGGCCAGGCCGGTGTCGCCACTGTGCGGGCTCAGGGTGACGACCTGTCGGCCGGTGGCCAGCGTGCCCAGCAGCGCGGCCAGCGGGCCGGGCCGGTTGCGCAGCACCACGCCCACCCGTCGCGCGCCGGGATGCGCCGCCAGCATCGCGTCCAGGTCGCGGGCCGCGGCCTCGAAGTACGACCAGGGGTGGTCGGTGTCCTCGAAGGTCAGCGCGGTCGCGTCGGGGTCGACGGTCAGCACCCGGCGGAGCCGGGCCGACAGCGCCGGCAGGTCGGGCCCCGGCGGTGGATGTTCCAGGTTCGTCATATGGCCTCTATCCGAGTAGCAGCCCCTCCGTGCTCGGAATAGTAGCAAAGAACAAAGTAAATTAGTAAACTGATTCAGCGATTCAAGAGGGTGCTGCGAGGGCCGCGGCGGCGCATGCGGAACAGGCCCATGACGACGTCATGGGCCTGCGGGAAGAGCGAGGGTGCGTCAGGCGGCGCAGCCGGCCTTGGAGAAGGTGAAGGCGGCGAAGGGGTCGGTCACGGTCGCGGCGACCATCCGGATCAGATCCGCGGCCCGCCCGACGATCGGGCCGGGAACCGACTCGACGTCAGGACAGCCGCCGCCGGCCAGCAGCGCCAGCGAGTCGTCGTAGCGGACCAGCGCGGACCAGGTGCTCTCGGCCGCCGGGTCCACGTCCACCACCTCGCGGTCCCGGGCGCGGGCCTGCTCCAGGGCGTCGGCGACCAGCTCGACCTGCTGCTCGGCGTCGCAGGCCGGACCGGGCCGGTGTCCGCCGGGGAAGAAGAAGTTGGGGAATCCGGCCGCCATCACCCCCAGATAGCTGCGCGGACCGTCGGACCAGTGGTCGGCCAGCGTCCGCCCCCGGCGTCCGTGCACGCCCAGGCTGACCGGCTCGCAGGCGGCCACCACGAAGCGGGCCCGGAACCGGGTGCCGCAGGCGGCGACGACGTCCCAGTTCCCGGTCGGCTCGTCGAAGACCGCCGAGAGCACCTCCTCGTCGAGCAGCGAGGCGCGGAAGCCGCGGGAACGCATCCGGACCACCTGGGACAGGGCGACCTCGCTCGCGCCGATCACCAGGACATCGGCCGCACCTGAATCGGTCCATCCGTGCATGAACGCTCCAGCTCCACAACGCCGTGGGTCTCGACTGTGTACCGACCGGTCCAAACAATCGAGACCTCAAACTAATGGAGCTGCCTGCCCCGGGCAAGGCTCGCGACAGCATTCTTGATCTTCAGCGGAGCTTCCAGTCCGGCTTGACGAATCCCTCGCGGGACACCGCGGGCATGCCGATCGGGTTCCCGATCGTGGTGTAGTTCCAGCCGACCGCCTGCGCGGTCTCCCGGTCCAGGTCCAGCGTCTCCCAGATCGCCTTCACCGTTCCCTGCACGGCGGCCGGCGGCTTGGCGGCGATGATCCGGGCCAGGGCGTCGGCGCGCGCCCAGAGTTCGCCCTGCGGCACCAGCTCGGAGACCAGGCCGATCTCGCGCGCCCTGGCCGCCGACATCCGCTCGTCCAGCCCGATCAGCGCCCAGCGCAGCACCTCCCCCAGCGGGATCCGGCGGGCCAGGCCGATCGGTTCCAGGGCCGAGGTCATCCCGTAGGAGACATGCGGGTCGAAGAAGGTGGCGTCGTCGGAGCTGATCACGATGTCCGACTCGTTGATCCAGTAGAAGGCCCCGCCGGCCACCATGCCGTGCACGGCGGTGACCACCGGCTTCCACACCTTGTTCTGCTTGGGGCCCAGCCCGCGGCCCGGGTCCTCCTGGCTCCACACGTTCTCGGCCTTGACGATGCCGTCGGTGACGTCCACTCCGCTGCTGAAGGCCCGGTCACCGGCCGCCCGCAGCACCACCACGTGGATCGCGTCGTCGGTGCGCACCCGCGCCCAGATCTCGCGGAACTCCTCCACCATGGCCTGGTTGAAGGCGTTCAGCCGGTCCGCGCGGTCCAGGGTGACCGTCGCGATGTGGTCCTGGACCTCGAACAGCACCGTCGTGTAGTCGCGCTCGTCGTCCCGCGCCATCAGTCGGACCTCCTCAGACCGGGACACCGTCGGCCCCGTTCGCCCGCGCCACCGCATCGGCCACCCTGCGGCGGATCAGCTTGCCGGTCTCGGTGCGCGGCAGTTCCTCGACGAACCAGAAGCGGTCCGGCGTCCTGCTCGAACGCAGCGTCAGCCTAGTGAAGTCCCGCAGCTCCCCCGCGTCCACCGGGGACCCGGGACGCGACACCACGGCCGCCTCGATCCGCTGGCCCCACTCCCGGTCGGCGACACCGAACACCGCCGCGTCCTGCACCTGCGGATGGCGCAGCAGGACCTCCTCGATCTCGGCGGGCGCCACGTTCTCCGCCCCCCGGATGATGGTGTCGTCCGTGCGGCCGCCGAGGAAGAGATAGCCCTCGGCGTCCAGGTACCCCTCGTCCCGGGTGTCGAAGAACCCCTGCTCGTCCAGAGCCTGTCCGATGCCCGCGTACTCGGCGGAGATCTGGCCGCCGCGCACGAAGACGCGGCCGGGCTCCAGCGGGCCGAGCGGGTTTCCCTCCGGGTCCCGGATCTCGATCTCCACGCCGGGCAGCGCCCTGCCGGCCGAGCGCAGCCGGGCCCGCCCGGCGGGGTCGGTCGCCGCCTGGGCGCGGCGATGGTCCTCCGGACCCAGCAGGGCGATGGTGGAGCTGGTCTCGGTCAGCCCGTAGGCGTTCACGAAGCCGACCTCGGGCCAGGTCGCCAGCGCCTTCTCGATCACCGGGCCGGGCATCGGCGCGCCGCCGTAGGACAGCGACCGCAGCGAGGGCAGCGAGACGTCCTGGTCCGACTCGACGAGGCGGGCCAGCATGGTGGGGACCACCATGGCGTTGGTGACCGCCTCCTCGCGCACCGTGCGCAGCCACTCGGTGGGGGTGAAGCCCTCGATCACCACGGTGCGCCGGCCGGCGAACAGATTGGTGATCACATTGGCCACGGCGGCGATGTGGTACGGCGGGACGCTGACGAGTGCGGCCTCCTCCTCGCCGGCTGCGGCGAACTCCACTGTGCCCAGGACGTAGGAGACCAGGTTGCTGTGGCGCAGCAGCACGCCCTTGGGTTCCGAGGTGGTACCGCTGGTGTAGATCACCGCGGCGACCCCGTCCCCGTCCCCGTCGTCGCCCGGCTCCTCGACCCGACCGCTGCCGGACGCAGCCGTCTCCAGCCACTCCTGCGGGGTGATCGACGGGATCCCGGCGCGCTCCAGGTGGATGCGGGCGCCGGGGTCGGCCACACCCAGGGCGTTCGGATGCTTCGTCAGCAGTGCTGCGAGCTGCTGCTCCCCCAGCCGGAAGTTCAGCGGCACCAGCGGGACCCCGGCCCTGGCCGCCGCGAACAGCGCGACCGGGAAGGCCGGGCCGTTCACCCCCAGGTAGACCAGCGAGTCGGCCCCGCGCTCGCGCAGCGCGTGGGCTCCTGCGTGTGACCGCCGGGCCAGCTCGGCGCCGGTGATGCCGGCCTTCCTGCCCCCGATCAGGACCCGGTCACCGAACCCGTCGGCGGCCATGTCCAGCAGTGTCGACAAGCGCATCGGACGCCCCCTCAGTCCGAGGCCGGCAGCGGCTTGGCCTGCTGGGTCTGCAGCGGGATCCCGTCCAGGGCCAGCGTGCCCTTGCCCTGCTTGGTGCAGAGGACCTGGATCCTGCCGCCCTCGTCGGCGTACCGCTTGCCCAGCACCGTTCCGCCCTGCAGGGCCGGATCGGCCGGCACGGCGGTCACCGCCGCGCCCGAGGCCACCATCTCGACGCCGCCGCAGCTCAGCGCCGTGTCGCCGTCGGGCGCCCGGATCACGACCACTGCGGTCGTGTCGGTGGCGCTGACCAGCATCAGACCGGGCCGAAGAATCATGGTGTTCGCTCCTCAAGTGAACTCTGGACGGGTGGGTCGGTCGGCCTGTCTGCTCAGCGCCCGCGCCACACCGGCCGCCGCTTCTGCGCGAAGGCCGCGGCCCCTTCGCGGGCGTCCTCGGAGTCGAAGACCGGCCGGTAGAGCTGTTCCTGCTTGGACCATCCCTCGTCGACGCTCCAGTCGGCCTGCTGCTGGGCGATCTGCTTGGTCACGGCCACCGCCAGCGGGCCGTTCGCGGCGATCGCGGCGGCGAGTTCCAGCGCGCCCTTGAGTGCCTCGCCGTCCGGGGTGACCCGGTTGACCAGGCCGAGGGCGGCCGCCCGGTCGGCGGTGACCAGATCACCCGTCAGCAGCAGTTCCAGGGCCACCGCGTGCGGGATGCGCCTCGGCAGCAGCATCGCCGCGCCGCCGCCGGCCACCAGTCCGCGCTTGACCTCGGGGACGCCGAACCGGCTGGACTCGCCGGCCACGGCGAGGTCGCAGGCCAGCATCAGTTCGAAGCCGCCCGCCAGCGCCCATCCCTCGACTGCGGCGATCAGCGGCTTGCGCGGCGGGGCCATGGTCACCCCGGCGAAGCCGCGGCCCGGGATGAAGGGCTTGTCGTCGTTGAGCCAGGCCTTCAGGTCCATACCGGCGCAGAAGGTCCCGCCCGCTCCGGTCAGCACGCCGACCCGCAGCTCCTCGTCCGCGTCCAGTTCGTCGACGGCCGCGGCGATGGCGCGGGCCGTGGCGCCGTCGACGGCGTTCCGGGAGCCGGGGCGGTTGATGGTGATGATCTGGATGCCCTCGCGCCGTTCGACCAGTACCGGGGTCAGGTCCGGGTCCGTCATCGTTCGCCCTCCTCGGAGATCCGGATCACGATCTTGCCGGTGTTCACCCGGTCGGCGACCCGCTGGAGCGCGTCGCCGACCTTCTCCAGCGGGTGGACCTCGGACACCAGCGGCCGCATGCCCTGGGCGACCAGCTCGGCCAGGTGCTCGCGGGCCCGCGCGGTCTCCTCGGGCAGCCGCTGGGTCCAGGTCCGCAGCTCCAGGCCGCGGACGGTGACGTTCTTCAACAGCACCAGGTTGAGCGGGATGCTCGGGATACCCCCGGCGAAACCGATCGTCACCAGGCGTCCGCCCCAGCGGATCGCGCGCAGCGCGGGCTCGGTCCAGCGGTCGCCGACCGGGTCCAGGACCAGGTCGGCGCCCTCACCGGTGATCTCCTTGATGCGCTTCTTGAGGTCCTCGGCGGCGTAGTCGATGCCGGCCTCGGCGCCCAGCCTGCGGCAGACCTCCAGGCGTTCCGGGGAGGAGGCCGCCGCGATCACCCGGGCCCCCAGCCGTACCGCGAGGTCCACGCAGGCCGTGCCGACGCCGCCGGCTGCCCCGAGCACCACCACCCACTGTCCGGGCTGCACCCCGCCGGCGGTCACCAGCCCGTGATAGGCCGTCAGATAGGCCACCCGGAAGGAGGCCGCCTCGGCCATCGACAGTCCCTCGGGGATCTTGGAGACCGATCCGACCGGTGCGACCACCTGCTCGGCCATCGCCCCGGTGGCCACGGAGCCGTGGACCAGGTCACCGATCTCGAAGCCGTCGACCCCCTCCCCCAGCGCCGCGACCCGGCCGGCGAACTCGCTTCCGGGGGTGAACGGGAGCGGCACCGAGACCTGGTACTGGTCGGCGATGAAGAGCAGGTCGGGAAAGTTCACGGCGGCGGCCGCAACGTCGACCAGGACCGTGCCCGGTCCGGCCCGCGGTGCCTCGATGTCCCGCACGACGATGTCGGCGGGGCCGCCGTACACCTCACAGCGAGCGGCTCTCATGGATCCTCCAAGGTGGGACTCCAGGGTGGGAACTGCAGATCTCCTGACGGGCCGGGGCCCCGGACGGGGTGTCACACCTCGATCACCACCGCGCCGCCCTGCCCGCCCGCCGCGCACATGGCCGCGACCGCCACTCCCCCGCCGCGGCGGCGCAGTTCGTGGACGAGGGTGGTGAGCATCCGCGCCCCGGACGCGGCGACCGGGTGTCCCAGGCTGCAGCCGCTGCCGTGGATGTTGACCCGCTCCTCGTCGATCCCCAGCTTTCGGCAGGCAGCGATGGGGACCGAGGCGAAGGCCTCGTTGATCTCCCACAGGTCGACGTCGGCGACGCGGTAGCCGGCCCGGTCCAGCACCTTGGGGATCACCTCGCCGGCGGCCATCCCGGTCCGGTGCGGGGCGACGCCGACGGCCGCCCAGGCCCTGACCCGGGCCAGCGGCCGCAGTCCACGTTCGGCGGCGAGGTCCGAGCCGGCCACGACCAGGGCGGCGGCCGCGTCGTTGACGCCGCTGGCGTTGCCCGCGGTGATGCTGAACCCGTCGATCCCGGGCCGCAGCGGCTTCAGGCCGGCCAGCTTGTCCAGGGTCGACCCGCGGCGTGGGTGCTCGTCGGTCGAGAACCGTACCGGGCTGCCGTCGAGCACCACGTCGACCGGAACGGTCTCGTCGGCGAAGAGCCCGGCGTCGATGGCGGCCACGGCCCGGTCGTGCGACCGCTTGGCCCAGGCGTCCATCTCGGCGCGGGTGATGCCGGCCTCCTGGGCGGTGTTCCAGCCGACGGCCACGGCCACGTCGTCGTTGGCGTCCTGGTAGTACGGAAAGGTCGGGGCGAATCCGGTGCGCCGCTCGTCGCTGCCGGGGACGCGCCAGGACAGGGCGGGGTTCATAGACGCGGAGTGGGTGCCGCCGGCGATGACGGCGCGGTCCATCCCGGCCCTGACCGACGCCGCCGCGTTGCCGACCGCGGCCAGGCTCGCGGCGCAGTGCCGGTTCACCGCCTGCCCGGGGACGTGGGCGAGGCCCGCGGCGACCGCGGCGTAGCGTGCGATGTCGCCGCCTCCGGCCAACTCCTCGGCCAGGATGACGTCGTCGATGTCCTGGGCGGACAGCCCCGAGCGCTCCAGCGCGGCCCGCAGCACCACGGTGGCGAGTTCCTCCGCGGGGGTGTCGCGCAGGGTGCCTTTGAAGGACGTGGCGATCGGCGTGCGTACGGCGCTGAGGATGACTGCCTCGTTCATGCCTGTCTCCTTGCTCATGCCCGGCCGCCGCGGCGCAGGTCGTCGGGGACCCATTCCGGGGAGCGCCTCTCGATGAAGGCGCTGAAGCCCTCCCTGGACTCGGGGCGCTGCAGGCTGTCGAACATGGCGATCCGGTCGTGCAGTCCGACGTACTGGTCGAGGACGCGCTTGACGTCGCGTCGGGCCAGCGGCGCGGTGCGGCAGCATTCGGCGAGCACCTCGGTGGCCGCGTCCATGAGGTCGGTGTGCGGGACGACCCGGCTGACCAGTCCCCAGTCGAGGGCTTCCTGGGCGGTCAGGGTCCGGCCGGTCATCATCAGGTCGCGGGTCCGTACCGGGCCGACCAGGCGCGCCAGTACCTGCGCGAAGTAGGTGTCCGAGATGCCGCGCAGCAGTTCCGGCACCCGGAAGGTCGCGCGCTCGCTGACCACCGCGACATCGGAGCACAGCGCGATCATCAGACCGCCGCCCTGGCAGATCCCGTTCACCGCGCAGACCACCGGTTTGACGCTCTGTCGCAGCACGTCGAAGGGCACCACGTCGATCGCGCCGGGGACGCCGCCCAGTTGCAGCCAGTTGTCGCCGGCGTTCTTGCCCAGGTCGCCGCCGGGGATGAAGACGTCGCCGGTGCCGGTGATCAGCAGTCCGGCGATGCCGGGGTCGGCGTCGACACGGCGGACCGCGTAGCGCACCCCGAAGTACATCGCCGGGGAGAGGGCGTTGCGCGCCTCGGGGCGGTCCACGACCAGGTGGGCGAACGGGCCGTGGCGGTCCAGGCGCAGGTGCGGGGAGCCGAGCCAGTCCCCGTCGGGCGGGCGCGGCAGTTCCTCTGCTACGGCCTGAGTCATGCGGCCCCCTTCGGCTGTAAGGTCGTTCAGTTGAATGATTGCACTATAGACATTAGCCTGCCCCATGGCGAGACCGGAAGATCCGGACAGGAGAGACGGTTGATGAGCACCGGGAAGTCCGAAGAATTGGAGCACCGGGGCAAGGTCGCCCTGGTGACCGGAGGCGCCCGCGGCTTCGGCCGGGCCTTCGGTGCGGCGCTGGCCGTGCGCGGCGCCCGGGTGGTCCTGGCCGACATCGACGCAGACGCCGCAGCGGCGACCGCGGCCGAACTGCGTGCCGACGGCGCGAGCGTCGAGGGACTCGCCTGCGATGTGGCCGACGAGGACCAGGTGAACTTGATGGTCCGGCAGATCACCGCCTCGCACGGCGGCCTGGACCTGCTCGTCAACAACGCCGGCCTGCACTCGGCCGCGTTCAACAAGCCGTCCGAGGAGATCGGCGTCGCCGGGATCCGCCGGCTGTTCGACGTCAATGTGATGGGCGTGCTCATCTGCTCCCTCGCGGCGAAGGCGGCGATGCGCGGACGGCCCGGCGGCGCGATCGTCAACATCTCCTCCTCCGCCGCCTACGCCAACCGGACCGCCTACGGGGTCTCCAAGCTCGCCGTGCGCGGCCTGACCGCGTCCCTGGCTCGCGAGTTCGCCTCCGACGGCATCCGGGTCAACGCGGTCGCGCCCGGGCTGATCTTCACCGACACCATCCGGAAGGAGCTGCCTGCCGCCGAGGCGCAGCGGGTGCTGGGCCAGCAGATACTGCAGCGTGAGGGGCGGGAGGAGGACGTCGTCGAGGCGGTCCTGCATCTGCTCTCGTCGCGGGCGTCGTTCGTGACCGGCGAGACCGTCCGGGTGACCGGCGGCTTCGCGCTCTCGCTGTGAAGCGCGCCGGTTGCCCTGGCGGCACGGGTCAGCGTGGCATCTTGCGGAAGTCCCAGCTGGTCAGCTTCTCCGGGGTCAGCCGCAGCCATCCGTGCCGTCCGTCGGCGTGGAAGGTGTCGCCGCCGGTGTACTTGCGGGCGAACAGCAGTTCCGGCTCGGCCAGTTCGGCGGCGAGTTCACGGTGCGGCTCGGCCTGTCGCGGGATCTCGCCGACCGATTCGACGCTGCCGGACAGCTCCACCCCGCGCAGCTCGGCGAAGCCGACCCCCGCGTCGACCACCACGGCGACCCGGGGGTCCCGGGCGAGGTCGGTCCAACGCTGGCTGCGCACCAGGGAGTTCAGCCACAGCGAGGTTCCGTCCCAGACGAACCACAGCGGGGCTACATGGGGCCTGCCGTCGGCGCCGCAGGTCGCCACCCGGCAGGTGCGCTCGCCGCCCAGGAACTCGTCCACCTCCGCCGGGGTCATCGCGATCGCCCGGCCCCGGCGCTGCCGGGCCGGTGCGGGGCGGTAGTTGAGGAATCCCGCCTCACCGGGGTTGGCCGAGGCGAACCCCGTGTTGCGCTCAAGCGCCCTGCGCAGTTCGCGCAGCCGGGCCTGGATCTGCACGGCCTCCTCGCCCGGCGAGGCGGCCAGCAGGTCCGCCTCCACCTGCTCGATCTCGGTCCGCAGTCGTGCGCCCGACTCGTTGAAGGTCAACAGGTCGTGGTCCTCGTCATCCCGGGCTCCGGCGTCCAGCACTGTGGTCCTCCTGGGTGGTCCAGCCTTTACGAGACAGTTGAATAGGTTACATAATATAGCTAGCTGAGAGACAAGGATGCGCGATGCCGCTTCAGGACCACATGCAGATCATCTCGGTCGACGACCACCTCATCGAGCACCCGCGGGTGTTCAGCGACCGCCTGCCCAAGAAGTTCCTCCAGGAGGGCCCGAGGATCGTCGAGGACGAACAGGGCTGCCACGTCTGGCACATGGAGGACAAGGTCTTCCCCTACATCGGGCTCAACGCCGTCGCCGGCAAGTCCCCCGAGCAGTTCGGGCTGGAGCCGCTGCGCTTCGAGGACATGATCCCCGGCTGCTACGACCCCGCCGCCCGGGTGAAGGACATGGACCTGGACGGCGTCCAGGCGGCCTGCTGCTTCCCCTCCTTCCCCGGGTTCGGCGGCCGGGTCTTCCTGCGCGCCAACGACAAGGACCTGGGGCTCGCCTGCATCAAGGCCTGGAACGACTTCAACATCGACGAGTGGTGCGCGACGGCGCCCGACCGCTACGTACCGCTGTCGATACTCCCGCTGTGGGACGTGGACCTGGCCGCGGCGGAGCTGCGGCGGGTGGCGGCCAAGGGCTCCCGTACCGTCTCCTTCCCCGACAGCCCCGTCCCGCTGGGCCTGCCGTCCTTCCACAGCGACCACTGGGGTCCGCTGTGGGACGCCTTCGAGGAGACCGGTATCCCGGTCAGCCTGCACTTCGGCTCCGGCAGCTTCGTCCCCGGCTTCTCCGCCTCGGCCGCCGCCCTCGCGCCGAACGCCTCCGGCAAGGAGTACCAGTCGGTGTCGGCACGCTACGATCCCGCGGCCAAGGGCCCCAAGGACGAGGCACCCACCGCCGCCTCCTTCGCGGTCTACGCCACCAACCTGATGTGGACCACGGTCGACCTGGCCCTGTCCGGGCAGCTGCAGAAGCACCCCGGGCTGAAGTTCATGCTCGCCGAGGGCGGCATCGGCTGGCTCCCCTACATCAGCGAGCGGGTGGACAACGTCTGGCAGCAGCACCGTCACTACCAGGCGATCGACTTCGACACCCGCCCCAGCGACCTGATCAGGAAGCACTTCTGGGGCTGCTACATCAGCGACGAGTTCGGCCTGAAGAACCGTCACGAGATCGGCGTCGACCGCATCTGCGTCGAGGTCGACTATCCGCACTCCGACTCGATGTGGCCGAACAGCCGCAAGATCATCGCCGAGTCGCTGCTCCAGGTGCCGGACGACGAGGCGCACCGGATCGTCGAGCTGAACGCCCGTGACGTCTTCAACTTCCCGCGTGTCTGAGCCAGCCGGTCGGCCCGGGCCGCAGTACACCCGTCCACTGCCCCAACCGACCCTGGCCAGCTCGGAGTTCTGGGCCGCGGGCAGCGACGGGACCCTGCACGTCCTGCGCTGCGCGCACTGCGGCGGCTACACGCATCCGCCGCTGCCGCGCTGCCGGATCTGCCGCGGCGCCGCCCTGAAGCTCTCGCCGGTGTCGGGGCGCGCCGTGGTGGTCGGATTCACCGTCAACCACCAGCAGTGGCTGCCCGCGTTCCCGCCGCCGTACGTCGTCGCGATCGTCGCCCTGGAGGAGGACGACGGGGTCCGCCTCACCACCAACCTGGTCAACTGCGACCCGGACGAGGTGCACGTGGGCCTGCCGGTCCGGGTCGTGTTCGAGACGGTCGACGACATCGCCCTGGCGCTGTTCGAGCCCGACCCGGAACGGCAGGGGACCACGCCTCCGCTGCCCGAGCCGGAGGACCTCTCGGTCCACCTGCGCCCGATGGCCTCGCCCGCCAAGTTCGAGGACCGGGTCGCGCTGACCGGCGTGGGCCAGTCGCGGGTGGGGCGCAGGCTCATGGTCGACCCACTGTCCCTGACCGTCGACGCCTGCCTGCAGGCCGTCGAGGACGCCGGGCTGACGCTGGACCAGATCGACGGGCTCTCCACCTACCCGGGCAGGTCCGGTCCCCCCGGCATGTCGGAGGGCGGCATCCCGCCGCTGGTCGAGGCTCTGCAACTGCGCCCGACCTGGTTCAACGGCGCCGGGGACACGCCGGGCCAGGCCGGTGCGGTCATCGCCGGCATGCTGGCGGTGGCCTCCGGGCTGTGCCGCCATGTGCTCTGCTACCGGACCGTGTGGGAGTCCTCGCACGCGGCGATGGTGCGCGACGGACGCTGGGACGCCCCGGGCGGCCGCGCCACCGGAATGCTGGAGGACCGGGCGCCCTTCGGCGCCATGTCCGCCGCCAACTGGATCGCCATGCAGGCCTCCCACTACTTCCACCGCTACGGCGGCGACCGCTCGGCCCTGGGCTGGATCTCGGTCACCCAGCGCCAGGGCGCCGGCCGCAACCCCGAGGCCGTGCTGCGCACACCGCTGACCCTGGACGACTACTACGCGGCCCGGATGGTGTCCACGCCCTTCGGCCTCTACGACTGCGACCTGCCGGTGGACGGGGCGGTGGCGGTCGTGGTGTCCGCGGTCGAGACCGCGGCCGACCGCCCCAAGCCCCCGGTCCTGGTCGAGGCGGTCGGCACCCAGATCCTGGAACGCCCGAGCTGGGACCAGGGCACCCTCACCCACGAACCGCTGGTGCTGGGCCCCGCCCGCCACCTGTGGAGCCGCACCTCGCTGCGCCCCGACGACATCGACGTCGCCCTGCTCTACGACGGCTTCACCTTCAACGCCGTGTCCTGGCTGGAGGCCCTGGGCTTCTGCGAACCGGGCGGCGCCCAGGACTTCATCGACCAGGGCCGCGGCATCGCCCTGGACGGACGGCTCCCGCTCAACCCCCACGGCGGCCAGCTCTCAGCGGGACGCCTGCACGGCTTCGGCTTCCTGCGGGAGGCGATGCTGCAACTGCGCGGCGAGGCCGACGGCCGCCAGGTCGCCTCCCCCGACGTCGCAGTGGTCACCACCGGCGGCGGAGCCCCGGGCAGCGCCCTGCTGCTGCGCCGCGCCTGAGCCGTCGCGCCACCCGGCGACGGCACGATCAAACGAGGAGAGCAACGACCATGCACCAACCCATGCAGGGCATACGGGTCCTCGAAGTGGCCCAGTTCACCTTCGTCCCCGCGGCCGCCGCGGTCCTCGCCGACTGGGGGGCGGAGGTGGTCAAGGTGGAGCACGCCGAACGCGGGGACGGACAACGCGGCCTGGTCAACGTCCTGGGCGTGGACGCGATCGTCGACGGCAGCAGCTTCTCCCCGATCTTCGAGGGCCCCAACCGGGGCAAGCGCAGCATCGGCCTGGCACTGGAGAAGCCCGAGGCCCGCGCGATCCTGGACCGGCTGATCGAGCAGAGCGACGTCTTCCTGACCAACTTCCTCCCGGACGCCCGCGCCAAGCTGCACATCGACCTGGAGGACGTCCGCAGGGTCAACCCGGACATCATCTACGTCCGCGGCTCCGGCTTCGGGGCCCGCGGGGCGGAGGCGACCAAGGGCGGCTACGACATGACCGCCTTCTGGGCCAGGTCCGGCAGCGGCGCCGGAGCCACCCCGCAGGAGGCCGCTCGGCTGGCGCCGATGCCGGCCGGCGGCTACGGCGACAACCTCGGCGGGATGACCATCGCCGGCGGCATCGCCGCCGCCCTCTACGCCCGCGCCACCACCGGCGAGACCTCCGTGGTCGACGTCTCCCTGCTCGGGGTCGGCGCCTGGGCCACCCAGTTCACCGTGAACCTGGCCCTGATGGCCGGCGGCCCCCCGCCGCGTCCCCCGGTGCCCCGGCACGGCTCGGCCAGGAACCCGCTGGTCGGCAGCTACCGCACCTCGGACGGACGCTGGCTGCTGTTCTCCATGCTGCAACCGGGCCGCTACTGGGGCGAGTTCTGCACCGTGGTGGACCGTCCGGACCTGATCACCGACCCGCGCTTCGACACCGTCGAGAAGCTCATGGCTGACGCCCCGCAGGCGGCCGAGATCATCGCGGAGATCATCAGCGGCCGGACCTTCGACGAGTGGGTCTCCCTGTTCGACGGTATCGAGGGCCAGTGGGCGATCGTCCAGGACGCCTGGGGAGTCGCCAACGACACGTCGCTGCGCGAGAACGGCATGATCGCCACCGTCCGGGACAGCGACGGCGTCGACCGCGAACTGGTGGCCAACCCGGTCCAGTTCGACGAGACGCCGGCCCGGCTGCGCCGGGGACCCCAGTTCGCCGAGCACACCGACGAGATCCTGCGCGACCTCGGCCTGACGGACGAACAGCTGATCGAGCTGAAGATCGCCGGCGCGGTCACCTGAGCCGCCTGACTGATCACCAAGGAGCAGATGATGGCAGTGATGCCCATCGAATGGGGCAAGGTACGCGAGTACGCGCAGGCGACGGGGGCGGCGCGGCCGGAGTACCTGGACGACCCGCACGCCCCGGTCCCGCCGACCTTCCTGGCGACGGTGGTGTTCTGGACGCCCATCGGCGAGAGCCTGCGCTCCCCGCAGGTGCTGAAGGCCTGCGCGGAAGCCGGAGTGGAGGCAGGTAGGCACTCCCTGCTCTCGCTGGAGCAGGAGTACGTCTACCACGGTGCACTGCCCCGGGCCGGCGACCGGCTGCACGCCTCGGAGCAGCTGCGCGACGTGCGCGTCAAGCAGACCAGGAGCGGGCGGGCCATGGTCGTGGTCCGGTTCACTGTCTCCTTCCACGACGAGCCGGTCCTCCAGGACGGGCAGGGCGAACTGCGCGCCGAGTGCCGGTACACCTCGGCCTACCTCCAGCGGGAGCACCCATGATCGACCCGGTACCCGGCGCCACCCTGCCGGAACGCAGCTTCGGCCCGGTCACCGCGACCGACATCGTCCGCTACCAGGGCGCCAGCGGCGACATGAACCCGATCCACCACGACGACGACTTCGCCCGCGCGGCCGGCTACCCCGCCGCGTTCAGCGCCGGGATGCTCAGCGCCGGCTGGCTCGCCGCCTACTGCACCGAGCACCTGGGGGAGACCGGTGTGCGCCGCTACCGCACCAGGTTCCGCGAGGTGGTCCACCGCGGCGACACGCTGACGGCGTCGGCGAAGGTCGTCCGGGTCTTCGAGGTCGACCGCGAGCAACGGGTGGAACTGGCGATCCGGCTCCGCAAGGCCGGCGACGGATCGGTGGTCGTGGACGGAACGGCGGAGTTCGCACTGCAACCACAGGGAGCACAGCAACCATGACGACGAACCCCAACGCACGGCCGGGGCAGCCGACCGCGCTGGTCATCGGCGGCGGCGGGATGGGCATGTCGACCGCCCGCCGCCTGGGACAGTCCCACCGGATCGTGCTGGCCAGCCGGTCCGCGAAGGCGAACGAGGAGCGGGAGGCCGCACTGCGCGAGGACGGCGTGGACGCCGTCGCCGTCGAGTGCGACGTGACGGATCCGGCCTCGGTCGCGGGGCTCGCGGAGTTCGTGGCCGAGCGCGGCCCGCTGCGCACCCTGGCCCATGTCGCCGGGCTCTCCCCGTCGATGGACGACTGGCACGGCATCTTCAGCGTGAACCTGATCGGCACCGCGCTGATGGAGAGCGCCTGCCTGGGCCTGGCGGCCCCGGGCAGCGCGGCGGTGTTCGTCTCCTCCTCCGCCGGCCACCTCGCCGACCCTCCGGCCCAGGAGGTCACCGAGGTGCTGGACGATCCGCTGGCGCCGGACTTCTTCAGCCGTCTCGACCGGCTCTTCACCCCGGAGGAGCAGACGCCGCTGCAGGCCTACCGGCTCTCCAAGTTCGCCCTCAACCGGATGTGCCGCCGCCAGGTGTCGGCCTGGGGCGCCAAAGGCGCACGGATCGTCTCGGTCTCCCCCGGACCGATCGCCACCCCGATGGGCGCCCGGGAACTCGACGGGCCCAACAGGGAGGTCAAGCTGGCGCTGATGCGGCGACTGCCCATCGCCCGCGAGGGGACCATGGTGGAGACAGCCGACGCGATCGAGTTCCTGGCCTCCGACCGCGCCTCCTACATCACCGGCATCGACCTGCTGGTCGACGGCGGCCTGGTCGCGGCGACCCGCCCCGATCCGACGTCCCGCGTCCACGGAGCTCACGGAGCGTCAGAGTGACCGCCGGGACCCGGCCTGCCACCAGCGCTCCCCTCGCCGGGCTGCTCGTCGTCGACCTCTCGACCACCCTGCCGGGCGCACAGGCCACGCAGTTCCTGGCCGACGCGGGCGCGGACGTCGTCCTGGTCGAGCCGCCGGGCGGCAGCCCACTGCGCGCCGACCCCGGCTGGCCCGGGCTGCTGCGCGGCAAGCGCAGCATCACCCTGGACATCGGCCTGGACTCCGAGGACCGCCCCGTCCTGGACGGCCTGCTGCTCCAGGCCGACGTGCTGGTCACCACGATGCGGCCGGCCGCAGCCGAGCGGCACGGTTTCACCGCGCAGCGCCTCGCCGAGGCCTATCCCCGCCTGGTGGCCGCGAAGATCACCGGCTGGGGGTCGCACGGCCCGTGGGCCGACTACAAGGGCTACGAGAGCCTGGTCATGGCCAAGACCGGGGTCATGCACTCGAAGCGGCAGCTGTCACCGGGCCCCGATCCGGCCTACGTCTCCACGCCGTACGCCTGCTACGCCGCCGCGCAGACGGCGGTCCAGGGCATCCTCGCCGCGCTGTTCGAGCGCGAGAGCAGCGGCCTCGGCCAGGTGGTCGAATCCGACCTGGTGTCGAGCGTGGGCGCGCTGGACCCGTACAACTGGTTCTACGAGATGATCCTGCACCGCTACCCCGATGCCTTCACCCCGCAGATCGCGGCCTTCGACGCGCAGGGACGGCCGCAGACACGGCTGATGTACGCCCTGCTGGTCGCCGCGACCAAGGACGGCACCTGGCTGCAGTTCGCCCACACCGCGCCGCGGCTGATGCAGGCCTGGCTGGAGGAGCTGGGCCTGGCGGACGAGCTGAAGGATCCGAAGTGGACGGACTTCCCCGACCTGCCCACCCCCGAGCTGCGCTTCGAGTGGTGGACCAGGATGCTGGCCGAGGTCGGCGCCCGGACCCTGCCGGAGTGGGAGGCGACCTTCGCACGCAACTCCAACGTCTTCGGTGAGCAGTTCCGCACACCCGACCAGGCCCTCGACCATCCGCAGATCCTGCACGAGGGCCGGGCGGTCACCGTGGACGACCCCGACCTGGGCCCCGTGCGCCAGCCCTCGACGCTGGTGCACGCGGCCGGGCGCCCGCTCACCGAGATCCGCCGCGCACCGAGACCGGGCGAGCACAGCGAGGAGCTGCGCCGGCTGGCCGCCCAGGCTGTCCCCGAGCTTGAGACACCGTCAGCACAGGGCCCTGCTGCGGGAACCGGCGGCCTTCCGCTGGCCGGGGTCACGATCCTGGAGCTGGGCGGGATGTTCGCCGCACCCTACGGCGCGACCCTGCTGACGGATCTCGGCGCACGCGTCATCAAGGTCGAGCCGCTGGAGGGCGACACCATCCGCTCGGTCATGGCCTTCCCCGAGGCCGGCGGCGCCAAGGTGCTCCAGGGCAAGGAGAGCATCGCGCTCGACCTCCGCACGCCCGAGGGCCTGGCCGTCGTCCTCGACCTGGCCCGGCGCAGCGACCTGGTGCTGCAGTGCTACCGCGCCGGCGTCACCGAGCGCCTCGGCATCGACGAGGCCTCGCTCAAGGCCGTCAACCCCGACCTGGTCTACCTCAACTCCCCCGGCTACGGCATCGACGGACCCTACGGTCACAAGCCGGCCTACGCGCCCTCCATCGGCGCCGCCTCGGGAATCGCACTGACGGACGCGGCCACGGCCGGGGCCAGCCCGGCCAACCAGGAGGAGTTGCTGCGCGGGGCACGCGAACGGTGGGCCGGCGGCGCCGTACCTGCCGTCCAGGCCGACGGGATCGCCGCGCTGAGCGTGGGTTCCGCCCTGCTGCTGGGCCTGTACGCCAGACAGCGGGGCATCGCCCTGACCGGCATGGTGACCACCATGCTCGGCAGCTGCACCCAGGCACTCATCGGCCGCAACACCAGCTATGCCGACCGGCCCCCGCTGACCAGGGTCGACGACGGCTTCCAGGGCACCGGTCCGCTGCACCGCCTCTACCGCGCTTCGGACGGCTGGGTCTTCCTCGCGGCCTCCGCCGAACGGGACTGGTCCGCACTGGCCACCGCCCTGAGCAGCCACAGCGACCTTGGCGACGAGCGCTTCTCCACCGCTGACGCACGCGAGGCCAACGGCGACGCACTCACCGACGTGCTCAGCCGCATCTTCGCCACCCGGACCAAGGACGCCTGGGAGGCGGACCTGACCGCCCGCGACGTCGGCTGCGTCGCCGTCTGCCAGGAGAACGCCGAATGGCGGATGCAGTCCGACGAGTTCTACCGGGCCGGCTACGCCGTGGATGCGGTGAGCCCCATCTTCGACGAGCACCGGCGGCTGGCTCCGCTCAGCCGCTTCTCGCGCTCGGCGGTCAAGGCGGACGCCGGCTGCACCCTGGGCCAGCACACCGACGCACTGCTGCGCGAGCTGGGCCGCAGTGCCGAGTCCATAGCGGACCTTCGCAGCAGGGACGTGGTGCGATGAGCCTCCCCGTACCCGAAGAGCTGAGGCCGACCGGATCCGTTCTGTCGGCACCGCTGCGGCGGCCCGGATCCGTCCGCCGCACCTCCACCATGGACTTCACCTGGCCGGACGGCCTGGGCGGCGACACCGTCCTGGACGGCCGTGCCCGCGACCTGCTGACCCTGAGCGATGGCTCGGCCGGAGCTGTCGCCGAGGCCCGGCTCGGCATGGTCAGCGATCCGCGACGGGTGGTCCGGACGATCACCTCGACGCCCCCGCTGCCGCTGTTGCGGGACCTGGTGGGCGAGTCGGCCATGTCGGGCTTCCGGGCCCGGATGTCCGTGCCGGCGGCGGCCGAGGCCGCTGCCGGCACCCCGCTGCACCTGCTGCTCGACGACGTCCCCGGCGCCACCCTGGTCTCCGGCTCCGCGTTCCAGCGCTGGTACGACCCCGAGCTGTACCGCGAGCTCAAGGCCGACGTGAGCCGGCGGGTGATGACCGACGTCTGCACCGGATACCAGCGCGGCTCCAGCGCCCTGCGCCAGGACGGCACCCTGATCTGGCGTCAGAATCGGGCACTAGCCGTGGACATCGGTGCCGTGGACGACGACCTCGCCTGGCACGAGTACCCGGTCCACACCGGGGTGGCCATGCGCCGCGCGCGCCGGATCGACGTCTGGATCGACGGCTCCACCGTCCATGTCGACGCCTTCTTCCAGGACTCCTCGACCCTCCCCGAGGGCGGCCGCCAGTCGATCCACGAGTACAGCCTGACGGCGCAGGCCGATCTGGACTCGCAGACCCTGCGCGCGGTCGCCCCCGTCGCCCGGGTGCTGCCCTACGACGAGTGCCCGCTGGCCGTCCTCAACGTCGGGGCACTGGTCGGGCAGCCGCTCGGCGGGCTGCGCCAGGCCGTGCTGAAGCGCCTGGCCGGCCCGCTGGGCTGCACCCACCTGAACGACATGCTGCGTGCCCTCGCCGACGTTCCGTCACTCTCCGCGCGGCTGACGGATCCCGCCGCCTGACGCCGGCAGGCACAGCTCAGCCGCGGCCCTCCGGGGTACCCGGCTCCTGCCCCATGAGCTCCGCTGTCGCAGCCGACAGCGGAGCCGTGAGCATGCCCACCCAGCCGTCGACGTAGTTGCTCAGCTGGGCCTCGCTGATGTGGTGCCGGCCGCGTGCCAGTTCGGCCAGGAGGTTGAGCACGCTGTTGTACAGCTGCACCTGGCGGCCCCGCCGGGCCCGCTCGGGCAGCGCGGCCATCAGGTCGGGGACCAGGTCTCCGAGCAGGCCGAAGGACGAGTCGTCGGCGCCCTCGGGAAGGTACTGCGCGAAGGTCCGCGGGTTGGCGCTCACCCGGGCCAGGAACGGAACGAACATCTCCCCCGCCTCGATGCTCTCGACCAGCGGCCGCACGATCAGCCACACCGCCGCCCAGGGGTCGCCGGGTACCCCCTGGGCGCGGACCTCGCTGAGCAGTTCGGCCCGCCGGGCGTTGATCCGCACGTAGCGGAACGCGATCAGGGCGCGCACCAGGCCGGCCTGCGAACCGAAGTGATAGGCGATCACGGACGAGTTCGACTGCCCCGCCTCGGACCGGATCTGCTGCAGGGTGACGGCCTCGATGCCGTTCAGGGCGAAGAGGCGCTCGGCGGTCACCATGAGCAGCTCGCGGGTGGCGTCTCCGGCGGAGTGGCGGCGCCTGCGCCGCACGTCCCGGTCGTGGTCGTGATCGTGGTCGGACATGACCAAAAGATAAGGGACTGCTCTTAGAAAAGGTAGACAGTTAAATAATTGAGTGGAATGCTCGATGCGACCGACACACCTGAGCGGCCTCGCGCCGCCTGCGCTGCGGAGGGCCCTGCATGCCCAAACTCTGGACGAACTCCGGCGATTCGCACTTCCTCGAACCGGAGGACCTGTGGGAGTCGCGACTGCCCCGACGGCTCGCGGCCTTGACCCCGAAGGCCGCCAAGGATCCTGACGGCGAGTACGAGACCGTGCACGTGGACGGTCAGAGCTTCCGCCGCAAGCTGCCCACCTCGGCGGCGGTGACCTTCCTGGAGGAGAGCCGCAAGGCGGCCGGCATCCGTGACGCCAGGCTCCGGCTGGGCGACCTGGACCAGGAGGGGGTCTGGGCCGAGGTGATCTTCCCCTCGCTGGGCATGTGGGCCTCCACCTTCCGCACCCCCGAACTGCTGAAGGCCTGCATGCGGGCCAGCAACGAGTGGGCCCTGGAGGAGGTCGCATCGGTGTCCGACCGCTACGTGGTCACCGCCCAGGTCTCCACGCTCACGGTCGAGGACGCCGTGTCCGAACTGGAGTGGGCGGCCGAGCAGGGCTTCAAGGCGGTGTTCCTGCCGACCCGGCCGCACCCCAGCGCCCCCGACTGGCACCGGAACGAATGGGAGCCGTTCTGGGCCGCAGCCGAGCGGGCCAACATGGTGCTCGCCATCCACATCGGCACCGACCCGGTCGACTTCACCTCCGAGCGCGTCGGCGTCGCCTACCGCGGGCCCGGCGGCGCGGTGATGAACTACACCGAGACCACCTTCTCCGGCCAGCGCGCCGCCATGAAGCTGGTGGCCTCCGGCGCGCTGGACCGGCACCCGGACCTGAAGGTGCTGATCTCCGAGGGCGGGGCCACCTGGATCCCGTTCCTGGGCGACCGGATGCGCGAGGGCTACCGGCAGCACCGGATGGCGGTGCGCCCGGAGCTGAAGCGGGACCCCAAGGACATCCTGATGACCCAGGTCTACGCGTCCTTCCAGCATGACGAGAGCGCCGTAGCGGCCTTCGACGCGATGGGCTACCGCAACGTCATGTTCGGGTCGGACTACCCGCACATGGAGGGCACCTACGGCCACACCCAGGACACCCTCAAGCAGCTGTTCGACGGCGTCAGCGAGGAGACCCGGCTGCGGATCACCCAGGGGGCGTTCCTGGAGCTCTTCCCGCACGTGCCGCCGGTTCCCGTCGACGAGACGGTCTGACCCGATGTCAAAGAACGTCAGGCTGAGGCACTCAGGGCTCCGCGACACCGCCATCGTCGGCGTCGGCGCGACCCCCTACTACAAGCGCGGCGAGAGCGCCGACAAGAGCATCAACCAGCTCGCCGGGGAGGCCATCCTGGCTGCCTGCGCGGACGCCGGCCTCTCGGTCAGGGACGTCGACGGGCTGGCCTTCTACTCCCTCGCCCGCGCCGGGTACGCCGACCAGATGGAAGCCGGCGAGTTCGTGGAGACCCTCGGCATCCGCGAGCTCAGGTTCTCCGCCGCGCTGACCGGTGGCGGCGGCGGCTCGGCCGGTGCCATCGGCCTGGCCCGGGCGGCGATCGTCGCGGGCGACGCCTCGATCGTGGTGACCGTAATGGCCCTCCAGCAGCGTACCCGGCTGGGGACCGTGTTCGCCGCCAAGGCGTCCACGCCGCTCGCGTCGTTCGTCCAGCCGTCCGGACTCGCCGGGCCCGGACACCTGATGTCGCTGCTGACCCGGCGTCATATGCACCAGTACGGCACCACCCGGGACGCCTTCGCCGAGATCGCGATGTCGACCAGGGCCAACGCCCTCAACCGGCCCAAGGCCCGCTACCGAGAGCCGCTGACGCACGATCAGTACTTCGGCGCCCGGATGCTGGCCGATCCGCTGTGCCTGTACGACTTCTGCATGGAGAGCGAGGGCGCGGTCGCGGTGGTCACCACCTCGATCGAGCGGGCGCGCGACCTGCGGCAGAAGCCGGTGCCGGTCGTCTCGGTCGCCCACGGCGGCACCCGCGAATGGGGCCGAGCGTTCTCCTGGTTCGGCATGCCCGACGACGAGACCTTCGCCTCCTCCGGGCACAAGTCGATCGCCCAACGGCTCTACCAGCGCGCCGGGGTCACCGCGGAGGACATCGACGTGGCGCTGATCTACGACCACTTCACCCCCATGGTGCTGATGCAGTTGGAGGACTACGGCTTCTGCGGCAAGGGCGAGGGCGGAGCGTACGTGCTCAGCGGTGCCATCAGGCACTCCCCCGAACGCAAGCCGGGCCGCGTCTCGGTCAACCCGCACGGCGGGCAGCTCTCCGAGGCCTACATCATCGGGGCCACCCACATCGTCGAGGGAGTCGAGCAGATGCGCGGCACCGCGATCAACCAGGTCACCGACGCCGAACTGGCCCTGGTGACCGGCGGCCCGGCCGCCCTCCCGGTCAGCGGCCTGATCCTGGGACGTGACCGATGAGCGAAACCGGGAAGGCCACAGCCCTGCCCGCCGAACTCGTGCGGATCACCACTGACCCGAGCACCGAGCCGTTCTGGCAGGCCGCCAGGGAGCGCCGGCTGGTCGCACCCCGGTGCGCCGACTGCGCCGCCTTCCGGCTGCCGCCCACACCCTTCTGCCCGCACTGCCAGTCCGCCTCGGTGGAGTGGGTCGAGCTGTCGGGAAGGGCGACGGTGTACACCTACACGGTGGTCCAGGGCTTCCCAGGCCTGGCGGACATCACGCTGGTCCCGGTGGTCGTGGACCTGCCGGACGCCCCGGGGGCCCGGCTGGTCACCAACGTCGTCGGTGCCGCCCCCGCCGACATCCGCATCGGCACCGAACTGACCGTCGACTTCCACCCCATCTCGGACGGCTGGCTGCTGCCGGTCTTCCACATCGCTGACCCGCCCCTGGGAGGGGAGTGACCGTGGCCGACCACGAGAGCGCGCTCGACGACGCACCGTCCGAGTTCCTCGCCGGCATCGCGAACTCCGCCGGGCAGTGCGACGGACAGGCGGTCGTCCCCGACGGGGACCACTACCTGTGCTGGTGCTCCTGCGGCGAGTGGCGGATCCAGGCGCCCAGCCAGAGCGAGGGGCTGCGCCTGGCCCGGCTGCACACCGGCAGCCCGACCGACTGACACCTGACGACCCGTGACGACCCGTGACGACTGGGAGACGTATTCATGCCGCAGATCAGTAGAGCCGTAGTGATGCCCGGTGACGGCACCTGGGAGCTGCGGGAGTTCCCGGTGCCCTCCCCGCCTCCTGGCGGTGCCGTCCTGCGGGTGGAGGCCGTGGGCATGTGCCACAGCGACATCGACCACCTGCACGGCATCGTGCACACCCCGTGGGGCGGGGCCTACCCCTCGATCCCCGGCCACGAGATCGTCGGACGCATCCACGCGCTCACCGACGAGGCCCGCGCCCGATGGGGCGTTGAGGAAGGCCGGCGCGTCGCCGTGCGCGAGTCCGTCCCGCTGCCGGGCGGCATCCGGGTCTACGGCCACGACTTCGGCGTCGACGAGCGGTCGGGCCTGTCCGGCGGCTACGCGGACTACATGGAACTGCTGCCGGAGACACTGCTGGAACCGCTCCCCGACGACATCCCGGCCGAGGAGCTGACGCTCTGGGAGCCACTGGCCATCGCGGTCCGGTGGGCGACAGCCGTACGGCCCGGCGACTCGGTCGCCATCCTGGGGCCGGGTCACCTGGGGCTGGCCTCGATCGTCGCGGCCCGCGCCGCGGGTGCCGAGAGGATCTTCATCACCGGTACCGCCTCGGACTCCCTGCGGCTGGACGCGGCACGCAAGCTGGGCGTCGAGGAGGCCATCGACATCAGCACCACCGATCCCGTGGACCGGATCCGCGAGCTCACCGGCGACGGCGTCAGCGTGGTCATCGACGCCGCCTCGGCCTCGACCGCGACAGTGACGCAGGGCATGCAGATGGCCCAGCGCGGCGGCACGGTGGTGATCGGCGGCCTCAAGGACCGCAAGCCGGTGGAGGGCTTCATCAGCGACCTGATCCCCATGCGCCAACTCCACCTGCACGCCGGCTTCCCCGGCGACCACGTCAAGACCTCGGTCGAGCTGATCAGGCAGGGCAAGGTCCCGACCGCCGACCTGCTCGGCGAGGTCGTCACCCTCGACACCGTCGGCGAGGGCCTGTCCCTCCTCGCCCGCGAACAGCCGGACCGCGACGCGATCCGGGTCTCCCTCAAGCTCGCCGACTGAAGCGCCCGTCCCCGGTGGCGAAGCCGCTCAGCGGCCTCGCCACCGGGGGCGGCGCTTCTCGAAGAAGGCGGCGACGCCTTCCTTGATGTCCTCGCCGGCCTTGACCCGCTCGACGGCCTGGGCGCCGGCTTCCCAGCCCGCCGCATCCTCGTCCTCGTGAAGTGTGGCGAGGGCGGCCAGGCTCGCTGCGACCGAGACGGGTGAGGAGAGGCAGACGTCCTCGGCCAGGGTCAGTGCGGTCGCGAGGGCTTCGCCTGCGCCGCACCGGCGGTTGACGAAGCCGAGTTGGTGGCCGCGTTCGGCGTCCAGGACGGCGCCGGTGATCAGCAGTTCCTTGGCGACATTGAGCGGCAGGGCGCGCATCGCGCGGAAGAGGGCGCCCGAGGAGGCCACCACTCCCCTGCGACTCTCCGGGAGCGCGAACCGCGCGGTGTCCGAGGCGACCACCAGGTCGCAGGCGAGCGCGATCTCGAACCCGCCCCCGTAGGCCGGGCCCTCGACGGCTGCGATCAGCGGCTTGGTCCGGCGGCGTCTGATGACTCCGTACTCGCCGCCCCGTTCGGTGCCGCCGCCCGTTCCGTTCTTCAGGTCGGAGCCGGCGCAGAACACCGACGCCGTTCCGGTGATCACGCCGGCCCACAACTCACCGTCGTCGTCGAGCAGGTTGAGCGCCTCGTCGATGCCTGCGGTGGTCACCCGGTCAATCGCGTTGCGCTTGGCCTCGCGGTCGATACGGATCACCAGGACCCGGCCTCGCCGCTCGCTGCGGACCGTGGCGGCGTCGGATGACATGGTCCCTCTTCCGGTGGCAACGTGGTGAGGACGTCAAGAGGCGAATGCCTACTTGGCGCCCTTCGGGGTGAACCGCAGGGCTCCGTCCAGGCGGATGGTCTCGCCGTTGAGGTAGACGTTCTCGGCGATCTGCTGGATCAGTTGGGCGTACTCCTCGGGGCGACCCATCCGCTTGGGGAACGGGACCGCGGCGCCCCAGTAGGCGTCCAGCTGTGCCGGGTCGGCGTCCCCGAAGGCCGGGGTCAGGAAGGTGCCCGGGGCGACGGTGACCACCCGGATGCCCAGCGGCGCGAGGTCGCGGGCCAGCGGCAGGGTCATCGCCACGATGCCGCCCTTGGCCGCACTGTAGGCGGCCTGGCCGATCGTTCCGTCGTAGGCGGCGATGGACGCGGTGTTGATGATGACGCCGCGCTCCCCGTGCTCCAGTGGTTCGCTGCGCGCGATCGCCGCCGCGGCCAGGCGGCCGATGTTGAAGGTCGCGTTGAGGAAGACCTCGACCACCCGGGTGAACGACTCCAGCGGGGCCGGCCGGTTGTCCCGGTCAAGGGTCCGCGAGCCGCCGCGGCCGCCGTGCGCGACGACCACGATGCGCAGCTGCCCCAGCTCCGCCGCCTGGTCCAGCGCCGCCTGGACGCTGTCCTCGTCGGTGACATCCGTACGGACGAACACGGCGCCGTCGCCCAGGTCCTCGGCGACCGCCTTGCCCTTGGCCTCGTCCAGGTCGCAGACCACGACCCTGGCCCCGGCCGCGTGCAGCCGGCGGGCCGAGGCGGCCCCGAAGCCACCGCCGCCGCCGGCGACCAGCGCTACCGCACCCTTGATGTCCATGTGTGTGTACTCCTCCGTCAGAATGCCGGGGCCTGCGGGCGCAGCTTGACGTAGCCGCCCGCGTCGACCCTCATCTGCAGGCCAGTGATGTAGCGGGATTCGTCGGACAGCAGGAACAGCACGGCGTCCGCGATGTCCTCCGGTTCGACGTAGGGGATCCCCATCGCCGTCTGGGAGGTGAACGACTCCAGGGCGTCGGCGCGGCCGGGTTCGGCCAGGTCGGGACGGAACACCTGGTACATGACGTCGCTGTTGAGCATGTCGGTGTTGACGTTGGTGGGGTGTACCGCGTTGGCGCGGATGTTCCGGGAGGCGAGGGCGGCTGCGAGGTCGTGCACCAGCGAGGCGACCGCGCGCTTGGCCCAGGAGTAGCCGAGCCCACCGGAGCCCTTGGCGACGTTGTCGAGGCTGCCGGGGACCAGCGCCGCGAGGCTGCCGGTGGCGACGATGGAGGCGCCCGCGCCCAGGTGCGGCAGAGCGGCCTCGATGGTGTTGAAGACTCCGCAGAAGTCGACAGCCACGGCGTCGACGAACGCGTCTCCGTCGGTGGTGCCCAGCGGGCAGATGGCCGCCTGGGCGACGACACCGTCGAGCCTGCCGAACTCGGCCACGCCGTCGGCGAGGGCCCCGGCCAGGGCGCCCCGGTCGCGCACGTCGGCGACCCTGGCGACCATCCGCCGGCCCTGCTTGGCAACCTGACGCTCCGTCTCCTCCAGGTCCTCGCGCCGGGCCAGCGGGTACTGGTTGGAGTCGATGTCGGCGCAGATGTCCACGCCGATGATGTCCGCCCCCTCCGCCGCGGCGCGTACCGCGTGCGCGCGGCCCTGGCCGCGGGCGGCGCCGGTGATGAAGACGACCTTGCCGTCCAAGCGTCCCATGATCACTCCTTATCAGCTAAATCATATGCCTATTTTTGACGCATGGTCCAGTCGGCGACCAGGTCTGCGTAGTCGCGGTAGCCGCACAGCGCGGCGGCCACGACCGGAGCGACCGCCCCGGGTTCGGCGTCCATCAGCAGTTGCACCAGCACGTGGTGCGGCCCCTCCGGCGGGGTGAGCGCGGTCGCCAGCCGTCCGTCGATCACCCCGGCCCGGGCCACCGAGGCGAACGAGCCCGCCGACGGCCCCGGCGCCTCATCCAGGACCACCGACGAGATCTGACGGTTGATCACACCGGAGAGGTCCGCGAGCAGCGCCAGGACCCGTTCCACCACCACCCCGACCGCGGGGTCACCCGCCAGCCGGGCGGCGTCCACCGGGCCGATGGCCTCCAGCTGGCCGACCGAGGTGCGCATGGTCATCAGGCTGCGCTCGATCGCGGGCACGTTCAGGGGTGGGGTCACCCGGCCATCCTCACCGCCCGGAGGCCGCGCGGCACGCCCCGGTTCCACCTGCCGGGATGCTCGATGGACCCGTCCCGCTCCCCCGTTGGAAAGTCGGCCGACAACTTCCTTCCTTGGACCAGGGGGTCCGGTGCGCTCTTTGAGTGACCTCTTCCGCAACGTCATGCAGCTCGGATACGTGACGGACGACATCGACGCCGCGACGGCGTACTTCGAGTCCACGTTGGGGACCGTGGACTGCGTCAAGCACTACAAGTCCTCGCTGGGCGGCGGACGCCCCCCGGCCCTCGGCGGCGAACCGGGCTCCTCCTTCGTGGTGGTCGACGGCGTTCCGGCCGAGGAGTGGGTCATCGACGTCGCCCTGGTCAACGCGGGCGCCACCAATCTGGAGATCATCCGCCCGGTCAGCGGCGCGGTCGACCTCTACCGCGGCGCGGTACGACCCGGGCGGCCGGCCACCCTGCACCACCTCGGCTTCCGGATCGACGACTTCGACGAGGCATCCGCGGTCGTCGCGGCCGCCGGCAAGGAATGGGCGCAGTTCGGCGTCAGCGGCGACATCCGCTTCGGATACCTCGACATGACGGCCGAGCTGGGCCACTTCGTGGAGGTGATGGAGCTCGGGCCGCAGAGCGCCGAGGGCTTCGCCCAGCTCGAAGCGGCGTCGAACGCGGTCACGGACACGGTCAAGCAGTGACTTCTTCATCCACCATGGCGAAGGGAACGGGCATGAGCGAGCAAGGTGCGACCGGGGACGAGTACGACGTCATCGTCGTCGGCTCGGGAGGCGGACTGATCGGCGCCTACACCGCGGCCTCCCGCGGGCTGCGGACGCTGGTCATCGAGAAGACCCCGTACGTCGGCGGCACGACCTCCTACTCGGGCGCGGGCATCTGGCTGCCCGGCAACGCCGCCGAGCAGCGGGCCGGCGTCGAGGACAGCCCTGAGGCCGCCCGCCCCTACCTGGACGCGATCATCGGCGACGACGCACCGGTCGCGCTGCGCGAGGCGTTCCTGCAGGCGGGCCCGCGCATGATCGATGAGCTGGAGCAGAACCCGCTGTTCCAGTGGTTCGAGTGGAAGGGCGTGCCGGACTACTTCGAGGGCCGCCCCGGAAGCCTGGCGCAGGGCCGCACCGTCTTCCCGCCCGACTTCCCGCGCGCCGAGCTCGGCAGCCTGGAGCCGCTGCTGCGCCGGCCGCTGTGGACCGAGCGCTGGGGCGTGCACCCCGGCCTGCAGTTGATCGGCGGTCAGGCATTGATCGGCCGGGCGCTGCTGGCCTACATGGAGACCGGCAACGGCTCGCTGCGGGTGAACACCGCGCTGCAGAGCCTGCTGGTGGAGGACGGACGGGTCACCGGCGTGGTGGCCCTGCAGGACGGCGAGCAGGTGACCTTCCGCGCCCGCCGCGGCGTGATCCTGGCGGCCGGCGGGTACGAGCGCAACGGCGAACTGCGCCGCAGCTTCCAGCCGGCGGTGGGCGACGAGTGGACCCAGGGCTGCGAGGGCAACACCGGCGACGCGCTCACCGCGGGAATCGCCGTCGGCGCGGCCACCGACCTGCTGGAGGAGGCCTGGTACGCCCCCGGACTGGTGGTGCCGGACACCCGGCCGGTGTTCTACACCTCGGTGTGGAGCGGCATCTGGGTCAACGGCGAGGGCGAGCGCTTCATGAACGAGCGCCTGCCCTACGATCGGGCCGGCCACGAGATGCTGCGCCTGGGCCAGCTCTCCACCCATTGGGTGTTCGACCAGCGCCAGCTCGACAACGAGCGGGCCTTCGCCACCCTGCCGGTGGCACCGGAGGTGCCGGGCTGGTTCGACGTGGAGAAGTTCGTCGAGGCCGGAGTCCTCAGGCGGGCGGACACCCTGGAGGAGCTCGCCGAGCTGATCGGGGTGCCCGCCGCGGCCCTGATCAAGAGCGTCGACCAGTTCAACGGCTACGCGCGGGCGGGCAAGGACGAGCAGTTCGGCCGCGGCGAGTCGCCCTGGGACCTGATGGTCACCCACCTGGCCGGAGCCCACACCGACGGCCCCAACCCGGTCCTGGGCGTGATCGACAAGGGGCCGTTCTACGCGGCCACCATCGTCCTCTCCGACCTCGGGACCAAGGGCGGCCTGCGCACCGACGAGCACGCCCGGGTGCTGCGGACCGACGGCTCGGCGATCACCGGGCTGTACGCCTCGGGCAACACCATGGCCCCGATGTCGGGCCGGATCTACGCCGGCGCCGGCGTGCCGGTGGGCTCCTCGATGGCCTTCTCCTACATCGCCGCGCTCGACCTGGCGGAGCAGGGCTGATCGACGGCCGGCCGGGCGGGAGCCCGGCCGGCCTCATCGGCCAGCGCCTGCAGATGACGTCGCATCAGCTGCTGGGCGAGTCCGCAGTCCCCGGCGCCGACCGCCTCCAGGATGCTGCCGTGGGCCTGCCGGTCCTCCTCGTCACCCAGACAGGCGGACGGCGGGTCGCCGGCACCCTGACGGGTCCACAGCTCGGTGACGATGCGCAGGAACACCGCCAGCACCGGGTTCCCGGCCGCCGAGGCCAGCTCGCGGTGGAAGGCGTCGCCGTGTCCGACGGCCGCGCGCAGCCGGTCCGCGGCCCCGGGCGGGACGGCCCCGCCCGCCAGGGCCTGCACACAGGCCAGCTCGATCGCCTCGCGCACCTCGCACAGGTCAGCCGGGCCGATCCCCTCGCGGTCGAGGTACAGGGCGGTGGTGTGGATGCTCGCCGTGGGATCCGGAGCCTGCACCACCAGTCCGCCACCGGCCCCGCGGCGCATCCGCGCCACACTGTGGTGCTCCAGCAGCCGCACCGCCTCGCGCAGCACCGACCGCGACACCCCGTAGCAGCCCAGCAGGTCGGCCTCGGAGCCGAAGACGCTGCCGACGCGCCAGCCGTCGGCGGCGATGTCGTCGTGGATCCGGTCGGCGACCAGCTCGGCCAGTTTGCGGCCGTTGCTCCGCCGGGCGTCCGACGGGCCGAGCAGCAGCTGCCCGGCGGGGCGGCGCGCCTGATGGTCCTTCATCCACTGCGCCGACCACTCCAGCTGCTCGGCCATCACGGCCTCGGCAGCCTTGGCGTCGCCCGCGCTGACGGCCTCGACGATACGGATGTTGCGCTGGTGCGCCCCGGCCTTCTCCGCGTCCGGGTCCTCCCCCGGGATGCTCTGCGAGGCCCGCGCGTAGCGCGCGGTCAGCCGCACCAGGACCTCGATCAGCAGGCGCAGCGCCGCGTTCCCCGAGGAGCGGCTGAGGATCACGTGCAGGTCGTCGTCGGTGCGCAGGTCCCACTCGTCCCAGCGCTCCCGTTCGATCGCCAGGACCTCCCGCAGCCGGCTGCGGAGCTCCTCGGTGACGGCGCCTGCCGCCAGCCGCACGCTGAGCGGTTCCAGCAGCAGCCTGGCCCGCATCAGGTCGTCGACGCTGGTGCCGACGAACTCGAGGTAGACCACCAGCGCGCGGGTCACCGGCCCGATGTCGGGCGCGGCCACGAACAGTCCGCCGTTGGGCCCCCGGCGCATCCGGGCCACCTGGTGGTGCTCCAGCAGCCGCACCGCCTCGCGCAGCACCGACCGGCTGACCCCGAACCGCTCGCGCAGCTCGGCCTCGGATCCGAGCACCTCGCCCACGGGCCAGCCGCGGGCGAGGATCTCGTCCTCGATCCGTCGCGCCACCTGGACCGCGCGTCTGTCGGACGACGGCGCGCTGCGAGGAGTCCCGGCGTCGGCAACGGTGGCGGTCACAGCAGCGCAGATCTCGGTCTCCCCCGGTTCACCGGCCGCCCGACGCCTTCCGGTCGCGCAGCAGGTACGACAGCACCACGTCTTCAAACTCGTTCTTGCGCTCCATCATCGCCCAGTGCCCGCAGTCGTGGAAGACGTGCAGCTCGCACCTGGGGATCAGCCGCATCGGCAGCAGTGCGTTGTCCAGCGGCGTGACCCGGTCGTCGCGTCCGATGGTGAGCAGCGTCGGCGCCTGGATCGAGGTGAGCATCCGGGCCTGGTCGGCTGCGCCGGTGCGGACGTCGCGCATGGCCGCCAGCGACCCGGCGTTGAACAGTCTGCCGAGGTCGGCGAGCGCGTCCGGGGCCGACGCCGCCTTCCAGCGCATCTCGACGAACTCGTCGGTCAGGATGGCGGTGTCGTAGACCATGGACTCCATCCAGGCCTGCAACCGCTCGCGGGTGGGCTCCTGGACGAACTGGACCAGGAGTTTGATGCCCTCGGGCGGGGCTGCGCTGAACAGCGGCAGCCCCACGCCGCCGATGGTGACCAGCCGGCTGACCCGGTCCGGTTGGCCTGCGGCCAGCCGTGCGGCGACGTTGCCGCCCATGGAGTTGCCCACGACCGGAACGGCGTCGAGGGAGAGTGCGTCCAGGAAGTCGAGCGCGGCGGGCAGCGCCGCGAACATCGGGTTGCCCTCGCTCGGGTAGCTCTTGCCGAACCCCGGGAAGTCCAGCACCAGCGTGCGGAAGTGGGCGGCGAAGACCGGCAGGTTGGCGCCGAAGTTGGCCCAGCCGCTCACCCCCGGGCCGGAGCCGTGGAGCAGCAGCAGCGGGGGGCCGTCACCGGCCTCGTGGTAGTGCAGGGGGCCCCGGGGCGTGTCGACCGTCCTGCTGGTGGCGTCGTGCGTCAGTTCGCTCATCCCCGGCCTCCCCGCACCCAGCCGAAGTCGTGCCAGTAGGTCTTCAGCTCGGCCACCGGCCTGGGCCAGGTCTCGATGTAGGTGACGCCCTCGGGCCCGGCGGTCATGGTGTACGGGGTGCCGGCCCGGCTGAGGAACACCTCGCCCGGCCCGACCCGGACGACCTGCTTCGCCCCACCCTCCTCGTACTCGATGACGTACTCGCCGGCGAGTACGAACAGCATCTCGTCGAGGTCGTGGTGATGGCGCGGCACGGTGAAGTCCGCTCGCACGCGCAGCGGATTGCGGTTGAAGCGCGGGACGTCGATCGGCTTCGTGGTCACCCACATCGCACCGTCGAAGGTCGCCGCGAAGTCCACCGGGGCATCGCCCAGCGAACCACCGTCGTTCCAGAAGTAGTTCGGGTGGTTCTGCTGGTCGAGGGACATCGGAACCCAGTCCGAATCCTCTAGGAGATTGCCGAAAGTGATAGTCACCCGGCAACCGTAGGAGCGGCCCGGACACGGTGTCACCGAGCGGTTCCACCTGACGGGATGCGCCGGCGTTCCGCCCATCGGGACCGGGGAATGCCGCCCGCCGCCCGGTTCGACACACTCGCCGCATGCCAATCGAGAACTTCAGTCTGGTGAACGACGAGGGCTGGATGGACATGCCCCTCGATGTCCTGCCCAGCTACCTGTGGGCCGAGGGCGGCCAACTTGCCGATGCCCCGGTGAACTTCGAGAAGACCTTCGGCGGCAACATGTGGGTCTCCACACAAGTGGACCGGGAGTTCAACATCAACGGCCTGCGCTGCTCCCCCGATTTCGCGGTGCCCCGGCACCACCACAACCTCGACGAGATGATCATCGTCTTCGCCGGCCAGTTCCACGTCACCTGGGGCAGGGACGGGGAGGAGGGCAGCCGCACCGTCGGCCCCGGCGAGTTCTGGATCAGCCGGGCGGGCACCCCCTACCTGATGACGGCGGGCCCCGAAGGGGTCTCCTACACCGAGACCTGGCCCGAGCCGATGGCCGAGCTGCTGACCTACTGGCACGACGAGGGCTGGGTCCGGCGCTGACCCGGCGCCGGTCCCGCTCGGAGCCACGGAGGGGTCACTGCCGGGCAGCGACCCCTCCGGCGCTCAGGTTCGCATTGCGGATCGCCTCGGCGGTGCCGGACACCGCCTCGGCCAGCGCGGCCCAGCGCATCCTGCCCACCGGCCCGGTCACCGACACCGCCGCGATCACCCGGTCCCCACCGCGGATCGGCGCGGCGACGCAGGCCAGCCCCTCGTACACCTCACCGCGGTCGAAGGCCACGCCGGCCTCGCGCACCCGCATCAGCTCCGCGTGCAGCGCGAGCGGTTCGGTGATGGTGTTCGCCGTCCTCCTGGGCATCCGCGCGCTGACCACGTCCTGCACGGACTCGTCGTCGAAGGCGGCCAGGGCCTTGCCCAGTGCGGTGCAGTGGGCCGGCTTGCGGCCGCCGCGGCGGGTAGGCAGCCGCAGCGGGCCCGAGGTGACGCGTTCCAGGTAGACCACCTCGGCCTGGTCCAGGACGCCGAGCTGGGCGGCCATCCCGGTGCGCGCCGCCAGCGCCTGCAGGTGCGGCAGCGCGGCCTCCTGCAGCCTGGTCCCGGCCACCGCCAGGCTGCCCAGTTCGAACATCCGCAGGCCCACCCGGTAACCACCCGGGTCGCGTTCGATCCAGCCGACCCCGCACAGCTGGTCGGCCAGCCGGTGCAGCGTCGACTTCGGCAGCCGGGTCCGCTCACGCAGGTCACCGAGGCTGAGCACCTGCCGGCCGTCGCTGAAGGCCGCCATGATGACCGCGATCCGCCCCAGCACGGTGCGGTCCGAGCCGTGCAGGCCGCCGTCCTCGTCGTCCTCGTGCCGGGTGTCCGCCGGCTGGGTGAGTGTTCTCGTCGACATGCTCAAAGACATGGCTTCCTCCTATTCAGGGCACCTTTGCCCTCAGACCGCAGGAGTGAGTCCGGCTGCGGCGCCTCCCGCCGCCGACCGATTCCGCCCTGTCCCTGGGCCGGTCCGCGCGGGTCAATGAGCTAAATGAGTATCCTGTTAGTAGGATCATCCCCACCGGATGGGCTGTCAAGAACCTTGCAGGCCCAGCAGACACACAGGACCCCGGCGGCGGCGCTCCAAGGCTGGAGCGCTGCCGCCGGGGTCCTGTCGGGGGTCCGGTTCACTCGCTCCAGAGGTAGCGGTCGGCCACCCGGTGGTGGTTGTAGATGGTCATCTCCTGGTCCTCGCTCAGCCGGTGGCCGTCGAAGCTCGGGGAGTGCATGCCGACGGTGACCTCCTTGGCGTTCATCAGGTCCTGGGTGAAGACCTCGCCGAGGTCCGCGTCGCGGAAGTCCTCGAAGAACTCCGGCTGGTGGTCCCGCTTCCTGCCGTAGTCGGCGACCGGGACCTGGTCCAGGCTGAAGATCTCGAACACGCAGCTGTCCGGGTCGTCGCCGTTGGGCCGGGCCCGGTACATGAACGAGGAGCCCTGGTTGGGCAGCAGGATGGTGTTCGGGAAGACGTTCCACGCGGTGCCGGCGTCGGCCCACTTCTCGGCCGGGATCTCCGGCCAGTCGTAGCCCTCGGCGACCGACAGCTCCCGGTAGAGCTGCAGCATGTACTCGCCCGCGTTCATGCCCTCGGGCACCTCGGCGGTCTTCAGCGCCTCGGCGGCGCGCCAGCTGCGGTCGTTCTCCAGCCCGCGCATGTCGTCGGCGATGTACTGGACGCTCAGCGCGACGCTCAGCCGCGGGTCGACCACGTCGTTGGTGCCGCGGGCGGTCGGGTCCTTGCCCGCGTCGGCGCTGGTGTTCTTCTTCTGCCCGATGCTGGAGTAGTGCGCGTGCCGCTCGTACGTGGTGGTCGGCGACCAGACCCGGTTCTCCAGCTCGGCCAGCGAGGCGATGTTGGTGTTGGACTTGTCGAACCGGAACAGCTGCGGATGGGTCCCGGCCACGTGGTAGGCCTCCAGGAACCCGTCCAGCGCGGTCTTCCAGTTGCAGGGCAGGATGACGCCCTTCTGCCAGCGGATGCGCATGTTCTGGTACTGGAACGGCTCGAAGATCCTGGGGATCGGGTCCAGGTACTCCAGCAGCGGCATGGCGTTCGGGTCCATGGTGATGAACACGAACCCGCCCCAGGTCTCCGCGCGCACCCGGACCAGGCCCAGGTCCTCGTCGGTGCGCGGCACGAACTCCTCGCGGTCCAGCACCAGCCGGATCGAGCCGTCGAGGTTCCAGCGCCAGCCGTGGAACGGGCAGATCAGCGAACCGACCCTGCCGCGCCCCTTGGCCAGCCGGGTCCCGCGGTGCCGGCAGGCGTTGTAGTACGCGCTGATCGCGGTCCTGGACTCGCGCACCACGATGACCGAGTGCGAGCCGATCTCGTACTCGACGTAGTTGCCGACCCCGGGCAGTTCCTCCTCCCGGCAGGCCACCAGCCAGGTCCGGGTGAACACCTTCTCGAGTTCGAGCTTGAGGAACTCGGGGTCGAGATAGCGCCCCTTGGGCACGTACGCGCGGTCCAGCCGGTACTTCTCCGGCACCGCCTCGGCGGGGACGTCACCCTCGAACCACGGGGTCTGCCCGGTCAGCCGGGGCTGGGACTCAATCGAAACGGACACCGGAACCTCTCCTCCACCAAGTCCTGTCTCTGCCAACGGATGTCAGTTCGCATCGGGGCCGGCGATCTCGGCCCCGTCCTCGCGGCGCACCACATGGATGCAGTTGCCGGGGCAGCCGTCGGCCGCGTCGATCACTTCGAGGCGCAGCGCCTCGGGCACGTCGGCCCGCGCGCCCGCCTCGCTCAGGCGCTCGCCGTCGGCGTGCTCCTTGACGTAGGCCAGCCCGTCGCCGCCGAACTCAAACACCTCCGGCGCGTACTGGATGCACAGACCGTCACCGGTGCACAGCTTCTGGTCGATCCACACGCGTACGTCATCGCTCATGGGCTCCTACCCTCGTGGTCTGCGGAGCGCTGCGGGAGGCGCCCGGCCTGCGCCGTTCGCCGTCCCGGCGGCGGCCTCGGCGACGACTCTCCCCGCGGCGCCGGCGAGCGTCCATCGCGTGTCCCACCGAGCGGAATCACGGGTGACGGGCGGGCCACGGCGGCTCATACACTCGCCGACGCTTCCACCCAGCCCCCCGCCCCACCACTTCCTGGAGGTCGGTCCGTGACCGAGACCGTGGCACCTGACATCCGCGCCGGCATCAGCACCGACATCCTGATCGTCGGCGCCGGTCCGGTCGGACTCTACGGCGCGTACTGCGCGGGCTTCCGCGGCCTGCGGACCGTGCTGGTGGACGCGCTGCCCGAGTGCGGCGGCCAGATCACCGCGCTCTACCCGGAGAAGCAGATCCGCGACATCGCCGCCGTCCCCACCGCGCGCGGCCGCGACGTGGTGGCCGCACTCAAGGACCAGGCCGACGCCTTCGGCCCGACCTACCTGCTGGGCCGTCAGGCCGTCGGGCTCGCGCACACCCCGGCCGGACGGGTGCGGGTGACGCTCGCCGACGGTGCGGTGGTCGACACCGGGGCGGTGGTGGTGACCGCCGGGATCGGCACCTTCAGCCCGCGCACCCTTCCGGCCGGCGAGGAGTTCCTCGGCCGCGGGCTGAGCTACTTCGTGCCGGCCCCCGAGGAGTACACCGACCTCGACGTGGTGATCGTCGGCGGCGGCGACAGCGCGCTGGACTGGCTGCTGGCGCTGCATCCGATCGCCCGGTCGGTGACGCTCGTCCATCGCCGCAGCGGGTTCCGCGCGCACGCGGCGAGCATCCGCGAGGCCTACGAGTGCGGCGCCACCATCATCACCGACGCCCAGGTGACGGCACTGACCGGCGACTCCCGGCTGCGCGAGGCGCAGGTGCGGGTCGACGGCGAGGACCAGGTCCGGGTGCTGAAGGCGGACGCGGTGGTGGCCGCACTCGGCTTCCTCAGCAACCTCGGCCCGCTCGCCGAGTGGGGCGTCGAACTGGACCGGCGCACCATCGTCGTCGACACCCGGATGCGCACCACGGTGGACCGGGTCTACGCCGCCGGGGACGTCACCGCGTACCCGGGCAAGGTCAAGTTGATGTCGGTGGGCTTCGGCGAGGTGGCGACCGCGGTGAACAACGCCGCGGTCGCCCTGGATCCCGCACTCTCGCTCTTCCCCGGCCACTCGACCGAGGCGTCAGCGTAGGGCACCATGGAAATCGCTTAATCAGTAATCCAATTACAACGAAGGTGGTACCGCACGTGGCCGCTCAGGCGCACCGCAAGCTCTACATCGACGGGCAGTGGCAGGACAGTGCGGCCGACGGCGTGCTCACGGTCCTGAACCCCGCGACCGAGGAGACCATCGCCACCGTCCCCGACGCGACCGCCGGCGACGTCGACCGGGCGGTGGCCGCCGCCCGCCGGGCCTTCGACGAGGGCCCCTGGCCGACCATGAGCGTCCGGGAGCGCTCCGGGCTGATGCTCCGGATGGCCGACGCCCTGGAGCGGCGCTCGGACGAACTGAAGGAACTGGCCGTCCGCGAGGCCGGCTCGACCCGGGCGCTGGCGGACACCCTGCAGGTCACCGTCCCGCTGCAGCACTTCCGCGACATGGCCGAGCGGGTTCTGGGCCAGTTCCCCTTCGAACAGCCGATGCACCCCACCCTCGGCCCCACCCTCGCACAGGGGGTCGTCCGCCGGGAGCCCTACGGGGTGGCCGCCCTGGTCTCGGCCTACAACTTCCCGCTGTACCTGAACATCCTGAAGCTGGCGCCCGCGCTGGCCGCCGGATGCACCACCGTCCTCAAGCCGGCACCGACCACTCCGCTGGCGGCACTGGTACTGGGAGAGGCGGCCGACGAGGCAGGGCTGCCGCCCGGGGTGCTCAACATCGTGACCGGGGACATCGCCGCCGGACAGGCGCTCACCACCCACCCGGGCGTCGACATCGTCAGCTTCACCGGCTCGGACGCCGTCGGCCGGCTGATCTACGCCCAGGCCGCACCGACGCTGAAGAAGGTGGTCCTGGAACTGGGCGGCAAGTCCGCCAACATCATCTGCCCGGACGCCGACCTCGACCGGGTCGTCCCCAACGTGGTCAACGGGATGACCGCGCACGCCGGCCAGGGCTGCTCCCTGCTGACCCGGACCCTGGTCCACGAGTCGCGCCTGGACGAACTGGTCGAGCGGGTGACCAAGGCGCTCGGACAGGTCCGGGTCGGCGACCCGGCCGACCCGGCGACCACGATGGGCCCGCTGATCAGCGCGGCCCAGCGCGGCAAGGTCGAGGCGCTGATCGGCGTCGGCGAGCAGGAGGGCGCGCGGATCGTGCACGGCGGCGGCCGACCGGCCGGGCTGGACCGGGGGTTCTTCGTCGAGCCGACGCTCTTCGTGGACGTGGACAACTCCATGACGATCGCTCAGAAGGAGTTCTTCGGCCCGGTCGGCGTCGTCATCGGCTACAAGGACGAGGACCACGCGGTGCAGCTGGCCAACGAGAGCGAGTTCGGGCTCGGCGGCGGCGTCTGGGCGGCCGACCCGGTCCACGCGTACCGGATCGCCACCCGGATCCGCGCCGGGATGGTCTACATCAACGGCGGCGGCGCCGGCTCCAGCCCGCACACCGCCTTCGGCGGCTACAAGCAGAGCGGGCTGGGCCTGGAGCGCGGCGAGTACGGCCTGGAGGAGTTCCTGCACTCCAAGAGCGTCATCTGGAGCGCTCGCTGAGCGCCGGTCAGTTCCATTCGCCCCCCGACGAAAGGCAGTGAGTGAGATGCAGGCACACATCGACCTCAACAGGTGCTCCGGGCACGCGCGGTGCGCCGCGGCGGACGAGGAGGTCTTCCAGCTCGACGACGTCGGCTACGCGCTGCGCGCCGAGTTCGACGTCCCCAGCGGCGCGGAGCAGGCGGCGCGTCTGGCCGCCGCCTCCTGCCCGGAGCGCGCGATCACCCTGACGGACTGAGGAGGAGACCGTGCAGCAGGAAGCCGTCGAACAGTGTCCCGTCCACACCTACTCCCCCCATGAGCCGCGGCCGCTCGGGGAGTGGAACGCCTTCTTCGACCGGTTGCGCGAGGAGGCACCGGTCGTCCGCAACACCTTCGCGGGCGGCTACTTCGTGCTCACCCGCTACGAGGACATCCTCGCCGCCTACCAGGACCCGGACACCTACTCCAGCGAAGCGGTCACGGTCATGGACCCTGACCCGGCGCACCGCTGGATCCCGCACATGCTCGGCGGCGAGGAGCACCGCCAGTGGCGCCGCAACCTGGGCCCGGCCTTCTCCCCGCGCGCCGTCAGCGGCTTGGACGACCGGGTGCGGCAGCGGGCCGGCGAGCTGATCGACAGCTTCGCCGACCGCGGCTCCTGCGATGTGATGACCGACTTCGCCTTCAGGTTCCCCACCTCCATCTTCCTGGAGCTGATGGGGCTGCCCAGCGGGGAGCTGGAGCGGTTCATGGACTGGGAGGCCGACATCCTGCACTCCCGCGGCCCGGATCCGGCCACCATCGCGCGCCAGCGCACCGCCGCCCTGACCGCGGTCGGCGACTACGTCTCCTCGGTGATCCGGGAGCGGCGCGCCGACCCCGGCGAGGACCTGGTCAGCCAGGCCCTGCAGTTCCGGTTCGAGGGCCGGACGGCCACCGACGAGGAGCTGCGCTCCTACTGCGTCTTCATGTTCATGGCCGGACTGGACACGGTGGCCGCGCAGCTGGGCTACATCCTGCACCACCTGGCCACCCACCCGGAGGACCGGAGCAGGATCGTCGACGAGCCGGAGCTGCTCCCGGTCGCGGTCGAGGAGTTCCTGCGGGCCTACTCCTTCGTCATCCCGGCCCGCAAGGTGAAGCGCGACGTCGAGGTGGCCGGGTGCCCGATCCCGGCGGGCTCGATGGTGCAGCTCCCGCTGACGATGGCGACCAGGGACGCCGCCGCTTTCGAGGACGCCGGGCAGGTGCGGATCGACCGCACGCCCAACAACCACATCGCCTTCGGCGCGGGTCCGCACCGGTGCCTGGGCGCCCACCTAGCCCGGCACGAGCTGCAGATCGCGCTCACCGAGTGGCACCGGCGCATCCCCGAGTACCGACTGGCCGAGGGGGCGGTCACCCGGGAGACCGGCCGCAGCTCGGGGCCGGACACCGTGCCTGTCGTCTGGGACCGGCAGTAGCACGGTCGGCCCCGTACGTGCGGCCCGGCCCCCGCCAGGGGCCGGGCCGCGAACACGCCCTGAGGGGCGGCAGCCTTCAGTGCAGCCCGCCGTCCACCCGCAGCAGCGAGCCGGTGGTGTAGCTGGAGGCCGGGGAGGCCAGGTAGAGCGCGGCGGTCACGATCTCCTCGGGCGAGCCGGCCCGCCCGGCCGCGTTCCTCCAGGTCCGCTCGCCCTCGTCGGGCCAGTGCTTGGCGATGTCGGTCAGGAACGGGCCGGCGGACAGGGTGTTCACCCGCACCTTCGGGGCGTACTCCAGGGCGAGCACCGTGGTGAGGGCGTTGAGCGCGGCCTTCGCCCCGGCGTAGGGGCCGAACCGCGGGCTGGGGAACAGCGCACCGCTGGAGGAGACATTGATGACGGAGCCGCCCTCGCCCTCGCACATGCGCCGGGCGACCAGCGATCCGAGCCGGAAGGGGCCCTTGAAGTTGACCCCCACCACCTTGTCGAACAGCTCCTCGGAGGTCTCCGCCGAGGACGGCGCCAGCGGCGACATCCCCGCGTTGTTGACCAGCACGTCGACCCGTCCGAAGTGTCCGTACGCCGCGTCCGTCAGCTGCTCGCACTCGTCCCAGTGCCCGACGTGGCAGGAGACGGCCAGCGCCCGCCGGCCGAGGGCCTCCGCCTCCTCGGCGGCGGCCTTGCAGCTGTCCAGCTTGCGGCTGGCGATGACCACGTCCGCGCCGGCCCGGGCGAACGCCAGCACCATCTGCCGGCCCAGCCCGCGGCTGCCGCCGGTGACCAGGGCTACCTTGCCGGTCAGGTCGAAGAGCCCGGACGTACCGTCAGTTCGGTCGCTGCCGCTCACACGCCGAACTCTTCCAGGATCGACGCGTACCGCTCCCGGGCCGCCGCCCGGCGCGCGGGGATGTGCTCGGTGGGGAACAGGCCGGGGGCCGGCTGGTAGCCGCGGAGTACCCGCTTGGCGACGGTGGCCTTGTGCACCTCGGTCGGCCCGTCGGCCAGGGCCAGCTGCGGCAGCGCCGCCCACCACTCGGCCAGCGGCGTCTCATGGGTGATGCCGAGGGAGCCGTGCAGGTGCAGGGAGCGCTGGACGATGTCGTGCAGCACCTGGGCGAGCGCGACCTTGCACATCGCGATGTGGGTGCGGGCCGCCCCGTGCGGCTGGTTGTCGATGATCCAGGCCGTCTGCAGCACCAGCAGCCGGAACTGCTGCAGCTGGATGGCGGAGTCGGCGATGAACCCCTGGACGAACTGGTGCTCGGCGAGCACCCTGCCCTGGGTGCGCCGCGACAGGGCACGCTCGCACATCATGTCGAAGGCCCGCTGGCACTTGCCGACCACCCGCATGGCGTGGTGCACCCTGCCCCCGCCGAGCCGGGACTGGGCGACCTTGAACCCCTCCCCCGGCGCCCCGAGCATGGCATCGGCCGGGACCCGGACCTGGTTGTAGCGGATGTAGGCGTGGATGCCCTCGTCCAGCTCGTCGCGCTCGTTCACGGTGGCGACATTGCGGATGATCTCGATGCCGGGGGTCTCCGACGGGATGATGAACATCGACATCCGCTGGTGCGGCGCGGCGTCCGGGTCGGTCACCACGAGGGCGATCAGGAAGGACGCGTAGCGGGCGTTGGAGGAGAACCACTTCTCGCCCTCGATGACCCAGGTGTCGCCGTCGCGGGTGGCCCGGCAGGCGAACTCCTTGGGGTCGGCGCCGCCCTGAGGCTCCGTCATGGAGAAGCAGGAGACGATCTCGCCGTCCAGCAGCGGCTGCAGATAGCGGGTCCGCTGCTCCTCGGTGCCGTACATCGCCAGGATCTCGGCGTTGCCGGTGTCCGGGGCGGCAGTGCCGAAGACCGTCGGCGCCCAGTAGGAGCGGCCCAGGATCTCGTTCATCAGCGCCAGCTTCAACTGGCCGTACCCCTGGCCGCCCAGGTCGGGGCTGAGGTGGCAGGCCCACAGGCCCTGCTCCCGCACCCTCTCCTGGAGCGGCCTGAGCACGGCCCGGGACGCCTTGTTGGTGACGTCGTAGGGGTCTCCACCGTGGGGGAAGAGCAGGTCCAGCGGCTCGCACTCGTCACGGACGAATGCCGCCATCCAGTCCAGCTTGCGCTGGAACTCGGGCTCGGTCGCGAAGTCCCACATCCGCAGCTCCCGTCGTCAGCCATACTTGAATCGTCTTACTAAATAATACAAGATAGATGTTAACCCCGACAAGCAGTGCTGTGACATGAGGTGACGAAGATGACGGTACGTCAGGTCGACGACGACCTGCTGGCAGCGCTGCGTGAGCAGGTCGACGCGCACACGGCCGCGAGGCACCGGGGGTCGCGGGTGCGCGACCTGCGCCCGCTGACCGGCGGCACCTCCAGCCTGACGTTCACCGTCGAGCTGGAGGGCGTCCCGCGCGCGGAGACGCCGATGGTGCTCAAGGTCGCCCCGCCCGGCCTGCCGCCGGTGCGCAACCGCGACGTGCTGCGCCAGGCGCGGTTGCAGAAGGCGTTGCAGGCGGCCGAACGCACCCTGGCCCCGAACGTCTTCTTCTCCGATCCGGGCATACCGCCGGAGGTACCGCCGTTCATGGCGATGAACCTGGTGACCGGCGAGTGCGTCGAGCCCGTCCTGCAACCGCAGGGCGAGCGCCCCGAGCCCGGGCAGGTGCACGCACGGTTCCTGGATGCCGCACGGCTGTTGGCCGCGCTGCACCGGGTGGTACCGGAGGCGGTCGGACTCGGCGCGGAGCCCGTGGTGGGGCTGGACGAGGAGATCGACCGCTGGACCCGGGCCTTCGACACCCTGCCCGCCGAACTGAGCGGCGACTACCGGCGCGTCGCCGCGGCGCTGCACGCCACCGTCCCGGCCGCGCTCACCCCGGTGATCAACCACGGCGACTTCCGGCTCGGCAACGCCTTCTGCGCGGACGGCCGGATCAACGCCGTGATCGACTGGGAGATCTGGTCGGTGGGCGATCCCCGGGTGGACGTGTCCTGGCTCGCCTTCTTCACCGACGACGCCGGTCACCCCGCCGCCGATCCGGGGCCCGCGGCGGGGACGCCGACCGGCGCCGACGTGGTGCGCGCCTACCAGGCGGAGATCGGGCGCACGCTGCCCGACCTCGACTGGTTCCACGCCCTGACCCGCTACAAGGAGTCCGGCCTGACCGGCCTGCTGATCAAGCGCGCCGACAAGAGCGGCCGGCAGCTGACCGGCGCGATGGCGCGGATGCGGCCGGGACTGCCGGTACTGCTGGACCAGGCCATGCACTACCTCGGACACTGACCCGTGCATCCACGGGTCTCGGTCAGCAGCCTGTGCTTCCCCGGTCTCGGCGCCGTCCAGGCGGTCGAGGCGGTCGGCCGGCTCGGTGTCGGCGCCATGTCCCTCACCGGCCGCGTCCTGCGCGAGGCCGGCCCCGACGCGGTGGCGGCGGCCTGCCGGCGGCACGCGGTGGCGGTCACCACCGCCACCGGCTCCCTGGCGCTCGACCCCTCCTCGGCGGCGGCCCTGGACGCCTCGCTGAGCCGGGCCCGGGAGGACGTCGACCTGGCCGCCGCGGTCGGCGCCCGGTCCGTCTACGGACTCCCGGGACCGCGCGGTGCGGCGGAGTGGAAGGACCGCGTCGAGGCCTTCGCCGACGCGGCCGCTCCCCTGGTCGCGCACGCGGCCCGACGGGGCGTCACCCTGGCCGTGGAGCCGGTCAACTGGCTCTACGCGGACCTCGGTTTCGTGCACTCCTTCCACGACGCGATCGCCGTGGCCCGGCGCTCCGGCCTGGGGGTGTGCCTGGACCTGTTCCATGTGTGGACCGAGGGCGGGCTGCGCGAGGAGATCGCGGAGAACGTCGACCTCATCACCCACGTGCAGCTGAGCGACATGACGCCCGGCGCGCGGGCGCTGCCGTGCCGGACCGTGCCCGGGCAGGGCATCGTCCCGCTCGCCGCGCTGGTGGAGCAGCTGCTGGAGGCCGGCTACCAGGGCACCTTCGACTGCGAGCTCAACGGACCCGACATCGACGCGATCGGCCACGCCGAGGCCGCGGCGCAGTCGGCGCGGTGGCTCGATGCGCTGCTGACCCGTCTGGGTGCGTGACACGAGCTTAATCAGTATACTCATCTCAATTAGTTCACTGCCTTGACCGTCTGATTGGAGAGACCATGAGTGTTCGTTCACTCGGCTATCTGCGGTTGGAGACGCCCGACATCGAGGGCTGGAGGCGGTTCGGGGCCGACTTCCTCGGCCTCATGCCGGTCCAGGGCGCCGACCCGGAGTCGCTGTACTTCCGCATGGACGACTTCCCCACCCGCATAGCCGTCGCCCCCGGCTCCCAGCCGGGCATGACCGCCCTGGGGCTGGAGGTCCTCGACGAACGCGAACTGGACAGGCTGGCCGCCAAGGTCGAACAGGCGGGCATCAAGGTCACGGTGGGAACGGAGGCCGAGAGCGCGGCGCGCCGGGTCACCGGCTTCGTCCGGTTCAGCGACCCGGGCGGCAACCCGGTGGAGCTGTTCTACGGCACCGTGCTCGACCACGTCCCGGTCCGCACCCCGCTGGTCTCCAAGTTCGTCACCGACGGCATGGGCCTGGGGCACGCCATCGTCTCCGCGGAGAACCCCAAGGAGACGGTCGACTTCTACCTGGGGGTGCTCGGCTTCATCGAGCGCAACACCATGAGGTCCCCGGGCGGCACCACCTACTTCATGGGCTGCAACCCGCGCCACCACACCCTCGGCGTCACTCCGCACCCCGGCCCCGGCCGGCTGCTGCACGTCATGGTGGAGGCCGCCACCATCGACGACGTCGGACTCGCGCTGGACCGCGCCCACGCCCTGGAGGTGCCGATGATGCACTCCCTGGGCAAGCACACCAACGACCACATGGTGTCCTTCTACGTCTGGTCGCCGGAGAACTACGCGGTCGAGTTCGGCTGGAACGGACTGCAGGTCCCCGAGCCGGTGCCGGTCTACGAGATCACCGAGGGCGCATTCTGGGGGCACCGGTTCACGCCGCCGCCCGCACCGCCCGCGCCGGCGGCCTGACCGGAGCCGCCGCGCGAGCACCGAGGCCCTCACCCCGCTGCGGGGGTGAGGGCCTCGGCGTCCGTCGGCGACGTCCCTCAGCGCGGAGCCATCCGGATCCCGCCGTCCAGCCGGATGGTCTGGCCGTTGAGGTAGGGGTTCTCCAGCATCTCGACGGCCAGCCGGGCGTAGTCGTCGGGGTCCCCCAGCCGCTTGGGGTGCGGGACGGTGGCCGCCAGGCCCTCGCGGATGTCGGCGCGCAGCCGTCCCAGCATCGGGGTGTCCATGATGCCCGGGGCGATGGTGTTGACCCGGATCTGACGGCCGGCCAGGTCGCGTGCGGCGACCAGGGTCAGCCCGTGCACCCCGGCCTTGGCGGCGGTGTAGGAGGTCTGCCCGATCTGCCCGTCGAAGGCCGCGACCGAGGCGGTGAGCACCACCGCCCCGCGGTCCCCGTCCACCACGTCGTTGGCCGCCATCCGGGCGGCGGCCAGCCGCAGCACGTTGTAGGTGCCGACCAGGTTGACCCGCACCACCTCCGCGAAGGTACCCAGGTCACCCGGGTTCCCCTCGCGGTCCAGGATCCGGGTCCGGTCCCCGCCGCGGCCCGCGCAGTGCACCACGAAACGCAGCGTCCCCTGCTCCTGCGCCGCGTCCAGCGCCTTGGCCACCTCGGCCTCGTCGGTGATGTCGGCCCGGACGAACCGCGCCGCCTCACCCAGCTCCCGGACAGCCGCGGCGCCCTGCTCCTCGGAGATGTCCGCGATGACCACGTGGCCCCCGCGCCCGACGATGCGGCGCGCGGTGGCGAGCCCGAGGCCCGAGGCCCCTCCGGTGACGAACGCACTGCTTCCGTCGATCTGCATTCCGGCTCCTCACAGTCCCAGGGACTTGCTGATGATGGTCTTCATGACTTCGCTGGTGCCACCGTAGATACGGGTGACCCGGGCGTCGGCGTACAGGCGGGCGATGGGCGACTCCAGGATGTAGCCGTAGCCGCCGTGCAGCTGCAGGCACCGGTCGATCGACCGGCCCTGCACCTCGGTGCAGAACAGCTTGGTGGCCGCCGCGTCCGCGCCGGTCAGCTCGCCGGCGACCCTGGCCGCCACGGCCGCGTCGAGCAGGGCCTGCGCCGCCTGCAGTTCCGCCGACACCGCGGCGAGCTCGAACTTGGTGTTCTGGAAGCGGGCCAGCGACTGGCCGAAGACGGTCCGGTCGCGCACATAACCGACGGTCAGGTCCAGTGCGGTGCGTGCCTGGGCGACGGCTCCCACCGCGATGGCCAGCCGCTCCTGGGCCAGGTTCCGGCCCAACAGGGAGAAGGCCTCCCCTGGCGCCCCCAGCACATTGGCCGCCGGGACCCGTACGTCATCGAAGGACAGCTCAACGGTGTCCTGGGTGGTGAGGCCGATCTTCTCCAGCCGGCGTCCGACCGAGTACCCCGGCATCCCCTTCTCGACCACCAGCAGTGAGAGCCCGCCCCGCCGGTCGTCCGGCTCGGCCGAGGTGCGGGCGACGACCACGACCAGGTCCGCGTGGTAGCCGCCGGTGATGAAGGTCTTGGCGCCGTTGAGGACGTAGTCGTCGCCGTCGGCCACCGCCCTGGTGGTGATCCCGGCCAGGTCCGAGCCGACCCCGGGCTCGCTCATCGCGATCGCGGTGTACAGCTCGCCGCTGGCCAGTCCGGGGAACCAGCGCGCCCGCTGCTCGTCGTCGGCGAAGGCGAGGAAGTAGGGGACCACCACGTCCAGGTGGGTGCGCAGCCCGCCGAGGGTGACGCAGGCCCGGGCGCACTCCTCCTGGATCACCACATTGAACCGGTAGTCGTCCTGCCCGCCTCCCCCGTACTGCTCCGGGACGGCGGTGCCGATGATCCCCACCTTGCCCAGCTGCGTGAACAGTTCGCGCGGCACCAGGCCGGCCGCGCGCCACTGCTCGTAGTGGGACAGCACCTCACCGGCGATGAAGTCCCGTACCAGCTGCCGGAAGTCCTCATGGACCTCGTCGAACAGAGTCCTGCGCATCAGCCCTCCCCTTCCAAACCCTTCTTAATGAGTATACTAATTTAGTCCATAGCGCGGGAAGATCCAGGAGGCAGGCATGAGCGAGAAGGTCCTGATCGAGCGGCACGGCGCGGTGCAGGTGATCACCGTCAACCGGCCCGCCGCACGAAACGCCCTGGACGCCGAGGTGGCGGCGGCGGTCGCGGCCGCGGCGGACGAGCTGGACTCCTCGCCCGAGCTGCGGGTGGGGGTGCTCACCGGTGCGGGCGGCGTGTTCTCCGCGGGCATGGACCTCAAGGCCTTCCAGCGCGGCGAGTCGCCCTCGATCGAGGGGCGCGGACTGTGCGGCATCGCGGTGACGCCGCCGCGCAAGCCGTTGATCGCCGCGGTGGAGGGCTGGGCCCTGGGCGGCGGCTTCGAACTGCTGCTGGCCTGCGACCTGGTCGTGGCCGCCCGCACCGCCAGGCTCGGACTGCCCGAGGTCAAGCGGTCGCTGGTGGCCAGGGGCGGCGGCGCACTGCAACTGGCCGAGCGCGTCCCGCAGGCGGTCGCCCTGGAGATGCTGCTGACCGGCGAGCCGATCAGCGCCGAGCGCGCGGCCCTGGTCGGGCTGGTGAACCGGCTCACCGAGGAGGGTGGCGCGCTGGCCGCGGCCCTGGAGCTGGCCGAGCTGATCGCGGCCAACGGACCGCTGGCCGTCGCGGCCTCCAAGCAGGTCGTCCGCTCGGCCGCGGACTGGTCCCTGACGGACCGTTGGTCCCGGCAGGCCGAGATCACCGACCCGGTGTTCGCCTCCGCGGACGCCAAGGAGGGCGCCGCCGCGTTCACCGAGAAACGGCCACCGGTCTGGCACGGGCGCTGAGCACCGGAGTCGACAGCCGCCGCGAGATCTCCGCGGCGGCCCACTGCACCTGGACCTTGAGGCCCCCGCCCAGGATCTGCCGCTGCGGGCCGCAAAGCGACACCGCCGCCACCGCCGTGCCGGCCTGGAACACCGGCGCGGCGATGCAGGCCGCACCGGGCACGGCCTCGCCGCACTCGGCGGCGACTCCGGCGTCCAGGGTCCGGGCGAGCGCCTCCCGCAGCGCCCCGGGATCGGCGATGCTGCGCCCGGTGCGGGCGCGCAGCCCGGCCCTGAGGTACTCCTCGACGACCAGTCGCGGGGCGTTGGCCAGCAGGACCTTGCCGACCGCCGTGCAGTGCGCGGGGAACCGCCCGCCGACCCGCGAGGGCAGCGCGTCCGCGAAGGGACCGCCGATGCGTTCCAGGTAGACCACGTCCTGCTGGTCCAGGACGGCGAAGTGCACCACCTGGCCGGTGGCCGCGTTCAGCTCGCGCAGCATCGGCCCGGCCGCGCCGAGGATCCGGGTGCGGTGCACGACCACGCTGCCGATCTCGAACATCCGCAGGCCCAGCCCGTACTCGTTGTCGTCGCGGCTGAGCCAGCGGGCGCTGACCAGCTGCTGCAGGATGCGGTGCGCGGACGAGCGCGGCAGTCCGCTGCGGGCGCTGATCTGCCCGAGCGTCAGCGGCTCCGAGGACCGTTCGAGGATCCCCAGGATGAGGACGACCCGCTCCACCATGCTCGACGGGTGATCGGACACTGGGGGCCTCAGTCGGCCAGTTCGAAGACGGTGGCGTTGGCGGTCCCGCCGCCCTCGCACATGGTCTGCAGGCCCAGGGCGATCCCGTTGCGCCGCATGTGGTGCAGCAGCCTGGCCGCGAGCACCGCGCCGGAGGCGCCCAGCGGGTGGCCGACGGCGATGGCGCCGCCGAGCGGGTTGACCCGGTCCGGGTCCGCCTTCAGCTCCGCCTGCCAGGCCAGCGGCACCGACGCGAACGCCTCGTTGACCTCGAAGGCGCCGATGTCGCCGATGTCCAGCCCGGTGCGCCCCAGCACCTTCCGGGTGGCCGGGATCGGGGCGGTCAGCATCATCACCGGGTCGTCGCCGACCACGGCGCCCGCCCGGATCGAGGCCAGCGGACGCAGTCCGTGGTGCCGGGCGAACTCGTCGGTGGTGATCAGCAGCGCGGCGGCGCCGTCGGATATCTGCGAGGCGTTGCCGGCGTGGATCACCCCGTCCTCCCGGAACGAGGGCTTGAGCCGGGCCAGGGTCTGCGGGGTGGTGCCGCTGCGCAGCCCCTCGTCCTGGCGCAGCCCGGGGGCCTGATCGACCGTCACCAGGTGGTCGTCGAACCATCCGGCGTCGATCGCCTCGGCCGCCAGCCGGTGCGAGCGCGAGGCGTACTCGTCGAGATCGGTCCGGCTCAGGTTCCAGCGGGCGGCGATCATCTCGGCGCCCGGCCCCTGCTCCAGCCGGTCGGTGTGGAAGCGTTCCAGCACGGTGGCCCCGTAGGGGACGCCGGTCTGCCGAGTGGCCCCCAGCGGGACCCGGGACATGGACTCCACGCCACCGGCGACCACGCAGTCGTAGGCGCCCGCGACCACCGCGTGCACGGCCGACTCGACGGCCTGCTGGCTGGAGCCGCAGGCACGGTTGAAGGTCACCCCGGGCACGCTCACCGGCCAGCCCGCGGCGAGCGCGGCGAACCGGGCGATGTTGCTGGACTGGTCCCCCAGCTGGGTGACGCATCCCCACATCACGTCCTCGACGGCCTCCGGCGGCACCCCGTTGCGCTGCACCAGCGCCCGCAGCACCACCGCGGACAGGTCCACCGGGTGCACCTGGCTCAGCGAGCCGTCCCGCTTGCCGATGGGGGTGCGCACCGCGTCCACGATCACAGCTCGACGTTGCGTCATATCCGTTCGCCTTTCTGGGAAGCAGCACGGGCGGGGTCTTGCTGGGCGGGAGCGTCGGCGGCCCAGCGGTCCATGACCTCCTGGGCGCTGCCCGCGTCCTTGCGGTGACCGGCCGGGATCGCGGGCCGCCAGCCGCTCTGTCCGGCGGGGGCCGGTACCAGCACCTCGCGCGCCCGCAGGTGCGGATGGTCGGCGGCCTCGGCGAGGTCGAGGACCGCTGTCAGGCAGGCGTCGGTCCCGGCGGCCGCCGCGGCCCAGGCGTCGCGGGTGCGTCCCGCCACCGCCTGCTCGATCGCCCGGCGCAGTTCGGGCCAGCGGGACTGGTCGTTCCTCCACCGGCTCCACTGCGGGTCCAGGCCCAGCAGTTCGACCAGGGCGGCGAAGAACTGCGGCTCCAGGGCGCCTATCGCGACATGGCGGCCGTCGGCGCAGCGGTAGACGTCGTAGAACGGGGCTCCGGTGTCGAGGCGGTTGGCGCCGGCGGTGTCCGACCACATGCCGCTGGAGCGGTACTCGTGCAGCATCGCGGTCAGGTAGGCGGTGCCGTCCACGATGGCCACGTCCAGAACCTGGCCCAGGCCGGTGCTCCGGCGCTGGTGCAGGGCCGCCAGGACGGACAGCACCAGGTACATCCCGCCGCCGCCGAAGTCCCCGAGCAGGTTGGCCGTCGGGGTCGGTACGGCTCCGGCCCGGGCCGCGTGGTGCAGCGCGCCGGTCAGGCCGATGTAGTTGAGGTCGTGGCCGGCCTCCGCGGCGAGCGGTCCGTGCTGCCCCCATCCGGTCATCCGGGCGTAGACCAGTCCAGGGTTCCTGGGCGCGGTGTCGTCGGGGCCGAGCCCCAGCCGCTCCATGACCCCCGGTCGGAACCCCTCGATGAGGACGTCGGCCCGGTCGATCAGCCCGAGCACCAGCTCGCGGCCCTCCGGGCTCTTCAGGTCCGCCTCGACGACCGGCCGGTTCTCGGCCATCGCCGGCATCGTGGTGCCCGGGCGGGCCACGCTGAGGATGTCGGCGCCCAGGTCGGCGAGCAGCATCCCGGCGAAGGGCCCGGGGCCCAGTCCGAGGAACTCGATCACCCGCAGGTCGGCGAGGGGTGGCTGCGCCGGCATCGGAACCTCCTCAATCAGCATTCATGAGGTAAATCAGTTCACTATTTAATACCACGATGCCGGCCCGAGAGGAACAGTGCGGCCGCCGCAGGCGGCGGGCAGCCTAGTCGAAGAGGTCGACCACGGGCTTGTTGTGGAGCTCGCCGCGCAGCAGGTACTTCGCCGCCGCCTCCATGTGGTTGCGCCAGTGGCGCTCCGCCCCGTCCGCGTCCTTGGCCTCCACCAGCGCGACCAGCTTCCGGTACGCCTTGATGGCCCGCTTGAAGCGCTCCGGGGACTCGGTGGAGTCGAAGTGCCGGGAGACCCGCATCATCAGGTGCGTGGCCACGATGTCCTGGAGCACGGCTCCCTGCACGGCCAGCGTCCGGTTGCCGGAGCGCTGCATGACCAGCTCGTGGAACTGGTAGGTCAGCCCCGACCACTGGGCCGGGTCGGGCAGCGAGTCGTCGCGGACGGCGACCGCCGCCTCCAGCTTCTCGATGACCTCGTTGAGGTCCTGGAGGTCCTTTTTGGTGCGCCGCTTGGCCAGCAGCCGGGCGCAGGCGGGCTCGGCGATCATCCGGGCCTCGTAGACGTCGTCCAGGGTGGTGCCCTGGATCTGCAGCAGCAGGCCGACGTAGCGCGCGGCCACGGCCGGGTCGGGCGCGGTGACCTGGGCACCGCCGCGGGCGCCGCGCCGCACGCTGATCAGGGTCTCCGCCTCCAGGATGCGGAACGCCTCGCGCAGCGTGGGCCGGGACACGCCGAACTGCTCCATCAGCTGGAGCTCCGAGGGCAGCGAGTCACCCGGCTTGAGGATGCCGTGCACCATCTGACGGCGCAGCTCGGTCGCGATCAACTCACCGGTCTTGGGCGCGCGGACGGGCTGGCCGACCTGCATCCCCGCACTCGTGGAACTCATAGAACTCATTCTACTGGTGGCGCGGGTCTCTTCGACGCCAGGTGCACGCGGAAATCGCAGCCGTCCCGCACCGGCCCGGCTACAGCCAGTTCCTGACCTTCTCGACCGTCGCCGCGGCGTCGGGGCCGGCCGGGTCGACGTTGAGCATGGTGACACCGGCCTCGCGGTAGGCGGCCAGCCGCTCGCGCACGAAGCCTTCCGGGCCGACCAGGTTGGTCAGGTCGATCAGCTCGTCCGGCACAGCCGCCTCGGCCTCGGTCTTCCGGCCGGCGAGATAGAGGTCCTGGATGAGTTCGGCCTCCTTCTCGTAGCCGTAGCGGCGCACCAGGTCGTTGTAGAAGTTCCTGCCGCGGGCCCCCATGCCGCCGATGTAGAGGGCCAGGGTGGGCCGGGCCAGGTCGCGCAGGGCAGCGCGGTCCTCGCCGACGGCCAGCACGCCGCCGGCCACGATCTGGAGTTCGCCGAGCTCGGCCGGACGCTTGGCCCGGCCGGCCGCCAGCGCCCCGTCCCAGGTCTCGGCGGCGCGTTCGGGCAGGAAGAACAGCGGTATCCAGCCCTCGGCGATCTCCGCGGCCAGTTCGACGTTCTTGTCGCCCAAGGCGGCCAGGTAGACCGGTACGCGGGGGCGTACCGGTCGGGTGAGCAGCTTCAGCGGCTTGCCCAGGCCGGTGCCCAGCGCCGGGTCCAGCGGGACCTGCACGGTGGCGCCCTGGTAGGAGACGACCTCGCGGCGCAGCGCCCGGCGGGTGAACTCGACCACGTCGCGGGTGCGGGCCAGCGGTCTGGCGTAGGGCAGGCCGTGCCAGCCCTCGATGACCTGGGGGCCCGACGCGCCCAGGCCCAGCAGGGCCCGGCCGCCGGAGACGGCGTCCAGGCCGGCGATGGTCTGCGCGATGGTGGCGGGGGTCCGGGAGTAGACGTTGAGGATCCCGGCGCCGATGCCCAGGGTGGTGGTCCTGGCGGCGAGGTAGCCGAGGATCGACACGGCGTCATATCCGTACGCCTCGGCGACCCAGGCGGTGTCCAGTCCGGCGCGTTCCAGGGCGACGGCCTGGTCGACGGTGCTGTGCACGTCCCCGGCGTAGCGCAGTGTGGTGCTCAGCTGCATGGTGGTGGTCTCCCGTGTCGGCCGGGGCGGTGGTGTGGGCGGGGTCAGCGGCGTGCGGGCGGGCTCAGCGGGGCAGGCCGAGGCCTCGTTCGGCGATGATGTTGCGCATGATCTCGGAGCTGCCGCCGGCGATGGTGTAGGCGCGGGCGTAGAGGTAGGCGTCCTGCCAGCGGCCGTGGGCGACGGCGTCCGGATCGCCCTCGGCGAGGACGCCGGCCGGGCCCAGCAGGGTCAGTGCGTACTCGGCGATGCGCAGGTTCAGCTCGCTGAAGAAGAGCTTGGCCATCGGGGCGTCGGTGGGGGTGCCGCGGCCGGCGAGGTGGCCGAGGGTGGAGTCGCGGGCCAGCAGTGCGCAGGCGTCGACCTCGGCGGAGAGCCGGGCGATCTGCTGGCGGACGTCGTCGTGCTCCAGGGCGGCGCGGCCGTCGATGCGGACCGCTGACGCGTCGCGGATCAGGTCCCGGACCGCGAGCTGGAGCCGGACCACGGAGGCGCCGACGCCGTTGCGTTCCTGGGCCAGCGAGGCGTTGGCGATGGTCCAGCCCTGGCCGGGGGCGCCGATCAGGGCGTCGGCGGGCAGCCGGACGTCGTCGAGGAAGACCTCGTTGAAGTCGCTGGTGCCGGTGAGCTCGCGCAGCGGGCGGACGGTGACGCCGGGCAGGGCCATGTCCAGGACGAAGGCGCTGATGCCCTTGTGCTTGGGGGCGTCGGGGTCGGTGCGCGCCAGCAGGTAGCCGTAGCGGGCCCACTGGCCGTTGGTGGTCCACAGCTTCTGGCCGTTGACGGTCCATCCGCCGCCGTCACCGTCGTGCACGGCCCGGGTGCGCAGCGAGGCGAGGTCGCTGCCGGCGTCGGGTTCGCTGAACAGCTGGCACCACAGGTGCGCGCCGGAGCGGATGGGCGGCAGATGACGGGCCTTCTGTTCCTCGGTGCCGAAGCCGATGAGGGCGTTGGCGGCCAGGCTGCTGCCGCTGGGGGGCATGGGTGCGCGGGCCCGGGCGATCTCCTCGGCGACGACGACGCCGCGCAGGGGGTCGTGGTCGGGGCTGCCACCCCATTCCGCGGGCCAGTCGGCGCCGAGGTAGCCGGCCGCGTAGAGGTCGGCGGTCCAGCGCTGCAGGTCCTTGTACTCCTCGGCGTCCTCGGGGCTGCGCACCCCGGAGCGGACCTGGTGCCCGGGGGCGTGGGCGGCGACGAAGGCACGCACGTCGGCGCGGAAGTGTTCGAGCGGTGTTCCGGCTCCGAGTTCCACTCGGCTACTCCTTGCTGGTGTGCGGGACATGACGGATCATGGCCGGGATCCGGCTGCCACGGAAGTGGGAGGGGCCGTATCGAGCAGGGCGCGGGCCGCCCGCTCGCGCAGCCGGTCCGGCTGGGCGATCAGGCTCTGCGCGGCCTTGGCCCGGCGCAGGTAGCGGTGGGCCGGCAGTTCCCAGGTGAAGCCGATGCCGCCGTGGACCTGGATGCAGCCGGCGGCGACTGCGACGGCGGTGTCCAGTGCGTCGGAGGCGGCCAGGGCGACGGCGATGTCGGTGTCCGCGTCCGGCGGTCCGTCCAGGGCCTCGGCGGCGGCGGCGACCAGGGCCCGGGCGGACACGACCGCGACCGCCATGTCCGCGCAGCGGTGCGAGACCGCCTGGAAGGAGCCGATCAGCCGGCCGAACTGACGGCGGGTCCGGGCGTAGCCGACCGCCAGGTCGGCCGCCTCCGCGGCGACGCCGACCGCATCCGCGGCCAGCGCGACCAGGGCGGCGCGCTGGGCGGCGGCCAGTAGCCGCGGGGCCTGCCCCGGGTCGCCGACCGGGTCGGCTTCGACGGCCGTGAGGACGGCCCTGGACAGCGGCCGGGTCGGGTCCAGGGCGTCGACGGGTTCGAGGCGGACGCCAGCGGCGTCGACGAGGAAGAGCCGGTCGCCGGCGGCGGCCAGGAGCAGGGTCGCATCGGCGGCCTCGGCGACGACGGGCACGGTGCCGTCCAGGGTCCAGCCGCCGGCGTGTTCGGTGGCGACCAGGTCGGGTGCGGGGATCCAGCCGTCATCGGTACGTCCGGCCGCGACGGCGGCGCGGGCCGTGCCGGCGCCCAGTGCGGCCAGCGCGTCGGTGTGGGTCCCGGCGGCGGCCAGGGCGGCCTGGACCGCGAAGCCGGAGACGGTGGGTGCGGGGGCAAGCCTGCGGCCGAGCTCCTCCTGGGCCGCGGCGGCCAGCGCCCAGGAGCCTGCGCTGCCGCCGTGCTCCTCGCCGACCGGCAGGCCGGGGATGCCCATCAGGGCCAGCTCGCGCCACAGTTCCGGCGCAGTGCGCCGCCCTTGGTCGCACCATGCGGCTAGGGTCGCGGCCGAGCAGTGGTCGCCCAGGAGCCGCCGCAGGCCGTCGCGCAGGTCGCCCTCCAGCTCGGCGGTGTCGGACACATCATGACCGGTCATCAGTTCCCCTCCCGGGCAACGGTGCCGCCGAGGTGCGAGGGCAGGCCGAGGACCTTCTCCGCGATGGTGTTGCGCTGGATCTCGGCGGTGCCCGCGCCGATGGTGGAGGCCAGCGATCTGAGGTAGCCGTAGGTCCAGCGCGCGCCCTCCGGGGCGGTGGGCTCGCGCAGCCCCAGCACCGCGTCGGGGCCCAGCACCCGCAGCGCGGCGCTGTGCAGGATCTGGTCGAACTCGGCCCGCACCAGGCGGTTGACCGATGCGCTCGCCCCGGGGTCCCGTCCGGCCAGTACCGTGTCGAGGGCACGGCGGCTGTTGGAGGCCAGCACCCGCACCCAGGCCTCGATCCGGGCCAGCGACTGGCGCACCACCGGGTCCTGGCCCGCACCGGTGCTGCGGGCCAGGGCGAACAGCTCGTCGACGACGCGCCGGTAGCGGTACTCGTCGGCGAGGAACGCGGTGGCGCGCTCGTGGCCGAGGCTGGTGCGGGCGATGGACCAGCCACCGTCCTGCTCGCCCACCAGGTTGCCGGCCGGCACCCTGACCTCGTCCAGGAAGACCTCCGCGAAGTGGGCGGCGCCGGTCAGGTCGCGCAGCGGGCGGACGGTGATCCCGGGCGTGTCCATCGGGATGAGCAGGTAGCTGATGCCCTCGGCGCCGGGGCCGCCGGTGCGGACCAGGGCGAACATCCAGTCGGCCAGGTGGGCCTGGGTGGTCCACACCTTCTGGCCGGTGACCAGGAAGTCGTCGCCGTCGCCGTCCTGTGCCGGGACCCGTCGTGCCCGGGTGCTCAGGGCGGTGAGGTCGCTGCCGGCCCCCGGCTCGGAGAAGCCCTGGCACCAGAACTCGTCGGCGCGCAGCAGCGGGCGCAGGAAGCGGTCCTTCTGCTCCTGGGTGCCGTGCTTGATCAGGGTGGGCGCCACGATGAACGACAGCGCGCACGGGTGCTTGGGCGCCCGGGCCCTGGCCATCTCGCGGTGGTAGGCGATCTGGTCCGACAGCTCCAGGGCCATGCCGCCGGCCTCGACTGGCCAGCCGGGGGCCGCCAGGCCGGCCTCGGTGAGGTCGGCGTGGAAGGCGCGGGCCCAGGCGAGCCGTTCGGCCCGGTCCCGGGGCGGCCGCCCGGCGCGGTCGGCCAGGAATGCGCGCAGCCGGCCCAGCCACTCGGCTGCGGGCGGCGCCGAGCGGTCGGCATCCGCATCCGCGGCGGTGACGGCGGGCATCTGACCTCCTCAAGCTCATCACCAGGTGCTCTTACATAGCTGAGACTACATGGTTAACTAGGTTAGCTACAACGATTCGAGTGAAGGAGGAGCCAACCATGCACTGGGGACTGCCCTGGCCCGGCCCCGAGGTGGCCGCGCAGGCCGAGAAGGCCGGCGCCGCCGCCTTCTGCGCCGGCGAGTTCGCCGACACCAACTCCTACCTGACCACCGGCGAGATGGTCGCGGGCACCACCGGGGCGATGGTGGGGCCGGGCATCGCCTACGCCTTCGCCCGCTCCCCCTTCGTGCACGCCTCCGCGCTGCGCCACCTGCACGCCAAGGCACCGGGCCGGATCTTCCTCGGGCTGGGCTCGGGCACCTACCGGATGAACACCGACTGGTTCGCCACCGGCGCCGACAAGCCGGTCGCCCGGATGGCAGACCTGGTCGGCGCCGTCCGTGCCTACCTGGAGGCCGAGAACGGCAGCACCGTCACCCACCAGGGCGACTACTACCCGATCAACGCCGCCATCAGGGCCCCGGTCCTCGGCCGCCTGGAGATCCCGATCCTGATCGGCGCCTTCAACAAGCTGATGGTGCGCACCGTCGGCCGCGTCGCCGACGGAGTCCTCGGCCACGGCCTGTTCACCGACCGCTGGTGGACCGAGACCATCGGCCCCGAACTGGTCCGCGGCGCCGAGGAGCGCGGCCGCGACGCGGCGGCGCTGCGCCGCTGGGGCTGGCTGATCACCGCGGTCGACGAGGACGACCCGGCACGCGCACGCCGCGACGCCCGGCTGCAGATCGCCTTCTACCTGACCGTCAGGACCTACGACACTCTGGTCGAACTGCACGGCTGGCAGGACGAGGTGAGCGCGATCCGCACCGCCTTCGGCGCCGGCGACATCGAGGGCATGGCCCGCGCCGTCACCGACGAGATGCTGGACGCCGTCGCCCTGTGCGGCACCCGCGAGGAGGCCAGGCAGCGGCTGGCCGCCCGGCAGGCCCTGCCCGACCTGGCCTTCCTCTCCTCCCCCGGGTTCATGGTGGGCGGCCGCCGCCGGGAGCGCTACGCCGCCTCGGCGGTGGAGCTGATGCGCTCGGTCGAACACGGCTGACCGATGTGCCGGCGCGGCCTGTGGCGGCAGGCCGCGCACCCGCGCCCCTGTCAGGCCGCCGCCCGTCAGGCCGCCCGCCGGGCCGGGCCGCCCGGCAGCAGCACTGCGGCCAGCGCGCTGCGGTGCTGCCGGGGCGTGCCGTCGAGCAGTTCCGAGGTCTTGATCCGGCGCAGGTACAGGTGCAGGTCGTGCTCCCAGGTGAAGCCCATGCCGCCGTGCAACTGCAGGGCGGTGCCGGCGACCCGGGCGCAGGCCTCCTTTGCCAGCGATCCGGCGTTGGCCACCCGCGTGGCGCGTTCGACGGCTTCGCCGCCGTCCAGCGCCCCGGCGGCGGCGCGCACGGTCAGCCGGGCGCAGCGGACGTCGAGGGCCATGTTGGCGGCGTGGTGCTTGACCGCCTGGAAACTGCCCACAGCCACCCCGAACTGCCGGCGTTCCTTGACGTACTGGACGGTCCGCTCCAGCAGCAGGTCCGCCGCTCCGACCGCGTCAGCGGCCTGATGAACCGTCAGGGCGTCCACCAGTAGCCGGTGCACGGCCGGGTCGACGACCGCGCTGCGCTCCGGCTGCGCGACCGCCCCGTCGAGGTCGACACGGGCGAGGTCCCGGGTCAGGTCGAGCGCTGTGCGGCGGGTGCGGGTGATGCCCGGGCCGTCGGCGTCGAGCAGGGCCAGGACGTGCTCCCCCCGGTCGGTGACGGTAGCCACCAGCAGCAGGTCGGCGTCCGATCCGCCGAGGACCTGGCCCAGGGTGCCGGTCAGCACCGCGCCCGAGTCGGACAGCACCGCCAGGACCGGATCCTCGCCCGGCTCCGCGACGGCGGGCACGGCGAGCAGCTCGCCGGAGGCGATCCGGTCCGCGGCGTCGCCATCGATGCCGGCCAGCTCCAGCAGCCGGCACACCACGGCGGCCCGGCCGATCGGCAGCGGTGATCCGGCGCGGCCCAACTCCTCGGCCACCAGGGCGAGATCGGCATGGGTACCGCCCTCCCCCGCGCGCAGCAGCCCGACCAGACCCAGCCCGGCGGCGGCACGGACGTCCTCACGGCGGACCAGCCCGGCGCCGTCGCGGTCGGCACGGGCCCGGGCCAGATCGGTGCGGTCCGCCAGCCAGGCCCGCACCGTCCCGATCAGGGCCAGTTGTTCGTCACTGATCATCAGTTCCATGCCACAGCCTCCCGATATGGATATTTGAGAAAACTTCTTCAACCTAGGTTGCTAAGTAACCCATACCGCCGGATGATGGCGCCACCCCACTCCGAAGAAGGCGACCACCCATGTCCGACACCTCGGTCCACGGATCCCCGACATCGAGCGGCCCCGAACGCTCCACCGGCTACTACGCCCTGGTGCTCACCGTCATCCTGCTGTTCTGCGAGGCCAACACCTTCAGCGCGATCCTGTTCTACAACGCCCTGCCGCACATGAGTCCGCCGTTCACCCCGTCCGAACTGCCGTGGATCGTCAGCATCAGCCTGCTGGTCGCGGCGGCCGCGCAGCCCCTGGTCGGCAAGCTCGCCGACGTCTTCGGCTTCCGACGGCTGGTCCTGGTCATCGCCCTGCTCTACCTGGCCGGGTCCCTGCTCGGCGCCGTCACCCACTCCTTCGCGCTGATCCTGGTCGCCCGCGCGCTGCAGGGCGGCATCATCGCGCTGCCGGCCGCCGTGTACGCGTTCTTCCGCGGCTTCTTCCCCAAGCGGATGGTGCCGATCGTCGTGGGCATGAACGTGACCGGCGTCGGCGTGGCCGGCATCATGTCGCCGATCGTCGCCGGTGCGCTGCTGGACGCCTTCGGCTACCAGTCGATCTTCTGGTTCTGCTTCATCTACATCGGCGTCTTCACCCCTCTGATCCTGCTGGTGGTGCCGCGCTCCGGACCGCGGATCAGCCGGCGCATCGACGTCCCCGGCTCGCTGATGATCACGCTGGGCGTCGGCAGCCTGCTGTTCAGCCTGACCGAGGGCTCCGACAACGGCTGGACCAGCGCGTCCTTCCTGATACCGCTGCTCGTCGGCCTGGCCGTGCTGGTCGGCTTCGTCGTGGTCGAGACCCGGGTCGCCGAGCCGATGATCCAGATCCGGGTGCTCACCAGCCACGCGGTGCGCAACAGCCTGCTGGTCGCCCTGCTGGTCGGCATCCCCGCCTCCACCTGGAACTACCTGTTCCCGCAGCTGGTCAGCCCGGACCGGGTGCACGGCATGGACTACGGCTTCGGGCTGACGGCCCTTCAGGCCGGTTATGTGGCCATCCCCTCCGGCCTGTGCACCACGCTGGCGGGACCGCTGGGCGGTTACCTGTGCCGGCGCACCTCGCCGCGCCTGGTGATGATCGGTTCGGCGCTCTGCGGTCTGGTGGCGGCGCTGTCCATCGCCTACTTCCACAGCCACCTGTGGCAGGTCATCGTGGCGGGCCTGTTCGGCGGGGTCTGCCTCGGCTTCTACTTCGCGGCCGGGCCCAACCTGATCATCGACGCGGTGCCGGAGGAGATCACCGGCGTCGCCACCGGCATCCAGACCTGCATGTCGGCCTTCATGGGCTCGGTGATGCCCATCATCATGTCCATCATCCTGGCCCACAACGTGCTGCGCACCGACCCGACCACCCACCGGACCATCTCCACCACCCGCGGCTTCATCGACCTGTACTGGATCATGGCCGGCGCCTGCGTCCTCGGCCTGGCCGTCGCCCTCGCCATGCGGCACGGCCGCAGGCCCTCGGCCGGCGACGAACACCAGCAGGAAGCCGCTCCAGCGCTGGCGCACTGACGCACGGTCAGGCCGGGGCGGACCGGAAGCCGTTCAGGGCAGCTGGCGGATCGCCTCGACCACGTCCTCGACCGACGCGCCGGCCGCCAGCAGCCGGCGGGCCTGGTTCAGCGCCCGGATCCAGTTCACCGTGACGGCCCCGCACGCGGCGCCGCTCGCGTCGGCGTGGACGACGGCGACCCGGCCGTCCGCCTGCAGGTCACCGACGACGACCGAATGCCCGGCGGGGTCGCGCCGGCCGAACGCGTTCACCTTCCAGTCGTACTGGTCGGACCAGACGTAGTCGGTCGGCTCGTACCCGGCCGCGGCGCCCTGGATGACGGCGGTGGCGACGTACCGCGCCTGGTCGCCGGCGTTGGTCCAGTGCTCGGCCCGGACATCGGTGCCGTGTCCCGGATGCGGCCAGCGGGCCACGTCGCCGACGGCATAGACGTCGTCGAAGCCGATCGCCCGCAGGAAGCGGTCGGTGACGACGCCGTTGTCCAGCTTGAGGCCGGAGCCGGCCAGCCAGCCGGTCGAGGGAACGGATCCGATCCCCACCACCGCGGTCGACGCGGCCAGCCGCTCCCCGCTGTCCAGTTCCACGGTGAGGTCCCCGGCCTTGCCCTCGATGCCCACGACGCCGACGCCGAAGCGGGTCTGCACGCCGTTGCGCCGGTGCAGCTCGACCAGGCTGCCGGCGATCTCGGGGCCGACCAGCCGCGCCATCGGCTCCGGCACCGGGTCGACGACCGTGACCGCGCAGCCGCGCCCGCTGGCCGCGGCGGCTATCTCGGTACCGATGAAGCCGCCGCCGACCACGACCACGGGCTCGCCCAGCGCGAGCCGTGCGGCGATCGCCCGCGCGTCGTCCAGGGTCCTGAGCTGGTGGACGCCTGACTCCGGGAGCCACGGGGAGGGCCGGGCCGCGGCTCCGGTGGCGATGACCAACACGTCGTAGCGAACGGTCGTTCCGTCGGCCAGACGCACCAGCCGGGCCTGCGGGTCCAGGTCCGCAGCGGCGGTCCCGAGCCGCAGTTCGATCCCGAGTTCCTCGAGTTCCGCCCGGGTGGTCAGGCGGATCCCGTCCACCGAGGACTCCGACCACTCGCCCTGCAGCAGCTTCTTGGACAGCGGCGGACGGTCGTAGGGGAGCTCGGCCTCGGCGCCGACGAGGGTGATCGGGCCGGTGTGCCCCTGGACGCGCAGGCCCTGGGCGGTCCGGGTCCCGGCGAGCGAGGCCCCGACGATGACGACGTGACGGTCTGTGGCTGCTTCTGTCATCGTCCGGGTCCTTCGCTTTAAAGAGAACGGTTGATCCCTACAACGCAACGACTCTTATAGTGATCGCCGCCGACATCCCTGTCAACGGCGGGCCGTCAGCGCTTGCGGGCCCGCCGGGTGCGGGGAGCGGTGGTGAAGTTCTCCCGCCGCTGCAGGAACTCGGCCATCCGTTCCTCCAGGTCCTCGACCCGGTGGCCGGGGGTGCACAGACCCGTGAAGAGGGTGGCGCAGTACTCCCGGGACAGGTGCGCCGCATCCCATTCACCCCGGGGATCCACCCACTGGTAGGTGTGGTTGTGCAGGTTCAGGAACTGCAGGGTGGCCAGGCGCGGGTCCGTCTTGCGGATCGAGCCCTCCTCCATGGCGGCGGTCAGCAGGTCCTGCACGATGCCTTCGAACTCGCTGCGCTGGTCCAGCAGCAGCCGGCGGTTGACCCCGCGCAGGTTGCGGTAGTCGTGCTCGTAGACCCAGATGTGGTCCAACCACATCAGGATGTGCTCCAGCAGCATCTGCGAGAGCATCCGCAGCCGCAGCACCGGGTCCTCGTCCATGTCGGCGATCCGGTGGCCCATCATGAGCATCGGCTGCATCACCCGGTTCTGGATCTCGACGAGGAGCTTCTCCTTGGAACCGATGTAGTAGTACAGCCCGCTCCGGGCCATGTCGGCGGCGTCGCAGATCTCCGCGATGCCGGTGGCCGCGTAGCCCTTCTTCGCGAACAGCGCGGCCGCCGTGTCGATGATCTCCTCGCGCCTGATCTCGTAGCCCGGCCCGTGGCCCGGTGGTCTCGCCATGGTTGGTCATCATAGGGCGTGGACCCGCTCCGACCAGGCACGCGCTGTGCACGCAGCGATCGGTCAGCGACTGTCGCGGCGCAGCGCGTCGGCAACGACCTCGCCCACCAGCACGGCCGTCGCCGCCGGCCCGCGCTGAGGTGCGTCGGGCAGGATCGAGGTGTCGGCCACGGTCAGCCCCGGCACCCCGTGCACCCGGCCGAACTGGTCCACCACGGCGTCCGGGCTGCCCTCGGGTCCCATCGGCACGGTGCCGCAGCTGTGCTGGGCGGTGCCGATATGGTCCCGGATCCAGCCGTCGAGCAGCCCGTCCTGGTCCAGGACCGCGGGCCCCGGGGCCAGCAGGCCGGGGCCGTGCCCGGTGAAGGGCGCGGTCTCCAGCAGTGCGGCCGTAGCCCGTGCCGCGGCGCGCAGCCGCTGGAGGTCCTGCGGCGTCGACAGGTACCCGTGCTCGATAACCGGAGGCGTCCGCGGATCGGCCGAGGCCAGGCGCAGCCGACCGGTGCGGCGGGGCGCCAGGGCGGAGACCAGGAACGGCAGCGGCGCGCCGGGGACCGTGGTCCGGCCCTCCATGAGGCCGGCCAGCGGCACCAGCGACTGCAGGATCTCCACCTCCCCGAGGCCGTCGCCCAGCGCCAGGTGCAGGCAGCCGCCCAGCCAGGAGTCCGCCGGTTCGCCCCAAGCGTCCTGGACGCCCCACTCCAGGGCCAGCTGCGGATGGTCGCTGAAACCCGCCCCCACCGCGGGGGCGTCGCGCACCACCGGGATGCCCAGGCGCTCCAGTTCGACGCGCGGACCGATGCCGGAGAGCAGCAGCAGCTGGGCCGAGGCCAGCGCACCGGCGCTGACCACGACGGACCGGGCGGCCAGGCGCACGGTCCGCCCGGCGTGCTCGACCAGGACACCGGCAACCCGTCCGTGCTCCACCAGGACCCGGCGGACCGGGCAGTCGCCCAGGACCCGGAGGTTGGGCCGGTCGAGCACCTCGGCGGTGAGGTAGCTGAGCGCGGTGTTGCGGCGGATCCCGTCCACCGCGTTGGAGGGCACCGGGCCGAAGCCGGGCGGGCACTGGTCGTTCTTGTCCGGGTCGGCCCGATGGCCCAGGGCCAGGGCGGCGTCCCGGAACGCGGCCTCGGCCGGGTGGAGCAGGCGGCTGCGCCGCACCAGGACCGGGCCGTGGTCGCCGTGGGCCTCGCCGGATCCCAGGTCCAGGTCGTTCTCCAGGGCCCTCAGGAACGGCAGGACGCGCTCCCAGCCCCAGGCGGGACCGCCGACGGCGGCCCAGCGGTCGAAGTCCGCGCGCCTCGCCCGGATGAAGTACCCCCCGTTGACGGTGGTCGAGCCGCCGGCCACCTGGCCGCGCGGCACCGCCCAGGGGCGGTCGGGGGTGAGCCGGGTCGGCCAGGCCCTGACCGCGCGGTGCCCAGTCTGGGCCCCGGGAACCAGGCGCGCGTCGAGCAGTTCCGGGCCGAAACCGTCGGCGCCCCGGGGCACCGGTCCGGCCTCCAGCAGCACGACGCTGCGGTCCGGGTCCTCGCTCAGCCGCGCGGCGAGCACGGCGCCGGCCGCCCCCGCGCCGACCACGACGACATCGCACGGGCCTGCTTCGAGCTGGTCGTAAGTGTTCATGTCCTGGGCATCAAAGACCCTTCCTGACCTCAGCACAAGGCGGGGAAGTGACCGTCGCGGAAATCCCGCCCCACCGGGACCTAGCTTTTGGCACTCCATGCCAATACTCTGACGTGCATCATGCACAAGCCCTGAAGCCCAGGGGCGCTCCGCCAGCCGGCCCGCCCCCACCCCCGGGCTCGGGCCCGAGCCGTAGGAGCCAGTCATGGACCAGAGCGTGACCACCCAGTCGCAGGACCTGCACCGCACCGAGGCCGACACCGCCCCCGTCGCGACCGACGAACTCATCGAGGCGGACGACCTGGTCGAGGAAGTCTCGATCGACGGCATGTGCGGCGTCTACTAGGCCGGGCGACCACTCATGCCCGCCTCCCGCCCCGAGCCGCCGGCGCCCCCGGACGCCGACCGGGGCCTGGACCTCGACCGCCCGTGGACGCTGCACTCCCAGGTGTCGGTACGCCCCGAACCCTTCGGCGCCCTGCTGTACCACTTCGGCACCCGACAGCTGTCCTTCCTCAAGGACCGCCGGCTGCTCGATGTGGTCCGCGCCCTGGAATCCGCGCCCGACGCCCGGGCCGCCTGCACCGCCGCCGGTGTGACCGACACTCAACTCCCCCGCTACGCCAAGGCACTGGCCACACTGGCGCACTCCTCGATGCTGGTCGAAAGGACCGTGACCCGATGACGGCGACCTCTGTGACGGCAAGCCCCGCGACGGCGCAGCCTGCCCCCCGTCTGACCGACCTGTTCGAGCTGGGCCTGGACTCGCCGATCTGCCTGACCTGGGAGCTCACCTACGCCTGCAACCTGTCCTGCACCCACTGCCTGTCCAGCTCCGGCCGGCGCGACCCTCGCGAACTGTCCACCGCCGAGGCCAAGGCGGTCATCGACGAGCTGGAGGCCATGCAGGTCTTCTACGTCAACATCGGCGGCGGCGAACCCACCGTGCGCCCCGACTTCTTCGAGCTGCTGGACTACGCCACCGCCCACCACGTCGGAGTGAAGTTCTCCACCAACGGCATCCGGATCACCCCCGAGGTGGCCCGCAGGCTCGCCGCCAACGACTACGTCGACGTCCAGATCTCCCTGGACGGAGCCACCCCCGAGGTCAACGACGCGGTGCGCGGGGCGGGTTCGTACGACACGGCGCTGCGCGCGCTGGCCAACCTCGCCGACGCGGGGCTGCGCAACGCCAAGCTGTCGGTGGTCTGCACCCGCCACAACATCGCCCAGCTGGACGCGTTCAAGGAGATCGCCGACCGCTACGGCGCCCAGCTGCGGCTGACCCGGCTGCGCCCCTCCGGACGCGGCGCGGACGTCTGGGACGACCTGCACCCCCTGCCGGAGCAGCAACGCGTGCTCTACGACTGGCTGGTGGCCAACGGCGACCAGGTGCTGACCGGGGACTCCTTCTTCCACCTGTCCGCGTTCGGCGCGCCCCTGCCGGGGCTGAACCTGTGCGGCGCCGGCCGGGTGGTCTGCCTGATCGACCCGGTCGGGGACGTCTACGCCTGCCCGTTCGCGATCCACGACGAGTTCCTGGCCGGCAGCGTGCGCGAGCCCGCCGGATTCACCGGGGTCTGGCGGCAGTCGGAGCTGTTCCGGCGGCTGCGCGAACCCCAGCAGGGCGGCGCCTGCGCCTCCTGCACCTTCTACGACAGTTGCAAGGGCGGCTGCATGGCGGCCAAGTTCTTCACCGGACTGCCGCTGGACGGCCCGGACCCGGAGTGCGTGCAGGGCCACGCCGAGCCGCTGCTCGACCGCCGCGGCGCGCTGCCCAAGCCCTCCGGCGACCACTCCCACCGCACCGCGCCGGCCGCGCGCAGCGGACCGGTCCCGCTCACCCTGACCAGGCGCCCCGACCTGGACCGCCCCCCGGTCAGCGCCTGCGACGAGTCCCCGCTGGCCGGCCTCAGGCTCGGCTGAGCCGCGCACCCGTCGCCTCCCACCCACGCATCACGCCCAGCATCACGAGAGCGAATCCCATGAGCAGAAACCCCTGGTTCGAGACGGTCGCCGAGGCACAGCGGCGGGCCGAGAAGTACCTGCCCGGCATGGTCTACGGCGCCCTGGTGGCCGGGTCCGAGCGCGGCCGCACCATCGAGGACAACATCGGTGCCTTCGGCGAACTCGGCTTCGCCCCCAGGGTCGTGGGCCACCACGCGGCCCGCGACCTGTCCACGACCGTGCTGGGCATGAAGGCCGCCTTCCCGGTCATGATCTCCCCCACCGGCGTGCAGGCGGTGCACCCCGACGGCGAGGTCGCCATCGCCCGCGCGGCCGCCAACCGCGGCATCCCGATGGGGCTGAGCTCCTACGCCAGCAAGCCGGTCGAGGAGGTGACCGCGGCCAACCCGGACACCGCCTTCCAGCTGTACTGGTCCGGCAGCCGCGACACCATGGTCCAGCGCATGGAGCGGGCCAGGGCCGCCGGCAGCAAGGCGCTGATCCTGACCCTGGACTGGTCCTTCTCCAACGGGCGGGACTGGGGCAGCCCGTCCATCCCGGAGAAGGTCGACCTGAGGACCATGGTCAAGCTGGCCCCGGGCGTGCTGCCGCACCCCCGCTGGATGTGGACCTTCGCCCGCAGCGGCCGCATCCCGGACCTGACCACCCCCAACCTCCAGCCGCCGGGCGGCCAGGCCCCGACCTTCTTCGGCGCCTACGGCGAGTGGATGCAGACCACCCCGCCGACCTGGGAGGACGTCAACTGGCTGGCGAAGGAGTGGAACGGGCCCTTCCTGCTCAAAGGCGTCAGCCGGGTGGACGACGCCAAGCGCGCCGTCGACTCCGGGGTGACCGCCATCTCGGTGTCCAACCACGGCGGCAACAACCTCGACACCACCCCGGCGACCATCCGCATCCTGCCCTCGGTCGCAGCGGCCGTCGGCGACCAGATCGAGGTGCTGCTGGACGGCGGCGTGCGCCGCGGCGGCGACGTGGCCAAGGCGCTGGCCCTGGGCGCCCGGGCGGTGCTGATCGGCCGTGCCTACCTGTGGGGGCTGGCCGCCAACGGGCAGACCGGCGTGGAGAACGTGCTGGACATCCTGCGCGGCGGCCTGGACTCGGCCGTCCTGGGCCTGGGCCACGCCTCGGTGGGCGAGCTGAACCCGGACGACCTGGTGATCCCCGACGGGTTCACCCGCACCCTCGGCTCCCCGGCCTGACGCCGTGGACACCAACGCCCTGGACACCAACGCCATGGACACCCGACTCGCCGACCGCACCTGGCCCGGGGTGCCGCCGACCGGGACGACCGTCCTCGTCCCGGTCGGCTCCACCGAGCAGCACGGACCCCATCTGCCGCTGGCCACCGACAGCGTGATCGCCAGAGCGGTGGCCGACCGGGCAGCCGAGCAACTGTCCGGTCCGGTCCTGGTGGCGCCGGTGCTCGCCTACGGCAGCAGCGGCGAGCACGCCGGCTTCCCCGGCACCGTCTCGATCGGCCACGAGGCCCTGTGCCTGGTGCTGGTCGAACTGGTGCGCTCGATCGGCCTGTGGGCCGCCCGAACGGTCCTGGTCAGCGGACACGGCGGCAACGCCCGCACCCTCGACGCCGCGGTCGGCCAACTGCGCGCCGAGGGGCACCAGGTCGCCTGGACCGGCTGCGACTTCCCCGGCTCCGATCCCCACGCCGGCCGCACCGAGACCTCGGTGATGCTCCATCTGGCACCGGAGAGCGTGCTCACCGGCGCCGCCGAGCCGGGCAACACGCTGCCGCTGGCCGAGCTGCTGCCGCAGCTGGTCGCGTCCGGCGTGCGCGCGGTGGCACCCAACGGGGTGCTCGGCGATCCGACCGGGGCCGGCCCCGAGGAGGGTCGTCTGCTCATGGAGGCGCAGGCCCGGACAACGGCCCGACGCATCGCGGCCTTCAGCACCGACCGGCACGGCCGGCTGCTGGATCCCGCCCCGGCGGTGGTCCGATGACGTACCATCAACTGCACCGGCCGGGCACCCTGCGGCTGGCCCCCGCTCCGGCCCCGGCCCCACGGCCGGGCGCGCTGCCGCCGACGCCAGCTCAGGCGCCGCTGCCGACAGGCTTCCGCATCGTCCTGGACCGCAACACCCGGGTGCTGGACGGCGGCCGTGCGCTGCTCGGCGGCGCACCGGTCACCCGGCTGCTGCGGCTCACCCCGCGCGCACGGCCGCTGCTGACCGCCGACCGCGTGCTGCAGGTGCGCGACCGGGCCGGCGCGGCGCTCGCGGACCGGCTGCTGGAACTGGGACTGGCCCATCCGCTGGTCGCCGACCTCCCCGCACCCACCGCACCGGAGGTCACCTATGTGGTCCCGGTCCGCGACCGGCCCGGCCAGTTGGAGCGGCTGCTCGCCAGTGTCGCCCCCGGTGCCACCGTGATCGTGGTCGACGACGCCTCCCGGGTCCCGGACGCCGTGGCCGCGGTCGCCCGCCGGCACGGAGCGCGGCTGGTGGCCCTGCGACGGAACCTGGGGCCCGCCGGAGCCCGCAACGCCGGGCTGCGGCTGGTCCGCACGCCCTTCGTGGTCTTCGTGGACTCCGACGTCGTCCTGGACCCGGACACCGTGCCCACGCTGCTGCGGCACTTCACCGACCCCCGGGTCGGGCTGGCCGTGCCGCGCATCACCGCACTGCACACCACCGGCTCCGACAACTGGATCGGCCGCTACGAACAGGCCCGCTCCTCGCTGGACCTCGGCGACCGCCCGGCCCTGGTCCGTCCCGGTTCCTACGTCTCCTGGGCCTCCACGGCCTGCGTGGTCGCCCGCCGCGAGGCCCTGGGCGACGGATTCGACGAGCGCATGCGCGTGGGTGAGGACGTCGACCTGGGCTGGCGGGCCGTCGAACGCGGCTGGCGGCTGCGGTACGAGCCCTCGGTCAGCGCGGCCCACGAGCACCGGACCGGGTTCGCCGACTGGTTCCGCCGCAAGGCCGAGTACGGCACCGGCGCCCAGCCGCTGGCCGAACGCCACCCCCGGTCGGTGGCGCCCGCCGTGCTCGCCCCCTGGAGCACCGCGGCGGTGCTGGCACTGCTGGCCCAGCGGCGCTGGTCGGCACCGGTGGCCGCCGGCCTGTGCGCGGCGACCGCGCTGCGCATCAGCCGCCGGCTGTCCGGCACGCAGCAGCCGGTACGCACCGCGGTCCAGCTCACCGGGAACGGGGCGGTGGCCGCGCTCAGCCAGACCGGCGCGCTGATCACCCGGCACTGGTGGCCCGCCACCGCCGTGCTGTGCCTGGTCTCCCGCCGGGCGCGGCGTGCGGCGGCGGTGGCCGCGGTGGCGGACGTGGTCCTGGAGTACCGGGGCAGCGCGGCGGGCCTGGACCCGGTCCGGTACACACTGGCACGCCGCCTGGACGACATCGCCTACGGCTCCGGGGTGTGGTGGTCGGCACTGCGCGGACGCTCCCCCACGGCGCTGCTGCCCCGGGTTCAGAGCCCGGTGGCCAAGCGGCCGAAGGTGGCGTCCAGCAGTTCCGCCAGGTCCGCCTCCTCGTCGCGCAGCCACAGCTCGTAGGCGGCCGCACTGGCCGCCAGGGCGACGTGCCCGATCAGGGTCGGTCCGGTGTCGGTCGGCTGCTGGCCGGACCTGGCGGCCGCGAACTCGGTGACAATGCCGCGCCACGCGTTGTAGCGCAGCGTGGAGTCGGCCTGGAGGGCAGGCACATGGAAGATCAGATCCATCCGGCGGCGGTGCCACGGCACCGTCTGCGGATCGAAGCGGTTGAACTCGACCACGGCGGACCGCAGCGCCGCCATGGTGGGCACCTCGGCCGGGACGGCGGCCAGCAACTGCCGCAGCCAGGCCAGCTGGCCCTCGAAGTCACCCCAGACCAGGTCGTTCTTGGTGGCGTAGTAGCGGAAGAAGGTCCGCCGGCCGATACCGGCCGCGGCGGCGATGTCGTCGACCGTGACCGCGTCGAAGCCCCGGCTCTCGAAGAGCTCGAAGCCGATGCGCTCCAGCTCGCCCCGGGACGTCGCCCGCGGTCGTCCGGTCCTGGTCCTGCTCCGCCCCGGATCCAGCAGTCCGGCCTCGGGCCGCTCCACCGGTTCTCCCTCCGTCCGCCCGGCCGCCGCGGCTGCCGGTGCTCGCCCCAAGATACGCGCCGCTCACCGCCGGTTCCAGGATCCGCGTCCATGGAGCCGACTCCTTGACACTGCGCGCAACGCACACAACACTAACAATCGTTAAATGGATCGACCGTTCTACTAAACAAAACAGTCGGCGGTTCATCGCAAGGGAGAAGAAATGACCTTCGTCGTGACACAGGCGTGCGTCGACGTGCAGGACAAGAGCTGCACCCAGGTCTGCCCGGCCGACTGCATCTACGAGGGCGGCCGGATGATGTACATCAACCCGGACCAGTGCATCGACTGCGGCGCCTGCGAAGAGGTGTGCCCCATGTCGGCGATCCGCTTCGACGCCGACCTCACCGACCCCGACCTGCAGTTCGCCGACTTCAACGCGGACTTCTTCGCGGACATGGAAGCCCCCAAGGGCGCCCGGAAGCTCGGGAAGATCGACCGCGACGTCCCGTTCGTGGCCGCGCTCCCCCGCCAGGCGGACTGACCGGCCCGCGGCTGCTCGCGCCGGCCCGCACCGAGTCGCACCGACTCGCAGCAGCGACCGTCCGCCGCAAGGCAGATGAGCCTTGAAGCGAACAGCCGACGGGCCCGGCCGAACACTTGGACAGCAAGAGGACGACGATCGTCTGCTCGCGACGATCGCTACGGCAGGAGTACACCATGGCAACGCCTACGATCTCGCTCGACCGCACCGATCCGTACCGTCCGCCCACCGAACACGTACGGCTGCAGGAGGACGCCCCGATCAGCTGGGTCCAGCTGGCCGACGGCCGTCAGATGTGGGTCCTCACCCAGCACGAGGACGTCCGGGCCATGCTCGCCGACCGGCGGTTCAGCTCGGACCGCCGCGACCCCCGGCATCCGAGCCACCAGCCCTACATGGGCCCCGACCACCGCCCGGGGCTGATCGAGATGGACGCACCCGACCACACCCGGGTACGCCGCTCGGTGGTCGGCGAGTTCACCGTGCAGAAGCTGGCCGCCTGGCGCCCCCGGATCCAGGAGATCGTGGACGCGAGCATCGACGACATGCTCGCCGGCCCCGCCGAGACGGACCTGGTCCAGGCCCTCTCCCTGCCGGTGCCGTCAGCGGTCATCGCGGAACTGCTCGGCGTGCCCTACGCCGACCACGACTTCTTCCAGGACAACAGTGCCGAGTTCGTCCGGGCCGGCGCCACCGCGGAGGAGCGCGGCGCGGCGGTGGGCCGCCTCAAGGCCTACATCGCCGAGCTGGTCCAGGAGAAGACCAAGTCCCCCGGCGAGGACCTGCTCAGCCGCCAGATCCTCGCGGGCGCCGATCCGGAGGAGGTGGTGTCGCTCGGCTTCCTGCTGCTGATCGCCGGCCACGAGACCACCGCCAACATGATCTCGCTGTCGGTGGCCACCCTGCTCGACAGGCGCGAGCACCTGGCCGAACTGCGCGACAACCCGGAGCGCACCGTCGGCGCCGTGGAGGAGCTGCTGCGCTACTTCACCATCGCCGAGATCGGCGCGGCCCGGCTGGCCATCGAGGACGTCGAGATCGGCGGCGTGCAGATCCGCGCCGGCGAAGCAGTCCTGGGCCTGACCAACACCGCCAACCGGGACCCCCTGGTGTTCCCCGAGCCCGACGAGCTCGACTTCACCCGGATGGCCCGCAACCACCTCGCCTTCGGCTTCGGGCCGCACCAGTGCCTGGGCCAGAACCTCGCCCGCCTGGAACTCGAGATCGTCCTGGCCACCCTCCTCCGCCGGATCCCGACGCTCCGCCTCGCGGTGCCGTTCACCGAGATCCCCTTCAAGGAGAAGGGCCCCAACTACGGTGTCTACGAACTGAAAGTTGCGTGGTAACCATGCGCATCACCGCCAATCAGGACCGCTGCGTCGGCGCCGGCCAGTGCGTTCTGGTCGACCCGGAGGCGTTCGACCAGAACGACGCGGACGGCACCGTCATCGTTCTGCGGCCCAACCCCGGCACCGAGCCGGAGATCGCCCGCGCGAGGGAGGCCGTCAACGTTTGCCCCGGCCGGACCCTCGCCCTCGTCGAGGAGAGCTGAACCAGTGGTTGCAGGAGGGTGTCCTGATCGGTCGTCACCAACCGGTCCTGGACACCCTTTTGCTTTGGCCTAGGCGGCGGGATAGGCGTTCCGAAGCGCAGCCGGCACGCCCTCGCCCAACACGATGCGCGTGGCCGCGCCCGGGAGGGTGGGCAACTCGGCCCAGTGGGTGACGGATTCATCGCCGGCGGGGCCGTAGGGCAGGCGCACGATTCCGTCGGAATCGACAAAGCAGTCGTGGTGCTCGGTGCCGTCCTTGCCCCAGTGCAGGGCGGTGAAGTACATCGGCAGGACCAGCCAGAACTCGTCACCCGATGCCGAGCCGGGCTCGGCCGGATACCGGCCAGTGACCGCCGCTGCCACGGGCGCGCCACTGTGAGGCAGTCCCTCCCGTGCGTCCACCCAGGTCACCACAGTGCTCAGATCGGTCATGCCCACCCTCACTCGGTCAATTCGGCGCTGCTGCTGCGCCGCTGAGGCTACCCCGCCCGAGGGGTCAATGCCGGAACACGGGAAGGACGATTCGCGAGAGCCGAGCCGCGTCATGGTGCACGGTTCGGCGGGCGACGGAGGTAGCCGGCATCCGGTCCCAGCGGGGGAAGCAGCTGGAGGTGATCTGGAGACGGATGCGGTGTCCGGGCAGGAAGACGTGCGCCGTGGACCACAGGTCGATCGAGAGGTCGGCATCCGGTCGTGTCTGATGATCCCTCAGGATGCCGTCGGTGATGTTCCGTGACGTGCCGTCAGCGTCCAGGTCACAGAGCCTGGCCACCCAGTCCGTCGACGGTGACGAGGAGTCGGTGACCAGGTGGACGCTGACCCGGCCGACGACCTCCAGCGGAGCCTCCAGGGGTTCGCTGGTGTAGACGAGTACGTCGTCGCGCTTCTCGATCTGCCGCTGGTCCAGGGGACCGGCGGGGAATCCCGGTGCCATGAGGACGGCGCCCCCGCAGGTGGGGACGGGATCGGTCGGGTCGTGCTGCCAACTGTCCGATGAGGAGTGCGGGCCCGGCGGGCCGGGCGGGTCGAGCGACAGGCGTCCACCGGCGTTCAGGTACCAAACGGTGTCGACGGACTCCGGGGGCCAGGACTCCAGACGACGCCACTGGTTGACGCCCATGACGAAGAGCAGCACGGACGATGGCTCGGGCACGGCCTGTTGCTGCTTGAACTGGCGGTCGAACCAGTCCAGTTCTCGTTCCAGCAGCGACCCGCCGCCGTCGATGCCGGCGGCGTCGGCGGTCGGGGCGAAGTCGGTGTCGCCGATGCGGCCGCTCTGGTTGTCGTGGGACCAGGGTCCGACGATCAGAGCAGCCTCGACGCCGGTCCGGCGTGCAGTCATGTAGTTGTCGAGACTGCCCTGCAGGAAGCAGTCGAACCAGCCAGCGACGGCCAGCGTGGGGACCCCAGGAGGTGGGGAACCGTTCGTCTCCCTGAGCGGTGCAGCCGGAACCGGCAGGCCGAGTCGGCGCATCGTCGCGGACGCCGGCACGGGCAGCTCCCAGTAGGTGTGGGTGGTCAGTCGGTCCAATGCCCGGTCGAGCAGCGCGAGTTGGCGGCGCAGCTGCTCGGGGTCGTCGGCGTGGCGGCGTTGGAGCACATCGGCGCCCAGGGTCAGGGTCCAGTGGGTGACCAGCCCGAGTTCGACCGCGCCGCCCCGGGCGAGCAGCCCGTCCTGCGGGTCGGACCAGGTCAGTTCGGGGGCGGCGGCGTGGAGTTGGGGAGGGTCCGCCGCGATGGCGGCCCACTGGGTGTGGCCGAGGTAGCTGGGTCCGTACATGCCGACCCGTCCGTCGGCCCCGGGCAGCCGGGCTGCCCAAGCGATGGAGTCGTACCCGTCCGCGCTCTCGTGCGCCAGTGGTCGCCAGTCCCCTTCCGAGCGGAACCGCCCGCGGCAGTCCTGGACGACCACCAGGTAGCCGCGGCGGGCGGCGGTGAACGGGTCCAGGCGGGCGAGCACGCCGGGGTCCTGCTTGCCGTAGGGGGTGCGCACCAGCAGGACCGGCCACGGTCCGCCGCCGGTGGGACGGTAAGCGTCGGCACGCAGGACGGTGCCGTCGCGCATCGTGGCTTCGAGGTCGGTCCGGAGCTCGGTCCGGGTGTCGGTGTCCCAATGCGGATGATGCACGGCGGCGCCCTCCTGGTGTCGGTCGGTCGGCGGTGCGGGGTCAGCCGATGGTCAGGTCGTCGACGTAGCCGCGGTAACCTCCGGTCGAGTTGGGGTTGTCGTAGCCGACCAGGATCCGGCTGATCTGCTTGTTGGCGTTGTTGGTGCCGAGGTTGACGGTGACGTGGTTCCAGGCGTCCAGGGTCAGCTTGCCGCACTGCTGGGCGGGGTGGATGCTCCTGCCGTTCTGGTCCACGGCGCCGGAGTCCCTGAGCGTGCTGCCGTCGCTGAAGACCAGGTCGACGGCGGTGCAGGAGCTGTTGCTCGACCCTGCGGCCAGCCAGCTGCTGGTGGCGCTGGACTGGGGATAGATCCAGTAGCTCAGGGTCTTGCCGCTGCCGATCGCCAGCGGGCTCGCGCTGAGGTCGTAGAGCTCCATGTAGGCGTGCACGGCGCTGCCGCCCTGCCCGGATCCGGAGTACATCAGCGCCCCGCTGCCCGTGTGCGCGGTCTCGCCGGTGCGCACGGACGACTCCGGGCCGGTCAGGCCGCAGCACAGGCCGGTCACCGATGCGACGCCGCCGCCGCTGGTGTCCACGGTGTCGGCCAGCGGTGCCGGGTCGGTGGACTCGAAGCCGGAGCTGAAGCTGCTGCTGGTGGTGCCGGTGCCGGTCTGCAGGGGTTGGGCCAGTTCGCTCTGGACGGTCGCCAGCGGGGTTCCGGCCGGGGCGAGGTAGAGGGTGTCGCCGACAGCGGTGGTCAGGGTGATCTTCGAACCGGAGACGGTGCCGGTGTCGGTGCCGTTGCGGTACACCTCGACGTTGCCGGGCCAGGGGTTGGTGAAGGTGAAGGAGCCGCCGCTCTGGCTGACCACCCGCGCGTACTGGACGCTGTTGCCGTACAGGCTGCTGGAGACCAGGAAGTTGCCGTAGGCCAGCAGGTCGCCGAACTTGGCGTTGGTGTTGGCCGGCCAGTCCGGGAAGAACTTGACGTCGTTCTGGAAGGACTGCAGCAGCATCTCGTCCAGGCCCGAGGTGGTGACGTTGATGTTCTCGACGCCGCCGCCGTTGTGGTGGACGGCCATGTTGGGATAGCTCTCGGTGGTGGCCTCGTCGTGCAGGTTGGTCAGGATGGTGCTCGGGTTGTAGCCGACGCGGGCGGCCGCGGCGTAGAAGGTGGCCGGTGCGTTCCCGCCGTGCCAGGCGTTGGTGAGCGCGCCGATGGTGTTCTTCGCGGTGGCCAGCAGTGTCGAGGCGCTGTCCAGGCCGACCAGGCCGCCGGGGTAGATGGCCTGGGAGTCGATGTCGTTGCCGTCGTTGTAGAAGTCGCTGCCGACTTCGGTCTCGCGCAGGATGGTCTGGCCGTTGAGTGTCATGGTCGGCAGGGCGCTGAGGTGCGAGACGATGTTCTGCCAGGTCGCGCGGGTGGTGGCGTCCTGGTTGAGCGCGGTGCTCATGTCGATCAGGCCCTGGAACAGCAGGTGGACCAGGCCGAGCGAGAGGCCGGCGTTGGTCTGCGGGTAGCTCTGGTCCTCGTGCGGGGCGTCGTTGCTGATGACGTAGCGGTTGTTGGCGGAGTCCCAGGTCAGGTAGGACTGCCAGAACAGGCCCACCTGCTTGAGCCAGGCGTAGACCTTGGTGGCGTAGGCGGTGTCGCCGGTGTACTCGAAGCGCATCACCATGTCGCTGGCCAGGTTGGCCGCGTTGGACTTCTGGTTGTGCAGGGCGGTGTCGGCGCTGGTGCCCTGCGGGGACAGGCCGACCGGGTACAGCACGCCGGTGTAGCCGTTGGCGGTGGCCAGGGCCTGGCCTGCTGACTGCCAGTCGAGCACCGGCTGGTCGTAGGCGTCCATCTGGGCGATGTGGTTGGTGGACAGGGCTGCGTAGAACGGGGCCTCGTAGTTGTAGTTGGTGTGGTAGTCGCCGTTCCAGTTCATCGCCCCGGTGATCCAGTTGCCCCACAGGCCGGGGGCCGACTTGCCGGAGCGCGAGATGCAGCCGAGCAGGTAGAGCGAGCCGTACCAGCTCTTCTCCACGGCCTTGTCGGGTATCTCGACGAACGACTGCGACCAGTAGTTCTGCCACCAGGCGCGGTGGGCGGTGTTGTGGTTGCCGACGTCGGTCTGGGTGAGGTTCTGCACCAGGGCGTCGGCGCCGGACTGCCAGGAGGAGCTGTCGACGCTGGAGACGATTCCGGTGACCAGGGTGGCGGTGCCGCCGGGCGGCAGGGTCATGCTGAGGGTGTTGCCGGAGACCGACTGGGTCTGGCCGATGATCCGCGCGGCCATCCTGGCCCTGGGGTCGCTGCCGGTCCCGGTGTCGGCGGCGACGTCCGCGTCCAGGTCGTTGCCGGTGGTGCTGACCGTGGGGGTGCCGCCCGAGCCGTTCTGCAGGGTGACGCCGATGCTCTGCGCGCTGCCGCCGGTGAGCTTGAACGAGGTGACGGCCAGGCCCGAGTTGGCGTCCACCCAGCTGGCGGTGGTCAGCGTCTGGCTGCCCAGCGTGTAGCTGCCGTCGACCTCGCCATGGGCGATGTCCTGGACCACGTGGTAGGAGGAGCCGCTGAGTCCGGCGGCCTTGACCACGATCCGGCCCAGCGGCTTGATCGCATGGCTGGAGGAGGAGAAGAAGTCGTTCTTGCCCACGTACATGGTCTGGTTCGCGATGGACCCGCCCACCGCGACGCCGATGTCGCCGTTGCCCAGCAGCGGGGCGTCGACGGTCTCGCCGCCGGTCAGCTGGGTGGGCGGGCTGGTCCACACCCCGGTGTACTGCTGCGCGATCCGCCAGGCCTGGTTGGCGGTGACCGGGTCGGCCTGGGCGGGACGGGCCAGGGTGGTGGTGACCATGGCGCCGGCGAGCCCCATGACCACGGCGACGCTCACGGCCTTTCTGGGGTGCAGGCGCAATGTCCCGAGACGTGCCTGGATCTTCATCGGTCGGACCTCTCATCCAGCGGGATCGGGTGGGGAGATGGAAGTCGTTTCTGGGCGCGCCGAACCCGCACGGGGCGCAGCTGCGCCCGGTCGGTGGGGTTGCGGGTTCAGGGCGGGCGGTAGGTCGGCGCGCGAGCCGGGATCCAGCGGGTCGCAGGGTCAGGATCGACCGCGCCGGCTTCGGTGAAATAACGTTATCGCGAAAGAGTGCTGGCGCCCCGGGGCGGTGTCAAGGGTTCTGACACCGCGCCACGGTCACGGCCCGTGCCCCACCCGACTGCCGCCCAAGCGCCGCCCGGTCTCAGACCGGGATCTCCCCGGAGCCGCGGACCGTCAGCGTCAGCGGGACCACGACGGCCTGGACCGGGCGGCCCGGGTCCGCCATCCGGGCCAGCAGCAGCTCCACCGCGGTCCGGCCGATCTTCGCGGTCTGCTGGGCGACCACGGTCAGCGCCGGCTGCAGCAGGTCGGCGTGCGGGACCTCGTCGAAGCCGACGATGGCCAGCCGCGAGGCCGCCTTGGGGCCCAGCACCCGCAGCACCGTGAGCGTGGTGTCCATGCTGCCGGTGACCAGCGCGGTGGCCGGCTCGGGCCCGTACAGCGCGGTGTCCAGGGCCGCGGCGACCCGCTCGGGGGTGATCTCCCCGGGGTGGACCAGGCCGTCCAGCGACTGCCCGTGCGCCCCCAGCGCGGCGCGGAACGCGGCGGCGCGCTCGCGGCCCGAGTAGACCTGCTCGCGGTCCCCCACATAGGCGATGCGCCGGTGTCCGTACCTGGTCAGATGGTGGAAGGCGGTGCCGATGCCCGAGGCGTTGTCGGACATCACGCAGTCCACCGAGATGCCGCTCATCGGCCGGTCCATGGCCACCACCGGCATGCCGGCGTCCAGCTCCGGCTGCAGGTAGCCGTGGTTCTCGCCGAACGGCTCGACGATGATGCCGTCCAGGCGCTGGCGGCACATCGACACCAGGATCTCCCGCTCCCTGGCCTCCTCGAAGTCGGTGGAGGCCGCGAACAGGGTCAGCCCCGACTCGCGGGCGGTCTGCTCGATGGCCGCCAGCTCCGGGTTGACCTCGGCGATGCGCCGGACCGCGGCCCCTATCGTGCCGGTGATCCCGGTGCGCAGCTGGCGGGCCCGCTCGTCCGGCCGGTAGTTCAGTGCCGTGATCGCGGCCTGGACCTTGGCGGCGTACTCGGGGCCCACCGTGGGGTCGTCGTTGACCACACGCGAGACGGTGCGCAGCGCCACCCCGGCCTCCCTGGCCACATCGACCATGGTCGGCCGCTTGGGGCGCCCCCCGGTGCCGTTGCCATCCCGTGCTCCGCTCATCCAGTCACTCCTCGTTGTCACTGCGCACCGTTATCAGATCGACTCTTGACACATTCCCGCAATGCGCGCGTACCCTCGCGATAACGTTATCTCGCAGGGTGCCCCGGCGTCGATCTCCACCCACCGATCCGCCCCAACCACCCCACGGGTCACATATACACGGGTCACACCATCCCCCAGGAGACTTCCATGCGGCACAAGATTCTCACTGCGGCCTGTCTGGCCGCAGGGCTCGCGCTGGTGACCGGATGTTCCGCAGCCACCCCGGCTGGCGGAGCGAAGGGCGGCTCCTCCCTGACCTATCTGACCTTCGAGACCCCCAGTCTGACGGCGTCGTTCTGGGACAGCTCCATCGCCAACGCCGAGAAGAAGGTCCCGGGGCTGACGGTGAAGAAGCTGGTGGCGCCCAGCACCGACCGTGACGCCTACGCCAAGCAGCTGCAGGCCTCCGGCCAGTTCCCGGACCTGCTGCAGTCGATCACGCCGTCGACCTTCGCCACCGCCGGGCTGCTCAAGCCCTACGACCAGAGCTGGGTCGACGCGAACTTCCTGCTGCCGCTGGGCAACGCCTACAAGGGCAAGGTCTACATCCCGCCGACCAACTCCCAGATCATCCCCGAGGTGTTCTACAACAAGAAGCTGTTCGCCAAGGCGGGCCTGACCGCCGCGCCCAAGACCTGGGCGGAGTTCATGGCCGACTGCGCCAAGCTCAAGGCCGCCGGGGTCACCCCGATCGAGCTCGGCGGCGGCGACCCCTTCTCCGCGTCGATGCCGCTGGTCGGCATCCTGTCCGCGGACATCCTCGGCAAGGACCCCAACTGGCTGCAGGAGCGCTACGCCGGCAAGGTCCACTTCACCGACGCCAACGTGGAGACGGCCGTCGCCAAGTACCGCGCCATGGTCAAGAACGGCTACTTCGAGACCGGCGCGCTGGGGGTCAAGTACGCCGACTCCATCACCAACTTCACCGCCGGCAAGACCGCGATGTACATCATGGGCAGCTGGTTCCTCGGCTCGGTGCCCAAGGCGAACGCCGCCGACTTCGGCGCCTTCCTCACTCCCACCGCCGACGGCTCGCTGGTGGTGCCCTTCGCGGTCGGCGGCTCCATGGCCATCAGCGCCAAGACCGCGGACCCGGCCAAGGCCACCGCCTTCGCCCAGGCCTGGTCGCTGGACCCGAACAACTACAAGACCCTGATCGAGGGCGACGGCGCCTTCCCGATGCTCAAGGGCAAGACGCTGGCCGACTACAACGTCAACGTCACTCAGGTCTTCAAGGACTCCTACTCCTACGTCACCAGCCAGAACACCAAGGTCTCGGCCCTGGGCTGGGCGACCAACGACGACTCCATGCCCTCGGGCCTGAACGACGCCTTCTACGCCGCCAGCCAGGCCCTGTTCACCTCCGACGACGTCCACGGCCAGATGGCCAAGCTGGACGCCGCCTGGGACTCGGCGACCAAGTAGCCACAGCTCCGGCGCCGGGCCCACCACGTCCGGCGCCGGCCGCACCGCCACCCACCTCCTCCAAGGGAACACGCCATTGACCACCCGAGTCCGGCCGCGTCGCGGCGACCCAGCCCTCGGCGCCATCGCCGTGCTGGCGATGGGACTGTACGCCCTGTTCATCCTCGTCCCCGTGGTCATGAGCGCCTGGAAGAGCCTGACCAATGAGAACCCGCTCCAGGACCACGCCCGGTTCATCGGTGCCGCCAACTACACCGAGATGCTCCACGACAGCGCCCTGGCCGCGAGCCTGACCTTCACCCTGGTCCTGGCCGCGGTGGTCACTCTGGCCGCCAACGCCCTGGGCATCGCGTTCGCGATGCTGCTGAACCGGACCTCGCTGAGCTTCCGGATGATGCGCACCCTGGCCTTCCTGCCGCAGGTGCTGTCGGGCGTGATCGTCGGCTTCGTCTGGCGCTACGTCCTGGCCCAGGACGGCGTCCTGAACAACATCCTGGGCTCGCTGGGGATCATCAGCCATCCGGTCACCTGGCTCGGCAGCCCGCACCTGGCCATGTTCTCCATCGCCCTGGTCGCCACCTGGGTGCTCACCGGCTTCACCACCGTCGTGCACCTGGCCGCGCTGCAGTCCATCCCGGTCGAGCTGTACCAGGCCGCCATGGTGGACGGGGCCGGCCGCTGGCAGCGGTTCCGGGCGATCACCTTCCCCATGGTGGCCCCGGGCACCACCATCAGCGTCACCATCTCGCTGATCACGATGCTCAAGCTCTACGACATCATCGCGGTGCTCACCTCGGGCGGACCGGCCGACTCGACCCAGTCCACCGCCCTCTACATCATCAAGCTCGCCTTCACCGACGACCGGTTCGGCTACGCCTCCGCGGTGGCCATGCTGCTGCTGGCCGTCTCCGCGGTCATCTCGCTGATCGTGACCGGCCTGCTCCGCCGCCGGGAGGTGGACCTGTGATCGCATCGACCTCGCAGCGACCGACGACCACCGGACGGGCCGCCGAACCCCCGGCGCCCGCACCGCGCACCAGGCGTCGGGTCTGGACCTCCAGGAGCTACCTGGTCGCGGCCGGGCTGCTGACCCTGGCGTTCGTCAGCCCGATCTACCTCACCATCGTCAACGCCTTCAAGACGCAGGACCAGATCGTCAGGAACCCGGCCGCGCCGCCCGCGCCGCCGACCCTGCACAACCTCACCGACGCCCTGTCGCGACCGGACCGGATCATCCAGATCGGCCTGACCAACTCGGCCGTCACCGTCATCGCCTCGGTGCTGCTGATCATCCCGCTCGGCGCCGCCTTCAGCTTCTGGCTCAGCCGCCGCCCGGCCCGCTTCCGCCGGATCGTCCTGGCCTGCTTCTCGGCCGGCCTGATGATCCCGCCGGCGGTACTGCTGCTGCCCACCATCCGGATCCTGACGCTGCTCCACCTGGACCACACCTATCCGGGGCTGATCCTGGCCAACGTCGGCGGCGGCTACCTGTCCTTCGCGGTCTTCGTCTACTCCGGCTTCCTGCGCTCCATCCCCGCCGAGATCGTCGAGGCCGCCACCGTGGACGGGGCCGGCACGCTGCGGATCTGGTGGACCATCATCATGCCGCTGCTGCGCCCGGCCACCGCGACCGTCACCATCTTCCTGTCGCTGTGGATCTGGAACGACTTCATGAACCCGCAGTTCATCCTCGGCCCGCTGCACGGGCAGACCATCACCACCGGCCTGTACCTGTCGGTGGGCCAGTACTCCACCAACTACGCCCAGCTGTTCGGCGTGATGTTCCTGGCCGCGGTGATCCCGGTCGCCGGATACCTGGCCCTGCAGAAGCAGTTCATCGCCGGCCTGACCTCGGGAGCCACCAAGTGACCCGCACCACCTTCGGCGTCCCCGACCTGGACGACGTCGCCGGCCACTGGGTGGACGCGGAGGAGATCGCCCATCTGCCCTCGCTGCGCAACCAGTTGGGGCAGAGCCACGTCAACTCTGACCTGACGTCCACCTCCTGGCTGGTCGCACCCCCGTTCACCCTCGGCTACCACACCGGCGAACTGCGGGTCGACGGCCGCACCCCGGCCGCCCAGCGCTTCCGCTGGAAGCCCTGGGGCGTGCTGCGCGAACACCGCGGCGACGGGCTGCTGATACGCACCGACACCCGGATGGCCCTCTCCCGCGACCTGCTGCTGTGGCAGATCTCGGTCACCAACGAGGACGACCGGACCAGGACCGTCGAACTGTCCCAGGACCTGTACGCGATGGTCGCGCACACCGAGACCGGCTACGGCTGGCTCTACGACGTGCCCTGGAACCACGGCAATCACCACGACTTCATGGCCCTGGAACGGATCCGGGCCACCACCGGCGGCCGCGCCCCGTCCTACCTGCTCTCGCCGGCACCGCGGCTGCTGCGGCTGGGCAGGCCGCGCGTCCCCGGCATCCAGCGCGACGAGGACACCGGCCCGATGCTGCTGGACGACGCGCTGCCCTCGCACTTCAGCCCCGACAAGGAACCCGAACCCCGCACCGGCGTGGCCGCAACGGTGCGCTCGCTCCAGGTCAGCTCCGGCGACGACGGCCCCGGCCCGGTCCTGGACGTCGACGGGCCGGTCACGCTCACCCCCGACGACGAGGCGGCCTTCGACGCCTTCGTGCTCACCCCCGGCACGGCCGTCAGTTTCGACCTGCGCCTGGACGCCGCCGGGCAGTCCGGCACCGTGCTGACCCACGGCAACCACCCCGACTCGCTGCAGATCGGCGTCGAGGACGGCCGGCTGTGGCTCGGCATCACCGGGGAGCGCGAGTACGGCACCGAAACGCTGCCCGACGGGACCTGGCACCGCGTCAGCGCCCGTGTCGAGGCCGACCACGCGGTACTCACCGTCGACGGGAAGGAGGTCGCCAGGACCCGGCACTGGACCGAATCGCACCGCTGGACCTCCCGGACCACCGAGGACCCCGAACCCCAACTCACCGTCGAGGACACCCGCTCGGCGGCGCGGGCCGGCTACGCCTTCTCCGGGCCCTCCCCCGCCCTCAGCTCCCTCGGCGCCGGCGGCCGCGCGACCTGGACCCTCGACGTCGAACCCGGCCAGACCCTGACCGTCGGCATCGCCTGCGCCTACGGGACCGACACCGACGACGTACGCGCCCAGGCCCGGGCTGCCGCACGGGACTTCGAGGCCACGCTGCGCGCCGGGGAGGACGGCTGGCACCGGCACTGGACCCATATGTTCACCCCCGGCAACCCCGACTTCTCCGGGCACCTGCCGACCCTGGACACCCAGGACGCCGGCCTGGCCAAGACCTACTACATGGGCGCCCTGCAACTGCTCTACATGCGCAACACCCGGATCCGGCCCGGCGAGCCGGTGTTCCTCACCGGCGGGCCGCGCCTGGGCCCGACCACCACCTACTTCTGGGACCACAGCGAGTGGAGCCGGATGTACGCCCTACTGGAACCGGCCGGGCTGCGGTCCTGGCTGCTGCGCGTCCTGGCCGGCCCCTACCGGGAGTCCTTCGGCATCGACGCCCGCAGCGGCGGCCCCCTGGGCAACGCCTACAGCGCCAACGACCACGCCCTGTTCCGCCTGATCGAGCACTATGTGTGCATCACCGGCGACACCGGCTTCCTGGACACACCTGCCGGCGCGGCGACCGTCCTGGAACACCTGGAGCGCCTCGGCTTCGGCTGGCGCGACCGGCGCCGCCCAGCCACCGGCGGAGTGCTCGCCGACTTCGGCGACGACCCCTGGCAGCTGCTGGAGTGCGTGCCCAGCTACACCGGTGTGGTCGCCTCCTTCAACGGCGCCTATGTCGGCACCACCCGCTCGCTGGCCGGGCTGTACCGGCGGCGGGGCCGCCACCAGGACGCCGACCGGGCCGCGGCCGAGGCCCGGCAGCTCGCCGACGCGGTCCTGGACCTCTACGCCGGGGACGGCCGCTGGCACATACGCCGGCCGGACGCGACCGACACCATCGGCCACTGCCTGGACTTCGGGCTGGTCGCCGCCTCCCTGCACGAGGACCTGGACCCCCGGGTGCGGCGCGAGATGGCCGACTTCGTCGAGAGCGACCTGCTGGTCGCCGGCTGGATGCGGGCGCTGAGCCCGAACGACCCGATCGCCGCCACCTCCGACCGCCCCGACCACGGCGCCGGCGGCGCCTTCTGCGCCTGGCCCGGCGTCACCGCCCACGGCCTGGCCCGGCTCGGCTTCCGCGACCGGGCCCTCACACTGCTGCGCGACCTCTCCTCGGCCGCCTCCGGCGGCCTGTGGGGGCAGGCCATGGAGATCGTCACCGGCCCGGACGGACGACCGCGGGCCCGGGTCGCCGAACGGGGTGTCTCCAATCGGGAGACAATCGCCGGAGCCGCCGGGGCGGAGGCGGTGATGTCCGCGCTCTTCGACCTCAACCCGTCCTTCGCCGACGGCGGGGACCCGGAGTCCCTCCCCGACTCGATCACCGTGGACGGCATCGGCACGCTCAGCGGCATCCGCCGTCGCCCGCACGGCGCCTGACCCTGCGTCAACACGCCCGCTCACCAACGCTACCCTCGTATTCGAAAGGCCCGGCACATCGCGATGTCGCCCGTACGCAGCTACGAAGCCGAACCCTGTCACGCAGTCACCGCAGCGGTCGGATCCGGATACCGGCAGGCCCTGGCCCGGCTGACCCCGGGTCAGGTCCTGGCCGTCGACGGGCCGGTCGCCGTCGACTGGGAGGCCCTGGCCACCGGGATCCGCGACGCCCTCGCCGAGCGCGGACTGGATGTGCACCAGGTCGACATGCGCGACCACTTCGCCGCCTGGGAGGACATCCTCGCGCTCACCGCCTCGGCCGAGCTGGCCGACGACCCCGACTTCGCGCCGCTGTCGCAGGCCGGGATGGCGGACTTCTTCCGGGCGGTACCGCAGCCGGCGGCAGCCGCCGACGCCGTCACCGTGGTCCTCGGCCCCGGCGCCTCGCTGCCGGCCCACGACCTCCTCTGGTACGCCGACCTGCCCAAACGCTACGCCGAGGCGCAGATCACGGCGGGCACCGGCGGCAACCTGGGGCAACCGGCCGGCACCGGGGCCGGGACCACGCGCCGCCTGTTCTACATCGACTGGCCGGTGCTCGACCGTCACCGCGACTCGCTCGCCGACCGGATCGACCTGTGGCTGGACACCCAGCACCAGCACGGTCCGACCTGGCTGGAGGGGCCGGTGCTGCGCCAGGCCCTGACCGACCTCGCCGGACAGCCGTTCCGGACCCGCCCCACCTTCAACACCACCTCCTGGGGCGGGCACTGGGCCCAGCAGGAGCTGGGCATGAACCCCAAGGCCCCCAACACCGCGCTCGGCTACGAACTCATCGCCCCGGAGAGCGGAATCCTGGTCGGCGCCCCGGACGGCCCGCGCGTGGAGGTGCCGCTACAACTCCTGGTGGCCGTCCACCCCGAGCAGGTCCTGGGCGGGCCCGTGCACGCGGCCTTCGGCACGTCCTTCCCCATCCGCTTCGACTATCTCGACACGGTCGGCGGCGGCAACCTCTCCGTGCACTGCCACCCGCAGTCCGACTACATGCAGCGGGTGTTCGGCTGGCCCTACACCCAGCACGAGACCTACTACATGATGGTCGGCGGCTCCGACCGCAAGGTGTTCCTGGGCCTGCAGCAGGACGCCGACCTGGACGCCTTCCGGCGGGAGGCCGACCGGGCGGTGCACGACGGCGTGGCCTTCGACATCGAACGCTACGTGCAGACCTTCCCCGCCGAACAGCACCAGCTGTTCCTGATCCCCGGCGGCACCCCGCACGGCAGCGGCGAGGGCAACGTCGTCCTGGAGATCAGCGCCACGCCCTACCTCTACAGCCTGCGCTTCTACGACTGGCTGCGAAAGGACCGTGAGGGCAGGCAGCGGCCGGTCCACGTCGGCCACGCCTTCCGGAACCTGGACCCGGCCCGATCGGGCGACGCGGTCTCCCGCGACCTGGTGCAGCACCCGGCGACGCTGCGCTCCGGCGACGGCTGGAACGAGGACGTCATCGGCCGGCTGCCGGAGATGTTCTTCGAGGTGCGGAGGTTCGAACTGGCCGCGGACGGCGCCGCGGACGACACCACGGACGGACGGTTCCACATCCTCAATGTCGTCGAGGGCGACGGCCTGCTGTTGGAGACGCACGGCGGACACCGCTACGAACTGGCCTACGCCGAGACGCTGACCGTGCCCGCCTCGGTCGGCGACTACCGGGTCCGGGCCCTCGGCGCCGGGCCGGTCCGCTACGTCAAGGCGTTCGTCCGGTGACCTCCGACGCAGCGACCACGGTGTCGGTGATGGACGTCGGCGGCACCCATGTGACGGCTGCTCAGGTGGAGGTCGCCGCGGGCGGCCTCAGCCTGGGCCCCTCCTTCCGCGAACCACTGGACAGCGCGGCCGGCACGGACGAGTTCGTGGCCGCGCTGGTCCGCTGCGCGGGACGGCTGCCCGGGCCGGCCGCGCGGCACTGGACCATCGCACTGCCCGGCCCGTTCGACTACGAGCGCGGCATCGGACGCTACCAGGGCGTCGGCAAGTTCGACGCGCTGCACGGCTTCGACCTGCGCACCGCCCTCACCGACCGCCTGCCCGGCCGCCCCACCCTGGGCTTCTGCAACGACGCGGACGCCTTCGCCTACGGCGAGTGGCAGGCCGGCGCCGCGCGGGGACACCGCACGGTCGCCGGGCTCACCCTGGGCACCGGTGTCGGCTCCTGCTTCCTGCGCGAGGGCGGTATCGTGCGGCAGGGCCCCGGAATCCCGCCCGGCGGCCGGATCGACCTGATGGAGTATCAGGGCCGGCCCCTGGAGGAGACGGTGTCCCGCCGCGCGCTGCGGCGCGCCTACGCCCAGGACGCGGGCGCCCAGCAGGAGGCGGGCCGGTCCGGGGAGCCCGACGTCCGCGAGATAGCCGAGCGGGCCCGGGCCGGCGACGGCGTCGCAGCCCGGGTCCTCACCAACGCCTTCCACGCGCTGGGGCAGGCGCTCGGTCCGATGCTCGCCGCATTCGCCCCGGACATCCTGGTGATCGGCGGATCCATCGCCACCTCGTGGGACCTGGTCGCCCCACCCCTGCGCGAGGGCATCGCTGGCGCCCGGCACGGGGATGGCAGGACCGTCGTCGCTGCCGCACAACTCGACTGGAGGGCACCGCTGTTGGGTGCGGCCTACCTCGCCGCGACCCCGGTCCTGGCGGAGGCCGCCAGTCGCACCTGACGGCGCCTCACCACACGGCGAGAATCACAGTCTCACTTATGCCTAGCAGGGTTCTCAGCCCTGTGCTTTGCTGTGCTCGCCCGGCGAGAGACGGTGCGAGGCGGAGTACGGAGGCAGTAGTGGCGACCTATGTGTTGGTGCACGGTGGCGGGCACGGCGGCTGGTGCTGGCAGCGGCTGACGCCCCTGCTGCGAGCGGCGGGGCACGAGGTGTACACGCCCACGCTGACCGGCCTGGGCGAACGTGCGCACCTGCTGAGCCCGGACATCGACCTGGACACCCATATCGCGGACGTCGTGGGCGTGTTGACGTACGAGGGCCTCACCGAGGTGGTCCTGGTGGGGCACAGCTACGGCGGAATGGTCATCACCGGGGTCGCCGACCGGGCGGCCGACCGGGTCGGCCGCCTGGTCTACCTCGACGCCGCGATCCCCGAGGACGGACAGTCCCTCGTCGCCGTGGCCGGCCTGCTGATGGCCGCGGCCCGGGCCGGATCCCGGGTGGTGGACGGCGTCGAACTGGTGCTGTGGCCGGACTCCGACGCCGTCCGGTACTACGGGGTGACCGACCCTGACGATGTGTCATGGATGTGGGACAAGCTCACACCGCATCCCTGGAAGTGCTTCGAGCAGCCGCTGCGGCTCAACGACCCGGCCGCGCTCACGCGGATCCCGCGCGCCGAGATCCACACCACGTCGTCCCTGGCGATGTCGCCCCCGGGCACGGCCGAGGCCCTGGCCGGGAAGGAACAGACCTGGGTGGTCGACTCCGGCCACGACCTGATGGTGACCGCACCCAAGGCGGTCGCCGAGATCCTGTTGGGTCTGCTCTAAGCGATGGGGAAGTCGAAGTACGTGTCCGGGTGGGCCTCGTCCTTCAGCGTGTAGTGCCACCACTCGCAGGCGTACGAGCTGAACCCGCTGGCTTCCATGACGGTGCGCAGGCACTGCCGGTTCCTCACCTCCACCGGCGCGATCCCCTGGGCGCCGTGATGGGAGATCGAATCCATCAGGTCGTGGTCCCCGCCCATCGCGGCGAGTTCACCGGTGGCCAGGTGATAGAGCGTCAGGTCGACGGTGCTGCCCCGGCTGTGGCCCGACCTGGCGGCGACGTAGCCGCGCTCGAACATCTCGGCCCTGGCGATGTTCGGGTAGTACCGGGGCTTGGTCCGGCCGTCCTCCGGCTGTTCCGACCAGCGCAGGAAGCAGTCCACAGCGCGTTGCGGGCGGTAGCCGTCCCAGAGCAGCAGGCCGAAACCCTGTGCTTCGGCCTCCTCCCGCGCCCTGTCCAGGGCCGCGCACAGCGTCCTGGTCCCGACGATCCGATTGGCCAGGTATCCGTCCACCGGTTTGCCGGTGAAGTTGTCCCAGGTGGCGTACTTGGCGTCCCAGCGTATGCCGGGCACCAGCTCGTCCACGAAGACGAAGTCGTCGTTCATCGGCTCTTCCCGCTCAGGGCCAGCGACACCATCCGGTCGATCACCTCGGTCAGCGGCAGGCCTGCGGCCGCCATCATCCTGGGGTAGCGGCTGTAGGAGGTCAGCCCGGGCAGGGTGTTGACCTCGTTGAGGACCACGGTTCCGTCGTCCTTGAGGAAGAGGTCCACCCGCGACAGCCCCCTGCACCCCAGGGCGCGGTACACGGCCTTGGCCGTCTCCTGCACCAGCGACCGCGACTCGGCCGGGATGTCGGCGGGAACGATGGGCGTCGAGTTGTCGGAGCCGCTTTCGGGCTTGTTCTCCTGGTGGATCCTGAAGAAGCCGTGCGAGAGGGAGATGTGGTCCACCTCGCCCGCGACCAGGTCCGACTCGTTCCCCAGGATGGCGCAGCCGACCTCGCTGCCGACGACGGCCGCCTCGATCAGCACCTTCGAGTCGTACTTCCTCGCGGCCTCCACCGCGCTCAGCAGTTCCTCCCTCCCGGACACCTTGCTGACGCCGAAGGAGGACCCGGAACGAGCCGGCTTGACGAAGACGGGATAGCTGAGCCGGTCCGGGTCGATGTCCTGGTCCGCCGTGACGGTCCAGAAGTCCGGTGTGGCGATTCCGGCGCTGCGGGCGACGACATAGGCGAGGGACTTGTCCATGCACAGGGCGGAACTCTGGACGTCACAGCCGACGTAGGGGATTCCGGAGAGTTCCAGCAGTCCCTGCATCGCGCCGTCCTCGCCGAGCCTGCCGTGCAGAACCGGCAGCACCACGTCCAGAGCGATCGTCTCGTACCGTCCCTGCTCCAGGACGAGCAGTCCGGGAGCGCTGCTGTCCGGCGACAGCACCGCCGGGCGGCAGTCGCCGTCCTCCCAGTCCGGAGTGGGCCCCTCGCAGAGCCGCCAGGCGCCGGACCTGGTGATGCCGACGTAGAACGGCTGGTACTTCCGGGTGTCGAGGTTTCGGGCGACCTCCTGCGCGGACTTGACGGAGACGGGGTGCTCCTCGGAGCAGCCTCCGAAGATGATTCCGACCTTCAGCCTAGCCATGCTGGTTCCTGCTTTCGAATGTCAGGCAGTTGGTGATGGAGTTCTCGATGGTGTCGCTCAGTGCGTGGTCGGTGTAGTAAGCGGTGTGCGGGCTGATGAGCACATTCGGCAGTTCCTGGAGTCGCAGCAGCGGCTTGCTCTCGATGGGTGTGCTGCTGCGGTCGGCGTAGAAGACTCCTTCCTCGCCCTCGACCACGTCCAGGGCCGCACCGCCGAGCCGGCCGCTCTCCAGTGCGGCGACCAGGGCTTCGGTGTCGATCAGCGGACCGCGTCCGGTATTGACGACGAATGCGCCGGGTTTCATCCGCTCGATACGTTCGTGATCGAGGAGGTGGTGCGTGTCCGCATTCAGCGGCGCATGGAGCGTCACCAGGTCGCTCAGCCGCAGCAGTTCGTCGAGCGGAACGTAGTCGGCAGCGATCTTGGGGCGGTTGTCGTACGCCAGTACCCGGCAGCCGAAGCCGCGCAGCCGGTCCACGACCGCCGTGCCGATGCGTCCGGTTCCGACCACGCCGACGGTCAGGTCGCGCAGTTCCTTCCCGCGGACCTCGTTCAGCCGGTAGTCGTGCAGGTCGGTGCGGCGGACCGTGGACTTCGCGTTCCGTACCGCCATCAGCATCAGCATCAACGTGTAGTCGGCCACGCTGTCGGGCGAGTAGGCGACGTTCTCGACGGTGATGCCGAGGCCCTCCGCGTACTCCACGTCGATGTGGTTGCAGCCGACGCTTCGGGTGGAGACGTACGCCACGCCGATCCGGGCGAGTGCCCGAAGGGTGGGACGGGTGATCCGGGTCTTGTGGCCCACGCTGATGCACCGGTTCCCGAGCGCGAGTTCGCTGGTGGCCTCGGACACCGGCGCCGCCGTGACGGTCGGTTCGACACCGAAGCGGGGGGCCATCTGCCGGAACAGGGCGGCCTCGTCCGGCCCGCATCCGTACATGGTGATCCTCACCGTCCGCGCCCCTTCATGTAGAGGTCGAAGGCCCGGTAGACCATCGGACGCAGCGGCAGGTCCCACTCGCCGACGTAGCGCACCGCCCGGCCGCCGGTGCCGACCTTGAACTGGACCAGCCCGACGTGTGGGTCGTCGGCGTCCAGGGTGGGGGTGATGCCGCGCAGGTCGTAGACGTCGCAGCCGCCCGCGAGCGAGTCGCGGATCATCGCCCACTGGCAGGCGTTGGAGCCGCGTACCTCGCGCTTCTCGGTGGAGGAGGCGCCGTAGGAGTACCACGCGCGGCCGCCGACCCGGATCAGGACGGCGGCGGCGACCAGATCGCCCTGGTGCCGGGCCAGGTAGAGCCTGATCCGCTCGGGGTCCTCGGCGCTCAGCGCCGCGAACATGGTCTCGAAGTAGTGCAGCGGCCGCGGGGTGAAGCGGTCGCGTTCGGCGGTGTGGACGTAGAGGTCGTGGAACGCCTTGAGGTCCGCGCCGACGGTGACCTCGACTCCCCCGTTCGCCCTGGTCGCCTTCCTGATGTTGCGGCGCCAGAGCTGGTTCATGCCCCGCAGCAGGTCGTCCTCGGTCCGGCCGGCCAGTGGGAGCTCGTACTTGAACTGCGGATGCCCGACCCCGAAGCCGTCCTCCGGACTCTGCGGCAGCCAGCCCGCGGCGCGGAGCCGGTCGGCCACCCGGGCGCCGACCGGGTCGGTCCGATCGGCGGGCATGTCGGTGAGCCGGCTGGTGCCCGGGGCGGCGATGCCCTCCTTGACCTGGGCGGCGCTCCAGGCGTCGGTGGGCACCGGCGGGCCGAGCCGGATCGCGAAGGCGCCGCGTGCCTTGAGGTGGGCCGCCAGCGGGTCCAGCCACGGGGCGAGCTCACCGGTCCAGTCGATGACCGGCCCCTCGGGCAGGTAGGCCAGGGTGAAGCGTCGGAGCCGCGGTACCGGTCGGTGCAGGACGAGCCCTGCACCGACCAGTCGCCGGCCGTCGTACCAGCCGAGGGACTCGCTGCGCCACTCGGTCTTGACCCGACCCCAGGCCGGGGTCTGCAGGAAGCTGACCGACCGCTGGGTGCGGACGAACGCCAGGTGCTCGGTGGCGCTGATCGACCTGACGGTCAGTCTGCTGCCCGCAGTCGGTGCTGGTTGGCTGAAGTGCATGCCCTCAGTCAAGGCGGCGCGGTGTTGCCGGTCCGTATGCGGTTTTCGATACGCCGGCGATACGTCCGATACGTCCGGCAGGTCACCAGCTGATGCCGGCCGCCACCGGCAGGTGGTCGCTGCCGGTGGCCGGGAGCACCCACGAGCGGTCCGGCTGCACGCCGCGGACCAGGATCTGGTCGGTCCGCACCATCGGGAACCGGGCCGGCCAGGTGAAGCCGAAGCCGGCCCCGGCCGCGGTCTGGGTCGAGCGCAGCTGGGAGGTGAGGCCGGAGAGCGCCCGGTCGTCCGTGCTGCCGTTGAGGTCGCCGAGTACCACCACCGCCTTGCTGGGAGCGGCGGCCACGGCCCGGCCGAGGGCCTGCACGCCGATGTCCCGCGAGGCCGTCCAGAAGCCGGCCCGGGGGTTCACCCGTACGGACCCCAGGTGGGCCACGTACACCGTCAGCGGTCCGTGGTCGGTGGCCACGGTGGTGCGCAGCGCCCGGTTCGCGGGCAGTTCCTGGGCGGCGGTCTTGGTGGCCGCCAGCGGTCCGAAGTCCATGACGTCGATCGGCCGGGTGTCCGACAGCGGCAGCTTGCTCCACAGCCCGACCGTGCCCTGCACGGTGCGGTACGGGTACGTCCTCGCCAGCTCCTTCTCGTAGACGCCGGTGGCCTGCGGGGTCAGCTCCACCAGGGCCAGCAGGTCGGCGCCGGAGGCGGCCAGGGCGCGGGCGGTGCCGGCCGGGTCGCGGTTGCCGGCGTCGACGTTCTGCTCGGCCACGGTGAGCTGGCTGCCGGGCTGCGACTTGTCGCCGAGCAGTCCGCCGAAGAGGTTCAGCCACACCACCACCGGCAGCAGCAGCGCGACCACCGCGGCGGCCGAGCGGCGCCACAGCGCCCCGGCCAGCAGCGCCGGGACGAACAGTCCGAACCACGGCAGGAAGGTCTCCACCAGGCTGCCGAGGTTCCCGGTCCACCCGTTGGGGATCTCCGCGTGCAGCAGCATCAGCAGCCCGAGCAGCAGCGCCAGCGCCGCGAGCACCGGGCCGCGCCGCCAGGGCCCGGGGCGCAGCAGGCCGCGCAGCACCGAGCGGATGCGCGCACCCCGCGGCCCGGCGGGGCCCTCGGGAGGGACAGGGGTCTGCGGTGCGGATTGCGGTTCGGTCTGTGCTGCCGGCGGGGTGTGGTGCATGCCGCCAGTCAACGCGGCGCGATGTTGCCGGCGCGTATGGGTTTTCCGATACGCCGACGATACGTACCGGCTCGTAGCATCGGGTGCATGCGTGTGCTGATCGTCGAGGACGAACTCTTTCTGGCCGAAGCCGTCCGTGACGGCCTGCGCCTGGAGGCGATCGCCGCCGACATCGCCGGTGACGGCGACACCGCCCTGGAACTGCTGAGCGTCAATGTCTACGACATCGCCGTCCTGGACCGCGACATCCCCGGACCCTCCGGCGACGAGATCGCCAAGAGCATCGTCGCCTCCGGCAGCAACATGCCGATCCTGATGCTCACCGCGGCCGACCGGCTGGACGACAAGGCCTCCGGCTTCGAACTGGGCGCCGACGACTACCTCACCAAGCCCTTCGAACTCCAGGAGCTCGTGCTCAGGCTCCGAGCGCTCGACCGCAGGCGCGGCCACAGCAGGCCGCCCGTGCGCGAGATCGCCGGACTGCGCCTGGACCCGTTCCGCCGCGAGGTCTACCGGGACGACCGCTACGTCGCGCTGACCCGCAAGCAGTTCGCCGTGCTCGAAGTCCTGGTCGCCGCCGAGGGCGGTGTGGTCAGCGCCGAGGCACTGCTGGAGCGGGCCTGGGACGAGAACGCCGACCCCTTCACCAACGCCGTGCGCATCACCGTCTCGGCGCTGCGCAAGCGCCTGGGCGAGCCCTGGATCATCACCACCGTCCCGGGCGTCGGCTACCGCATCGACCGGCAGCCGTCGGCCGGAGCCGAGGGAGGACAGCATGGATGAGGACACCATGGAGCGAGCGCCCGGGTTGAGCGTCCGCCTCAAGCTCACCCTCAGCTACGCCGGATTCCTCATGGTCGCCGGCGTCCTGCTGCTCGCGGCGGTGTGGCTGTTCCTGCTGCGCTACGTCCCCGACCGGGCGATGCTCTACGTCCCCGACAGCCGCAGCCTCAATGGCGGTGTCTTCCCGGTCCGCTCCAGGCTGCTTCAGGTCTTCGCCCCCAGGGCGGCCGAGGTGCTGGCCATCCTGCTGGTGTTCGGCCTGGTGGGCGGGTGGATCCTGGCCGGCCGGATGCTCGCCCCGCTGACCCGCTTCGCCGAGGCCACCCGGCTGGCCACCACCCGGTCGCTGTCCCACCGGATCCGGCTGCCGGGCCGCAACGACGAGTTCCGCGAACTCGCCGACGCCTTCGACGCCATGCTGGCCCGGCTCGAAGCACATGTCGCCGGCCAGCAGCGGTTCGCCGCCAACGCCTCGCACGAACTGCGCACCCCGCTGGCGATCTCGCAGGCGCTGCTGGACCTGGCCCGTACCGATCCGACCCACGACACCGGCGAGATCTTCCACCGCCTGCGCGCCGTCAACACCCGGGCGATCGACCTCACCGAGGCGCTGCTGCTGCTCAGCCGTGCCGACCAGACCTCGTTCACCCCGGAACCCGTCGACCTGTCGCTGCTGGCCGAGGAGGCCACCGAGACGCTGCTGCCGCTCGCGGAGAAGCGTGGCGTCACCATCGCGACCTCCGCCGACCCCACCCCCACGACGGGGTCCCAGGCGCTGCTGCTGCAGCTGACCACCAACCTGGTGCACAACGCGATCGTCCACAATCTGCCCGACCGGGGCACCGTGTGGGTGAGCACCGGCGTGCGCTTCGGCAGAGCGGTGCTCACAGTCGAGAACACCGGTGAGCGGCTCACCCCGCAGCTGGTCTCGACGCTCACCGAACCCTTCAGCCGCGGCACCGAACGGGTCCGCACCGACCACGCCGGCGTGGGCCTTGGCCTGGCGATCGTCAAGACCATCACCCTGGCCCACGACGGAACCCTCACCCTCACCCCACGCCCCGCCGGCGGCCTCCGCATCACGGTGGAACTGCCCGCGCCGGACCCCCGGACCGACGGCTGAGGCTTCAGCGCGTTCAGGGGCCGAAGTGCACGTGGCCGCCCCAGGCGATCGGGCCGGCGTCCGCGTAGGCGTCCCGGGCGGCGTGGACGGCGCGGTGTACGGCCAGGGCCGGTGGGACCGGGGTGCCCGGTCGCTGCAGCGCGGTGTGGACCGCGAGGGTGACGTCCGCCGAGGTCTCGGCCAGTACCTGCCACAACGTGCCGATGACGTGTGGGAACCCGGCGAGCTGGAAGGCCGAGCAGAGGTGGATGGCCTCGTCCTCGGTCTCCTCGCCGGGCACCGCCGTCTCGCAGGCGGCCAGGAAGGCCAGCCAGGCCTTCGGCAGGTCCTGGCCGGCGATGTCGGCGAAGCGCAACGGGCCGTCGTGGAGCCGGAGGAAACTGTCCGCCGGGGAGTCCGGGTCGGCCCGGCCGTGGCAGCTGAAGTGGACCACGGCGCAGTCCGGGAGGTGGTCCAGCACCGCGCGCCGGGTCGCCGCGGGGCCGGTCAGCCGGATCGCGTCGGCCAAAGGCGCGGGGATTCCCCGCCCCGGGGCCACCACCAGGGCGGGACCGGAGCCCCTGGCCGGTGTGCGGCCCAGATCGCGGGCCAGCGCCCGCAGGGTGGCCGAGTAGGAGGAGACCACCCGGTCCAGTACGGTCCTCGGCCGGCCCTGCTCGCGGTGGTGGCCTGCGGCGTGCAGCGGCAGCAGGCTGAGCGCTCCGGTCGGGATCCACCACACCCGGCCCTCCGCGCCGCCGGCGCCGCGGTGGCCCAGACGCTCCAGCACCGGGCCGGCGAGCACGTCCCACAGCCACTCGGTCATCTCGTGCGCGTCGTCCACGGCCGTGGCGGTGGGGTTCTCGACGGCTTCCAGGAAGCGGCGGGCCCGGCCGAGGGCGTCGTCGTGGGTCAGCTCGGGCAGGCGCAGCGACTGCACGCCCTGCGCGGTGAGGATGAGCGCGTCGCAGCGGCTGTCGTCCAGATTGATGCTGACGGCCGCGCCGTCGCCGAGCAGGGGGCGCAGTCGGTCCAGGTCGGTGGGCGGGTACAGCGTGCGCACCGCGGGATCGGTCAGCAGCTCCCGGTTGGCCCGGGCGCGCCGCCGCCGCGCCGCGCCGTCCTCCGTCGCCTCCGCCGAACCGGGCGGTGGGGCGGCAGTGAACGGGGCGTCAGTCGCCCGTCCGTCCTCGAAGGAGGCGCGGATCAGCGCGCGGTAGCGCTCGGCCTGGTCCGCGGGCAGCCGCTCGGCCTCCGAACGCATCCCCCAGGCCGGGGCGAGCAGGATGCCCCGGCCCCGGTCCAGCGCGGCCAGGGCGAGATCGGGCCGGTCCCGTTCCAGTTGGACGGCGCAGGCCGCGGCGGCCAGCCCGGAGAACTTCTTGATCTGCAGCTCCCGGCTCTCCCAGCCCAGCAGTGTCGGCTCGGTCAGCGGCCCCAGCAGGTCCAGCGCCAGGTCCAGGCATTCGGCGGCGTCGTCCCAGAGCCGGCGTTCCGCTGCCAGCACGCCGCCGTCGGCCGCCGCCAGAGCGCGCACCAGGATCGGGGCCCCCGTGGTCCTGGCGGCGTCGCGGTAGGCGGACACCGCGCGGGACAGCGCGGCGGGGTCCGCCTCGTAGCGGTGGTGGGCCTCGGCGACCATGCCCAGGACCAGCAGGGCGCGGGCGCGCACCGCGTCGTGCCCGGGCTGTTCGGGGACGGCCGCCTCCGCCGCGCGGTACGCCGCGTCACGCGCGTCGGCGGAGTCGGGGATCGGTAGCGCCCAGGGGTTGTGGTTGTGCTCGTAGACCAGGTGCCGGACGTTGGCGAGGTTCAGCCGGGCCCCGGTCAGGTGGGCGCGGTCGGGGTCGAGGGCGACCGCCCGTTCGGCGGCCGCCAGGGCCTGGGCGAGGTCGTCGGTGCGGTCGTGGTCGGTCAGGTAGCGCAGCCGCAGCACGTAGGCGAGGTTGCTGAGCAGGGCGTCGAGGTCGGGGGAGCCTTCGGCCGTGAGATCCACCGCCCGCCGCACCGCGTCGACGGCGCGGTCCAGCAGTTCCGGTTCCTCGGTGCGCTGGTTCAGTTGGACCAGCAGGTTGGCCTGGGCGGTGAGGTAGGACGGCATCCGGGGATGGGCCGCGGGTGTCCTGGACACCGCGGCGGTCACGGCCCGCACGGCCTCGTCCAGGTCCGCCAACTCCCCGTGCAGCAGGTAGCGCTGGGCGAGGGCGTTGGCCAGGTGCAGTTCCGGCGCCCCCTGGCTGCCGATGACCACGGCGGACGCCTCGACCGACGCCCGGGCGGCTTCGACAGCGTCGTCCTGGCCGCTGTCGTCCCGGCCGCCGCCCCGCAGCGACCGGATGCGCAGCGCCTCGGCCAGCAGTGAGCGGGCATGCGCCGCCCGGACGCCTTCGGGCGGCAGGAGTGCCAGAGCGGCGTTCAGCGTGGCGACGCCCCGGTCCAGGTCGTCCTCGGAACCGGTCCGCTCGCCGCGGGTGGCCAGCAGCACGCCGAGGTTCACCAGGTAGACCGGTGCCTGCGGGTCATCGTCGGCAACCGTCCCGGCGACCTGGTCCATCAGCTCGACCGCCCGGTCCAGGCTCTCGATGTCCCCGGTGGTCCCGAACCACAGGTGCAGCGCCCCGGCCAGGTCGTTGGCGATGCCGAGCTGCGCCGAGGGGTCCCTGCTCCCGGACAGGGCGGCCACCAGCAGCCCCAGCGCCCGTTCGAGGTCCGGCCGCCCGCGGCCGGCCCGGTAGCCGGCGGTCAGGATGACGCCGAGGGACGCCTGCGCGTCCGCCCTCGCGGACACCGGGCCCTGGGCGATCACCTGCTCGGCGAGGTCCGCCGCGCGATCGAGGTCTCCCGTTCCGTCCCCGGCCCCGGCCCCGTCCCCGTCCCCGGCGCCCGGCCGCGCGGGGACCTGGGCGCGGAGCCGGTAGCAGTGGGCCAGCGTGAGCAGCAGGGCGCTGTCCGCGCCGACCGCTGCATCCGGCGAACCGCCGTGCAGTTCCTCGCCGATGGCGATGGCCGCGGCCAGGTCCGTCAGGTCGGTGCCGAGACTCTCGAACCTGTCGACCAGTGCGGTCATCAGGTCGACGGCCAGCGACCGGGTCTGCGCGGACCGGCTCGGGCAGCGGGACTGCGCGGTCTGATAGGCCGTCAGAACAACGTCCAGATCCCTGGGTTCGGCACTCCGCTCAAAGGCGTCGAAGAAGTGCCGAACCATTCCCCAGACGATGTCGTACAGGGCGGATTCCTGGTCCACTGGCGCCTCCCCCGATCCGGACGCCTCGCGCCGAGGTCGCTGATGTTCCATCATGTACCTCTGACAGCTGATCAGTCGGCGGAGCAGAGGGCTGCGAGTGGCGATCCGGGAAGACAGACTACGGGCGGCGGCACGGCGGTTGGAGCTGATCCGCACGGACTGGTCGATGCCGCTGCCGCGCTGGACGGCGCTGCCGGAGCCGTTGTCCGCGCTGGACTCGGCGCTCGCGGCGGACGATCCGGCGGCCTTCGACCGGGCGCTGGGATGGCTGACCAATCGCGGCCCGGTGCTGCTGGAGGGCGACCTGCCCGCCGCTGCCGCCGAGGCGGGGGCGACGGAGGAGGTCCTGGCGGTCCTGGTCCCGCTGCTGGACCGGCTGACCGAGCGGATCCCCGGACCGCCGCCGGGTCCGGCTCCGGCGCCGGCCCGGTGACGGCCGCCGGGGTCCACCGGGCCGCGCTGGTGGTGCAGCTGTTCCTGCGGACCGACCGGGTGGCCGAACCGGGTTCCGAGACCCGTGCCCTGCTGGAGCGGTGGTGGTCGGCCGGCGACCGGCTGGGCCTGGACGACGCGCTGCCGCCGTGGCCGGACCGGCTGCCTGCGACGGCCGCGGGCGACCGGCCGGACCAGCCCCGGATCGTGGCCGCGCGCCGGCGCCGGGTCCCCGGCGCGCACCGGATCATGCTGGTGATCGCTTACTACGACGTGACGGCGGTGTCCGTGCTGCTCGCGCCCAACGACGACGCGGTCGGCTGGCGGGACCTGACCGAATCCTGGCAGCGGCTGGGCCCCGGCACCGTGCCGGCCGGGACCGCGGGGCTGCTCGGGTCCGCGGAGCTGCTGCTGGGCACGGTGTCCGACGCCATCGCCGCCGCACCGCTCACCGCAGCGACCGCCCGGAGCCTGGGCGCGCGCCTGCCCGCGGACCTGGCACCGTCGGCCCCGGGGATCGCGGCCGACGCGTTCCGGGCCGGACCCGATGGCCGGTTCCCGCTCTGGGAGCTGACACCCCCCTCTGCGCATCCGGAGCGGCGGCGGCTGCTGGTCCTGGCGGGCACCGCCGACGAGCCGGCGCTGAGCCGCTGGGCCTGGCAGGGGAACGCCGCCGGGGCGGCGCCCGCAACGCTGATCCTGCTGCACAGCGCCCGACTGCGGGACCAGTGCGCCCTGCTGCGGCAGGAGCTTCCGGAACTGGACCGGCTGACCCGCCGCGTCGAGGAGGCCTGCGACTCCTCGACCGACCTGCTGCGGTCCTCCCCGCCAGGGCCGGTTCCGGTGGCCCGGCTGGCTGCCGCCGAGGCGGCGCTCAGCGAACTGCGGACCGGGCGCAGCGGCATCATCCGCTCCCTGGCGCTGATGGCGAGCCTCGACGCCACGCTCGCGGCCTGCGAGCAGAACGTGACGGCCGTCGGGACCTCGGCCGGCGCCCTGCTCGACGGTGAACTGCGGTTGGCGCGCTGGGCGCGGGAGCAGCTGGCGGCGACCCGGGCCGGCCTCACCGCCGCAGCCGAGCGGGCCGCCGAGTGCGCCGAGCGCCTGTCCACCGCGGTCGAGCGAGCCGACCGCACCCGCCGCGACCAGCTCTCACTGTTGCAGACCTCGATCGTCGGGGCGCTTCTGATGGCGCTGACGGCCGCTCAGGCGCTGCAGTACACACTGCAGTTGCCCCGACCGGTTCGACCTGCCCTGATCGCTTTCCTGACGCTGGCCGCACTGGTCCTTCCGATGCTGATCCTGCCCCGGCGCACCGCGATCGGCCTGCGGGCGCAGAGCCGGGTCACCGACACCGCCCTGTTCACCGCGGCGGGTGCGGCCACGGCGTGGCTGCTGTCCGCCGTGCTCTGGTCCGCCCTGCACGGAACACCGACGCCGGTGCAGACCCTGGCGGCCGTCGGCCTGGGCGCGGCCCTAGGCGGCGGACTGCGCTGGCGGCTGCTGCGGCCCTGACTGCACAACGCCCCGTCGTACCAGACACATTCAGGACATCAAGCGGGCCAAAACAGACCTGATCACAGCCTGACATAGCTACCATACGGAGCGTATCGGCAGGTGGCAGGCACCGGTCGAACCGTCCTGGGGGGGTCGTGCACCATGGTTCTGCGCGGAGACAGTTACGAGGAGCAGCGGGGAAGAGACGTCGTGGACCTGATCGGACAGGTCCTGCAGAACTTCTCCCAGGCCAAGCAGATGGAACTGGCGTGGAGCCGGAACCTCAACGGGCACGAGGGATCCGTGCAGGCCATGGAGCACCAGCTGGAGGCTGTGCGCGAGGGGGAGCTGCGGATGGCCGTGGTCGCCCCGATGAAGGCCGGCAAGTCGACGCTGGTGAACTCGATCGTGGGGTACGAGTTCCTGCCCGCCCGGGCGGCCGCCATGACCACCCTGCCCACCCGGATCGTGCTGGAACGGCAGGCCACTGACACCGAGTTGTCCAATCGCGAGCCGTTCTCCCCGCGACTGGCGATCACCCCGGCCGACGAGGCGCAGTTCCGCAAGCTGATCTCCTCGCTGCGCAAGGAGCTGCGGGAGCGTGGGCCCGAGATCATCGAGAAGCGCCCCTACCTCGCCGACCTGGTGCAGCGGATCACCTCGGGCCAGGACGTCGGCCTCAAGCGGACCTGCACCGGGCGCGAGGCGGTCCAGATCACCCTGCTGCTGTTGAACGACCTGGTCCGGCTCGCCGCTCTGGTCTTCGGGAACAGCGGCACCTTCCAGCTCTCCGACGTCCCGGTGATCCGCACCTCGTACTGGTCCCCGGACCTCGAAGCGAGCGAGGGCCCGGGGCGGCTGGTGGTGATCGACACTCCCGGACCGGACGAGGAGGACCTCTCCGCGATGCTCGGCGCGGTGGTCCGCACCCAGCTGACCGAGAGTCACATCGTGCTGGTGGTACTGGACTACACCAAGATGGGCGGCCACTCCGACGCCCAGATCCGCACCCTGATGCAGCCGACCCTGGACATCATCGGGACGGAGAAGCTCTACGCCGTGGTCAACAAGATCGACCAGCGCAAGCACGACACCGACCTCGATCCGGACGGCATCCGCAGCTCGGCGGCCGTCAATCTCGGGCTGACGGACCAGGCGGCGCACGAACGGGTGTTCACCGCGTCCGCCGAGTGGGCGCTGCGCGCGGTGCGGGTGCTGGCCGACCTGCGCGGTGGCCAGGTGCCGGCACCCGCCGAGAGCGACAACGCGGTCCAACTCCTCAAGGTGGCCTCGCCGTTGTACTGGCAGGACGAGCTCGAGGACCTGGACCTGCACCGGCTGGAGAAGATGGCCCGGCGCGCTTGGAAGCTCAGCGAGATGAACACGCTGCTGGGATCGGCCATCGCCGGGCTGCGGGCCCGGGCACTGCCGCTGGCGCTGGAGGCGGCTCTGCTCAAGGCGGCCGGCGAGGTGGCCGACCTGCTGGCGGCGATCGCCGCCCGGCGGGATCTGATCGGCCGTAAGTCGGACACGCTCACCCAGGCCGCGGCACAGATCGCGGACGAGATGACGACGATCGGCACCTTCCGCGACAGCGTGGCTCCCCCCGACGCGATCGTGAAGCGCCTGCGGGCGCAGGTGGACAGCCTCCTGGACACGGCCACGGATTCCGGACGCACCATCACCCAGCGGCTGCGGGACGGGATCAGACGTGAGGCGGCCGGCGACAGCGGCCTCACCGGAATGGTGCGGAAGATCTTCCGGGTCCGCGGCGACGACACCTTGGAGTTCGACTCGGAGGACGCGGCCAACTACTTCATCCACGCCCACACCGTGCAACCGCGCCGGGAGTTGGAGGATGCCCTGGCCACCGCACGGAGCAGGATCGAGTCGACCCTGCGCGACTCCGCACTCCAGTACGTCAATGCCGAGAGAGCGAAGGTCCAGCCCATCGTGCAGCGAGCCGCGGCCCGGCTCAAGGCGGAGTTCGACATCGACTTCGCGGTACCCGACCTGAGCCTGCCCACCGGTTCGGTCGCGGCGGCGACCGCCCCCGAGAGCGAGACCCGCACCACCCAGCGCCAGGAGGAACGCGAGGTCCACCGGCGCTCGTACCGGACCATGTGGCTCTGGAAGACCACCTTCACCGAGACGGTCAGCGTGGACGTCACCGACACCACCTACCTGGTGCGGGCCGACGCCCTGGTGAAGGCCCTGCGGGACTCCTACACCGCGCAGGTGAACGGCATCCGGACCAGTCTGGGCAGCCATGTGTCCCAGGTCCTGGTGGACCAGATCAACGAGTACTACGACAACGTGGAGGCGTTCCTGCAGCGCTACCGGGACATCCTGGACCAGTCCTCCCAGGACAACGCCCTCCAGGAGCAGGAGCAGTCGGACCTGCGCCGGGAGCTGGAGGTGTTCCACGCCTCCGTCGACGGCCTGCGCCGCGACATCGAGAGTCAGCTCCGTGCGGCGTGAACCGTCGGGGCTGACCGCCAGGCCGCTGCCCCCGTCGATGCCCGCGCGCTGGGTGTACGCCCTCAGCGCCCTGCACACCGCGGCCCGGGACGCGCTCGGGCTGCCCTTCGGCGGGGCGCCTCCGCTGCCACCGGACACCGCCGCGCAGCTGCGGGCGCTGCTGCCGTCACTGCGCGAGGCTCCGGCCGGACGGCTGGAGTACCGCGTGCCGCTGATCGCCCCGATGAAGGCGGGGAAGTCGACGCTGATCAACGCGCTGCTCTGCCAGGACCTGCTGCCGGCCCGCGGCCCGGCCATGACCATCCTGCCGACCCAGGTGGTGCCGGTGACCCGGCAGGGCACCCCGGAGCCCGTACTGACCTTCGCGGACGCCACCGTCGCCGTCCTGGCCGACATCGCCGGACGGCTGGCCGCCCCGGACCGGCGGTCCGCACTGGCCGCCGCGGTGAAACGGTCCCCGCAGCTCGCACAGGTCGCCACGGCGATCAGCGGCGGGCCACGGCCGGCCCCCGAAGCGCACCGGTCGGGAACCCGCGCCGTGCGCCGGGGACTGGCCGAGACCAACGACCTGCTCCGGCTGGCGCTGTCGGTGCTCCAGGACACGGCGCTGCCCCTGATCCAGCTGCTGCGCGCGCCCGAGGTGGTGGTCCCGGTGCCCTGGCTGGAGCGGGAACCGGTCGGCGGCTGGCTGGTCCTGGTGGACACACCTGGACCGGACGAGAACCTGCTGCCCGGTGTGCTGAACGGATTCGTGGCCGCCGAGGTGGCCAGGGCCCACGAACTGCTGCTGGTGGCGGACGCCACCCGGATGGAGGCGAGCGCCGAGGCCTCGGTGGCGCGTCTGGTCGACGAGGCGCTGGTGTGGCCGGGCCGCACCGGGGTGCGGGTGGTGGTCAACCGGGTGGACATGGTGCCGCAACTGGAGTCCACCCCGGCCGGCCGGATCGCCCAGCCCCCCTCCGCGGAACTGCGCTCGGTGCTGCGCAGGCTCACCCCGGCCAGGTCGACGGCCGAGCGGACCGCGGACCCGGCCGACCACGCGGTGTGCACCGCGGCCCGGCAGGCGCTGGAGGCGGCCACCGTGCTCTGGCCGGACCCGAACCCCGACCCGGACGCGGCGGATCCGTCCGGATCGGCCCGGTCCGCGTTCCTGCGCACCCTGTTCCCCCTGGACGCCGACGGCGAGCAGCCGCCGGCCCGGGACCCCGGCTGGGTCAGGGACCGCGCCTCGGACGCCTGGCGCCGCTCGGGCGTGCCGTACCTGCTGGACTCGTTCCTCGGCGCCTGCGCGGAGGAGCCGGGACGGATGGCCGTGCGCGTCCTGCTCGACCGGCTCACCCAGGCCGTCGGAACACCCGACCCGGCCGTCGCGGTCACCCTGCCGCGGAAACCCCTGGACGTACTGGCCCTGCGCAAGGAATCCGTGCGGGCGCTGGTCCAGGGCCCGGACAGCACACCCGGTACAGACTGGAGCGCGACAGGATGACCACGACCACCGATGTGTCGAGAATCGCGCAGGAACTGCCGCCGATCGCCGACCGGGCGCTACTGGAGCTCGCCAACTCCCTGGTGGTGGCCGACGACCTCAACTCGTTCCGCCGCGAGCAGTCGGCGATCGGCGGCATCGTCGCCCGGATCACCGGAAGCGACCGCAAGCGGGCGCTGCTGACCGAGCGGGCCCTCACCGACGGCCAGCGGGCCCTGGTCAGCTGGCTCACCGAGGTCTCCGGCCACGTCACGGTGACGGACCTGGCCGTCGCCGAGGTCGCCAGGCACGTCCAGGAGACCCGACGCCGGATCGACCGCACCGCCGACCGGGCCGCAGCCCAACTCGGCGAGCTCGCCGAAGTGGTGGCCATGATCGCCGAGGCCTGCGAGGAACGGATCGGCTCCCTGGACGCCCGGGTCTCCGCGCTGGAGGAGGCCCAGCTGATGCTGCAGCTGCGCCTGGACGCGGACACGGCGTTCGAACTCGCGCTGGAACGCTGGTCGGCCGGACGGACCTACCCGGGTCTGCCCTGGATCCTGCAGATCGTGCTGCTGGCCGGAGAGATCGCCCAGGGACCGGCCGGGCGCTACGCCCGGCTCAGCGGCACCGACACCGTCAGCGACCGACTGGTGCACCGGATCCTGGCCTCACCGCGGTCCGCAGCGGTGCTGGAGCGCCCGGGGATCGTCATCACCCGCATGATCGACGACGACTGTCGGGACGCGCCGGACGCCGGGCGGCTGCGACTCGTCGCGGAGATCCTGGGCGCCGGGCTGCAACCCGGGCTCGCCCCGGAACAGGGCCCGCTGGTCTCGATGGTGGCGGACGCCACCGAGCTGTGGACCCGTCCCGACTCCGAGCGTCCGCCCGAACCAGCCGCAGCCGCACGCGAGTTGGCCATTCGGCGGCCCGGCTGGGTGCCGCGCACCAGCGACCCCTACTCGCTGGTGGAGCGCGTCGTCCGCGAGCAGGCCGAAGCGGCGCGGAAGCGTCGCGACGCACTGGCAGCGGAGCAGCAGTCATGAGCGAGATCGGCGATCTCGGCGAACTCGCCCGCCGCGCTCGGCAGCTGGCGCCGGGAAGCGGTACAGGGACCGGGTCGGAACTGGAACGCGTCGGGACTGCCGGGACTCAGCGCGGAGTGGAACCCGGTGCGCCCACCGGGCCGGATCGCGGGCCGGTTCCGCGCATCGGTCTGGTGCTGTCCGGGGGCGGCGCCAAGGGCGCCTACCACGTCGGCGTGCTGGAGTACCTGGCCTCGGTCGGCACCCGGCTGCACGCCATCGCCGGTGCCAGCATCGGGGCGCTGAACGGCGCGGTCATCGCCGGGTCGGACTCGCTGGACGCGGCGGCGGCCCACCTGGCCGAGGTCTGGGACGAGGTCGGCAGGCTAGGCCCTGCGGGCTCGCTCAGCCGGGAGGACCGCGACGAGAACACCCTCGAACAGCTCGCCCGGCTGCCCTCGCGCCTGACCCACCCCGCCGTCAGCCCCCAGCACCTGGAGCGGCTGGTCGCCGAGCACGTCGATCCCGGCCGGCTGCGCACCGGGACGCCCATCTGGGTCTCCGCGTTCCCCGCCGTGGAGGGAATCGACCCGCTCAACCGCTGGGGCTGGGCGGTGGACGTGGTCAGGTCCCGCCTGGGCGCGTCGGTGGAGTGGCTGCACCTCAACGGGCTGTCGGACCATGACTGCCGCCAGGCCGTCCTGGCCAGCGCGGCGCTGCCGCTGATCCTGCCGCCCCGGCGACTGAACGGTCGGCTCTACCGGGACGGCGGGCTCGCCGACAACACCCCCGCCGGCGCGCTGGTGCGGCACGCGGGCTGCGACATCGTCATCGTGGTCCACCTGTCCCGGGGCTCGACCTGGGACGCCCACGACTTCCCCGGAACCAGCATGATCGAGATCCGGCCCCGTCGACCGCTGGCACCGGCGGGGCCCGGCGGCGACATGACCGGAATGCTGGACTTCTCACCGCACCGGCTGCGCAGGCTGCGCGCACAGGGCCGCGCCGACACCGCGGCCATCCTCGACCCGCTCGCCGAGACGCTGCACAGCGTCACGGCCCTGCGCTCGGCCGAGGCAGCAATGCTGACAGCCCTCGACGGCCTCGACGAGTGAGGCCATCTCCCGTCCCTGGCCTGCTCATTGATGAGCTGTCAACTTGCACTGTTCACTATCCGCTGCACCCGCCACTGCGGCACCATGGAAACAGACAATGGCTGGTAGCACCTGTGCCGGCTTCTCTGGGGGGAGACACACATTGCCGACCAACAACGAGCGCATAGCAGCCGTTCTGGAAGCCCGGATGCGCCAGATCCCGATGGTGGAGCGGGAGACCGCCTACTGGACCACCGTCAGGGGAATGATCGCCGATCTCGGGGCCGCCCTCGACGACCTGCGCGAGGGGGACGAGGTCACCGCGATCGCGGCGACCGCCGACCTGGACGTCGCGGCGATGGACGCCATCGCCGTGGCCGCCCTGGGAGCACTGGCGGGCGTACGGTCACGGGTCAGCCGCAGGACGATCAACATCGGCGTCAGCGGCCGGGCCAGGAACGGAAAGAGCACCCTGCTGCAGTCACTCTCCGGCCTGAGCGACGATCAGATCCCGGCCGGCCGCGGCCAGCCGGTCACGGCCGTGCGCAGCAGCATCTACCACTCGACGGTGCGCACCGGGGCCGTGCTGACGCTGCACAACGAGGCCTCCTTCTGCGCCGGTGTGCTCGCGCCCTACCACCGGGCGTTGAACCTCATGCCGACGCCGAGGACCCTGCTGGAGTTCAGCACCTTCCGCTATCCGCCCACCGCCGACGAACTCACCGGTGACGTCGGCCCCCATCCGAAATCCGGTCCCATGCTGGCCCGGTTGCGCGAGATGCAGCGGGCCCTGCCCTCGTTCCGTGGCTACCTGACCGGGCATCAGCGCGAGGTCACCCTGACCGAGTCCGAACTGGCGTCGCTCAAGGACTGGGTGGCTTATCCTGCGGCGACGACCGGCCCGGGTGTACCCGACCGCCGCTATCTCGCGGTCAAGGATGCCGCCGTGACCTGCAGGTTCCCCATCGACGACGTGGCCGACCTCGGCCTGGTCGACCTGCCGGGGCTGGGCGAGCTGGTCCCCGACGCCGACCGGCACCACCTCGACGGCCTCAAGGACGACGTCGACTTCGTGATCGTCGTCAAACGCCCCACCGACACCAACGCCCTGTGGTCGGTCGAGGACGGCGACGCCCTGCAGCTCATCATCGACGCCAGCGGCGCGGCAGCGGTGCGGGACTTCGTCACCATCCTGGTCAACTCCGGTGGCTGCGCCGCCGAGAACATCGACGCCCTCCAGCGGGACATCCGCGACCGGCTCAACGAGGGCCTGGACGACCGCTCCTACAACGTGATCACGGCGGACTCCGCCGACCGCGAGCAGGTGAAGGAGCAGGTGCTCCAGGTCGTCCTGGAACACCTCGCCACTGCCCTGCCCCGGATGGACGCCGACGTCTTCGCCTTCGCCCAGGCCGCCTGCGAGACCGGCCGCGAGCAGCTCCGCGGTCTGATCGGACGCCACCTCGCCGCGCTGCGATCGATCCACACCCCCAGCGAGCTGCTGCGCCTGGACCACAAGCGGACCGAGCTGCTGGACGAGGTGACCACCCATCTGCACGCCTGGATCGAGGAACTCCAGGCCCGGACCGGCGCCGAGTACGCGGATCAGGAGTTCCTCGACGAGGTGACCAAGGTCCAGGACCGGGCCAGGAGTTGGGTCATCGACGGCTTTGGCGTCGAAGGCGGGCAAGCAGCCTGGGTCGAGCAGGTCCTGCCGAAGATGCTGCGGGCCGCAGGCCCCGCCACGGTGATGCAGAACACGCTCAACGGAATCCGGACCGAGATCGCCATCCGGTTCAACGACATCGACTCCATGCTGGACAAGCGCCGGAACGAGTTCTGGAAGGGGCTGGCCGGAGGGCTCGGGCCCCGGTTCGCAAACCTCCTGCAAGGCGACAGCCCGGAGGAGGTACTGCGGAACCTGCGCGACACCCTGGACAGCGCCGACCACGACAGTCCCTCCCTGGTGAAGGCCCTCGACCAGGCCCTGGACGTACGGCTGGACTACCGCACCAGGCTGCTGCCCGAGGTGTGGCGCAAGCTGGAGGCGCTGATGCCGTACCACCGCAAGGAGACCGAGGAGCAGTTCTTCTCCATGCTCACGCTTGCCGCGACCGCGGAAGGCGGACACCAGCTCTTCAATCAGATCTCAGGACTGGCCAGGTCGGTCATCACCGACATCGGCGGCATGCTGTCGGGCGAACCGTCGGCGAACGCGCTCATCCTGCTCGCCTACGGGCAGTACTTCGAGGACGCCTTCATCCGGTCGGCCGGGACTCCGGACGACTTCCTCAATGTCACCACCGGCTTCCAGGACCAGCTCTGGCCCGAGGAGGTCTCCGGACCGGCCACGTCCACGGTCCGGATCCAGCGGGCCAAGGACGCGTTGAACCACCTCAACCAGGCGCTGACAGGCAGCAAGAGGAGCAACGGATGAGTGAGCTCGTCGACGTCGAGCAGGAGCCCTTCAGGGTCGCGGTCGTCGGCCCGTCCCGGGTCGGCAAGACCACGCTGCTGACCGCTATCCTCTCCGAGACGGAGCGGCAACTCGCCGGAACGGGCGTCCGCATCCTCGCCGGAGAGACCACCGAGGAGCGCATCCACCAGCAGCGGCGCGCGCTGCGCCGGGCGATCGCGGCCGAGGAGTTCGACGCCGCCGCGCTCAGCGGCAACCAGACGACGTCGTTGTACGAGGTGGTCCTGCGCGCCGACAGCGAGCCGGGCGTGGCTCCGCAGGACCGGATCGATATCGAGATCCCCTTCAGCATCCTCGACTACCCCGGCGGGTGGTTGAACCCGGTCACCCGCAACCGGTCCGCCGAGGCCCAGCAGCAATGGCCGGCCTGTGAGGACCACATCCAGCGGAGCGTCATGCTGCTGGTCCCCATCGACGCGGCGGTACTGATGGAGGCGCGCAAGCCGGCCGAACGCGGATCGGTGGTCGACCTCCTCGGCATCGAGGAGGTCACCGCCATGACCCGGCTCTGGGCCCGCTCCCGCAAGGACAGCGGGAGCGAACCCGCGGTCCTGGTACTGGCCCCGCTCAAGTGCGAGAAGTACTTCGACGACAACGGCGGCGGCGGCAAGGAGGCACCCCGACTCAGGCAGCTCGTCCAGGACACCTACCGTGACGCCGTGGAGGCGGCCGAGGCAGAGGCGCCCGGCCGGGTGAAGGTGGTCTACGCCCCCATCGACACCTACGGCTGCGTCGAACTCATGGAGCCGATCTGGCACGACGTCGGCGGGGAGTATCTGGAGTTCACCGGACACTACCGGTTCCGCGGGCGGCCCCCGCGCATCCAGGAGAAGGCCGCCGCCACGGTGATGCGGGAGCTGTGCCGGTCCGTCATCTCCGCGCAGGCGGCCCGGAACACGGAACTTGCGAGGGCGGCCACCGAGGAACAGCGGAGGATCTTCGAACGGCGCTACCTGCGCAAGGGCTTCTTCGGCGCGCTCACCTTCTATCTGAGCGGCGAGGCTTGGTGGGCCCGGCGCGATGGAATACTGACCGCCAAACAGCTGATCGCGGCCAAGCAGAGCGAACGGAAGCTCAACAGCGCACTCCGCTCCCTGTCCACGGAAGCCGACGACCCCCGGGTGGAGGTGTGGCAGCTGAGGTGAAGCCCTATCTGATGACCCGGGGGTGGGCACAGCAACTCGACTACGACTTCCTCGGCGAGTCGCCCCCCGTTTTCTGGTGGCATCCGCTGGCGCACCGCGGGCGAGTCGTCCTGGAGCAACCGGAGATCGTGGTGCGCGGCGGGGCTTCACCCGCCGTGCTGGTCAGCGGAGTGCCGTCGATCCGACGGGACGTGCGCAGCACAAGGATCCGCTACACGCTGGTCGTGGAGGAGCTGACGGACCAACCCGGGCTGGTCAGGTCACTCGTCGCCATGGGACTCGATCCCGAGCAGCGCGAACGGTTCGGGGCACGCCTCGACGCCGTCTTCGACGCCGATACCGTGGACGGAATGCTGGCCGGCACCGTCCCCTGCGAGCCGGTGGCGGGGCGCCTCGCCGAGCTGCTCGGCGCAGCCTACGCCACGCACCCGGAGCCCAGCGCCGAGGCGGAGATCGACGGGTCGTGGGCAGGACCCGTCGGCGGCGAGCGGGCGCGCGGGGCGTTCCTGGCGCGGATCGAGCGCCTGGCGGCCGGGGAGCCGGGCCTGGCCTTCTCCAGTCATGCACTCACCACCGTGGCCGGAGCCGCGCAGGCAGCCGCCGAACAGCCGGATCCGTGCGCGATCCTGCTGGTCAACGGCGTCCTCACCGAGGTCGAACCGCTCCGCGCGGCACCGGTCGAGCCGTCGTCCGAGTCGCCGGTGGACCGCGCGCAGAACCTCGTGGGCCGCCTCGCCGAGGAGGCCGCGCGGTTGTTCAGGTGCCGCCGGCCGCAGTGATGCCGACGGTCATGGAGACTGCGTGCAGCTTCGCCGAGTTCTGCACCCCGGTGACGGTGGCGACCATCACGTCGGAGGAACCCTTCGTACCTGTGCAGACCGTCAGCCCGGCCCAGGGCCTGACAGCCGGCAGTCGGGCGGACCGGGAGGCCAGCGCCTTCCGACAGTTCTCCGCGGTGACCTCCTGACCGTGCGGGAGCTGGACACCTGTCGTACCGTCAGCTGACGTCAGGGCTCCGGCAGAGGTGAGCTGCAGGCCGTCCAAGCTGCTCCCGCCCTGCAGGGTCGCGTGCACCACGATCGGGGACGGGGACGGGCTGGGGGTCGGCGTTGGCGTCGGCGTTGGATCGGGCGTCGGCGTCGGGGACTGCGTGGTGACGGCGGGCGGCTGCGCACTGCCGACGGTCTGGGAACTGTTCCGGCCCCAGACCAGGTATCCGACCAGCAGCCCGAGCAGCAGGCAGACCACCGACACGGCGGCGGCCGCCCGGAGCCCGCCCCTCGCACCGACCGCGCCGCCGGTTCCGGCCGGGCCTGTGTCCCGGTCCGGGTCAGCGGCTACGTCTTCCGTCGCCGACTGGGGCAGTGGTACCGCCGAGGTCGTGGGCGGCGACGGCAGTTGCACGGGTACTGGTACCGGTACGGCCGGCGGTGCGGCCGGCGTCGCGCGGATGGCACCGATGCCGATGTAGTCAGCGCCGTTCCCGGTGCCGGCGGCCTGCCGGGAGGCCCAGCCGAGCACGACCGTCAGCGGCTTCCCGGTGGCGAGCGCACCGTTCCAGACCTCGGCCCAGCCGCCAGGCTCGACATATCCCCGCCTGGGCAGGCCGGGCGGCCGTCCGACTTCCTCGGCGGAGGCCGGCCACGGAGCAGGAACGGCGGTGCCGGGATCGGGCTCGCCGAGCGCCCAGTACGCCTTGTCCCAGACCCGGCTCATATGGCGTTCGTAGACCTCCGCGGCGCTCTGCTGGTACGCGCCGAGGAAGGTCTCCCAGTCCGGTCCCGCGGACAGGTCCGTGGTCAGCCAGCCGACGAAGCAGTGCAGGTCGCGGCTGCCGTCGGAGTACATCGTGCCGCTCAGCAACCGGGCGCTGCAGGCCACCCCGACCAGGCGCAGTCCGGACCGCTGGGCCAGCAGCAGTCGGGGGCCCTCCCGCAGGTCCTTGCCGTGCGCGACGGCGCACCCCACCACCGTCTCCTGTAACCAGGCGGGATCGGCGGCGGGCGGGCGGACCTGCCACCAGACGTCCGCGCGGGAGTTGCGACCGTAGACGACCGGCGTCCAGACGCCCTCGTGGTCAGACATTCCCGGACATCCACGGAGCCGGGATGACGCCGTCGGGCGACTGCTGCTGATGCAGGATCTCGGAGCGAATCTTGGTGATCTCGTCCGCGTACAGGATCTGCCGCTGCTCCAGCCTCTCCCGCTGCTCCGCGATCCCGTCAAGCTCGGTCCGCAACCGGGCCTGGGCCCGGTTGTGCCCCCAGGGCGGTCGCTCGACGACGGGCTTGAGGAGCTGTCGCTGGATGTCCGCTTCACGCCGGCCCAGCTGTTGAGCCTCCTCGTTGCACTCCGCCAGCCTGGTCTCGTAGAAGTAGACGAGCGCGATCAGCAGCGGAGCGCCGACCCGCTTCGGCTCGACCTTGCCGGTCAGGTGATCGCCGTTAAGACCGAGCGAGCCGATGCTCACCGGACAGATCGCCGAACTGATCTCCGGCAGGAAAGCGTAGGGAAGCAGCCGCTTCGAGACGTCCTCGACGACGTCCTGCATCGAACGGACATTCCCGTTGGCGGCGTCGCCGCTCTGCCAGGAAATCGTGTCGGCCTTGGTGACCAGAACGATGACGGAAGGCTGCGACATGCCGTGGCGCTTCCGCTCCTGGAAGACGTCCGTGAGGATCTTCGTCATCCGCGGTATCTGCATCTCGCTTTTGACCCGGGCGAGATCCGCGGGCGCAATCGGGCGGCGCAGCTTCTCACCGTCCAGGACCACGAAAATCGTGTGGGCCCGATTCACCTGCTCGACCAGCTCGACGCCGTAGCCCTCAGGGGACAGGTCCATGAGCGCATGCGCCCGGAAGTCGGTCCACTTTATGTCGACCTTCCGTTCCAGGCCGCGGCCGAAGACCAGCGTGTATTCCACGGGTTCGCCGTCGGTGGGCGGTACCTGAAGGGTCTCGACGAAGGCGTCCCACGCCGACGCGAAAGCGATGTCCTGTTGGTCGTCGCCCCCACTGTTCAGATTGAATCCGCCGTCAATGCCGTCCATCGTGGAGTACAACGCCATGAGATAGCTGGATTTGCCCGACTTGCTGGCCCCCAGCACCGAGAAAATGGCTTGGTCGAATTGCTGCACATCCGCCCCCCAGCACGATCTGCATGTCGCCCCGCCCTCAATATCCTAAGGCAGCGGCTCGACGCCCACCACAGCCTTCCCGCAATCAACAGGCTTGCCACCAGGAGGAGATGAGCCCGTCACCCTCGAGCAGCGCCCCGCGACAGGAACGCGTAAAGATCACCGAGCAGCGCGTCAGGGCGGCGTCAGGACCGCTCACGGGCCGGGCGAAGCCTCGGCACAGTTGCGGGCGGGGGTCGTTGCGACCCCCGGGGAGGCGCGGTGGGGGGTCGGCGGGGTTGCCGCCCGACCTCGCACAGTCGCACACCCGTCGGCATGGCACTGCTCCGTTCGCGCCGTCGGCTCGTGGGGGGCCGGGCGTATGGCCGACCCGTTGAGGGGTCGGGCTTTCTAGGGGGCGGTGCAACAGAGATGGTGACGGTCAGCGAACGCGATCCCGAGGTGGAAACAGAGCGTCCGACTCCGGGTGGGGGTTCGGACGCACTGCGCCCACGCAGTGGGCGGCGGCGTGGGGCACCCGGACAAGGGCAGGGTGCCCCACGGCCGCCACGCCTGCAGGCACGGCTGCCCCGGGCCGCCAACGTGCCCTCGCGGCTGCGCTGGTTCACCGCCGGCTGCCTGCTGCTGACGGTGGTGCTGGCAACCGTGGTGCTCACCGCGGCCATGGGCGCGCAGAGCACCTGGTCCGCGGTGACCGGTCGACAGGCGCCGCAGGTACTGGACGCCACCGGGCTGTACCAGTCGCTGACCGACCTGGACGCGCAGACCGCCAACATCATGGTCTTCGGCGCCGACCCGAAACTGGCGGGTCAGCGCGCCACCGCACTCACCCAGTACTCCCAGGACCGCACCACCGCCGACCACGACCTGCAGCAGGCCACCGTCAGCGCCGCCGGCGACGCCCGGGTGCAGTCGGCGCTGGCCGGGGTGCTGGACGGCATGGGCCGCTACCAGGACCTGGCCGGCCGGGCCATGGAGCTGAACGACCAGGCCAAGGCCGCCGCCGGCCACCCGGATCCGACCGCGCTGGCCGAGTACCGCCAGGCCACCGACCTGATGCGGACCACCCTGCTGCCGGCCGCCGACCGGCTGGTGCAGGCCAACAACGCCGCCTTCACCGCCAGCTACGACCAGCAGCGGTCCGCGCTGTCCAGCGCCGAGGGCTGGACCCTGGGGCTGGGCGCGGCGCTGCTGGCCGGACTGCTGGCGCTCCAGGTCTGGCTGACCCGGACCTTCCGACGCATCGTCAACCCCGCGCTGGCCGCGGCGACCGTGCTGGTGGTGGCCTTCCTGGCGCTGGCCGGCACGCTGCTGCCGGACCAGCGCGAGACCCTGCGGGTCGCCCGCCACGACGCCTTCGACTCCGTGGTCGCGCTGAGCCGGGCCCGGGCGGTGGTCTCCGACGCCAACGCCGACGAGAGCCGCTACCTGCTGGACCGCGAACGGGCCCCGCAGTACCAGGACGCCTTCGAGGCCGCCTCGCAGCAGATCGCCGCCCTCCCCAGCGCCGACATCACCGGCTACGACACCGCTCTGGCCGCCGCCGTCACCGCGTACCGGGCCGACCGCACCGACGTCGGCTTCGGCGGCTTCTACGGCACCGAGTTCCGCAACATCACCTTCACTGGGGAACGGGCCGCCGCGGAGCGGGCACTGACGACCTACCAGGCCTACGAGCTGGACGACCGCAAGATCCGTGCCCTGGTCGCCGAGGGCAGGCTGGACGACGCCATCGCCTACGGCACCAGCCTGTCCCCTGGCGGCTCCAACGCCGCCTTCGAGGCCCAGGACGCCGCCCTGCAGCAGGTCATCGCCGTCAACGCCGACGCCTTCGGCGCCGCCGCGCACGGCGGCCACGGCCAGCTGTCCTTCCGGATCCCGCTGCTCGGCGGTGCGGCGGTGCTGGTGCTGCTGCTCTGCCTGGTCGGCGTGCGCCCCCGGCTGGCCGAGTTCCGGGCCTGAGCCCGGCCTGGGTCCGGCCCTTGATCAAGGGACCGTCAAGGAGGGCTCAGCAGGCGTAGATCCTGCGTCAAGGCAGGCCCGGCACCGGCCGAACCGGGGATCTCATGGAGACACAGCATTCAGTGGTTGGGAAGGAACGGATTGCCATGGTCACCATGAATCAGGGCGCGCGGGTCATCGTCGGGGTCGACGGTTCGCTGAGCAGCCTCGCCGCGCTGCAGCGCGGTCTGGCGGAGGCGCGCAGTCGGGACGCGCTCCTGGTGCCGGTGACCGCCTGGATGGCCTGCGACGGCGACAGCCTGCGCCCGCTGTCGGAGCTGGAGTACGCGGCCCGGCTGCGGCTGGACAGCATCGTGGAGCTGGCCCTGGACGGAGCCGCGCAGGGGGTCCGGGTGCAGCCGCGCACGGTGCGCTCCGAGGCCGGACGGGCCCTTGTGGCACTGGCCACCGGACCGCAGGACCTGCTGGTGGTCGGCGGCGGCCGGCACAGCGGCACCCGCAGCGGCGGGGTGCTGCACGGCCCGGTGGCCCGCTACTGCTGGGCCCGCGCCGAGTGCGAGGTCGTCATCGTCCCGGCCAACCACGCCCTGGAGGCAACAGCGACGGCCGCAGCCACGCTCGCGCCGCAGACCGTGCCGGACGGCACGATGCACTGCCACGCCGGTGTCGGCTACCTCAACTGAATCCGGACCGGGGGAAGCAATGGACACGTCGGCGCTCGTGGTCAGTGCGGTGCTGCTGGGTTTCGGCGGACTGGTCGCCTACCTCGTCGGCGTCGGTTCGCTGGCGGAGACCCGCCGACTGCTCCGGGAGGGCGTGCCGGCGGACGCACTGGTCAAACAGCGGCCCGGCAGTGACTCCGCCCCGCTGCTGCAGTTCGACACGGATGAAGAGGGACCGGTGATGGAAGTCTTCTCGCCGGTCCCTTCGGCACGCTCGCTGCCGCTGGTGGACGGCCGTACGGTGCGTATCGTCTACGACCGCGCCGACCCCCGCAAGCTCCTGGTGCTCGGCCGCGAGCGCCGCGCAGTGGACTACACCTTCGCCGCAGCGGGCGTGGCGCTGTTCCTCACCGCGGTGGTCCTGGTCGTCGGCGCGGCCTGATCACGCAAAAGGGCCCGCGACCTCGGCAAGCGGGGTCGCGGGCCCTTGCGCAGTTCGTCCGCCGGCGGGCCCGGTCGTCAGGCGGCGTGTGCCGCGTCGGTCCAGCGACTGGGGAGCGTCATCGGCTCACCGTCACGGGCCGCCGCCTCCAGGGCGTCCAGCAGTTCCGACGGCGGGACGGCCGTCACCGCGCAGCGCGCGTGGGCCAGGCAGTAGCGGCTGACCGAGCCGTGGAACAGCCGCGCCAGCCGGCCCTGCCGTCCGGTGCTGACCACCAGTACGTCGTCGGGACGGTCCGCGACCTGCACCAGAGCGTGTCCGGGCTTCTCGTCGCGCACCAGGACCGGCTGGATCCGCAGGCCGGCCGGGTAACCCCCGAAGCACTGCTCGAACGCCGTGTGCAGGCGCTTGCGCGCCGCCTGCTCCCACACGGTCAGCAGCGGCGGGCAGGGGTGCGAGCGGTAGGCGAGCTCCCCGCCCACCGGGTGCCAGGCCAGGACCGGAACCAGCACCGCGTCCAGCCTGCGGGCCTCCGCCACGGCGCGGTGCAGCGCCGCCAGGCTGCTCAGCGATCCGCTGACGCCGACGACGACCCGAACGTTCTCAGCCATGGTGCTTCGCTTCCCTCTGTCCGGCCTACCGCGACCGTTGCTCTTTGCTTCCCAGGGAGATCCGGTTGAATCCCTCGCAATTCATGCAACATCGCCGGGCCCGACCTTGCAAAGCTCCTTAATGGTTCCCATATACGTATGAACGCTGCCTTGATGCCGACCTGGCATCGCTCTGCGGAACTTCCGCCGCCCTCGTCAAAGCCGTGTCAGGAACTCCGTGTACGGCTTGCCCCGCGGCCCCGGCAGCCGCTTGGATCGTGCCCCATGGGCCCTCGCATCCACCGCACCGGCAGCGTCGTCACGGCGCCGTGCGGTCCTGCCCGGCCCCAGCACGCCGCCGCAGCCGCGCATCCGGGTCGTCTGCACGACGACCGACCGCCGCATACCGCTGGCTGACCGGTACCGCTGAACCGCATTCCCGGCTCCGGCCGCAGGCGCCCCCGTGCGCCCCTGCCCGCTCCCCCGCACACATGTCGCCGGGAGCGGTGACCTTCGACATCCCCCCTGGACCGGCCCCGCCCGAAGGCGGTGCGGTCCCCCCATGAACGGATCACTGTGTCTTCTGCCTCCTCCCACGGCCTCGCCTTCACCGACCGCACCGTCCTGGTCACCGGCGCCACAGCGGGCATCGGTCTGGAGACCGCCCTGCTGCTGGCCATCGGCGGCGCCCGGGTGATCCTGCACGGACCGACCGCCGAGAGCACTGCTCTGGCCGCCGCGCAGCTCACCGCCGTCGGCATCCCCGAGGAACAGCTCGAACAGGCCGTCGCCGACTTCGCCCAGCTCGACCAGGTCGCCCACCTCGGCTCCGAACTGGCGGAGCGTCACGAGCGGCTGGACCTGCTGGTGAACAACGCCGGCATGATGGCCCCCGAGCGGCGCACTCTCACCGACCAGGGCAACGAGGTCACCTTCCAGGTCAACTACCTGGCGCCCTATCTGCTGACCCGGCTACTGGAGCGGCCGCTGGCCCGCAGCGCCGACAGCCGCATCGTCGCCCTGGGCTCCAGCCTGCACCGCACCGCCAACATCGACTGGACCGACCTGACCCGCTCCAAGCGCTACTCCCGGGTCGTCGCCTATGGGCAGTCCAAGCTCGCGCTGACGACCTTCGTCAGCACCCTGGCGAAGTGGCTCCCGGCCGGGCACACCGCGATCACCGTGCACCCGGGCGTGGCCGAGACGCCGATTCGGCCGCTGTACGGCACGCTGGGTCGGCCCGCCAACGAGATCGCCGAAACCGTGGCCGAGCTCTGCCGCCCGGACACCGAGGTCGTCAACGGCGGCTACTACGACGGCCTGGCGCTCGGCGTTCCCGGCCCGCAGGTCAACGACAAGCGCTCGGTCGAGCGGCTGCTCAAGCTCAGCGAACGGCTCACCGCGCCTGCCCCGCTGGCCGTCTGACGGCGGCCGATGCGCCACGCCCCCAAAGGTCCGTGGTCGCCGATCGCTGACATGCCCCACTACTCGGTGGTACCGTGTACTGGTACTCGGTAGCACGCAGTACCGATGGAACCGAGGAGGGCCGCAATGGATGACCTGACGGAGATGCTGAAGGGCACGCTCGAAGGGTGTGTGCTCGAAATCATCGGCGGTGAGGAAACCTACGGGTACGCCATCACCCGTCAGTTGAACGAGCTCGGCTTCGCCGATGTCGTCGAGGGGACGGTGTACACCATCCTGCTGCGACTGGAGCGGAACGGACTCGTCCAGGTGGCGAAACGACCATCCGGAGTCGGTCCGCCGCGCAAGTTCTACGCGCTCAACGACGCCGGACGCGAGGAACTCGCGAAGTTCTGGGCGAAATGGCAGTACCTCTCATCACGCATCAACAGGCTCAAGGAGGGCGGGAGATGAACCTCTGGGATTCCATCACGGGCAGCGATCTCACCAGGCAGTGGAAGGAGTTCGAAGCCCGGGCCGAAGCCCTGCCGGACGACCACCGGGCGGCTTGGGAACAGATCAAGGGCCACCTCTTCCCCTATGCGGGGTTCACCGGCCGCAACCTGATGCCGATCCTCGACGCCGCCCTGGGGCTGCTCGAAGAGACAGCGGCGGACGGGCAGAGCGTCGACGAGGTGCTCGGCGACGACATCCGCGGGTTCTGCACGGCGCTGGCCGGCGGTGAAGGGGCTCGAACCTATCGCGACCGGTGGCGCGAGCAGCTGAACAGGAACGTAGCAAAGAAGTTGAGCCGGCTGGGAGGCTGACGTGAGCATCCAGGACATCATCGAGGGCAAGAAGCAGTGGCGGACGCACATGGCTCGGGTCAAGGCGCTCCCGCCGGACTACCAGATCGTCTACAAGGAGATGCAGAGGTACCTGTTCAAGGTCGGACCGGTCGACCTGCCTGACGGGCCCCTGCTCCCCGGGATCGTCGACTTCTTCGAGGAGGGCGTCGCCGGGGGCAAGGGAGTCTTGGAACTCATCGGCAGCGACGTTGCCGCTTTCTGCGACGACCTGGTCAAGGACTCACGCACGCATGCGGACATCTATCAGGAGTCCATCAACGCGGAACCCGGCAAGGCCGAGAAGTAGCACCCATCGCTCTCCCAGGACGACGCGAGTGACGCGCATTCACGGACAGTCACTCGATCCGAGTCCGAGGCCCGAGACGGAACCTGAACAGGCAATCAGGTCCTGGAGCCGGCGCTCCACGGCCAAGGGCCGAGCGGGCCCGCGGCTACGGCGCTTCGGGAGAGTCCTTCGGCAGCCAGGGTGGCCACGAACAGATACGCACCAGCCTCCCTGCGGTGACCGAACGCAACCCGAACATCCAGATCAGTGCGAAGGCCCCCAGCAACCACGGTGCGATCCTGCGCAAGGACTTCCGCGCCGTCGCCGACGCCGTACGTGAGGTCACCGCCCTGGACCGCAGCAAGGGGTGAAGAACACCGCAGTGCCGGCTCCCTGTCGTGCTGGGCAGGGGGCCGGCACTGGGCGGTCCATTCGTGCGTGCCCAGCCGGATGGCAGTGTGGGTGCCGCTTCAGAGGCTGTGGGCGGTGATGTCGCCGTGGGAGGTGGTGGCCTGGATGGTCAGTGCGGTGGTGCCGTCGTTCTTCAGGGAGTTGTGGACGCGGCCGTGGCCGGTGCCGGCGTCCAGGGCGGCGGAGACGCCGGGGGCCGCGGCGACGGAGATGTTGCCGGACTGGGTGAGCAGTTCGACGGTGCCGGCCGCGGCTTCGGCGATCCGGATGTCGCCGCGGGCGGTGCTGATCGTGGCGGAGCCGCCGAGGCGACCGACCTCGACGTCGCCGTCGACCGCGGTCAGCCGCAGGCTGGCGGCCTCGTCGATCTTGATGGTGCGGTAGGCGCCGTCGAAGACGACGTCGCCCAGGCGTCCGACGCCGCGCAGCTCGGTGCCGGCGGCCTTGGCCTGGACATGGGAGCCGGCCGGCAGTTGGACGGTGACCTCCACGGAGCCGGAGCCGAGGAGCCGGCTGCCGGTGGCCGCGGCGGTGATCCGCAGGACGCCGTCGGCGTACTCGACGGTGGTCTGCTCGGCGGTCCTGCTGTCGCGGCCCTTGGCCGGGTCGGCGGGCCGGACCTCGACGGTGGTGTCCGTACGGTCCGCGGCGATGAACTGGACCCGGCCGGCGGGGATCTCCAGGACGGCGGAGACCGGGGCGGGGGTGTCGAACTTCTGCATCATGCTCTCCCGTAGTCGTTCGCTGTTTCCAACAAGAGAAACGCTACGTTGCTTTCCATAATCCGACAACATTCTCGTTGCGACAGATCCATATCATCGCAGTTAGATGCCAGAAAACTGTTGCATCGACCTTGGATCTAACGCAACGGAAGTGCCCTCGATCATTGCAATGGATGAAACTGAACGCTACGGCGAGCCCTACCACCACCTGCCTGCGTTGGGCCGCATGGCCCGAACCCGCGCCTGCGCACACCCTCAGAGCGTCGCGGCGAGGGTGGTGGCCAGCCATTCCTCGTAGGCGTCGGCCGACCAGCCCCGCCCCACCGTGAGCTGGGTGTACAACTGCGGGCCGGCCAGGGCCCAGAGGGCGTCCGCCAGGTGGGCACGGTCCGCCTCCGGCCGCAGCGCGCCGGTCTCGTCGAGGTGCGCGACGAACGCGGTGACCCCGATCAGCCGCTCCCGCTCGCCGGCCTCCAGGACCTCCCCGACCTCCGGGCCGGCCTGGGTCAGCAGCGTGAACAGCGGGGTGATCCGCTCATGGATGCCGCGTACGAACCCGGCGTAGAGCCGGAGCTTGGCCGCGGGCTCGCCGGTCCGCAGGACCTCCTGCATCTGGGGGCGGTCCGCCATGGCCACCGGTTCGTCGTCGCCGGCCAGCGTGCTGTCCCACAGGGCCTTCACCAGGCCCGGCTTGCCGCCGAACGTCTTGTAGACGGTCTCGACGGAGACACCCGCCCGCTCGGCCACCGCGCGCACGGTCGTGGCGTGGTAGCCGTCCTGGAACAGCAGCTCGCGGCAGGCCTCCAGCACCGCGGCGCGGTTGCGGAGCGCGGCCTCGCGCCGGCGCCCGGAGTTGTAGGGCCGGCGTGGCGTCTCGGCTGGCATCGGCGCACCCTCCTTATTTGATACAGTCGACTGTATTGAATTACTGCCCGGTTGCCGGAGGTCCGCATGTCCCGTCCCGCACCCACCCAGGTGGCCCCTGGCGTCCACCGCCTCGGCGATCACGGTGTCAACTTCTACCTGATCGAGGACCAGGACGGTCCCATCCTGGTCGACGCGGGGACGCCCGCCCATCTGGAACAGCTGCAGGGGCTGCTGACCGGCCTCGGCCACTCCCTGGCCGACGTCCGCGCCGTACTGCTGACCCACGGTCACCTCGACCACACCGGCCTGGCCCACACCTTGCAGCAGGCCGGAGCGGTCGTCTGGATCCAGCAGCAGGACGCCGGCATCCTGCGCGACGGCCCGCGCAGCGTGACCCGCTACGCCAAGCCCGAGCGTTCGATGCTCCCCTACCTGCTGCGCAGGCCCTCCACGCTCGCCCTCCCGCTCCAGCTGGCCCGCTCCGGTGCCTTCACCGCGCACGCGGTCCAGGGCGCGCGGGCCTTCGACGCCGACCAGGTGCTGACCGACGTGCCCGGCGCCCCGCAGGCCGTCGCGCTGCCCGGCCACACTCCCGGCAGCGCCGCCTATCTCTTCGCCGACCGCGGACTGCTGTTCACCGGCGACGCCCTGGTCACCGCCGACGCGTTCTCCGGCCGCACCGGACCCACGATCGTCAGCCGCTGCTTCACCCACGACAGCCGGGCCGCACTCGCCGCCCTGGACCGCCTCGACGAGTTGGCCGAGCTGGCCGAGCCGAAGCCGGCCCTACTGCTGCCCGGCCACGGCGACCCCTTCGCCGACGGCATCCGAGCCGCCACCCGCCAGGCCCGGAACCTCGGCGTCAACTGACCATCCGCACCGGCCGGATCACTCGGATTCCGCTCGGGGCTGCCAGCTGCCGTCGAGCGCGATGCCGGCTGCCGCGGCGATCCGGTCCCGGGACTCCAGCAGCCGGGTCCGCAGCTTCGCCAGGTCAACGTCCACCAGGACGCCGTCACGCTTGACCACACGGCCGGCCACCAGCACGGTGTCCACCAGCCCGGGGTGGCCCGCGGAGACGATGGTCCCGGCCGGGTCGGTTACCGGAAACACAGTCAGGTCGTCGGTGCGCAGCAGGATGAGGTCGGCGTCCTTGCCGGGGGTGATGCTGCCGGTGCGGGCCGCCAGCCCACAGGAGGCGGCGGCGTCCAGGGTGGTGAACGACAGCAGGTCCCGGGAGCGCAGGGTCCCGTCCAGGCCGCGCTGGACGGCGTAGGCGGTGCGCATGGTGGAGAACATGTCGCCGCCGGCCGAGGGCGTGTCGTCGACGGACAGGGTGGGGCGCAGCCCCGCGGCGAGCATCCGGCCGGTCAGTGGCCAGCCGAAGCCCATCTTGAGCTCGACATCCGGGCTGACCGACACCGAGCACCCCGCGTCAGCGAGCATCCGCAGTTCGTCGTCGCCGATGCCGTTGCCGTGGACGAAGGTCGTGGTGTCCCGCAGCAGGCCGTGCCGGTGCAGGTCGGCGATCGGGCGGGCGGTTCCGTCGGAGCCGGTGTGCACGCTGGTGCGCAGGCCGAGTTCGGCCGCCAAGGCGAGCTCCCGGGCGAGGGTCTGCATGCCGGTGTCCTCGTGGCCGCGCAGCCCCAGCGCCAGGGTGACCGGGCCGTCGCCGGGCACGGCGGCGCGGACGCGGCGGATCTCGGCGTCGACCGGGTCGGTGCCGCCCCATCCCGCGCCGTAGCAGAAGATGGACCGTCCGGCGGTGTCCCGCAGGGCCGCCACGGCGGCGTCGGCGTGCTCGGGGCTGAGCGCGCAGTGGAACCAGTCCAGCATCGTGGTCACGCCGGAGTGCAGGGCCTCCAGCCGGCCGAGCAGGGTGCCCAGGTAGACGTCCTCGGGCCGGTACTGCGGCTTCACCGTGCCGTGCATCGCCACCGCCCACTGCGGGAAGGTCCAGTCGGCGCCGGCGCCGCGGAACTGGGTCTGCCAGGTGTGGCGGTGGTTGTCGACGAAGCCCGGCATCACGATGCGGTCGGTCGCGTCGATCACCTCGGCGTCCGGCGCGTCGATGCGCCCGGCCACCTCGGCGATCACGCCGTCCTCGATCAGCACGTCGCCCCGGCCGAGGTCGCCGACCGCCGGGTCCATGCTGACCACTGTGCCGCCGGTGAGCAGTGTCCTCATCAGGTCCTCCGCGAAGTAGGTGTCGCCTGGACCCAAGCCTGGCCGACCGGGACGGTACCGGGACGCGGACGGAGGCCGATCCCGGCAACTTCGGCAGCAAATTGCGCCCCGGCATGCGTGCCAGATGTTGTAGCAGCGGTGACTGCGCAATAATCTGCCACCATGGACAAGGTGGACCGGGAGATCCTGGCGGTGCTCGACCGGTACGGTCGCATCAGCAACGCCGAGCTCGCCGCCAAGGTCGGCCTGTCGCCCTCGCCCTGCCTGCGGCGCGTCCGCCGACTGGAGGAGAGCGGGGTGATCCGTGGCTACCGCGCGCTGATCGACCCCGCCGCGATCGGCCGCGGACTACGGGTCCTGGCCGGCGTCAGGCTGGTCCGGCACACGCACGCGGACGTGGCCGCGTTCGAGCGTGCGATCGTCCGACTGCCCGAGGTCGTGAACACCCACCACGTCACCGGCAACTACGACTACATGCTCCAGGTCGAGGTAGCCGATCTGCCCGCCTACGAGGACTTCCACGCCAACAGGCTGGCCAACCTCCCCGGCATAGCGGCCGTGACCAGCTACGTCACCATGAAGACGCTGTCGCCCGACACCGCCTAGCCGCACCCCGCCGACCTGGCCGTCAGCGGTTCGGGCGTCAGTGGTGGCCGGAGAAGATCTCCCGTGCCTCGCGCACCGCGTAGTAGACCAGCACGTACCCGGCCAGCGGGTCGGCCCACCACCAGCCGGCCAGGGCGTTGAGCACCAGGCCGAGCAGGACGGCGGCGGCCAGGACCCCGTCGACGAAGGTGACCCGGCCCTCGGTCCTCAGCACCGGGTTGTCCAGGGCCGCCCCGGTCCGGGCCTTGCCCGCCGCCAGGGCGAACATCACCGCAGCGGTGACCGCGGTCCAGGCGATGCCCAGCGCCGAGTGGTGCGGCCGGAAACCTGCGGCCAGGACCACCGTGGACTGCACCGCGAGGTACCCGGCCAGCAGCACGAAGGCCGCGCCGATCAGCCGCAGCGCCCGGCGCTGACGGTCCTCGCCGGTGCCCGACAGCTCCCACACCACCACGGTCGAGGCGCCGATCTCGATCAGCGAGTCCAGCCCGAACCCCGCCAGCGCCACCGAACGGGCCGCGATCGCCGCAGCGCCCAGCACGACGATGCCCACCACGTTCCAGCCGAGCGTGACGTATTCCAGAGTGAGGCCACGGCGGAGCAGGGAGTTGCGGTCGGTCGCGTTCGAGGAGGTCACCCCGGAAGTCTCCCAGGCCCGTCCGTCGCTCAGGGAGCGGCCCCACCGGGGGGCCGGTGCCACACGGAAGCCACAGCTCTGCCACAGCGGACCGAGAGGCTGATCCCGCCCCGCTGACGAGGACGCATCAAGTTTCTTCGGAGCTCCGCACCTCGCAGCAGGACGGCATCCACGCAGTACGCACTGAGGAGCAGCAGCATGGTACAAGCAGGTAAGCGCAGGGCCGTTGCGGTCATCGGCACGCTCGCGCTGCTCGGCCCCGGGCTCGCGGCGCTGAGCGCAGCACCGGCCTTCGCCCAGTCCTCCGGGGCGGCCGGCAGCGCCAAGGTCGCCTCGGCGGACCCGGTCGCGCAGGCCGCCGCCGCACGGCTGGCCGCGGTCAGCGCGCAGAGCGCGGGGGCGGCGCGTCCGGCCCTGGTCCACCCGGACACCACGGTGTCGCTGGCCGAGGACAGCAAGCTCAACTGCCTCGGTGTCGCCGGCGGCGCCGAGGCCAAGTTCAACGACGGCGTCATCTCCTACGGGGCCACCAGCGGTCAGGTCTACGGCGACTCCTGGGGCTACTGGCTGGGCAAGAACCCGGCGAACGCCACCACCCTGACGCTCACCGACACCTACACCATCTCCGGCATCGGTACCAGCTGGAACGGCCCGGGCAGCGGCTTCAAGTCGATCTCCGGTGACAAGATCCAGTACACGGTCTCGGCCAGCAAGGTCCACTCGTACCACCACGGTGAGTACGAGGTGCAGTTCGGCGGGTTCGCCACCTCGTTCGCCCAGACGACCTCGGTGGACCTGCAGTTCCCGGGGACTTCCTGCACGCCGTCCGCCTCCGGAACGAAGTACCTGTGACGTGGAGCTCTCCCTCGTGGGGCGCGCCGTCCGGCGGTTTCGCCGGGCGGCGCGCCCGCTCCTCGCCCTGGTCTCGGTGATCGTCTGCGGCGCGGTCCTGTGCGCGGCACTCGCAGCACGCGGCGGCGGTGCGACCACCCCCTCGGTGAACCCCGCCACCGCGGCCGGCGCCACCGCCGCGGACGCACTGATCGACCTGATGCAGCCCGCCGGCCCGCTGCCGGTCTTCGTCGATCCCGGCTCCGGCACCGACACGACCGAGCTGGTCGACGCCGTGCAGATCTCCCAGTTCGCCTCCCCCGCCGCACGCCCCAGCAGCACCGTACTGGCCTCACTGGCAGGGGTGCTGGACTCGCTGCCCCGCAAGGGCGCCTCAGGTCAGCCGCTGCTCGACGTCCTCGGCATCGTCCACCTCGACCAGAGCGGACACTACGGCCTGCTCCCCGCAGCGCGGCAGAGCGCCCTGGGCCGTTACCTGACCGGCGCCGACCTGTCCGGCAGCAGCCTGAACCTCCTGCTCAACACCCTGGAGGGCACCGCCCGCGACCTGCGCCAGTCGCGGTCGGTCCCCGCGAACGCAGCCGTGACCCGGGCGCTCGCCGCCTTCCTGGACACCTCCCTCACCACCTCCTGCGCGGTACTGAGAACCGGCGAGACCAGCACCGACCCGGCCCTGCTCGGGCTCCTGGTCGACATCGCCGCCGCGGACCCCGCGCAGCACTGCTACCCGGCCGCCGACGTGCGGGCCCGCTACGACCGTCAGCTGCGCGGTACCCGGATCGCCGACGCCCCGGATCTAGCGGTGATGGCGGAGCTGGTCCAGCAAGGGGTCGACCCGACGCTCGCCCCCGGCACCTCCTTCAGCGGTGCGGCCAACGGCTACTTCTCCTCCCTCGAGCAGGAGTTGGCCACCACCCCCAGCCTGACCTGCCCGGTCAGCGCCCTCTACCAGGCGGTCGGCGTCGATGCGGCGGCCGGGCACGCGGCGGCGCCGGTGCCCGCCGCTCTGACCGACTGCACCCAGCGCGCCCTGCGCTGGGACGGTTCGCTGCCGGAATCGGTGGCGCCCTCGCCGGTGAGCGCGGGCTTCGGCATCGCCGCACTGCGTTCGGCCCCGCTGTCCGCAACGGACCGTCAACTCGTGGACCAGGAACTCGCCCTGGTCGACCTCGGCGGTCTGGCCGGCGACCCGCGCACCGAACTGGTCGCCGCGCTGGCCGACGCCCCCGACCGGATCACCCCGGCCCTGGTCCGGGCATTCGAATCACGGCTGACCCCGTCGTCGGCACAGGATCTGACGCTGCTGGCCGCCGCCTCTGACGTGCTCGGCGGGTGCGACGCCAAGTCCCGTACCGTGCTCGGATCCTGGCTCGCCGGCCTGGGGCAGGCCAAGAGTCAGCAGACCTCCGACCCGCTGTGGTCCATGTTCGCAGTCCACGACGCGAAGGCCTGCTTCCCCGCCGGCGACCCCGTGCTCGCCCGGGCGCAGCGGTGGTCGGACCGGGCGGTGGCCCAGGTCCTCGCGCATCCTGCGTCGGCGGGCTCCGGCTCGGACACCGCGCTGCTGAGCTGGCTGCGCTCCGAGCAGCACTGCCTGTCGGACGACTCCCCCGCCACACCGCCGGTGACGGCCGCTGCGACCGCCGCACCCGCCGCACCCGCAGCGGCGCAGTCCTGGGCGACCCTGGTGGGTTCGCACCCACCGACGGTCCTGGACCTCTACGCCCGGATCCGCACCGCCCAGACCGCGGCACAGGGCTGCGTACCCAGCTGGCTCTCCCCGACGGCAGACAGGTAAGGACGGTAAGCAGTTTCTGAGAACAGCGGCCGGGAGCGTTTGAAACCCCCCATAACGCCTATTGTCGCCCGTACGCGCGCGACAGGGGGCAACACAAGCAATGGGGGAACCAGCACTGTGGTTCGGCCTGCTGGGGACACTCGAGGTCCGGCAGGACGGAGTGCCCGTCGCCGTCCCGGCGCGTCGGCAGCGGGCGTTGCTGGCCGCTCTGCTGTTCCGGTCCAACCAGGTGGTGGGGCTGGACGAACTGGCCGAGGCCGTCTGGCAGAGCCGGCCCACCGAGGCGGCGGCCACCACCCTGCGCAGCTACGTCATGCGGCTGCGCAGGATCCTCGGGCCCCGGGACGGCAGCCGCATCAAAGCGCTGGGGACCGGCTATCTGATCGAGGTCCGCGAGGGTGAGCTCGACCTCCAGGTGTTCGCCGACCTCGCCGCGCGCGGACGCAGGGCCAGGGCCGCCGGGGACTGGGCCGGGTGCGCCGACCTGCTGACCGGGGCGCTGCGGCTGTGGCGCGGGGAGGTCCTGACCGACCTGTCCCCCGGCGCCGCGGACCATGCGGACCTGGAGGGGTTGCGCGAGCTCCGGATGCAGTCCCTGGGCTGGCGGATCGAGGCCGACCTGCGGCTCGGGCGGCACGCCGACGTGCTGGCCGAACTGCGGGCGCTGACAGTCCAGCACCCCCTGGTCGAGGTGTTCCACGGCCAGCTGATGCTCGCTCTGTACCGCAGCGACCGCCAGGCCGACGCCCTGACCGCCTACGAACGCGCCCGCACCCTGCTCGCCGAGGAGCTGGGAACCGACCCGGGCCCGTCGCTGCAGCAACTGCACCGGCGCATCCTGGCCCTGGACCCGGAACTTGACCCGGAACTTGACCGGGAACGCGACCCGAGCGCAGTCCTCAGCCCGGACGGGCCCGCGGGCGCGGGCACGGAGCCGACCGTGACAGTGGCCCCACCGACCCCGGCACCGGCCCCGCCAGCTCCCGTCCCGGCCCAACTCCCGGCCGACCTGCCCGACTTCACCGGCCGCCGGGACCAGGTCAGCCGACTGCGTGAACTGCTCCTGCCCCCTGCGGGCCAAGCCGCGAACCGCGTCGTCGTGGTGTCCACCATCACCGGGACCGGCGGGATCGGAAAGACCACCCTCGCGGTCCACGTCGCCCACGCCGTGGCCGGGTCGTTCCCGGACGGGCAGCTCTACGTCGACCTGCGCGGAATGAGCGAGTCGCCGTTGAGCCCGGCCGAAGTCCTCGGTGACGCCCTGCGCGCCCTCGGGGTGTCCGAGGGCGAGGTCCCGCGCGGCGACGAAGCCCGCTCCGCGCTGTTCCGGACCCTGCTGGCGGGCCGCCGGATGCTGCTCCTGCTGGACAACGCGCTGGACGCCGCCCAGGTCCGGCCGCTGCTCCCGGGTGTCGGCGGCAGCGGTGTGCTGGTCACCTGCCGCAGCCGGCTGGTGGGACTGGCCGGCGCCGCGACCGAGTACCTGGACGTGCTGGACGAGGCCGAGGCGGCCGAGCTGTTCACCGCCGTCGTCGGGCAGCGCCGGGTCGCCGCCGAACCCGAGGCGGTCCGGGCGGTCCTCGGCTACTGCGCCGGGCTGCCGCTGGCCCTGCGCATCGCCGCGAGCCGGCTGGCCAGCCGCCCCGGGTGGACCGTCGCCCACCTGGCGGCCCGTCTGAGCGACGAGCGGGAACGCCTGGACACGCTCACCCTGGACACCGCGGATGCGGCGGTGCGTGCCACCTTTCGAATGAGCTATGCCCAACTGGTGCTGGCCGAGCAGCAGGGCGCCTCGGACGCGGGCCGCGCCTTCCGCGGGCTGGGTTTGGCTCCCCTGTCCGAGATCGGTGTGGCGGCCGCGGCCGCCCTGCTCGGCGAGACGTCCAGGGAGGCCGAGCGACTGCTGGAGCAGCTGGTCGACGTCAGCCTGCTGGAGTCCCCGGCGCCGGGCCGCTACCGGATGCACGATCTGCTGCGCGCCTACGCCCAGGAGTGCGCCGCCCGGGACGAGAGCGACTCCTGGCACCGTGCGGCGGTGCGGCGCCTGACGGCCTGGTACCTGCGCACGGCGGAGCAGGCCATGGACCTGGTCTACCCGCACCGGCGCAGGTTCCGGTCCGAGGCGGCCGACTCGGGCGTCGAGGGCGCCGTGGGCATCGCCGGCCTCGCGTTCGAGGACGCCGACCGGGCCCTGGAGTGGTGCGAGAGCGAGCGGGCGAACCTGGTGGCGGTGGTCCGCCTGGCCGGGGACGCCGGCCTGGACGCCGAGGCCTGGCTGCTGCCGGCGACGCTGCTGCACTTCTTCAACATGCGCGGCCACCTGCAGGAATGGCTGGAGTCCTACACCGTGGGCCTGCGCCATGCCCGCCGGGCGGGCTCCGCGTCCGGGGAGGCCTGGATGCTGGGCGGGCTCAGCATGGCTCATCGGACCCTGGAGCAGTACGACCTGGCCCTGACGGAGTGCCAGGAGGCGGTGGAGGTCTGCCGGAGGTCGGGCGACCTGCAGGGCGAGGCCACCCATCTGAGCGCCCTCGCCAGCGTCCTGCACCTGCTGGGACGGACACCGGAGGCCGTCGTCTGGTTCGAGCGGGCGCTACCGCTGCGCCGGCGCACCGGCGACCTGAGCGGGGCCGCCGCCACCCTCAACAACCTGGGCTTCGTCCACCAGGCCAACAAGGACTCCGACCGGGCGGCGGCCTGCTACCGGGAGGCGCTGGAGATCTGCCGCGAGGCGGGCCTGCGCTACCTGGAGGCCGCGGTACTGGACGGCCTGGGCACCGCCTCGCTGGACCTGGGCGACACCGCGGCAGCCGTCTCCTCCATCCGGGCCGCGATCGCGATCCGGGCGCAGATCGGAGATGCGACCGGTGAGGCGGTCAGCCAGGAGAACCTGGGCGACGCCCTCGCCGCCGACGGACAGTCCCAGCAGGCCCGGCAGGCCTGGGAGTCGGCCGCCGCCTTCCTGCACCGCTCGGGCCACCCCAACGAAGCCCGGGTCAGAGCCAAGATCGCCACCCTGCCCCAGACCGAGGCGCTGGCCCCGGCCCCGGCCGACAGCGTCACGGCAACGAGCGGGTGAGCCACACCACCTCACCGCTGTCCTCCGTCGAGACGTGGTCCCGCTCGAACCCGAGCTTGTCCAGGACGCGGAACGACGGGGTGTTCCATGCGCCGACGGTCGCCCACAGCCGCTTCCGGCCGGTCGCCGCGGCGGCACCGAGCACCTCACCGGCCGCCTCGGTGGCGTAGCCGCGCCCATGGGCGCGCTGCAACAGCTCGTACGCGATCTCGGGTTCCTCCAGGGAGGAGCGGCCGATGATCAGCCCGCAGTAGCCGATGAAGTCGCCCTGGTCACGGCGCTGGATGGGCAGCAGGGCGATCCCGGTGCTCTCCGTCGCGGTGAGCAGCTCGGCGATGGCGGTCCGGATGTGCTCGACCGTCGGCGTCCCCTTTCCGCGTTCGGCGAGCAGGGTGCAGAAGTCGGCGGCGTCCGACTCGGCCCACGGCCGCAGGATCAGCCTCTCGGTCTCCAGGTGGAACGGCATCGTTTCGTACGCAGACATACCGCCTACTCTGCCCCACGGTGGTCACAGCCCCAGCAGCCGGGCCAGCCTTCGGTAGGAGTCGAGCAGGGCCTCGCGGTCGTAGCCGCTGGTGGTGACCAGGTACTCGTCCGCACCGCTGCGCGCCAGCAGCCGGTCCAGGCCGGCCGCCACCTGGTCCTCGGTGCCGTACAGCTGCCCACGCTGGGCCTCCTCGAAGAGGGAGCGCTCGCGCGCGGTCATCGCCGCCACGTCGGCCAGGACCGCGTCCAGCGGCGCCAGTGGCGGGAACACTCCGTGGGTGCGGGAGTACGCCGTGGCCCGGGCCTCGGGCAGCAGCAGCCCGCGGGCCTGGTCGGTGCCGGCCGCGACCGCCACCGTGCCGGACAGCACGACGTAGGGCCGCTCACCCCAGGCGGACGGCCGGAAGCCGTCGCGGTACGACTCGACCGCCCGCAGCATCGCGTCCTCGCCCCGCACCGGCGCGATCACCAGCGGCAGCCCGGCCTCGGCCGCGACCTGCGCACCCCGCCCCGTGGCCAGCACGAACGCCGGCACCCGCAGGCCCTCGGCCGGATGGGCATGCACCTGGGGATGCACGGTCTGGGTGCCGGTGAAGTAGCCGAGCAGCTCGGCGAGCTGGGCCGGAAAGTCGGCGGCGTCGCTCTTGTCGCGGCCCAGAGCGCTGCGGATGCCGTCGGTGAACCCCACCGACCGGCCCAGGCCCATGTCGATACGGCCCGGGAAGAGCGACTCCAGCACCCCGAACTGCTCCGCGACCACCAGCGGCCGGTGGTTGGGCAGCATCACCCCGCCCGTCCCGACCCGGATGGTGGAGGTCGCAGCCGCGACGGCGGCGGCGAGCACGGTCGGGGCGGATCCTGCGATGCCGGGCACGCTGTGGTGCTCGGACACCCAGAAGCGGTGGTAGCCGAGTTCCTCGATCTGCTGACCGAAGCGCACGGTGTCGCGCAGCGACTGCGCCGCGTCCTGCCCCTGCCGGGTGCGGGAGCGGTCGAGCACGGAGAACGGGATCCTGCCGGCGACTGGGCTCACCTGTGGTTCAACAGTTGTGCGGTGTCGTGATTCCCGCCCGCTGCCAGAGCCCGGCGGGTAGCGGTCCGGCAACGCCCGAGCAAGCCCCGACGCGTCCGGGGCAGCGGCGGTACTGTGAGCCCCGCGGTCACCGGTGGCCGCTGCTCGTGGTTGACGAGGGGGATCGCGGATGTTCGACAAGGTGCTGCACCACAAGCTGCTGCGGGAGGGCCTGGAGGGCGAAGGGGTGGTCACCGAGCAGAAGGTCGAGGGCTCCAAGGGTCAGACCGGCGCCATGGGTTTCTACATCGGCGTCGAGGGCCGGCTCCGGTTCCCCGACGGCACCGAGGGCAACTTCCACTCGAAGGGTCTGGACACCTCCAGGGTCGGAGACCTCATGCCGGGGGTGATCGTGCCGGTCCGCTACGACGCCGACCACAAGCACGTGGTGCTCGACATCCCCAAGCTGGAGGCAGTCCAGCAAGCCAAGAAGCAGGCCAAGGCCGACTTGGCGGAGCGCCAGAAGCACCAGGCGATCGCCGCAGCCGAAGCCAGGCTGGCCAAAGCGCCCAAGCACCCCCACCAGGGCTGAGGAAGGGGTGGGCCCGCTCCCCCACAAGGCAGGGCGGGGGCGGGTCCGGCGGTGTCGGATCTGTCAGACGAAGCAGAAGCGCGCGGCCGCTTCGGCGGGCGTGGTTCCCTGGCGGCGTCCGGGGACGTCGTGGACGGCGGTTGCGCCCTCGGAGCGGAGTTGGTCTGCGGCGGCATGTCGGGCCATGATCGCGGCGTAGGCGCGGACGTCCGCGGCGGTGACGTCAGTACGGCCTCGCTCCGCGTGCTGCTGAAGGAGATCGGTGACGTCCGGGTCGAATCGCAACATGGTCACCGGGGCGTCGAAGCGCCGGGCGATGGCGATGAGTCGTGCCCGCGCCTGGGGGGTGACGTTCGTGGACTCGGCGACTGCACTGTTTCCGGTAGCGAGCCTGGCGGCGATTCTGCGGTCACGCTCCTCAAAGATCAGGGCGTCCGCCGCTTCAGGATCCGCTTCTGCGGGTGAGGTGTCGAAGAGTTCCGCGCGGATCTCGTCGCTGGACACCACGGCGTCCTCGTCGATCTGCCGACCTGCGATCAGTGCCCGAACGAAGCTGGTCTTGCCCGAAGCCGGCGGTCCGACGAGGACGACCAGGCCTGCTGGCACTCGGATCATCCCGTCGATGCCCGGTGCGAAAGCCTTGAGGTAGAGGTAACCGGCGCAGTCGAGGGCTTCTTCGGGGGATCCGGCGGGGAGTCCGTTGGGCAGGATGCTGTCGCGGTAGCTGTCAGTGCTCGCCAGGTAGAGAGCGAAGCCCCAGGTGTGCAGCACCCCGGTGAACCGCAGGCGGCACAGCGGGACGGCCCGCTCGCCGGGCAACTCGGCTTCCACGTAGGCGAATCCGGCGCGGAATCGGACCGTGATGGCGTCCACGTACGGCCAGCGCTCGCGGGCGTGACGGTTCAGGCGCTGGCGCAGGTGCTGCTGCATCGATTCCGGCGGGTTCTTCGGCACGGCCTCATACTGCCGGGTGACAGCCTTCGGCACATGCCTCGACGCCACCGGCTTCGACGCCGCCGACGGAACAAAGCTGCAGCTCTTCGGTCCTGCATGACCGCTGTGCACTACCGCGGTCCCTCAGGCCTTCGCAAAGCGCTGGCATCGATCCTTGAACGATGGATCCGGCCGTCACTGACACAGCCCCGTGACCGACCTGATCAGTCAGGGCCGGATCCAACAAACTCGACCTGGGAGATGCTCCAGAAAAGGGCAGGTCGGCCTGGATCACTACCAGGTGAGGCACTGGACTTATAGGACCACCTACTGCACTGGTCGACCTGGCGGCGCCGACACCAGGCCCGGGCCCGACGCAGCCACTACCGGCACCGACTCGCCGACAGCGCATAGTTCCCAGCGGACCCAGTCCACCCGCGAACCACGAGAGGGATCACTAGGCTGGGCTGATGATGCGCGACCTGATCGCCGCGTTCAGCACCGCCACGCGGGACCGGATGACCGGTGCCGAGTGGCGCAAGCGCACCGGCGACATCTACACCCACGACCTCGGCGACGGTTTCCACGCCTGGGTCGGACTCAACCGCGCCTCGAAGCAGTACCCGCTGAAGATCAACCCAGTGGTCGGCCTGCGCTACGACCCCCTCGAACGACTCCTCGCCGACATCACTGGGGCCAGGTCCCAGACGGCGGCCACGATCGCTCAATCGGTCGGCTACCTCACCCCCGGCAACAGCTTTCTGCAACTACAGGTCACCGAACCGGATGACGCGGGACAGGTCGCGGACGAGCTGCACGACCTCGTTGAGACCTACGGCCTGCCGTTCGCCCGGCAACACGCCAACACAGACGCACTGCTGACCGCCCTTCGGGCAGGCGGAAACGTGCCCAATCCCGACCGAGCCAGGCTTCTCATCCCAGCCCTTCACTTTCTGCGCGGGGCCACGGACGAGACCCGCGCAGGCCTCGCACAAGGACTCGCCCACTACGGGCAGAGCACGAGCATGCCGGTCGTCGCTGAGTACCACCGATTCGCCAATGCCCTGACCACACGCCTGCCGGCATGAATCAGTGGCGCCCACCCCCCGACCCTGATCATCAGGCGCTCGGCCCGCGCCGACGGGCAACCCGCAACGCAGGGAGAGTCGGTACGGATTGCTGCCGGTGCTGCGTCCGCTGTGCGCGGAGACTGGCCTGCCGCTCCGTTCTGCCCGCAAGCCCGTCCGGGCTTGCGGGCACCCTGGCGGGGGCTGGTTCCTGTGTTTCCCCAGCCTCTTCAGAGGTTGCGCAGCGTGACGGACTGACCGGTCCTGACGCTGATCTGTCGCGAACTCCCGTTGCAGACGAGCGTCGTGGAACTGCCGCCGACGCTCTTCAGGGTGACCTGGATGACCTTGCCGTTCTTCCAGCTCAGGTCGGCGACGAAGCCGCCGCGGACGCCCACACCGGATATCGAGCCGGCGGCCGCCCAGGCCGCGGGCAGCGCGGGCAGCAGCTCGACGTGTCCCGGCCGCGAGTAGAGCAGCATCTCGATGATCGCGGCGGCCGTGCCGAAGTTCGACTCGATCTGGAAGATGCCGTCGCCCTGCGAGACCTCGTAGATGTCGAAGAGGTTCTGCGCGCTGCCGTTGCCCCCGTTCACCGACGGCTTGAGGTTGTTGACGACCTCCTGGTACGCCTTCTCCGAGTCTTTCAGCCGCGACCAGCACAGGCTGCGCCAGGCCTGGGCCCAGCCGAAGCTGGTCATGCCGCGTGCGGTGAGCAGCGCGGTCGCGCCGGCGAGGATGTCCTTGGGTGTGGAGTCGTCCGGGCGGATCCGGTCGCCGGGGAACAGGCCGATGAGCGGGGAGAGGTGGCGGTGCGTGGTCTCGCCGAGGTTGTCGGGCGACATCCACTCCTCCAGCCAGCCGCTGGTGGGGCTGACCACGGGCAGGTACAGGCGGGCCCGCAGACCGTCGATGGTGGCGCGGTAGGCGGCGTCCCTGCCGAGCTCCGTGGTGGCGGTGTGGTAGTTGCCGAAGAGGTTCCACACCAGTTCCTGGGCATAGGTGATGCCCTTGGCGTCGAGTGGGCCCTGTTCGGGCGACCAGTCGCTGTCGTTGATCAGGACCTCGCGGGAGGCGCCGGAGGCGTCGGTGACGGTCGTGGTGATGAGGCGGGCCTCCCAGAACTGCACGGCGCCCTTGAGGAGCGGGTAGATCTTCTCCAGGTACGCGCGGTCCTGAGTGAACTCGTAGTGCTCGAACAGGCTCAGGCACAGCCAGGCGTTGCCGGCCGGGTGCCACCACCAGCCGCCGCCTCCGTAGGGGTTGGTGGAGATGGCCACCGTCCAGCCGGCGATCTTGCCGCTGGAGTTGCGGTACCGGTTGGTCGGGGTGTTGAACAGTCGCTGGGTGAGGTCCGACCAGTCGGGCAGCTGCGCGAGGCAGTAGTCGGTGAGGGCGTCGAACTGGTCGGACAGGCCGACCCGGTCGGTGGCCCAGTAGTTCATCTGGATGTTGATGTCGGTGTGGTAGTCGCCCATCCAGTCCGGGTCGTTGCCGTCCAGCCATCCGCCCTGGAGGCCCATCGGCAGGCTGCCGGCCCGCGATCCGGAGATCATGAGATAGCGGCTGAACTGCAGGTAGGCGGCTTCGAGCTCCGGGTCGGGTACGTTGTCGCGCCAGCGCGCCTGCAACCGGTCCCAGGTGTCCAGTTCGCGTTGCGCGGCCGAGGAGGCGCCGAGGTCGATGTCCAGTTGACCGGACAGCGGGAGGAAATCGGCGACGTGGGTGTGCAGCAGGGTGTTCGCTGAGTGGCGGGCCGCGGCCAGGACCTTGGTCCTGGCGAGGGCCTGCGGGTCCACGGACGGGTTGCGGTATCCGGCGGCCGAGTCGGGCGCGTAGTCGGTGCCGCCGCTGAATACGACGGTGAGGTCCTTGCAGCCGCTGAAGGTGATCGTCGTTCCGTTGACGAGGACCTTGCCGGTGCTGCTGTAGGCGGTCGTGGCGGCGCCGTACTTCAGGCCGTTGCCGAGCGTGGCGCCGAACGAGGCGTAGCGTCCGGCGCTGTCGGCGGTGGTGGTCTCGCTGTGGGTGCCGGCGAGGGTGATGGTGCCGGTGTAGGTGCCGCCGCCGTGCTGGGAGAAGTACAGGACGATGGAGTCGTCGGGGCGGCTGGCGAAGATCTGCCGTTGGTAGGTGACGCCGGAGACGTCGTACGTGGCACCGACCAGGCCCTGGGCCAGGTCGAGGGTGCGGCGGTAGTTGTTGACGTTGCCCAGGTCGTGGTCGGGGATGGCGACGGTGAGCTGGGCCAGCAGGGTGAGTGAGCCGAAGTCGTCCCGGCCGTAGGGGAACTGCCCGTCGTCGGTGAGCGTGTCGTTGAGGCCGCCGGTCCACAGCGAGGCGTCTGTGATCATCAGGAGTTCGCTGGAGGGGTCGTTGCTCGCGAGCGCGGAGAGGCGGCCGTTGCCGACCGGCAGGCCCTGGTTGATCATCGAGTTGGCGGAGCCGGGGGCCTGCCACCACAGCTGGTTCTTCGCGGCGTCGGCCGTGGACAGCAGGGGCGATGCGGTGGGGCGCTGCGGGGCGGCCGAGGCGGTGAAGGCGGGCAGGCCACCGAGCGCGACGGCGGCGCCGGTGCCGGCGGCGAGCGCCAGGAAGCCCCTGCGGTTGGGGCGGTGGATCTCTGCCGGCTGTTGTCCGGGGCGGTTGTCGGGGGCTTCGGTGCGTTGGATGTTCACGGTGCTGACTCCCTGTCCGGGGAAACGGCGGATGCCAAGACGACGGCTGCGGGCGGTGTGGGTGGGGGCCGGTTCCCGCGGGGCCCGGGTGGTGCGGGCCGGGCCCCGCGGGGGTCACTGGACGTCAGGAGGACTGCGGAACGGCGATCTTGTCGATGTCCGGTCCGTATCCGGTGCCGCTGTCGAAGGTGATGGTGTTGGTCCCCGCCTTCAGGGCCAGCTGGACGCTGATCGTCTGAGGTGTGCCCCAGTCGCCCGTGGAGGGGAAGGGCACGCTGGTGCCGTTGCCGCTGTTGGAGTAGATGGTCATCGCGCGCGGGTCGCCGCTGACGTAGGCGACGTCGATGTCGTAGATCCCGGCCTTCTTCACCGTGATGTCGTTGAAGGTCAGTTTGCCGCCGAGGTAGAGGTTGCCGACCTTCTTGCCGCCGGAGCAGGCGTCGCACCCGGCCACCGAGGCGTTGCCCGCCAGGGTGTTGTCGGCGGCCTCGGCCTCGTAGCTGGTGGTCGTCAGCGGGGCGCCGGCGGGCTTGATGGTGAACAGGCGCGAGCCGTGTGCGGGCAGCGCCTCGGTGATCTTGCTCTTGTACGTTCCCAGGTTCGACTTGTTCCACAGGTCGCGCACGGAGGCGTTGCCGGTGAATCCGAGGGCGGCCCAGTCGGCGGTGACCGATGCCGGCGAGGTGCCCAGGTTGAACAGGGCGACGGTGTAGCTCCCGTCGGCATTCTTGGTGCCCCAGACCTGCTGGTCGCCCGTCGGGGTGATCGGACGCGCGACGGGTGAGGTGTTCTGGTCGACGGCGATGACTTCCTTGTTGGTCAGCAGCGAGAACCCGTAGCTGTCCAGTTTGGTGAGGTCGTCACCGGTGAACAGCGGCGACTTGTTGATGGCCCACAGGGTCATGTAGCTCTGCCGCTCGGCGTTGCTGAGGCCGTCCATCTGACCGTTGCCGACATCGAGCGAGTCGAGGTCGTTCCAGCCGCCGGGGCCCGCCTTGTTGCTCCATGCGGGGGCGTCGGTCCACCGGTCGTTGACCGAGTTCTCCCAGGTGACCAGTGTGCCGCAGTAACACTCGACATCGGTGTCGATGCGCCAGCCGTTGGAGTACTGCTTCCAGTCGGCGGCGTTGGCGATGCTGAGCGACCAGGAGATCTCCAGATGGATCGGGCGCCCGGTTGCGGCGATGGCTTTGTGCCAGGCGGCGACGTCGGCGACGTTGTCGTAGTTGTCACCGGACTTGCCCGAGCCCGGTCCCACGCCGTCCAGCTTGAGGAAGTCGTATCCCCAGTCGGCGAGTTCCTGCGCCTGCGAGTCGACGAACTTCTGCGCGCACGGGTTGTCGAAGTCCAGCTTGTACGCGCTGTCCCAGCCGTTGGTGGTGCGCAGGTCCGGGTAGACGATGTCGGCGGTGGTGCAGCCGGGCGCGTTGTAGATCGGCACCGTGCCGCCGCCGTACGCGCCCTTCTCCAGGCCCACCGGCAGGTAGATGCCGGCCTTGAGGCCCTTGGAGTGGATGTGGTCGGCTACCGCCTTCATGCCGTCGGGGAAGCGCGTCGGGTCGGGTGTCTGCCGTCCGTACTGGTCGTACTCGGGCGTCCAGCTGTTGTCCATCCACCAGCCGGCGTCGATGTTGACGTAGTCGTAACCGGCGCTCTTCAGCGTGGTGGCCAGCGCGTCCGTCTGCTTGAGGACGTTCGCCTCGGTGAGGTAGCTGTAGTTGCCGTCCGGGTTCAGTCCGGGGTAGCTGGAGGACTGCATACTCCAGCTGGACCAGCCCATGTACGGCGTGTCGGCGACGCCGGAGGTGGCGCTCGCCGGGGCCGCGGGGGCGATGGAGGGGGCGGCGGGCGCTGTGGCAGCGGAGGGCTCTGCGTTCGCATGGGCGGCGCCGCTGACAGCGGTGGCGAAGCCGACCGTGACGGCGAGGGCCAGGGTGGCTCTGGTGGTGCGGCGCCAGGCGCCGGCCGGGATTCTGGACAGGGGTGAGTGCGAGGATGACCGCATGGGTCGAACCTCCAGTGGTGGTGGGGGCATGCGGGGGGAATCGGGCAGGGGCAGGTGCGTTCCGGTCGCCGGGGGCGACCGTCAGGGCCGTTCGGGCAGGCGGCTCAGCCCTTGCCCGAACCGATGGTGGGGCTGCTGGTGAACTGACGCCGGAGCGTGGACCGGATCAGCAGCGTGGGGATCGGGTCACGGGGGCGCCGACCGCGATGAGGTCCGGGTCGGGGATGTGCTCCGGTGTCCCGCCGGGCAGCGCCTCCGACACCGAACAGCGCCGAAGCACCGTTCGGCGCCGAGGGCCGGGCCTAAGTGGGTTCGACCGGTGCAGCTCTGGGGCGTCATTGCTACTCCTCGTAGGTGTCTGATCCGATGAAGGACTGGATGGCGGTGGCCGCGGCCCCGCGCGCCCACTCCTCGAACGGCAGCGGACGCGTCATCACGTCGCTCTGTGCGGCGCTGCCGAAGGCGGACGCGGCGAAAGCGTCGCGGATGCCTTCGGCGAACAGGTCGTAGGCAGCGAGTCCTTCGCCCGAGATGATCACTCGCTGCGGACCGAAGAGGTTCACCACCGAGCCGATGGCCCTGCCGATGGCCTGGCCGGCCCGCGCGTACACCTCGCGTGCCCCCCGGTCGCCGCTGCGGGCCAGTTCCAGCGCTTCGGCTGCGGTGGCCACGGGCTTGCCGGTGGCCTCACGAACTCCGCGCAGGATCGCCGGATCCGCCGCGATGGCCTCGACGCATCCGTTGTTGCCGCAGTAACAGCGCGGACCGAGCGGGTCGATGGACACATGTCCGATCTCGCCGGTCACCCCGTGCGCTCCCGACACCACCCGATCGTGCACCACCAGGCCACAGCCGATGCCGGCGCCCACGGTCACCAGGGCGAAGCTGGACAGGCCCACTCCGGCTCCGAACCACTGCTCGGCGACGGTGAGCGCCCGTACGTCGTTGTCGACCGTGACCGGCAATCCGGTGGCAGCGCCGATGATCTCGGCGAGCCGCACGTCCCGCCACTGCAGGAAGGGCGAGTAGCGCACGACGCCGTCCTCCCGGTCGACATCGCCCGAGACGGCGATGCCCAGACCCCGCACCGGTGCACCGAATCCCTCCGCCTCCGTGAGGAGTTCCAGCACCAGCTCGGCGATCGAGGCGAGCACTGCCCCCGGCTGACGGTCCGCCAGTGCGAGGTGGCGGACGACCCGGATGCGGCAGCACAGATCGGCCAGGACGGCGATGATCTCGTCGCCGGTGACTTTGACTCCGACGAAGAACGCCTTGCCGCCGTCCACCCGCACGGGAATGGCCGGACGCCCGAGAGCGGACCGTGTGCCCTGGTCCGGGTCCTCGATCACATAGCCCAACTCCATCAGGGGGCGCACTGCCTTGGTGACTGCGGCCGCGGACAGCCTGGTCCGCCGCGCTATCTCGGCCCGGGTGAGCGGACCGTGGGAGAGCACGGTGGTGAAGACCAGGGAAGCGGCCGGCGTGGTCGCCAGAGCCGCCTCACGAGCAGAGGCCGAGGGCATGGCCGGAAACCTAAGGTGGTTCTTTTCCGCTGTCAATGAAGATGACGTAGCCCTTTTGAAGATCATGGAAAAGCTGGCGCTGAAGCTACGAAGCCCAGCCAGGATACGGGTCTTGACAGTCATTCAAAGGCACGCTTGGCTGCTGTGCATCGCCCGCCTCCAGAGTGCGGATCCGGGGAAGGAGCCGCATGGAGGTGCAGGCCGAGAGCGACGGAGGGCGCGCGCTGATCGCGAACTTCCGCAATGAGACCTGGGGTGAGATGCGCACTGCCTGGAGGCAGAGCGGCTCCGCGAGTCGGCGGCCCTGACCGTGGAGGGAACCGCACAAGGGACTCCCGCCGGGCCCAGGAGCCCCGGATCCACGACGGCCGAGCAGCTGGTTGTGACGCAGGTCTCCCGTTTGCCCGGCCCGGGGATGTCACGCGGCTGGTCGCTGCCTTGTCCTCTATGCGGAAGCCCTGATCAAGGATCTTCCCCTTCGTCCGCTCACGACAGAGAGTTCACTGGCATGGAGACCCTTCGGTATGTGTTCCTCGTCTTCCACCTCTTCGGCTTCGCCGCGATCCTGGGCGGGCTGTTCTACCAGTTGCGGGGCAAGGACCCGGTGACCGGCAGCTACATGGTCACCAGCGCGGGCGTCCAACTGGTCACCGGTGCCGGGCTGATATGGGTCCGCATGTCGTTGGACCTGCCGGTGATCGACGCGAAGATGTGGGTGAAGCTGGCCCTGGACGCCCTGGTGGCGGCGATCGCGCTGGTGGGCATGCGCAACCGGAAGGCCTGGCCCTTCTACGGCGTCGGCACGTCCACAGCTGCCGCAGTCGTCGTGGCAGTGGCCTGGACGTAGTAGCCGGGGATCCGTAGCGGTGCAGTCCGCTGTGACAACGTGCGAACAGCAGGCACCGCACCTCGATGACCCGGCTCCCACCGCTCTGAACCCGCGTCAGCCCACTGGTGAGGGGAGCGGCAGCGAGAACCAGACCGCCTTGCCCTCACCGGTGGGCAGCGTGCCCCAGTCCGAGGCGAGCGAGTCCACCAGGGCCAGTCCGCGGCCCGACTCCTCCTCGGGTCCGGCCGACCTGGCGTGCGGCAGCACCGGGCTGCCGTCGCAGACCTCGACGCTGAGTTCCGCCCCGGCCTGGCGCAGCCGCAGCCGCAGCGGGCCGCAGGCGTGCCGGACCGCGTTGGACAGCAGTTCCGAGGCCAGCAGGCAGGCGGTGTCCGCGAGTTCCTGGCAGTCCCACTCCTCCAGGGTGCGGCGCAGGAAGCGACGCCCGGCGCCGACGCTCTGCGGTTCCACCGCCAGCGTCGCGGAGACCGCGGTGACCGGGGCGCAGGGGATACGGACCAGCAGCAGTGTCACATCGTCGGCGTAGTCCTTCGGGTCGGGCAGCAGGGCCGCGAGCACCGAGTCCGCAGCCGCCTCCAGCCCCGGAGTGTCCGCCACCGCCTTCTCCAGCGCGATACCCAGGGCCTTGACCTGAAGCTCGATGTCACTGACGGGTGTCTCCACCAGGCCGTCGGTGTACAGGGCCAGAACCGACCCGGGGAGCACCGGCAGCACGGTTTCCTGGTGCGGCACCTCGCCGACCCCCAGCGGGACGCTGACCGGCACCGGCAGCTCGCGCGCACGGCCGTCCGGGTCGACCAGCAGCAGTGGCAGGTGGCCGGCCGAGCACACGGTCAGCCGGCCCTGGTCGGGGTCCAGGACCAGGTAGCAGCAGGTCACCAGCTGGTCGGGCAGTTCGCTGACCACCGCGTCCAGGGCGCGCATCAGCTGCCAGGGCGGCATGCCCGTCTTGGCCAGCGCGTGCGAGGCCGAACGCAGCTGGCCCATCACGGCGGCGGCCTCCAGACCGCGGCCCATCACGTCGCCGATCAGGATCCCGACCCGGCCGCCGCCCAGGGCGATCAGGTCGAACCAGTCCCCGCCGACGCCAGCGCCCTGGCGAGCGGGAAAGTAGCGGCTGGAGGTGTCCATCCCGGGCAGCGGGGCCGGTGAGCCCATCAGACTGCGCTGCAGGGTCAGTGCCACGTGCCGCTGCTGCTCGTAGAGCTCGGCCAGCTTCGTCTCGACCAGTTTGCGCGTGCTGACGTCCCGGATGGCGGCGGATACCAGGGTCCCGTCAGGGGTCTCGAGGGGGCTGAGGCTGATCTCGACGGGGAACTCGGCGCCGTCCTTGCGCAGCCCGTACAGCTCCAGGCCCGCACCCATCGGACGGACCCGGCGGTTGTCGACGTAGCCGTGCCGGTGGCCGGGATGGTGCCGGTGGAACCGCTCGGGCACCAGCACCTCCACCTGCCGTCCGAGCAGTTCCTCGCGCCCGTAGCCGAACAGCGTCTCGGTCTGGGCGTTGACGAGCTGGATGGTGCCGGCGTCGTCCACGATCACCATGGCGTCGGGGGCGGCCTCCAGGAGTCCGCGGAAGCGCTCCTCGGCGGACTTGCGCTCGCTGACGTCACGGACCGCGGCCGAGATCAGCAGCCCGTCGGGGGTCTCCAGCGGACTGAGGCTGATCTCGACCGGGAACTCGGCGCCGTCCTTGCGCAGCCCGTACAGCTCCAGGCCCGCGCCCATCGGACGGACCTGCTGGTTCACCGAGTAGCCGAACCGGTGGGCGGGGTGCTGGGCGCGGAAACGCTGCGGCACCAGGATCTCGATCGGCCGACCGAGCAGTTCCTGCCGCGGATAGCCGAACAGGGCCTCTGTCTGGGCATTGACCAGCCGTATCACGCCGCTGTCGTCCACGATCACCATGGCGTCGGGGGCCGCTTCCAGCAGGGCTCGGAACGGCTCCTCGGTGGTGGTCGTCATGGTGCTGCCGCCTTGTGGTCGACCGACGCTGCGTGCAGGACATCCCAGCACGAACCGGACCACACCTCCGCGGTTTGTCGCCAACCTGACCGGGACCGACCGTTTGCGATCGGCAGGTCAGCGATCCGGGGCAGGTGGGGGTGGTCCTGCCCCGTGCTTCCAGCCCCCTGCCGGTCAGCGCAGGTCGAAGACCAGCCGTGCGGACACCTTGCCCGCCAGGACCTCCTCGAAGCAGGCGTTCACGTCCTCCAGGCGGCGGCTCTCACGGATCACCCGGGTGCGGCCCAGCGCATGCAGCGCGAACACCTCGGCCAGGTCCTGACGGGTGCCGACGATGGAACCCACCACAGAAGTACCGTTGAGGACGGTGTCGAAGACCGGCAGTTCCAGCGTCCCGCCGGCTGGAAGGGCTACCAGGACCAGGGTGCCCCCGCGGCGCAGCGCGGCGTAGGCGGCCCGGAACGAGTCGTTGCTGACGGCCAGGGAGACCGCGGCGTGGGCGCCCCCGAGTTTGGCCGCCTCCGCGGCCACGTCCTGCTGCCGGGCGTCGATCACGTGGTCGGCGCCCAGATCGCGGGCGAGTGCCAGCTTCTCGTCGGTGACGTCGACCGCGATGGTCTCCGCCCCGGCGATTCGGGCGTACTGCAGCGCGAGGTGGCCCAGTCCGCCGATGCCCGAGATCAGGACCCGGGTCCCCGGACGCGCCCCGGAGACCTTCACGGCCTTGTACGTGGTGACGCCCGCGCAGGTGAGCGGGGCGGCGTCGAGCGGGTGCAGCCCCTCGGGCACTTTGACCACGTAGTCACCGTGGGCCAGCGCGTACTGGGCGTAGCCGCCGTCGACGGAGTAGCCGCTGTTGTGCTGCGCCAGGCACAGGGTCTCCCAGCCGGACAGGCGGGGCGAACCGGGGTCGCCATGAGCGATTTCCGGTTCCTTTCTCCCATCCAGGCAGCGCCGGCACCCCACGATGGGGGCCGAACGGCCCAAGCCCGCCTGCTGCCCGGCCCTGTCGGAACAGGCACCCTTGACCGCTGGCCGGATAGCGGCGGCCCGTCCCCCAGCCACTGTCGGGCCAGTCTCCGGTGATCCGGATGGCGTCCTCGGCGTAGCACGAGGAGAGTGATTCGGGAGGACGCGAACGCGCCCCGGCACCGCGCCCGGGACAGATCACCGCTGGGAGACGTCACATGTCTGAAGTCACCGGTCCGTATGAACCGGGCACACCGTGCTGGATCGACCTGATGGCCCCGGACCAGCAGGCCGCGCTGGACTTCTACCGGGACCTGTTCGGCTGGCAGGGCGAGATCGGCTCCGAGGAGTTCGGCGGCTACTCGGTGTGCACGCTCAAGGGCAAGTCGGTCGCAGGCGTCATGAAGTCGATGCCCATGGGCGACCAGCCCCCGCCCCCCACCGCCTGGACCACTTACTTCTCCAGCGCGGACGCCGACGCCACCCAGGCCGCGATCTCCGCGAACGGCGGCACGGTCATCTCCCCGGTGATGGACGTGGGCACGATCGGCCGGATGCTGATCGCCGCGGACCCGCAGGGCGCCGTGTTCGGCGTGTGGCAGCCGCTGGAGTTCCCCGGAGCCCAGATCGTCAACGAGCCCGGCGCACTGGTCTGGAACCAGCTCAGCACCACCGACCCCAAGGCCGCTGGAACCTTCTACCAGGCGGCGCTGGGCCTGGTGGCCGGCCCGATGCCGGAGATGCCGGAGTTCACCGGGCTCATGGTCAAGGGCCGTGTCATCGGCGGCGTACAGGGCATGGAGAACCTCCCGGCCGGAGTCCCGCCGCACTGGCTCGTGAACTTCGCCGTCGACGACACCGACAGCACGGTCGACGCGCTGGTGCGGGCCGGAGGTTCGGTGATGGCTCCGGCTTTCGACATGGAGAAGGTCGGCCGGATGGCGGTCCTCCAGGACCCGCAGGGCGCTGCGTTCGCCGTCGTTTCCCTGAGCGCACCAGTACCTTCCTGACCCGCTCACCCTGCCTCCGCTGCGCGGCGGGCCCGCAGTGATCACCCAGGTCCCGGTTCAGCCCCAGATGTCGGCGCTGCCTTCGGCCACCGTGTACTTGTCGATCTCGGCCAGTTCCTCCGCCGACAGCGGAGCGCCGTGCACCGCCGCCAGGTTGTCCTCGAGCTGCGCCACCGAGGAGGCGCCGATCAGCGCGGAAGTCAGTCTCGGGTCGCGCAGCACCCAGGTCAGCGCGAGCTGGGCCAGCGACTGTCCACGGCGGCGGGCGATCTCGTTGAGCGCACGCAGCCGGGCCAAGTTGTCCTCGGTGAGCAAGCCCGGCTTCAGCGACTTGCCTGCCGCCGCCCGCGAGTCGGCCGGAAGGCCGTTCAGGTATCGGTCGGTCAGCAGCCCCTGGGCCAGCGGGGTGAAGCCGATGCAGCCGGCGCCCGCCGCCTCCAGGGTGTCCAGCAACCCGTCCTCCTCGATCCAGCGGTTCACCATCGAGTAGGAGGGCTGGTGGATCAGCAGCGGTACGCCCATCTCGTGCAGCAGCCGCGTCGCATCCCGGGTCTGCGAGGCGCTGTAGGAGGAGATGCCGACGTACAGCGCCTTGCCCTGCCGCACCGCAGCCGCCAGCGCACCCATGGTCTCCTCCAGCGGGGTGTCCGGGTCCGGGTAGTGCGAGTAGTAGATGTCGACGTAGTCCAGACCCATCCGGATCAACGACTGGTCCAGGCTGGCCAGCATGTACTTGCGCGAGCCCCGCTCGCCGTACGGGCCCGGCCACATGGGGTGCCCGGCCTTGGTCGAGATCACCAGTTCGTCCCGGTACGGGCGGAAGTCCTGGGTGAGGTGGCGGCCGAAGTCGGTCTCCGCCGCACCTACGGACTGAATAGGGGTCGACTTCTTTTGACCGCGAGCTGATGAGCGTGCAGGAATATTCGAGTCAATTCCTCGCGTGGCCCCGAGAGGCAAGGGCGATCGGCGCCGCCCCTTTGACTGCACGCCCGTCCGGCCCGGCTGCGCTACGAGCCGCTTTCCTCCACGAAGCGCAGGTAGCGTTCCGCGGAGCGTTGCACTGAGGCCGCCCCGTCGGTGCTGACCACGCGCCCCCAGAACGCACCGTAGATGCGCTCGAAGGCGAAAGGTTCGACCAGCGTGAGCGCGCGGCGGATGGTGCTCGGCCGCTCCGGAATGAAGTTGGGGATGCTGTACATGAAGCTGACCCAGCGCCGGTCCATCACCACCATGAAGATGTCGCCGCTGAACAGCGCGCCGCCACCTTCCGGATCGTCAGCCCAGTGCAGCACGGTGCCGCCGGCGAAGTGCGTGCCCGCGTTGATCAGCGTCAATCCGGGCGCGATCCGGTGGGTGTCGCCCGTCCAGTACTCGATCACCGGATCGGGCCGTGCGACCCAGTCACGGTCCGCAGCATGGATGTACACGGGAGCGTCGAAGGCCCGGCCCCACTCGGTCATCGCGCCGTAGAAGTGCGGATGGCTGACGGCGATCGCGCTGATCCCGCCCAGGTCCTGGATCTCGGCGGCGAGGTCGTCGTCGAGGTAGCCCACGCAGTCCCACAGCACGTTGCCGGACGGTGAGCGGATCAGCAGCGCGCGCTGGCCGACGGCCACCGACGGCACCGCGCCCACCCCGATCACACCGGGTCCCTCCTCATCGAGCCGACCGCGGCGGCCGCCGGCGCGCAACTCGGCCAGCGTCGTCCACTGTTGGCCGTCCCAACCGACGTACTGCCGCTCGTCCAGGCAGATCGGGCAATCAGCGCGCGGCGCCCCGTACTGCACGCCGCACGTACTGCAGATCGGAAGCTGCACACCCGTGACCGACGCGACCGGCTTCAAAGACGACACCAGAACCCACCCTTCCATCAACTCACCACGTGACGACACCTGCACCGACGTCAACAGCCGACTCTGCCAGGCCTCTTCCCGGGACCCACCCCGACACGACAGTCCGCTGACGCAGGTGGTCTGGAGGTCCGCAGCTACGCATTGGTCTGCGGGGCCGGGATCCCGGCCTCCTCCGCGTCCGGGGCGCCGGCGCCGGCGGGTCCGGGCTGGGCGGCGGCCTCGGGGGTGCGCAGGACTGCTGCAGCGAGCACGATGCCGAGCACCATGAGCGCGGCGGCGACGAGGTACGCCAGCCGGTAGCCGTCGGTCACCGCCTCGGCGGCGCTCTTGCCGTCGCGGATCAGGGAGTCGCTGCGCGAGCCCGCGAGGGCGGCGAGGACCGCGACGCCGAGCGCGCCGCCGACCTGCTGCGTGGTGTTGACAAGGCCGGAGGCCAGGCCCGAGTCGGCGGGCGTGGCACCGGACATGGCGAGCCCGATGACAGCGGGCAGTGCGAGGCCGGCGCCCACCCCGAGCAGGATCACCGAGGGCAGGACGTCCACCCCGTAGGAGGCGTCCACCGGGAGCCGGCCGAGGAGCGCGAGGGCGATGGTCGTGGCGACCATGCCTGCCACCAGCACGGCGCGGGGCCCGAAGCGGGTGATCAGCTTGGCCGAGCAGCCGAGCGAGATCACGGCGATCACGATGGGTCCTGGCAGATAGGCCAGGCCGGTCTTGGCGGAGCTGTAGCCGGCTACGGACTGCAGGTACAGGGCGAGCAGGAACTGGAAGCCGAAGAGGCCTGCCACGAAGAGGACCATGACCGCGTTGGAGCCGGAGGTGTAGCGCGAGCGGAAGATCCGCAGTGGCAGCAGCGGGGTGCGCGCCCGGGACTGGCGCCAGACGAACCCGATGAGCAGTGCGATCGCGAGGCCGCCGAAGCCGAGCGTCCGGGCGGAGCTGATGCCGTCGCTCTCGATCTTGTTGATCGAGTACACGAACAGCATCAGGCCCGAGGTCACCAGGAGCGCGCCGACCATGTCCGCGCCGGCCCCGATGCCGAGTCCCCGGTCCGGGGCGAAGATCCGGAGGGCGGCGATGAGGATGACCACGCCGATCGGCACGTTGATGAAGAAGATGGAGTTCCAGCCGGCCGCCTCGGTGAGGACGCCGCCGGCGATGACGCCGATGGATCCGCCGGCCGCGGCGACGAAGCTGAAGATGCCGATCGCCTTGGCGGTCTCACGGGGTCGAGGGAACATCGTGACGATCATGCCCAGGGTCACCGCACTGGCCATGGCTCCGCCGACGCCCTGGATGAACCGGGCGGCGATCAGTACTCCCTGGGTCGTGGCGAGAGCGCACAGCAGAGAGGCGGCGGTGAACAGGGCGATGCCGCTCAGGAAGAGTCGCTTGCGACCCAACAGGTCGCCGAGCCGGCCCGAGATCAGCAGCAGGCCGCCGAACGCGATCATGTAGGCATTGACGAGCCAGGCGAGGTTCGACTGCGAGAAGTCCAGATCCCTGCCGATCGTGGGCAGTGCCACGGTGACGACGCTGCCGTCCAGGACGATCATCAGCGTCCCGGCGCAGAGTGTGTACAGCGCCAGCCAGCTCCTGCGGTCGGCCGGGGCGGCGGTATCGACAGCCATGGACAGCCCTCTTTCCCTTGGGGAACGACTTGTTACAGGCCTCATCTTTTGTGACTATGAAGTCGCATGGAAGGAGGCACTTTTGTGTCCCAGAGGAACAGTGCTGTGACCGTCGAGGTCCAGGCGGCGCCGAGCGGCGAACACGATCCGGTGGCGTGCACCGTGCTGCAGGTTCTGGACCGGGTCAGCGGCAAGTGGGCCATCGGGATCCTGCTGGAGTGCGCGCACGGGCCGCGGCGCTTCACCGAGCTGGAGCGGGCGGTGAAGGGGATCAGCCGACGCATGCTGACGCTCACGCTGCGCAACCTGGAGCGGGACGGCCTGCTGACCAGGACGGTGTACCCGACCGTGCCGCCCAAGGTGGAGTACATGGCCACGCCGATGGCGCTGGAGCTCTACGAGTCGCTGGTGTCGCTCGCCTCCTGGGCGGAACGCCACCGCTCCGAGATCGCCGACGCGCGCAGCGCATACGACCACAGCTCCGCTCTCCACCCGACGCTCTGAGCGGGTCGGCCCGGCACGGACAAGAACCAGGTCCGCAGGGCAATGCACCGATGGGTCGGCCGCTGTCCGGACACGCCCCGGTTAGCCCGTACGCAAGCCCCTGTCCCCCGCTCAGGCGAGTCCGCATCCCGGGACCGCCCGAGCTCCTCAAAGCCCAAGGCGACCAGTCATACTCGGCGCGGTACGGTTCCGTCCTGCCAGCGGTAGAGGTCGCGCAGCAGGGAGATCTCGGCGCCGTGGTGGATCAGCTCCCTGTTGACGTGCAGGACGATGCCCTCCATGGGAAACCGCTCGGGACCCGCCGTGGGCGGATTCGCCAGGTCGACGTCCGAGAGCTCGCGGACCCCCGCGTCCCATCGCCCGTACACCTCATCGAGCTGCTTCAGCGCCTCATCAGCGGTCCCCGCGTAAGCGAATGTCTGGAAGTCGATGTCCGGGCCGGCGAAGTGCCATCCGACCCGATATCCCAGGCAGGAGACGATGATGTGCGCCAGTCGCCAGGCAATCGTGGTCACCGGCGCCAGCACCGGGTCAGTGGACGCACAGTCCATGGTCCACTCCCCCGAACCTGCCGACATCGGTGCGGCCGACGTGCCGTACGGGCGGATACTCCAGCAACCGCGCACCGGCTCCCAGAAGTACTCCTCATCGGCAAGACCCTGCAGCCGCGGTCGCAGGTTCCTGTGCCAGTGGCGGTCCAGCTGGTCCGCGATTCGCTCGCTTCTTGTCATTTCCGCACACTACATACAACTGCACCACCCCGAGTGCGGGAGGTCGGTCACAGTGGGCTGTCCAGGTCCGGGAGAGATGACGGCGTGCCGGCATCGGTGAGGCCGCTGCGGTGGGCGAAGACGACCAGTTGGGCCCGGTCGCGGGCGCCGACCTTGACCATGGCGCGGTTGACGTGGGTTTTGACGGTGGCGGGGCTGAGCACCAGGGTCCTGGCGATCTCGTCGTTGGACAACCCGGTCGCCACGAACGCGGTGATCTGGCGTTCGCGGTCGGTGAGGGCCTCCAGTGCACGGCGGACCGCTTCGTCCTGGGGCCGCGACGGGGCAGGGGTGGCGAGGAATCGGCTGATGAGGGTTCTGGTCGCAGCCGGGGAGAGCAGAGCGTCGCCTCGGCTGACCGTGCGGATCGCCTGCAGCAGTTCCTCCGCGTCGGCGCTCTTTCCCAGGAAGCCGCTGGCGCCGGCGCGCAGTGCCTCGAAGACGTACTCGTCGATCTCGAAGGTGGTCAGGATCAGGACCTTCACCCCGGCGAGGTCGTCGTCGCCGGTGATCAGGCGGGTCGCCGCAAGGCCGTCGAGGACCGGCATGCGGATGTCCATGAGCACCAGGTCCGCCTGGGTGGTCCTGGCCAGTCGCACCGCCTCGTGGCCGTCACCGGCCACGCCGACCACCTCCAGGTCCGGCGCGGGGGCGATCAGCGCTTTGAAGCCGGTGCGGACCAGGGGTTGGTCGTCGGCGATGACGATGCGGATGGTCACGGGGCGGTCTCCTGGGCGAGGTCGAGGGGACGGCACGGCAGAGTCGCGGTCACCTGGAAGCCGCCGTCCGGGCGCGGCCCGGCGGTGAACTGACCGCCCAGGGCGCAGATCCGTTCGCGCATTCCCACGATGCCGTGCCGTGCGGCGGTGGGCGGGTCGCAGGCGGCGTCGGGTCCGGCGCTCGTGCCGCCTTCCCCGGGGTCCTCGACGGTGATGCGGAGCTCCTTCGGGTCGTAGGCCAAGGTCAGCCGTGCCTGACGCCTACGCGAGTGCTTGTAGACGTTGGTGAGCGCTTCCTGGATCACGCGGTAGGCGGTGAGGTCGGACGAGGGCGCCAGCGCGAGGACGTGGCCCTGCATGCGGCAGTCGATGTCCAGTCCGGAGGCGCGCAGCGAGGCGAGCAGATCCGTGAGCGCGTCCAGGCCGGGGGCCGGAGTGGCGGTGGGGGCGACAGGGTCCCCGGGTTGCCGCAGCAGGCTGATGGTGTCGCGCAGTTCGCCCAGGGCCTGGCGGCTGGCGGCCTTCACGTGGGCGATGGCTTCGCGTGCCGTAGCGGCGTCAGAGTCGATCGCCTGCCCGGCGACGTTGGACTGCACGCTGATGAGGGCGAGTTGGTGGCCCACGGCGTCGTGCAGGTCGCGGGCGATCCGCAGCCGGTCCTCGGTGACCCGTCGCCGGGCGTCGCGTTCGCGCTCGACCTCCGCTCGCCGGGCGCGTTGTTCCACCTCGGCGAGGTAGGCACGGCGGTTGCGGGAGGAGTCGCCGGCGGCGATGGCCAGGCCCCCGAGGGCGGTGAAGGCAAGGTTCTCGGGACCGAGCACGGCGAACGCCGGGTGCGTCAGCATGTGCCAGGCGGCGAGCGCGACCAGTGCCAGACCTCCCAGGAGCAGGCCGCGCCGGCGCTCGACGAGGTCGGCGACGGTGTAGAGGGCGATCGAGGGGGCCAGCAGGATCAACTCGCCACGGGTACCGCCGGTCTGATGCAGGAACACCTCCGCGGCCAGCGCACTCACAGCCAGAGCGACCACCGGGCGCCGGCGGCGCGCGGCCAGCACACCGCAGGCGATCACGGCGGAGACCAGCGCCGTGGTGCCGTTGCCGACCGTAGCGGCGGAGTGTCCGGCGAAGGTCGTCACGGCGGTGGCGCCGAAGACCCCCAGCGCGACCGCCGCATCCGCCAGGTGCGCATGCCGGCGGGCGGCCAGACGTAGGTGGCGGATGCTGTCCATGCTCACACGATAGGCGCGCGGCCCCGCTGTGCCCTCGGCCGCGCGTGGGTGCCGCGGCTACCACCGACGCGGTAGCCGTCGGGTCGTCTGACGCATGCGTGGTAGCAGCGGTTGCCGTGCCGGGGCGACGACAGTGCGGTGGCCGGTCCGGGACGGTGGTGGCGACGCCCGGGTGAGGCACCGGGCGTGACGGCCGAGCCGTCAATGCCGGTGAAGGGGAGGACTCCGATGTATCCGATCGTTCCGCTGGGTTCGCGCAGGAGGCCGTCATGAGTGCCGGGATCACGGTGGACGACCTGACGAAGCGTTACGGGCCGGTGACCGCTGTCGACGGGTTGACCTTCGAGGTCGAGCCCGGGGTGGTGACCGGGTTCCTCGGTCCGAACGGGGCGGGTAAGACCACCACGCTCCGCATGGTCCTCGGGCTGGTGACACCGACCGGGGGCCGGGCCCTGATCGACGGCCGCCGCTACGGCGACCTGGACCAGCCTCGACGCGTCGTCGGCGCGGTGCTGGAGGCGACCGGCTTCCACCCGGGGCGCCGCGGGCGCGACCACCTGCGCATCATCGCCGACGCCGCAGGCCTTCCGCGTCCTCGGATCGAGGAGGTGCTGGACCGCGTCGGTCTGACCGATGCCGCCGACCGGCGGGTCGGCGGCTACTCACTCGGTATGCGCCAACGGCTGGGCCTGGCCGGCGCGCTGCTCGGCGACCCACGCGTGCTCGTCCTGGACGAGCCCGCGAACGGGTTGGATCCGGTCGGCATGGTCGACCTGCGGGATCTGCTCCGCGGGCTGGCCGCAGAGGGCCGCACCGTACTGATGTCCAGTCACATGCTCAGCGAGGTGGCCCAGACCGTGGACAAGGTCGTCATCGTCGCCGCAGGCAGGCTGCGCTACGCGGGCCCGCTGACCGAACTGACCGGCGCCCATGGGGAGACGCTCGAAGCCGCGTTCCTCCGGCTGACGTCCGACCCCGCCAGCGACTCGGGCACCGGCCCTGACAGTGCGACCGACGCCACCGCGTCCTCCGCCCACCACTGAACGCGAGGAACGAAAAGAGATGAACAGCCTGATCAGGACCGAGGTCCTGAAACTCCGCACCATCCGCAGCCCGTGGCTGCTGCTGCTCGCCGCCCCGCTGCTGGTCACCGCAGGCATCAGCGGCATGGTGCTCTCGGGCAACAAGCCCCTCGACGCGGCCGCGCAGAGCGGGGCGCTCGCCCATGTCGGCCTGACGTCGCTGTTCACGATGGTCTTCGGGATCCTGGCCGTCGCCGGGGAGTACCGGCACCGGACCATCACCGACACCTACCTGACCACGCCCTCGCGAGGACGGGTCATCAGCGCCAAGCTCCTGGTCTACGCGGCCTTCGGCATGCTGTCCGGGATGGTGAGCAGCCTGGTGGGCCTCGGGGTGGCGGCGGCCTGGTGGTCCGACAAGGGCGTCTCCTTCGCCTGGGGCGACACGGCGATGTGGACCACCATCGGCGGCGGGATCGTCTGGAACGCGGCGTTCGCCGCGATCGGCGTCGGCGTCGGCGCGCTCGTCCGCAGCCTGGTCGGCGCGATCGCCGTCTCGCTCGCCTGGGTCGCCCTGGTCGAGGGCATCGTCGGGCAGTTGATCGGCGGACTCGCCCGCTGGCTGCCGTTCAACGCCGGCCAGGCCCTGGGCGCCGGCACCGAGTCGATGACGACCAGTCACCTGCTGCCCCGCTGGGACGGCGGGCTCGTCCTGGCGCTCTACACCCTGGCATTCGCCGCCCTCGCCCTCACCACCAGCATGCGCCGCGACGTGTCCTGACCTCGACGATCGCCTTGGCGTCGCCCTGTCGGCGGATACTGGTCGGCGCCGCCGCTTGACCTCGCCCTTGGGGCGAAGCCCATGGTGGGGACCAAGGCCGCACGGCAAGCGTGCGGCCCGTACCCATACCGAACAGGACACCGAACTGCCATGCCTGATGACGAACTGCTGTCCAGCGGCGAGTTCTCCCGCCGCTCGCGGCTGTCGCCCAAGGCGCTGCGCCTGTACGAGCAGCAGGGGCTGCTGCTCCCCGACGAGGTCGACACGGCCAACCGGTACCGCCGCTATCGAGCCGACCGGCTGAACGACGCCCGACTGATCGTGTGGCTGCGCCGGCTGGACATGCCGCTGGGCGAGGTCGCGGCGGTGCTGCGGGCCCCGATCGTCCAGCGCGCCGAACTGCTGGCGGCCTACTGGGAAGCGGTCGAGGCCAGGTTCGCCGCGCAACGGCACCTGGCGGGGCATGTGCGTGATCTGGTGTCCGGCGGTCGTCAAGGAGGCTATGCCATGTCCCACACCGTGCTCACCCGCGAGGTCCCGGCACAGATGGTGCTGACCGAGCAGCGTCACGTCACTCCCGAGGAACTGCCCACCTGGATCGGCGCGGCCATGACCCGCCTGTACGGTGCCGCGGATGCGGTAGGGGGTGCGGTGGCGCCGGCGTTCGTCGTCTACCACGGCGAGGTCAACCACGACAGCGACGGCCCCGTCGAGGTCTGCCTCCCGGTCGACCCGAAGACCGCCGACAGCATCGATGCAGCGATGCGCGAAGAGCCGGCACACCGCGAGGCGTACGTGCGCATCGCCAAGGCCCAGGTGGCGTTCCCGCAGATCCTGTCCGCCTTCGAGGCGGTCGCGGGCTGGCTGCACGACCAGAACCTGCCGTCGGCCGGCGCACCGCGTGAGGTGTACTTCACCGACTTCATGGCCGCCGGTCCCGACGACGAGGTCTGCGACATCGCCTTCCCCATGTGAACTCGGCAGCTGGGGCAGTGGCAGTCGGACGGTTCCCTACCCGGATCCCTCCGGCTGCCCGGCCGCTCAGATTTCTGCCAGACAGTGCAGTCTTGGCGACGAGGCCCAGAAGCCTGCCTGGTTCGATCTGCTCCGCGCGCCAGAAGTCGAGCGAGTCGCCAACGCGCAGTCGGTGGGGATCACGGCGTCCGTGTCGCAGCCCGACGCCGGTTCTGCCATTGGTATTGCTGACGCGCAGGCATTCGCTTCAATACTCTCCTGCCGCCTCGCTCCCGGGCACGATCGAATCCTCTTGCCGAAATGGCATGCCTCTTTGCTGTTGCGTCCTTTCGGGTCGCAGGATGAGGGGCATGGATGAGCGAGAGATGACGTGTGTGGATGGAACGGCCTGGGACGTGGTGGTGGTCGGCGGTGGGGTTGCCGGCCTCTCGGCCGCGCTGACGCTCAGCAGGGTGCGGCGGTCGGTGCTGGTGATCGACGCGGGTGAACCGCGCAACGCACCATCCGCCGGCGCCCACGGCGTTCTGGGACGGGAGGGCATCGCGCCTTTGGAGCTGCTGCGCCTTGGTCGGGAGGAGATCGCCGCATACGGCGGCAGGGTGGCCTCCTCCCGTGTGGCGCAGGTTCTCCCCGACGGCGAGGGCTTCACGGTCCTCACCCAGGACGGGCAACGATGTCGGGCCCGGCGTGTGCTGGTGACGACGGGGCTGGTGGACGAGCTGCCAGCGGTACCGGGGCTGGCTGAGCGGTGGGGACGCGACGTGATGCACTGCGTCTACTGCCACGGCTGGGAGGTCCGCGACCAGGTGATCGGTGTACTGGGCAACTTCCATCAGGCGCTGATGTTCAGGCAGCTGTCCAAGGACATCACACTGTTCCGGCACACCGGTGCGGAGCTGAGCGAGGAGCAGTGGGAGCAGCTCGCCGGTCTGGGTATTGCTGTGGTGGACGGCGAGGTCGGTGGCCTGGATGTCGATGATCAGGACCGGCTGGCGGGGGTGCGTCTGCTGTCGGGCAAGGTGGTGCCGGTGCAAGCACTGGTGGTGTCGCCGAGGTTCGTGGCGCGCGCCGGCTTCCTTGACGGACTGGGCCTGACCGTGCGGGAGCACCCGACGGGCTTCGGTGAGCACGTCGCGGTGGACGCCTCCGGGTTCACCGGGGCCGCGGGTGTCTGGGCGGCGGGCAACGTCAGCGACATGGTGGCCGGCGTTCCGCAGGCCGCGGCCGCCGGGGTGACTGCGGCTGCGGCGATCAACATGGATCTGCTCACGGCTGATGCCCGCGGTGCCGCGGCCTCCCGTGCCGCAGTCTCCGAGGTCGACGTGTTCAGCGGGGCTATGGAGGCTGAGGTGTCGAGGCGGGTGCTGGGGTCGCGTGTGCACGGCCTGGAGGGTCTCGTTGAGGGCGATTGAGCACCCGCGGCGGTTTTGCTCCTGGTTGCCGATAGGGGTTAGGTAGTGCGGGCCTTGAGGTGGGCCCGTTCACCCTGGGGGCCGAACAGGATGAGGAGTTCCACGGTTCGCCTGTCGTCCGAGCCGAGCCAGTGCGGCACGTGGGTGTCGAACTCAGCGGCCTCGCCGGGCTTGAGAACCACGGTTTCCTCGCCCAGCAGCAGGCGTAGCCGGCCAGCGAGGACATAGACCCATTCGAACCCCTCGTGCGTGCTGAGCTGTGGTTCGGTGTCGGGCCGGGGCGGGATGAGGAGTTTGTGGGCCTGGACGCCGCCGGGACGGCTGAGCGGCACGAAGGTCATGCCGTTGCGGTTGACGGGCCTGAGGTGGATGCGCGGATCTCCGGTGCGGGGTGCGCCGACGAGCTCGTCCAAGGGCATGGTGAAGACCTCGGCAAGTGGGAGCAGCATCTCCAGGGTCGGCTTGCGGGTGCCGCCTTCGAGGCGCGAAAGCGTGCTTTCGTTGATTCCGGTCTGCTCGGCAAGGTGGGCCAGTGTCAGCCCGTGACGCTGCCGCAGCTCCCGCAGCCGTGGCCCGACCGCTGCCAGCCTGTCCTTCTTCTCCTGCTCGGTGCTCATGTCTGCCAGCTTGCTGAAACGCCCTGAGCCTCTGCAACTCCAGCCAAGCTGGACTGCCACAGGGAGGGCGTCCCCGACCGTCATCGGCGGGGCCGCCACGCTGAGCCATAGCTCGGCGAAATGGTTGGACCGGCTCGTCGGGGGCGTCGGCCTGCACCTGGGCGACGCCGGCAAATGCGTGGCACGATCAACCCCGTGTCGAGGAGCATGGGTTCGCCGGAGGTTCCTTCGTCGGGTGCGCTGGAGGGCCATTGCCATGACCGGAATCGAACCCTGGGCGTCTCCGCCTCCTCTGCCGCGCTGGTTCGGACCCAGAGCCAGCCCGGATGTCCCGGCCGTCTCGGCCCTGATCGCCCGCGTCGCGCACGGGGCCCGATGGGCGGACATCGGCGGTGAGTTCAACCTCAACCTGCGGATAGACGCTGAGCCGCCGGTAGTCCTTCGAATTCACAGACCCTGGGTCCGCCGCGGGCGGGTCGCGGGACTGCGGCGCCTGCGCGAGCGACTCCAGCGGACACAAGTCCGCGTCCCTCGGCCGATTCCGAGTTTCGACCGCGACCTCCTGAGGGTCGCAGATCGTTGGGCCGAGACTGAGGAATTCATCGAACACGTGCAGCCACAGGCGGACGAGGACTCCTACCTCCGCCTCTTCGAGGAGCTCGGACGCCTTCACACCGCGCTCCAAGCAGTCTGGGAGCCCAGTGCGCCCGCACCCCTCGACGACCACAGAACCTTCCGCCAACTGCGCTACTCGGTCGGCTTCACACGCCGCACGCTCGGACCCCGCAGCGAGCCGGTCGTGCATCGGATGCGCCACCTGACCGGCGAGCTCTCCAAGCTCCGAAAGGAGGTCGAACTACCCTGCGCTCCGATTCACGGGGACTACAAATTGGGTAACGCGGGAGAACTGGCAGACGGCTCATGGGTCACCTTCGACCTGGATTTCGCGCGGGTCAGAGAGCGGTTGTACGACATCGCGGTCAGCCTGCACCACCACGTCGCCCAGGACGACGAACTGCTCAAGCCGCGACGGCTGCTCGACGCCTACGAGAGCACGGCAGCGGAACCGCTCACCCGCGACGAGCGCCGATGGCTCCCCGGCGCTCTAGCCCTTGTACCCCTGCACTGGGCTGCCACCACGGGGCTCGTGGGCAAGAGCCTCCATGAGGCCGAGAACGCAATGACCGCCGCCGAGGCCTGGTGGTCGCGCCAGGCTGAACTCTCGACGTAGTCCGGCGGTCACAATTAGCGCTCTGACCGCATTGGTGCGCCGTGTGTGAACTGCCGCAGCGGCCCGAAGTGGGGCTCGATCGGGTTGCCCAGGACGCGCACGAAAATCTCGCCAGACCCCGCGGGGGCCGTCGGGGGTCTGTGTGAGTTCCGCCGACTAGGCAGCGGACACTCGGGTCCGCCGTTGTCCTTGTACCGGCTGGGCCCGGCGGGCTCGGGCCATCGCCGCGTCCAGCGCGTCGCGGGCGTTGATCATGTCGGTGATGTGGGACGAGAGCTTCTCGCGTTCCTGGGCCATCCGGTCGAGCGCGGCCCGGGAGTTGTCGACGCTGGGCGAGTCCACGCAGGGCAGCAGCTCCAGAATGGTGCGGCTGGAGAGTCCCGCGGCGTACAGACGCTGCAGGAACAGGACTCGCTCGACGTCCTCCTCCTGGAAGTGCCGCTGCCCGCGGGGGCTGCGCTCGCTCGTGATCAGGCCCTGCTCCTCGTAGTACCGCAGGGATCTGACGCTGACGCTGCTGCGTCGCGCGAGCTCACCGATACGCATCTCCGCCACTCCTCGCTGCTCCGCCGTCCAGCCCGTATGACCTGCGCCATACGACTTGCCTCTCACATCAATGTCAGGTTCTAGCGTAGTTCGCGAGCCCAGGACATGGGAATCGCACGGCAGCAGCCGAGCCGTTCAGAGCGGCCAAGCCAACGAGAAAAGGACAGCAGACATGTCGGTTGTGATCACCGGAGCCACCGGACACCTCGGACGTCTCGTCGTGGAACGCCTGCTCGACACCGGTACACCCGCCGGCGACATCATCGCGACCGGTCGGGATGTCGCGAAGCTGGAGCCGGTCGCCGCACGCGGCGTCACCACGCACCGCCTGGACTTCGCCGACCCGGCGCAGTTGGAGGCCGTCCTCGCGGGTGCCGACCGGCTCCTGCTCGTGTCCACCACCACCGCGGGCGAGCGGTTCGACAACCATCGCCGTGCCATCGATGCGGCACGCGCCAGCGGCGTCAAGCGACTCGTCTACACCAGCACGCTGAACGCTGACACGGCGCGGATGCGGCTCGCCGAGGAGCACCGTCGAACCGAGGAGTACCTGCGCGAGAGCGAAGTTCCGTTCGTCATCCTGCGCAACGGGTGGTACTTGGAGAACTACACCGGCCAACTCCCGCTGATCCGCCGGCACGGGGTGCTGCTGGGCAGTGCGCGCGACGGCGCCGTCAGCGGCACGAGCCGCCGTGACCTGGCAGACGCAGCAGCGGTCGTGCTGACCCAGGACGGCCACGAGGGATCCACCTACGAACTCGGTGGCGAGCCGTTCACTCTGTCCGACCTGGCCGCCATAATCAGCGAGGAGCTCGGTACGCAGATCGCCTACCAGGATCTGCCGGTCGACGCCTACGCTGAGGCGCTCATCGGGGCCGGACTGCCGGCCGAGCTGGCGAAGATTCTGGCCGATGCCGACGCCGGCTTGGCGCGAGGCGAGCTGTACACCGACAGTGACGACCTCCCGCGTCTGATCGGTCGCGCGGCCACCACTCTCCGCGACGCCGTGCGTGCAGCACTCACCCACGGCAGCGCGTGATGCCCGCCCTCGTCGAACGCCACGACGCGCTGTTCTTCCCGGACCCGAAGCCCTACCCTCGGAGTCGTGGGCTGGGGCTGGGGGAGCTCGGGGGGACACATGAAGGTCGGCGACGCACCAGGGCTCGACGTCACGGCACATTTCACGCTCACTCTCGGCGAGTGCCGACGGATCGCCTGGCTCGCAGCGCCGCGGCTCTACATCTGGGTGATGCCTCGAGCGGCGGCCTTCGGCCTGGTGGTTTCGGCTGCGCTGTATTTCAGCCACACCGCGCGCAGCACCGTGCCCGCCCTCATCTACCTCGGTTTGACCGTCTACTGTCTCCTTCCCCCCGCATACGTCGGCTTCTCGGTGGCTCGGATAAAACGCGGATCCGACTATCCCGGGCTGAAGCCGATGACCTTCACCGCGAACCCGACGGTCGTCCGCATCGAGTTCCAGTCGGGCGTCACGCATGAGTGCCGACCGGACGAGGCGTGTGTCGCGGGTAAGAGCGGAGCGCTGTGGTACCTGCGCCTGGGTTCGTCCGGGTTCGCTGCCCTTCCGCTGCGGGCCGTGGCCCCCGATCAGCGCGACGGACTCGTGGCGTTCATCGCCGCGCTGCCACGCGCGCAGGGCGCGCCGCGTGCGCGGCGACCTCGGCGCACGCGGCGCTGAAACTGCCGCCCTGGCCTCAGCTGCCCCCTCTCCCGCCCATCGGCCGTCAACTGGGCGTCGAGACCAGTCGTGCCGCTGGTGGCAGCGGTGCGTGCTGAGGTGAGGCTTTCAACGCCTGGATGGCCAGCCCTGCGAAGCGTCGGGAGGCCGTCACCTGGGTGTCGGTCGATCTGGTGTGGATCCCCTTGTTGGCCATGAGGATGAGAATGAGGTCGTCCAGGACGAAGTCGGACCGCAGGTGCCGTGCGTCCTTGGCCCGCTGGGCCAGTCCGGCGACCGTCTTCACCGTGTACTCGCGGCCCGCGACATCCGGCGCCCCTGGAAAGGCCGTCAGAAAGGCTTCGCCCAAACCCCGATCCCGCGCGTGCAGCTCACAGATCTTCTCGATCACCAGGCAGAGGCCACGCCACGGATCGGGATCGGCGCACCCCTGGTCGACGATGGTGCGGCATGCGCGCAACTGGTCCGCGAAGGCTTCGGTGGCCAGCACCTGCTTGGTCGGAAAGTGACGGTACAAGGTGGCAGGGCCGACCCCCGCACACCGTGCGATCTCCCGCATCGGCACGCCCAGGCCGTCAGCGGAGAACAGAGCTCGGGCCGCGTCGAGGATGCGTTCGCGGTTGTCCAGCGCATCGGAGCGCAGGGTGTGAGGCAAACGGTCGATCATGCTCTCACTTTAGCCAAGCGGACGGGGGCGTCCGTTAGCGTCCGCGACGTAGCAGCTCATCGAGATCGGGAGACGACAGTGAAGGCCATCGCGATCCAGACGTACGGAGGCCCTGACGGTCTGGCTGTTGTCGACCTGCCGGCTCCCGCACCTGCTGCCGGGCAGGTGGTGGTCGCCACCGAGGCCGTGGGCGTCGGTGGCGTCGACACTGTGATCCGCAGCGGGGCCCTGGCCGCCTACGGCTTCACGGTGGGCCACATTCCGGGCAGCGAGGTGGCAGGCACGGTGACCGCGGTCGGTGACGGCGTCGACGCCTCGTGGATCGGCAGGCTGGTGTGGGCCTTCACGGGCACCGGCGGAGGCTATGTGGAGCAGGCGCTGGCACCGGTCGAGGAGATCGTTCCGCTGCCGGTGAACCTGTCCGCAGTCGATGCGGTGACCCTGGGCAGTGCCGGCGTGGTGGCCCACTTCGGGCTGCGCCACGCCCACTTCGCTCCCGGGGAGACGGTCCTGGTGCGTGGTGCGGCCGGCAGCATCGGGATCATGGTCGTGCAACTCGCCGCTCGCGGCGGCGCAGCCGCGGTGGCGGTTACCACTTCCTCGGCCGAGCGCGGCGAGCGGCTGCGAGGTCTCGGCGCGACCCGGGTGCTGGACCGCTCCGGCGACGGAGGAGGCCCGGCTCCTGGAGGGTACGACGTCATCATCGACGTGGTGGCCGGCAAGGGCCTGCCGTCGTTCTTCGACCGGCTCAACCCGAACGGCCGCATGGTGGCCGTGGGCGCTGTCGCAGGCCAGCCACCGGCGGACTTCGGCATGAAGATCATGGCGGCGTTCCAGAAGTCGATGTCCTTCGCCGCTTTCAGCGCCGCCACCGTCCCCGGGGCCGACCGCCGTGCCGTACGGAGCGAGCAGTTCGCCGCAGCAGGCCGGGGTGAGATCGAAACAGTGGTGCACGAGGTGCTGCCACTGGACGCAGCCGTGCTGGCGCACCGGAAGATGGATGCGGGTGAGGTCTTCGGCAGGATCGTGCTGACACCGTAGTCGAAGGGATCGTGGTGTGCGCCGGCGCCGGCGCACTGACCGCCCGTCAGGCCGGGTCGACCGACGCCCCCAGCTGGACCATCTGCTCCCAGGGTGGTCGATCCTAGGCAATGAACCCCTCCGGGTGCAGTACCGAGCTTGATGTCACGCGCTGACGGGTTCGTCGGCGCGGGTCGGGAGCGAGGCTGTCGGTCGGGCATCGGGGCGTTCTGACCGGGCGTGCGGTCACCGTCGTCGTCGGGGAGCTGCGCTGGTGAGGTGCCGTGCGGACCTCTTATAGCCTGCCGGGATGACCTACAAGATGGTGATCTTTGACAACGACGGGACGCTCGTCGACAGCGAGACCACAGCTCACGGTGTGCTCTCCGGCTACCTTACGGAGCTCGGATACCCGACGACGCTCGCCGAGTCGTTCCAGTACTTCCTCGGCAACGCCGGTCGCAACGTCCACGCGGTGGTCGCCGACCGCTTCGGCGGCACCCTTCCCGAGGACTTCACCGACCGTTGCCACGACCGGGTGTTCGCCGCGTTCCAGACCGGCGTCGACGCCGCGCCCGGTGCTGCCGAACTGCTCGTGGAACTTGCTCGCCGGGAGCTGCCCTACTGCCTGGCCTCCTCGTCGGACCACGCGTGGATAGACCTGACCCTGGAACGCTCCGGCCTGCGCGAGCACCTGCCGGCCCCGGTGGTGTTCAGCGCCGAGGACGTCGCCGGCGTCGGCAAGCCGGCCCCGGACCTCTTCCTGTACGCCGCGCGGAGGATGGGCGTGGCCCCGCGTGACTGCCTGGTCGTCGAGGACAGTCCCAACGGCGTCCTCGCCGCTCGCGCGGCCGGGATGGACGTCCTCGGCTACACCGCCCTGATGCCGGCGGACCGACTGGCCGCAGCGGGGGCGACCGCGCTGATCAGTGAACTGAAGCAGGTACTCGACCACCTCTGAGAAGCCGTTGCCGCACCGATCACGTGAGCACCATCGACGGTGGGCACACAGCCCCCGCCGGAGTCCTCGCCCCTGACCTGCACCGTCGAACCGGACGACGGATGCGGATGCCGTCATCCGCTCCAGGGCCCGTCGAGGGCCTGAGCGAGTTCGGTGCGGGAGTTGATGCCGAGTTTGGGGAAGGCGCGGTAGAGATGGTGACCGACCGTCCTGGGGCTCAGGAAGAGCTGGGCGGCGATCTCACGGTTGGTGGCTCCGGTGGCCGCAAGTCGCACGACTTCCCGCTCCTGCGGGCTGAGCCGGCTGATCGCCGTGTTCGCGGAACCGCCGGAGTCGGCGGCCCCACCGCTGGCCTGGAGTTCGGTGCGGGCCCTGGACGCCCACGGCTGGGCGCCGAGTCCCTCGAACGTCTCCAGTGCGGCGTGAAGCTGGTGGCGAGCGTGGGTTCGACGCCTCTCACGGCGCAGCCATTCCCCGTACAGCAGCTCGGTGCGGGCCCGCTCGAACGGTTGGGCCGAGCCTTCACCGTGCAGGTGCAGGGCGGTGGTGAAGTGCTGTTCGGTCTGATCGTCCGGGCCGCTGATGGCCTGGCAGCGTTCGGAGAGCGCGACAGCAGCAGGGTGGCCCGCAGCCTTTGCCCATGCGGCCAGCGCCAGCGCCGGCTGCGTCGCACGGTCGGGCTGTCCCGCGCGGATGGCGGCCTCCACGAGATCGGGCAGGAGCCGGGCCGACAGGAGCGGGTGCTCCACCCGGGCGCCGGCGGCCTCCAGGTGGCTGAGCGCGTCCTCCACCTGGCCCAGGCCAAGGCCGAGCAGGCCGAGTGCCCGATGCGCGTGTGCGGCGGCCAGCTCGATCCCGTGGGCGTCGGCGTAGCGCAGGGCCCGGTCGCCCAGGCCGGTGCAGTGCTCCTGGTTCCCCCGGAGCGCGGCCAGTGTCGCCAGGGTTCCACGCAGATAGGCGGCCCGGTGGTTGCGGCCGAACTGCTCGGCGACGGCGAGCCCCTCGGTGGCGGTTGCATGGGCCTCTTCGTGCAGCCCCAGGGAGAGTTGGGCCTCGGCGAGAAGGTGCAACGAGGTGGGGAGCCAGCCGACCACGTCGTGGTCCCGGCAGTCACGTACGCAGGCGGCGGCGAGCTCCAGGGCGGTGTGGTGATCGGCGACCAGCTGGCCGTAGGTCCCGGCCAGGATCCGCTCGGCGAATCCGGCGTCCCGGGCCGGTGCCGGCCTCCTCGGGTATCCGGAACCGGTGCCGCAGGGATCCGCCATCACCCTGGCGATCGAGTGGCGCGACAAGGCGGGGATCCGCGACCCGACTTCGCTCATCAACGAGCGGTCACCCGACGACTGCGCCGTCGATACGGCCTCGGCCAGTACCGGTGCCAGGTCGGCGGAAGAGGCGAGCCGGTCCATGCATTCCAGGAGGATCCGCGTGGCCTGGTGCGGCGTCCCGCGGTCCAGCTCCACGATGGCCCGGACCCGGGCGAAGTCGGCGAGCATCGCCGGGTCCAGGGCGAGCGCGTTGATCCGGTCGGTGAGGGCCGCGGTGCGGTGGAACTGCCCGGCCTCGGCCGAGGTGAAGGCTGCCGAGGCAAGCAGTCGGGCGCGTCGGGCCGGCACCGTGGTCAGTTGCGCCGCGCGTTCGTAGGCGGCCGAGGCCGAGGCCGTCCCCTGCCGGCCTCCGGCCCTTCGCGCGACGCTCACCATGGCGTCGGCGACGTGATCGTCGGTTCCGGTGGTCGCGGCGGCCAGGTGCCAGGCCCGGCGGTCGGCCTGCTGGTCGCCGGGCATGGTGTCGCCCAACGCGTCGGCCAACGCCCGGTGGGCCGCCAGCCGCCGGGCAAGCGGGGTGTCCTGGTAGGTGACCGATCTGATGAGGGGATGGCGGAAGGAGAGGGTGTCCTCGGTCAGCACGATGAGCGTGGCGCGTTCGGCCGGTTCCAGGTCCTCCACCGTGGCACCGAACCGGGTCGATGCCCGCAGAACCAGGTCCAGGCCGCCGGAGTCGTCAGCAGCGGCCACCAGCAGCATGGCCCGGGTGGCGTCGGGCAGCCGCCGAAGCTGCTCCTGGAAGGTCTCCTGGATCCGACTGGTGGGCGACCCCGGCCCGGCGGGGAGGGTGACCGGATTCAGCCGGCCGGCCCGCTGTTCGGCGGTGAGCGCCGTGGGAAGCTCCAGCAGCGCCAGCGGATTGCCCTGCGCCTGCTCAACGATCTGGCCCCGCGCGTTCGGCGACAGATCCGCGACGCGGTCGGTCAGCAGAGCCTCGGCGGCCGCGGAGTCGATGCCGGGCAGCCGCAGCCGCGCCAGGCCGGTGATCTGACCACCCGGAACGCTGTCACGCAGGGCGAACAGCATCACCACGCCCTGGCTGTGGAGCCGGCGGGCAGCGAACGTCAGGGCGTCCAGTGACGCCTGGTCCAGCCACTGGGCGTCGTCGATCAGGCACAGCAGGGAGCTGCCGCGCGCGGCCTGGGACAGGCAGGTCAGCACCGCCACTGCCAGGGCGAGCCGGTCGCCCACCACCTCACCGGACAGCCCGAACGCCGCCCTCAGAGCGGCGGCCTGCGGTCGGGGCAGTCGGTCCACATGGTCGGCAACCGGTGTCAGCAGCCCGTGCAGGCCCCCGAAGGCCAGTTCCATCTCCGATTCGATGCCCACGGTCCGCAGCACCCGCCCCGGCGCCGCGAGGTCGGCGGCGTACCCGAGCAGCGCCGTCTTGCCGATCCCGGCCTCACCGTGGATCACCAGCGCGCTGCTCGCGCCCTCGCGGGCACCCTCGAGCAGCCGGCGTATCCGCTCCTGCTCGGCCCCCCGCCCGTACAGCATGCGGTCACCCTACCCAACGCTCCCGCCCTGCCGGGGGTCGCGTTACGTCATGGCGACCGATGCGCCCGGTCGTCACGCTCCCCTAGCTTCAGAGCACTTCACCACCCCGCTCGACTCCGGGAGTACCGCCGTGTCCGACTCCGTCCACCTCACGCCGCTCCATCACGTCTCGGCCGTCCACGCCGCCGGATGGCACCAGGTCCTCGCCGCCTCCATGGCCCACGACCTGCCCGGAGTCCCGCCTCCCGGGCCCGGGAAGGTCCATGCACAGCTCACCAAGCCGGCCCTGGACAGTCATCGGCTGGCCTGGACGGCGACCGGGCCCGGTGGCCTCCCGGTCGCCGTCGCGGGCCTGCGGCTGTTCACCTCACCAGGGCGGGACCACCTGGCCGAACTGGAACTCCACGTCGACCCGGCGCACCGGCGCCGGGGAACCGGCTCACGCCTGCTGTCGACCGTCGTGGCGGCCTGCCGCACCGAGAAGCGGCGCAGCCTGGTGGTCGAAGTCCCGGGTGACAGCCCGGGTGAGGCCTTCTGCGAGCGGTGGGGCTTCCGACGGGCCCTGACACTCGATCACCTGATCCTGCGTCTGGACGCGCCGGCCGCGCCGGCCGCGCTGGACGAGGCCACGATCTCCGAGGTCACCCCTGCCGGGCACCTCGGCTACCGACTGACCGGCTGGACCGGAACGGTGCCCGACGAGCTCGCGGACGCCTTCGCGACGGCCAAGAACGCGATGAACGACATGCCCGTCGGCGACCTGGACTACGGCAGCCTGGACTGGGACGCCGACCGCGTACGGACCATGGCCCAGGTGGTCGCCCATCGCGGCGACACGCTGCTGACCCTCGCCGCCGTCCACGCTGACGGCACGATGGCCGGCTACACCGAGATCCTGCTCCCCCACGGCGCGCCGCCACGGGCCCAGCAGTACGACACCGCGGTCGTACCCGCGCACCGCGGCCACGGCCTGGGGCTGTGGCTCAAGGCAGCGATGGTGCACCGGCTGCGGGCCGAGCACCCCCATGTCGTCGAGGTCGAGACCGACAACGCCGAGGACAACGTCCACATGCTCGCGGTCAACCACAAGCTGGGCTTCCGCTCCTACCGACGCACCTGCGAGTTCCAACTCGACCTGTCCGCACCCTGACCCGACACCCACGCAACACCTGACCTGGAGAGACACATGGCGACGAACACAACCTCCCCGACCGTCCCGGCGTGGACCGGCATGGTCCCGGTCGACGACACGGCCCTGGCCGTCACCGACACCGGTGGCCCCGGCATCCCCGTGGTCTACCTCAACGGCCAGTTCGCCACCCAGGGGTACTGGCGGCACGTCATCGCCGAATTGGGCACCGGGTGGCGGCACATCACCTACGACGAGCGGGCCCGCGGCAGGAAGTCGAAGCGCTCGGCCGACTACTCCTTCGAGGCCGTCGTCCGTGACGTCGACGCCGTGCTCGCGGCCAGGGAGGTGGACCGGGTGCTGGTGGTGGGCTGGTCCTACGGAGCGTTCGTCGCGGCGCACTGGACCGGCCGCAACCCCGACCGCGCCCTGGGCGCGGTCCTGGTGGAGGGCGCCCAACCGCACGACTGGCTGGACCAGGCCATGGAGCAGCGGATCCGCAGGACCTTCCGCCGGCTGAACCTGTTCATGCCGCTACTGCGCCCGACCGGCCTGACGCCGCGGATGACCGCCGCACAGATGGCGGACTGCAACATCGAACTCGGCAGGCTCGCCCGCAGACGCGAGTTGGGGCCCGTACTGGACACCATCACCGTCCCGACGCGATACGTGGTCGCCTCGGGAACGTCCCTGGGAAGCAAGGGCGACGAACAGGAACGGATCCGCGCCAGCCTCGACGGGGTGGTCGCCGGCAACCCGAACATCGAGATCAGCGCCAAGGTCGCCAGCAACCACGACACGATCCTGAAGAAGGACGCCCCCACCGTCGCCGAAGCCGTCCGCCAGGTCGCCGCCCACCACGACCGCGCAGAGCGGTGAAATCTGCCCTGCCGTCGTGACCGACGCGGGTGCCCCCGCTGCCCCACGCGGCGAGGCACCCGCGCACCTCGTCAACAGCGGCCACCCCCTCCCGGGGCAATGCAGGGGTCGGGATGCGTGCGCGCCAGTCTCGTGCGCGCCACGCTCGCCCCCTTCCGGCGGCGGCCCTGAACTCAACTGAGCAGATGCCAGACACACCGGTCCATCCGGGCGGGGCCATGGTGACGCGGCGCAGACAGCCGGGAATGTCAGACCCCGCTATTAGGCTTCCCGCCATGCGAGAACTCATTGACGCTCTGGTCCGGTCCGCCGAGCGAGAGGGCATGCAACTCTACGGAGTGCACATCTACCGCCGCGGTGCCGAGCCGGTCGAACGCAGGCTCCGCTCGGACGACCGGGTCGACGTGCGGTCCGTCTCGAAGACCTTTACCTCCGTGGCGCTCGGCATCGCCGAAGCCGAGGGTCGCCTCGCCCTGGACGACCCCGCCCTCACCTACTACCCCGAGCTGGCCGGCTCCGCCGCGCCCGGCCTGGAGCAGGTCACGCTCCGGCACTTGCTCATGATGACGTCCGGCAGCCCGTACTTCTGGTCCGCCTACGACCCCGTCGTGGTCCCCGACCTGGCCGCTGACTTCTTCGCGACCCCGCTCGCGCACAAGCCCGGCACGTATTTCAGCTACACCGGCATCGGCCCGTACATAGCGGCCCGCGCCCTGCGCGCCGCGACCGGCGCCAACGTCCGCGACTACCTGCTGCCCCGCCTCTTCACCCCGCTGGGCATCCACAACCCCCAGTGGCACACCTGCCCCCTCGGCCACCCGGTGGCGGAGACCGCCCTCCACCTGAGGACGTCCGAACTGGCCCGCTTCGGCCGCCTCCTGCTCGACGAGGGCCGCCACGAGGGCCGCCAGCTGGTCCCCGCCGAATACTGCGCACGAATCGCGACAGAGACCGTCCCGACCATGCAGGACCCCACAGACGAAGGCTTCCGCCTCTCGGACAGCTACGGCCTCGGCGTCTGGTGCACCTCTGGGGAGAAGACGTACAAAATGGCAGGCCTCTACGGCCAGCTCTGCATCATCTCCCCGGACAAGGAAGCGGTGGTAACCGTAACCGCCCACGTGGAAGGGGGCGGCTCCCAGCGAACCTCTATCACAGCCCTGATAGACGAAGAGATCGTAGCCCGCCTGTAGAGGCAAGCGTTCCTCGACTCGATGAGGAGACAGTCACGTGATCGGCCGGACGGCTCTCAATCGCCGCCTTCGTTCGTGCGTGCTGCGGGTTCGTCGGGCGACGGTCCGGTGTGGAAGATCGGCCAGCAGATCTCGGTGCGCCACTCGGCCGCCTCTGCGCTCTCGTGGCGCCCGACGGGGTAGTACTCGCGGATCGGGCCGTCCACGGCGAGGCATGTTCAGCGACATACGTGCCGAGGGCTCCGTAAGCCAGGTCGATATTCGTATGCGGGCCGCGGTGCACGATCGTCGCCAACTCGACCGCCGGGATGACCAGCGCGTCGACCCGGCCGATGGGGCGCAGCGGTCCGGCGCAGGGTACGAAGATCGTCGCCGGTCCGTGCCCGTGGGTGAACAGGTCGGTGCTGAAGATCCCGCCAGACGGTGCGTCAGCGGCCAGTGCCTGGGCGTCGAGCGTCGCGTAGATCTCACCGAGCGCACCCTGGTACCAGGTCAACGCCTCGGCGACGTCCACCGTCTCGGTGACCGCAGCCGCCGGCGTGGCCGGAACGCTGCGGCGCCCGATCTCGGCCCGGGTGCCGCCCGGCGGGCCGGTGAGCAGGTCGCGCAGCGAGGCGACCGCGGACTGGCTGCGCGCCAACTGCTGCTCCATCTGGTTCAGGTGCGCGGCCAGCAGCGCGTTGCGGGTGTCCAGGTCGGGGGCGGCCAGCACCTTGGCGATCTGCTCGACCGGCATGTCCAGGGCGCGGAAGCGGCGGATGATCTGCGCGGTCGGGATCTGCGCGGTGGTGTAGTAGCGGTGGCCGGTGTGCCGGTCCACCTCGTCCGGTTCCAGCAGGCCCACCTGGTGGTAGTAGCGCAGCGTCTTCACGCTCAGGTGCGTGGACCTGGCGAAGTCCCCGATCGGCAGTGTCGCGTCCATGCCTGCCACTGTGCCACCTCCCCCAGGGGGAGATGCACGGGCGCGCGCGGGGCTTGCACCTCTCGTGGGAGCACGCGCGAGCCTGGGTGCAGGCGGTCGACCGGGCCGCCGGCCGAAGGGAGCCGAAACGATGAACACGCCCACGAGCACCGCCCTGCCGCCCGTCGTCGCCGAGTACCTGGCGGCGGTCAACGCCTTCGACCTGGACCGGATGGTCGCCGCCTTCGCCGAGGACGCCTACGTCAACGACGCGCGCCGTGAGATCAGCGGTATCGCAGCCATCCGGGCCTGGGCCGAGAAGGAGATGATCGGCGACCACGTCACGATGGAGCCGATCGAGGTCGTCGCGCACTACGGCCAGACCATCGTGCGCTCGCGCTACGACGGGACCTACGACAAGACCGACCTGCCGGCCGAGCTGGTGATGTCGGACTACTTCAGCGTGCGCGACGGCAAGATCGTCAGCCTCGCCGTGATCCGCAACCAGCCCTCCCCGTACTGACAGACACCGCCGTGTCCGGCCCGCCCGAGGCCCGCGGCGCACGCGGACCGGCCCGCCGGACCGCGGGCGCCACTTCGGTGCCCCCCCATCCGTCCACCTGTGGAAAGCGGGAACCACTTCCCATGAACTACACCCTCGACCCCGAACTCGTCCCCCTGCTGGCCGCCCGCGCCGGGCAGGCCGCCGGCGTACCCGCCCGCGAGCGCGGGGACTGGAGGTCGATTCGCGAGGTCGGCAGCCTCGGCCAGGCCGCGATGGCGGCCCTGGTCCCCCCGGTCACCGGGATCAGGACCGCGACCTACTTCGCCACGGCGCCCGACGGCGCCCGGATCGAACTGCGCTGGTACACCACCGGCGAGACCACAGCGCCCGGCCCGGCCGTGCTCTACGCCCACGGCGGCGGCATGATCCTGGGCGACCTGGACGCCTACGACACCCTGCTCGCCTGGTACGTCGCGCACAGCCGGGTGCCGTTCCTGTCCGTCGGCTACCGCCTGGCCCCCGAGGCGACCGGCACCATGCTCGCCGAGGACGTCTTCGCCGGCCTGACCTGGCTCACCGACCACGCGCACGAACTGGCCGTGGACACCGCACGCATCGCGGTGATGGGCGACAGCGGCGGCGGCGCACCCGCCGCGGCCACCGCCGTCCTGGCCCGCGACCGGCACATCCCCCTGGCCCGTCAGATCCTGGTCTATCCCATGCTCGACGACCGCAACCAGACCCCCGACCCAGCCCGCGAACCCTTCCTGACCTGGACCTACGACGACAACTACACCGCCTGGAAGGCGGTTCTCGGCGACACGTTCGACACCGCGGACGTCTCCCCGATCGCCGCACCGGCCCGCCTGACCGACTTCACCGGACTGGCCCCCGCCTACATCGACACCGGTGACCTCGACATCTTCCGCGACGAGGACATCGGCTACGCAGTGCGCCTGGCCGCTGCGGGCGTCCCCGTCGAGCTGCACGTCCATCCCGGGGTCCCGCACGGATGGGACCGCCTCGCCCCCCGGTCCGGAGCCGCCCGACGGGCCTACGCCGACCGCATCCGCACCCTGGCGGCCCTCTGAGCGGCCGGCCTCACGGAGGAAACCCCCGATGTGCAGCGCTCACGGCGTGCACTGGGCAGGGGATCTCCCCTCAGGGGAGATCCCCCCGCGGGGGCGGGTCTTGCACCTCCCCTGACGGCACGCCGCAGGGTTGTCCGTAGCGGCCGATCACGGCCGCGAGACGAAGGGAGCAACGTCATGACGACGACCGAGCAGGACAAGGAAGCCATCATCGCCATCGTCCGCGAGATGGCGGCGTCGATGACCGGTGCACAGAGCACCCGGCACTGGGCGTCCGACGTGCTGTGGTTCGACATCCCCCCGTTCGCGTCCAGGGGCGTCGCCCCGGCGCGCAAGCTGTTCGACGACACCTTCGCCAACTTCGAGTCCTGCAACGTCGAGATCCTCGAACTGGACGCGAAGGTCAACGGGGACATGGGCATCGTCTGTACGGTGCAGAGCACGAACATCGCGCTCAAGAACGGCTCCACCAAGCACGTCATGGCCCGGCAGACCGACTGCTTCGAACGGCACGAGAACGGCTGGGAACTGATCCACCAGCACGCCTCCGTCCCGGCCGGCGGCGAGTGGGACGGCAAGATCACCACCGTGTAGGGCCTGATCCGCGACGCGACCGGCCTCCCTGCCGAACGGATCTCCTCGGCAGGGAGGCGCCCGCGACGCCGTTGCGCAGCGAGATCGAACAGCGTCCCGGTACGGACCTTGCCGAAGCAACTGCGGCGCGTACCGAGGCCATCGCGCGACGCTACGGTCCGGAGCCGGTGGATGGCAGGATCCAGGCGCACGTGGTCACCGTCAGGAACTCGCGATTGCTGCGGCCCGGTCGGATGATCCGTTTCTCACTGAATCTCTGACGTTCCGCCACGACCGGATAGGGACAGTGCTGCCAGGACGGCCAGCGCCAGAACCCCGGCGAGGACCAGCACACCGTCCAGCCGGGTGGTGGCCAACAGCCCGGCTGCCGTCGTCGCCGCCGAGGCGCCGATCCACGAACTGCTCTGCAGCCAGGCAAAGGCACTCGGCCTGATCGCCCGATGGGTCACCTGCGCGAGTTGCGAAGTGATCAGCCCGAGTGTGGGCGAGACGGCGATGCCACTCAGAGCGAGAACCGCGGCGAACACAGCAGGGTGCTGAAGAGCACCACGAGAACCTGCCGCCGGACCCGGAGGCCACCCGCATCCCGCTCCCTGGTCAGGCTGGACTCGGACGCCCTACTCAGCATTCTCGTCAGGTGAGGCGCGGCTGCGTGATCCTCGCCGAGGTCCTCAGGGGGACTCGGGCACTCAATTCCTGGCGGGAGTAGCAGTGTGACACGGTGGCCGGCGCCGGGGCGCAGGCCACCCCAGCACTGCGGCCGATCTCTGCACGTGGCGTCAGTGCACCGGCGTTGATGGTGCACAGGTGGTCCCGTCGTCCCGCCGCATCACTCCAACGACTGAAATGCCTGCTGGGCCGCCCGCGTCGAGGCAAGGAACGCGTGGGACGCAACTAGGGTTTCCGGGCATGGCCACCTCTGGACCGGCGACCTCGCCGCAGCGCGCCCGCACGACAGTCCTCCTGGTCGGGCTGGCTGCAGCGGCAGCAAAGGCAGCCATCGCGGCGACCACGCACGGAACCGATGACGTGCGAACCTTCATCCGATTCGCGCGGGTCATCGCCCACACCGGCCCGGTCGGTGTCTACGGCGTCCCAGGACTCACGTACTACAACCACGGTCCGCTCACCGGAATCCTGCTCGCCGCCATGTCACGGCTGGCCGTCTACGGCGCTCCGATGCCGCTGCTCATTCGCCTCCCCGCGATCCTCGCCGACCTGCTGACCTGCCTGCTGGTGTTTGAACTCACCCGCACCAGGATGGGCGTCCGGCGGGCCCGCTGGTGCGGGACTGCGGTCGCGCTCAGCCCAGTACTGGTCGCCGTCTCCGGATTCCACGGGAACACCGACCCGGTCTTCGCGGCCCTCACCCTGCTCTCCGCCTGGCTGCTGACCCGGCGCCGGCTCCCGCTCCAGGCCGGGATCGCCCTCGGGCTGGCGCTGAGCATCAAGATCGTCCCGGTGGTGGCGGTCCCGGCCCTGCTGATCGCCGCCTTCCGCCTGGGCCGCGGCCACGGCTACCGTTTCGCCGTCGCCCTGGCCGCGACCCTCGCCGCCCTGTGGGCCGGGCCCATGCTGCGTTACCCGGAGCAGGTCCACGCCGACGTCCTCAGCTATGCGGGGATCTCGTACCGGCCCTGGGGCCTGCCGCACCTCGCCGCTCTGATGGGCGTGCCGTTGCACTGGATCCATCTCTGGGTCGGTCCAGGACGCTTCTCCGTGGTCCTGCTCGCCGCAGCCACCGGCGCCTGGATCGCCTGGCGCAGGCCGCAGGAGGCCGGAGCAGCTGTGGGCCTGTCCCTGGCCGCGATGCTGCTGTTCAGCACCGCGAGCGCGGCCCAGTACCTGGCCTGGGCGGCCGCCGGGGTGCTGGTGGCCGAGTTCTGGAGCGGGCTGGCCTACAACCTCCTGGCGGGAGCGTTCCTCGCCGAGCTCTACGCCCGCTGGAGCAGCCACTGGTACTGGGACTTCGCCCGTGCCACACGCTGGACCCCGCTGGAGGTACAGGCCGGAGTCGCGGTCTGGGCCAGCCTCGCGGTCGCGCTGGCCCTCGGCATCCGAGCGGTGCTCCGGCGCCCCGCGACGGTGGCAGTGACCGTGGCCGTGGATGTGGATGTGCCGGTTGCGGCATGAGCAGTTGTCAGGACCTGCGGACCGCCTCACCCCCGGCTGGGCTGGTTGCGCCGATATGTTCCGGCGTCGAGGCCGACTGCCCCCGGCCCATACGGCCCCGGCCAGCTGTCCGAGGTCAGTATTCGAACCGCACGACCGGGCCACGACCAGACGCACAGGCACTGAAATCGGCCGCGGTACGGTTCGTGGATCGACACGGCCCTGCTTCCCCTTGTCCCCGTGGACGGGTGAGGGATCATCAAGCTGGCTGCGTGGCGCGCGGAGCGAGCCAGATTTTCCCCCGGCCGAAGACCGCCGTCCGCCCTCCCTGAAGCTTCGAAGGAGAAGAAGGAGATCTGCGTTGATCGATCACGTCTACGTCACAGTGAGTGATCTTGGTCGGGCGAGTGCCTTCTACGTCGCGGCGCTCAAGCCGCTGGGGTGGAGAGAACTCGGCTTCTACGAATCGGACACGCCTGGCGTCCCCCGCCTTTTCGGCATCTGCGACCGGGTCTACGGCTCGGGCAGGGCCGTCGGCGCCAGCATCTGGCTGCGTGAAAGGCAGCCCGGCGAGAGCGGCCTCTACCTCGGCCTGGCCGCGGACAACCCGGACGAGGTGGACGCAACCCACGCCGCCGCGCTGGCCGCCGGCGGCCAGGATGACGGTGGAGCCGGGCCCCGCCCGCACTTCGGCCCCGGCTACTACGCCGCGAACGTTGTCGACACCGACGGCAATCGCTTGGAGATCGTCAACAAGGCCATGAAAATCCCCAGCGCCCAGCTTGAGCCGCGCACGCCACCGGGGGCGCCCTGCACCCGCGCGCCGACCTTCGGGTCATCGGTACCAGCGAGAGCATCGGCCGCCACCACGGCCACTGGCGCGACGCCGTGCTGGTCGAGCACCGAAGCACTCTGGTCGACTGAACTGGCGCTCCCTGCCCCGGAGACCGCAGGCGTACCTGCTGCTGCGGGGGCTAGCGTGGCTGCCGGAACCAGGAGGCACCGTGCTCAGCTTCACGCTCGACACCAACTGCATCATCGCCGTAGAGGAACCCCGTCCGGCCACCGAAGCGGTGCTGGAACTGGTGGCCCGCCAGCGCACCGGAACCGCCGTGGTCCGCCTGGTGGCGACCACGGCCGCCGAGAACCAGCGCGACGGCACCGTGCTGGACAACTTCGCCCGTTTCCAGGAGCGCCTGCGCGGCCTGAACTTGGAGGATCTGGAGATCCTCGCGCCGGTCGCGGTGTGTGACCTCACCTACCTCGACTGGTGTGTCTTCGCGCACGACGAGGCCGAGGCTGAGGCACGCCAGCTGCACGACGTTCTCTTCCCGACGATGCCGTACGACCACCCCGAAGCGGTTCCCGAAGGGCTTGCCGAGGACGAGCGCCTTCGAGCGGAACGCAAGTGGCGCAACCGGCAGTTGGACGTCCTGGTCCTGCACACCCACATCATGGCCAGGGCGGACGTGTTCGTGACCACGGACAAGGGCTTCTACAAGACCGGCAGGCGCGAGCGGCTCGCTGCGCTGGGGGCTCCCGTGGTCCTCACCCCGTCTGACGCGCTCGCCTACCTCGACGAAGCCTCGGCCTGAATCAACCCAGCAGTCCGGCGATCTCGGCGACGGCTCGGCGAGCGGTGCGGGGCCGGGGGCGTGGTGGTGGCACGCAGTCCGTCCAGGATGCCCGCCTCGGCAGCAGGATAGCGCTGCAGGTCAGGGCGTTCTCCGATTGTTTGACAAGAAGTCGGACCGGCCCGCTCGCAGAAGGGCAAGGCTAGGTCCGGGCGGTCCGGATCGCCCCCGAGAGGGACCAGGCGGCCGTGGACCACAAGGTCAGTGCACAGCCGACTCCGACGAGGGTGAAGACGGTGCCGGGCGAGGCATCCGCCGCTCGCGTCACGAGGCCGGCGAATCCGATGACGGTCAGGATCGTCCCCGGAACGACAAGCCGGAGGTCGCCGAAGACGTGTGCCAGGGGAAGGAAGTGAAGCCCGACCACGACCGCGACCAGCGGCATGATCAGCCCCTGCGCCCCGACAGCCACGCAGCCTGTGGCAGTGGCGGCAACGAGCACCCACTGCACGGCATTGACCTGCCCGAACTGCCGTCGCTTCAGCGGCGGCAGCGGCTGCCTCACCCCACCTGCCCGCGCCCCTCTGCGTGCCAGCAGCACCAGGGTCAGCGCGAGCAGCAGTCCCAGCGTGCCCGCCACCCCCGTGACCGTGCCTCCGAAGTGGCCCGCTCCGGCGAGCAGCCAGCCCAACCCGAAGAACGCATAGAACGGAACCCCCGACCTGATCACGCGGCCAGCATAACCACTGGGCCTGCTGTCCAGGCCCTCTCGCAGCGGTACGGGGCCCCGACGAAGTGACTAGGAGACCGCCTACCGCGCCGCATCGGCGATCAGCCCGCCCGGTGTACTGCCCACCTACCTTCCCTCCCCTCCCCTCTCAGGGCACCCGTGGACCTGGTGGTGCCCAGGCGTCCAACTGCGCCTGGGCCGCCGCTTCCAACCGGGCTGAGCCGATGCGCTGGTGGAGAGCGACGGCTTCGTGAAGCAGGGCCCGTGCGGATGCGCGGTCCCCGGTCCGCTCCAGGCCGTGCGCGAGGCCCTCCGACGCGTGCGCCTGGCCGAGCAGGTCGTCCGCGGCGCGGGCACAGGTCAGGGCATCGCGGTAGTCGGCGACGGCGTCGTGCACGGCACCGGTGTCGGCGGCCAGGTCGCCCTGGTACCGGTGGACGAGACCCAGGCCCCCCTGGTCGCCCGTCGCCCGGTAGGCCGCGGCGGCCTCCCGCAGCATCGTTGCGGCGGCGGATGTGTCACCGGCGGCGTGGAGGATCCGCGCCAGTTCCGCCTTGGCCCGGGTTTCCAGCGGCGGGACCCGGTGCAGGCCCCATGCCACGGACTGCTCCAGGGCGCGTCGGGCTGAGGGCAGGTCACCCGAGGCGGCGAGGGCCTGTCCCAGGAAGATCTGGACGTGGGCTTCGTGGAACTGGGCTCCCAGGCTGTTGTGCAGCGCCGCCGACTCGGTCAGGGTCCGGGTCGCGGAGACGATGTCCCCGGCGGCGAGGTGGAGTTGGCCGAGCTGGCCCAGCGCGGCGGCGACCCCGCTGGACAGGCCGAGGTCCCGGTACAGGGTGAGCGCGTCGTTCAGCGTTGCGGTCGCGGCGCGCAGGTCCGCGGTGGCCAGGTGGACCCTGCCGAGTTCGGTCAGGGCCGCTGCCTCGTTGACCCGGTGTCCCAGTGACCGGGCCAGGTTCAGCGCACGGCGCTGAAGGTCGGCCGCGGTGTGGACGTCCCCGGTGGCCCACTTGACCACGCCGAGGGCGGTGAGTGCGTCGAATTCGTTGAGCCGGTGCTCCAGTTCACGAAAGCCGCCGAGTGCCTCGGCGAAGTGGGACGCCGCCGTCGGCAGGTCCCAGCGCGACCAGGCCAGGTTTCCCAGCGCCCATCGCACGTTCGCCTCGCCGAGGCGGTCGCCGAGGTCCTGGAAGATGCGCAGGGCCCGGCTGTCCAGGTCGGTCGCGGACGCCAGGTCCCAGGCCAGGGACCGTGAACGGGCCAGCTCCCACAGGGCGTTCGCCTCCCCGTGCCGGTCGCCGGCCGCGCGGTGGGCGGTGAGGGACTGCTCCAGCTGGACGGCTGCGGCCCGGTGATCGCTGGTCAGATTGTGGACCCGGCCCAGTTCCCAACGCATGGACGCCGCACCGAGGTGGTCGCCGCGCTCGACCGCGGTCCGTACCGCGTCCTGGTGCAGCGCGACCACCTCGTCCCAGGGCCCTTCTTCCTGGAGGAACGCGGAGAGCGCGCAGCCGATCGGGACCGTCTGCGCGGGCCAGGCGCGCGCTGCGGCGATCAGGTTGGCCCGTTCGGCCCGCAGCCAGGACTGGGCCGCGGCCCGGTCCCCCAGCTGCGGACCGCCATCTGAGGCGACGTCAGACAGCGGCCGGTCGCCGGCCGATGCTGCCGCCGGCCGGGTATGGCGGACGAAGAACCGGTCGGCGGCCACGGAGGTGCGCAGGTAGTGGTCGGTCAGCCGGTCGAGGGCGGTTGCGTACTCCTTGACGGACCGTCCGTCGCCGTCGCTGAGCGTCCGGGCATGGATGCGCACGAGGTCATGGAACCGGTAGCGGCCGGACTCGTGCTGGAGCAGCAGATTGTGGTCCAGCAGGGATTCGAGCAGCCGATCGGCGGTATCCCGGTCGGTGCCGGACAGGGCGGCTGCGGCGTGGACGTCGAAGTCCGCACCGGGGACGAGCCCCAGCAGCCGGAACAGGCGCTGTTCGGGCTCGGGCAGGGCGGCGTAGGAGGAGGCGAACACGGCGGCCAGGTCGCGGTCCTCGTCGCGGAGCCGGCCCAGTCGGGTGCCTTCGTCGCGAAGTTGCGCGACCAAGTCCGCGATCCGCAGGGCACGGTGGTAGCGCAGCCGTGCCGCGACGATCCGCACCGCCAGGGGCAGGAAGCCGCACAGGGCCATCAGTTCCACCGCGTCCGGATCGCGGGTGTCGATCCGACCGGGACCGGCCACCTTGTCCAGCAGGTCCAGCGCCTCTGCCTCGGACAGGGTGTCGAGCGAGACCCAGTGGGCCTCGTCCAGCCCGGTCAGCCGTCGCCGGCTGGTGGCCAGGACCAGGCAACCGGAGGTGCCCGGCAGCAGCGGACGTACCTGAGCGGCGCTCACCGCGTTGTCCAGGACGATCAGGGTCCGGGTCCCGGCGAGCAGGGCGCGGTAGAGCGCGGCGCGCTCCCCGGGGTCGCCCGAAATCCGGGTCGGCGCCACGTCCAACAGGCGCAGCAGGCGGGCCAGCGCGTCCGGTGCGGTCAGCGGCTCGGTTTCGGGATCGTGTCCGTGCAGGTCCAGGAACAACTGCCGGTCCGGATAGGACGGTCTCAGCCGGTGCGCGGCGTGGAGCGCGAGCGCGGTCTTGCCGATGCCGCCCATTCCGCCGATCAACGCGACCGCTGCGACCGCTGCTCCGCCGGTCCCGGACGACGGTGCGCCCGCGACCTCGACCAAGGTGCGGACCTCTGCTGCGCGGCCGGTGAAATGTCGTGTCTCTGCCGGTAGTTGACTGTGCGTCATCCGTGACGGCCCGGTCGGCTCCGTTGGGGTCGCCGTCGGCGCCGGGAGGGCCGTCGGGTACTCGTCGGACAGGATCTGCTGGTGCAGCCTCCGCAGTGCGGGGCCCGGCTCGATGCCGTTGGTGGCGACCAGGGTGGCGCGGGCGTCGAGGTAGGCGGACAGTGCCTCGGCGCGCCGTCCGGCGCGTGCCAGTGCCGACATGAGCAGGCCGAGCGGCTGCTCACGCAGCGGGTGCCGCTGAACGATGTCGGCCAGTTCCGGGAGCAGCGATTCGGCGAGACCCAGCTGGAGTTCGGCCTCGATGCGGCGCTCCGTGATCCGCAGGCGCAGTTCCTCCAGGCGACAGTGCCAGGCGTCCTGGAGCAGGCGGCTGCCGATGTCGACCAGCGCGGTGTCGCGCCACAGGTCAAGGGCTCTGACCGCGTCGGTGCGGGCCTGCTCCCACTGCGCCCGGCCGAGGGCGGCTTCGCACCGTGCGGCCAGGGTCTGCGCGCACTGGTGGTCCAGTTCGCCCTCGTGGGTCCTGATCAGGTAGCCGGGGGCGCGGGTGATGATCCGGGCCCTGCCGTCGGTGCCCAGTGCTGTGCGCAGTCGTTGCGTGTAGGAGCGGACGGTGGCATGCGAGCCGGGCGGCTCGGCACCGTCCCACAGGGCCTCGGCCAACTGCTCCACCGGAACGACCTGGTTGGGGCGCAGCAGCAGGGCCGCGAGCAGGACGCGTTGGCGGGCGGCCGGGACCGGGAGCTCGCGTCCGCGGTCGTCGTGGACCTGCAACCGTCCGAGAATGCCGAATCTCACGTCGCCGAGCCCCCACCGTCGACCCTGCTGGTCTAGACCCATGGTAGTAGCCAGGGGCGATGACGTCCGGCGCCACGGCGACGTCGTCGGCACGTCGGAACGGCGACCTACGGTGAACCCGACCGGGCACCGAAAGCTCGTCAGTTCGTCAACTCGCCGACCAACAGCCCGTGGAGGGCCATCCATGCGCACATCCGGCTCAGCCGTCGCAGCCCACGACGCCGCCTCTCCCGCACCGCGCCGCAGGCACCGCCGACTGCTCGTCGCGGCCGCCGCCTCGGCGGCGCTGCTCGCCACGGCACCGGCAGCCGCGGAGGCCGGGACTCCCCGACCAGTCGCACAGCAGGGCAGCGACGGCGGCAAGCAGTTCGTGGGCTACTTCACCCAGTGGGGCATCACCTCCGGGTTCTACGAGAAGAACCTGATCACCAGCGGGGAGATCGGGAACCTCACCGAGCTCGACTACGCCTTCGGCGGCGTCGCCCCGGACGGCACCTGCACCAGCACCGACCCGTCGGCCGACTACCAACTGCCCTTCACCGCCGCACAATCCGTGGACGGTCGTGCCGACCGCCCCGGACAGGCCCTGGCCGGGAACCTCAACCAGCTGCGCGAGCTCAAGGCCAAGTACCCGAAGCTGAAGATCGTGATGGCGATCGGTGGCTGGACCGGGTCCGGCCGGTTCTCCGCCCTGGCCCAGACCGCCGCGGGACGCCGCGCATTCGTCGCCTCGTGCATCGACCAGTACATCAAGGGCGACATCCCCGGCCTGCGTCCGCACGCTGCCGCCGGGATCTTCGACGGCCTGTCGGTCGACTGGGAGTATCCGGACCAGCCCGGCGCCGGCAACCCCTACAGCGCGCAGGACATCCCCGACTACACCGCACTGCTGCAGGAGTTCCGCACCCAGCTCGACGCCGCGTCCGCCGGCACGGACCGGCACTACCTGCTGACCGCCGACACAGCGCCGTTTCCGCAGCTCGCCGGCCAGCTCCAGCTGGCACAACTGGCCCAGTACGTCGACTGGCTCAATGTGATGACCTTCGACGTCTACGGAAGCCTGGAACCGAACGGCCCCACCGACTTCTCCTCGGGCCTGTACCCGGACCCGCGCGACCCGTACCCGCCGGTCTACCAGTTCGACATCGCCAACACGGTGACCTTCTACGAGTCGCAGGGCGTCGCACCCGGCAAGATCGCCATCTCCGTCCCGTACTACGCGCACTACTGGACCGGCGTCGCACCCGGCCCGAACGGGGACGGCCTGTTCCAGACGGCGACCGGCGGCGGCACGACCATGAACTACAACCAGGAGACCGGCGAACCGGGCACGACCTACTTCGACCCGGCGACCGGCGAGCCGTACAAGTACGACGCGGCGTCACAGACCTTCTACAGCTACGACAGCCCCGCCTCCGTGGCACTGAAGGGCCGGTACGTCTGGCAGCAGGGCCTGCGCGGCGCGATGGTCTGGTCGATGGACGGGGACACCGCTGACGGCCGGCTCACCGCGGCGCTCGGACGCAGCCTCCGCAATCCCTGACGCCGCAGTACCCTCGGCGCGGGGCAGCAGGCATCACCCCCACCGGCATCACCCCCAGCACCTTGCAACACCAGCACGGTGGGCACCGTACTGGGCGACCGGGTCGGTTCGCCGGGCAGACGGTGGCGTCGTCAGGATGGCCAGACCAGTCGGGCGTCGTAGGCGAAGGCGACGACCTGGGCCCGTTCGTGCAGGTCCAGCTTGGCCATGATCCGCCGCAGGTGGGACTTGACCGTCGTCTCGGACAGCGACAGGCAGCGGGCGATCTCCGCGTTCGGCCGGCCCCGGCCCACCTCGATGACCACCTCGCGTTCCCGTGTGCTCAGCCGGGCCAGGCGCGGGTCCTCGCGCTCGGGTGCGGGCCTGCCGTCGGCGGGCAACTGTCCGGCGAAGGTCTCCAGCAGTCGTCGGGTGATCCTCGGTGAGACCACCGCGTCGCCGGCCGCGATCGTGCGGACGGCGTCGATCAGGGCATGCGCCTCGATGCTCTTGACGATGAAGCCCGCAGCCCCCGCACGCAGCGCGGCGAAGGCGTACTCGTCGTGGTCGAACGTGGTGAGCACCAGAACCCGGGTGTGCGGGAACTCGGCGGTGATCCGCTGGGTCGCCTCCACCCCGTCCAACTGCGGCATGCGTACGTCCATCAGCACCACGTCCGGGGCGGTGCGCCCGATCAGGCGCAGCGCCTCGGCACCGTCTCCGGCCTCGCCGACCACCCGCAGGCCCGGCTGGGCGTCGAGCAGCAGTCGGAAGCCCAGCCGCACCAGCTGGTGGTCGTCCACGAGCAGGATTCTGACGCCCTCGGTCTCCTCGGTCATCGCCCTCGCTCCCCCCGGTCCCCTGGGTCCGCGCTCGGTGCCGCCAGAAGCACTCTGACCCGCCAGCCGCCCTGCGGGGCCGGTCCGGCCTCCAGGGATCCCGCGAACGCGGCGGCCCGCTCGCCCATCCCGGTGAGCCCGTGGCCGGGAGACGTTCGCGGTCCCGCCGGGTGTCCGTCGTCCACGATCTCGACCTCGACCTCCTGGTCGCGGTAGCCGAGGCGGACGTCCGCGTGCGTGGCCCCGTGCGCGTGCTTGCGCGTATTGGTCAGCGCCTCCTGCACGATCCGATACACCGTCAGTTCCAGGCCCGGCCCCAGGTCGCGCGGCGTACCCTCGACGACCAGCCGGGCGGGCAGGCCGTTCGCGCAGGTCTCCGCAATCAGGTCGCCGAGCTGAGCGAGCCCCGGCTGGGGGTTCCAGTAGACCGGGTCCTGATCCCGGAGCAGGCCCAGGATCAGGCCCATCTCGCCGATGGCCTGCCGGCCGGTGCCGGCCACCTGCCGCATCAGCCCGGCACCGGGATCCGGCGCGGTCGCGGCAGCCCCGTCGGCGAGGGCGACGATGACAGCCAGGCTGTGCGAGACGACGTCGTGCAACTCACGGGCGATCCGGGCGCGTTCCTCGACGGCGGCGATCCGGGCCTGCTGGTCGCGCTCGAACTCCAAGCGCGCGGCCCGTTCCCGCAGCGAGCCGGTGTAGGCGCGACGGGTCTGCACGTACATCCCACACAGCGCCGCGGACGCCACCGCACACAGCCACAGGCCGTTGCCGGTCGGGCTCAGCCCACCGGTCTGCCGGGGGGCCAGGAACTCGCAGCCCCAGGCGCCAAGGGCTGCCGCGCAGGCCAGACCCAGGACCGGCGGCCGGTGCGCGGCCACGGTGGCCAGGGCGATCAGCAGCACCAGCGCCGCCACCGGCATCAGCCGATACGGCGCCGGATCCAGGCCCACGGACAGCCGCAGGGCCACCGCCGTGCACAGGGACACCAGCACGGCGAACACGGCGACCGGTGCCGTGCGGCGCCAGACCAGCGGGCCCAGCAGGGGCGGGAGCCACTGCAGTGCGGCCGGCGTCAGCCCGCCGGCCGACAGGTGCACGAGGGCCCAGACGGCCGGCACCAGGGCAAGTACGGCATCGCGGGCCACGGTGCCGTACCCGGTCCGTATCGCGTCCAGCCGCGCTTCCAGGATGCCCACGGCTACTCCGTGCGCAGGGCGGTCGCGGTGGGCAGCCGGCCCGCCCATCCGGCCGGCCCGAGCGCCCCGAGCATCGCGATCACGATGCCGCCGCAGGCCAGCAGCACCAGTTCCGCTGAGCTGTAGACCGACAGCACGTCGGACGGCATCGTGGCACCGATCGCGTCGCCCATCAGCTGCATGACCTGGGTGTGCAGCGCGAGACCGGACGGCACACCGATCGCCCCGGCGATCAGACCCAGCCAGCCCACCGAGGTCAGCACCATGGCTGCGGTCTGCCGCGGCGTCATCCCGACCGCCTTGTAGACGCCCAGGTCGTGGACGCGTTCGCGGGTGTCGAGGACGACTGCTCCCAGTACGCCGAGCCCGGCCACGACCACCAGCACCAGGGTCATCAGCGTCGACAGGGTGTCCAGGACCAGCACCACCGACAGCGTGCCGCTCCGGGAGACCTGAACGGTCGCACCGAAGGCCCCGGTCGCGCTCCCCAGGTGCCGGACGTAGGAGGTGACGTCGGTGCCCGTCTCCACCTCGACCTGGAAGAAGTTCATCGGGATCGCGGAGCGGAGGGACCGCACGTCGGTCATCACGGTCAGCCCCTGCTGCTGGGTGTCGAAGACCTCGCCGACCAGGGTCAGCGGCACCCTCCGGCCCTGGTAGGTCAGCACCACGGTGCCGCCCAGACGGGTGCCGGTGGCGGCGAGGAACTGCGTCGGCACCACGGCCTGCCCGCTGCCACTGAACCAGTGCCCCGAGACCAGCGGGTAGTGCCCCTGGGACGAGTCGCCCTGGTAGACGATGACGTCGGTGTTCCCGGAGGCCACCGACACGGGCAGGTGCAGACTGGCGGTGCCGTAGCTCGACCCGGTTCCCGGCGTCGCGGCGATGGCGGCCGCGACCCGGTCGCTCTGCTGCTGCCGGGCAGGCGCCGGATTCGAACCGTTGGTCGCGACCTGCACGTCGCTGGTGCCGCTGCCGCTGCTGAGATCGGTGCTGGCCCGATCCAGTGAGCTGGAGATGCCGATCGCCAGGGTCACCGCGAGGACGCCGAAGGCGATCGACGCCGTGAGCGCGAGGGAGCGGGCGGGGCGGGCGAACGGCCCGCCGAGACCCAGGCTGATGTGGCGCGGCAGCCGCGTCCTGGCCAGCACCCGCTGGGCCCGCCTGCCCCGCTCCGCCTTCGGGCTGCGCCCGGTGAGGGCTTCCACCGTCCTCAGCCGGCCGGCGCGCAGGGCGACCAACAGGGCGGTGAGCCCGACCAGTACGGCGGCCCCCAGTGGCACCGCCAACTCCACCCAGAGGGTGAGCGGCTGGTCTCCGGCGCCGAGCGCCGCGCCGGACTTCTTGAGTGCCTCGACGGCGGCGACCGTGCCGATCACCGTGCCGAGCCCGATACCGACCGCGCAGGGGATCAGCGACTGCAGGCAGTAGCTCCGCACCACCTGGCCCGGAGTGAATCCCAGGGCCTTGAGGATGCCGATCCGCCGGGTGGACGAGCCCACGGTGGCGCCCACCACCCCTGCCAGGATGATCACCGACATCGCCACGCCGAGGATCCCGTAGGCGGCCAGCGCGGGCGGCACGACCCTGGTCGCCCCCTGTTCATCGGCGGCCCTGACCGTCAGGTAGGACTGGGCGGACAGCGTCGCGCCGCCGGGCAGTGCTGCGGTGACCATCGCCTGATCCGCCGTCAGCTGCGCTGTCGTGGCGGTGTCGGCGAACCGGTAGAGCATCTCCTCGCTCGACGCGGTGCCTGCCGGGCTCAGCCTCGCGACCTCGCTCGGCACCACCCAGGCGTCGGCGGTCCGGCTCACCGACTCGGCGATTCCCACCACGGTCAGTCGCGGGCGGCCGGGCGCGCCCGCGAAGGTCAGCACTCCGCCCGGCCTCGCGCTCGCCAGCACCGAGGAGGACAGGACGATCTCCCCGGGCGAGGCTGCCCAGCGCCCGGAGACCAGCGAGACGTCGTCGACCGGGCCGCCCGGCGAGACCCGGCCCGCCACCGTCATCGGCGTCAGGCCGACGTCGGACGGCAGCGCGAAGCCGGGGCCAGGCAGCACGTCCTGGGCGAGCACCACCGGGTACGGCCCCGAAGCCGCGGTCACTCCGGGCGCGCGCCCGGTTGCGGCCACCTGCTGTGCGTCGGCCTTGGCACGGTCGATCTGAACCGTCAGATGTGCTCCGTTCTGCCGGGCGAAGCCGCGGTCGAACGGCGCGCTCGTGCCGACGAGCAACTGGCCGGCCAGCAGCGCCGCCGCCACCGATCCCAGGGTCACCAGGGCCAGGATCAGCGACTGGAGCCGCCGGCGCCGGGCCCCGGCCCCGGCCACCGTCCGCAGTGCGGCGTTCCCGATCCTCACCGTCCCACCACCAGCGCGCCGTCGGAGGCGACCCGGCCGTCGAGCAGCTGGATCGCCCGCGTGGCGCAGGCCTGCGCCAGCCGCTCGTCGTGGGTGACCAGCACGATGGTCTGGCCGTCCGCGCTCAACTCCCGCAGCAGACCCTCGACGTCCTTCGCGGAGGCCGAGTCCAGTGCGCCGGTGGGCTCGTCGGCGAGAAGCAGCGGCGGCCGGTTCATCAGGGCCCTGGCGACGGCGACCCGCTGCCGCTGACCGCCGGAGATCCGGCCCGGGTACGCGCCCGCGTGATCCTGCACCCCGAGCGATTCGAGCAGCTGCCCGGCCCGCTTCCTGGCCGCTCCCAGCGGCATTCCGGACAGTTGGGCCGGCAGCAGCACGTTGTCCAGCACCGTCAGGTCGTCCAGCAGGTTGAAGAACTGGAAGACCATGCCGATCCGGGACCGGCGGTACTTCGCCGCCCCGGCCTCGTCGAGGGTGTCCACCCGCACCCCGTCCACGGTCACCCGGCCCTCGCTCGGCCGGTCCAGTCCGGCGATCAGGTTCAGCAGGGTGGACTTGCCGCTGCCGGAGGGGCCGAGCACGGCCACCGACTCCCCCGCCCGCACCGTCAACGACACTCCTTCAAGCGCGGGCGGCCCTTCGCCGTAGCGCTTGCCGACCCGATCGAAACGGATCACCGGGACATCACGGGTACCAGGGGTATCAGGGGTATTCACACGGGCTCCCTCGAACAACCAGGACGCCGACCGGCGCCGGGAACCGAAGCTATGCGCCACCGGGGAGGCGGCACATCGGCTCCGGGATCGACCCGGCAGACATCGCTGAGGTAGATCGCGGGCCCGGGAGTCACCCTTGAGAACTAGGCAATGGACCAGGCGGCAGCTCATCGAAGGCAAGCGGTTCCACAGCCGCACCGGCGTCCTGTGGGCTCAGCGCGGCACCTCGGCATAACCGGTCCAATCCCGTCAGATAGGGACGTTCTTCAGGGACGGGATGGGGGAAGGAGCAGGCAAAGACACGTCAACCCGCCACAAAGGAGTGATGGGACATGAGTCTGACCGTAGCTCAGATCCTTGCGGCCAAGGCCGACGGCGGCCGTACTGTTCACACCATCAGCCAGGACAGCACGGTGGTCGAAGCACTCAAGCTGATGGCCGATCAGGGGATCGGCGCCCTGGTGGTCACGGCCGACGAGCAGATCGCCGGGATCGTCACCGAGCGGGACTACGCCCGCAAAGTGGAACTCTACGGACGCTCAGCCAGGCAGACGCGCGTTGAGGAGATCATGACCGCGAAGGTGCGCTACGTCGAGCCGTCCCACAGCGCGGACCAGTGCATGGCCTTGATGACGGAGCACCGGATGCGCCACCTACCGGTCCTGGACGACGGACGGCTGATCGGCATCATCTCCATCGGCGACCTGCTCAAGCAGCAGATCGCCGACCAGCTGTTCACCATCGACCAACTGGAGCACTACATTCACGGGACCACGGGCACCACCCACCCGCGGTAGACAGCACGCGCGCACTACGTGGCGTCGGCGCAAGCCGATACCTGCGGTCCGGTCCGGATGCAGAAGCCGGAGGCCGGCCCGAGCCAGTCGTGCCGATTGCCCCGGGCAGGGCTGACGGTGCGGCAGCGCGTCCTTCATTACAGTGGATCCAGTACCCACGCGGTAGGCCGGTACGCACCTCATCCGGCTCGGACCGAGCCGGCAACTGATCGGAACCCCATGCCTGACCTGGATACCTGGATCTCGGCAGTACGCAGCTCGCAGAACCGCTTCGCCGCCCTGCTGGCACCGCTCGACGCCGCGAAGGTGCAGCACCCGTCCTACGCCGACGACTGGTCCATCGCCCAGGTCGCCTCGCACCTGGGCAGCCAGTCCGAGATCTTCGACCTGGCCCTGGACGCGGGCCTGAACGGCACCCCGGCCCCGGGCATGGAGCAGTTCCAGCCGCTGTGGGACGCCTGGAACAACAGGTCCCCGGAGGCCCAGGTGGCCGACAGCGTGAAGGCCAACGAGGCCCTCGTCTCCCGGATCGAGGGCCTGTCCGGTGACGACCGGGCCAGGTTCCGGGTGTCCCTGTTCGGCCGGGACATCGACCTGGCCGCCCTGCTGGCCATGCGCCTGGGCGAGCACGCGCTGCACACCTGGGACATCGCCGTTGTCCTGGACCCCTCGGCCGTGGTGTCCCCTGACGCGGTCCACCTGCTGATCGACGTCCTGCCCGGCACCGCGGCGCGGGCCGGCCGGGCCGCTGCCGAACCCCGGGTCCTCGCGGTCGAGACGGCCGACCCGCAGCGCCAGTTCACCCTCACCACCGGGCCCGACGTCGAACTCGCCGCCGTCCCGGACGGCGGGCCGGTGGACCTGGTCCTGCCCGCCGAGGAACTGCTGCGGCTCGTCTACGGGCGACTGGACCAGGAGCAGACCTCCGCGGAACTCCCCGGCCACGAGGTGGTCCCCGAACTGCTGCAGGTGTTCCCGGGCTTCTGACCCTGCCGCCCGGTCAGCCCACCGCTCCGCCCGCATCGGCCGACGGCCGAACGGTTGCGGCTGGCCGGGTACGCCCGCCTTCCAGGGGTTTCGTAGACGTGTTGGTGCCGCCCGTGGATGCGGACCGTGGCACCATATCCGCGTGGTTACTTACAGCTAGTTGCCGTTTCCCTGCGTAACCATCCACTGGCAGTCGACCCCCACTCCCCAGGAGCCTCGCCGTGACCATCGCTACCAACCGGCTCTCCGACCCCACGGTCCGCGCCCTGGTGACCGCGATCAACGACAACGACCGCGCAGCCTTCCTCGCGCTGCTCGCGGAGGGCGCGACCATGTCCGACGACGGATCAGACCGCGACCTCGACCAGTGGATCGACAAGGAGATCTTCTCCTCCCGCGGCCACATGGAGGTGCAGACCGAGAGCGACGGAGGGCGCGCGCTGATCGCGAACTTCCGCAATGAAACCTGGGGTGAGATGCGCACTGCCTGGAGGTTCACGGTCGACGGCGGCAAGGTGAGCCGCTTCGAGACCGGGCAGGCATAACGGGCTCGCCGCCGTTCGCGGAGCCAGCAGCCCGGCCGCATCACTGGCCATAGGCGTCAAACTGGTGGAGTCCGCCCAGCCCAGGCGGCGGGCCCTACGGGCCCCCACCCGCAGCCGCGGTGGGAATGAGCGGTTCGGTGCACTGAAGTGGCGGCGATGGGTCGTGCATCAGCGGGTGGGAGAGAATCCTGGGCATGAACAAGATCTTGATCACCGGCGGTGCCGGTTTCATCGGCAGTACAGTCGCCTCTGCCCTCACCGATCAGGGGATCACCCCGGTCATCCTCGACGACTTCTCCAAGGGACGCCGCGAGTTCGTCGTGGACCGCGTGTTCTACGAAGGGGACATCGCCGACCAGGCACTGATCGACCGGGTCTTCACCGAGCACCCCGACATCGACGCCGCCCTGCACTGCGCGGCGAAGATCGTCGTTCCCGAGTCCGTCGCGCAGCCGCTGCGCTACTACCGCGAGAACGTCGCCAAGACCGTCGACCTCCTGGACGGCCTTGAGCGCAACGGCTGCCGGCGCGTGGTCTTCAGCAGCTCCGCCTCCATCTACGCACCGACGCTCGACGCCCGTGTCGACGAGTCGTCACCGGTGGCCGCCGCGAGCCCCTACGCGCGCACCAAGCAGATGATGGAACAGGTCCTGCACGACTGGAGCACCGCATCCCCGGTGCGGGTCATCGCGCTGCGGTACTTCAACCCCATCGGAGCCGACCCGAAGCTGCGGACCGGACTGCAGGACCTGAACCCGACGCACGCCCTCGGTAAACTCATCGAGGCGCACACCCAAGGCACCCCGTTCACGATCACCGGAGTGGACTGGGCCACGCGCGACGGCAGCGGGATCCGCGACTACATTCACATCTGGGACCTCGCCCGGGCCCACATCGCCGCCCTCACCCGCTTCGACGAGGTAGTCAGGCCCGATGCTGACGACCGCTACCGGGTCATCAACATCGGCACCGGTCAGGGCACCACCGTCCGCGAACTGGTGTCCGCCTTCGAGGACGCCGTGGGACAGAACCTCGCTGTCCGCGAGGCCGAACCTCGCCCCGGCGACGTCATCGGCTGCTACACCGCCAGCGACAACGCCCACCGACTCCTCGGCTGGACCGCGCAGCACACCATCAACGACGGTGTCCGCGACGCACTGGCCTGGCGCGCGAAGTGGGCAGCCCAACTCGCCGCCGGCTGACAGTCGGGAACCCGGCAAAGCCACCATCGAACGCCGACACGACCCACCCAACAGAGTGCAGGAGGGCAGGTCGCCCCACTCGAGGCCGGAAGACGAGGACCACATCCTGGCCAGAGCCGATCCCGAACGCCCACCCTCGGTCCCCTTGGCCGGGCTCGCTCAGTCGCTCTGGCGGGCGAAGGCTCCGAGGATGCGGGTGGCCCGGTCGTAGCGGTCACGTTCGTCGGCGAGGCCGCGGGAAGCGTCCGCGGGACCGCAGCGCAGCCGCTCGTTGGTGGTCGCCAGCCGGTAGATGACGGCACGGGCGACGTGTTGGGCAAAGTAGGGCCCGCTGATGGCCGCTGCCGCGCGCAGCAGGGGCAGTCCGGCTCCGTGCCAGATGATCGCGTCGCCCACCACGACGGCCTCTGCGAAGGCGGTCGGACGCCAGTAGGGCGACAAGTCGATCACGGCCGGGGGCAGACCCGGGGCGAACAGCACATTGCCCGTCAAGTCGCCGTGGACCAACTGGGGTTCCTCGGGCGGCGGTGGTCCTGCCAGGGACCTCAAGCGCTGGTGGAGTCCGTCGAGCGGTGGGGTCAAGTCGGCGTCGCGTTCACCCCAGGGCCACCTGGTCGCCGATGTCCCACCAGGTGCAGCGGTCGTCCAGGAAGCCCGGGCGCGGACGGCCCGCGAGCGCCTTGTGGAAGGCGCGGCCGGCCTCGATGACGTCGAGCCAGCGGGGAGTTGAGCCGTGGTCGGGTTCCGCGCCTGGAACGAACTGCGAGGCCGTCCAGCCCCCGTTGGTCCAGGAGCCCTCGGTGGTGCGCAGGGGGCGGGGTACCCGAAAGCCGGCCTCTTCGATGCTCGCCAGGGTTTCCGCCGTCCACTGCGTCACGCGCAGATCGGGTTCGGCGGGTTTGAGGACGGCCTCCCCGACGCGGAGGCTTCCTCCTTGACCACCGCTCAGGCGGACCGCGTCGCCCATCAACCCGAATGCCGCCAACACCGCCGGCCCTGGGACATCCACGGGGCTGCCTTCCCTCGTCGATCATGTTGAAGGCACCGTAACGACGACGAACCGGTAGGGGCCAGCGCTTAAGCGCACCCCGCCCATGGGCCCGAGGAATCAAGAGGATTGTGCAGCCAGCAGACGACGTACCAGGCCCTGGGAGAGCCGGACCTCGTTTCCAGCTGTCACCCGGCTCCGGTGTACTGCAGGATGCGCTCAATGTCCCAGGCGTGGTGGTGCCCATCATGGGCGTTGTTGCGCGCGACATCCTCGGCACGCTGCACTCCGCGGGTGGCATGCCGCAGGACAATCCCGCCTTCGAGGGCGTCAGTGACCGATGCCACCCATGCAGTGACCGCGTGTTCCAGCGACCACAGGGCGGCGGCCGGGGCGATCTCGTTGTAGTGACGGGCCCGAGCGATCAGGTCCGGATCGTAGCCCGGCACATCGACCGCCCCGGACAGCCGGGCCCCAGCCAGCCGTTCAGCCCAGTTCCGGAGGTTGTCGGTGACGTGGCTGATGTAGGCCGCGGGCGTCCAGGCCAGATCCGGGTGCCGCTCGTGCCCCGAGTGCCCTGCAAGAAGTAGGCGGAAGCGCGTCGGAAGCTCCTCCACGGCCTGAATCGCCGCTGGCGGGGTCAGCGACCACGCAAAGCCGCAGTGCTCACACGGATCCCCGTACAACCTTGCGCCCCATGGCTCCATGGACCTCGACCCTACCCAGGCACATGAGATCGGAAAGGGCCCGTGGTGTCGTCGCGGCGCACGTAGGCTCTTGATGCACGCGGCCGGTGGGGAGCGCATCGCGCCTGTGCTCGAACGGTTTGCCGAACGGAGGGCGTTCAGCTGTGTCGCAAGCTCATGAGGAAGAAGTCCTGGCCCGGATCGGAAAGGGGCTCGTCTACACCGAGTCGGAGGCGGCCTTCCAGGCCCCTCTGCGCCGCACGGAGCAGATCTTCGAGTACAACCACACACCACCGGGCGAAGCGGACCGGCGTCGATCGCTGCTCATGGCGATCCTCGGATCAGTCGGAGAACGCACGGTGCTGCTGCCGCCGTTCCACGCCGGGTTCGGAAGTAACGTCCACATCGGTGACGACTTCTTCGGCAACGTGAACCTCACCTTCGTCGACGATGTGGACATCCGCATAGGCAACGACGTCATGATCGCGCCCAGCGTGACACTGACCACGACCGGTCACCCGGTGCATCCCTCACGGCGCGTGGACTTCGGGCGGTTCTCGGAACCGATCGTGATCGAGGACAAGGTCTGGATCGGCAGCAACGTGGTCGTCCTGCCGGGTGTGCGGATCGGTTACGGGTCGGTCATCGGCGCCGGCAGCGTGGTCAGCCGCGACATCCCGGCCATGACCGTCGCGGTGGGAACTCCCTGCCGGGTGCTCCGCCCCATCACGGACGAGGACCTCACCACCCGCACCGCCGAAGGCTAGCGACGTGTTCTCCTCCTCGACGCGGTCCGAACTCCCCGCCGGGGACGGGGACCGGGCCCACCCTCGGCGACCCCGGCCCACAGGATCACGTCGGCGCCCCAGGCGGGGCGGGCACGGTCCGTCCCTGTTCTCCGGCCCCCGGTCCACTCGTCTGGACCCCACCTCCGCCGGAATCCCTCGCACCGCCGCAACCCCCCTCCATCGGTGCGCGACCGCCGAGGCTGTCGAGCACGGCCAGGGGCACCGTGTCGTACACCGCAGTGTGCGCCACGCCCATCCGGTCCAGTAGACGGCGCTGGGTAGGAGTCGGGGCCACGATGCGCACATCGACGCCGCGGTCCTGGCCACGCCCGCATGCGCGGGCGATGACGGCCAGTCCGGGGGAATCGATGAACTGTACCGGCGAGAGATCCAGCACGAGCCCGGTCGGAGGTGACCGGTCCCAGACCCGCTCGCCCAAGGTCGCGTCGACCTCGGCGGCACGTACGCCGTCGACCTCCGGGGGAAAGGCGACGATGACGCATCCGCCCATCGATTGGATCCGCAGTGCCATGTTCCTCTCCCATCAGCGCGACTGGCGGCGGAGGCGAACCGCCGGCTCTCGGGCGGCGCGGCTCTATCGAACCAAGCCTCGTACACATCACGCGGTGAATGTCCTGCGATTGCAGGACATTCACCCGACCGAGCAGAACCTGACCCGTGATGTGACCGACTTCCGGAACCGACCGGTCAGAGCCAGGGGCGGCGGCCCGGTCCGGTCGGGTGCGTGCCGGTGACCGCCATGACCACCGAGTAGAGGCTGGTCTCTGCGGCAATGAAGAGACGGTTGCGCTTGGCGCCGCCCCAGGAGATGTTGGCGACTGCCTCGGGGATGTTGAGGCGCCCGATCAGCGTGCCGTCGGGGTCGTAGCAGTGCACACCGTCGCCCATCGCGGCAGCCCAGAGCCGACCGCTCTCGTCGAAGCGGAGATTGTCGAAGCGGGCGCCCTCGCGGGCCGCCGCTTCAGCGAAGACCTTCCCCTCGGACAGCGTCCCGTCCTCGTGCACGTCGAAGACCCGGATGACGCCCGCTCGAGTGTCGGAGACGAACAGCTGCTGCTCGTCGTGCGAGAAGACCAGGCCGTTCGGGGCGCCGAAACCATCGGCGACCAGCCGCACTTCGCCGGTGACCGGATCGATGCGGTAGACGTTGTTGGAGCCGATCTCGCTCAGCGCACGGTAGCCCTCGTAGTCGCTGTTGATGCCGAAGTCCGGGTCGGAGAACCAGATCGAGCCGTCGGCCTTGACCGCCGCATCGTTCGGGCTGTTCAGCCGCTTGCCCTTCCAACGGTCCGCCAGGACGGTGACCGTGCCGTCGTGTTCGGTCCGGGTCACTCGACGGTTGCCCTGCTCGCAGGTGATCAGCCGGCCCTGACGGTCCAGAGTGTTGCCGTTGGTGTGCCCGGCGGAGCGGCGGAAGACACTGACGGCACCGGTCTCCTCGTCCCAGCGCAGCATCCGGTCGTTGGGGATGTCGCTCCAGACTACCTGCCGCCAGGCAGGTAGGTAGATCGGCCCCTCGGCCCACCGGCAGCCGGTGTACAGGACCTCCAGCGCCTTGTCGCCGTTCATGCACTTCCCGGTGCGGAACCGCTCGTCGAACATCTCGTACAGCCCGGGGCCCTCGCCGGTCATGAGGCTTTCCTCTCCTGCGGACGTCACATACTGAATGTGCTTTGGTTCGAGACGATGATTGCAGGATGAGATATGGTCATTGCAAGAGAATTCCGAACGGAGAGTCGTGGATCACATCGACCGCGTCCTGCTGGCGCAGCTCCAGCAGGACGCCACCCAGTCCTATGCCGCGCTGGGCCAGGCCGCCGGCCTCTCGGCCGGCGCCGCCCACGAACGCGTGCGCAAGCTGCGGGAGAGCGGCGTCATCCGGCGCACCACCGTCGACACGGACCCGGCCGCGCTGGGCGGCGCCGTCCTGGCCTATGTGATGGTCGACTCGTCCAGCTGGATGGGTGATACCGCCCAGGACTTCGCCGCGCTCCCGGAGATCCTGGAGGCGCACATCATCGCCGGCAGCGCCTCGGTGCTGGTGAAGGTCAGAACCGCATCCACCGAGCAACTGCAGGATGTGCTGCGCCGGATCTACGCCATCGAAGGGGTCAGCGGGACGCAGGCCACCGTGGTCCTTGAGACCTTCTTCGAGCGCCCGCTCTCCCCGCGGACCCCCGAGCAGACGTGATCAGGGCAAGCGTCCGCAGTGCGGTTCGGTGCCGGCTCGGAGGGCTAGCCTGTGGACGTGAACGATGCACACGCAGCCCGCGGCCCGCAGGAGCCGGAGAAGCGCCCCCGGGTGGGGCACATCCAGTTCCTCAACTGCCTGCCGATCTACTGGGGGCTGGCCCGCACCGGCACCCTGCTGGACCTGGAGTTGACCAAGGACACTCCGGACCGGCTGAGCCGTCTGCTGGTCGACGGGGCCCTGGACATCGGGCCGATCGCGTGCATGGAGTACCTCAAGCACGCCGACGAGTTGGTGCTGCTCCCGGACATCGCAGTGGGCAGCGACGGTGCGGTGACCTCCTGCCTGATCGTCAGCCAGGTCCCGCTGCACGAGCTGGACGGGCGCCGGGTCGCCCTGGGCTCCACCTCGCGCTCCTCGGTACGCCTGGCCCGACTCCTGCTGGAGGAGCGCGAAGGGGTCCGCCCGCAGTACTTCACCTGCCCGCCGGATCTGCCGGTGATGATGCAGGACGCGGATGCCGCGGTCGTGATCGGCGACGTGGCGCTGCGCGCCTACCTGCACCAGGCCGAGGAGCTGGGACTGCTGGTGTACGACCTGGGCGAGATGTGGAAGGCGTGGACCGGCCTGCCGTTCGTGTTCGCGGCCTGGGCGGTCCGCAAGGACTACCTGGAGCGGAACCCCCGGCTGGTGCGCGAGGTGCACCAGGCCTTCCTGGAGTCCCGGGACCTCTCGATGGCCGAGGTCGACAAGGTCTGCGAGCAGGCCGCCCGGTGGGAGGCGTTCGACGAGCAGGCGTTGCGCCGCTACTACACCGAGGCCCTGGACTTCTCCTTCGGCGAACGCCAACTGGCGGGTGTCCGCGAGTTCGCCCGCAGGGTCGCCCCGGACTCCGGATTCGATCCCGAGCTGGAGATCACGGTCCTCCAGCCGTAGCAGCCGCCCCGGGTCCACCGTGCTGAAGCAGAGAGGCGGCTTGAGACTTCGTCCTGAACCCGCCCGCGTCTCATCCCGCGCCGTAGTCTCTCCTTGGGGAAGAGGACCACCGGACAAGCCAGCAGCAGTCTCGTCTTCCTCTACCTTGTTCCCGCCATGCGCGTCGGCATGATCTTCTTCCCCACCGACCTCGAAGGCGAGAAGCTCACCCCCACCGGCCGCCTGCACCACCTCTTCGCCATCGCGCATCATGTGCTCAGCTTCACGGCCCTACCCGCAGCCGGCTCGACCGGTCCGAGCGCGGCCGTCTCGATGATGGCGTCGGCTGCCCGGCCAGGGCCGTCAACGGCGTCGTAGAGGCGTTTGATCCGGGCAGCGGCCTGCCGATAGCTGTCGTGGCCGAGGAGTTGCCGGGCCAGTGCCGCGAGCTTGGGGCCCGCGCAGTCGCGCGGGGCGATGCGGCGAGCGGCGCCGAGGCGTTCGAGCAGAGCGACATTGAGGTCCTGCTCGAGCTGCAGAGGGATGCCGAGGACGGGCGTTCCCGAGGCCATCGCCGTCTGCACGCTGCCCTGCCCGCCGGTGACGACCGCCAGGTCCACCCGGGGCATCACCAGATGGCTGGGCAGGACCGAGTCGACCATGACCTGGCCGACGCCGTCGCCGCTGTTGAGGTCGTCGAGGTCGTCGAGGTCGTGGACGGTCCCCGCCACCAGGATGCGGACGCCGAGCCCGCGCAGTCCGGCCACCGTGCGACGGATCAGATCAGGTCCGGTGAAAGTGAGCGCGACGTAGACCACCGGGCCCGGCCCGTCGAGGAATTGCTCGACCCGGGCCGGCAGCGGCAGGTCCAAGTGGGCATAGAGCGGGCCGGTGTACCGCAGGGAGGCGCCCTGCCGGTAGGCGGCCTTGCCCCGCGGGCTCCATGCCTCGAGTTCCTGTGCAGGGATTCCGACAACCTCAGGGATCTCCGGAACCAGCGTCACGTCTCCCATCAGCAGCGCGGGCAGGCTGGGCACGCCCTCGACGCCCAACTCCGCTGCGATCCGCTGGAACCCGGAGCAGTAGTAGCGCAGTCGTGGGAGCCGACGGTTGATGATCCGGCGCAGCACTGACCTGGGAACAACGCGCAGCGCGCCCTGCACCTGGCTCGGCGCGGGCAGCAGACCGCGCTCAAACACCGGCGGCACCCAGCTGCCCGCGTGCTCGGTGACCAGCCGGGTGCCGGTCAGCCTGGTCGACAGCAGGGCGGTCAGGGTGAAACCGGTGACCGCGACGGTGACGCCGTGGGTCCGGAAGTACTCCGCCTCCGCCCGGACGTAGGAACGCATCTCGTCGTCGGTGTACATGCTCTGGTCCACCGGGCCCAGGCCGACGGCGGAGCGGACGAACTCGGTGCCCCGTTCCCGGTTCATCGGCGTCCCGATCACGTCGTAGTCGATGCCCGCGGCGCGCAGCAGCCCCTCGTGGACACCACCGTGGGTCGCCACCCGGACCGAGGCCCCACGGGCGCGTAGTGCCCGGGTCAACTCGATCATGCGACTGGTCTCCGACAGGTACGCGCAATGGACCAACATGCAGATCACGGCCACACCCCTCAATTTAGGCAATATATTGCACAACCTGATTAGGTAATATATTGCTCATGACTCCAGCAGGGAAGTCCGTGTTCGGCATCGGCCCTGATTCATCACTCGATCCGGCGGTGCGAGCCTTCCGCGCCCTGCTGCTCGCAGGGCAGCGATTGCGCTACCTCATGGACGACCGGCTTCGCGCCGACGGGCTGACGACCCAACAGGCCGCGCTGCTCACAGCAGTGACCGCCCTGGGCCAGCCCTCGCTCCGCGAGGCCGCCGAGGCCATGGGCACCACCCACCAGAACGCGGCCCAGGTGGTCGCTGCCCTGGTCCGCAAGGAGCTCCTGCGCGTCGAGCCCGACCCCGCCGACGGCCGACGTCGGCGGCTGATCGCCACCGAGACCAACGACCGGTACTGGCGCACCCGCGATGCCGCGGACCACGCGGCAGTGGCCGCATGGTTCTCCTCGTTGAGCGGCCAGGAGATCGAGACCCTGGCCTCGCTGGCCGAACGCCTGCTGCCCGGCCTCACCGACCCCCACGGGGACGCCGCCCGCAGCAGGTAACGACCGGATTCGGAGGCGTTCGCCAGTGAGACGAAGCAGACATGACGCTTCGCACACGCCGCCCTCTCGAACGCACCCGCCGCAGCACCACCCGGCTCTCGCGCAGGGACTCGTCAGCGACTGCGGCCGGCTCGCCGAGGCCATCGACAGCCTCTCAACGCTCAAGGCTGCCCTGGCTGCTGGTTCAGGGAACTCCCATTTCCGCCCCAGGCCTGGCACATGCTGGACATACAGACTCTCTGTACGGGTCGTCGCAGAGGGGATTCTCTGATCATGAGTGGCTTCGAGGACAGCGGCGCTGCGCACGGCGGGCCCGCGAGTGGTGATCAGCCGGCGAGCGAGCCGGACCCGACCCGACCCTGATCGACCGGGTCGTCCAGCTCTCCGACGGCGGCTACGAGGTCCACGACATCGGCACCACCATGCATCACGTCTTCGAGGATTCGACCTTCAAGGTGACCGGCGCCAACTGACGACGAGACTCGGGCAGTCGCCTGTTCCGGCCGACCGCAGGCATCTCACGGAGGAACCCACCCGTCATGATCACACGTGTCCGCCGGACGACCGCCCCCAGGGCTCTCGCAGCTACCGGCGTCCTCGCGTCCGGAGCGCTGATGCTCGCGGGCTGCTCCTCCAGCAGCTCCCCTGGAGCGGCAACGCCATCCGGGAACGCCAGCGGTTCGGCGGCGATCGCCCAGTACACCGCCTGCCTGAAGTCCCACGGGGTGACCCTGCCCAGCGGCGGCTCCAGCGGACGGCCGAGCGGACGTCCCACTGGCGGGTTCACCGGACGGCCGAGCGGAGCCCCGAACGGTGGATTCGGCGGCGGTGCCTCCGCCAACCCGTCCGAGGCGGCAGCCATGCAGGCATGCGCCTCACTGCGCCCAACCGGCCAGGGCGGATTCGGCGGCCGCGGCAGCAACGGCGCCTCCGGCAACACCCAAGCCGCGGCCTTCATCAGCTGTATGAAGGACAACGGCGTGACCGTGACCACCCAGCAGGTCCGCTCGATCACCACCAGCACCGACCAGAAGACCATCGCCGCACTCAAGGTCTGCAAGCCGCTGCTTCCCACCGGCAGCACGAATACCGCACCGACAGCGACACCCACTTCCTGACCCAGGCCCTTTCGCCCACCTGTGCGGAACGCTGTCACCTGCAACCTGTGTAGTCGCTCGGGCCCTCGCTCAGCACCTCGATGTCGTCGGGGCTGGTGACCCACTCGAGGCCACCGCCGAGGGGGCGGACGTAGACCTCGGTGACGGGGCCGTAGCCCGGCAGCGGGCTGTGTTTGGAGAGTTGGCCGGACAGAAGTCCGACGCGGCCGGTCGAGCGGCTGCGGACGCGTTTGCCCTCGGCGGGGTGCGGCGGGAACGACGTGGTCATGCTCAGGGCTCCCTCTGCTGGATCGGATCTCGCAGTAGAGAGCGACCTCGCGCCCGACTCTTACACCGGTACGGCCGGTCTGACGCGGGTCGCCCGGAGGTAGAGTTCGGGCCTGTGATCGGTGAGTCGCACTTCACCCTGGACGTTCCGGCTTTCGCCGTGGCGAGCATGGTCGTCGCACTGCAGCCGGGTGCCGACATCCCCGCCCACAACCATCCCCAGCACCAGCTGACTTGGGCGCCGGAGGGGCCGCTCACCGTGGTGGTCGACGACTTGCGCTGGGTGGTGCAGCGCTCACGCGCGCTGTGGATACCCGGCGGCGTGGACCATGCGGTGGTTCCCGCCTCCTCCTCCGAGATGCTGTCGCTGTACTTCGAACCGGACGAGTGCCCGCTGCGCTGGAAGGCCCCGACTGTCGTCGACGCCACCGGGCTGGTCGGGCCGCTGCTGTTGCACCTCGTGGGGCTCGGGGCAGGTGCTGCAGAGCATCGGACCCGGGTTGCGACCGTGCTGTGGGACCTGTTGAAGCCCATGTCGGTGGCCACGATTCCGAGCGTCCTCCCCGCTGATCCCGAGGCCCTGCGCGTGGCGCTCGCCATCAGGCAGGATCCCGCCGACCCTCGGGACCTGGAGGCCTGGGGCCGGGAGGTCGGTGTGTCGGCGCGCACCCTGTCGCGCCGGTTCCGCGCCGAGACCGGGGTGAGCTTCAGCAGTTGGCGGACCAGTGAACGGCTCAACGCGGCGCTGCCGCTGCTGGGCATGGGGCAGCCGATCTCCCGGGTCGCCCGCGCGGTCGGCTACCAGACCGCGAGCGCGTTCATCACCGCGTTCCGCCGGGAAGTGGGGACCACTCCCGCCGCATACTTCAACGGGAGCGGTCCCACATCCGCGATCACACAGTCGCCGACCCCGACTCCCGTTCCGACGCCTGGCGTTGCCGGCTGCCCCGGCGGCGGCCGCGGTCGATCGTGAAGGCGATCGCCGCGATCAGCACGGAGACCGCACCGATGATCGTGCCCAGGGTTGCCATGGCGTTGAGTGCGTCGACTGACGCGCCGTCAGCGACCTGGGCCAGCGCGGGCACGGCATCGTGGAACTGCGCCGGCACCATCGCGACCGCCTGATGTCCGGCCCCGGACCCCACCTGGTGGACGAACTGCTCCTTCAGGCCCTGGGGCAGGAGGCCGGCCCCGGGTACCGAGGCGAGAGCGGAGTCCGCGCGGTCCTGGGCGACCTGGCTGTACATCGCGCCGAGCCCGGCGATGCCCATGGCCAGGCCGACCTGCCGCAGGGTGCCGAAGGTGGCGCTGGCCATGCCCGCGTTCTCCTGCGAGGCGAAGGTCAGCGACGCGGCCTGGTTGAGTGCGGTCAGCGCGCCGATGCCCAGCCCGCCGACGACCATGCCCGGCAGGAAGTGGGTCCAGCCGTCGTCGCGGCCGAAACCGCCCAGCAGGTACATGCCTGCGGTCACCATCGTCATGGTGGCTGTCAGCCCGACCCCGATCGGCACCCGCTTGGCGAAGATCGAGGTCACCGGCGCGGCGATCATCGCGCAGACGCTGATCGGCAGCAGACGAAGACCCATCTGCAAGGGTGTGAAGCCGAGTGCACCCATCAGGAACAGCGCCAGGTAGGTGGCTGCGGCCATCAGCGTGGCCATGTGCGCGACGGACACGATGGCCGTGCCGGTGAATCCGGGCCTCCTTGCCATGGAGAGGTCGAAGAGCGGGTGCTCGGCCCGTGTCTACCAGGCCAGGAACGCGAGCAGCAGGACGACCGCGGTGACGGTCAGTGAGATGACCGTTCCAGATGTCCAGCCGAGGGCGTGACTGCGGGTCAGGGCGAACACGCCGGCCACCAGGCCCGAGGTGAGCAGCAGCGAGCCCGGCCAGTCGGCCCGGTGGCCCGGAGTGCTGGCCGTCCGGGGCATCTTCAGCGCGGCCAGCACGGTGACGGCGATGCCGATCGGGACGTTGATGAGGAAGATCGAGCGCCAGCCGAACTGGGTGACCAGTGCTCCGCCGATGACCGGGCCCAGGACGGTCGCGCCCGCCATCACGGCCCCGTAGACGCCGATCGCCTTCGCCCGTTCCCCGGCCCCGGGGAACGCGGCCGCCAGCAGCGGCAGCGCGGTGGCGAAGAGCATGGCGGCGCCGATGCCCTGCACCGTCCGCAGGACGTCGAGTTGCACGATGCCGCCCGCCAGCGTCATCGCCAGCGACGCGGCGGTGAACACGAGCATCCCGGCGATGTACATGCGCCTGCGCCCGAACCGGTCGCCGAGGGTCGCGAAGGTCAGCATGGTGCCGGCCAGTGGGATCGAGTAGGCGTCGACGACCCACTGCAACCCGTCGATGGAGGCGTTGAAGTCACGGCGGATGCCGGCGAGCGCGGCGGAGACGACCATCGCGTCGAGCATCAGCATGAAGATCGCGACGCAGACCATGAACAGCACCAGCCCGGGTCGGCGCGGTGCTGCGCTGTCGACCGGCGTAGAGCCGCGTGCAGTCGTCGCAGTCGAGGACATGGGAACTCCCTGGAGTCAGGTGGGGATGTCAGCTGCGGAGAGAGCACCCGTGCACGGGGGATGCAGCACTGATCACGCTAGAGCGCCAACACACCTGACAGGAATGGCGTATGAAGACTCCTCATATCGCGTAGCGGACAGCCTCGGCCCAACCCGCAGCCGAACACGACCGGTCTCCCCCAGGGACGCATCCCACGGCGCCGCCGCAGCCGCGGTCAGTGACAATGGGTGCGTGGACGCCACCAGTCGGATCATCGTTGCCCTGGACTTCGACAACCGCCGCGATGCCGACGAACTCGTCGATCGACTGGGTGAGGAGTGCCGCTTCTACAAGGTCGGGCTGGAGCTGCTCACGTCGGTCGGGCCCGAGCTGGTCCAGCGCTTGGTGGCCATGGGCAAGGACGTGTTCCTGGACCTGAAGCTCTTCGAGATCCCGACCTCCGTCGCCGCCGCTGTCCGCGCCGCCGGCGCCCTGGGTGCCTCCCTGGTGACGGTGCACAGCACGGGAGGCTCCGCCATCATGGCCGCCGCTGTCACCGCGGCCCGCGACCATCCCCGCCTGCGCGTCCTGGCCCTGACCGTCGTCACCAGCATGACCAGTACCGACCTCTCCGAGGTCGGGGTGAACGCCCCGCCTCGGGAACAGGTGCTGCGGCTGGCCCGACTGGCGCACCGAGTCGGCTGCCACGGCGTCGTCGCATCGCCGCAGGAGACCGGGATGCTACGAGGAGCGCTGGGCCCAGACGTACTCATCGTCACACCAGGCATCACCCTTCCCGGGGAGTCCCCCAACGACCACGCCCGACCAGGAACCCCCCGCGCTGCCGTCGAAGCCGGTGCGTCACACCTTGTCGTCGGCCGCGCGATCACCCAGGCCGCCGACCCCGTCGCCGCGATCCGACTCATACGCGCCGACCTGGCATCCGAATCTGCGGCCCGGTCCAGATGCAGCTACCGCTCCTCGGCGGGCAGCACCGCGTAGGCGCGGACCGGGAAGGTGCCCATGCCTTCGATGGCGGGCGGCGCGGCGTGGAAGCGGAAGCCGTCCACGGGCAACTGCTCCAGGCCGCGCAGATGCTCCACGACGGGAATGCCCGCGGCCAGCAGGGTGGTGTGCGCGGGACGGGTCGGGTCCTCGGTGTCGTCGATGTTCAGCGAGTCGATGCCCACGAGTGCGGGCCGCTGGTCGGCGAGCCACTTGGCGCCCTGCGCGGTGAGGAAGGGGTGGCCGCCCGATCCGTAGCGGTCGGTGCCCCAGTGCCGGTCCCAACCGGTGTGGATCAGCACCGCCCGGCCAGTGACCTGGTACGGCAGCAGCGTGCTCCGGTCGACAGCGCGGTCCTGCGCGCCGAGGACCCGCACCACCAGCCCGTCCAGGTCAACCAGCCCCGCGAGCGGTAGTCCCGCCAGGTCCGGCCCGTCGCCGAAGCGGTGGAAGGGGCTGTCGAGGTAAGTGCCGGTGTTCGCGACCATCGAGATCCGGCCGATCTGGAACTCGGTACCGGGCGCATAGTGGCCGCGGGACCCCTCCCGCGAGAGGTGGTCGCTGATCTCGGGCGTGGGCAGGCCCGGATAGGTGACCATGCCGTGCCGGATCCGGTGGCTGAGCTCGACGATCCGCCGCCCTGCCGCCTGCCGGGCGGCCCCGCCGACACCGCGGCCGCCCTTGTGCGGCTCGCGCAACACACTCCTGCCGTTGATCCGCACCGTGTCGACCATCAACAGACCGAGGTGGCGCACGAAGAGTTCGGCGATGTCGTCGTCGCCCAGGTCCGGCCCGGGCACGTCCAGCCGGAACCCCTGGGCCTGCAGGCCACCGCCGTTGGCGAAAGCCACATCCGCGTCGAACTGCACACGCCACTGCTGCCCGCCTGCATCGTCGAGGCCCTGGTCCATGCTCTCCGTCTCCATGCCCACCATGATCACTGAAGCTGTGCCGGAGAACAATCGAGAATTTCCGGCAGTATCCGGGTTCCTCGCGTGGGCGTAGGCAGGCCGCGCCGTCGACCGCCCCGGGTGCAACCCGCCCCCGGGGCGCTGTCCATTGTCCAGGAGACAGACCGGCCCCGACTTCACATTGAAGCCGGTGATCCCGATGAGCGCGGCAACTGCTCGAAGGCCGCCGCGAGGCGCATCACCGTGGCGTCGGCCAGGTGGCGGCCCACGATCTGCAGGCCCACCCAGCGGCCGTCGGCCAGCCGGCCTGCGGGGACGCTGATCGCCGGCAGTCCGGCGAGGTTGGCGGGCCACAGGAAGCCGAGCCACTGACCCGGGGTCAGTCCCTGCGGGCCACCACGGTCCAGCGGGTGTGCTGCGACCGGGCAGGTGGGCGTGACCAGGACGTCGTGGTCGCTCAGGTACCGGGCCGCCCGGTTGGCGACGGCCCTGCGGGTTGACTGTCCGTCGGTCAGTTGCTCGGCGGTCCAGGGGGTGTCCAGGAGGTCCAGGACGTAGTCGGACATCCGGTCGCGGTGCGCCGCGGCCAGCCGGCGCAGCCCGCGCAGGTCGGTGTCGGCGGCGACGCAGGCCCAGAAGCCCTCGGCCGGGTCGGACCAGCCCGGGTCGGCCTGCTCGACCGTGCAGCCGAGGTCGCGTTCCAGGCGTGCGACGGCCGCGTCGACGACTGCGCGGACCCCGGGGTCCACGCGCAGGTAGCCGAGGGTGGGGCTGTAGCCGATCCGCAGGCCGCGAAGGCTGCCGGGTTCGGCGGCGGCCGGCCAGTCCACGTCGCCGCCGGGGATCGAGTGCCTGTCCCTGGGGTCCGGTCCTGCCAGCACCGACATGGCCAGGGCCGCGTCCTGCACGGTGCGGGTCAGCGGGCCGATGTGTTCCAGGGTCTCCCAGCTGGACACGCCCGGGTGGCGCTCGTCCCGGCAGCCCGGGTACGCGGGCACGCGTCCCATCGAGGGCTTGAATCCGACCAGTCCGCAGAACGCGGCGGGCAGGCGCACGGATCCGCCGCCGTCGCTGCCCAGGGCGATGGGGGTGAGCCCGGCCGCCACGGCGGCTGCGGATCCGGCGCTGGAGCCCCCCGGGGACAGGTCGGGCTGCCAGGGGTTGCGGGTCGGCGGGAACAGCGGGTTCAGTCCGGTGGCGCTGTAGCCGAACTCGCTGGTGTTGGTCTTGCCCAGCAGGATGCCGCCGGCGCCGCGCAGCCGCTCGACCGCGACGTCGTCCTGGTCGGGGACGAAGTCGGCGTAGGCGGGTGAGCCGAACGCGGTGCGCAGTCCGGCCGTGGCGATGAGGTCCTTGACCGCGAAGGGGACGCCGTACAGCGGTCCCCCGGCGGTCGCCGCCGTCGCCGCTCGCGCCGCTGCCCGGGCGCCCTGCGCGTCCAGGGTGCAGAAGGCCCGCAGGTCCCCGTCCAGCAGGGCGGTCCGCTCCAGTGCCGCGCAGGTCACCTCGACGGGTGTCACCTCGCCCTTGGCCACCAGGGCGGCGAGCTGAGTGGCTGTCAGGCCGGCGTACTCCTCCTGTCTCACCGGCGCCCGGCCAGGACGAAGGCCGCCTGGGCGAGCATGCCGACGGCCAGGCCGGCCACCGCGTCGGGCAGGGCCGGGAGCTGCTCGTGCACGGTCCAGGCCGCCGCGGCGCCGATCGCCCAGGAGGCGAGCGCGGGCAACTGCCAGTCGCGGCTGGTGGTTTCGCGCCGCAGCAGGACCTGGTCGGTGATCAGCACCGCGCCGATCGGCGGGACGAAGACTCCGAGCAGTGAGAGCCAGGTGGAGAAGTGCGTCCAGACACCGGCTGCGGCGGCGGCCGTGCCGACGACGCCGAGGGCGACGGTGAGCAGTTGCATCCGGCTGCGCAGCAGCGCGGACCAGCCGATGGCCGCGTTGTAGAGGCAGTGGGAGGCGACGGAGCCGAGGTTGACGAAGACGAAGACCACGGCCACTGCCGTGAGCAGACCGCCGTGGGTGGTCAGCAGGGGCAGGAAGTCGCCGCCGTCGGTGTCGGGGTGGGCGGCCGCACCGAGCGCGACCACCAGTCCGCCGACGACCAGGGAGACGGCGTTGGCCACGGGGAAGGCGCTGAAGGCGGCCGCGACCGCGGAGCGCCCGTCGCCGGCCCAGCGGGTGAAGTCGCCGGTCATCGTGCCGGAGTCGGCCCAGCCGGCGAAGACCATGGTGACGGCGGCGCCGAAGCCCAGCCCGCCGGTGCCGGAGAAGCCGAGGACGCTGCCGGAGTGGCTGGCGTGGAAGGCGAGCCCGAGGGCGACGGCGGCCATGGCCAGGAACAGCGGGGCCGCGACCAGTCCGAGGACGGACAGGGCGCGGATGCCCAGCGCGGTGACGGCGGTGTAGAGCGCGCCGGCGCCGATCGTCACCGCGAGGGTGTTCCAGCCGAGGGCGCTGTGGAGGGTTGCGCCGGTCAGGCCGATCTGGAAGGCGAACCAGCCGACCACCACGGTGGCCAGGAAGCCGCCGGCGACGGCCTTGCCGCGGGCGCCGAAGGTGCGGGCGGCAGTGAGCGCGAAGTTCTCGCCGGTGCGTCCGGCCAGGTGGCTGAGGGCCCCGACGTAGAGGAGCAGCAGCAGGTTCCCGACGGCCATCGCGCCCAGGCCCTCGACCAGACCCAGGCCGTGCACGATGACCCCGCCGAAGACGGTGTTGGTCAGGATCATCGGGAAGCCGAACCAGACGGCCGAGACGGACAGCAGCGATCTGCGGTGTCCGAGCGGGACCGGGCGGTCCTCGAACTCGCCGTGCGGGCCCGGCGTGTCGGTGGGACTGGGCGCGGCGACCAGAGACTGCGTCACAGGAGAACTCCGTCCAGGGGCGTTGGTCCACCGGCCGGGTGGTCGGTGATCCGAAACAGCATGGGAGTTGTATACAAAGCCGGGATTGCATGGACGTGCTCGTATCCGTGTCAGCCGCGTTTCGGAGTTCTCACACCCATGCCGCCGTAGCGCGAGCAGGCTCGCTGACCTCACCCGGTGCCGTCGTCCACCGGATCGCGGGCATATGCGCGCAGCCGTGCGTGGTGTATTCAATCGGCGCAGCACCGCGACGGCCGTTCAATGACCCTGGCCCGCTATGTACGCACCGGCGGCGCGCACGGAGCCATCGCCACCACCGCAGAACGCGCCTACGCCCGGCTCGACGCCCAGGGCCGGCAGGCCGGGCTGTCAGTGGCCGCCGGCGGACGGGTGCGGGGTGCGGGCGATGAGGTGGCCCCACCAGATCAGGCGGTACAGCGACGTGAACTCGGGGGTGCAGGTGGTCAGGGTCAGGTACTGGCCCGGTGCGGTGTATCCGGCCTGGGCCGGGATGGGGTCGAGGACGGCGTAGTCGTCGTCGCCGGTCTGCGGAAGTTCCCGGTCCAGGGTGTAGCGGTAGGTGGCCGACGGGGTGTCCAGCATGACGGTGTCGCCGACGCTGAGCCGGTCCAGGTGGCGGAACGGCTCCCCATGGGTGTTGCGGTGCGCGGCCAGGCCCACGTTCCCCTGCACGCCGGGCAGTTGGGTGTCGGCGTAGTGGCCGACCGCGCCGCTGTTCAGCACGGTGTCGTGGTCGACGCCCTGCTTCAGCGGGAACCGGTAGGGGTAGCCCAGTGCCTGTAGGCGCGGAATGGTCACGGTGCCGATCAGCTGTCCTGCGGTCGGGGTCGGCGGGGTGGTCTGCCGGGGGGCGGCCGTCGTCGGGGCGCTGGAGGGCACCGACTGCACGGGCGCGGGAGCCGGGTCCGCGTCCTGGCCGGTGCCGGCTGCCGTGAGTGCCACGCACAGGGCGACCGTGGTGCCTGCCACGGCGGTCCACAGCAGCCGCGTCCCGGTGTTCACCGGGTGACCGTTCGGCTGATGCGCAGGGCCAGCAGCGTGCTTCCGGCCGCGGCGTACTCGCAGGCTTTGAGGAACACCAGACCGGCGACCAGTACCGGGTTCCGGCTCTCCCGCCAGCCGCGCCGGCCGAGCGTCAGCAATCTGCGGGGGCTGGCCTGGGCGGCGAAGTCCTGCGGATGCTTGGCCGCGAAGCGGTCGGCGGTGCGAGCGTAGTGGGCCTTCTTGCGCATGGTGTCGCGCAGCGTGATCGTCCCTTCGTGGTGGAGCAGCACCTGGGTGCAGAGTCCGACGCGTGCACGGGCGGCCCGGGCCCTGAGGTCGAGGTCGCGGTCCTCGGCCCAGACGAGTTCCTCGTCGTGGCCGCCGATGCGCTGGTAGAGGTCGCGGCGCAGGCAACGCAGCGACTCGACCCGGGCGTCGCCGTCGTGGCAGCGCTTCTCCAGGACCTTGCATCGGGCCCAGAAGCCCTCGCCGACGGAGACCTCGGGGATCACCAGGGCGTCGTAGCCCTGATGCTCGATCAATTGTCGGCATTCGCGCAGCAGTCCGGGTTCTGCGGTCATGTCGCTGTCCAGGTGCAGCACGAGTGGCGCGCTGGTGTGGGCGGTGCCTCGGCGCCTGCCTGCGGCGCGGGTTGGGTTGTCGCGGATCAGCCGCACGTCCAGTCCCTGCCGCCGGTGGCGGTCGACCACCTCGTCCAGCGGCCGGCGGGACCGCCGGTCGTCGTTGACCAGGACTTCAACGCCGGCACAGTCCTGGGCGGCCAGTGAGGTCAGCAGTCGGTCGACCTGCTCGGGGCTGTCACGGGTGGGTACGACGACTGAGATCAGCGGCGGCCTGGGGTGCGGCGCGCTGGTCGTCAGGGTCTGGGGCAAGGGCTGCATCTGGTGCAACGGGTTCTCCGGGGAGGGTGAAGGATGGTTCGGCCTGCTGTGGCACCACGGTGGCGGGACGGGGGGCAATGGATGTCTTTCGTTGCAGGGTCAGCAGGCCCAACGGGGCGGGCAGCGACCGCAACCGGCGCAGCGGCAGGAACGCCGCCAGCGAGGCGAGCAGGGACAGCAGCAGTGCCGCGTGCCACCAGCCCTCGGGGGCGAACTGCGCGTCCAGGTCGGCGTCGCCGTGGCCGGTGACCAGCCAGGCCTGCCGGAATCCGTCGATCTCCACCGGTCGGGCGGTCCATCCGGCGGGCAGCCCGGCCAGGCGCCAGCGGGTGTCGAAGGAGTCCGCGAGCGCGAGCAGCGCGTGTCCGGGGACGGCTCGAACCGCGAACCGCGAACTGCCTGCCGTCGGCTGCCGGGGCAGGTCGGCCGGATGGGCCGCCGCGGGCTGGGCCGGGGCGATGCGTACGGTGAGCGCCGGGGCCACCGGGGCGATGCCGACCTGGTCGTAGTCGACGCGGGTGGTGCCGGCGTCCTGGCCGTCGGCGTAGAGGTAGAGCGCGACCTCGGTGGTGCCGGGGTCCACGGTGACCTGGGTGTCCAGCGTGGTCCACTGCCGGCTGTCGGCCAGCGGGGCCAGCAGGGCGCAGCTTCCGGGGCCCTGCTGCCACAGGCAGATCCGGGCGGGGCTGCCCTCAGTGGTGCGGTAGCGCAGGTGCAACCGGTAGGTCTGCAAGCGGCCGCCTGCCGCGGGGGCGGTCGGTCCGGCGGGTGTCTGGACGCAGGCGGCGTGGGCGCGGGCCTCCAGGTGCATGCCGTCGTGGCCGAGGGGGCGGGCGAGCAGGCCGGCAGCGCGGAAGTCCCGGCCGTCGCGGCGGGCGCAGTCCTGCAGCGGGCCGAATTCCGGTGCGGTCGCTGGGGCTGCGGGCTGGCGGTCCTCGAGCCGGTGAGCGCCGGCTGTGGCCTGCCAGGGGGCGGTCGGCGGAGCCGCCTCGGGGACCGTGACCGTTGCGCCGGGGCTCAGGCCGAGGGCGTGCGGGTCGGCGAACTCCACCGCGGACCCGGCCCCGGTGGGGGCGGCGTCCGTGTAGCCGTACAGGGCCGGCGGGGCCGTCGCAGCGGGGACCCGCACCACCGCGGTCCAGGTCTGCCACTGGGGGGCAGCAGGTAGTTGGCGGGTGACCAGGCAGTGGCCGGGATCCGGCTGCCACAGGCAGACTCGGGGGCCACTGCCGGACAGGGTCCGGTAGCGCAGCGACAGCGAGAGGAGTCCGTCGGCGGCGGTCGCGCGCAGCGGCAGGCGCACACAGGCGGTTCCATGCTGCGCGGCGACGTTCCAGCTGGTGCCTGCCAGCCGCCGGACCCGATCGCCGCCCGCGGCCGAGCCGCAGCCGCCGGTGGACTGCTCTGCGGGGTCGGCCATCAGATCGCCGCCGAGCGCGGTGGCGGAGGCGACCCGGTCGCCGGGGCGCAGCGTGACCGGGGCACCGGCCTGCCAGGGCAGAACCGCGTCGTCGACCAGCAGAGCAGCCGGCGGGCCCGGGTCCGGGGCCGGCGGGATCGGCAGGGACGCAAGGGCGTCGACGGGTGCTCCGTCCAGGAAGAGCCGCGGCACCGGAGTCAGGCGCACCGCCGCCGAGCCTGAACCGGCATGCCCGGCCTGCCCTGTTTGCCCGGCGGGGTCCTCGGTCATCCGGTACCCGACTCCGGTCGAGCGGTCCGGCTGGACCGTGTAGCTGCCCGGGTCCTGCAGGGTGAAGGGGTGGCTGCCCGGTCCGGCCAGGACGATGCGGGCGTCGGCCACCGGGATGCGGGGATCGGTGACGGTGGCGGCGCCCCGGGCCGCGGCTCCGGCCGCGGTGGTCGCGTCGGCTGGGTCGTCGAGGGTGAGTGAGGCCGGCTGGGCCGGGCCGTCCGGCAGTTGGAACACCCTGGCGACCGGGCCGGCGGAGACCAGCCGTGAGCCGGGGATCCGGGCCAGCCCGGCCCGCAGCCGTGCCGGGTCGGCGGTCGGCTGGTCGCCGGGGCTGCTGACCAGGTCCTGACGGACGATCACCTGGTCCACGCCCAGGGCGCGCAGGGCGCCCTGGGCGGTGTCGCGGTCGCCGTCGACCAGGCTGCTCTCCGCCAGGGCCATCAGCGAGGCGAGCTGCGGTGAGGCGTCGAAGTAGCCGCCGGGAAGGCGTTGCAGCACGGGGCGGCGCAGCAGCTGCCGGGGGATGGTGTCCGCGCCGTGGTATCCCCAGTCGGTGCGGACCTGGTAGTAGCCCTGGAGCGGCAGTTCCAGGATCTTCCCGGTCGCCGGTGAGCGGTTCACCTGGTCGGCGATCCGCTGCCACGCGTGCGGGATCTCGACCGAGGCGGAGGGCAGTGACATCCGGGCCTGGTCGACCACCGCGCCGGTCCACAGCGGCCAGGGGTAGACCAGGGCCGCCAGGGCCAGGGCGCAGGGCAGCGCCCGCAGGGCGCTAACGGCCCCGGCGGCGTGCCGACTCCGACGGCGGGCCTCCAGCGTGCGTTCCAGTGCCGCGCCGGCCAGCACGCTGGTGACCAGCACCAGCAGGACACCGAACTTGCTCATGGGTTCGCGGAACAGCCACATGCCGGGCACCTGGGCGTAGAGCCAGGCGTTGAGGCCGGCCAACGGCGGATGCAGGCCCTTGCACAGCAGCACCAGCACCGCCCCGGCGGCGGCAAGCCGGCGCAGTGCGCGGCGAACCGGCGGCGGCCCCGGCGGCGCCAGCGCCCCGGCGATCGCCAGCAGCGGCGGTGCCCAGCGCAGCAGGGCCCAGGGGGTGCGGTCCATGGCGGTGGCGAACGGGTAGTACTCGGGGTACTTCCACCCCCAGTTGGCGTTGAGCGCCAGGATGTTGCCCAGGGTGTTGCGGGTCTGGGTCCAGGCCCAGGCCTGGACGTTGGTCTGGGCGTTGAACGCGGAGGCGCCGCCCCCGCTCTGAAGCGTGATCAGCTGGGGTACCAGCCACCACAGTTGCAGGCACAGCACCAGGGGCAGGGCGCGGGCCGCCAGCACCAGCACCGGCCGCAGCCTGCCGCCGGTCAACCACGGCGAGGCCAGGGCGAATCCGGCCGTGGCGAGTGCCACGATCGCCAGCAGCGGCGGGTTCGCGGCCAGGTAGCACAGCGGCAGCGTGGACAGCGCGAACGTGGTCGCCCGCACCCGGTGCCCCTGGGCGGCGCGGCACAACTGCCCGCCCAGCAGCGCAGCGGCGGCTCCCGCGAGGGCCGGCAGCGGGTTCAGCAGTGACACCAGTACGTAGGCGTTGGCCACCGACAGCAGTCCGGCGAAGGCGGCCGCGCCGGGCCGGCGCAGCCAGACCGAGGCCAGATAGGAGGTGCCGGCCGCCGCCGCGCCCAGGATCAGGCTGTAGAGCAGGAGTTGGGCTGCCGGGCCGCCCAGGCCGACGACGCCGCAGAGCTTGATCAGGACCAGGTCGGGCAGCCTGGCGACCTCGTAGGAGGGCCCGCCTGCGCCGGAGACCTGGTGGCCCCACACGCTGCCGAGCTCGGCGGCCAGCCCGTCGCGGACGAACGGGCCCACATCCCCGGTGGCGAAGTAGCGGCCGGGCCGGTACCAGGTCAGCGGCATCACCGCGGCGAGGAACGCCGGCAGCGCGTACCGCAGCAGTCCGTCCCTGCGGGCCCAGGCCGGTGCCAGGATCCGCCGCTGTCCGGCGTCCCGCAGCGCCGCGATCACCGGCGGGCCCCCACCGCACGGGCCGGCCGCGCCGTGGTCCGCGTTCTCCCGGTGGTCCCGGTGGCTTCCAGCGCGACGCGCAGGACCTCCTGCGCCACCTCGTCCCAGTCCAGTGCCCCGCCGCGCCAGCCGGCCGGGGCCGGTCGCCGGACCAGGGCGGGCAGGTGGATCCGCAGCGCGTCGGCGAGCGCGGCCGGTTCGGGCCGGACCAGGACGCCCCGCGCGGCCGGAACCGAGTCGCACAGGCCGGGGCGGTCGTAGGCGATCGCGGGGGTGCCCATGGCGGCCGCCTCGTCGACCACCAGTGCCCAGCCCTCGCGGACCGAGGTGGCAACCAGGACGTGGGCCCGGGCCAGGAGTTCGTTGCGGCGGGCCTGGTCGACCCGGCCGTGGAAGGTGACCGCGTCGGGCGCGGACCGCTCCAGCCGGCGGCGTTCGGGACCATCCCCGACGATCCACAGCCGGGCCTCGGGCATGGTGCGGCGCAGCAGCCGGAACGCCTCGACGGCGTGGTCGATCTGTTTGACCGGGGCCAGTCTGCCCAGCACCACGACGGTGGGGTGCGGCTCGCGCGGCACCTCGGGGCGCGGCGAGCGGGCCAGGCCCTCGGGGACCAGCCGGATGTCGCGGACCCCGTACTCCTGCAGCGAGTCGCGGCTGGAGCGGGAGACGGTCAGTACCGGGGTGCCGTTCAGGGAGCGCAGCCAGTGCGGTTCGGCCAGGTGGCGTCCGGCCCAGGAGAGCGGGGCCGGGAAGCGTGCCGACCAGACCTCCCTGGCCACCTGGTGCACCAGCGCCACCGCCGGGGTGCCGCCGGGCCAGCGGCCGCAGCCGAAGGGCCGGGTGTTGACCTCGTCGACCAGCAGGTCGAAGCGCCCGCGCGGCTGGGCGGCGTACCAGGCCCGGGCCTGCCGGTAGACCCCGAGGGTCCCGCCGCGCCGCACCAGATCCACTCCGTCGGCGCGTTCCTCGGCGGGCGCGCCTGGGGCCGCGGCGGCGAACCAGGTCACCCGGTGACCGGCCGCGGCCCAGCGGGTGAGCACCTCCCTGGTGTACACCTCGGCTCCGCCCGCCTCCGGGTGGGAGCAGTCCTTCCAGTTGAACAGGCAGATGCGCATGGTGTCGTCAGCTCACGGAGTCGGGGACGGGCCGCAGTTCGTGCGTGGTGATGCCGCCCGGCGCGGGACGCGGGTTCGGGGTGAAGCCGTCGGTGACGGCGGAGTGCCGTGCGGGTCGCAGCAGTCGGGCGCGCAGGCGCAGCGTGTCCCGCAGTATCAGCGCCACCGCCGCCGGGCCCACGGTGCTGGTGGTGCGCGGCCGGAAGCTCACCGGGACCTGAACCACGCGGCGGTGGCCGTGCCGGTGCAGCAGGGCCAGCAGTTCCAGGTCGAAGACGAAGCGGTTCTCCCGGCACAGCGGCAGCACCCGGGCCAGGGCCTCGCGCCGGAACACCTTCAGTCCGGTCTGGGTGTCCTTGAGCGGCAGCCCGAACAGCACCCGGGTCACCGTGCGGTACAGGTAGGAGCAGAGCCGGCGCGGCAGGCCGTGCCGGGGCGGGAAGGTGCCGGGCTGAAGCCACTTGGCCCCCAGCGCGGCGTCCATCCGGCCGGCCCGCACCGCGTCCAGAACGTCCGGGACCAGGGCGGCGGGGATGTCGCCGTCAGCGTCGATGAACCCGATCCAGTGTCCGCGGGCCTGCTGGAAGCCGGTGCGCAGCGCTGCTCCCTTGCCGGCGTTGTCGCGGTAGCCGATCTGCCGCAGCCGTGGGTGGACCAGTTCGGCCAGGGCCCGGTCGCTGCGGTCGGTGCAGCCGTCGGCCACCGCCAGCACCTCGTAGGAGCAGCCGTAGGCGTCCAGGACGCCGAGCAGTTCGCGGATGTGGGCCAGGAAGGCCGGGCCCGGGTTGTAGTAGGGCACGACCATGCTGATCTCCAGTTCGGCTGGCTGCTGCAGGCCGGGCGGCGTCGGCTGCGCCGGGGTCCGCGATCCGCCGGCCCGGACGCGGTCCGTCCCGGTGCCGGTGGTGTCGGGCAGTCCGGGCTCCGGCAGCCCGCGCCAGGCCGCGGCCACCGCGAGCGCCGATGCCAGCGCGAGCGCCGCGGCGATCCCGCAGGCGGTGTCGGGCATCGGCTGGACCAGCACCGGGAAGGCGACCACACCGATCCACACGCCGCCGGTCCAGCTCCCGCAGGCGACCCGGTAGTGCAGCAGCAGCGCCAGCAGCAGCAGCGAGGTCGCGGCCAGCCCCAGCCACAGTCCCAGCCACGGCTGGACCAGGTATCCGGGCCCCAGCAGCATCGGAATGATCCGGCGTCCGCCCAGGACCAGCCCCGCGGTGACGCCGGCCCCGGCGAGCGAGGCCGCGGCCAGGCCGGCGCGCAGCGCCTGCTCGGCCGTGCGCCGGTCGGCGGAGGCCAGCCGGCCCAGCAGCACGACCACGGCGGCCTGGGCGGCGAACAGGGCGGACTTGGCCAGGAAGGCGGCGGCGCTGTAGCGGCCCGCCTCGGCCGGCGGCAGCCAGCGGCGGGCGCAGACCAGGTCGATGCCGGTCAGCGACCACAGGCCGGCGATCGTCAGCACCGCACCGACGGCACGGCGTACCGGCAGCGCCAGGCGCTCGCCCCGGACCGGGTCGGTGCTGCGGCGCAGTGCCAGCCACAGGGCCACCGCGGTGGTGCTCTCCCCCAGGACCGTCGCCGCCAGGACCGTGCAGACGCCGCCGCCCGCGGCCAGCGCGAGCGCCGTAACCGCCAGCCGTACACCGCTGCCGGTCGCCACCGGGGCGGCCACCCCCGCCAGGCCCCGGGTCCCGTAGCGCCCGGCCCACAGCACCGTGCAGGCCGCGCTGGGCACCAGGAACAGCAGCACCAGCAGCAGCGGCAGGGGCCCGGACAGGTGCAGCGCTGCCGCCGCGGGCCAGGCGGCCGGGCTCGCCACCAGGGCCAGCAGGCAGGCCGACCCGACGAAGCGCATGAGCAGCGGGCCGAGGTCGACCGGGGTGCCGCGTTCGGTCCGACGGACCACCAGGGCCCCCAGCATCGTCTGCAGCGCGGCCAGCGGGACCCCCAGCGCGGCGATCAGACCCAGCAGCGCCGCCAGCGCGCCGTAGTCCCCGGGGCCCAGCCCCCGGCTCGCCAGGACCTGTACCAGCAGCGTGGCAAGCCCGGCCAGGGCGAGCAGCGCGTACCGCGCAGCCCCCGGGCCCGCCGCCCGATCGGCGCTGAGCGCCTCCCGGGCGGCGGGTTCGCCATCGGACACGCGGACCGTCCGCGCCTGAGTACGGCTCATCGGATCGCGGCTCAGCCGTTCTTCCTGCGCAGCGTGCGACCGCCGAGCACCGCCGCGCCGGCCAGCACCGCCACGCCCAGACCGGTGGCCGCCAGTTCCGGGGTGTCGGAACCGGTGGCCGCGGCCGGGACGGAGTCGGCGCCGGTGCGTGCCAGCAGCCTGCCGCCCCGGCCCACCCGGATCTGCAGGGTCTCCACCAGCGTTCCGCCCTGGGCGTCGGCGCCCACCGCGTACAGGGTGTGCCAGCCGTCGGCCAGCCCGCCCGGCAGGGTGACCGTGGTCTCGATGGACCCCGAGGCATCGGCGGCCACGGTGCCCAGCGCGATCTCGTTGGACCGGACCGACAGCTTGACCTCGGCGCCGGGAGCGAAGCCGCCGCCGCTGAAGCTCACGGGGGAACCGGGACGCAGCCCGTCGGTGCCGGACTCGGCCTCCAGGCTCCCGGTGTGCAGAGGATAGTCACCGCTTCCGGCGGACGGGACACGAGCGGTGTCGGCGGCCATGGCCGGCGCAGCGGCACCAAGAACGGCGGCCGTGGCCACCAATGTCGCGGCGCACCACCGCCGCGCTCCGGAACGGGCATGACGAGTCATCAGAGGACCTGCTCTTCCTGAATGCAGTCATCCAGGTCCGGACCTGGAGTCCGGACCAACGACCGTCAGTCATTCACCGACCCGCTAACTGATCATGCGTTCGGTTACGCACCGTCACCCATTGGCGGGAACACCGTGCCCCGGAGGGCCGACCGGGTCCTGCCGTCTGCGCCCTCAGCGTGTCGCCGTCGCCCCGTCCGGATCGGGTCCCACCGTGGAGCCGACGGGACGGCGAGAGTTCAGGAGCGACCGGTGGACCTCAGGCAGCGCGCCGTATTGGCGACCATCACGGCCGGCCGCCGCTGGTTCAAGGACACCCGGCTGGTCCGGGCGCTTCCGCTGGGCCCGGTCGTCAGCGGCCTGCTCCGGTTCAGCCACGGCACGCAGGAGACCACCACCGGGTTCCGCGACCTGGAGTTGACCGTGCCCGCCGGCAGCGGAACCATCGCAGCCGGGCTGCTCGGCGGCTTCTACGAACGGCTGGAGCTGGACCTGTTCGAGCAGCTGTGCGCGGACAGCGCCGTCGTCGTGGACGTCGGCGCCAACCTGGGCATCTACAGCTGCCTGGCGGCCAGCCGGCTGCCCCCGGAAGCGATGCTGGTGTGCTTCGAGCCGGTGCCCGGGAACCTGCGCCTGCTACGGGCCAACCTGCATCGCAACGCGGTGCCCGGCCAGGACGGGCCGGCGCCGGTCGAGGTCGCGGTGGAGCCGCTGGCCGTGGGCGCAGGACCCGGCACCGCGACCCTGCACCTGGCCGACGACATCGGTCAACACCGGGTCGCGGTGGACGGCGACGGAACGTTGACGGTCCCTCAGATCGAGCTGGACAGCCACCTGGCAGCGCTCCTGACGGAGCGGCCGCACCTCGCCCGGGTGGACATCCTCAAGATCGACGTCGAGGGCTACGACGGGCACGTCCTGCGCGGGGCGCGCCGGATCCTGACCGAGGACCGCCCCGCGCTGTTCATCGAGTTCTGCGTGCCGCAGCTGGCCCGGTGCGGCTTCACCGCCGAGGAGTTCGCCGCCCTGCTCGCCGAGGCCTACGACGAGATCCACATCATCGAGGAGACCCGGGCGCGGGTGACCACCTGCGCCCCCTCGGCACTGCTCGACCCCCGGTACCGCGACCGCCTGCTCAACATCGTCGCCGTCGCCCGCCCCGAACACCTGCCCACCGTCCGGGCCTGGGCCGGACGGCGCGCCGTGCTCAGCCATTGAGCGGTCGGAGCGGTCAGTCCGGCGTCGAAGCGGTGCGCAGCAGGCGCGACAGAAACCCGGATGACACCATGATCAGGAGATGGCTAGGGTCGGCCCATGACCGTTGGGCTCGCACATCTGATCCGCCGTCCGATCGTTCCGGAGGACGCAGCCGTCCTGGCCGAGTTGCTCAACGCGATCGAGGTCGCCGACGTCTTCGGCGAGTACTACTCCGAGGAGGACGCCGCCGACCAGATCAACGCGCCTCTGCTCGACCTCGAGCGCGGTACGGTCGGCATCTTCGATGGCGACCGCATGGTCGGTTACTCCTCCGCGGCACACAAGTTGCTCGTCGAGGATGTGCATCGGGTGACGCTCAGCGGCGGTGTGCGTCCGGAGTATCGGCGCCGGGGACTCGGCGCTGAGCTGATGGCCGCTGGGATTGCGAGTGCGAAGGCCCTGCACGCGATCCATCACCCTGGCTTGCCGCTTGCCGTCGACGCCCAGAACAACGCGCTCAACGACAGCGCACGCGTCTGCTACCAAGCCGCCGGCATGACCCCCGTCCGCTGGTACTCGCACATGCGGCACCCGCTCGGAGCCGCAGTGGTCGACGTGCCGACGCCGGACGGCCTCGTTGTGGAAGGCTACTCGATCGACAACGACGCCGAGTTCTTCGCCGTCAGCAACGAGGCAGTGCTCGACCGCTGGGGAGGGGCCCCGATGCCGCCGGAGCAGTGGCGTGCGTTTCTCGGCTGGCCTGCCTTTCGCCCGGACCTCAGCTTCCTGCTGCGCGACGCGGACAGCGGCACGGCCGCCGGCATGCTGCTGACCTTCTCCTGGGACGCGGACACCGCGGCGACCGGCGTCCGCGACGCGCAGCTCATCCGGTTCGGAACCCGTCGCGCATACCGCAACCGCGGCGTGGCCAGCGCGCTGATCAGCCATGCGGTTCGTTCGGCTCGAGACGCCGGCTTCGACCGGGCGAGCGTCGAAGTGGACGCCGACAGCCCGACCGGATCGAACGGTCTGTACGAGCGGGTGGGTTTCTCCGTCGCCCGCACCGAAGTCCGGTACACCCTCAACGCCTGAGCGCAGTTCGGTTGACCACCGTCGGCCGCGACGCGGTGGCCTGCACCAGGCTCGACGGAGTGCCGTACCTGCCCGCCGTCCGGACCTGGGCCGGGCGGCGGGCCGCGCTCAGCCATTGAGCGGTCGGCTTGCAGACACCGGCGGGTCACTCAGTCGAGCGTCATCCGCGGGGAGCGGGAGGGGACTGCGTCCAGGGCGGCGACGGTGGCCGGGTCCAGGGCGAGGGAGCCGGCCTCGGTGTTGGCGGCGAGGTGGTCGGGGTCGGCGGTGCCGGGGATGAGCAGCACGTTCGGGGCGTGCTGCAGCAGCCAGGCCAGGCCGACCTGGGCCGGGGTGGTGTCCAGGGCCTTGGCCGCGTCGAGGACGGCCGGTTCGTCGGTGACCTTGGGCAGGCCCGGGAAGCCGCTGCCCAGCGGGAAGTAGGGCACCCAGGCGATGTCCTCGGCGACGCAGAGCGCCAGCATCTCCTCGTCCTCGCGGGAGAGCAGGCTGTAGGCGTTCTGCACGCAGACGATGCCGGCCGGCAGCGCGCGGCGCAGCACGTCGGCGGTGACGCTGCTCAGCCCGATCGCGCCGATCTTGCCCTCGTCGCGCAGCGCGGTCATCACCGCGAGCTGGTCGTCGACGTCGACCACCTGGTCGCCCTCGGCGCGCAGGCCCGGGCCGTTGTCCAGGCGGCGCAGGTTCACCACCGGGACCTGTTCGAGGCCCAGTGCGGTGAGGTTGGACTCCACGCTGGCCCGCAGCTGTTCGGGGCGCTGGGCCGGGCGCAGCGGGATGCGGCCGCCGGGGTCGGGGTCGGCGCCGACCTTGCTGACCACCAGGACGTCGTCCTCGGGTCGCAGTGCGTCGCGGATGACGCCGTTGACGAAGCCGTTGCCGTAGAACTGGGCGGTGTCGACGTGGTCGACGCCGAGTTCGACCGCGCGGCGCAGCAGGGCGAGCGCGGCGGGGCGGTCGTCATGGAGGCGTTCGAGCTGCATGGCGCCGAAGCCGACGCGGGAGACGGTGCGGCCGGCGAGTCGGCCGGGGCCGCCCGGGCGCGGGTGGCCGTGGGCTGTGGTGCTGACAGGCATGGCTGTGCCCCTGTCCTGTGAGAGTATGGGAGAAGCGGAGGTTCCTCCGCTACTGACCATAACACTACCGGAGGTCCCTCCGCTTTGGCTGCTCCAGAACGCCCGCTGCGTGCCGACGCACGGCGCAACCGCGACCGGCTGGTGGCCGAGGCGACCGCCGCGTTCGCCGCCGCCGACGACACCGTGCCGCTGGAGGACATCGCCCGCCGGGCCGGCGTCGGCATCGGCACCCTCTACCGCCACTTCCCCACCCGCGAGGCCCTGGTCGAGGCGGTCTACGCGACCGAGCTCGACGAGATCACCAGGAGCGCCGCGGCGCTGCTGGAGCAGTTGCCCCCGGACGCGGCCCTGCGCGCCTGGATGAACCGCTACGCCCGGTTCGTCGAGCTGAAGCGGGGCCTGGTCGACACCCTGCGCGCGGGCTGGGCCTCGGGCCGCATCGCCACCTCCACCACCCGCGAGCGCGTCACCAGCGCGATCGCCACGATCCTCACCGCCGGCGCGGCCTCCGGGGTCTTCCGCGCGGACACCGAGCCCGACGACGTCACCGCCCTGCTGCTCGGGGTGTTCCTCTCTACCGGGCCCGACCGCGACCGCGCCCAGGTCGCACGCCTGCTCGACCTGGTCCTCGACTCCCTGCGCCCCTCCGCCCGGCCGTAGCGCGGCGTCCCGCCCGGCCGGACGGCCGCACCCAGCCGAACGAGTTACCTCGCCGCGCCGTCCGGCATGTCCGGCGGGCTGCGGCGCGGCGCGGCGGTGAAGCTGAGACATGGCCTCCCAGCAGTCAGTCCCGAACCGACAGCCCGCCCCCGCGACCCCGGCCGAGGCGACCGGCGCGGCCCAGCTGAAGGCGACGCTGCTGAGCCCCGGCTATCTGAAGCTGCTGCTGCTCGCCGCGCTGGTCGGCATCCCGATCTCGCTGGTGGCCTTCGGGTTCGTCAGCCTGGAGCACGAACTGCAGCACTGGGTCTGGGAGTCGCTGCCCAAGGCGCTGGGTTACGGAGTCGCCCCCTCGTGGTGGCCGCTGCCGACGCTGGCCCTGGCGGGGCTGCTGATCGCCCCCGTGATCGTCAGGATGCCCGGGCACGGCGGCCACCTGCCGGTCCAGGGGCTCGGCGGGCCGCCGCAGCCGCCAACGGCGCTGCCGTCGATCGTGCTGGCGGCGCTGATCGCGCTGCCGCTGGGCACCGCGCTCGGCCCCGAGGCACCGCTGATGGCGCTGGGCGGCGGCCTCGCCCTGCTCACCGTCAGCCGGGCCAAGCAGCAGGAGGACCCCAGGCTGGGCCTGCTGCTGGGCACCGCCGGCTCCTCCGCCGCCATTGCCACCATCTTCGGCAACCCGCTGGTCGGCGCCGTGATGATGCTGGAGGCCGCCGGGCTGGGCGGACCGCAACTGCTGCTGCTGATCGTGCCCTGCCTGCTGGCCAGCGGCCTGGGGGCGCTGGTCTTCACCGGCTTCGGCCACTGGACCGGCCTGGGCATCGGCGCCCTGGCGCTGCCCTCCGCGCCCACCAGCAGCACTCCCGACGCCGGCGACTTCCTGTGGGCCGTGCCCATCGCCGCCCTGGTGGCGCTGGTCGTGGTCGGCGCGCAGTGGCTCGGCTGGCGCACCGTTGCCTTCACCCGGCAGCAGACCGCGGTCCGGACCGTGCTGTGCGCGGTGGCCGTCGGCGTCTGCATCTGGGCCTACGCCGCCTTGAGCGGCCGCTCGCCGGAGGAGGCGGCGCTGTCGGGCCAGGCCACGCTGGCCCAGCTGGCGGCGCATCCGCACGCCTGGGGCGTGGGCGCGCTGGTACTGCTGGTCCTCTGCAAGGGACTGGCCTGGGGCGTCAGCCTGGGCTCGCTGCGCGGTGGGCCGATCTTCCCGGCGGTGCTGCTCGGCGCCGTCGTCGGGGTGGCCTGCTCGGGCCTGCCGGGGCTGGGCACCGCCGCCGGCCTGTCCATCGGCCTGGCCGCCTCCGGCACCGCCATCACCGGCCTGCCGGTCACCGCCACCCTGCTGGCGATGCTGCTGATCGGCGACAACGCCGCCAACGCCACCCCGCTGCTGATCGTCTCCTCGGTGGTGGCCTTCGTCGTCTCGACGAAGTTCCGGGCCAAGCCCACATCCTGAAGCGGCAGTTGACCCTGACGTGGCGTCATGCCGCATAGTCGGGGTGTGGAAGATCACCTGACCGTGGGACGCGTCGCCGAACTGGCCGGCGTGAGCGTCCGCACCCTGCACCACTACGACCGGATCGGCCTGGTCCGGCCGTCCGCCCGGACCCCCGCCGGCTACCGGGCCTACGCGGCGGGCGACGTGGAGCGGCTGCGGGAGGTACTCGCCTACCGGCGGCTGGGCTTCGGGCTGCGCGAGATCGCCGACCTGGTCGACGACCCGGCCACCGACGCGGTCGCGCACCTGCGCCGGCTGCGCGGCCTGCTGCTGCACCAGCGCGACCGCGCCGCGGCCACGGTGACGGCAATCGACAGGGAACTGGAGGCACGGGCGATGGGGATCAGGGCGACACCGGAGGAACAACTCAAAGCGTTCGGACCGCAGTTGTACGACAGCATCGGGGCCGACTACCCGGCGACGCGGCGCACCGAACCGCGGATAGCCGCGAGGGTCTGGGAAGCACTCGGGGACGCCCGCACGGTACTGAACGTCGGGGCCGGCACCGGCTCCTACGAGCCCACCGACCGCGAGGTCACCGCGGTGGAACCCTCGGCGGTGATGCGCGCACTGCGTCCCGCAGGCGCGGCGCCGTGCGTGGCCGCCGCCGCGGAGCACCTGCCGTTCGCGGACCGGTCCTTCGACGCCGCGATGGCCTTCAGCACCGTCCACCACTGGCGCGACCCGGTCGCCGGACTGCGTGAGCTGCGGCGGGTGGCCCGCCGGGTGGTGGTGTTCACCTACGACGCCAGCGACCCCGGCTGGCTCCAGCGGTTCTGGCTCACCCGCGACTACCTGCCGGAGTTCGCCGGACTGCTCACCGACTGGCCGTCACTGGCCGACCTGACCCGGGCGATCGGCGGCCGCGCCGAGCCGGTGCTCGTCCCGTGGGACTGCGCCGACGGCTTCTTCGAGGCCTACTGGCGCCGGCCCGAGGCCTACCTGGACGAACAGGTGCGCCGCGCGGTCTCGGTGTGGACCAGGGTCGGACCCGAGGCCGAACAGCGGGCGGTGGCCGGACTCCGCGACGACCTCGCCTCGGGCCGCTGGGCCGAGCGCAACCGCGACCTGGTCGCCCTGGACGCGGCCGAACTCGGCCTGCGGCTGCTCGTCGCCTGACCGTTCCACTCACGGGCGTTGGGAGACATGGGCGGCGACGATCCGCCAGCCGCAGTCCGGGAAGCGGACCCAGGTCTGCTGCTGGCGGCCGGTGCCCGGCACGCCTTCCCGGGTGAAGAGGGTGGTGGTGACGGCGCAGTCCGCGCCGAAGACGGTGACCTCGGTGCGGGTCCGGGTCCGGGCCAGCCCGGCGGTCGGACGGGCGCGGCGGAAGGCGGCGATCTCGTCCGTGCCGAACAGCTCCTCGGTCGCGCCGAGCCGGACGGCCTCCGGACTGTCCCAGAACAGCTCGTCCAGGACCTGGATCTGATTGCCGGTCAGGGCGTGCTCATAGCGGTCGGCGAGGTCCAGGAGTTCGGCGCGGACCTCCGGCAGGTTCACCTGCCCGCAGGCGGCGTGGTCCGCTCCGGAGGTCCGGGGTGGCTGCGGCATGCTCAGCCCGCCGTGACGGGCTCGGCGGGTGCGGGGACCGGCGCCGGGTCGGGCACGGCGAAGGTGAGCCGGTTCGCCAGGTAGGCGTAGACCGGGCCGAGCGCGTTCATGGCCACCACCGACACCCAGGCCGCCCAGACACTGCCGGCGTGGTAGCCGAAACCGCCGAAGAAGGTCGCGAAGAAGGAGGCGAAGCCGAGGAACATCCCCGGGACCAGGGAGGTGAGTCTGAGTCTGCCGGTGTACATCAGCGCGGAGTTGAGCACCAGGATGATCACCGCCAGCAGCGCGTCCTGGGCGATCCGGCTGCTGCCGGCGTGCGGGCCCAGGTGCTGGTCGGCCAGGACGATGGCGGCGGCGAAGGTCGAGCCGACCGGCATGGCGACCCACAGCCGCTTGGCGTTGGCCAGGCTGGGGCTGCCCATCAGGTGCAGGCCGGCCCAGGAGATGAAGATCGCCCATGGCGGCAGGTTGAGGGTGGTGCCGCCGACGAAGGCGGTGGTGGCGGCCATGACGGATGCGGCGATCTCGTGCGGGATGCGTTCGCGCATGGGGAGGCTCCTCGGTCGTTGGTAAGCAAGGGGGTTCGGGCAGGCCGGGGTTCAGGCGAACCGGGCGTTCAGGCCGGCTGTGCGTTCAGGCCGGCTGTGCGTTCAGGCCGGCTGGGGGACGAGCAGTTCGGTGCTGCGGGTGGTGCGGGCCACGACGCGGCCGCGTTTGAGCACCCAGCGGCGGTCGGGCCGGTCCAGCAGGACGTCGGCGAGGCGTTCGGTGCCCAGCACGACCAGGTCCGCCTGGGCTCCCGGGCGCAGCCCGTAGCGGTCGGCGATGCCGACGACGCGGGCGGCCCCGGTGGTGGCCATGGCCAGGATCCGCTGCTGGTCGGCGGGGCTGCCCAGGTGGCAGGTCTGCGCCAGCAGCAGGCCGATGTCCAGCAGGTCGGCGTTGCCGAAGGGGGTGAAGGCGTTGCGGACGTTGTTGCTGGAGTAGGCGGTGGTCACCCCGGCCTCCCACAGTTCGCGTACCGGCGCGATGCCGCGCCGCACCGCGGTGTCGTCGTTGCGCCCGCCCAGGTGCAGGTCGGTGGCGGGCAGCGGGACCACGGCGACCCCGGTCTCGGCCAGCCGGGCCAGCACCCGGGCCCGGTCGGCACGGTGACGGCCGCTCAGCGAGGTGGCGTGGCCGATGGCGACCCGGCCCTGCAGGCCGTGCTGCTCAGTGGCGTCGGCGATGTACTCGGCCAGGGCGAACCGCGGGTCGTCGGCGTCGTCGGCGAAGTCGGCGTGCAGGTCGACCGGCACGCCGAACTCGGTGGCCAGGGCGAAGACGGTGTCGATGTGGCGGCGGCAGGCGTCCGGGTCGGCCTCGTTGTAGGTGCAGCCGCCGATGACGTCCGCCCCTCGACGCAGCGCCTCGCGGAGCAGGTCGAGGGTGCCGGGGGCGCGCTCGATGCCCTCCTGCGGGAAGGCGACGACCTGCAGTTCGACCAGTTCGGCGTACTGCTCCCGCAGTTCGAGCATCACCTCGAGTCCGGTGAGCCCGGCGATCGGGTCGACGTCGGGGTGGGCCCGGATCAGGGTGGTGCCGTTGGCGACGGCCTGCTCCAGGACTCTGACGGAGCGTCGGCGCACGCTGTCGTGGGTGAAGCCGCGCTTGAGCTCGCCGGTGACCGTGATGGCCCCGGCCAGGGTGCCCGCCAGGTTCGGGCGCTCCCGGTCCAACAGGGCCTTGTCCAAATGCAGATGGGACTCAATCAGTCCGGGGATGACCACCAGTCCGGCGCAGTCGATCTCCTCCCGGGCGGCTGCGGCCGTACCGGGGTCCCCGGTCGGTTCGATGGCGGCGATCAGCCCGCCGCTGACGGCGATGTCAACCAGGCCGCTGTCCTGACCGGGTCCTGACGGACCGTCGGTGATCCTGGCTCGGCGGAGCACGAGGTCGTGCACGGGCGCTGCTCCCTTCGCTCGGCGGGTTCCGGACGCTGGCCCGAAACGGCGATGGGAGTTGTATACAAAGTCGGGATTTCACGGAAGCGCTCGCTTCCGTGTCAGCCGTGTTGCGGAGTTCTCACACCCTTGCCGCCGCGCAGCCGGTAGGCCTGCTGAGCCCGCCTGATGTGGTCCGCCACCAGCTCACGGGCGCGTTCGGGATCCTGGTCGCGCAGGGCCTGCAGGATCTCGGCGTGCTCCCGCCAGGAGTCGTTGGCCCGGCGCGGCAGCTCGACTGAATACACCCAGGCGATCTTGTTGCCCAGCTGCGCCACCAGCGCCGCGGTGTCCGGGCTGCCGGACGCCTCCGCGAGCAGCTGGTGGAAGCTGGTGTTCAGCCGCGCCAGCCCGGCGTGCCGGCCGTCCCGCAGCAGTTCCCCGGCCTCGGCCAGGACCAGCTCCAGCCGGGCCAGGTGCAGCTGGCTGCGCCGCGCGGCCGCCCGCTCGGCGCCGAACGGCTCGATCAGGGCGCGCAGCCCCAGCAGGTCCTCCGCCTCGGTCTCCGAGATCTCCGCCACGAACGTGCCCGCATAGGGCCGCGAGTGCACGAAGCCCTCCGCCTCCAGCGTCCGCAGCGCCTCGCGCACCGGCACCCGGGACACCCGGTACCGAGCCGCCAGCGACTCCTCGGTCAGCCGCTCCCCGGGCGCGAACACCCGGCTGACCACGTCCTCCCTGATCGCCGCGCACACCGTCTGGGTGGTGTCCCGCCGCCGCCCCGCACCACGCTCGTTCACCACGGCCCGGCCTCCCCTCGCGCTCACGGCCACCGGTTTACGCAGCCGTAACGGTTGTATGCAATCTTGCTGCCCCATGAGCGTACTTCAGCCGGGCACCGGACCCGTCAGCGGCAGCCACTACCTCGACGCCACCGAGAAGAACACCTCCTGGGGCCTGCTGCCGAACGCCGCCACCCGCCCACTGCTCACCGTGGCCTCGGGCAGCAGCGTCTGCCTGGACACCCTCAGCCACGAGGGCATCCTGCCCGACCAGGGCCGCGATCCGGCGGCCTTCTTCGGACGAGCCGGCATACCGGCGGACCAACTGCTCCGCGACGCCGTGGACCTGGCCGCCTCCGACCTGGTCCTGGACCCCTCCCTGCACGGCCCGCACGTGGTCACCGGGCCGGTGGCGGTGGCCGGCGCCCGCCCGGGCGACGTGCTGGAGGTCGAGGTGCTGCGGCTGGACCGGCGCACCGACTACGGCGTCATCAGTAACCGGCACGGCCGCGGCGCACTGGCCGGGGAGTACCCGGCGGCCCCGCCCGGCCACCCGGTGGGCGAGCCGGTGCCGCCGGTCAGCCTGGTCGCCCGGGCCGAGGGCGGCACCGGCCTGCTGCCGGTCGGCGACGGACGGCAGCTGCGCTTCCCGCTGGCGCCCTTCCTCGGCATCATGGGCGTCGCCCCGGCCACCGACCGGCCGGTGCACTCGGTCCCGCCGGGCGCGCACGGCGGCAACCTCGACATCCGGATGCTGGGCACCGGCGCCCGGCTGTTCCTGCCGGTCCAGGTGCCGGAGGCGCTCTTCTACGCGGGCGATCCGCACTTCTCACAGGGGGACGGCGAAGTGGCCCTGACCGCCTTCGAGGCCCCGCTGCGCGCCACCCTGCGCCTGACCCTTCACAGCGACCCGGCAGCCCGCAGGCTCGCCGCCCGGCTCGCCGGACCCTACGCCGAGACCGCCGAGCACCTGCTGGTCACCGGCCTGGACGAGGACCTCGACGAAGCCGTCCGCAAGGCCACCCGGGCCGCCCTGGCCTACCTGGACGAGCGCTGCGGCATCCCGGCCGCGGTCGCCCTGGCCTACCTCAGCGCCGCCGTGGACCTGCGCATCTCCCAGGTGGTCGACCGGGTCAAGGGCGTCCATGTCACGCTCCCCCGCGCCGATCTGACGCCCCTGCTGCTGACGGTGGCGACCCGGTGATCGGCCCCTTCGTCGACTGGCTGCCGCAGCGCAGCGCACCGCAGGGCGTGCCGCGCCTGGCGGTCAAGGACGTCATCGACGTCGCCGGGCTGCCCACTGGCTGCGGCCACCCGGACAAGCTGGCCACCGCCCGACCCGCCGCCCGCGACGCCGAGTGCGTACAACTCCTGCGTGAGGCGGGCGCCTTCGTCGTGGGAAAGACCCACACCGACGAACTCGCCTACAGCCTGGGCGGGACCAACGCCCACTACGGAGCCGTCGCCAACCCGGCCGCGCCGGGCCGGCTGACCGGCGGCTCCTCCAGCGGATCCGCCGCGGCCGTCGCCGCCGGCCGGGCCGACCTCGGCCTGGGCACGGACACGGCCGGCTCCATCCGCGTCCCCGCCGCCTACTGCGGACTGTGGAGCCTGCGCCCCACCCACGCCCGGGTGAGCCGCACCGGAATCGCACCGCTGGCCCCCTCCTTCGACGTACCCGGACTGCTCACCCGCGACGCCGAAACCCTCGCCTGGGGCGCACGGGCCCTGCTCGCCGACACTCCCCCGGCGACCCGCCCCCTGGGACGGATACTGGCCCCGGCCAACCTGTGGACGCAGGCCGAGGAGGGGATCCGGCAGAACCTGGCACCGCTGGTCCGCAGTACAGACCATGACGACCTGTCAGGCTTCGAGGGCGCACGCGAGGCGTTCAGCACCGTCCAGGGCGCCGAGGCCTGGGCCGTCCACGGCCCGTGGATCCGGGCCCACCGGCCCACGTTCGGACCCGGGGTCGGCGCCCGCCTCGCCGCAGCCGCGCAGATCACCGCCGAAGCGCAGGCGCACGCACACGCCGCGCTCGCGACCCACCGCGACCGGCTGCACCGGCTCCTCGCCGACGGCACCGTACTCGCCCTCCCCGCCGCCCCCGGCGCCGCACCCGCCTTCGCACCGCCGGAACTGCGCGGCGCACCGCCCCGAACCGCCACACTCGCCCTCACCTGCCTGGCCAGCCTGGCCGGCCTCCCCGCGGTCACCGTTCCGCACGGCCCCGGCGGCCTGTGCCTGATCGCCGGCCCCGGACACGACGAGGCCCTGCTCGCCCTGGCCGCCACGACGTTCGACCGGACCGCGGCGCACATGGGGTGAGCCGGGGCCCGTCAGGTCGGGCCGAAGTACAGCCGTAGGAACTCCTCCATCGCCGCGTCGACCCCCGCGCGGTCACCGGTGGCGAGCAGGTCGAGCAGCAGGCCGCGCACGGTGGCCAGCCCCAGCCTGGCCCGGCTCCGGGCCACGGCCGGGTCGGTCCCGGCTGCCGCCTCGGGGGCCGCGAGCAGGTCCAGCCAGTCGTTCACCAGGCCTTCCAGGACCGGGACGGCCTCGGGACGACCGCGCAGCGCGTTCCCGCAGATCTCGAAGAAGAGCCGTTCCTGACCGTCCAGCCGAGGGTCCGTCAGCTGCTGCCAGAGCAGCCGCGAGGCGTCGGCGGGTGAGAGGCCGGGTTCCACCCGGAGCTGGGTGAGCAGATCGCGTTGGCGCTGTTCCGACGCCCGGACGATCTCGACCAGCAGTTGCTCCTTGGAGCCGAAGTAGTGGATCAGCATGCGGTGACTGGTGCCGATGGCGGCGCCCAGACCGCGCAGGCTCAGGTCTGCGATGCCGTGCGCCTCGACGTAGTCGACGGCGGCGTGCACCAGTTGGGCGCGCCGGCCCTCGTCCTCGGGCTGCGGTGGGTCGGTATTCGCCACGTCAGGAGTGTACCAATCGGTACATGCCGTGTGTACCGTGTGGTACATGAAGCCTGTCACCGTGTCGATCGATGTCCCGCAGTCGCCCGAGCAGGTCTACGACTTCCTCGACGTCACCGCGCATCACCAGCGGTTCACCGACCACTACCTGACCGACTGGCACTTCAGCGGCCCCGAAGCCGGTGTCGGATCCTGCGCCACGGTCACCGCAACGCTGGGCGGCAACCGGACCGAAGTCGCCATCGAGGTCATCGAGGCCGACCCGCCGCATTGCATCGTCGAACGGAACGTCAGCGCGGCCGGCCGGCGCCTGGCCCACGGCACCTACACCATCGAGCCGCTGCAGACCGGCGGGAGCCAGGTGTCCTTCAGCTACGCCTGGTCGCACGCCCCGCTCACCGACCGCCTGCTGGCCCCCGTGGTGCGGGCCGTGATGCGGCGCGCCAACCGCACGGTCATGCACCGGCTGGCCACCGAACTGGCCAACCAGGTGGCCGCCGCCGGAACCTGACGCCGACCACCACCCCCGCCGGCTCGCCTCGGCCTCAGCCGACCGAGGCCGAGGCGTAGGCCGGGGACGGGGACGGGGACGGGGCGGAGGCCGGGGCGCAGGTGGGCGTCGGCTCCGCTCCGGCGTCCGCGGACTCCAGGCGGAGCATGGCCTGCTCGTCCGCGGTACCCGGGGCCGCCTGGTAGACCACCATCCGCTGGCCGCCGGTCCGGGCCAGCTGCATCACCTCGTAGGTCAGGGTCATCGACCCGACCTTGGGATGCCGGAAGGTCTTCTGGCCGCCACCGCGCTCGCAGACGTCGTAGCGTTCCCACAGCCGCGCGAACTCCGGCGACTTCAGCACCAGTTCGCCGACCAGCGCGGTCAGTTCGGGGTCGTCCGGGTCGACCCCGGCGACGGCCCGCAGATGCGCCACCGAGAGCGCGACCGTCTCCTGCCAGGGGTCGTAGAGCGTGCGGCCGAGCGGGTGCAGGAACAGGTACCGGGTCAGATTGCGCCGGTCCTCGGGCCAGTCCCAGAGCCCGGGCAGCAGCCGCCGGCCGGGCGGGTTGGCGGCCAGCACCCGGTTGTGGCGGCTCACCACGTAGGCGGGCAGCGGACGCACCGACTCCAGCATCCGCAGCACCGACTCGCGGACGGTGTGGTCCGAGCAGGCCGGCAGCTCGGAGATCCGTCCGGCGGCCAGCTCGGCGAGCTCGTGCAGGCGCTCGTAGCCGTCGCCGCGCAGCCGCAGCGCACGGCCGAGGGCGTCCACGACAGCCGGCGAGGGATTGGTCTCACGGCCCCGCTCCAGGCGGATGTAGTAGTCGACGCTCACCCCGGCCAGTACCGCCAGCTCCTCCCGGCGCAGTCCGGGGGTGCGGCGCAGGCCCGCGCCGGCTGGCAGGCCCACGTCCTCGGGGCGCACCTGCGCCCTGCGGGCCTTCAGGTACCGGCCGAGTTCGGTGCCCCGCGCATCCGTTGCTGTTGCCATCCGGCCATTGTCGCAGGCCGGTCCGGTGCGTGGGGGGCCGTGTCAGGGCCTGGAACGCGGCACCCCGGGCAGGGCGCGGTCTGCCGCGCGGTTCGGCGCGCGGCCAGAGTTGGTCCCGAACGGGCGGCCCGGCCGCCGGGGCCCAGGGGGTGCACGACACCGGACCGCGGCCCCGGCGCACCGCGGCCGCCCGCCGAACGCCCCTGAGAGGAAGTCACCATGCAGACCACGCGGACGCCCCGGCTCCGGCACTCGGACCGGGCGGAACCGGGCGCAGCGTCCGACGCCCAACGCACGCACCGCGCCCGGCGGCGCACCGGCGCGGCGCTGGTCGCCTCGCTGCTCGGGTTCACCGTGATCACCATCGACGTCTCGGCGGTGAACATCGCCCTGCCCGCGATCGGGGACACCCTCAGCGGCGGGATGGCCGGACTGCAGTGGGTGGTGGACGCCTACACCCTGATGTTCGCGGCCCTGATGCTCTCCGCCGGGGCCCTGTCCGACCGGGCCGGTGCCCGCCGGGCCTACGCCTGGGGCATCAGCCTGTTCACCCTGGCCTCCCTCGGCTGCGCGCTGGCGCCGGACATCGGCGTGCTGGTGGCCACCCGGGTGGCGCAGGGCGCCGCCGCCGCAGTGGTGATGCCGGCCTCACTGGCGCTGATCCGCCAGTCCTACGAGGACGCCCGGGCCCGGGCCCGCGCCATCGCGCTGTGGACCGTCGGCGGCTCGGTGGCGATGGCCGCGGGACCGGTGCTCGGCGGGCTGCTCACCGACACGGTGGGCTGGCGGGCGGTCTTCCTGCTCAACCTCCCGGTGGGCGCGCTGGTCCTGGGCCTGCTGATCCGGGTGGAGCGCTCTCCGCGCCGGCCCGCCGCGCTGGACGGCGGCGGCCAGCTCACCGCCGTGCTCGCGCTGGCCGGACTGGCCTTCGCCGCGATCGAGGGCGGCCACCTGGGCTGGACCAGCGGCCCGGTGCTGGTCTCCGCCGCGATCGCGGTGGCGGCCGGTGCGGCCTTCCTCGCGGTGGAGGCCAGCTACCCCCAACCCCTGCTCCCACTGGGGATGCTGAGGGACCGTCGGGTTACCGTCCCGCTCGCGGTCGGCTTCGCCGTCAACGTCGCCTTCTACGGCGGGATCTTCCTGCTCGGGCTGTACTACCAGCGACTGCGCGGAATGTCGGGGATCTCGGCCGGGCTGATGTTCGTGCCGATGTCGGCGGTGGTGACGGCGACCAACCTGGTCTCGCCGCGGCTGGCGGAGCGGATCGGGCGGCGACCGGTGATCGTCGCCGGGCAACTGGTCTTCACCGTGGCGATGCTGGCCATGCTGCCGCTGGCCGCGCACACCCCGGTGTGGCTGGTTCTGGTCCTGCTGCTGCCGCTGAGCGTCGGCGGGGCGCTGGCGGTACCCGCGGTGACCGCGCTGCTGATGGACGCCGTCCCCGGGGAGCGGGTGGGAACAGCGTCGGGGCTGCTCAACTCCTTCCGCCAGACCGGCGGAGCGCTGGCGGTCGCCCTCTTCGGCGGCCTGCTCTCCGGCACCGACGGTGGCTTCTCGCTCCCGGGCATGCGCCTCGGCCTGCTCGCCGTCGCGGCCCTACTGCTGGCCACCGCCGTCCTCTCCCGCCTGCTGCTGCCGCGCGACTGAACCAGTCGACGGTCAGCCGGCGACGGGCCGGCAATCGCAGCGGCGACCACGACAACGACCACGACGGATGCCCCCGGCACCGTCGTGGTCGGCCTGACGGGGCATCAACCACGGGTGGCTGCAGCCGCAGGGCGTGACGAGGACCGGTCCGGTTCCGGATCGCCGATTCGTTGACACCAGCGCCACGGGCCCCCTATACCTCAGGGGGAGAGCGCTCTCTGAGTGGAGATTTCACGCCCTTCCCGTCGAAAGGTGATGTCATGGTACGACCATGCCCTGCCACGCGCGGCCCCCCGCGGCAGGCCCGGCCGACCGCTGACGTTCGTGGTCGCGATGCCCGTGCCGACCCCCGCGCAGGACGAGCGCGCCGAGGTCGCACCCGCACCGCCGCTTCGCCGCTCTTCCCCCCGACCTTGCTGGAGTTGTCATGCAGGCCCACTCCTCCGGTGGCACGATCCATCGGAGCGCCCTGTTCCGCCCGGCGCACGCCGCACTGCTCTTCCTCGTCGCCCTGAGCCTGGCGATCTGCACGATCGCCGCACCCGCCGCCCATGCCGCCGACACCCTGCTCTCGCAGGGCAAGCCCACCACGGCGTCCTCCACCGAGAACGCCGGGACCCCGGCCGCCGACGCCACCGACGGCGACACCGGCACCCGCTGGTCCAGCGCCTTCTCCGACCCGCAGTGGCTGGAGGTCGACCTCGGGGCCACCGCCTCCATCGACAAGGTGGTGCTGAACTGGGAGACCGCTTCCGGCAAGGCCTACCAGATCCAGACCTCCAGCGACGGAACCACCTGGACGCCGATCTACACCACCACCACCGGCCCCGGCGGCACCGAGACCCTGGCCGTCACCGGCACCGGCCGCTACGTGCGCATGTACGGAACGGCCCGCAACACCGCCTACGGCTACTCGCTCTGGGAGTTCCAGGTCTACGGGACCATCGGCTCCGGCAGCAGCTGCGGAACCACCAACGCCGCGCTCGGCAAGACCACCACCGCGTCCTCCGCCGAGAACGCCGGCACCCCGGCCGCCGACGCCACCGACGGCAACACCGGCACCCGCTGGTCCAGCGCCTTCTCCGACCCGCAGTGGCTGGAGGTCGACCTGGGCAGCAGCCAGTCGATCTGCCAGGTCGTGCTCAACTGGGAGACCGCCTACGGCACCGCGTTCCAGATCCAGACCTCCAACGACAACGCCACCTGGACGCCGATCTACACCACCACCACCGGCACCGGCGGGGTGCAGACCCTGAACGTCTCGGGCAGCGGCCGGTACATCCGGATGTACGGCACCGCCCGGGCCACCGGCTACGGCTACTCGCTGTGGGAGTTCCAGGTCTTCACCGGCACCTCCACCGGCGGCAACACCGTCACGGTCACCGCTCCCGGCGCCCAGTCCGCAACCGTGGGCACCGCCACCAGCCTGCAGATCCACGCCACCGACTCCGCAGCCGGCCAGACGCTGACCTACAGCGCCACCGGACTGCCGACCGGACTGTCGATCAACGCGTCGACCGGCCTGATCTCCGGCACCCCCAGCACGGCCGGCACCTTCAACGCCACGGTGACCGCCACCGACTCCACCAACGCCGCCGGATCAGCCCCCTTCACCTGGACCGTGACCAGCGGCGCCGCCGGCTGCACCCAGCCAAGCTCGCCGGACTTCGGCCCCAACATGAAGATCTTCGACCCCAGCATGTCCAGCGCCACCATCCAGTCCACGCTGGACTCGGTCTTCAACACCCAGAAGCTCAACCAGTTCGGCACCGACCGGTACTCGCTGCTGTTCAAGCCGGGCACCTACAGCAACACCGCCAACATCGGCTACTACACCTCGATCCAGGGCCTGGGGCAGAACCCGGACGACGTCACCATCAACGGCGACGTCACCGTCGACTCCTTCGACGGCACCGGCAACGCCACCCAGAACTTCTGGCGCTCGGCGGAGAACATGGCCGTCAACCCCTCGGCGGGCAACACCCGTTGGGCCGTCGCCCAGGCCGGTCCGTTCCGCAGGATGGACATCCACGGCGGGCTGCAGCTCTACCCGGCCAGCTACGGCTACGCCAGCGGCGGCTACATCGCCGACTCCAAGGTCTCCGGGCAGGCCTCCAGCGTGTCCCAGCAGCAGTGGTACTCGCAGGACAGCAACTTCGGCAGCTGGAGCGGCTCGGTGTGGAACATGGTGTTCTCCGGCGTGACCGGAGCACCCGCGCAGAGCTTCCCCACTCCTCCGATGACCACCCTGGCCACCACGCCCACCTCGCGTGACGTGCCGTACCTGTACGTGGACTCCTCCGGCGCCTACCGGGTGTTCCTGCCCTCGCTGCGCACGAACGCGTCCGGAGCCAGTTGGGCCAACGGGGCCACCCCCGGCACCTCCCTGCCGATCAGTCAGTTCTTCGTGGCGACCCCGTCCAACACCGCCGCCCAGATGAACGCGGCGCTGGCGCAGGGCTGCAGCCTGTTCCTCACCCCCGGCGTCTACAGCATCGACCAGACGCTCAACGTCAACAACCCCAACACCGTCGTCCTGGGCACCGGGTTCCCGACCCTCGTGCCGACCGGCGGCGTCAACACCATGCAGGTCGCCGATGTCGACGGGGTGCGGATCAGCGGCGTGCTGTTCGACGCCGGCACCACCAACTCCTCGGCGCTGCTGACCGTCGGCGCCCAGGGCTCCTCGGCCAACCACGCCGCCAACCCGACCTCGGTCCAGGACGTGTTCTTCCGGATCGGCGGTGACATCGCCGGCAAGGCCACCGACAGCCTGGTGGTCAACTCCAACAACACGCTGCTGAACGACATCTGGGCCTGGCGCGCGGACCACGGCAACGCCGGCACGGTCGGCTGGACCGTCAACACCGCCGACACCGGACTGATCGTCAACGGCAACAACGTGCTGGCGACCGGGCTGTTCATCGAGCACTACCAGAAGAACGAGGTGGTGTGGAACGGCCAGGGCGGCGAGACCATCTTCCTGCAGAACGAGATGCCCTACGACCCGCCGAACCAGGCCGCCTGGATGAACGGCTCGACCAACGGATACGCCGCCTACGTGGTGTCCCCGAACGTCACCTCGCACCAGGCCTACGGGCTGGGCAGCTACTGCTACTTCAACGTCAATCCGGCGGTGGTGGCAGATCACGCCTTCGAGGCCCCGTCCGTGGCGGGGGTCAACCTCCACGACCTGCTCACCGTCTCACTGGGCAATGTCGGTGTGATCCAGCACGTGATCAACCAGACGGGAGCCGCGACCCCGACCAACACCACACCGTCGACCGTCGTCAGCTTCCCGTGACCCTCGGATCCGCAGGGATCCGTCGAACCGGCTGACGGTTGCACCAGCGCTCGGGAGGTCCCCCGCCAACGGGGGACCTCCCGTCCCGCGAAAGGGTCTTTCGGGGAGGAGTCGGATGAATTTCGTCCCTGGGTCGGACACGAAGTCATCGGGGTTACTAGAGTGCGTGTCTGTACCGGGCCAAGGGACGGACATCAAGGAGGGAGGCACGGGGAGCAGTTCACTGATCCGGCGTCACTCCGCCCTTCACTCAGCAGAGGCCTATCGTTCACATGCATCCTGAGCCGCCTTCCACCCCACCCGCACCCCGTCGAGCCCCCGTCCACCGACGCCTGGCGACAAGGCCGAAGCCGCGCAGGCGGACCACGCCCATCGGCGTCGGCGCGCTGCTGGCCCTGGTGTTCCTGGGCGGCTCGCAGGCCGTCGGGTTCGCGGTGCCCGTCGCCGCCCCGCCGACCCCGCAGCAGGCACCGCCGTCGACCGCCACCGGTGACGGCGCCCCGCTGGACCTCGCGCCGCCCCCACCCCTGGCCGAGTCCGGACAGCCCACCGCGGCCGGCACCACCGCGACCACCGGTACCACCGCGCCGGGGTCCTCCGCCTCCACCCTGCCTACGACGCAGGCGGGTTCGGTCGCCATCCCCGCAGTGGTGCTGACGGCGTACCGCCGCGCCGAGTCGGCCATCGCCGTCACCACCCCCGGCTGCCACCTGAGTTGGACCCTCCTCTCCGCCATCGGACAGGTCGAGTCCGGACAGGCCGACAATGGCGACGTGAGCGCGGACGGGACCACCCTGCAGCCGATCCTCGGACCGCTCCTGGACGGCAGCAACGGCAGCGCCGCGATCCGCGACGCGGCCGGGAACTGGGTCCGCGCCGAAGGACCCATGCAGTTCCTGCCCTCCACCTGGGCCGCCTGGGGCACGGACGGCAACGGCGACGGCCGCGCCGACCCGAACAACATCTTCGACGCCGCGCTGGCGGCCGGGCACTACCTCTGCGCAGGATCGCGCGACCTGAACCAGCCGGGCGACCTCAGCCAGGCCATCCTCAGCTACAACCACTCCGACACCTATCTGGCCACCGTGCTGGCCTGGATCAGCTACTACCAGCACAACGGCGTCACCGCTGCCGCCCCGGTCACCCCCACCGGCACCACCGCGACGACCGCGCCGACGACCGCAGCAGCCAAGCCGTCCGCGACAACCGGCGCACCCACCACTGCGCCGACCACAGCCCGGGCCTCGTCCTCGCCCACCACCGCCGCGCCCAGCCCCAGCACCTCGGCCGGCAGCGGGAAGCCGTCGCCGACCCCGGACCCCAGCGCCAGCCCGTCGTCGCCGACCTCGGCGACACCGACACCCTCGCCGTCGGCCACGTCCGGTTCCCCGACAGCATGTCCCTCCGACACCACCCAGCCGACCGGCGGTACGCCTGCTCCGACGCCGTCGGCCGCCGCCTCCACCTCGCCACCGGCCACCCCCGCCGCCGGCACCACACCCTCCCCGACGCCCAGCGCCTCCGCCACCACCTGCGGTTCCGCCACCCCCAGCCCCACCACCGCAAGCCCCAGCGCGACAGTCCCCTCGCCGTAGCGTCGGCGCTGTGCCCTCGGCCCCGGCGTCATTGACCCGCCGGGGCCGGTTCGGTCGACGACTCAGCCGTTGCCGCGCAGGGCGCCCCAGGTCTGCGGACCGACATTGCCGTCCACGTGGATCTGGGCCCAGTTCTGGAACCACCGCACCGCCGCCTTGGTCGCGGGGCCGAAGCTGCCGTCCACGGCCAGCGCGGTTCCGCCCGCCTCGACATAGTTGGTGTCGGTGTTGATCAGGTCCTGGATCTCCTTGACCGCGGCGGTGTTGGTGCTCCACTCCTCGGTCTCGGCATTGCCGGTGTAGTAGCCGCAGTAGTTGCCGATGCCGCCGACCCGGGTGCACTGGTTCGCGGCGGAGGCGTTGGTCGCGGTGCCGACGCCGATCGAGACGACCAGGGCCGCCATGGCCAGCGAGCTGATGATGCGGTTGCGCACAGGTGTTCCCTTCCTCGGAGGCCGCACGCCCGGTACCGGCCTGCGGTCGAGGACGATCCTGTCCGGCGGCGCTCACCACCGGCTAACATCCATCTCACATCGCGCAAAAAACACTTGCTGTGCCTGCAAGAATGCACGTGTAGGTCGTATCCGGGGGGTGCGCGGATGGAATTCCGGCTCTTGGGGCCGCTGAGGATCGGCCCGACGGCCGCGGGCGTCCCGATCGGCGCCGGCAAGTCCCGGGCCCTGCTCGCGGCACTGCTCCTGGACGCCAACAGCACCGTCCCCATCGACCGCCTGGTCGAGGCCATGTGGCAGGGACGGCCTCCGGCCAGCGCGGCGGCATCGCTCTACAACCATGTGATGCGGCTGCGGCGCATCCTCGAACCGCAGCTCGGCGACCGGATCCGAGCCGTCACCCCCGGATACCTGATCCGGGTGGAACCCGGGGAGCTGGACACCGACGTGTTCTCCGCGCTGTGCGCCGACGGCCGTCGGCTCGCCGCGGACGGGCAGTGGGCGCGGTCGTCCTCCGCCCTGACCGCAGCGCTCGACCTGTGGCGCGGCTCCCCCCTGGCCGACGTGCCCGGCCTGGACCGCTGGCAGCCCCGACTGCAACAACTGCTGGAGCTGCGGCAGCAGGCCCTGGAAGGACGCGTCGAGGCCGACCTGCAGCAGGGCCGCCACCACGAGATCATCGGCGAACTCCGGGCCCTGACGGTGGAACAGCCGCTGCACGAGGCCTTCCACCGGCAGCTGATGCTCGCCCTGTACCGGGCGGACCGCCGCGCCGAGGCTCTCGGCGTCTTCCAGGCCCTGCGGCGCACGCTCGTCGACGAACTCGGCGTGGAACCGTCGGCGCCGCTCCAGGAGCTGCAGCGACGAATCCTCAGCACCGACCCCAGCCCCGACCCCGACCCCGATCCCGGTCCCGGTCCCGCCCTCGACGCCACCACCTCCGCCGGCACCCCGCCCCCCGGCGGCCACCATCTCCGCCAACTCCCCGCCGACACCCGCCTGTTCACCGGCCGCACCCGGGAACTCGACCGGCTGCTGACACTCGCGGAGTCCGCCGCCGCGACCGTCGTGGTCACCGCGATCGACGGGGCGGCCGGCATCGGCAAGTCCGCCCTGGCCATCCACGCCGCCCACCGGCTCCACCCGCACTTCCCCGACGGCCAGCTCTTCATCGACCTGCACGGACACACCGACGGCCTGGCCCCCCTGGACGCCGGCCAGGCACTGGACGGGCTGCTGCGCTCCCTCGGCGTCCCCCCGCAGCTGATCCCGCAGGAACTCGGCGAACGCGCGGCCTTCTACCGCGACCGACTGGCCGGCACCAGAACCCTGATCATCCTCGACAACGCCGCCGGCACCGCCCAGGTCCGCCCCCTGGTTCCGGGGACCCCCGGCTGCCTGGTCATGGTCACCAGCCGCCGGCACCTGACCGGACTGGACGACGCCCACTCCCTCACCCTGGACGTCCTGCCCGAACCCGACGCGCACGCCCTGCTGCTCAAGGCAGCCGGCCCCGGCCGCATCGCCGACGGCCATCCCGCGGTCGACGAACTGACCGCGCTCTGCGGCTACCTGCCGCTGGCCGTCCGGATCACCGCCTCGCGGCTGCGGCACCACCGGGCCCTGCACGTCCAGGACGTCGTCGGCCAACTGCGCGACGAGAACGCCCGGTTGGACGTCCTCCAGGACGACGACCGCAGCCTCTCCGCCGTCTTCGACCTCTCCTACACGGCCCTGCCGGCCGCCGAACAGCACATGTTCCGCCGCCTCGCCCTCGTCCCCGGCCCCGACTTCGACGCCCGGGCCGCGGCCGCCCTAACCGACACCGACCGGCACACCGCGGCCCGCCTGCTGGAGTCCCTGCTGGACCACAGCCTGCTGATCCAGCGCTCGGCCGACCGCTACCGCCTGCACGACCTGCTCCGCCTGTTCGCGCGCACCCGGTGCGCGGACGATCCGGCCGCGGATCGCGACGCGGCACTCACCCGGCTGCTGAACCACTATCAGCAGACCGCCGCAGCCGCCGACCGGCACCTGGCCCGGCACACCCGCCCCGGCACCGCCCCACCCCACCCGGCCGCCACCCGGGACCTGCCCGATCGCACCGCCGCGCTGGCCTGGATGCGGGCCGAACGCGCCAACCTGCTGGCCTGCGCCGCCCATGCCGCCACCACCGACCAGCCCGCCTACCTGGTCGAGCTGACCGCATCGCTGGCCGCCTTCCTCCAGCAGGAAGGACCCTGGCAGCAGGCCGTCGAGTTGCACCACGCCGCTGCCGAAGCGGCGCACCGGCACCACGCCGCCCTCGGCGAGGCCAACGCCCTGTCCGACCAAGGCCGCGTCCGCTACCTGCTCGGCGACTACCCGGCCGCGGACGACTTCCAGCAACGCGCCCTGACGATCTACCAGGACCTCGGCGACCTGCTGGGCGAGGCCAATGCCCTGCACGAACTGGGCCGGCTGCGCCACCTGACCAGCGACTCACCGGCCGCGGCGACCGCGCTGCAGGAACAGGCGCTGGCGCTCTACCGCAAGCTCGGCGAACCGCTCGGCGAGGCCAACGCCCTGCACGAACTCGGCCGGGTGCGGCTGATCGAGGGAGACTTCCCGGCCGCCGCGGCACTCCTGGAGCAGGCGCTGACGATCCATCAGGACCTCGGCAGCCGGTTCGGCGAGGCCTACGTCCAGTGGGAGTTGGGCCGGCTGCGCAACGCCACCGGCGAGTACCCGGCCGCCGCCGTGCTACTGCGGCAGGCGCTGACCACCTACGGGGAACTCGGCAGCCGGTTCGGCGAGGCCAACTCCTACTACGAACTGGGCCGGGTGCAGTACTCGACCGGGGACTACCCGGCCGCGAACGCCCTGCAGCTCCGCGCCCTGGAACTGTTCCGCGAGTTCGGCAGCAGACTCGGCGAGGCGTACGCCCTGCACGAGCTGGGCCGGGTGCGCTGCGCGACCGGTGAACCCGGCACGGCCGCCGGTCTACTGCTGCGCGCCCTGGCCCGCTTCGAGGCCCTGGGCGACCGGCAGGGCGAGGCCAACGCCGTCCACGACCTGGCCCGCACAAGGCAGTTGACCGGGGATCAGGAAGCCGCCGCCGACCTGCTGGCACGGGCCCTCACCCTGTTCCGGGAGCTCGGCGACCGGCAGGGCGAGGCCGAGGTGCTCACCAGCACCGGCGCCCTCGCGGCGGAGACAGCGGGCCCGGAGGAGGCACTGGCCCGGTACCGGCAGGCCCTGGAGATCGCCCGCGTGATCCACAGCCCCGTCGACGAGGCCCGAGCGCTGGACGGCTCCGCCGCCTGCCTGGAGCGGCGCGGCGAGCACGACGCCGCCCTCGCCGATCTGCGACTGGCCGCAGCGCTCTACCGGCGCATCGGCTCCGCCGAGGCGGCCCCGGCCGCGGCACGCCTCGCTCGACTGGAGTCAAAGAGCGGCGGCTGAGCTCTTGCCACCGCCGCCACCAACCGGATACTTTCAATCCGTTTGACCTTCGCTCGGTCCGGGTTGAACGGCACTGACCTGCATGGATACCCGTGGACAGGTTTCTGCGACACACCCCTTGATGTTGCGGAGGTTGCTTCCCATAATCCCGGCACCGCAGGCAACACGGGTTGCCAACACGGGTTGCCAACTCGTATTGCCAACTCCTCTTGCCTGCGACGAGCCGACATCGGATCAACCCCCTCAATGGCGAAGGGCATTCGCACATGACTGACCACCCCCAGTCCGCACCGTCCCGCAGAACCGTCCTCCACCGCGCCGCGTGGGGAGCAGCCGCCGTCGCCGCGGCGCCGTTGATCACCGGTCGCGGCGCCGACCGCTCGGGGACCCCCTCCTCCGGGGTCGACGCCGTCGCCGTGGCGGACACCACCGCTGCGGGCTACCCGCTGGAGTTCGACCCGGTCCTGATCTTCGGTCCGACCACGCCCGCCGACACCGACGCCTGGCGGGCGGCGATGCTGCAGTGGCGGGCCGAGCAGCGCGCCCTGATCGACTACGACGACCACAACTACCGGCGCCCGGAGCTGGCCTGGACCCAGCGCAACCCGATCCAGACCCAGATGATGGTGCATGACCTGGACTTCTACGACCGGGCCGGCGGCCGGTACACCGTGGAGAAGTACCTGGGCACCCTGAAGCGCCGCTACGGCGGCATCGACTCGGTGCTGGTCTGGCCCACCTACCCCAACATCGGCGTGGACGACCGCAACACCGAGCAGATGATCCGGGACATGCCCGGTGGCGTCGCCGGGCTGCGGCGGATGGTCGCCGACTTCCACCGCGCCGGGGTCAAGGTGATGTTCCCGATCCACCCGTGGGACAACGGCACCCGCGACCCCGGCAGGCCCTGGTCGGCCGTGCTGCCCGAGCTGATGGCCGAGATCGGCGCCGACGGCCTCAACGGCGACACCATGCTGGCGGTCACCGAGGACTACTTCACCAACTCGGTGGCCGACGGCGACGCGCTGGCCCTGGAGCCCGAGCTGGGACTGCGGCGGCTGGACGACCTGTCGCCGATCGAGTGGAACACCCAGACCTGGGGCTACTGGTACGTCACCGGGTTCGTCCCGCCGGTCAGCATGACCAAGTGGATGGAGCCGCGGCACACCGTTCACGTCAACTCCCGCTGGTCCACCAGCAAGATCGACATGCTGCAGGCCGCGTTCTTCAACGGCACCGGCCTGGAGAGCTGGGAGAACGTCTGGGGCATCTGGAACCAGATGACCGACCGGGACAACGAGGCGGTGCGCCGGGTCACCGCCATCGAGCGCACCTTCCCCGAGCTGCTGGTCAGCCAGGGCTGGGAGCCGCACACGCCGACCGTCCAGGACGGTGCGGTCTTCGCCAGCAAGTGGCCCGGCAGCGGCTCGCAGACGCTGTGGACCGTGGTCAACCGCAGCACCTCGGCGGTGGCCGGGGACCAGCTCGTCGTTGCGCACCAGGCCGGACTGCACTACTACGACCTGTGGAACGGCGTCGAGTTGAAGCCCCGGGTGACCGGCGGCAGCGCCACCCTCGCCTTCCCGATCGAGGCCAAGGGCTTCGGCGCGGTGCTGGCCAGCACCACCGCGGCGCTGCCCAGGGGCTTCGCCGACTTCCAGCGGGAGATGCACCGCGCGGCGGCCCGACCGCTGAGCAGCTACTCCAGCGCCAACACCTTCGCGGCCCAGACGATGACCCCGATCCACCCGACCCCGCGTCAGGACCGCACGCCCGCAGGCATGGTCGCCGTCCCCGGGACCGACTTCCTGTTCACGGTCAGCGGCACCGAGATCGAGGGCGGTGACATGGTCGGCGTGGACGTGCAGTACCCGTGGGAGACCCAGCCGGGCCGTGAGCACAGCCATGTCGTCACCATCAAGCCGTTCCTCATCGACCGCACCCCGGTCACCAACGCGCAGTACCAGCGGTTCCTGGACGCCACCGGCTACCGGCCCGCGGACAGCCACAACTTCCTCAAGGACTGGGACTGGTCGCGCCGGCAGCAGCCGCGCTACCGCGCGGGCTGGGCCGACAAGCCGGTCACCTGGGTGTCGCCCGAGGACGCCCGCGCCTACGCCGCCTGGGCCGGCCGGCGGCTGCCCAACGACTGGGAGTGGCAGTACGCCGCCCAGGGCACCGACGGCCGGCTGTACCCGTGGGGCAGCAGCTTCGACGCCGCCCGGGTGCCGGCCATCTGGTCCGGGCGCGACGGCCTGCCCGGCCCGGCGGACGTGACCGCGCATCCCTCCGGCGCCAGCCCGTTCGGCGTGCTGGACCTGGTGGGCAACGTCTGGCAGTGGACCAATGAGTTCACCGACGCGCACACCGCCGCCGCCGTGATCCGCGGCGGCTCCTACTACCGGCCGCAGGGCTCCGACTGGTACCTGCCCAGCGACGAGAACGCCTACCGGCTCGACCGCCACAACCGGTACCTGCTGATGGCTCCGAGTCTGGACCGCTCGGCCACGATCGGATTCCGCACCGCGGCCGACCTCTGACCTACGGTCAGGCCCTTGCGGTTGCGGTGGTTGCTCCTCATAATCCCGTGACCCGCCCGCAACTCGTGTTGCCAACACGAATTGCCAACTCGAATTGCCACCACGAGTTGCGGGCCCCACGGCCGCCTGCCGGGCGGCCGACCGACGATCAACGAAGACCTTCGGGGGACACCATGGCAACACGACAGGACGTCGCCACACTGGCGGGCACCTCGCCCTCGGTGGTCAGCTACGTGCTCAACAACGGCCCGCGCACCGTCGCCCCGGCGACCCGGGAGCGGGTGCTCGCGGCGGTGCAGCAGCTCGGCTACCGCCCCAACGCCGTCGCCCGCTCGCTGCGGCTGAGCCACACCATGACCCTGGGACTGGTCGTCCCGGACGCGGCCAACCCGTTCTTCGCGGAACTGGCCCGCGCCCTGGAGGACCACGCCTGGGCGGCCGGCTACACCCTGCTGGTGGGCAACACCGTGGACGACCCGGGCCGCGAGGCCGGATACATCAGGACCTTCATCGACCGTCAGGTCGACGCCCTGGTCCTGATCCCGGCCCAGGGCGACCAGCCCTGGCGGACCGAGCTGGCCCGCTCCGGGATCCCCAGCCTGGTCTTCGACCGCGAGCTGGAGGGCGTCGGCATCTCCCAGGTGCTGGTCGACAACGCCCGCGGCGCCCAGCAGGCCACCGAGCACCTGCTCGCCCACGGCCGCCGCCGGGTCGGCTGCATCGCCGGGCCGCTGGGCATCCACCCCACCGTGGACCGCGTGGTCGGCTGGCGGCGGGCGCTGGAGCAGGCCGGTCTCAAGGCCGGCTCGGGCTCGGGCGGCCGCACCGGCTGGGAGGCCTGCCCGCAGGCCGCGCCGCTGCTGCACGGCTCCTTCGGGCGCCTGGACGGCTACCGCTCCGGGCGGGCGCTGCTGTCCCAGGACCGCGCGGTGGACGCCCTGTTCGTCACCTCCGACGAGCAGGCCGCCGGGGTCCTGCGGGCGGCGACCGAACTGGGCATCCGGGTCCCCGACGACCTGGCGCTGGTCTCCTTCGACGGGATCGCCGCCGGCGCCTACACCACCCCGGCGCTGTCGACGATGCGTCAGCCCGTCGAGGACCTGGGCCGCACCGCCATCGAGCGGCTGCTGGAGCGGATGAAGGACCCGGACCTGCCGCCCAGCCGGGACGTGCTGCCGGTGACCCTGCTGGCCAGGGGATCCTGCGGCTGCCCCGACCCGGACGGCGGCGAACACCCGCCGCCCGCCTGACCCGCCCCCCGACCCGCCCCCGACCCGACCCCCCTGATCCGCCCCAGATGACGACAACCACGGAGCACACACCAATGACTGAACGACTCGTCGTGGTCGGCAGCCTCAACATGGACCTGTCGGTCACCGTCCCCCGGCTCCCCGCACCAGGGGAGACGGTGTCGGGCGCCGACGTGATCCGCGGCGCCGGCGGCAAGGGCGCCAACCAGGCCGTCGCCGCCGCCCGGCTCGGCGCCCGGGTGCGCATGGTCGGACTGCTCGGTGACGACGCGTTCGGCAGCGAACTGCGCAGCTGCCTGGCCACCGAGGGCGTCGACGACCGGGCCGTCGCCGAGCTGCCCGGCGCGGCCTCAGGACTGGCCCTGATCGTGGTCCAGCACGACGGCGAGAACACCATCACCCTCTCCCCCGGCGCCAACCACCACCTGGACACCGCCACCCTGGCCACGCTGACCGACGGCCTGCTGGCCGCCCCCACCGACACCGTGCTGCTGCAACTGGAGGTACCGCTGCCCACGGTGCTCGCCGCCGCCCGCACCGCCCGCGCGGCGGGCGCGCTGACCGTGCTCAACGCCGCCCCGCGCCCCGAACCGGGGCCGCTGCTGGCCGAGTTGCTGCGGGAGGTGGACGTCCTGGTGGTCAACGAGACCGAGGCGACCGGCCTGCTGGGGATCCAGCACCGGCCCGGCGCCGACACCGGCCTGGAGACCTGGGCCGAACGGGCCGAGCAGCTGCGCGCGCTGGGCCCGGCCACCGTGGTGATCACCCTCGGCGCGCTGGGAGCACTGGCCGCGGGCCCGCTGCACCGCCACCACCAGCCGGGCTTCCCGGTGCACGCGGTGGACACCGTTGGCGCCGGCGACGCCTTCTGCGCCCAGCTCTCCATCGCCCTGGGCGCCGGCGTCGCGCTCCCCCAGGCGCTGCGCCGGGCCTGCGCCGCCGGGGCGCGGGCCGCGACCCGGGTCGGGGCGCAGTCCTCCCTGCCCACCCGGGCCGAGGTCGACGCCCTGCTGGCCGCAGCTCCGATCGGCACGGAGGCCCAGCATGCGCACTGACGGCATCTGGCACCCGCGGCTGCTCCAGCTGATCACCGCGCTGGGCCACGGCGACCTGCTCGTGGTCGCCGACCCGGGCCTGCCGGTTCCCCCCGGTGTGGAGAGCCTGGACCTGGTCTGGCGGCGCGGGGACCCGCCGTTCCTGCCGGTGCTGGCAGCCGTCCTGGACGAACTGACCACCGAGCACCTCACCGTCGCCGCCGAGGCCACCGCCCCCGACCTGGTCCAGGGCATCGACGGGCTCGCCCGCCGGCACGGCCTGACGGTGGAACAGGTCCCGCACGAGCAGCTCAAACAGCTGACCCGTAGCGCCCGGATCGTCGTCAGGACCGGCGAGGCCACCCCGTACGCCAACGCGGTCCTGCGCGCGGGCGTCCCCTTCTAACCCTCCCTGCCCCGACTCCCCCACCCCGGCCCTCCCCGCCCCGACCTTCCACCTCCCCGAACCCGCTTCCGTAGCACCGCCTTGCCCAAAACCGTCCGCATACCGGACCAAACCACCCGAAAGGCAGTCCCCACCATGAAGCTCAAGCTCGCCCTCACCGCCGCCACCGCCCTCGCCCTCAGCGCCGCGCTCAGCGCCTGCGGCCAGGAGGGCGGCAGCGGGTCCACCGGCGCCGCCGCCTCCGCCGGCGGCAAGCCGACCATCTGCCTGGTGATGAAGTCCCTGGGCAACGACTACTTCCAGACCATGGAGAAGGGCGCCGAGGCCCACGCAAGAGAGCGCGGCGACCTCACCCTGGAGGCCAGCGGCATCCAGAACGAGACCGACATCGACGGCCAGGTCGCCGACATCAACAAGTGCATCACCGACAAGGTCGCCGGCCTGGTCATCGCCCCGGCGGACTCCCGCGCCCTGGTGGCGCCGCTGGCCCGGGCCGCCAAGGCCGGGATCAAGCTGGTCAACATCGACGTCCAGCTCGACCCGGCCGCGCTGAAGTCCGCGGGCCTGGACATCCCGTTCGTCGGCCCCGACAACACCCTGGGCGCCCAGGAGTCCGGCGCGGTGCTCGCCAAGGCCATCGGCAGGGGCAGCAAGGTCGTCATCCTGGAGGGCATCTCCGGCGCGGCCAACGCCGAGCAGCGCACCGCCGGATTCGTCGCCGCGGCCAAGGCCGGCGGGCTGGACGTGATCGCCTCGCAGTCCGCGAACTGGGAGACCGACCAGGCCTACACCGTGACCACCAACCTGATCACCGCCCACCCCGACATCACCGGCATCCTCTCCTCCAACGACGACATGTCGCTGGGCGCGGTCAAGGCCATCGCGGCCGCCAAGAAGACCGGCCAGATCAAGGTCGCATCCTTCGACAACATCGACGCGCTGCACCCCTACCTGCTCAACGGCGCCGTGGTGTCCACCGTCGACCAGTTCGCCGCCAAGCAGGCCGGCGACGGCATCGACGTGGCCATGAAGGAGATCGCCGGCCAGACCGAGACCGGCTGGATCAAGACCGACATCAAGGTCGTCACCAAGTCCGACCTCGGCTGAACGGAACACCGTGACCACACCACCCGCACCGGTGCTGGAAGCCACCGGCATCAGCAAGAGGTTTCCCGGCGTGCGCGCCCTGGACGGCGTGCAGCTGCAGCTGCTGCCCGGCGAAGTGCACGCCCTGCTCGGCGAGAACGGCGCAGGGAAGTCCACCCTGGTCAAGATCCTCGCCGGGATCCAGCCGCCCGACGAGGGCAGCATGACCCTGGACGGCACGCCCTACCGCCCCACCGGCGCCGCCGACGCCATGCGGGCCGGCGTCCAGGTGGTGCACCAGGAGCTGAACCTGCTGCCCAACCTCACCGTCGCCGAGAACCTGCTGTTCCAGAACCTGCCCCGGCGCTTCGGCCTGGTCGACCGGAAGGAGACCGACCGCAGGGCCACCGAGCTGCTCGCCGAGGTCGGCCTCGACGTCAGCCCGCGGACCAGGGTGGAGCGCCTGGGCATCGCCCAGATGCAGCTGCTGGAGATCGCCCGGACCCTGTGGCAGGACTGCCGCGTCCTGGTCATGGACGAGCCCACGGCCACCCTGACGCCCCGTGAGACCGAGCGGCTGCTCGCCCTGCTGCGCCGGATCACCGAACGGGGCACCGCCGTCCTGTACATCTCGCACCACCTGGAGGAGGTCTTCGAGATCAGCGACCGGATGACGGTCTTCCGCAACGGCCGCCATGTCGCCACCCGCGAGCTGGCCGGCACCGACACCGCCGAGGTGATCCGGCTGATGGTGGGCCGCGACCTGGAGCAGGAGTACCCGCCGCACGTCGACCGCGACCCCGGCCCGGAGCTGCTGCGGGCCGAGGAGCTGGTGCCGCCCGGCGGACACCCGGTCAGCCTGACCCTGCACGCCGGCGAGGTCGTCGGCGTGGCCGGACTGGTGGGATCGGGGCGCACCGAGACGGTGCGGGCGCTGTTCGGCGCCGACCGCGCCACCGGCGGCCGGGTCAGGGTCAAGGGCCGCACCGCCCGGATCAGGACGCCGCGTGACGCGGTCCGGCTGGGCATCGGCCTGCTCACCGAGGACCGCAAGAGCCAGGGCCTGGTCCTGGACATGCCGCTGGCCGCCAACATCACCCTCACCGCCACCCGCAAGGTCTCCCGGGGCGGGCTGCTGCGCCGCGCCGAGGAGGCCAGGCTGGCCCAGCACGCCGTCGACAGCCTCGGTGTGCGCACCCCGGGCGTGCGCACCGCGGTGCGCACCCTGTCCGGCGGCAACCAGCAGAAGGTCGTGCTGGGGCGCTGGCTGCTGGCCGACACCGACGTGCTGATCGTCGACGAGCCCACCCGGGGCATCGACGTCGGGGCCCGCTACGAGATCCACCAGCAGCTGGTGGACCTCGCCGGGGCGGGCAAGGGCCTGCTGGTCGTCTCCTCGGACCTGCCCGAACTCATGGGCATCTGCGACCGGATCCTGGTGTTCTCCCGCGGCCGGCTGGCCGGCGAGGTCGCCCGGCCGGACTTCGACAGCGCCCGCATCCTCACCCTGGCCTACTCCGGCTTCACCACCACCGCGGCCCCCGCCCTGACGAACGGTCACCCCCGATGACAGCCTCAGCCACGCTCCCGCGCAAGCCCCGCACCCTCCCCGCCCTGGCCCGCCAGGTGATGGGCGAGGGCGGCATCGGCATCGCCCTGCTGGCGCTGGTGGCCATCTTCACCGCCACCGCGCCCAAGTTCCTGACCTCGGACAACCTCACCAACATCGCCACCGAGATCACCCTCAACACCATGCTCGCGGTCGGGATGACCTTCGTCATCCTGGTCGGCGGGATCGACCTGTCGGTCGGTTCGGTGATGGCGCTGTGCGCGGTGGTCTCCGGGCCGCTGCTCACCGCCCACGGCATCCCCACCCCGGTCGCGGTGCTGCTGGCGGTACTGGTGTCGGTGCTGGTCGGCATGGTCTGCGGGCTGATCAACGGACTGGTCTCGGAGCGCTGGCGGGTGCCGTCCTTCATCATCACCCTGGGCATGATGAACGTGGCCCGCGGCGCCGCGCTGCAGTACACCGACGCCAAGACCATCTACGACTTCCCGCAGGGCTTCTCCACCTTCGGCACCTCAACCCTGCTGGGCGTGCCCACCCTGTTCTGGATCGCCCTGGCCATGGTGGCCGCCGGCCACTTCGTGCTCACCCGCACCGTCTTCGGACGGCTGGTCTTCGCGATCGGCAGCAACGAGGAGGCGGTGCGCCTGTCGGGGCACCGCACCTCCGTCGTCAAGGTCTCGGTCTTCGTCATCAGCGGTCTGACCGTCGGCATCGCCGCCGTCACCTACATGGCCAGGCTGAACATCGCCAGCCCGATCCTCGGCGACGGCGACGAGCTCAACGCGATCGCGGCCGTGGTCATCGGCGGCGCGTCGCTGTCGGGCGGCAAGGGCTCCATGATCGGCACGCTGCTGGGGGCCTGCCTGCTCGGCGTGCTCACCAACGGCCTGCTGCTGATGGGCGTCTCCGACTTCCAACGCCAGATGATCACCGGCCTGGTGATCATGGTGGCCGTGGTCGTCGACCACTACCGCGGCCGCCTGGCCGCACGGCTCCCCGCCGAGGCGGGCTCCTGACGCACCGATCGTCAATTTCTTCTTGACGATCGGGAATCGTCAACTTACGCTTGACGCATGAGTCCACTCGACATCAACCTCGCCGACCTGATCGCCCGCCTCAACGAGGAGCTGCCCGACGACGCCGACGAACTGGCCCGTATCAGCGAGGCGCGGCTGCGCGCCCAGACCCTGTCCGACCTCGGCGACCAGCTCGTCGACCACTACGTCAGCCGGGCCAGGCAGGCCGGCGCCTCCTGGAGCGAGGTCGGCGACGCCATCGGGGTGTCCAAGCAGGCCGCCCAGCAGCGGCACACGCCCAACGTGTTCGAACGCTTCACCGACCTGAACCGGCACAGCGTGGTGCTGGCACAGGAGGCCGCCCGGACCCACAAGCACGACGCCATCGGCACCGAGCACATCCTGCTCGGCCTGCTCGGCGAACCCCGCGGCCTGGCCTACGAGTTGCTGGTGGCCAAGGCCGAGTCGGAGCAGCGGGTCCGCGCTGCGGTCGAGCAGGCGATGGCACCGGCCGGCAAGAAGGCGCTGCGCGGCCACATCCCGTTCCGGCCGGACAGCAAGGAGGTCATCGAGCAGGCGGTCCGCGCGGCGGCCGACCTCGGCCACGACTGGGTCGGCACCGAGCACAGCCTGCTGGGCCTGATCCGCACCGAGCAGAGCCCGGCCGCGGAGATCCTGCGCGGCCTCGGCTTCAGCTCGGACGAACTGCACGAGACGGTCAGGTCGGCGGTGGGGCGCCGGCTGTAACGTTTTTGTTGATGTCTCGTCAAAACTCTTCTGGATGGGGTGCCTCACGAACTAACTTCGACGCTTGTGACTATACGTAGCTACCGCGCGACCGCCGTCGTCACCACGATCCTGGTCACGCTCACCATGGCGCTGCTCGGCTCCCCCACCGCCCGGGCCAGCTCCGCCGTCCAACCGGGAACGGTCCGCAGCGGTGTCAGCCAGCCGCTCTACTCCTACGCCAACGCCATCCGGGAGACCGTCTGGGTCGACACCGGACTGGACGGCGACGGCGACGGCCACACCGACCGGGTCGCCGCCGACATCATCCGCCCGAGCGAACCCGCCGCGGCCGGACTGAAGATACCGGTCATCATGGACGCCAGCCCGTACTACTCCTGCTGCGGGCGCGGCAACGAGAGCCAGGTCAAGACCTACGACGCACAGGGCAAGCCGAACCAGTTCCCGCTGTTCTACGACAACTACTTCGTCCCGCGCGGCTATGCGGTGGTGCTGGTCGACCTGGCCGGCACCAACCGCTCGGACGGCTGCGTCGACGTCGGCGGCCCCTCCGACGTCACCTCGGCCAAGGCCGTGGTCGACTGGCTGAACGGCCGCGCCACCGGCTACAGCGCCCGCACCGGCGGCAGCGCCGTCATCCCGACCTGGACCAACGGCTCCGTCGGCATGATCGGCAAGTCCTGGGACGGCACCATCGCCAACGGCGTCGCGGCCACCGGCGTCCAGGGCCTGAAGACCATCGTACCGATCTCCTCGATCAGCTCCTGGTACGACTACTACCGCTCCGACGGAGCGCCGCTCTACGACGGCACACCGGCCGACCTCGCCTCCTACGTGGAGAGCTCGACCGCCGCGTCGCACTGCAGCGCGGTGCAGAAGCAGTTGGCCGCCGGATCACCGTCCAACGGCAACTGGTCCAGCCTGTGGCAACAGCGCGACTACGTCGCCTCGGCCGCCAACGTGCACGCCAGCGTCTTCGTGGTGCACGGCATGGAGGACCTCAACGTCCGCGACATCAACTTCTCCCAGTGGTGGACCGCGCTGGCGCAGACCGGCGTGGACCGCAAGATCTGGCTGTCCCAGACCGGCCACGTCGACCCGTTCGACTACCGGCGCGGCGCCTGGGTGGACACCCTGCACAGCTGGTTCGACCACTACCTGCTGGGCGTCGACAACGGCATCCAGAACGCCCCGGTCGCCGACATCGAGCGGGCACCCGACCAGTGGACCACCTCCGCGACCTGGCCCGCCCCGGGCACCGTGAGCAGCACCCTGAACCTGAAGCCCGGTGCGCTGACCACCGCGTCCGGCAGCGGCACCGCCTCCTTCACCGACAAGCCCAGCGTCGGCGAGGACACCTGGGCGGCCGAGGCGGGCAGCACCACCTCGGAGAAGACCGTGTTCAGCACCGGGACGCTGACCGGCGACCTGCGGATGTCGGGCCAGGGGTCGATCACCCTCAGCGTGAAGTCGTCCACCAAGAGCGCACACCTCAGCGCCGTACTGGTCGACCTGGGCACGGCCACCATCCGCAACTACGAGGGCGCGGGCGAGGGCATCACCACCCTGACCACACGCTCCTGCTGGGGTGACAGCACCGCCGGCGACAGCGCCTGCTTCCTGGACACCGCGGCCGACACCGAGCAGGTCGGCTACACCATCTTCAGCCGCGGCTGGGCCGACCTGGGCCACTACGCGAGCCTGAACACCGCCTCCACCATCACCCCCGGCAAGTCCTACTCGATCACCTTCAACCTGGCCGGCACCGACCACGTGGTCCCGGCCGGGCACCGGCTGGCACTGATCGTGGCCGGAACCGACAACGGGCTGCTCAACCCGGCCTCCACCACCCCGACCGTCACCGTCGACCTGGCCCACTCCTCGGTGTCGCTGCCGCTGGTCGGCGGCGCGGGCAGCCTGCAGCAGGGCGCCCGTCCGGCTGCCACCGCGCAGAGCACCGCGGTACGGGGGCTGACCCCGGCTCCGGGATTCTTCAGCAGCCAGTTGGAGGACTTCCGGTAGTCCCTGACTCCGCTCCGGTGTGCGGGCCGGGCCCAACGCCCGGCCCGCACACCGCCGTTCCTGATCCGGGCACCGGTCAGGACAGGATCTCGACGTAGCCGCCGGCTCCGTGCACCCGGATCCGCTGCCCGTCCCGGATCAGCCGGGTGGCCTGCTCCACGCCCACCACCGCCGGCAGCCCGTACTCCCGGGCGATCACCGCGCCATGGGTCATCAGGCCGCCCACCTCCGTCACCAGCCCCGCGACCGCCACGAACACCGGCGACCAGCTGGGGTCGGTGTAGGTGGTGACCAGGATGTCGCCCGCGTCGAGATCCGCCTGCGCCATGTCCAGCACCACCCGGGCCCTGCCCTCCACGATCCCGGCCGAGACCGGCAGCCCGACCAGGGCGCCGGCCGGCACGTCGTCGCGCCGGTAGGCCCCGGAGAGCACCTCCCCGTCCGAGGTGATCACCCGCGGCGGCGTGAGCGCCTGGTTCACCCGGAACGCCTCCTTGCGCCGCTGGACCAGCCCGCGCTCCACCCGGCCGGTGCGCGCCAGGTCGTGCAGCTCCTGGAAGGTGAGGTGGAAGACGTCCTCCTCCTCGCCCAGCAGGCCGCCCCGCACCATCCGCCCGGCCTCCTCCAGCAGCGCCTGCTTGTAGACGAAGTAGCGGCTGACGATGTTGTACTTCGGGTACTCCCGGTAGCCGGCGAAGGCCCGCACCTGGTCGATCATGCGCCTGGTGTCCTCGGCCTTCTGTTCCCCGTCCGGCAGGGCGCGCAGGCGTGACAGCACGTCATCCTGCTTCCGCCGCGCCTCCAGCAGCCCGTGCTGGAAGCGCCGCGCGGCGGCGCCCGGCTCGAAGTTCCTGACATTGTCCAGGATCGCGGGCACCAGCGTGCCGGGCCGCTCGCTCCAGCGCGGCCTGGTGATGTCGATCTCGCCGGCGCAGCGCATGCCGTACCGGTCCAGATAGGCCTCAATGGCGTCCCGGGCTTCGGCACCGCCTGGGAGCTTCGGCAGCTCGTCCAGGAAACCGCCGTCCTGAACGCCCTGGGCCTGGACGCCCTGCAGGAAGGCCACCACCTCCGGATGCGGACGGATCACATCCGCGACGTCGAGCAGCGCCAGCCCCATCTCGGAGGTGATGTTGCCGGGGGCGGACAGCGTCAGCGTGTCGGCCGCGTTCTTCTCGCCCAGCCACTCCAGCAGCTGGTCGTTGAGCCACCAGGTGGCCTCCATCACCGCCATGATCGCCTGCATGTTCGGCGGATCGGCGAGGACCCGCTTGTGCTCGACGAAGGCCTCCAGCAGGAAGTCGAACAGCGCCGGCCCGGTCCTGGACCGGATGTCGCGCCGCAGTGCGGCGAGCGACGCCTCGCTGCGCTCGACCAGTTCGGTGACGATGGCCGGATCGGCCTCGGCCGGGACCGCCGACGCATCTCGGGCCGAAGCCCCGCGGGCCGGCCGCCCGCCGGGGCTCCCCTCCGGCAGTGGCAGGACGAAGTCGCCGCGGTCGAGCAGGGTCTCCAGCGCGTCCCTGGTCAGCGGATCGGACCTGCCCACCATCTCCAGGAAGCCGGCGCGGCTCGCGGGCGAGGCCAGGTTCCGGGTGGCGTCGACGAACAGCCGTCCGCCCGCCTCCAGCATCGGCGCCATCGCAGTCAGCTGCCACATGGACAGGCCCAGCGGCTTCATGGCGTCGGTCATCATCTGCTGGTGGCCGACCGAGAGGTAGACATGGTTCCCCCCGTCGCCGCTCGCGGTCCCGGGGACCGGGAACAGGGTGGTGATCGGCCGGCTCTGGACGATCCGGAAGTCGTCGTCGACCAGGCACCACTCGATGTCCTGCGGGCTGCCGAAGTGCGCCTCGATCCGCCGGCCGAGCCGCACCAGGCGCACCACCTGCTCATCCGTCAGCGCCGGTTGCCGCTGCTGCTGCGGGTCGACCCGCACCTCCTCGGTACCGCCGGTCGGCACCGCCCGCAGGGCACGCTGCTTGACGGCGACCGTCCTGGCGACGACCTCGCCGTCGCGCACCGTGAAGACGTCCGGGTTCACCAGGCCGGAGACCAGGGCCTCGCCGAGGCCGAAGCCGGCGTCCACGGTGGCGGTCCTCCGGTTGCCGCTGACCGGGTCGGCCGTGAACAGGATGCCGGCCGCGTCCGGGAGGACCATCCGCTGCACGACCACGGCCATCCGCACCGTGCGGTGGTCGATGCCGTTGCGCCGGCGGTAGGTCACCGCCCGGTCGGTGAACAGCGAGGCCCAGCACCCGCTGATGTACCGCAGGACCGCGGCCGACCCGGTGACGTTCAGGTAGGTGTCCTGCTGGCCGGCGAAGGAGGCGGTCGGCAGGTCCTCCGCGGTCGCGCTGGACCGGACGGCGTAGGCGGCCTGCGCGCCGTGCCGGGCCAGCGCGTCGGTGACCGCGGCCGCCAGACCCTCCGGCAGCGCGGCCTCCTCGATGCTCCGGCGGATCTCCGCGCTGAGCGCGCGGACCGCCTCCCGGTCGTCCGGGTCGACCCGCGACAGCCGATCGAGCAGAGCGTCGACGGCCGGCAGCTCGGCCATCACCCGCCGGAAGGCGTCCGTCGTCACGCAGAAGCCGGCCGGCACCCGGATGCCCTCGATCCGCGACAGCGCGCCCAGGTTCGCGCCCTTGCCGCCGACGATCGCGAGCTGCGTCCCGTCGACCTCGTGGAGATCCCGCACGTACTGATCGGTCATCGCGCTTCCTCCGAACGACACCCGCACGTTCTGCCCTCGTTTCTGCAGGTTATGGCCTTGAGCCACGATTCTGCGGCAGGACCCGGGCCTTGCCGCAAGCCCCCCGGTGCGCTATAAGTTGAGAGTGGCAAGGAGAGACTTCTCCTTGCCTTTGCCATGTGCCGCGCACCTCGGAAACGACAGCGCCGCGGCCCACCCCCGGGCAGGGGCGGACCGCGGCGGCGTAGGTGCGGGTCAGGCCTGGGCCGGGGCCGGGGAGTTGGCGTTGTCCTCGTCCACGGTCAGCTCGTCGTCGCCGCCGACGCGCTTGAGCGCCGGGATGCAGGCCGCGATCAGGGCGCCCACCAGGGCGACGCCGCAGCCGAGCAGCAGGCCGGACCGGAAGCCGTCCTGCGAGGTGAAGGTGTAGCCGGAGACGGTCGTCGTCATCTGCGCCAGCACCACGCCGACGACCGCGGCGCCGATCGAGGTGCCCAGGGCGCGCATCAGGGTGTTGAAGGCGTTGGCGGCCGCGGTCTCGGAGAGCGGGACCGAGCTCATGATCAGTGCCGGCATCGCACCGTAGGCCAGGCCGACCCCGCTGTTGATGACCATGGCGACGAGCATGATCCCCCAGGCGTGGCTCATCAGCGCCTGGGCCAGACCGTAGCCGGCCGCCATCACCAGCACGCCGCTGATCAGGGTGAACTTGGCGCCGCGGGCATTGGTGAGCTTCCCGCCGAGCGGGGAGACGATCATCATCATGATGCCGCCCGGGGCCATCCACAGGCCGGCGTCCAGCATCGACTGCCCCAGGCCGTAGCCGGTGGCCTTCGGGAACTGCAGCAGCTGAGGCATGATCAGCATGCTGGCGTACATGCCGACGCCGACGAACATCGACGCCGCGTTGGTGACCAGGACCCGGGGGCGGGCGGTGGTGCGCAGGTCCACCAGCGGCGCGGTGTTGCGCAGTTCCCAGACGCCCCAGGCGAGGAACAGCACCACCGCTGCGGCGAACAGTCCGATGGTGGTGGCCGAGGTCCAGCCCCAGTCGGCGCCCTTGGAGACCGGGAGCAGCAGGCAGACCAGACCCGCGCCGAGGCCCAGGCCGCCCAGCAGGTCGAAGCGCTGCTGCTTGCCGCCGCCGGGGGTGTGCGGGATCAGCGACCAGACCAGGGCGCCGATGGCCAGCGCGAGCACGGCCGAGCCCCAGAACAGGACCCGCCAGTTGGCGTACTGCGCCACGGCCGCGGCGATCGGCAGCCCCAGGCCGCCGCCGATGCCCATGGAGGCGCTGACCAGCGCGATCGAGGAGGAGAGCTTCTCCGCCGGGACGACGTCGCGCAGCAGCGCCACGCCCAGCGGCACCATGCCCATGCCCATGCCCTGGAGGCAGCGACCGATGATCATCGGCAGCACCGAGGAGGACAGCGCGCAGACCACCGAGCCGACGAACAGCGGGACCAGGCAGATCAGCAGCATCCGCTGCTTGCCGAACATGTCGCCGAGCCGGCCCGAGATCGGCGTGCAGACCGCCGACGCCAGCAGGGTCGCCGTGATCACCCAGGTGGCGTTGGCGGTGGAGGTGTGCAGCATGCTCGGCAGGTCCGCGATCAGCGGAGTCACCAGTGTCTGCATGATGGCCGCCACGGTGCCCGCGAACGCGAGCGTCGCGACGATGGGACCCGAGCGGGCCGATGGTGATGCGCTCATGGGGGAGGACTCCTCGACAGTGCCGACCTTGTGCTGGCTCAATATGTATCATACATATGTAGTGCATGAGCCATCCCTCATGCATGGCACACACTGATCGGGCAGTGTCGGAACGCCTGGGACGAGGCGGCACACCGGCACGGAGAGGCAAGGCCATGGCCACACCCACCGACGAGGTCGAGTTCGAGCAGATGCTGCTCAGCCGGCACGGCCTTCAGTCCCCCGGCGCGCGGTTCGCCGGCCGGGTCCTGGACAAGAGCGCGTATATCCTGCTGAGCCGGATCCGGCTGCAGGGGCCGATGTCGATCGGCGAGTTGAGCGAGGCCTTCGACCTGGACGCCTCCACCCTCAACCGGCAGACCGGCGCGGCGATGCGCGCCGGCCTGGTGGAACGCATCGCCGACCCGGCCGGCGGCATGGCCCGCAAGTTCCGCACCACCCCGCTCGGGGAGGAGATGCTGGAGCGGGACCGCGTCCAGAACATCCGCTCCCTGGACGCGGTCATGGCCGACTGGACCGACGCCGAGATCGCCGCCTTCGCCGCCCAGCTGCGTCGCTTCAACGCCGGCATCGAGCGGCTCGGCGGAAGGGTCTGGCCCCGGCCGGAACAGCAACCAGCGGGCGGCCCGGTCAGTTCTTGATGGTGTAACTGTCGCCGTAGGTCTTCCAGGTCAGCGGCGGGTTGAGGTCCAGGTTGCCGGCCTTGAGGAAGACCCGCTGCTCGGTGTCGACCCGACTGGTGTCGTCATGGGCGGCCTCGGTGAGCATGGCGGCCTTGCGGGCGTCCAGGAAGGCGTTGAGGTAGGTGGTCTCGTTGCCGCCCTGGGCGGGGGTCTTGGCATTCTTCATGGCGGCCTTGCGGATCCCGCCGAAGCTGGTGGGGTCGTCCCCGGGGCCGTGCATGACGATGGCGTCGTAGTAGATGAACTGGCCCAGCGCGTGCAGCCCGTCCGCCTCGGCCTGCTGGACGGCGGGGTTGAAGTAGACCCGGTCGCGCTCGTTGTCCTGGGCGGTCTGGAAGACGGTGTCCTTGGCGGCGGTCTTCCAGGCGTTGACGAAGGCGGTGCCCAGACCGGCGTGCGAGTCGGTGCCGTTGACCTTCTTCAGCGCGGGCAGGTACTTGGCGAGCGGGTTGCCCGGCTCGGCGGCGGTGTAGGCCTGGACGAGTTCGAGCATGTCCCCGGTGCCCGAGCAGAACCCGATGATGCCGGCGGTGTAGCCGCGGCCGTCGCCGATGTCCTCGATGTACTTGTACTGGGCCTTCCAGTCGAGCGAGGAGTTCTCGGCGCTGGAGACGAGCTCCATCGCTATCTCCTTCTTGTGCGCGTCGGTGAGGTTCACCCCGCTCGCAGCCGTGGCCTTCGGCGTGGTCGAGGCCATCGCCTGGACACCGGCGAAGCTGAGCGCGCCGGCGGCGGTCAGGGCGGTGGCGGCGAGCAGGGTGCGTCGGCCCAGGCGCGCGGAGCGCCGGTGGTTGGACTGCGTCATGGTCGTTCTCCTGGAGCGAGGGTGCGGGGCACGGCGATGGCGCGGGGACCCGGCGGGCCGTGCGGGGGTACGACCTGCCGGGTCGGCGGCCCGATGAGGGGATGTCAGCATCGGGACGGCGCAACCGAGTTAGGAAGGTTGCCTAACTGGCTTGTCGGCGATCCTGCCGGGTTGAACCGATCCCGTCAATCCGCCCACCGCAGCCCTAACCGGACTTGCGGCGGCCCTGAGGCTCCCTTAAGGAAGCCGCCCCGGGGCCGGACGGAACGCCCCACGCCGCTCCCCCGTTGGAACGGTATGAGCATCTTCGAAGTCCTGTTCGCCCCCGGTCGACGGCACGTCGAGGAGGAGAAGAACAGGCTCGAATGGACCCGCGACGAGGAGGGCGACGGCACCCCGCACCGCGGGCCGATCGACCTGGACAGCGGTCACGTGGTCATCCGCACCCCCGACGAGGACCGGGATCAGCCGGATCCGGGAGCCGGCGCGCATCGAACACCTGCGCCAGGTGCGCCTGGTCACATAGGTGCATAGAGTGGGCGAAGGGGGATATTCGCGGCGGCGTGTCGGTTCATGGGTCATCCCGCCGAACCTGACGCACGTCCCGAAGGAGATCCTTCCGATGGCCAAAGTGCTTTTCATCGTGAGCGGAGCCACCTACTGGGTGTTGAAGGACGGAACAAGGTACGCGACCGGGTACTGGGCCGAGGAGTTCGCCAACCCCTACAAGATCTTGACGGACGCCGGCCATGAGATCGTCGTCGCGACGCCGAACGGCGTGACCCCGAACGTCGACATGATGAGCCTGCGCCCCGAGATGGTCGGCGGAAACGACAGCGCCCTGGAGTTGGAGGCCGTCATCCGCTCCGCTGAGGTGATGCGCCGACCGCTGCAGCTCTCGGACGTCCGCCTCGAGGACTACGACGCGGTGTACCTGCCGGGCGGTCACGGTCCGATGTCCGACCTGGCCTGGGACGCCGATGCCGGACGGCTGCTGACCCAGCAACTGGCCTCGGGCAACCCGCTGTTCATCGTCTGCCACGCACCCGCCTCGATGCTGGCCACCCGGATCCACGGCGAGTCCCCGTTCAAGGGCTTCAACGTCACCTGCTTCACCGACGAGGAGGAGGAAGGCGTCGGGCTGGCCTCCAGGGCGCCCTGGCTGCTGGAGACCGATCTGAAGGAGAAGGTCGGGGTCAACTTCAGCCGCGGCCCCGTCTGGAAGCCGTACATGGTCGAGGACCGCAACCTGGTCACCGGTCAGAACCCGGCCTCGGCTGCGGTCTTGGGCGACCGGATGCTGGAGATCCTCAGGTGACGACGGCGGGTTCAGACACCGTCCGGAAGGTCGCGATCATCACCGGTGCCGGCGGAGGCATCGGCTCGGCCCTCGTCACCGCCTATCTCGGCCTCGGCTACGCCGTCGTGGCCACCAGTCGTGCCGTGCCGCGATCCGCGGATCCCCAACTGCTCGCCCTCAGCGCCGATCTGGCCGAGGCCGGTGCGGGCGAACGGATCGTTGCGGCGGCGATGGACCGGTTCGGTCGGATCGACACCCTGGTCAACTGCGCCGGCGTCTACATCGGCAAGCCGTTCACCGACTACACGGACGAGGACTTCGACCGGATCGTCGGCGTGAACCTGCGTGGATTCTTCACCGTCTCGCGCAGCGCTGTCGGGGCGATGGTCGCCCGCGGCGAAGGCGGCGGCCACCTGGTGAACATCTCCACCTCCCTGGTCGACCAGCCGGATGCGCAGGTCCCGTGCGCGCTGGCGTCGCTGACCAAGGGCGGCTTGAACGCGGTCACCAGGGAGTTGGCGATCGAGCTCGCGGGGCACGGCATCCGCGTGAACACCGTCTCGCTCGGCGTCGTCCGGACGCCGATGAACCCGGAGGCGACACCCGAGCTCAAGGCCCGCCATCCGCTGGGGCGGATGGCGGAGGTCGACGACGTCGTCCAGGCCATCACCTACCTCGAGCAGGCGTCCTTCGTCACCGGCGAGATCCTGCACGTGGACGGCGGCCAGAGCGCCGGCCACTGAGCCCGCTCACCCCGCTGCCGGACTCGCCGTCCCCAGGGGCGCTCGCTGCGGGCGGATCAGGAAGGTGGCGCCGTAGACGGCCGTTGCGGCGGCCATGATGGCGAAGCTCGGCGGGAGGCTGGGGACCAGCGCGCTCGCGGCCAGGCCCGCCCACAGCTCGGCGACGGCCAGTCCGCCGGACAGGGCCAGCGCACGGAACGGACGGTCCGTCAGCCGGATTGCCGCTCCGGCGGGGGCGGCCAGCAGGCCGAGCAGCAGCAGCGAGCCGACCGCCTGGGTCGCCTCCCCGGCACAGGCGCCGACCAGCGCCAGGAAGCCGAAACCCAGCACGCGGACCGGGACGCCCCGCGCCGCGGCGACGGACTCGTCCACCGTGGCGAACAGCAGCGGGCGGGCGATCAGCAGCACCACCGCGCTGATCGCGACCGCGACCAGCACCGCGACCAGGGTCTGGCCGGTGCTCAGCCCGAAGATCGAGCCGAACAGGACGGTGGTCCCCGCGCCGCCCATCGCGCCGCTGCGGGAGGTGGTGTAGAGGGTGAGGAAGAAGGAGCCCAGCCCGAGGATCCAGGCGAAGGCGCTGCCGATGACCACGTCGTCGGCGCGCCCGGACCGGCCGATGCCGGCCAGCAGCAGCCCGGCGGCGACGCAGCCGACGAACAGGCCCAGGCGCAGGTCGTACCCGCCGGCCAGGGCCGCCATGGCGCCGGTGAAGGCGACGTGGCTGAGGGCGTCACCGGTGAAGACCTGGGCGCGCAGCACCAGGAAGTAGCCGACCAGACCGGCCGCCAGGGCGATGAACGTCCCGGCGAGCACGGCGTTGTGGAAGAAGGGCTGGCCCCAGGCCGAGACGGCGAGTTGGGTCATGCCGCACCTCCCACCAGCGCCGGGCGCCCCTGGCGGGCGCGCACACCGGCCAGGGCGCGGGCGGCGTGGGCGGCCAGGAAGGCGGCGAAGGCGAAGGTGCTGACGAAGAATCCCAGCGGGTAGGGCCAGTAGAAGGCGGCCAGCAGACCCAGCCAGGTCACCGCCAGCCCGATGGCGACGCTCAGCAGCAGGCTGCGGCCGGGGCGGGCGGTGAGCTGCTGGGCGGTGGCGGCGGGCAGCACCATCAGGGCGAACACCAGCAGCGCGCCGGTGATCTGCGCTGCCTCGGCGGTGGCCGCGCCGAGCAGCACCAGGAACAGGGTGGACAGCAGCCGCACCCGGACCCCGCGTCCGGTGGCCACCTGCGGGTCCACCGAAGCAAACAGCAGTTGACGCCCGATCACCGCCAGCACCGCGAGGACCGCCACGGCCACCGCGGCGAGGATCAGCACCTGGTCGCCGGTGATCCCGAGGAAGCTGCCGAACAGCAGCGCCTGCGGGCCCTCCAGCAGCCCTTTGTAGAGCGCCATGAACAGGTAGCCGCAGGCCAGCAGGAACGCCTGGACCACGCCGGTGGCCGCGGACTCCCCCGCGCCCCCGGGCTGTCCGTCGCGCCGCAGCCCGGCGATGGCCAGCGCGGCGGCCACGCAGAACCCGAAGTAGCCCAGGCTCAGGCTCATCCCGACCAGGGTGGCGAAGGCCGCGCCGGGGAAGGCGACCATGGACAGGGTGTGTCCGGCGAAGGTCTGCCGGCGCAGCACCATGAACCAGCCCACCGCCCCGGCGACCACGGCCACCACGGCGCCGGCCCGGAAGGCGTTGACCATGAAGGGGTAGGACCACATCTGCTGGAAGTCCGCCAGCAGGTTCCAGGAGAACGCGGTCGGGCCGTCAGACTGCGGCATGGTGGCCTCCGTGGGTGGAGGGGGCCTCGGGCTGGCCGACCACGACCAGCCGCCCGTCCGCGGTGCGCAGCACCTCGACCGGGGTGCGGTAGAGCCGGGTGAGCGTCTCCGAGGTGATCACCTCGGCCGGGGTGCCGGCCACGGCGCCGCCCTCGGCCAGGTACACCACCCGGTCCAGGTGGTGCAGGATCGGGTTGACATCGTGGGCGACCATCACCACGGCCACCCCCTGCTGGTGGCAGATCCGCCCGATGAGCGCCGCCACGGCGCTCTGGTTGGGCAGGTCCAGGCTGTCCAACGGCTCGTCCAGCAGCAGCACTTCGGGTCGGCGGACCAGCGCCTGGGCGATCAGCAGCCGCTGCTGCTCCCCGCCCGAGCACTGGCCGATCGGCCGGTGCGCGTAGGCGCCGGCGCCGACCAGGTCGACGGCCTCGGCGACGCGTTCGCGGTCGCGCTGGCGGGCGGCGCCGAACGGCAGCGGCACGCCCCAGCGGTCGCCGTCCAGGCCGAGCCGGACCACGTCCAGGCCGCGGATGCGCAGGCTGGGGTCGAAGCTGCGCCGCTGGGGCAGGTAGCCGATCCGGGCCCCGGCGCTCTGGCCCGGCTGCCCACCCAGCACCCGGACCTCGCCCGCCGCCGCGGGCAGGACGCCGAGCAGCACCTTGACCATGGTGGACTTGCCGACCCCGTTGGGGCCCAGGACGGCGACGAACTCCCCGGCACGGACCGTGAGGTCGACCCCCGACCACAGGGTCCGCCCGCCGACGCGCGCCGCGGCGCCGCGCAGCTCCAGCACCGGCTGCGCTGTCGTCGCAGCGCGGGCCGGCTCGGGGCGTGCCGATTCGGGCCGTGCCGATTCTGGCCGGGTGGCTGTGACCCCGGCGGGGGTACCTGTGATCGGGTTCATGGTTCCCTACTTCCCGGCGGCTTCGGCGAGGGCGGCTTCGATGCCCTGCAGCTCGGTGACCTGCCACTGCTGGAAGGTGTCGCCGGCCGGGGCGAGGGTCTCGGTGACGGTGGCCACCGGGATGCCCTCGGACTTGGCCAGCTTCACCTGGGCGACCACGTCCGGGGTGGAGTTCTGGCTGTTGTAGACGTAGACCTTGATCTGCTTGGTCCTGATCTGCTGGTCGATGGTGGCCTTGTCGGCGGCGGTCGGGTCGGTGCCCTCGCTCATGGCGTCCAGGAAGCTCTCCGGGGTGAGCATCTTCAGTCCCAGCCCCTCGGCGAGAGGGGTGACGATCGACTCGGAGGCACCGATCGGGGTGCCGGCGTACTTGGCCTTGATGTCGCTGATCAGCTTGTTGTACGGGGCCAGGGTCTGGGTCTCGAAGGCGGTCTTCCGCTGGTCGAAGTAGTCGGCGTTGGCCGGGTCGATCTTCTTGTAGTCGGCGGTGATCGCCTCGATGACCTGGTGCACGTTGTCCGGCGAGTACCAGCGGTGCGGGTTGCCGCCGGGCTTGATCCCGACCAGGTCCCCGACCTTCAGCTCGGTGCGGCCGCTGCCGGGATTGGTGGCCAGCAGCTTGTCGGCCCAGGCGTCGTAGCCGATGCCGTTGACGATGCTGAACTGCGCGGTGGTCACGGTGCGGGCGTCGGCGGCGGTGGGCTCGTAGGAGTGCGGGTCGGTGTCCGGGTTGGTGATGATGCTGTCCACCTGGACGTGACTGCCGCCGAGCTGGGCCGCGATGCTGCCCCAGAAGTTCTCCGCCGCGACCACCTTGATCACCTCGCCGCCGGCCGCGCTGTTGCCGCTGGAGGCGGGAGCCGTGGACGCCACCGGCGAGCTGGTGGAACACGCGCTGGTGGCCGCGAGCGCCACGACGCCTGCGGCACCGAGCACGAGCCGCAGGGCTCGGCGGCTGACGGTGCGGGACGGTATGGCCTTCATGGCGCGCAACTCCTTGGGCAGAACAGATCAGCGGGACAGGCACCAGGCTAGATGGAAACGATTTTCACCACCAGCTCCAATAGAGTAGAGATGAAAATCATTACCAAATCTTGACCCGGTGCCCCGCCCCGTCCGAGGACTTACGCATTCGGTTGCCCGAATGCGGCCCGGTGGTCGTCGGCCCAGGTCGCGTAGGTGCGCGCGGTACGGCCGAGCGCGCTTGCCACGTCACCGGTCAGCCGGGCGTTTCCCCCTTCGGCGATGAACCGCTGGCCGCGCATCGCTCCGTCGGCGAAGTCCGGATCCCGGCCGGCTGCGATCATCTGTGCCCTCGCCACCCCCAATGGGACGTCGACGATCTTGATGGACCGGCCAAGTACCCTCCGCAGGATCTCCACCTGATCGGGTGTGCTCAGCAGCTCGGGACCTGTCAGCGTGTAGGTCCTGCCCGCGTGATCCGGCGTGGTCAGCGCTACGACTGCGACCTCGGCGATGTCGCGTGGATCGATCACGCCCTGGGCGCCCTTCCCTGTCAGGTTGGGGACCGGCTGCCCCGCCTGGATCATGGAGGCCCAGTGCAGGGTGTTGGTGGCAAAACTGCTGGGCCGCAGGATCGTCCAGGCCGCATCGCCCGCGCGCAGCGCCCGCTCACCAGGGAGGTGCCATCCACCGGCCCTCAGCCCGGTGTCCTCCCCGGTGCCGATGGCTGACAACTTCACCGCCCTTGCGACGCCATGGGACTGCACGGCGTCGAGCATCGCCAGGTCGTGCCGCTCGATCCAGGGGCCCGGCGCATCCAGCATGAAGACGGCGTCGACCCCTGTCACCGCGCTGTCGAGGGAGTCACGGTCGTCGAAGTCCCCCCGTACGACTTCCGCAGGAAGACTCGCGCCCTGCGGGTTCCGCGTCATCGCCCTGACCCGCTCGCCGCGCTCAGCCAGGAGTCGGACCACTTCAGTGCCGATGGTGCCCGTCGCACCCGTAACAAGGATCATGTCGAGCACTCTGCTGCCCAACTGCCCTGTGGATATAGGAAAAACCGGCAGGCTCGTAAAGTGGCGGCGTGGACTCGATGACATTGAGGCGCGCTCTCCGGCCCTGGGTCGCGAATGTGACGCTGATGCGGCCCGACAGCGCTCTGCCACTGGTGCACCTGCCCGACGCCGCCACCGCACTGGTCTATCGCAGGACCGGCGCGCACAACGGCGACCTGCGTGTGGTCGGCCCGCGTAGCCGCGCCTCTTACTATCCCGGCAAGGAACTGCCGATGTGCATCAGGGTCCGGCTGCGTCCCGGTGCGGCCAGGCCGGTGTTCGGGATCCCGGTCAGCGAGCTGCGAGACCGAGCTGCGCCACTCACCGACCTGTGGGGGGATCGCGCCACCCGTCTCGAACACCAGCTCAACGAGCTGACCGGACCTGACCGGATCCTGCACGGCATCGAGGACGCGCTGCTCGAAAGCCTGCACGCCGGAGCGGACTCACACGACCTGCTGCTCCGCCAAGCCGTCGAGTCGCTCTCCACCACCAGCGAACGAGTCGCCACGCTCGCCTCGCGGCTGTCGGTCAGCGAACGCCACCTGCGGGACGTGTTCACCGACCGGGTCGGCCTACCGCCCAAGCACTTCGCCCGCATCCAGCGTGTTCGCGCCGTGCTGGCCGGGGCGGACTCCGCACATTGGGCGGAAGTCGCCTCAGAAGCCGGCTACTACGACCAGTCCCACATGACGGCCGACTTCCACAGGCTTATGGGAGTGCCGCCGGCCGCCTTCCGCGCGGGCCGCCTCCCCGCCACGTCGCCATGCGCCCAACCTCCGTCAGCGCCCTGACGCCGAGGCGGGGTGCAGGTGACAGACGTTCAGACGTCCCGGGTCGGCCGCGTTTTCGGCGGTTCCTCCTTCGGTTCCTCCCGGTCGGCCAGCAGGGTTTCCAGGACGTGCAGGGCGCGCCAGGTCCGGGTCATGCCGAAGGGGGCGGTGGCGCGGACGGCGGCGCGGGCCTCGTCGGGGGTCGCTCCGGCGCCCAGCGCGCGGCCGACGTGGGCGCGGAAGCTCTCCTGGAGGGTCTGGTAGAGGACGTCGACGGTCATGGTGGCGAACGCCCGCTCGCGGACGCTGATCCGGGACATGTCGGCGCGCATCCGCGACTGCAGGTCCATGTAGACGGCGAAGTCCGGGTCCAGCGCCCGCACCTCGGCTCGCATCGCCGCGGGCATGGGGCTGCCGGTGCCCTCCAGGTCCAGCTGGTGGCCCTGGCCGGTCGGCCCGGGCAGGCCGTGCCGCTGCTCGACCTCGGTCAGCCGTTCCAGGGCGGCCAGCGCGGCCGGGTAGCCGCTGTCGTAGGAGATGAAACGGAGCAGCTCGCGCAGGTCGTCGGCGTCCAGGCCGTTCGCCAGGGCGGCCCGGACGTGCAGTTCGAACGGCACCCCGAAGACCTGCCCGCAGACGTCGGCGACCAGGGCGATCAGGCTGAGCTCACGCGGCGTCAACTGCGGTGCCGTCGCGGTGAGGTCGAAGCTCGCGGCGGCCATCTCCGCGAACACCGGGTCGAGCTCCTTGAGCGTGGTTCGGGTCGGCAGCGACATGGTGACTCCCCTTGAGTTAACAGCTGTAGGGCTACGACTGTAGCCCTACAGCCGCACCCCTACAATGGGTTTCCATGGATGCGACCACTCCGGCCCGGCCGGGCACCGGCACCGCGCCACGCGGCCGCAACCCGCGCGGCCAGGGCGAACGGCTGCGCACCGAGATCATCGACGCCGCGCTGCGGATGCTGGACGAACTCGCCGACGACCAGGCCCTGTCGCTGCGGGCGGTCGCCCGCGAGGTGGGCATCGCCGCCACCTCCGTCTACATCCACTTCGCCGACCGCGACGCGCTGGTGCTGGCCGCGCTGGAGCGCTGCTACAGCGACCTGCTGCGCGCGGTGGACGACGCGGAGTCGGCCACCACCGACCCGGTGGCCGCGCTGCGGGCCCGGACGACGCTGCTGGGCGCGTGGTCCCGCGAGCACCCCGGCCTGTACAAGGTGCTGCACGAGAGCACCCTCATCCGGCGCCGGGACATGTCCTTCCGGGACGAGATGGGCCAGCGCATGGCCGCGGCGATCCGCCGCTGCATGGACGCCGGCCTGGCAGCCCCCGGCGACCCCGAGACCGTCGCCCTCGACCTGCGCACCGCCGTCCACGGCGCCGTCTCCCTGCGCCTCAACCAGCCCGAACTGCCCTGGCCCCCGCTGGAGGAGCAGATGGACCGCTTCCTGGTGAAACTGGTCGGCGTCCCGCCGCTGGCCCGGTGACTCAGGCGGGCAGGTCGACCGGGTAGTCGGCGCCGGTGTCGGCGGAGGCGGAGACGGCCTGCCAGGCCGTGGCTTCGGCGAGCTGGCTGCGGGAGTAGTCCAGCGCCATGCCCACCGCACCGGCGCCCAGCAGCAGATGGCTGGGCAGCTTGTCGGCGTGCACGATCCGCACCAGGATCTCCGCGGCCCGGTCCGGGTCGCCCGGCGCGGTGCCGCCGCCGCGCAGCCGTTCGCTCAGGGCGCCGACGGTCTGGCGGTACTCCTGGGGCACGTCGTCGATCTGCATGGAGGCGCCGGCCCAGTCGGTGGCGAATCCGCCCGGCTCGACCACGAGGTAGCGGATGCCGAACGGCGCGGTCTCGGCGGCCAGGACGCGGGTGAACCCGTCGACGGCGAACTTGGCCGCCTGGTAGGAGCCGAGCCCGGGGGTGTGGCCGACGCGTCCGCCCACCGAGGAGAACTGGATCACGATGCCCGCGCCCTGCTTCTTCAGCAGCGGCAGCGCGGCCCGAGAGACGTTGTAGACACCCCAGAAGTTGGTGTCGAACTGCCGGCGGAAGTCGGCCTCGTCGGTGGTCTCCACGGCAGAGAGGTTGGCGTAGCCGGCGTTGTTGACCACCACGTCGATCCGCCCGTACTTCTCCACTCCGGCGGTGAGCGCCGCCTCGGCCGCCGCGGCGTCGGTGACGTCCAGGGCCACCGGGAGCACCCGGTCGCCGTACTTGTCGGCCAGATCGGCGAGCTGTTCCGGCCTGCGGGCGGTCGCCACCACGTTGTCGCCGGCTTCGAGGGCGGCGGCGGCCAGGGAACGGCCAAAGCCGCGGGAGGAGCCGGTGATGAACCAGGTGCTGGGTCGCGTAGTCATGGATTTAGTACAACACCGTTGCGCTAATACTGCAACTTGGTTGCGGTAGCCTGTGCGGGTGACTACACCGCAGTTCGCACGCGCCCGGAGCGCCGAGGCCAAGCAGGCCCGCGAGACGTCGATCCTGGAGGCCGCCGCACGCCTCGCCGGCGAGCACGGCGTCCGCACGGTGACCCTCACGGACATCGCCGCGGCCGTGGGTATGCACAAGTCGGCGATGCTGCGCTACTTCGAGACCAGGGAGGAGATCTTCCTGCGACTGGCGGCAAGCGAGTGGGTCCAGTGGTCGCAGGACGTGCGCAACCGGCTGGGCGCACTGGAAGGCGGAAACCCGGCCGATCCCGGGACGCCGATGGCCGTAGCGGGCATCCTCGCCGACTCACTCGTCGCGCGACCGCTCTTCTGCGACCTGCTCGCCCACACGCCGCTGAACCTGGAGCGCGGCGTGTCCTTCGCCGCCGTCCGATCCTTCAAGCTGATCGCCATCGCCGCGGTCGGGGAGGTCGGCACAGCCCTGCGCCGCATCCTGGACCTGACGGAGGAACAGGGCGGCAACGTCGTCTCCACCGCCGTCTCCATGGCCGGCGCACTGTGGCAGATGGCCGCCCCGGGAACCGAACTACGCCGCTTCTACCAGGACTCCCCCGAACTGGCCCACGCCCTGGTCGACGTCGCCCCCAAGCTCACCGACATTCTGACGGCGCTGATCAGGGGTTACGTCGCAAGGTGACCGGTGGGGCCACTACCTGCCCTGTGCCAGGTTGGCCTCGACCCGCTCCAGGCCGGCGAGGAGCGCGCTGCGCTCAGCCGGGGTCATGTCGCCGGTGGTCGCCGCTTCCAGTTCGGACCAGAGCTGTTCGACCTGACGGCGCAGGCCCAGGCCGGCCGGGGTGGTCTCGACGAGGGTGGCCCGGCCGTCGGCCGGGTCGGGGCGGCGGCGGACGAAGCCGGCGCGCTCCAGGCGCTGGACGGTCCGGGTCATCGACGCCGAGTCGGTGTCGAAGGCCGCCGCGAGGTCGGACTGCCGCTGCGGCCCGGCGTCCCACAGCTGCATCATCAGCAGCTCATGGCCGGGGTGCAGGCCCAGCTCCCGGAACAGCTGGCGGGCCCGCATGATGTGCAGCCGCGTGACGCGGATCAGGGTGTTGCTGACGGGCCCGCCGGCCGCTGCGGTGGGCGACGGTACGCGCCCTGTGCCCTCCCGTGCCGATGTCATCCCCGCATGGTAGCTGTGCCGGACAGGGATCCACGCTAGCTGTCCACGACAGCATGCGCGAAATTGCACCCCTGCCCGGGAATGGATGCCGACACGGGCCAGTTAGCTGTCTTGAACAGGTAAACACGCGCCATTCGGAGGACATGATGAAAGCCATCCAGATGACCGAGCAGGGCGGCCCGGAGGTTCTGCGCCTGGTGGACCTGCCCGACCCGCAGCCCGGCCCGGGGCAGATCCTGATCCGGGTGCAGGCCGCGTCGGTGAACTTCTCCGATGTCATGCGCCGACGCGGGGACGACTACCCCGTGCCCACGCCGTCGCCGTTCGTCCCCGGCGCGGAGGTGTCCGGGACCGTCGCGGCGCTGGGCGAGGGCGTCGAGGGGCCCGCCGTCGGTACACCGGTGTTCGCGATGGTCGGCGCCGACGCCTCCGGCGGGTACGCCGAACTCGCCCTGGCCTTCGCGGCGAACGTGATCCCTGTCCCGGCGGGGCTGGATCCCGACGCCGCGGCCGGCATCGTGGTGGCGGGGCTCGCCGCGACCCTGATCCTCACCCGGACCGCCGCCGTCGAGAAGGGCCAGAGCGTGTTCGTCCCGGCCGCGGCCGGCGGCGTGGGCGGCTACGCCGTGCAGATCGCCAAGCTCCTGGGCGCCGGCACGGTCATCGCGGGCGCGAGCACCGAGGCCAAGCGGAACATCGCGCTGGGCTTCGGCGCCGACCACGCCGTCGACTACAACGACCCCGACTGGACCAGGACGGTCAGGGACCTCACCGGCGGCACCGGGGTGGACGTGGCGCTGGAGATGTCCGGCGGCGACCGGCTGGCTCAGACCCTGGGAGTGCTCGCGCCCTTCGGCAGCCTGGTCGTCTTCGGGTCGGTCAGCGGCGCACCCGGCCGCCTGGACGAGAGCGCCGTCCTGCCCTGGCTCTACGACCCGGCCCCCAACCAGTCCGTGGTGGGCTTCAATCTCGGCCCGTGGTTCGAGCTGCGCCTGCCGACCGCGGTCGCGGCGCTGCAGCAGCTGATCGAGTGGGTCGGCTCGGGGCAGGTCCGGGTACCGGTCCCGCACCCGCTCCCGCTGGCCCGGGCCGCCGAGGCGCACCGTCTGCTGGAGAGCGGGGCCACCACCGGCAAGCTGGTCCTCAAGCCCTGACAACGGATCAGGGGGCGTACGCCTCCACCTCGGAGAGCTGGCCGGCGGGCCAGCCGGTGTTGGCGGTGACGGTCAGCCGCAGGTAGCGGGTGCTGGTGCCGGACGGGAGGGTGATGGTCACCGCATTGCCGGTGGCCGGATCGAAGGTGCGGCCCGCGGAGGCGGACAGGGTGGTGTAGCTGGAGTTGTTCGTGCTGCCGAGTACCGAGAGGGTCTGGGTGCGGGTGGACCAGGCCGTGGCCGGGGGCAGCTTGAGCACCACCCTGCCCACCGCGCGGGTCGCGCCGAGGTCCACGGTCAGGCTCTGCGGGAAGGCGTTGTCGGTGCTCTCCCAGTAGGTGTTGGCGTCGCCGTCGACCGTGTTGGCTGCGGTGTAGTTCTGGGTGTGGCCGGTGTCGGAGACCGCCGCGTGCAGGGCCAGGTCGGTGCCGGACGGCGGCGCGGTGGTCGGCGGCGCGGTGGTCGGCGGCGCGGTGGTCGGCGGCGCCGAGGTGGGCGGGGTGCCGGTGCCCGGGGGCGGGCCGGTCGGCGGCAGCGAGGTCGGCGCCGGGATCGTGGTCAGCACCGGGGAGGTGCTCCAACCCGAGTTCCCGCTGCCCTGGTTGAAGGCGAAGGTGCCCGCGGTGTTGTTGGGGTAGCCGTAGTCGTAGGTGCCGGCGACCTTGACGTTGGTCGCGGCCAGCCCGCCGACCTGGGCGGAGCCGGTGGTCTCGGCCTGGAACACGGTGGTTCCGGTCCAGTTGACGGTGTTGCCGGTGAGGTTCAGCCCGGTCACCGCGTAGCCGGAGCCGCCGCCGGAGACCATCTCGAAGGCCTCGTAGGGGCTGTAGTCGATCGCGTTGCCGCTGACGTTGACGGTCGCGTTGGTGAAGGCCGAGTTGTAGGAGTCGAAGCGGATCGCGCCCATCGCGTGGCCCCAGTTGGGGTTGAGCGCGCCGGTGCGGACCAGGGTGTTGTTCGAGATCGTGGTGGTGCCTGACAGCGGCGTGAACGGGGACAGGAACGCCTGGTTGGAGATGGCGATGCCGCTGCCCAGCGCGTTGGTGTCGGCGATGGTGTTGCCGCTGACGGTGTTGCCGGAGCCGCCGTAGACCGCGATGCCGTTGGCCAGTGTGGGCTGGACGATGGTGTTGTTGCTCAGCGTGTTTCCGGTGTCGGGGGCCGGCATGGACCACAGGGCCAGGCCGTCGTCGCCGGTGTTGCGCAGGAAGTTGTTCTTGACGGTGTTGTTGGCGGCGTTGCCGTTGAAGTTCAGGCCGTCGGCGTCGGTGGAGAGCACGACGCTGTTCTGCACGGTGATCCCGCTGTTGCCGTACTGGAGCCAGAAGCCCACGTTGGTGTCCTGGATCCACAGTCCGTCGACGTCGGAGCCGGTGCCCAGCGAGCCGTTGACGGCGTTGGCGGTGCTGTCGTCGTGGCGGCCGACCGTGGAGCCGAGGATCGCGAAGCCGCTGAGGTTGACCGGGCCGGAGACCGCCGAGCTGTTGTTGATGAACTCGTTGGTGGCCAGCTGCGAGTACCAGCTGCCGGCGCCGACGATGGTGGCCTTGTTGACCTGCAGCGCCGAGGTGATCCGGAAGGTGCCCTGGGGTATCCACACCGGCACGCCCGCCGACGCTGCGGCGGCGATGGCGGTGCGGAAGGCGTTGGTGGAGTCGCCGCTGCCGCTGGCGTCCGCGCCGTCGCTGACCACCGAGATGGAGCCGGCCGGCTGGGTGGCCGGGGCGGCGACGTTGAAGAAGTCGGCGACGTCGACGGTGTAGGGCAGGGCGGTGTCGCCGGCGTCCACCTGGAACTTCACCGTCGATCCGGCGGCCACCGCGGCGGGCAGCCGCAGCCGGACGTCGTCGTAGAGCTTGTGGGTCTTGCTGCCGGCGATGCTGCCGGTGCTGATGTAGCTGTACGCGGAGGTCAGCGACAGCTCGGTGCTGAGCTTGGTCCCGTTGACGTAGACCGAGAGCTTGCCCGAGGCGCCCTGCGGAACGGCGTAGTGCAGGTCCAGTGCGTTGGCCGGGGCGGTCAGGGTGAACTGCACGTACTGGCCCTGGCCGGTGAGTTGGACCGCCTGTCGGCCGGACGCCTCGGTGGCCAGGTCGCCCTGGCTGTAGTCCGGGCCGATCAGCTTGCCGTTGGTGCTCGCCTGCGCGCCTTCGGCCTCGTACTCGACCATGCCGGGAAGGGTGGCCCCGGAGGCGGCGGCCTTCACTACGGCGGCCTGGACCTGCCCGGTGGGGGCGAGGGCCGCTGCGGCCTGGTGCGAGGGTGCGGACAGCACCAGTCCGAGGACGGCGGCGACCGCGGCCGTCCCTCCGACCAGCACCTGTGCGCGCCGGGTCCGAGGGACGTAGGTGTGCGTGGAGCGGTGATGCACCATCAGTCGTGCCCTTCCAGCAAGGAACTCTGCACTCCGGTTCTCGGCCCAAAGGCTTGCTCACAGCGCATGACCACGTCAATGGCCTAGGCCAATCCGGAGCCGGTGCCGGGGGCGAGGGCGAGGACAAACGCCAGGCCGGAGGCGTTTGTAAAGAAGTTGTATGAGAAGTGGGAGCAGGGGCCCCGATAGAGCAAACCATCGACTGAGTTACCGTTAAGTTGCCTAAACGGCCTGCAATTTTCTGACAGAAGGCTGCTTGCGCAACTCTGCGGGGCCGCCCTACTGTGACTGGCACCCCGCACGGACGTGGCTCAGGTTCACGTATATGTCCACGATGGCGGCCGGCAATACGCCCCCACACCGCACACCCCGCGGTCGCAGAACCATCTGGTCGGACAGGTCCTCGGTTCCCCCGCACTGCCGTCGCCACGGGGTCTCCCGGTTGCGGCGACGCCCAGACCACCAGGAGTTGTTGTGGCAGTCTCTCGTCGGACCTTCATGGCGTCCGCGCTGGCAGGAAGCGCCGTCATCGCAGTAGGAACGCAGTGGTCCCGTACGGCTGAAGCGGCCGTCGTCCCAGCGGCCAGCCCGGCCGGGGACGTGGTCGGGAAGATCACCGTCGGCTACCAGGGCTGGTTCGCCTGCATCGGGGACGGCGCCCCGATCAACGGCTGGTGGCACTGGAGCCAGAACTGGGGCCAGTCACCCTCGCCGACCAACAACGCCATCAAGGCGTGGCCGGACATGCGCGAGTACACCAAGACCTACCAGACCGCGTACAGCAACTTCGGTAACGGGCAGCCGGCGACGCTGTTCTCGTCCTACGACCAGCAGACCGTGGACACCCACTTCCTGTGGATGCAGCAGAACAACATCGACACCGCCGCACTCCAGCGGTTCAACCCCAACAGCAGCGAGGGCCCGACCCGCGACGCCATGGCGGCCAAGGTGCGCAGCTCGGCGGAGACCTACGGCCGCAAGTTCTACATCATGTACGACGCCACCGGCTGGACCAACATGCAGTCGGAGATGAAGGCCGACTGGACCAACAAGATGAAGGCCCACACCGCCTCGTCCGCCTACGCCATGCAGAACGGCAAACCGGTGGTGTGCATCTGGGGCTTCGGCTTCAACGACAGCAACCACCCCTGGGACGCCGCCACCTGCTTGGACGTCATCAACTGGTTCAAGAGCCAGGGCTGCTACGTCATCGGCGGGGTACCGCGCGAGTGGCGCACCGGGGTCGGCGGCTCCCGCGCCGGCTACCTGGGCACCTACCACGCCTTCAACATGATCTCGCCCTGGATGGTCGGCGCCATCGGCACCGCCGCCGACTCCGACTCGGTCTACCAGAACATCAACGTCCCCGACCAGGCCGACTGCAACGCCAACGGCATCGACTACCAACCCTGCGTCCTGCCCGGCGACCTGTCGGGGCGTCAGCGCGCCCACGGCGACTTCATGTGGCGGCAGTTCTACAACATGGTCCGGGTCGGCGCCCAGGGCATCTACATCTCCATGTTCGACGAGTACGGCGAAGGCAACCAGATCGCCAAGACCGCCGAGACCCAGGCCACCACCCCCACCGGCTCCGGACTGCTCTCCCTGGACGAGGACGGCACCGCCTGCTCGGCCGACTACTACCTGCGGCTGACCGGCGACGGCGGCCGGATGCTCAAGGGCCAGATCGCCCTCACCGCCACCCGCCCCACACCCCCCGTCGCCACCAGCACCGGCGGCGCCACCCTGGCCGTGGTCAGCTTCCGCTCGCAGGTCAACAACCTGTACGTGACCGCCGAGAACGCCGGGGCCTCCGCGCTGATCGCCAACCGCACCGCCATCGGCACCTGGGAGGAGTTCGACGAGGTCGACGCCGGCAGCGGACACATCGCCCTCCGCGCCCACGCCAACGGCCGCTTCGTCACCACCGGCAGCGGCGGGACCCAGCAGCTGATCGCCAGCAGCACCACCGTCGGCCCCTCCGAGACCTTCCAGCTGATCCACAACAGCGGCGGCACCGTCAGCCTGCTCTCGCTGGCCGACAACGAGTACGTGACGGCCGAGAACGCCGGCGCCAACCCGCTGATCGCCAACCGCACCGCCATCGGCCTCTGGGAGCAGTTCACCCTCATCACCGACTGACCGTCACCGCTCCCTGGTGCGCCATGTGAAAGCATGTTAGGAATCTTCGAATGTCACCTGAGGAGATTCTTGCCGACCGGCTTCGTGAGGCGGGCTACGCCCCGAGGGAGGTGCAGAAGGCCGTCGGCGGAGTGGTCGCGGTCGCGGGCCTGGTCACCCTCCAGGACGGGACCGAACTGTTCGCCAAGACCCTGCTCGGACCCGACCGGGACGTGTTCCCGGTCGAGTCCGTCGGCCTGTCCGAACTGCGCGACCTCGGCGGCGCCACCACACCGGAGGTGCTGTGCGCGTCCTCGCGCCTGCTGGTCCTGGAGCGGATGCGCCCGCGCCGGGATGACGGGCAGTTCTGGGAGCAACTGGCCCGGACGGTCGCCGCACTGCACCTGGCCACCGTCTCCGACCGGTTCGGCTGGCACCGTGACGGCTGGCTGGGCCGGCTGCGCCAGGACAACACCTGGGCGACCGACGGCCACAGCTTCTTCGCGGAACGGCGCATCCTGCGCTGGCTCCCGGAACCGCTGGTCGAGGCCGCCTTCGACCGCGAGGAGCGCCGAGCCCTGGAGCGGCTCTGCGCGGCCCTGCCCGAGCTGGTTCCGGCCCAGCCGCCGTGCCTGACCCACGGCGACCTGTGGTCGGAGAACATCGTCGCCACCGGCGCGGGCGCCCCCGTGCTCATCGATCCCGCCGTGTCCTACACCTGGCCCGAGGTCGACCTCAGCATGCTGTGGTGCTCGCCGCGCCCGGACGCCGCCGAGCGCTTCTTCGCCGTCTACCGGGAGGCCGCTCCGCTCCAGGACGGCTGGGAGGAACGGATGCCGCTGCTGCACCTGCGCGAACTGCTCAGCGTCATCGCCCACGACGACGACCACTGGGGCGCAGCCGAGGCCGTCCGGAAGATCATCGCCCCGTTCCGGAACGGCACCCGGCAGCGCAAGCCCTGACCGGGCCGGCCGGTCATCGCACCTGGACCACGTCCGTGCCGGAGGTGCGGTCCAGCACCCGGTGGTGGGCGTTGAAGACGGCGATCAGCTGGGAACGGAACTGCAGCTCGCCGCGGTGCGGGGCGCGAATGTTCAGAGCCAGGTTGTACTTGTTGGTACAGGCGAGCTGCTTCCAGGCGCCCGAGCCGACCTTCTCGTCGATGCACAGCTGTATCGGCGTGGCGCCGAAGTCGTCGCTGCTGCCGGAGGCGCTGACCCGGACGATGTGACCGACCGCGACGGTGCGGGCACTGACGCCGACGGAGATGGCCGACTTCGCCGAGGCGGACCCCGCACCGACCGCCAGCCCACCGGCGGCGAGGGCGGCGACGACCGCCGCCGAACCGGCCCGGCGGATGAAGATCGACTTGGCAGTGTTCATGGGAATCCTCCTGCTACCAGAGTGGCACGTGTACCGATCATCTGTTCGTCGTATTGGACGTCGGCCACCCCGCACGGGTTGCACCCCGAAGGTGAGACTTCTCAGGGTTCTTTCAGGCAACTCCCAGCCGGTCACGACCCCAGGTATCTGAGGGCGGCGACGACCCGGCGGTTGACGCCGGTGGAGGGGGCCAGGCCCAGCTTGGCGAAGATGGCGGCGACGTGCTTCTCCACCACTCCGGGGGTGATGGTGAGCAGCTCGGCGATGGCGGCGTTGGAGTGGCCCTGGGCGATCAGGGCCAGCACCTCCCGCTCGCGCGGGGTGAGGGTGGACAGGGCGTCGGCGCGGCGGGCGGCCCCGAGCAGGTGGCGGACCACCTCGGGGTCCAGCACGGTGCCGCCGCGCGCCACCCTGGAGACGGCCTCGACGAACTCGCCGACGTCGGCGACCCGGTCCTTGAGCAGGTAGCCGACCCCGCCGGCCTGCTCCGCGAACAGCTCGGTGGCCGAACGGGTCTCGATGTACTGGGAGAAGACCAGCACCGCGACCCCGGGCAGGTCGCGGTGGATCTCCCGGGCGGCCCGCATCCCCTCGTCGGTGTGGCTCGGCGGCATCCGCACGTCGATGATGGCGACGTCGGGCCGGTGCTCCTCGACGGCCAGCCGCAGCGCCTGCGCGTCCGCGACCGCGGCGACCACGTCCAGTCCGCGGCGGGTCAGGGTCTGGGTGAGTCCCTCCCGCATGATCGCGGCGTCCTCGGCTATCACCACCCGCAGTCGGCCATCCATCAGGCGTGCCTGGGCAGTTCGACGGCGACGGCGGTGGGGCCGCCGGGCGGGCTGGTGACGTCGAGGCGGCCGTCCACGCTCTGCACCCGCTCCCGCAGCCCGGCCAGTCCGCTGCCGCGCGCGGGGTCCGGCCGGGCGCCTCCGTTCCCGTCGTCAGTCACCGTCATCAGCAGCCTGCCCTCCTGCTCGTGCACATCGATGGTGATCCGGGCCGCGCCGCTGTGCTTGGCCGCGTTGGCGACCAGCTCGGCCGCGCAGAAGTAGGCGATGGCCTCGATCGCCGGCGAGGGCCGCTCGCCGGCGCCGACACCGAGGCCGACTCCGGCGCCGACGGTCAGGTCGACCGGGATCGGGCTGGTCTCGGCCAGCAGCGACAGTGCCGCGGCCAGGCCCCGGTCCAGTACCGCCGGGTGGATGCCCCGGGCCAGGTCGCGCAGCTCGGCCAGGGTCTCCTTGGCGTTGCGGTGCGCCGCGCCGAGCAGCGCCAGGGTGTGCTCGCCGTCCAGGTCCTGCTCCAGGTTCTCCTTGATCTCGCCGAGGGACATGGCCAGTGCGGTGAGCCGGACCTGGGCGCCGTCGTGCAGGTCGCGCTCGATCCGGCGCAGCCGGGCCGCCGACTCGTCGACCACCCTGGCGCGCTTCTCCTGCAGTTCCCGGGCCCGCTCGGCGGCGGCGGCGATCCGGGCCTGGGCGTCGCGCTCGGCCTCCAACCGAGCGGCGCGCTCCTGCAGTGAGGCGTACTGGATCCGACGGTGCCGGTAGGCCACCGAGTCCCCCAGCACCCAGGCGACCAGCGCCGAGCCGCCCAGTGCGACGGCTGCGGCCAGCAGCGGGATCCCCGGGTACGCCCGGTGCGCCGGCGCCCACTGGGACACCGCCACCGCGGCACCGATCAGACAGACCGTCAGCCCGGCCACCGAGATCCGTCGCGGCCGGTGCGCGGCCAGGGTGTAGAGCAGGACCGGGATCGCCAGATCGGTCATGCTGGGCTGCAGGGCCGGGACCGGGGGGATACTGCCGGGCTGCTGGCCCAGGGTGATCTGCAGGGCCCCGAACGCCGCCGCCGTCGCGAACGCCGCCACCGGGAACCGCCGGCGCGGGATCACGGTGGCGGCGATCAGGGCGTTGACGCAGATCAGCGCCAGGGCGGTGCCGGCCGGTCCGCGCGGCACCTCGTCGAGGCTCAGCGCGAACAGCAGCAGCGCCAGTGCGGTGTCGGCCCGCCAGGGATGGCGCCGCACCCATGAGTTCCCCCTCAGCAGCACCTCCCCAGGGTAGGGGTCCGGCTGCGCGGCGCACCCGCTGCGCGGGATCTCCTCGTCCATCTCTTTCCCGGTCGCTCCGCCCCGGTCAGTGCAGGGCGACGTGCCCGTTGCCGGTGAGCAGGATGATCTGGGAGAGGAAGCCGCTGGTGCCGTCGCAGGCCGGCACGGTGGTGTCGACCTCGTCGATGGTGACGGTCAGGTCGAAGGTCCCACTGATCCCCCGGTACACACCGGTGCCGGAGCCCGGGACCACCGGGGTCGGCACGGTGAAGCTGATGCTGCCCGAGCAGGTGGCCGCGTTGTGCGGCCAGGGGTCGTAGGCCTTGATGATCTTCTTGTCCAGCTGGGCGATGTCCAGCCGGAACGAGCCGTGGCGGAGCCCCAGTTGCATCTGGCTGGTGTGGTCCGGGTCGACCGTGCCGTCCGGGTGGACGGTCACCGCCTGCCCGTAGTCGCCGATCGCCCCGGTCAGCAGGACCGAGGACTTGGGGCCGTCGCTGTCGACGCTGTAGTCGATCAGGTGCACCGCGCCGCCGTGGGACGCCGCCGGGGCCGGGGTCGTCCTGGCCGCCTGGGCGGCCGGGGTCGCCTTGGCAGCCGGGGTCGCCGGGGCCGCGGCCGCTGCCGCGCATCCCCCCACCAGCAGGGCTCCGCCGGAAACCGCGGCGATGATCGTGGGCATGGCCCGCATCTTGAACATGTCGAACTCCTCGTGTGAGTAAGCGATTTGACGGATGGTCGGGCCACTGCCGACCGCTCCGGAGGGCGTCTTCCGCCTCGTCGACAACGCTACGGACGGGCCCTGGCCGCAGGCAGCCGGGCAGCGTCCATCCTGGGCTGGGGGATATCCCCCAGCCCGCCGCCGGCGGGTCGCCGACGGGTCGCCGACAGGCCCGGGCTCGATGCCGTACAGTGATCGGGCAGGCGTTCAGGGCGCCTCCGGGTCCGCGGGAAGGGCAGAGCCCACCTGGTTCACGCGAGCGTGCCAGCGTGCCCTACCGTCCTTCGGCCGGCGTGGCGGACCACCGGTTCACCGAAGGAGGCCCCCTGTGTCGACGGCACCGCGAACCCTGCCCCTGCCCGAGCGTCCCAGTCCGCAGCAGCTCAAGAAACGGGCGAAGGACCTGCAGCGGGCGGTTCGGGCCCAGTCCCCCACCGCACTGGCGCTGGTCGCCCGGCATGCGCCCGGAAGGGCCGAGGATCCGGCCGGATTCACCCTCGACGCCGCCCAGTTGGTGATCGCCCGGCTCTACGGCTTCCCGAGCTGGCCGCGTCTGCGTGAGCATCTCGCCGCTCACCCCGAACCGTCCGCCGACCGGCCCCGCAGCGGTATGCGCACGGTGGAGGACTTCTTCCGGCTGCGGACCGGCTGGGCCGACGCCTCGGACCTGCGCCGCTGCGCCGCGGCCGCGACCCCGGCGCACCCCGAACCGGCGCGGTGGCAGCCGCTGCTCACCGTGCACCACAACGGCGTCAAGGTGATCGCCTTCGACTCCCCGGCCGGGGTCTTGTTCACCGAACTCACCCCCAAGCGAATCACCCTGTCCCTGCCGCTTGCTGACGCACCGTCGGGCAGGGCGGTGGCGGTCTGCTTCCGCAGTGCCTTCGGCACGCTCGCGGGGGTCGTCGGACCGGATGTCACCGGTCTGATGGTGGAACCGGTCGCGGACCGTCGCCCGCTGGGCTGGGCGCTGGTGGCCGGCGGCGTCTTCGTCGCGCCCAACGCCTTCCAGGTCGGACCGGCGGGTCTGGTCCTGCGGACCAACGGCAGTGCGCGCGGCGAGGTCGTACCGCTGACGGCCCTGCCACCGCTCTCGGCCGCCGTCGTGGACCGGCCCGCACCGGCCCTTGAGGCCGTCCCGGCCGCCGGCGCTGACTCCGTCCCGGATCTGACCGCGGTCCTCGCCGCGGCCGATGCGCCCCCGATCGTCGATCCGGAGCAGTGGCGGCCCGGCGTCCGGGCCGACCTCACGCCGACCGAGCAGCTGCGGCTCGCCCGCTACGGCAGGCTGCTGGCCTGGCAGCGGACCGGTGGACCTGAGGAGGACGCCGAGGATCCCTTCGTCTTCGACTTCACCCCGCAACCGGGCCCGGTCCGGGACTTCGCCGTGGTCGGCAGGAGCATCTCCTTCACCCGGATGTACTACGGCTTCGTCGACGGGGCCGGCGGCACCGTCGCCGTCCTGGGCCTGGTCGACGACGCCGAGGTCGCCTCGGTGACGCTGCACCGCGACGGCAGGCCCGACCTGGCGGCCCGCATCGCCGGCGGGACGTTCCTGGTCGCGGGGGCCGACCTCGACCAGCTCCCCGAGCGCGGCCCGGTCACCGCCGTCCTGGTGGCCCGGGACCGCGCGGGGCATGTGTGCGAGGAAATCCCCTACCAGGAACAGGACTTCAGCCGGCGGACCTGAGCTGCCGCGCTCGCAGCGGACCACTCATGCCCCGGCCGCCGTCATCCCGAGGTGTTCCAGCAGCAGTCCCTCACGGGTGGACCAGGGGCAGATGGTCACGGTGTCGGCTCCGCATGCCTCCATCAGGGTCTCGGCGACCAGGGCTCCGGCCAGCGACTGCTCGGCCCGGTGCGGGGCGATGCCCGGCAGTACGCCGCGGAGCGGCCCGCTCACGGCGGCCAGCAGCGGGATGACCGCGCGGAGGTCACGCAGCGTCAACTCGTCGGCGCTGCGCGGCTTCCGGCGCTGCGACACGCCCCTGACGGCGGCGAGCCGGGCGAGTTGGGTGAAGGTCTTGGAGGAGGCCAGCACCCGGACGCCCGGTTCGGCCTGCGGCAGCCCGGGGGCCGCCGCCAGGGCCCGGCGCAGCTGCTGCCGCACCCGGTCCAGCCGCCGTTCGGAGGCGGGGGTGCTGCCGGGCAGCAGCTCGCGGGTGACCCGGCGCGCGCCCAGCGGCAGCGACAGCACGCCGCCGGGCCGGTCCGCGTCGCCCCAGGCCAGCTCTACGGTGCCGCCGCCGATGTCCAGGACCAGCAGCGGGCCGGCCTCGGGGCCCGCCCAGTGCCGGGCGGCCACATAGGCCAGTCGGGCCTCCTCCTCGCCGGGCAGCACCAGCAGCCGTACCCCGGTGGTCCGGGCGACCCGGGCGATGACCTCGTCCCGGTTGGGCGCGTCACGGATGACCGAGGTGGCGAAGGCGAACACCTCGGGCAGCAGCACCCGCGGGTCCGCGTCCACCGCCTCGCCCACGGCCTGCTCCACGCTCCGCACCGCGCTGCCGCGCAACCGCCCGTCCGGGCCCAGGGCCTGATGCAGCCTCAGCCGCACCTTGTGCGAGAGCACCGGCTCGATCGCCCCGCTCTTGCGCCGCTGCACCACGGTCAACAGGGCGCTGTGGCACCCCACGTCCAGGACCCCCGCCTGCCGCATCTCCCGACACCCCTCTCCCCCGGAGGCGTGCGCGATGCGGTCCGTACGTCGGACCAGGCACCGGCGCCCACCAGCACGCTGCCTGACCGGATAACGGTCCACCTTACAACCATCGCTCTTGCAACCATCGCTGCTGCGCCTTCTCGGCCCTTTCCTGGTGGGAGGGCGTATGGCAAGCTGCATGGAGATCATCTGGCTGGTACCGGAAGGCTGCGCACACCCCATGGCCACGTACATCGACAACAGCGCCGAACCACAGCGCCTGCCCACCCCCGTGTGGTACGGCCCGCTCGTCGCCGTCCTGCTGGCGGTCGACACCGCGGTCCTCGGCACCGCGCTCACCCACCCCCGCTGGATGCCGCTGCCCCCGCTCGTCTCCACCCTGGTGCTGGTCCTGGTCCTACGCATGCGCACGCAGGCCACAGGGGTGCGCCTGCCGCTGGCCAGCAGGATCACGCCCTGGAGCCTGGCGGTCGCCCTGGGCATCGTCGCAGCAGCAGGGGTCGTCTGGGCGCTGTGCGCGCTGCTGGGGGCCACGGCCCCGGTCACCACTGCTGTCGTGTCCGTGGTGGTGGGCCTGGGGACCTGGGCGAAGTGCCTGTGGAGCAACGCCCGGCTCCGGCAGCTGTGACCATCGGCACGACGATGTGCGGAACCCCCCGGGCCGGGAGCCCGGGGGGTTCCGCGTTGTTCAGCCGGCGAGGAGGTCGGGGCTCCAGCCGGACGGGTTGGTGCCGAGTGACGTGGTGTCGTCCAGCACCGACTGGGCGGTGAGCGAGCCAATCGGACCGGTGGTGACGACGCAGACGCGCAGGTCGTTGGCGGTCTTGCAGGCGCTGCTGCCCCAGCTCCACGGGCCCAGCGCGGTGCCCTGCGGCGCGACGAAGACGTTGATGCTGCCCTGGGTGCCGACGCTCAGGTCCACAGTCAGGTTCACCAGGGCGCCGGCACCGTGCGCGGAGGTGCCCAAGGCCGCCTGCTGGACCACGGTCCCGTTGGGCATCCCCTTGATCCGGACCGGCAGGGCGAGGTCGGTCGTGCCGACCCTGACGGTGCCGGCGATGTGTTCGAGGGTGGCCTGGACCGGGTCGCCGCCCAGGCCGGAGCCCTCCACACTGAGCCACTTGCCCCCGGCGTCCTGCCAGACCAGGGTCGCGTCGCCGCCGTTGGTCGGATCGCCCTTGGTCGCGGTGAGCCAGTAGGCCCGGTGCCCGTTGACGTCCGGGGCGGTGACCTCGTAAAGCGTCGGGGTGCCCGCTCCTCCGGCAGCGGCCGACGCCTTGGACCGGTCGCTGGACGGTCCACTCGTCGGGTTCACCGCCTTGCCGGCCTGCGGAGGCGCGGTGACGTCGTAGAAGGTGAGGTAGATGCTGGCGCCGCCGTCGCTCTTGGTGCTCGCGGCGTAGTTCGCCCCGCTGCCGTCGTAGCCGGCGTTGACCTGCTTGGCGTTGGCCGGCAGCCAGCCGAAGGCGGCGGGCACGGTCGACCTGAAGGTGGCAGGGGCGCCTGCGGCAGCGGAGGCCGCGGGATTGGCTCCGGCCGAGCCTGCCGCGGGATCCGTGAGGGCCGCGGGGTGGGACAGCCCCGGCAGCAGCGCGGCGGTCAGCGCCGCAGCGGTGCCCACCCCCGCGGCTCCTGCCAGTACGCCGAGGCTGCGCCGCCGGCGGCGGCTGCGGATGCCGTCGTGGCAGGCACGGGCGAGGTCGATGCGGCTTTCCGGGGGGTCTTCCAGGGCCAGCGCGTCGAGCTTCGCGGTGAGGTCGTCGATCTGGGAGGACATGGTGTTCGTTCCCTTCGTGAGGGGTTGAGGGGTTGGGGGGTCAGCCGGCGGGCGTGGTTTCCAGGGCCTGGCGCAGGGATTCCAGGCCGCGCGAGGTCTGGCTCTTGACGGTGCCGGGTGAGCAGTCCAGCTCGTGCGCCGTCTGCTCGACGCTGAGGTCGCAGTAGTAGCGCAGCACGATCGCGGCGCGCTGCCGGGGCGGCAGCGAGGCCAGCGCCTCGCGCAGGTCCACGCTGGCGGCGATGTCGGTGTCGAACGCCGCGTGGTCGATCAGCTGCTGGTGCAGCGTCACCCGGCGCCACCAGGGCGTCCGGCGCTCGCTCAGGTAGGTGTTCACCAGGATGGTGCGCAGGTAGCCGTCCAGCCGCTCGGTGCTACGCACCTTGGGCCAGCGCGCGTACAGCTTGGTGATCGCGGTCTGGGCGAGGTCGTCTGCCTGGTGCCAGTCCTGGCAGAGCAGGAAGGCGACCCGGCGCAGCCAGAGCATCCGCCCTGTGATGTACGCGATGAAGTCGCCGTCGGGCTCGTGTCCCGTCATCGCGCCTCCTGTCTGGTCGTGGGGTTGGAGTTCGACCGCTACTAACTCCGCAGCGGAGCGGGAGGTTGCACGGGGCGGCGACAATTCTCCGGGCCTCTCCGGGGGCTGGGGGCGCCGGGCGACACGCCACCGGCGGAGTAATGCGCAGGTCGGCATGGATGCGGGGGTGACGCTGAGACCCCATTGGATCAAGATCACGTCAGGAGAGCGGAGTGCGCGGTTCGCTGCCGTCGTATGTCTCACGGGCCCGGGCAGGGCTCGTGGCGACCGTCGTTGTGGGTGTCCTGCCCTGGACGGCCTCATCAGCATCGGCCGCGTCCGGGGGCGACTGGGGTACGTGGGATCTGCAGGGGCAGTCCGGCACCATGCACATCGCGGCGGAGGGCTTCCCCGCGGCTCGGCACGCACCACCAGCACCACCGCCACCGTGCGGTCCGGGAACTCGGCCTTCCTGGGCAGCAGCACCCCGGTCGGCGCCCGCTACGGGAGCTCCCAGGGCCACCCCTACGTCAACCTGCGCACAGCCGCCGGCGGGAAGCCGTCGACCACCACCCTGACGTTCGATCACCCCACCCCGGCGAACAAGTGGGCCTTCGTCCTCGGGGACGTGGACGCCGACACCATCAAGGTCTCCGCGCGGGGCGCCGACGGCAAGGCACTGACCACCGGGCAGTTGGGCTGGAAGGGTGCGTTCAACTACTGCGTCAACACGCCCAAGCCCTCCACCTGCACGGGCTCCGGCCCGTTCACGGACAAGCCGGTCTGGAACTCGGGCAGGGCCACCCTGGTCGGCCGCGGCGGGGACACCAGCGGAGCGTCCGGCTGGTTCCAGCCGACCGTCCCGATCACCAGGCTGACCCTGGTCTTCAGCGTGCAGACCGGCATCCCGATCTACCAGCTGTGGACCGTCGCCCACGACAGCCCGGTGATCACGGACCCGGATCCCCTGATCGAGGTCACTGAACCGGGCGTCAAGGAGGAACTGGTCGTCCCGCCCGGCCCCGGCCGCAGCAAGGACCCCCACATCCGCGTGGTGGACCCGCCGCGCCACGGCAGGCTGCGCGTGACGGGCGGGAACACCCTGGTCTACAAGCCCGACGAGGGCTTCGTCGGCACCGACTGCTACCGCTACAGCCACGTCGACACCAGTAGCCGGACCCACCTGACCGAGGTCTGCGTCCGGGTGCGCCCCGCACTGGCCGACACCGGATCCACGTCGCTGCCGGCGCTCCCCCTCGGCGCGGGCCTGGTCGCCCTCGGTTTCACCGTGCGCACCGTGGCCCGGCGCATCGGCCTGCGCCGCTAGGACGTTGCCCTAGGACATTGCGCTAGGACGCGGCGCCGCCCAGGTGCCTGGCGAGGAACCGGGCGGCGCTGTCGGCCTCGAAGCGGGGAAGCTCCTTGTGGCGGCCGGAGTTGGCGTGCAGGGACTTCTCCTTGGAGGCGAAGGCGTCGAAGAGCGCCAGCGCCTCCTCGCGGGTGATGTGCTCGTCGTCCCACTGCATGGCGAACTCGACCGGGACGGTGATCCTGGCGGCGTGCTCGGCCAGGACGTCGGGCCAGTGCTGCCCGAAGACCGCGGCGGTGATGCGCGGCTCGGAAGCCACGAACGGGATGCCGATCGCCGTCCCCATGTTGATGCCGAAGTAGCCGACCGGCCCGTCCGCGCCAATCTCCGGGAGCTCCTGGAGGGCGTCCAGGGTCGCTCGGTACTCGGGCACGGCGAGCTCCGCCAGGTGGGCGTTGTAGCGGACCACGATCGGGCCCTCCGGCTCGCCCGCCGCCCTGGCCCGGAACAGGTCGGCGACCTCGGCCTCGTCGTGCGCCGTACGCGGCCGGTCGCCGTGGCCGGGCGCGTCGAGGACGGCGACGTGGAAGCCGCAGCCGTTGACCAGCAGCTGTGCCCGGCCCGACATCGCCGGATGCTTCTTGTGGTTGCCGCCGCCGTGTCCCATCAGGACCAGCGGCGCACGGTCGGCCGCGCCGGAGGCAGGCGACCAGAGGACGCCGGGGACCTCGCCCACGGTGAAGTCGCGCTCGACCATGCCGTTGAACGTGGATTCGGAAGTGAACTTCAGTGAGTACATGGGGTGTTGCCCTTCGGGAGTGCCTGATGGTCGAGGCGCTCCCGGCGACGCCTACGTCAGTCGCCGAGCCGTGACGGCAGGGGGAGCACCCACTTCGGTACAGCATTCATGGGTCTCACCTCCTGAGGTGGTGTCACGGTCGAGTGCACACTAGCAGTTGGATGATCGTTCCTCCAACCAGGGCCCGGACGGGTCGTAGCTGTAGCGGTCGGCCTCCAACTGCTCTGCGAAGTCGAGCAGGACACTCAGCCAGCTCCGCTGGAGGACCCGGTTCACGCTGCCCTGGTCGGCGTAGATGAGCTGGCCCGACGCACCGTCCGGCCCCGGGTCCAGGTCGAGGATGACGGTCGAGCCGTCGCCCTCGGTGTCGAGTGGGATCCAGCCGCGGCGCCACTCCTGGTCGCGTCGGATCTCGTCGTCCGGATGGTCCGAGCCGCTGGCGTACTCCTGCACCATCTCGTCGCGCCACTTCACCAGTTCATCGATGTCGCCGTGGCGGACGTAGGAGTTCAGCGCCCCGTCCACCTGGACGCTGCGGTGGACGGCGAGAGAGGCGGTGAAGTCCGCGGGCAGCGCGAACCTGAGGGCCGCCTCCGCGGTCGCGATCTCCGCCGGACTCGCCGGGCCGCCCAACCCGGCGAGCACAGCAGGGAAGTGCTCGCCCAGATAGCCGTCGATGCGCCGCCAGGCGTCGGCGACGGCCACGCCCAGCTCGGCCTCAACGTGGTCCTGCCTGTACATCAGAAACCCTCCACGGCTTGCTCGTTGGCGTTGGCCGTGATCATCTCACTCCGCCCAGATGCCGCGCACATGCACCAGGTGGCGGGTCATGATGCTCTGGACCAACTGGGCGTCACGCAGCAGCAGCGCGTCCAGGAGTTCCAGGTGCTCCTCCGCCGAGGAGTCCAGCAACCCGTGTTCCACCAGGGCGTTCAGCCCGTACAGCCGGGAGCGTTTGCGCAGGTCGCCGACGACCTCGACCAGGTACTGGTTGCCGGCCAGGGCGAGCAGGCCGAGGTGGAAGCGGCGGTCGGCCTCGATGTAACCGATCAGGTCTCCGGCGGCCGCGGCCGTGACGATCTCCAGGGCGACGGGCCGCAGTGCTTCCAGGGCCGCCGGGTCGGCGCTGGCGGCCAGGCCGACGGTGGTCGGGATCTCGATGAGGGCCCGGATCTGGGTGTACTCGTCCAGCTGGCGCCCGGTGACCTCGGTGACCCGGAACCCCTTGTTGGGCACCGGTTCGAGCAGGCCCTCCTTGACGAGGTCGAGCAGCGCCTCGCGGACCGGGGTGGCCGAGACGCCGAAGCGGGCGGCCAGGGTCGGAGCGGAGTGGACCTGACCGGGCCGCAGCTCGCCCGCGACCAGCGCGGCCCGCAGCGCGTCGGCCACGCGCTCGCGGTAGCTGGGGCGCGCACCACCGAGGGTCGGCAGAGCGGGTTCGTCGGCCATGCGATGCTCCTTCCTTGATGCGGCTCGATGCTATGCCAGGTCAGGGGCCGCCGCCGTCAGCGGCGGCCGGGCCGGTCAGAGGACGAAGCCGGTCGGGAACGGGTCGGTCGGGTCCAGCAGGTACTGGGCGGTGCCGGTGATCCAGGCGCGGCCGGTGATGGTGGGCAGCACCGCGGGCAGGCCGCCGACCTCGGCGGTACCGGTGAGCCGGCCGGTGAAGCTCGTCCCGATGAAGGACTCGTTGACGAAGTCCTGCTCCAGCGGCAGTTCGCCCCTGGCGTGCAGCTGCGCCATCCGGGCGCTGGTGCCGGTGCCGCAGGGGGAACGGTCGAACCATCCGGGGTGGATGGCCATCGCGTGCCGGGAGCGGGTGGCTGTGGAGCCGGGCGCCAGCAGCTGAACGTGCTTGCAGCCGTGGATGGTGGGGTCCTCCGGGTGCACCGGGGCACCGGCCGCCTCGATGGCGTCCATCAGCGCCAGTCCGGCCGCCAGGATCTCGTCCTTGCGCGAGCGCTCGAAGGGCAGGCCGAACTGCTCCAGCGGCAGGATCGCGTAGAAGTTGCCGCCGTAGGCGAGGTCGTAGGTGACCGTACGGCCGTCGGCCAGGGTCGCCTTGCGGTCCAGGGCGACCGAGAAGGAGGGCACGTTGCGCAGCGTCACCGCGGTCGCCGCGCCGTCCCGGACCGCGACCTCGGCGACCACCAGGCCGGCCGGGGTGTCCAGCCGGATGGTGGTCACCGGCTCGACCACGGGCACCATCCCGGTCTCCACCAGGACGGTCGCCACGCCGATCGTGCCGTGCCCGCACATCGGCAGGTAGCCGGAGACCTCGATGAAGACCACCCCGAAGTCGGCGTCGGGCCGGGTCGGCGGCTGGAGGATCGCCCCGCTCATCGCCGAGTGGCCGCGCGGCTCGTTCATCAGGAACGGTCGGATGTGGTCGAGGTGGTCGCGCAGGTGGATGCGGCGCTCGTTCATGGTCGCGCCGGGGACGGTGCCGACGCCTCCGGTGACCACCCGGGTGGGCATGCCCTCGGTGTGGGAGTCGACGGCGTGCAGGACGAGTCTGCTGCGCATGTGCGGGTGCCCTCCTTCTCGTGGGTCTCGTGCGTGCGTCAGCCGAGGCCGTCGGCGACGGCCTGCTCGGTGGCGGCGCGGACCGCCTTCTCCTGCTCCGGCAGCAGCGGCACGCGCGGGGGACGGCAGGCGCCGCCGGGCCGGCCGACGATGTCCATGGACAGTTTGATGGCCTGGACGAACTCCGTCCTGGAGTCCCAGCGCAGCAGCGGGTGCAGCTGCCGGTAGAGCGGGACGGCGGTGGCCAGGTCGCCGGCGACGGCGGCGCGGTAGAGCTCCACCGTCGCCCTGGGCAAGGCGTTCGGGTAGCCCGCCACCCAGCCCTTGGCGCCGGCGGTGGCCAGCTCCAGCAGGACGTCGTCCGCGCCGATCAACAGGTCCAGCTCCGGCGCGAGTTCGGCGATCCGGTAGGCGCGCCGGACGTCGCCGCTGAACTCCTTGACCGCCTGGATGTGTCCGTCCGCGTGCAGCCGCGCCAGCAGTTCCGGCGTCAGGTCGACCTTGGTGTCGTGCGGGTTGTTGTAGGCCACCACCGGCAGGCCGACCTCGGCCACCGCGGCGTAGTGGGCCCGTACCGAGCGCTCGTCGGCGCGGTAGGCGTTCGGCGGCAGCAGCATCACGGCCGCGCAGCCCGCCTCGCGCGCCTGCTCGGCCCAGCGCCGCGCCTCGGCGGAGCCGTACGCGGCCACCCCGGGGATCACCCGCTGCCCGCCGACGGCTTCGACGGCGGTCTCGACGACCCTGGCCCGTTCCTCCGGGGTGAGCACCTGGTACTCGCCCAGGGAACCGTTGGGGACCACACCGTCGCAGCCGTTCTCGACCAACCAGGCGCAGTGCGCGGCGAAGGCCTCGTAGTCCACGGACAGGTCGTCGCGCAGCGGAAGGGCGGTGGCGACCAGGACGCCGTGCCAGGGGCGGTTCTGCTCAGGGACGGTCATCGCTGTCTCTCTCCTACCAGTTGGTTCGTCAGTCATCGGCGCGGCTTGTCGCTCATGGGCGTGGTTCGTCAGTCATGGGCGCGGTTCGTCGCCCTGTGCCAGCACACCCAGCGGGACCGGCTGGGCGAACGGCCGGCGTGCGGTGCCGACCGCGCAGCCGGCCACCCCGGCGACCCCGGGGGCGCAGATCCGCCCCTGGCACCAGCCCATTCCGGCCCGGGTCAGCAGCTTCACGGTCCGCAGGTCGGCGGCGCCGAGCTCCTCGACGGCCTCGCGGACTGCCGAGGCCGGCACCTCCTCGCAGCGGCAGAGCAGGGTGTCGCCGCTGACCCGCTCCGGCCATCGGGGCGGGGGCGTGTAGACGGTGTCGATCGCCGCGAAGAACTCCCGCAGCCGCCTGCGGGTCCGGGCGGCCGCCGTCCAGGTGCCCGGGTCGGGTTCGGTTCCGCTCAGCCGGGCCGCCGCCGACCGACCGGCGATCTCGCCCTCGGCGAGAGCCAGTTCGGCCCCGCCGATCCCGGTCGCCTCACCGGCCGCCCACAACCCGGGCACCGAGGTGCGCTGTTCGGCATCCACCGCCACCGAGTCGTGCTCGACGCGGGCGCCGAGGGTCTCGGCCAGGTCGGTGTGCGGCACCATCCCGTTGCCCACGGCCAGTGTGTCGCAGGCGATCCGCCGTTCGGCGCCGTCCGGTCCGGCGACGGTCACCGCCTCGACCCGGTCGGTGCCGTGCGCGGCGACCACCTCGTGCCGCCAGCGCACCGGTACCCGGTGCCGGGCCAGTCGGGCGGCGTAGCCGGCGCCCTCGGCCAGCTTGGCGGGGTGCGCGGCCAGGGTCGCCGTGTGCCGGACGAAGGCGCGCGGGTCGGCCGACTCCACCAGCGCGGCCACCCGTGCCCCGGCGGCGGCCAGCCCGGCGGCGACCGGCATCAGCAGCGGCCCGGTCCCGGCCACTACGGCCGTGCGTCCGGGCAGCACCAGTCCGCCCTTGAGCATCGCCTGCGCGCCGCCGGCCGTCAGGACGCCCGGTAGCGTCCAGCCGGGGAACGGCAGCACCTTCTCGTAGCCGCCGGTGGCCAGTACCACCGCCGCCGCGGTCAGCGTCCCGCCCGCTCGGGAGCCGGTCCCGTGCAGTGTGTTGACGGTGAATCCGGGTTCTAGCAGCCAGACCTGACGGTCGGACAGCTGGGTGATCCGTCCGGCCGCGATGTGCGCGTCCAGCCGGGCCCGCAGTCGCCGCCAGGTGCCCCAGGCGTGGTGCAGTGCCTGCGGTCGCCGGGCGCCCAGGCCCGCTGCGGTCTGCCGGTAGAACTGGCCGCCGGCCTGCGGTGCGGCGTCCACCAGGGTCACCCGGATCCCGGCGTCGGCGGCGGCCAGCGCGGCGGCCAGTCCGGCGGGCCCGGCGCCGATCACCGCGAGCGGGGTGTCACTGCTCGAAGTCACCATGGCCGGTCCCCTCCTGACTGTGGATCACATCGCCCGGCGCCGCGGCGACCAGGCAGGCGCGTTGGTTGGGCTGCCCGTTGACGGTCACCAGGCAGTCGAAGCAGGCTCCGATGCCGCAGAAGACCCCGCGCGGCTCGCCGCCGTCGCGGGTCCGGCGCCAGGAGACGATGCCCGCCGACCAGAGCACGGCCGCCACGGTCCGGCCCGGCAGCGCGGGGAGTTCGCGTCCGTCGAAGTCGACGGTGAAGCCGGGGTCCGGCTCGGCCCGGACCAGGCCGAGCGGGGTGCGGGCGCGGGCGACGGCCCGGTCACGGGCCCGGTCACGGATGCGGATGCGCGCGCGGTTCACGGCGCTGCCTCCTCGGGGAAGCGGTCGGGCCGGAAGGGCGCCAGGTCCAGCTCGGTCGCCGTCCCGGTCAGGGCCTGGGCCAGCAGGTACCCGGTCGCCGGAGCGAGGCCGATGCCCGCGCCCTCGTGCCCGCAGGCGTGCAGCAGACCGGGGGCGCGCGGGTCGGCGCCGATCGCGGGCAGGTGGTCCGGCAGGTAGGGCCGGAAGCCCAGGTAGCCGCGCATCACGGCGACCCGGGCCAGCCCGGGGAAGAGCGCCACCGCCTGCGCGGCGAGCCGGCGTGCGGCGGCCGGTGAGAAGGTGCGGTCGAAGCCGACCCGCTCCCGGCTGGCGCCGATCAGCACCGGGCCCGCCGCCGTGGCCTCGACCACCGCGGAGGTCTGCAGGGCTGCGGAGTCGCTGGCGACGTCGGCGACGTAGTCGGCGGCGTAGACCTTGTGACGGACCGTCCGGGCCGGCAGCGGCTCGGTGACCAGCACGAAGCCGCGCCGGGGCAGCACCGGCAGCCGCACCCCTGCCAGGGCGGCAAGCTCGCCGCCCCAGGTGCCGGCGGCGTTGACCACGGCGGGGGCGTGCAGTTCGCCCCGGTCGGTGACCACCCCGCGGACCTCGCCGCCGCTGCCCCGCAGCAGGCCCGTGACGGCGGTCCCGAGCCGCAGCTCCGCACCCTGGCGCCGGGCCGCGCGCACCAGTCGGGCCGCGGCCAGCGCGGGCTGGACCTGGGCGTCCTGCGGGTAGTGGACACCGCCGGCCAGCCCCGGCGCGAGCTGCGGTTCGAGGTCGTGCAGGGCGTCGGCCGGGACTGGGACGGCGTCCACCCCGGAGCTGCGCTGCCGTTCGGCGAAGCCCTCCAGCGCCCGCATCCCGTCGGCTCCGGAGGCGACCACCAGGCCGCCCTTGGGCTCGTACTCGCAGGCACCGTCGGCGCCCAGTTCGGCGCCCAGTTCGGCGATGAGCCCGCGCCACAGCCGTAGCGAGAGCAGTGCCAGGTCCAGCTCCGGCCCCGGCGCCTTGTCCGAGACCAGCAGGTTGCCCTCGCCGGCCCCGGTGGTGCCGCCGGCGACCGGCCCCCGGTCCACCAGGACCGTGCGCAGCCCGGCGCGGGTGGCGTAGTAGGCGCAGGCAGCGCCGACCATTCCGGCGCCGACGACCACGACATCAAAGGTCGGAGGATTGCTCACATCAGTAATATGTCACATACTTTAACCGACGCCAAGCACCGTGCACACCGAGAAGGGCAGTTCCATGACCGAGGACCCGGCCCCCACCCCTGCCGTCGCCCGCAAGAACGGCCTCTACCCGCCGCCCTCGAAGGAGTTGGCCGCGCTGATGGCCGGCGGCTGGGCCGACACCGAGCAGCGCGACCTCCGACCCGACCCGCAGGCCCGCTACGCCGCCGAGCGCCGCGCCGAGCTGTCGGCCCGCTTCCCCGGCGAGCGCCTGGTGGTCCCGGCCGGCAACCTCAAGGTCCGCGCCAACGACAGCCACTACCCGTTCCGGGCCGCCAGTGAGTACGTCCACCTGACCGGGGACCAGACCGAGGACGCCGTCCTGGTCCTGGAACCGCGCCCGGACGGCGGCCATGACGCCACCGCCTACCTGCTGCCCCGCTCCGACCGCTCCACCGGCGAGTTCTGGCAGGGCGCAGCCAAGGGCGAGCTGTGGGTCGGCCGCCGCCGCAGCCTCGCCGAGGCGCAGCAGGTCCTCGGCCTGCCCTGCCGCGACGTCCGCAACGCCGCCGAGGAGCTGAAGGCCGCACCGAGCGCCCCCACCCGGGTCGTCCGCGGCTACGACGCCGGCATCGAGGCGGCCCTGGTCACCGACCAGGAACGCGACAGTCAGTTCAAGGCCGCCCTCGCCGAACTCCGGCTGGTCAAGGACGCGTTCGAGATCGCCGAGCTGCGCCGGGCGGTCGACTCCACGGTCCGCGGCTTCACCGACGTGGTGCGCGAGCTGGACACCGCGGTGGCCACCTCGGAGCGGTGGATCGAGGGCACCTTCTTCCGCCGCGCCCGTCTGGAGGGCAACCAGGTCGGCTACGGGTCCATCTGCGCCGCCGGCGAGCACGCCACGATCATGCACTGGGTGCGCAACGACGGCCCGGTGCGCCCCGGCGAGCTGCTGCTGCTCGACGCCGGCGTCGAGACCCACACCCTCTACACCGCCGACGTCACCCGCACCCTCCCCATCAGCGGCAGCTTCACGCCCCTGCAGCGCCGCATCTACGACGCCGTCCACCAGGCCCAGGAGGCCGGCATCGCCGCCGTCCGCCCCGGCGCCCGCTACCGCGACTTCCACGAGGCGGCCCAACGCGTGCTCGCCGAGCGGCTGGTCGAGTGGGGCCTGCTGGAGGGCGCGGCCGAACGTGTCTACCAGCTCGGCCTGCAGCGCCGCTTCACCATGGCCGGCACCGGCCACATGCTCGGCCTGGACGTCCACGACTGCGCCCAGGCCGCCACCGACACCTATGTCGACGGCCTGCTGGAGCCCGGGATGGTGCTCACCGTCGAACCCGGCCTGTACTTCCAGCCCGACGACCTCACCGTCCCGGCCGAGTACCGCGGCATCGGCGTCCGCATCGAGGACGACCTCCTGGTCACCGATACCGGCAGCGAGAACCTGTCGGCCGCGCTCCCCCGCAGCTCCGCGGAGGTCGAGGCCTGGATGGCCGGCCTCACCGCCTAACCGGCCAGGTCGGCCCGGCGCCGGAAGAGGTCCTCGGCCGCGGCCTGGGCGCGTTCGCGCACCTGCCCGGTGTCCACGGAGAGGACTTCGCCGCCGTCGACCAGCAGTCGGCCGTCGACCCAGACCTGGTCGACGTCGGCTGCTCCGGAGGAGAACACCAGGTGCGCGGTGGCGTTGAAGTCCGGCCCGTGCAGCAGCGGGGTGGTGTGCAGTCGGCGCAGGTCGACGGTGACGACGTCGGCCTGCTTGCCCGGTTCCAGGGAGCCGGTGGTCGAGTCCAGTCCCAGCGCGCGGGCGCCGTCCAGGGTGGCCATGGCGAGGACGTCCCAGGGGTCGCCGGTGGTCGGATCGAGCGTGGTGACCTTCTGGAGCAGGGAGGCGAACTTCATCTCCTCCAGCAGGTCCAGGTTGTTGTTCTCCTTCTCGCCATCGCTGCCCAGCCCGACGGCGATTCCCTTGCTGCGCATGTCGACGACGCGGGCGGGGCCGGAGGAGAGCTTCATGTTGGAGCACGGGCAGTGGGCCACCGACGTCCCGGTCTGCGCCAGCAGTTCGATCTCCCGGTCGTCCAGCCAGACGCAGTGGGCGACGACGGTGCGCGGGCCCAGGATGCCGCGGTTGAAGAACTCCTCGACCGGGCGGCGGCCGAAGCGCCGCAGCGACTCCTGCACCTCCCAGATAGTCTCCGAGGAGTGGGTGTGCAGGCCGGTGTCGAACTCGTCGGCGAGGTGGGCGGCGGCCTTGAACGCTTCGGGGCTGCAGTAGAAGAGGTGTTCCAGGCCCACCCAGGAGCGCACCCTGCCGCCGGCGTGGCTGCGGTAGGACTCCAGCAGGCGGCGATTGCTCTCGATCGACTCGAAGTAGTCGTAGCCGGGCAGGTCTGCGACGTAGGGCACCAGGGTGGCGCGGATGCCGACCTGGTCGGCGGCTTCCGCTGAGCCCTCCATGAAGCGCCACATGTCCATCACCGAAGTGGTGCCGGCCCGCAGCGACTCGGTGTAGCACAGCAGCGAGGCGGCTTCGGCGATCTCGGGGGTGAGCGCCTTGTGGGCAGGGTCGACGTAGTCGCGCAGCCAGTCCCACAGGGACTTGGACTCGGCGGTCCCGCGCAGCAGCCCGGAGTGCAGATGGCAGTTGTGCAGGCCGGGGATGACGGCGTGTCCGGTGGCATCGACGACCACGGCGTCCGCAGCGGCGGCGTCGAGCTGCTCGACGGGGCCGACGGCGATGATCCGGCCGTCCTCGATCAGGACCGAGCCCGGGTCGTACACCGTCCTGCCGCCTTCGCAGGGGATGACGATGCCGTTGCGGATCAGGGTGCGGGGGGTACGCATGGTGCGGCTCCGGTGCAGATCGGGGATGCGGGTCGGGGTGGGACGGTGTGAGCGTGAGGGGGCGTGAGCGGGTGTCAGCTCCAGAAGCCGTGGTGCACGGCGGCGGCCTGCTCGCGCAGGTAGGGTCCGGCCACCTCGATCGGCCGCTGGCCCGCCGCGAACACCGTGCGGCAGGGCAGCGCCATGGTGGGGTTCTCCTCGCTGGCCCCGGTCAGGGCCAGCAGCTCGTCCTCGCCCAGCGCGTAGACGACGCGGCCGATGCCGCTCCAGTAGACGGCGCCGGAGCACATCGCGCAGGGCTCGCTGCTGGTGTATAGGGTGGCTTTGGCCAACTCGGCACGGCCGTAGGACCGCGATGCCAGCCGGACCAGGTTGGTCTCGGCGTGCCCGGTGGCGTCGTTCTCGGTGACCACGCTGTTGCAGGCCTGGAGCACGGCCTCGCCGCCGAGGACCAGCAGGGCGCCGAAGGGGTGGTTGCCGGCCCTGCGGGAAAGGTCGGCCAGGGCGATGGCGAGGGTGAGGAACTGCCGGTCCTCGATGGACGGGGCGGAGGTCACAGCGGTACTCCCGGGGTGGAGGGCGAGGTGGTGGGGTCGTGCGGATCGGTTCGGACCGGCGCGGGCCGTCGAGCCGTGAGCGCGGTGTAGGCCAGGGCGGCCACCGCGAAGCCGACGAAGGGGCCGATGTCGCCGAGGCCGGGATGGGCGGCGGCGACGGGTCCGGTGTAGAGGGTCTGGCTGATGAAGGGCACCGTGGCCGCCAGGCCCAGCAGGGCGGCGGGCAGTCCGCGGCCGAAACGGTGCCGGCGGTCGTACAGCACCGCGGTGTCCACCGCGGAGCCGCGCCCGCTGATCCAGAAGGCGGTCACCATCACCGCGGCCCACGGCGCCAGCCAGTAGCCGGTCAACAGTAGGAAGTTCTGGAAGGACGTGGCGTAGTCGCCCTGCCCCGCCACCCAGGCCAGTACCGAGCCGAGGCCGCCGACGACCAGCACCGACACCCATCGGCGCACCTGGAAGCCGGCCACCAGGGCGCCCATGGCGCCCGAGTAGAGGTCGATGACGGTGGAGGACAGGGTGGACAGCAGCAGCGAGACCAGGGTGACCGTGCCCAGCGCCGCCGGCAGCAGCCCGCTCACCATGGAGCTCGGGTCGCTGATGAAGCCCACCGTGCCCAGGGCGGCTCCGAGCACCCCGATCCACACGCCCGCCAGCGCGGTCCCGCCGGCCGCCGCCAGGAACACCCGGCGCGGCGACGTGTGCTGCGGCAGGTAGCGGCTGTAGTCCGAGGCGTAGGAGGCCCAGCCCAGGCAGCGCGCCGCGGTGACCGTCACAGTGAGGACGAAGGCGCCCGCCGTCCCGGCGGCGGGCCCCTGCGCGGGGGCGGCGTGGAGGTGGGCGAAGCCGTACACCGACACCACCGCGAAGACCGCCACCAGCAGCACGGCCAGCACCCGCTCCACGGTGTGGATCATGCGGTAGCCGAGGAGTGCCACGGCGATCTGAGCGGCCATCACCACCAGCAGGGCCGGGGCGAAGGCGAGGTGCAGCAGGTGCCGCAGGATGAACACGCCGAGCGTGCTGTCCACGGCGCACCAGCCCACCCCGTTCACCACCGTGAACAGTGCCGAGGGGAGGTTGCCCAGCAGCCCGAACGGGGCGCGGGCCTGGATCAGTTGGAGCACGCCGGTACCCGGGCCCCGGGTGGAGAGCAGGCCGATCAGCACGGACGGGAGCAGCGTGCCCAGCGTCACCGCGAGGGCGGCCTGGACGAAGGTCAGTCCGAACACGGCGGTGGAGAGCGCGCCCACGGTCAGGGTCGCGAACTGCACATTGGCCCCGAACCACAGGGTGAACACCGACCAGGGACGGCCGTGCCGAAGGCCGGCGGGCACCGGTTCGGTACCGGTGGCCTCGATCCGGAAGGCGCTGTCCACAGGTCTGGCGCCGCTGGGCGGCATGGGTGCGTCGGTGCGCATTGCGGTCTCCTCGGGGAAGCCGGACGGCGATGCGCATCAGTGAACCGGCCGGGGCCGCCGTCGCGGATCGCACGCGTCTCCAGAGCTGGAAACACCGGCGACACCTTGATCTCGTAGCATCCTCCGAACCCCATGTACGCCGGTGTACGTGCCCGTAACAATCGCCTCCCCGGCCACCGCCCCCAGGTGTCCAGGTCCGGCGGCAAGGAGGACAGCCGGTGCTGCTGGACGACCTGCTCCGCAATCCCCGCCTCGGCCTGGTCCCGCTGGTCCCGGCGCCGGGACCAGCGCGCCGGGTACGCGGCGTCTACACCACCGACCTGCCTGATCCCGGGCGCTACCTCGCCGGCGGTGAACTGGTGCTCACCAGCACCACCTGGTACCGCGCCCCGCAGGACGCCGAGGTCTTCGTCCGGGCCCTGGCCGGGGCCGGCAGCGCGGCCCTGGTCGCCGGGACGGCGGGACGCGGCGACCTCCCCGAGCCGCTCGCCGAGGCGTGCCTGCGGCACGGACTGGCGCTGCTGACCGTCGGCGACGAGGTGTCCTTCGCCACCGTCACCGAGTCGGTGCTGGCCGGACTGGCCGGCCCGGCCCGGCGGGCGCCCGGCGCCGACCTGCACCGGGGCCTGGTCGCCAGCATGGCCTCGGGCGAGGGACCGGACGGGCTGGTCGAGGTCTTCGCCCGGGCCTCGGGCGTGTGGTGCGCGGTGCTCTCGGCGGGCGGCCGGCAGGTGGCCGGCCACCTGCCGGAACTGTCACCGCATCAGCTCCGCTCCGCGCACCGGGCGGCGCTGGGCGCCGCGACCTTCCCCACCGTGCGCCCCGCCCCCGCAGGCGGCAGCGTCAGCTTCTTCCCGGTCCAGGCACCGGTGGCGCACCGGCCACCGGTGGCCTATCTGGCCGCCGGTGGCGACTACCGCGACTGGGCGCCCGGGGTCGCCGACGCGGCCGTGCAGGTCTGCGCGCTGCTCGCGCTGGACCGGGTCGCCGGACAGGAGCGTCGGCTGATCGAGGAGCGCTTCCTGCGGGAGTCCCTGGAACTGCTGCGCACCGGGGACCCCGACGCCGCCCACAGCCGGCTGCGCAGCCTGGGCATCGACCCGACCCGCCCGCTGGTCGCTGCCGTCGTCAGCACCCGCGGCACCAGCTACGGGGCGGAACTGGCCGCCGTCGTGCTGGAAGAGGCGGCCGGCCGGCTACCGGGCTGCTCCACGCCCCTGCACCAGGACGGCGCCTACCTGATGCTGCTGCCCGCGGACGACGCGGACGCGCGCCGGCTGGTCACCGAGGCGGCGGTCCGGCTGCACCCGTTGATCGCCCAGGGCTTCGCGGCGATCGGCACCGGTCGCCCGGCCGTGGGCATGGCGGCGCTGCGCCGCTCCGTCGAGGTGGCCGAGCACGCGCACCGGATCGCCCGCCTCGGCACCGGCCCGGTCCGCAGCTCCGGCCCGGAGGACCTGTCCTCGCGCCTGCTGCTGCTCGCCTCGGTCTCCGACGAGGTCCGGCAGCTGTTCCGGGAGCAGCTGATCGGTGTGCTGGAGGACTACGACCTCAGGCGCCGCACCGACCTGCTGCACACCCTCACCGTCTTCCTGGACACCTCCGGCTCCTGGCTGCGCTGCGCCGAGGAGCTGCACATCCATGTGAACAGCCTGCGCTACCGGATCCGGCGCATCGAGGAGCTGACCGGCCACAGCCTGGCGACTCTGCACGACCGGGTGGACTTCGTCCTGGCACTGGAGGCAACCTGACGGTCTGGCCGCCCACCGCAGCACTGATACGCAGGAGAACACTGTGCCACTGACCTCGGAGCCGTTGCGCCAGCTGGGCTTCCTCACCATCGGACTGTTCGACGGGAACGACCCCGGTCCCGGGCACGAGTCGACCCTGGAGATCATCCGGCTGGGCGAGCAACTGGGCTTCGACAGCGCCTGGGTGCGCCACCGTCACCTGCAGTACGGCATCTCCTCGCCGGTCGCCGTGCTGGCGGCGGCCTCCCAGCGCACCAGCCGCATCGAACTCGGCACCGCGGTGATCCCGCTGGGCTGGGAGAACCCGCTGCGGCTGGCCGAGGACCTGGCGACGGTCGACATCCTGTCAGGAGGCCGCCTCAACCCGGGTCTCAGCGTAGGCCCGCCCAGGCGCCTCGACCAGGTGCAGGACGCGCTCTACCCCGGCACCGCCGACGCCGAGGACTTCGGCTACGACCGGATGCAGCGGCTGCTGGACTGCGTGCGCGGCGAGCCGGTCACCGGTTTCAGCGGCGTCGAGGGCTTTGAGGTGTTCTCCGACCGGGTCCAGCCGCACTCCCCCGGCCTGGGCCGGCGGATGTGGTACGGGGGCGCGAGCTCGCGGTCCGCCCGGTGGGCCGGTGAGCACGGGATGAACTTCCTGACCAGCAGCGTGGTCAAGGCGGAGTCCCAGGAGGCGGGGACGGCGCAGGAGGCGGGGGCGGCTCCGGACTTCGCCGCGATCCAGCAGTCCCTCATCCGCACCTTCCGGGCGCACCACCCGGACGGCGAGCGGGCCCGGGTCTCGCAGGGCCTGGTGGTCATCCCCGTCGACTCCGCCTCGGCGGAGCAGCGCGCGAAGTACCGGGCCTTCGCCGACAAGCGGATGCCGCGGACCACGACCCCGCAGGGGCCTGGGCAACTGCTGTTCGCACCGGATCTGGTCGGCACCTCCGCCCAGATCGCCGAACAGCTCTACGCCCACGCCGCCTTCCGCGAGATCGACGAGGTCGCCTTCGCCCTGCCGTTCACCTTCGAGCACGAGGACTACGTCCAGATCCTCACCGACATCGCCACCCGCCTCGGCCCGGCCCTCGGCTGGCGACCCGGCGGCTGACCCGTACACCGCGGCCCGTCAGGGCGAGGAGCACGGGTTCGGCCAACAGGGTGTTCCTGAGCACGGCAGCGCTCCGCGTACCCGGTGGCGCACCTGCCGGGCCGGATCATCGCGTCCATGGAAACCCTTCCGTACTCCCCACCGGACCAGGACGTCCTGGCCGTGCTGCCGCCGAGCGACGCACTGGCGCGGGCGCACGCCGAGGCCGTCCGGCTCCGGGTGCCGCTGGCGGAGCAGCTGGCGGCGGAGGGGGCGGTGGGCCAGGAGCAGCTGGACCGGCTGCTCGCCGGGCACTGGGGTGTGCCGTATGTCGCTCTGCAGGAGTCGGCGGCCGACCCCGTCCAGGTGAATGCGCAGCCCGCGGCCCGGCTGTGGCGGGAGGGCTGGATCCCGCTGTGGCGGTCCGCGGACGGCGGCGCGGTACGGGTCGGCTTCGTCGGCCGGCCCGACCGGGAGCGTGTGCAGCAGGTGGCGCAGGCCGTGGGCGCCCCGGTGGAGCCGGCTGTCGTCAGTCAGGACGCCTTTCGTGAGGCCCTGCTGCGGTGCCACCGCGAGGAGTTGGTGGAGCTGGCCGTCTCCGGCCTGGCCCTTCGCTCTCCGCTCCAGTCCGCACAACGGGTGCTGACTCGGGCTCAGCAGGTGATCGCCGCAGTGCTGGTGGTCCTGATCGCACTCGGATTCCTGGCCGACTGGCGGTCCGCGCTGACCGCCGTCTTCACGGTGGTCAACGTCGCGTTCCTCTTCAGTGTGGTGTTCAAGTTCGTGGTCTGCATGCGCGGCGCCGAACGCGAGCGCGAGGAGCCGATCGGCGCCGCCGACCTGGACGCCCTGGACGAGGGCTCGCTGCCGGGCTTCACTGTACTGGTCCCGGTCTACCGCGAGGCTGGAATCGTCGGCCAACTCCTTTACAATCTAGGGGAGTTGGACTGGCCCCGAGCCAAGCTCGAAGTGCTGGTGCTGCTGGAGGAGGACGACAGCGAGACGGTCGCAGCTGCCCGGGCCGCCCAACCACCCGCCTGGATGAAGCTGGTTGTCGTCCCGCAGTGCGAGCCCAGGACCAAGCCCAAGGCGTGCAACGTCGGGCTGTTCTTCGCCCGCGGCGACTACCTGGTCATCTACGACGCAGAGGACCAGCCCGACCCGGACCAGCTGAAGAAGGCGCACCTGGCCTTCACCCGCGCCGACGGCGACACCGTCTGCGTCCAGGCCGCGCTCAACTACTGGAACGCCGAGGAGAACGCCCTCACCAGGATGTTCACCCTGGAGTACTCCTTCTGGTTCGACTACATGCTCCCCGGCCTGGACGACCTGCGGCTGCCCATCCCGCTGGGCGGCACCTCCAACCACTTCCGCACCGACGCGCTGCGCCGGCTCGGCGGCTGGGACCCGTTCAACGTCACCGAGGACGCCGACCTGGGCGTCCGGGCGGCGGCCGAGGGCTGGCGGGTCAGCGTGGTCGGCTCCACCACCTACGAGGAGGCCAACCGGGCCTACGGCAACTGGATCCGGCAGCGCTCCCGCTGGGTCAAGGGCTACCTGCAGACGCTGCTGGTGCACCTGCGCGCCCCGGTGCGGCTGACCCGGACCATCGGCCTGGGGCAGACCCTGGCCTTCGTGCTGCTGATCGGCGGCACCCCGGCCGGCTTCCTGGCCGCCCCGCCACTGCTACTGCTGTTCCTGGTGTCGCTGCTGGGACCGGTCAGCCGACTCACCGGGGTGCTCCCGGCCTGGCTGCTCGCGGTCTCGATGTTCGACCTGGTCGTCGGCAACGCCGCGATGATCTACGTCTCGATGATGGGTGCCTTCCGCCGCCGGCGCTACCGGCTGGTGCCCTGGGCCGTGCTCACCCCGCTGTACTGGCTGCTGCACTGCGCCGCGGCGTACAAGGCACTGTGGCAACTGATCACCCGACCGCACTACTGGGAGAAGACCACCCATGGCCTCAGCACCGTCCGCCACCCGGGCCAGGTCCCGGACCTGGGCCCCGGTCCGCAGCCGGCAGTGGGCCTGGACCGGAGCTGACTGGCCGTCAACCGCCAGTCGCCGCTGGGCCCTGCGACTGCTGCTCGCGCTGCCGTTCGCCGCGCTCGCCTTCTGGGTCACACACCTGGGCTACAGCAGCAGCCCGCGCACCCTGCTGGAGCAGCACGCCGCCGCCGTCCGCACCGGATGGCACGACCTCTCGGCGGCCCAACTGGCCTATCCGCCGCTGCTGACCGGACCGCTCGCGCTCCTCCCAACCGGCTGGCGCCCGGCGGCACAGAGCATCGTCGGCGCGTTCGCCGCCGGCACGCTGCTCTCGGTGTACCTCGCCCGCCTGGTCGTGGCCCGGCTCCCGGCGCCGCTGATCGTGCTGCTGTGCGCGGCCCTGCTCGGCGACAGCTCGCTGTGGTACCTCAGCGCCCAGGACCTGTCGGGCATCACCTCGCTGCTCTTCCTCACCCTCGCCCTCGGCGGCTTCCTGCGCTTCGCCGCCTTCGCCGAGACCGAGGGCGGCTTCCAGGCCGGACTGTTCCTCGCGGTGGCCTTCGGCTGTGCGGCCATCGCCCTTCCCTACGCCCTCTGGCTGATCATCGGCGCGCCCCTGCTGGCCGTCCGCCGCTACCGCGCCGAGCCCGCGGCCATCCCGGCCACCGCGCTCGTCCTGGGGTTCCCGATCGCGGCGGCGGCACTGGGCTGGACCTTCACGGTGTGGCGCCTCACCGGCAACTCGTTCAACTGGCTGACCGACAGCAGGGGCGGCGCCTACCGGGACGTCCGAAGCAGCTTCGGCATCGCCCTGCGCGACACCGCCTCCTCCATCGCGCACGCCCCGCTCTACCTGCTGGTCGCCGCCCTCATCCTGACCGGCACCATCGGCTCCGGCTACCGTCTGTTCGTCCGGGCGACCATCACCCTGGGCTTCTTCATCCCGGTCATCATCCTCTTCTTCGGCGACTGGCTCGGCTTCGGCTACTCCCGCATGACCAGCTTCCTGCTGCTCACCCTCCTCCCCGCCGCCACCATCCCGGCCCGCCCGAGCCGCACCCTCTGCCTCCTCCTCGGCACCGCCGCCGCCCTGCAACTCGCCATCGCCATCACCTGGCCGGTCGCCGGCACAGCCACGGTCGACAGTTGGATGCGCGCCATCTTCTGACGCCCGATCTGCATGTCGTGCCCGACAGCCGGAACGCACTCGCGGCGCATCGGGGTGGTCTTCTGCACGCAGTCGGCCTGCTTGACCGAGGTCTTCTCCTTCGTGAGGCAAGCTGGCAGTCGGCAGACCGACAGCCCTGAGGATCGAGGCGTAATGGCGAACGTGGTCACGCTGGTCTCGGCGAACCTGCTGACCGGTGGGCTCGGCGGCTCGCGGGCCGAGGGCCGGTTCGATGCCCTGATGCATGCGGCCGGGCGCCAGCAGGCCGACGTCGTGTGCTTCCAGGAGTGCATGTGGTTCGCTGACGACGACCGGCGGCTGTTCTACCGGGCCGAGCGGACCCTGGGGATGCGCGGGGTCCTCGGTCGGGTCAGCACCGGGCTGCACGTGGCCGTGTTCGTCAGGGCACCGCTGGCCGTCACGGCCAGCAGGACGCTGAGTGGCGGGCTCTGGCACCACGGTGCGCTGCGCGTGGACCTCACCCTCCCCGGCCCCGGAGGTTCGGAGACCGAACTGACCGTCGTCTCCGCGCACCTGAGCCCGCGCAGCCCGGCCCACCGGCTGCTGGAGGCCGAGCAGCTGATCGAGCACGTCCCGGCCAAGGGCCTGGTCCTGCTCGGCATGGACGCCAACACCGCCGACGCGGACACCGACCTGTCCGGCATCTCCCCCCGGCTCCGCGCCGGCCTGGCCCTTCCCGGCAGCACCGTCCCGGACCTGCGCCCGATCCAGCGGCTGGCCGACGCGGGCTTCTCCGACGTCGCCGAGCTCCTCGACAGCCGAAAGCCGACCACCGGCCACTGGCCCGGCCATGAACTGGTCAACCGCCCCGACCGGATCCTGACCAGCCCGCAGGCAGCGCACGCGATCGAGTCGATCGAGGTCGTCGAGGAGGTCGCCACCATCACCGACCACCTGTGGCTGCGGGCCCGTCTCCGCATCGAACCTGGGACCGGACTGCGGTAGGCGGGACACGTCGCTGCGCCGTCCGAATCAATGCGACCGGGATCCGGTCCGGTAGCACAACGAGGACTTGGACGGGTCGTAGGTGTAGCGGTCCGCCTCCAACTCGTCCGCGAAGTCGCGCAGTTCGTCCAGCCAGCATCGTGAGATGACCTCGTCGATGCAGGCCTGGTCCATGTAGATGATCTGGCCCACGACACCGTCCGGCCCCGGGTCCAGGTCGAGGATGACGCTGGAGCCGTCGGGTTCGTAGTCCAGCAGGACCCAGCCACGACGCCATTCCTGGTCCCGACGGATCTCGTCGTCCGGATCGTTCGAACTGCCCGGGCCCTCGTCCAACGAGTCGTCCCGCCACTTCGCCAACTCGCTGACGTCGCCCTGCCAGATGTTGGAGAGAACGCCGTTGAGCGCCACCCTGCGGTGGATCGCGCAGGAGGCGGCGAAGTCCACCGGCAGGGTGAGACCGAGGTCCCGCTCGGCAGCCGCGATCTCCTCAGGGCTCGCCGGGCCACCGAGCCCGGAAAGCATCGCTGGGGCATGCTCACCCAGCCAGGTGTCTATCCGCCGCCAGACGTCGGCGACGGCCGCACGGATCTCACCGCGCTCCTGGTTGTTCATCAAGAACCCTCCACCACTTGTGGGTTGGCTCGAAGTGACCATGTCCGGACGCTACATGTCGGTGCCGACACCCATCGCCCGGCGGACCGCCTCCTCGGCCGTGGAGGTGTGGTCGATTCCCTCGACGGCATTGCCTTCGGCGTCGATCAGCCGCCATCCGCCCAGGCAGACGACCGGGATGCCGCCGCGGCGCTTGGCCAGTGCGATCTCGCTGAGCGTTCCCCAGGACCCGCCGATGGAGATCACCGCGTCGGCGGACCAGACGAGTACCGCGTTGCGGGCCTCCCCCAGGTTGGTGAGGACGACGGCCGACAGGTCGGAGGATGCGCCGGCGCGGTCGTCGTCCGGTCGGATGCCGATGACGATGCCGCCACGGGAGCGGGCTCCCCGAGCCACAGCGGCCATGACGCCGGTGCCACCGCCACAGAGCACCACCGCACCGCGCTCAGCCAGCAGTTGTCCGACCCGGAAGGCATCGGCCGCCTCCCGCTCGGTGCAGTCCTGGGGACCGCAGACAGCAACCTGGTAGGGCACGGCCCACCTCCTGGCTCGGTGGCGTCGGCTCCCGGTGCCGGTGCCGTGGATGTCGGTGCTGCATGCCATCATCCCGAGTCATGGAGATCACAGAGGTCCTCGACCGGATAGCCCGCACCTTCGCCGACGACAAGGCGGGCGACTGGCCCTACCTGGGCGGGAGTCATGCGTTCCACCGGGTCAGCGACCTGGTGGTGACCGGGCAGGTCGCCTTCGCCAAGCCGCATCCCGGTGAGCTGACCCCGCATACGGACATACCGCTAGGCCCGCACCCGATCTACCTGGAGGTGGTCCGACCGGACCCGGAGAAGGGCGCGGTGTACAACATGCCGGCATCGTGGGTGAACCTGGCGGTCATCCCCCTCGCGAGCCCGGACACCATCGCCGAAGCACTCGCCGCCGAGCGCATGCGCAACGTCTACGAGGACTACCAGCCGCTCGGTCCGGACGGCGCGATCTGGGACGGTGCCGCCTCCTCGCTCGCCTGGAGCGCCGAGTTCGCCACCCGGGTACGGGCCGAACTGGCGGAGGGCGCCGAGGCCGGACGCCTCCCCAACGTGGTGGAGGTTCCCACCGCTTCGGGCGACGGGGCGATGTGCATCGCCTTCCACTCGGGCGTCGCCGCCGGGTGCGGCCGCGCCACCGCCCTCTACGACCAGAACGACACCCTCGTGTGCGTCGTCCTCGACGAGTACAGCTGAATCCGGCCAACGACAGCCACGGCAGGGTTCGTTCCAGCGGCAGCGGGGGAGCACTTCTGCATGCTCCTGTGCTGTGCTGATCGGTTTCTGACATCTCTTCGTTAGCGTCCGGACCATGCTGGAACCAAGTCATGGAGCTGCGGGCATGGATGACGCAGGGTCTGTCGAAGCGGGCGGCGGGGGCCGGCGCGTCGGTCGTAGGAAGGCGCTGAAGATCCTTTCGTTGTCCGCTGCCGGCATCCTGGTCCTGGGGGCCGCCGGTGCCGGGTACCTCTACGAGCACCTGAACGGGAACATCAGGACCGCCTCGCTCTACACCGACACGCCGGGCGGCACCCAGGCCGACGCCGGGCACCGGAGCAGCGGGCTGGGCGTCGAGAAGCCGGACGCCTTCGGGCACACCCCGCTCAACATCCTGCTCATCGGCTCGGACACCCGCGACAGCGCCGCCGACTGCCAGATCGGCGGCGACTGCGGGCCCGGCGCCAACGCCGACGTGGAGATGCTGGTGCACCTGTCGGCGGACCGCAGCAACGCCACGGTGATGAGTATCCCGCGCGACACCATGATGGACCTGCCGGCCTGTACCGACCCCACCACCGGGGACCACACCTCCGGCTCCTACGACCAGATCAACAGCGCCCTGCAGTACGGCCCGGCCTGCTCGGTGGCGGCGGTGCACAAGCTGACCGGGATACCCATCGACCACTTCGTGATGATCGACTTCAGCGGCGTCGTGAGTATGTCCGACGCCGTGGGCGGGGTGAACGTCTGCGTCGACAACAACGTCTACGACCCGTACTCGGGCCTCAAGCTCAGCAAGGGCACCCACACTCTGAAGGGGACGGCGGCGCTGGAGTTCCTGCGCACCCGGCACGGCTTCGACGACGGCAGCGACCTCGGCCGCACCTACGCCCAGCACGTGTTCATCACGCAGATGGTCGACAAGGTCAAGACCGCGGGAACGCTCAGCGACCCGGCCGCGCTGTGGCGACTGGCGAACTCCGCGACCAAGGCCCTGACCGTCGACACCGGTCTGGGCAGCCTCGCCAAGCTGATCGGTCTGGGCGAGGACCTGGGCAAGGTACCCGCGGACCGGATCACCCTCACCACCATGCAGACCCACGCCGACCCGCAGGACTCCAACCGGGTCGTCGTCGACGCCAAGGCGCAGCAGCTGTTCGACGCGATCATCAACGACCGTTCCCTGACGGCAGCAGCGGCGAAGCCCACCCCCACCCCCTCGGCCTCCGCCGATCCCTCCGCCTCCGCCGGTGCCACGGCCTCGACAGCCCCCACCACGACGGCCACCGAGGCAGCAGCGGCCAAGGCCGCGGCAGCCAAGCCAGCCGCGCCGAACCCGTCCCGCGCCAGCCGGCCCACCGGCGCCGGCGCGGCTCTGGACGGTGCGCACGCCCAGACCGGCGACCAGGTCAACTCCTGTGCCCAGGTCGGCGATCTGTACACCGTCCAGGTCAACGGCGTCGGGATGACCCCGATCCAGGCGTACGCCGCGAGCCCGGGGGTCCCGGACAGCGCGCCCTGACCTGGGGATGAAGAGGTTGTCAGATAGTTGTCAGATTCCGGTTCCGGCTCCCCCGCCCGGTGATTTCCAGGATCGGGCTGCCTAGGATCACGCCCATGGGTACATGTGTCCTGGTGACCGAGGACGACAAGATGCAGGCCGAACTCGTCCGGCGCTATCTGGAGCACGAGGGCCTGACCGCCCTCGTCGCCCACGACGGGCTCGCCGCGCTGGAGCAGGCCCGCCGCAGGCACCCGGATCTGATCATCCTCGATGTGATGATGCCCGGCATGGACGGCCTGGAGCTGTGCCGGACGCTGCGCCGGGAGAGCGAGGTGCCGGTGCTGATGCTCACCGCCCGCACCAGCGAGGACGACCTGCTGCTGGGGCTCGGCCTGGGCGCCGACGACTACATGACCAAGCCCTACAGCCCCCGGGAGCTGATGGCCCGGGTCCGCACCCTGCTGCGCCGCAACCGGGACGGCAGCCCGTGGGGCGACGGGGCCCTGCACGTGGGCGACCTCGGCGTCGATCCGGGCGGCCGCCGGGTGTGGATCGGCGCGGCGCCGGTGGAGTGCACCCGCGGGGAGTTCGAGATCCTGGCCGCCATGGCGGCCCAGCCGGACCGGGTCTTCAGCCGCGCCCAACTGCTGCAGGAGATCCACGGCCTGGACCTCGGCACCACCGAGCGCACCATCGACATGCACGTGATGAACCTGCGCAAGAAGATCGAGGCCGACCCGCGCCGTCCGGTCCGCCTGGTCACCGTGTTCGGCGTGGGCTACAAGCTCACCGACGGAACGGGCGGTCGGCGCCGTGCCCCGTAGCGTCCCGCTGCGCCGGAGTCTGGTGGTGCGGCTGCTGGCCACCTCGGTGCTGGTCGCGGTCTGCTCGATCGCGGCGACCGCCTGGCTGGCGGTGAAGTCGACCTCCCGCGCCATCGAGCAGCAGCAGAGCCAGGCCCTGTCCCAGGACGCCAGCATCTACAGCACCCTGCTTGACTTCGCCGCCACCCACCACAACTGGGACGGCGTCGGGCCGACCGTCAGCGCTCTGGCCCGCAGCACCGGCCGCCGGATCGCCCTGACCACCTCCGCGCGCGCCTCCATAGCCGACTCCCAACCCGCGGGCGGCCCCGCGCCGGCAGCCACCCCCACGGCTGCCGCCCCGCTCCCGGCCCAGGCCTCGGCGGTCGTTGACCCGCTCAATCTGGACCCCTCCCTGGCCCTCGGCTCCGGCGCCAGCCGGATCGCTCCCCAGGCCACCGGTCCCTTCCAACTCAGCAGCAAGGAGCAGGCGGAGCTGCGCGACGCAGCGGACGAGACGGTCGGCTGCCTGGAGGACCTGGGGCTGACCGCCCAGATCAGCACCAGTCCCGCCGGCCGGCCCAGCGTTGTCACCAACAGCGGCTACGCCGGGCTGATGATGATGGACAAGTGCAACGCCAAGCCGCTGCTCTTCCCCACCCGCAGCGAGCAGACGGCGCTGGACCAGCTCGACGCCCTGGTCAACCCCTGTCTGGCCCGGCAGGGGATTCCGCCGGTCCAGGTCGACCTGAACTTCTCCTGGACCGGACGCCCGGCCAGCTCCACCAAGGCCGCCCAGTCCATCGCGACCTGCATCGAGTCCGGACGCCGGGAGCAGCTGGCCCCCTACGTCGCCCCGGCCGCGCTGCTCTTCGTCACCAGCCCGGCCCGGACCCCCGGTTCGGTGTTCGACCTGTCCCGGGCCAACACGATCCGGATCGTGGAGGTGACCGCGCTGGTCCTGGCGGTGACCGTGGCGGTCACCGTGCTGGTGGCCACCCGGCTGGTGCGCCCGCTGCGGGCGCTGGCCGAGGCGGCGCAGCGGCCCAACGAGCCGCACGCCCGGGTGCCGGTCCGGGGCCGGAACGAGATCGGCTACCTGGCGGCCGCGCTGAACGACCTCTCGCAGCGCCGCGAACGCATCGAGCAGCAGCGCGAGGCCATGGTCAGCGATGTGGCCCATGAGCTGCGCACTCCGCTGAGCAACATCCGCGGCTGGCTGGAGGCGGTCCAGGACGGCGTGGCGGTCCCCGATCCTGAGCTGGTGTCAGCTCTGCTGCAGGAGGCCCTGCTGCTGCAGCACATCATCGACGACCTGCGCGACCTGGCGGCCGCCGACGCGGACACCTTCCGGCTGCACCCCGAGCCGGTCCGGCTGCGCGAGGTGCTGCAACAGGTGGCGGCGGCGCACCAGGACGCCGCCCGGGCGGCCGGCGTCACCCTGGAGACCCGTACCGACGGCGACCCCGGGCTGGTGGCCGATCCGTTGCGGCTGCGCCAGGCGGTCGGCAACCTGGTGTCCAACGGCATCCGGCACACCCCCGCGGGCGGCAGCGTGACCGTCGGCGCCCGGCGGGACGGACCGGAGGCGCTGATCGAGGTCGGCGACACCGGTGACGGCATCAGCCCCGAGAACCTGCCGCACGTCTTCGAGCGCTTCTGGCGCGCGGAGAAGTCCCGCAGCCGGCAGACCGGCGGCAGCGGCCTGGGGCTGGCGATCGTGCGCCAGCTGGTCCAGGCCCATGGCGGGACGGTCTCCGTGGACAGCACCGTGGGCAAGGGCTCGGTGTTCACCCTGCGCCTGCCCGCCCAGAAGGACTGAGGCCCAGCACGACTGAGGTCCCAGCCCGACTGAGCCCCAGCAGGACCGAGGCCCAGCACGCCCGAGTCAGCGGATCTGACGGCGGACCAGTTCGTGGAACGGGCTGCCGGCGTCGGCGAGCAGCTCGGCCGGCGGTCCCTGCTGGACCACCCGGCCCTCCGACATCACCAGCACCCGGTCGGCGTCCAGCACCGTGGACAGCCGGTGGGCGATCACCACCCGGGTGGCGCGCAGCGCGCGGGTGCTCTCCGTCACCACCCGCTGGGTCCGGTTGTCCAGGGCGCTGGTGGCCTCGTCGAAGAAGAGGATGCGCGGGCGGCGGATCAGCGCCTGAGCGATCATCAGCCGCTGTCGCTGCCCGCCGGAGACGGTGCCGCCGCCGTCGGAGAGCACGGTGTGCATGCCCATCGGCATCCGCTTGATGTCCTCGGCCAGGCCGGCCATTTCGGCGGCCTCCCAGGCCGCCTCCAGTGAGAAGGTCTCGGCGCCGCAGATGCAGTCCAGGATCGAGCCGGTGAACGGCTGGGCGTTCTGCAGCACCACCCCGCACTGACGGCGCACCGCGGTGCGGTCCAGGGCGGCCAGTTCCTGGCCGTCGTAGCGCACGCTGCCGGAGGTCGGCCGGTCGAAGCCGATGAGCAGCCGCAGCAGGGTCGACTTGCCGCAGCCGCTGGCCCCCACGATCGCCACGAACTCACCCGGCCGCACCTGGAAGGAGATGTCGTCGAGCACCAGCGGCCCGTCCTCGGAGTAGCGGAACGACAGCTGGGCGACCTCGATCGCGCCGGACAGCACACCGGGCGCGATGCTCCCGCCGCCCACCTCGGGGACCTCGTCCAGCACCGGCCTGATCTGCTCGTACAGCGGCAGCACCGAGGCGGCGGACAGCAGCGCGCCGGTGAGCTGGGTGACCGAGGTCAGCACCATGGTCACGGCGGTGCTGAAGGTGAGGAAGCTGCTCGCCGAGAGGCTCCCCCGGGCCGGGCCCGCGAGCAGCATGTACATCACCAGCGTGCACAGCGGCAGGTAGAGCGCGTTGAGGACGGTGATCAGGTTCTTGATCCGGCCCACCCGGCGCTGCAGTTCGCGGCTGCGGGCGAAACGGCCCGCCCAGGCGGCGTAGGCGAACTCCTCGGCTGCGGCAACGCGCAGTTTGGGCAGGCCGCGCAGGGTCTGGAAGGCCTGGTTGTTGAGCTTGTTGTTGACCGCCACCAACCGCCGCTGCCACCGCAGTTGCCACAACCCGAGGACCAGGAACACGGTGCCGATGACGGCCACCATGGCCAGCGCCGCCAGCGCCAGCGGCACGCTGTAGTACAGCAGCAGGGCCAGGTTCACCGCGCTGACCGTACCGGCCTGCACCGCCACCGAGCTGATGCCCGACAGCACCCGGCGGATGGCGCTGACGCCCATCGCCGCGGTGGCCAGCTCCCCGGTGGAGCGCTCCGCGAAGAAGCGGGTCGGCAGCCGCAGCAGCCGGTCCCAGACGGCCGGTTGCAGTGTGGCCTCGATGCGTCCCTCCATCCGCAGGATGGAGACGTTCTCCAGCAGCATGAAGGCGGCGGAGACCACGGTGGTGGCCACGATCGCCAGCGAGGTCTGGACGATGAGACTCTTCTCGGCGTTCGGGACGTAGCTGCCGAGGACCTGTCCGGTCGCGATCGGCACCAGCGCCCCGAGCAGCACCGCCACCAGTCCGCCGAGGACCAGGTTCCGCAGGTCGGTCCGGGTTCCGCGCAGGCTGAAGCGGAGCAGCCGCCAGGCGGGCAGCGGCTGTTCCGGCAGCGGGCGGTAGAACATGACCGCGCGGTCCTCGAACTCCGCCGCGTTGGCGGCGCCGACCCTGGTCGCCCGTCCGGTCCCGGGATGCACCACCCGGTAGCCGCCGCGCCGCCACAGCAGCGCGACCGGGGCCCCGGTACTGGCCCGGTGGCCGACCAGGGGACCGGCGTTCTCGCGCCACCAGCGCCCGGTGAGCCTGACCGTGCGGGTGCGGAACCGGGAACTCAGCGCGATGCGTTCGACCGGACCGAGCCGGTCGGGCGACGCGCCGCTCTGCCCGGGCCCGGGCGACGTCGGGGCCAGGGCCGGGGGCGGGGTGACCGTGATTCCGGCAGCGGCCGCGACGGTGCGACAGACGGCGAGTGCGGCCTCGTCGGATCCTGCGGCCGGTCGTCCCGCGGCCCGTCCCGAGGCGTCGGAGGTGTCGATCGAGTCCAGCAGCGCCCGGTCGGCCTGCGCCCTGACCGTCCGTCCGGCCTTCATCCCGGCCGCCGCCCGGTCCTCATGCGCCCGCTCCAGCTGTTCGATCCGGCGGTCCACCGCGGACATCAGCCGGGTCTGCTGGTCGACCAGCCGCTGCCACAGCGCCCCGTCGACCAGCAGGTCCCTGGCCATCTCCGCGCTGTAGGCCGCGCCGTACTGCACGCTGCCCGGGTCCACCGGCGTCCACAGGATGCCGTCGTCGGAGGACTCGTCAGGCCCCGCCGGCACCGCGCCGTCCGGTGCCGTCCCGTCCACGGTCGTCTCGAACACCGCGCGCAGGCTCCGCCCCAGACCCCGGGCGAACGCGTCCTCCAGCGGGCTGAGTACCTGTTCGACGTAGTAGTGGTGGTCCGGGCGCAGCAGTTCACGGAGCTGGATCCGCTGCAGCACACAGCCCTGCAGCGGCCTGCCGACCAGCGTGTGCCGGGGTCCCTCGACCGGGCCCAGCAGCAGGGCCCCGGTGTCGAGCCGGCCGAGGAAGTGCCAGCGGCCCTGCTGGGCGGCGTCGACGGCGAACAGGTCCATGCCTCCGGCCGCCACCAGCCAGAGCACGTCGGGCCGCTCCAGCGACAGGCTGCGCAGGTTCGCGCAGTCGACCGGATCGCCGAGCCCGCCCAGGGCGCCGACCACCAGGTCGCCGGGCAGGGTCAGCTCTCCGGGGATCAATGCTCACGCACCAGTTCGGCGTACCGCCCCGCGGCGGCGACCAGTTCCTCGTGGCGCCCGCGTTCCACCACGGTCCCGTGGTCCAGGACGACGATCTCGTCGCTGTCGCGCACCGTGCTCAGCCGGTGCGCGATCACCACGCAGGCGCAGCCGCGCCGTCGGATGTTGTCGATGATCACCCGCTCGGTCTCCGCGTCCAGGGCGCTGGTCACCTCGTCCAGGACCAGCACGCTGGGCCCGCGCACCAGGGCCCGGGCGATCTCCAGCCGCTGCCGCTGGCCGCCGGAGAAGTTGCGGCCGTCCTGCTCCACCCGGCCGTGGATGCCGCCCGGTCGCCTGGACACGGTGTCGTGGACCGCCGCATCCCGGAGCGCGGCGACGACCGCCTGGTCCGACACCGACGGGTCCCACAGCGCCACGTTGTCGCGGACCGTGCCCTCGAAGAGGAACACGTCCTGGTCGACGAAGGAGACCGAGGCGGACAGCGAGCCGCGCGGGATCTCCGCCAACCGCCGCCCGTCGATCCGGATCTCGCCCTCCCAGGGCCGGTAGAGGCCGGAGATCAGCCGGGACACGGTCGACTTGCCGCTGCCGGACCCACCGACCAGGGCGACCTGCCGGCCGGGGCCCACCGACAGTGAGAAGTCGGTGAGCAGCGGCTTGTCGAGCGGGCTGTAGCCGAAGGTGACCCGGTCCAGTTCCACGTGCCCGCTGAGCCTGCGGGTGCTCGCGGCAGGTTCGGGCCGGGCGAACAGCGGGTCCACCGGGAAGCTCTCCACGTCCCTGAGCCTGGCCATGTCCGCCGCGAAGTCCTGGACCCGGCCGGCCACGCCGTTCAGCCGGGTGACCGGCCCGGTGAAACTGGTCACCAGCGCCTGGAAGGCCACCAGCAGACCGATCGAGATGCCGCCGTCTGCCGCCCGCTGACCGCCGATCAGCAGGATCAGCGCGCTGTTGAGGGCCGCCAGCGCGGGGGCGACCACGGCCAGCGCCGCGCTCGGCACGCCGAGCCGCTGCTGCCCGTCCAGGGTGAGCGCGTGCTGGCCGGCCCAGCGGCGGAAGTAGCCGTTCTCGCCGCCGGTGGCCTTCATCGTCTCGATCAGCTGCAGGCCGCTGTAGGAGGTGTTGGTCAGCCGGGCGCCGTCCGCGCGCAGCTTCTGCACACCGGTGCCGCGGATGCGCACCACCACCCGCAGCGCCACCACGTTGAGCAGCGCGATCAGCACCCCGAGCACCGTCAGCTGCGGGTCGTAGGTCCACAGCAGCAGCGCGTAGAGGACCACGACCACCGCGTCCACCCCGGTGGCGGCGAGGTCCCTGGCCAGGGTCTCGGCCACGGTGTCGTTGGACTGCAGCCGTTGGACCAGCTCGGCCGGGTTGCGCTGGCTGAAGAAGGTGACCGGCAGCCTGAGCAGGTGCCGCAGGAACCGTGCGCTGCTCAGCGTGGACGAGATCATGCGCCCGCGCAGCAGGTTGGCCTGCTGCAGTGCCGTCAGCCCGGCGGTCAACGCCACCATGGCCGCCATCGCGGCGAAGAGCACCGGCAGCAGCGAGGTCTGATCACCGATCAGGAACAGGTCGATATAGGTGCGGCTCAGGGCCGGGAGCACCGCGCCGACGACCACCAGCAGGAAGCTGGCCAGCAGGGCGGCCAGCATGGTGCCCGAGGTGCCGCGCAGCCGGGCCGGCAGGGCGCGGAGCAGGCCGGGTCGGCGACCGGCCCGACGGAAGCCCGCGCCGGGCTCGAAGGTCAGCACCACACCCGTGAAGCTGGAGTCGAAGTCCTCCGGCGTGACGAAGCGACGGCCCCGGGCCGGATCGTTGATGCGAACGCCGCGACGGCCCAGGCGACGCACCGTGCCGTCGTAGACGACGAAATGGTTGAACTCCCAGAACAGCACCGCCGGGGCCTGCACCTGCGCCAGCGCGGCCGGTTCCATCTGCATGCCCTTGGCCGCCAGGCCGTAGCCACGCGCCGCCTTGAGCACGCTGCTGGCCCGGGAGCCGTCGCGGGACACCCCGCAGGCGATCCGCAGTTCCTCCAGCGGCACATGCCGGCCGTGGTGGCCGAGCACCATCGCCAGCGCGGCGGCGCCGCACTCCACGGCCTCCATCTGCAGGACCGTGGGGCTGCGCACCGCCCTCGGCCTGCGGCCCCGGGGCTGGCGCCGGCCCCGGCCCGAGCCCCGGTTCTGGTGCTGGTGCTGGTCGGGTCGGTGTCTCCCGCGCTCGCGCTCGCGCTCGCGGAGCGGCATCGGCTCCGTCGCGGCCGGGTCGTGGTGCGCGGTCACGGAAGGATCCAATCGATCGGATGCTGGGCGGCCAGCTGGATGGAGCCGCCGACCAGGGTGGTGGACTCGACCGCGTACGGGGGGCCCTGCGCCGAGGACCAGGCGTACCCGGACTTCGTCCCCGTGGAGCGGTCCAACTGGACCATGACGGCCACCGGTTGGCCCTGGGCCGAGAACTGCGCGCCGAGTTGGCCGTCGCCGAGGAAGGCGGTGATCTGCTGCTGGGTCTGCGGCACCCGGCCGACCGCCAGGACGCGTCCGCGCAGCGTGCCGTAGCGCTGCGGGGGCACCGACTGCAGCGTCAGCTCGACGGCGGCGCCCACCGGGATCGTCGACGCCCCGCTGCTGGACGCGTACAGCACCGCCACCAGTGGGTCCTCGGGGCTGTTGATCCGCTCCAGGGTGGCCAGGTCCGCCCCGACGGCGACGACGGCGCCGATGCCCGCCGCCAGGGCCGTCACCCGGCCCGCGGCCACCGTGCGCACCGTCTGGACCTTCGCGTCGGTGCGCAGGCTCAGCAACGGCGCCCCGGCGGCAAGCGTGTCCCCCTGGGCGGCGAACACGGCGGTGACCTGTCCCGCGAACGGGCTCTGCAGGGTGTAACTCCCCTGCGCGAACGTCAGAATTCCGGGCGCAGCTATTTTGGACGAGACCGAGCCGGTGACGGCCCAGAACCCGGCCACCGCCATAACCAGTACGGTGACCGTCAGAACCAGCCTGCCCTGCGGCCGCGCCAAATGCACAGGTACGTCGAGCTCCTCGGGCGACTGCAGCTTCGAAAGCGCCTTCTGGCGGAATTGCACAAACCATTCCTTAGAATGCACCGGTAGCGGTCGGGCATTTGGCCACCCGACCGCACCACACGATGTCCATCACTTCTGTCGAGCTGCGACGGGCCCCGGCCCGAGGAATCCCGGGGCCCGTCGCCGCTCATGTGCTCCGGACCGTGAAGTCCGGGGCGACCCCCGACGTCGGAGACTGGCTGCCGACGGTCAGAGGCCCGCGAGCCCGGTGACCTGACCCGGGACCAGGCTGGTGACCTGCGAGAGCGTCTGGCCGACGCCGCTCGGCAGCAGGGACTCGGTGGCACCGAGGACGGGCGAGGTGACGCCGGAGACGTCGAGCCCGAGGATGCCGACGCCGCCGGAGACGCTGTCCAGGTCGCTGTCGGAGATCTCGCGGGTCTCGACCTGCGGCGTGAAGTCCTTACGCATGGCTTTTGTTTCCCTTCACTGCTGTGGGTACTGCCGAATTGTTTCGGCCGGATCTGGAGGACGCCAGGCCGGCCGCTTCAACGGTTGCCTGGACCCCGAATATCGGGGGCCAGTCCTTGCGACTTCCGCCGATGGATTGATCCAATCATGACAAAGGATGGTTCGTCCAGTCGGCCTGTCGGATATTCCGTGAACATTTCCGGACCCGACAGCAATACCGTCCACTATTCCCCACGGAATTGTGACGGCATCTTCACACATTTCCGGTAACCCGCTCCGGCACCGATCACGGGTCAGCTCCCGGTGGCGATCTGGTCGAGCCGGTCCACCCGGCCCTGGGCGTCCCGGCCGACGCCGAAGAGCTGCTCGGGATGGAGCACCAGACCGGCCGCCAAGCCCGTGAGCGTGTTCACCGACGAACCGGTGCCCGTGCTCAGCGGGGCCGTGGTGGTCACCACCGCGTCCGGGAGCACCTGGAGCAGCTGAACCGTCCCGCTCGGGACCAGCTGTCCGCGCACGCAGTCGACCGGAACCGCGTACAGCAGTGCGTCCACGCCCGGGGTGAGACCGGCCGGCAGCTGGAGCGACTGCACCCGCTCCAGGGTCTCCCCGGTCCGGGCCACCGCGCAGCCCAGCACCTTGCCGGGGTCCGACGACGCCGAGGTGGCGGCGGTCGAGGGTCCGCTCGGCGTGATCGGGGCGGCGGCGGTGGAGGCGGCCACATCCGGGGCGCTGCTCGGGGTCGGCGACGGTCGCGGCTCGGCCGGCCCGGTGGTCCGCGGCGCGGCGGGTGCCGTCCCCGGTGCCGACGTGGTCGGGATCACGGCGGACACCGTAGGAACCCGCTGCGGGCCGGAACCGAGGGCTCCGGAGATCGCGAAAGCCGTGCCGCCGACCAGCAGCCCCGACAGCGCCAGGGCCGGCGCGCCCAGCACCCAGGGCCGCCGGCGCCGCTCCGCCCGGCGGCGCAACTCGGCCCCACTCAGCGGCGGTTCACCTGCGGCGGTCGCCGCGAGGCCGCGCAGCGACTCCCGGAGGCGCTCATTGCGTTCGCTCATCACGCTGACATTTCCATCAGGTCATCGGACAGATGCTTGGCCAGAGCCGCCCTGGCCCGTGACAGCCGGACCTTCACGGTGCCCTCCGGCGCCCCGGTCTCCCGGGCGACCTCGGCCACCGGCAGATCGCACAGGTAGTGCAGGACAACCACTCGACGCTGCTCCTCCGATATCTTGCGCAGCGCTGCCACCAGCGCTGCGTACTCCGGTCCCGGGCCCGGGGCGTCCGGCAGGGCGCCGTGCCGGAACACCGCCAGCAGCGAGCTGCGGGCCCGCCGCCATCTGCTCACCGCCAGCCGCCAGGCCACCGTTCGCACCCAGGCCTCCGGCGCCTGCGCCCCGGACAGCTCCTCACGCCCGCGCCAGGCCCGGACGAAGGCCTCCTGGACCACGTCCTGCGCCTCGGCCAGGTTCCCGGTCATCGCGTACAGCTGACCGACCAGCCGCGACCAGCTGCCGGCGTAGAACTCGTCGAACTCGTCAGGCGACAAGCGGCTCCCGCTCCCTGCTCCGGCGGCATCCGGCCCTTCCCGCCGTACGCGGGACACCGACTACCGGGCGCAGCCACACCGGCTGCGCACTGCTTCCACCACGTCCTCGCTCCCCCGGGCCGCGGTCCGAACATCCTGCCGGACCGAGGCACGATCCAAGCCCTCTACGCAGCCCGACACCGCCCCGGTTACATGCCCCGCCCCGATTTCTTGGTGACCTGGGTCACACGACCAGCGCAGCGACCCCTGAAGCACGACCAGGCCGACGAGGGCCGCTATCGCCGGGGGCAAGTCGATATCGACCGGTCAGTCCGGGGTGACGATGGCGAAGTTCTGGTTCGGGGTGTCCAGCAGTGCGAAGAGCCGGGCGATCAGGGTGGAGTCGCCGGTCATGGTGATTCCGGTGCTGCCCTTGCCGGCCAGCAGGGCCAGCAGCTGGACCTTGGTCATCGTCATGGTCAGCCCGGCGTCCGGGTTCGCGGTGGTGTCGGTGGTCCAGGTGAGCACGCCGTGGGCGAGGCGCAGGTGCCAGAAGACGCCGGCGACCAGCCAGTCGATCTCCAGCGCCACGTCCCAGGCCTTGGGGCCGTTCAGCCGGACCGCGATGCCGTCGACCAACTGGCCGACGGTGAGCGAGAGGTACATGTCGGGGCCGATGGTGGAGCCGGTGGCGGTCCTGATCCCGGCGGTCAGCTCCTGCGCGCCGGCCAGGTAGAAGTTGCGCCAGACCGCGTTCTCGGTGGCCTGGCCCAATCGGGTGTAGAGCTCGGCGAGTTGGGTCTTGGCCCGAGTGTCGCTCGGATCGGCGAAGACCGCCTTGTTCAGCAGCGTGACCGCGAAGCGCAGGTCTCCCTTCCTGGCGTACTCGGCCGCCCGGCGCCGCACCGCGGCGTTGCCGCCCAGGCAGTCGACCCAGCGCTTGGCGTCCTCGACCGGCGGGTGCTCCCACAGGTGCGCCGGATTGCCGTCGAACCAGCCCATGTAGCGCTGGTAGATGCCCTTGACGTTGTGGTTCAGCGAGCCGTAGTAGCCGCGGTTGGCCCAGATCCGGTCCAGGGCCGGGGGCAGTTGCAGCGTCTCGGCGATCTCGGTGCCGGTCCAGCCCTGGTTGATCAGCCGCACCGTCTGGTCGTGCATGTAGGCGTACAGGTCGCGCTGGTGGGTCAGCAGTCCGACGATGCTGTCGTTGCCCCAGGTGGGCCAGTGGTGCGAGGCGAAGGCCACGTCGGCCTTGCCGGTGTACAGGCCGATGGCCTCGGTGAGGTAGCCGGCCCAGGCGTGGGCGTCGCGGACCTCGGCGCCGCGCAGGGTGATGATGTTGTGCATGGTGTGGGTGGCGTTCTCGGCCATGCACACGGCCTTGAGGTCGGGGAAGAGGAAGTTCATCTCCTCCTGGCACTCGGTCCCCGGGGTCATCTGGAACTGGATCCGTACGCCGTCCAGGGTCACCTCCTGCCCGGTGGCCGAGATGTACTGGGTCGGCGCGATCAGTCCCACCGTGCCCAGCGAGACGGTCAGGCCCAGGCCGCAACCGATCTGCGCGGCGGCGCCGGTGGGCAGTTGGGCGCCGTACATATAGGCGGCCCGGCGCGACATGGCGGTGCCGACGTAGATGTTCTCGGTGACGGCATGGTCCATGAACCCGGCGGGGGCCAGGATCGGCACGCTGCCCGCGCCGTCCGGGAGCACGCCGCGGCAGCCGCCGAAGTGGTCGATGTGCGGGTGGGTGTAGATCATCGCGGTGACCTGCCGGTCGCCGCGGTTCGCCCGGTATAGTGCCAGGGCCGCCGCCGCGGTCTCGGCCGAGATCAGCGGGTCGATGACGATGATGCCGGTGTCGCCCTCGACGATGGTCATATTGGACAGGTCCAGGCCGCGGACCTGGTAGATCCGGTCGGTGACCTGGTAGAGACCCTGCCGGGAGAGCAGCTTGGCCTGCCGCCACAGGCTCGGGTCGGCGCCGGCCGGAGCCGCCCCGGTGAGGAAGGCGTAGGCGCCCGGGTCCCAGACCGTCCGGCCGGTGCTGTCGGTGATCTTTCCGGCCGGTACGGCCGCGATGAAGCCCCGGTCCGCGTCGGCGAAGTCGCTGGTGTCGCCGTAGGGCAGGCCGCTGGTGTCGGTGGCGGACTCGGCGGGGCCGCCGGTGCCCGGTCCGGCCTGGGCCAGGGCCTGGGCGGTCTGCGGGTTGAGCGCGACGGCGGCCGCGGCCGCGCCCGCGGCGGCCGTGACGAAGCCGCGCCGGTTGATCGGAGTCATGAGTGTGCGCCTCACGGAGGAGAGACGGGAGTCCCGCCGACGGCGGTGCCCCGAGTGATGGGCCCCCACTATTGCAGTCGCACTGCAATACAAGTCAAGGGTTTCGGCGCGGCCGCCCACGCGGGCAGCACACACCCCACCACCGGCCCGAACCGGACCGTGACCAGCACCTTCGAGGCCGCCGGAAGGTCCAACCCCCGGCCCCCGATCTGACCGTTCCTCACCTCACCTGCGTCGATGGGCACTTGGGTCCAGTGCCGCGCTCCCCGCCTTTCCAGACATCTTGACTGTACTCGTCCAGGCTGCTTCTCTAATACCTCACACGCCACTTGGTCTAAACCAATGGCGATCATCTCATGAATCGATTCAGAGCGGAGGTCGGATGCCGTCCGCCCGCATCGAAGAAAGAGGAAAGATGTCCGCACGCAGAAAGTTCGTCTCCGTATTATCAACCCTGGGGGTGATCGGGGCCATCGCGGTCTCCGGATTCACCACCGCCGCTCCGGCGGTCGCGGCCTCGTCCCCCAACGCCTGGCCCGCCCATGTGTTCGCCCCGTTCGTGGACACCTGGTCGAACAATGTGACCCTCACCGACGCCGCGAACTCCTACGGCACCAAGTTCTTCACCATCGCCTTCGTCGACGGTACCGGCTGTCAGTGGTCGATCGGCGAGCAGAGCACCGTGCAGTCCGAGATCGACAGCCTGCGCGCGATCGGCGGCGACGTCTCGGTCTCCTTCGGCGGCTACACCACCGACAACAACCTGACCGAGCTGGGCGACTCCTGCTCCTCCCCCGAGGCGGCGGCGGCCCAGATCGAGTCGGTGGTCACCACCTTCAACCTGTCCCACCTCGACTTCGACATCGAGGCGACCTCGCTGACCAACTCCACCGGCATCGACCGCCGCGACAAGGCCCTGGCCGAGGTCCGCTCCTGGGCCAGTTCCAACGGCCGCTCACTGTCGATCTCCTTCACCGTGCCCGCCACCTCCGGCGGCCTCAGCGGCGACGGGGTCAGCCTGCTCAACAACGCGCACGCCGACGGCTTCACGCCCGACGTCGTCAACCTGATGACGATGGACTACGGAGCCTCCGGCGTCGAGATGGGCAACGCCGCCAACTCGGCCGTGGACGCCGCGGCCGGCCAGGTCGCCAGCGCCTTCGGCATCTCCTCGGCCGCGGCGTACGCCAAGCTCGGCAACACCCCGATGATCGGTCAGAACGACAGCGCCGGTGAGATCTTCACCCTCGCCGACGCGGCCAGCGTCGAGAGCTACGACGCGTCCAAGGGCATCGCCCTGCTGTCGTACTGGGACGAGAACCGCGACAACGGCGGCTGCCCCGGAACGACCACGGCCTCGGGAACCTGCAGCGGCATCAGCCAGAGCACCGGCGACTTCGCCCGCGCCTTCCAGCCGTTCACCTCGGGCAGCAGCACCGGCGGCGGTTCCGGCTCCGGCAGCGCACTGGCCGGGACCTGGACCCAGTGCGCCTCCGAGAACGGCACCTGCGCCGTCGACGGGCACAAGACGGTGGCCTTCGGCGCCGCCGGCAAGTTCAACTACGGCACCCTGGGCAACTCCACCCCCTGCACCACCGGCGTCTTCGGCGACCCCGACCCGGGCGTGGTCAAGGCCTGCTACACCGAGACACCCCCACCGGCCTCCAACACCTGGACCTCCTGCGCCGCCGAGAACGGCAACTGCTCCTTCGCGGGCGTCATGACCGTGGCCTACGGAGCCAACGGCTCCTACAACTACGCCACCCTGCCCGGCGGCACCACCTGCTCCAACTCCGTCTTCGGCGACCCCGCCTCGGGCAGCGTCAAGTCCTGCTACGTGATCGCACCCCCGCCGTCCTTCACCACCTGGACCAGCTGCGCCGCCGAGAACGGCAGCTGCTCCTTCAGCGGCACCCACGAGGTCGCCTACGGAGCCAACGGCCAGTACTCCTACCAGGCCGTCACCAACGCGACCGGGTGCAGCAATTCGGTATTCGGCGACCCCATTCCGGGGACGGTCAAGAGCTGCTACGTGCAGTAGCCCTGCAGCACATCCCACGCACAATTCCGACGGCGGCATGCAACACCCCGACAATGAATCGTTACATGCCGCCGTCGAACCCCTCTGGTGGACGGAGCCCCGCTCCGTCCACCACCCCCATGAGGAAGGCTGGACGATGTCCCGTGTCCCCCTGCATCGCGCGTACCGCCTCGCGCTGACCGTCGGCGCCTGCGCTGCCCTGCTCGTCGCGCCCACCCTCGGATCGCCCGACCGGGCGACCGCCGCGTCGGCGACCGATCCGGGCAGCGCCTACAACCTCTCACCCACCTCGCGGACCCTGTCCCCGGCCTCCGTACACAGCACCACCGGGACCGTCAGCAGCCCGTCCAACCTGCTGTCCGGCCAGTCCACCCGGCTGACCGGACAGGGCTCCGCAGTCACCCTGGACTTCGGCAAGGAGGTCGGCGGCATCGTCACCCTGCACTTCGCCGGCTCCAGCAACAGCAGCCAGAGCGTCGGGCTGGCCTTCACCGAGTCGCCCCAGTACATCGGCACCAGCAGCGACAACTCCGCGGGCGGCACCGACGGCGCCATCTACGCCACCGTCTCGGGCTCGGGCAGCTACACCATGCCCACCGACAAGCTCCGCGGCGGCTTCCGCTACCTGACGCTCTTCCTCAACTCGTCCGGCTGGGTGGACCTCAACGGCGTCTCGCTCAACTTCACCGCGGCGCCGGGCGTCAGCGACCCGGCCGCCTACCCCGACTACTTCTACTCCAACGACGACCTGCTCAACCGGATCTGGTACGCGGGCGCCTACACCGTGCAGCTGAACACCATCGACCCCACCCAGGGCCGGGTCTACCCGCCGGTGTCCTCGGGCTGGGAGAACAACGGCACGGTCGGCTCGGGCAGCGAGGTGCTGGTGGACGGCGCCAAGCGGGACCGCTCGATCTGGTCCGGCGACCTGGGCATCTCCACCCCCACCGCCTACGTCAGCACCGGCGACACCCTCGGCACCCGCAACTCGCTGAACGCGCTCTACGCGGACCAGAAGTCGTCCGGCGAACTCCCTTGGGGCGGACCGGGGTTCAACCTCTACAGCTCCGACACCTACCACATGTGGACGCTGATCGGCACGTCCAGCTACTACCTGGAGACGGCCGACAAGGGCTGGCTCGACAGCATCTGGTCGCAGTACCAGCGCGGCGTCGCCTTCATCACCGCCAAGGTCGACGGCAACGGACTGCTCGACGTCACCGGCACCAACGACTGGGCCCGCGGCGACCAGGGCGGTGAGAACATCGAGGCCAACGCCATGCTCTACCACGTGCTGAGCACCGGCGCCTCGCTGGCGCAGGTCGAGGGCAACAGCTCGCTGGCGAGCAGCTACAGCAGCCAGGCCGCCGCGCTGCGCACCCAGATCAACACGCGGCTGTGGGACTCGGGCACCGGGGCCTACCGGGACAACCCCAGCAGCACCCTGCACCCGCAGGACGGCAACTCACTGGCCGTCTGGTACGGCGTGGTCCCCTCCGCGACCCAGGCCACCAGCATCGCCAGCTACCTGCGCGGCAACTGGAGCAGCATCGGCGCGAAGACCCCGGAGTTCAACGGCAACATCTCACCGTTCGCCGGCTCCATGGAGGTGTACGCGCACTTCACCGCCGACGACGACACCAACGCGCTGAACCTGATCCGCTCCGAGTGGGGCTACATGCTCAACTCGCCCATCGGCACCGGCAGCACCTTCTGGGAGGGCTACGGCGCCGACGGAACCCTGTCCGCCTACCCGGGCTCGTTCACCAGCATGGCGCACGGCTGGTCCACCGGGCCGACCGGCGCCCTGACCACGGACGTGCTCGGCATCGCGCCGACCGCCGCCGCCGGCGTCGGCTACCAGGTGGTCCCGCACCCCGGCGACCTCACCCACGTCGAGGGCACGCTGACCGTCGCGACCGGAAAGTCGATCCACGTCAGCTACGACCACCCGACCGACGGCAGCTTCGCCATGCAGGTCGACAGCTCCAGCAACAGCGGGTCGACCGGCGTGATCGCCGTCCCCCGGTTCGGGCAGGACCATGTGGTGAGCGTCAACGGCGCCACGGTCTGGAACGGCAGCTCCTTCACCGCCACCACCGGCATCACCAGCGCCGACCAGGACGCCGACTACATCTACCTGCGCGGCGTCGCACCGGGCTCCTACAGCGTCAGCTACCCGGCCACCGGCACCATCTCGCCCACCCAGTACCAGGCCCTGCCGGGCAGTTGGACCCAGTGCGCGGTCGAGAACGGCACCTGCGCGGTCGACGGCCACAAGACGGTGGCCTTCGGCGCCGCCGGCAGGTTCAACTACGCCACCCTGGGCAGCTCCATCGCCTGCACCACCGGCGTCTTCGGCGACCCCGACCCCGGCACCGCGAAGGCCTGCTACACCGAGACCCCGCCACCGGCCTCCAACACCTGGACGTCGTGTGCTGCCGAGAACGCCACCTGCTCCTTCTCCGGCGTGATGACCGTGGCCTACGGAGCCAACGGCTCCTACAACTACGCCACCCTGCCCGGCGGCGCCTCCTGCTCCAACGCCACCTTCGGCGACCCTGCCTCCGGCAGCGTCAAGTCCTGCTACCTGACCGGCGCCCCGCCCTCCTTCACCACCTGGACCAGCTGCGCCGCCGAGAGCGGCACCTGCTCGTTCAGCGGCACCCACGAGGTCGCCTACGGGGCCAACGGACAGTACTACTACCAGTCCCTCACCGGCGGCACCGCCTGCGGCAACAGCGAGTTCGGCGACCCGATCCCGGGCACAGCCAAGCTCTGCTACGTCCAGTGACGCAAGGGTGACGTCCGACAGCGTCCGCGGCCGACTCGAACACGGGTCGGCCGCGGACGCGTCGGTTCCGTGCGCCGAACGGGTCCGCAGGTAGGGTGGGCCGTCATGCGCGTGCTCGTGGTGGAAGACGATCCCGGACTCGGCCCCGCGATCGCGGCCGGGCTGCGCGCCGCGGGGTTCGCGGCCGACCTCGCGCAACGTCTCGACGAGGCCGACCTCAAGGTGTCGGTCAACGCCTACGACTGCGTCGTCGCCGACCGCGGCCTGCCCGACGGCGACGCCCTGGACCTGCTCAAGGTGTGGCGGGGCGCCGGCCGGACCTTCCCGGTGCTGATGCTGACCGCCTTCGGCTCCCTCGACGACCGGGTCACCGGCTTCGAACACGGCGCCGACGACTACCTCGTCAAACCCTTCGCAATGGCCGAGCTGACCGCGCGGGTACGCGCGCTGTGCCGCCGGGACCAGCCGCCGCGCCTTCCCGAGCTCATCGTCGGCGACGTGACCATGGACCTGCCGCGCCGCCGGGTGCGCCGCGCCGGCGTGCTGCTCACCCTCACCGCCAAGGAGTTCGCCGTACTCGAGGCGCTGATGCTCAAGGCCGGGCAGGTGCTGACCCGCAGCGAGCTGATCGAGAGCTGCTGGGACGAGCTGAGCGACCCGATGTCCAACGTGGTCGACGTGGTGATCCGCCAGCTGCGCCGCAAACTGGGGCCGCCCGACCTGATCGAGGCCGTCCGGGGCAGCGGCTACCGCATCGGCGATCCGGAGTGAGCCCCGAGTGACCGCCGACCGCCCGGCCGTCGCCAGGCTGCACCGGATGCGTTGGTCGATGACGCTGCTGTACGCCGCCTGCAGCGCCGCCTGCCTGATCGCGCTGGTGTTCATAGCCGCCGCTATCGACACCCGCTCCCGGGCCCACAGCCTCGACTCCGAGGTGGCCGGCCACGCCGAGGCGCTGTCCCGTGCCGTCTGGATGGACCAGGGCGTGCTGCACCTGGAGCCACTGTCGGAGGACGAGCTGGCCGGTGCCTCCACCGTCACCGCCGTGATCCAGCGCAGCGGCAACAGCCCGGTCAGGGTCCGCTGGGTCCGCCCCTCCTCCGGCACCGCGCTGCCCGCCCCGGCGGGGCTCGACGCACTGTGGGCCGCCACGGTCCGGACGCAGACGACATACCTGGACACAGTGGCGGCAGCCGACGGCAGAAAGCTGCGCTGGGCCGCGGCACCGGTGTGGGACGCCGACGACATCGGCGCCGTCGTCCTCACCGCGATCGACCCCGGACCCCGGGAACAGAGCCACCAGGAACTGCTCCGCTGGCTCGCCGCCGGCTGCGCCGCGCTGGTGCTCGTCTCGGCCGGAACCGGTCACCTGCTGTCCGGGCGCAGCATGCGTCCGGCACTGCGGGCGCTGGACCAGCAGGAACAGTTCCTGGCCGAGGCGGCCCACGAACTGCGTACCCCGCTGGCCACCCTGCGCCTGGTGCTGGAGGCCGGCAGCGCCGCACCGGACCGCTCGGCCCCGGCGACGCCCGAGGCAGTCCGGCTGGTCGACCACATGGGCCGCCTGGTGGCCGGGCTGCTGGTCAGGGCCCGAATCGAGGCGGGCAGCCGCGAACTGGAGCTCACCCCGCTACGGCTGGACCAGCTGGTCGAGCAGGTGGTCGACGAGCTGCCCGACGACGGCGCCGAGGTCACCGTGCGCACCGAGCCGACCGTCGTACGCGGCGATCCCGACCTGCTCGCGCAGGCGGTGCGCAACCTGATCGAGAACGCACTGCGCCACGGCGCCGCAGCCGACCGGGCGGCGTCGGTGCAGGTCGAGGTTGCGGCGGGCACGGTGCGGGTCCGGGACCACGGTCCGGGCATCGCCGCCGCCGAGCGCGAGCGGATCTTCGGGGAGCGGGTCGCCGGGCGGCCCGGCGGCACCGGTATCGGCCTGGCCATCGTGCGGTGGGTCGCCGAGCTCCACGGCGGAACGGCCGACGCGACCGAGGCCCCCGGAGGCGGAGCGCTGCTCACCCTCGCGATCCCCGAGCACACCCCGTCCTGACGCACCTCATCGTCTCCTCATCAACCGGTCGCCATCCTGGGCCCGTGAAGATCTCCGGTACCTCATTCCTCAGCACATCCGCCCTGCTGCTGGCGCTCACCGCGCTCACCACCGCATGCTCCGGTTCCGGGCCGGCCATCGGCCACCGGGTGCTGGACCATGCCCAGGGCGCCGATCTGACGGTGAGCAGGTCGAGGGACATCCTCGTTCCCGCCAAGGGCGCGCTCCTCGGCCACTACTACGGCGCGGGGAGCATCGCCCAGACCGACGCCCGCATCGGCCGCAAGCCGGCCGTCCACCTCACCTACTACGGCTGGACCGACAACTGGACCAGCTCCTCCGCCACCCGCGCCGACTTCGCCGACGGCCGCATCCCGCTGGTCAACTGGGAGCCGTTCGACGTCGACTTCGACGACATCGTCAGCGGAAAGCTGGACGCGACGATCCGGGCCCGCGCCGACGGCGCCAAGGCGCTGGGCAAGAAGTTCTTCCTGGACTTCGCGGCCGAGATGAACGAGGAGGAGGGCTGGGGCGGCCACGACCCGGCGAAGTACATCGCCGCTTACCGCCACATCCACGACATCTTCGTCGCCCGCGGCGCCACCAACGTCGTCTGGGCCTGGTGCCCCAACGTCACCGACAGCCCCGACGCCCCCACCACGATGAGCTACTACCCCGGCGACAGCTACGTCGACTGGACCGGGGTCGACGGCTACAACTGGGGCACCTCCGACCCGGACTTCGAGTGGCAGGGCTTCAACGACCTCTTCGCCGACATCTACAAGAAGCTCGCCGCCAAGGGCAAGCCCATCATCATCGGCGAGATGGCCTCGGACGAGGTCGGCGGCTCCAAGGCCCAGTGGATCGACTCGATCGTCCCGACCCTCAAGAGCAAGTTCCCGCTGATCAAGGCCCTGGTCTGGTTCGACGTCGACAAGGAACGTCACTGGCAGATCAACTCGTCCGCGTCGTCCCTCGCCGCCTACGCCCGGATGGCGAAGGACCCCTACCTCAATCCCTGACGGAGCGTCACCCCGCCGCCGCGGTGAGCGCGCCCAGGGCGCTGGCCTGGGTGCGCCAGTCCGCCGGGTCGGGGCTGGTGCCGGCCCAGCGTTCGCCGAGGACGTTGAGGGGGGTGCGGTCCTGCGCCCACAGGGTGGTCGACTGCTGCTGGACGTAGTTCAGGTAGCTGCTGGATCCTGTGGCCCTGGCCAGGTCGGCGAAGTTCCGCATGAAGATGCCCTTGAACTGCTCCTGGTTGTCGTCGCAGGTAGCCGAGCCGGTGTCGCAGGACTCGGTGAGCACTCCGCCACTGGTCAGCGCGCTACTGCTGACGGCGGCGTCGGCCAGGGTGCGCGCGGTGGCCAGCAGCGAGCTGTCGCCGGTCACCTTCCACAGCTCGGTGAAGCCGCCGATGGCCAGCCCCTGGTTGTAACTCCACACGGTGGAGCCGTTGTTGGCGCAGGACGAGGTCAATCCGTCATTCACCAGCCCGGCCGAGTCGATCATCCCACTGGACCGGTACCAGGCCGCGGCGGTGGTCGCCCGCTGGAGCCACACGGTGTCACCGGGGATGCGCTGGTGCAGCGCCGTGGCCAGCCACAGGTACTGACCGTTGATCACCGCGTTCTTGTAGGTGCGCTCGCGGTCCCACCAGATGCCGCCGCCGCAGGTGCTGGTGTCCCAGTACTGCTGGAGGTAGTTCATGATGGTGACCGCCTCGTTCAGGTAGCGGGAGTTGCCGGTGTAGTCGTAGGCGTCCAGCCAGGCGATGGCCCACCAGGCGGCGTCGTCGTTGGCCCGGCTGATGAAGTCGCCCTCGATCGCGTCCGAGCTGCGCACACCGGCGGCGAAGACCCCCTTGTTCTGGTCGAAGGTGCGCGCGACGACCCAGTCGTAGTCGTGCGTGCCGGTGGTCCTGGCGAAGTCGATGAGGGCGGTGAGGGTGGCGGCCGAGTTCCACCAACTGCTGGGCCACCAGCCGTTGTAGGGATCGTAGGCGGACATCAGCGCGTCCGCCGCGCCCCGGGCCGGGGTCGGTGCCGGGCGGACCCAGGCGGTGCAACTGCCCTGCTGGTGGCTGGCCTCCCGGCCGCAGGCGCGTACCGCGCCGCCGTAGAGCAGACCACGCGGGTCGCGGGTGGCGTACATCGCGGTGCGGGTGCCGGTGGCCCCGGACGGGGTGCTGGTGCGGCCGAGCGAGGAGCCGTCCGGCCAGCTCGCGCCGCCGTCCCAGGAGCGGTCCAGCCAGATCTCGTCGCCGGCGCCGCCGGAGTCGATGCTCGCCCAGGCCATGGCGTTCTTCTGGTCGACGTGCAGCCGGATGGTGCGGCCGTACAGGGTGGTCGAGGCCACCGGTTGCACGTCGCCGGCCGCCTGGGCCGGGTCGGTGCCGTCGCAGAGGGTGTCGCAGACGGTGGGGTAGACCCAGTTGGTGCAGCCGACGGCGGCCGCGTCGCCGCAGGCCCGGACCAGGCCGCGCCTGTGGTCCCGGGGGTCGGTGATGTTGTACATCAGCGTCCTGGTGCCGGTCCAGGTGCTCGGGATGCTGGCCTTGCCCAGCAGTCCGTCCCAGCTGGCGCCGCCGTCCCAGGACCGGTCGATCCACACCGCGTCACCGGTCACGCCGCCGTCGATGCTGGCCCAGGCCATGTCGTCGGCGTCGGAGACGTGCAGCTCGACCTGACGGCCGTTCAGGTTCAGATCGGGTACCGGAAAGCTCTCCTGCTTGGCCAGCGAGGGGTCCTGGGTGTCGCAGGCCAGCACGCACACCGTGGTGGCGGCCCTGGCCGGCGCCGCGGCCGGGACCAGCGCGACCGCCACCACGGCGGCCACCAACAGGAACCTGAGCAGACGGGAGAAGCCGGCAACGACACCGGCGCGGGGTGAGGACATCGGGACTCGCCTCCTTGAATGCGGTGGGGGTGTTAAAACGATTCAAGTCGTTCGAGCGGACTCACCGTAGTGTCATGCTCACGACGGAGTCAAGGCATCGAGACCCGGGGTTCCTCCGCGCGACCGACCCGATCGGCGCTGCGTTTGAGGTTCCCCCGGGGCAAGGTCATAGGTTCGGGACATGGCGGACGGACCCGAACTGATCACGGTCGGTCAGCTGGCGCGCCGCGTCGGCCTGACCGCGAAGGCCCTGCGGCACTACGACCGGGTGGGGCTGCTGGCGCCGGCCGTGGTCGACCCCGACACCGGCTACCGGTTCTACGGACCCGACCAGGTCGCCGACGCCCGGCTGGTGGGACTGCTGCGCTCGGTCGACGTGCCGCTGGAGCAGGTCCGCGCATGCCTGGCGGCACCGCACGACCAGGCCGTGGTCCAGCAGGTGCTGCTGCAGCACCGGCGCCGGCTCCAGGCCCGCCTGGACCGGGTCCGCGGCGACCTGCACCGCACCGACCATCTCATCGAGGACGGAGTCACCACACCCATGACCGACCAGGACACCCAGCAGCAGACCCCGCAGACCACCGGCGACGAACGCCGCATCGCCGTCGACCTCTTCAACGGGGTCTGGCGACTGCTGGAGCAGGAGGACCGCAGCGTCGAGGAGGACGACCGGATGCTGCACATGGCGCACGCCTCGCGCTACCACTGGGGCCAGATCGGAGCCCCGGTCAACCTCAGCCGCGGCGAGTGGCAGTGCTCACGCGTCTACGCCGTGCTGGGCCGCTCCGAGCCCGCCCTGCACCACGCGACGCGCGGCCTGGAGATCTGCCGCGCCAACGACATCGGCGACTGGGACCTGGCCTACGCCTACGAGTCCCTGGCCCGCGCCCACGCGGTGGCCGGCGACAAGGAGCAGGCCCGGACCTGGACCGAACAGGCCCTGGCCGCCGCCGAGGACATCGCCGAGGACGAGGACCGCGAACTGGTCCTCACCGACCTGGAATCCATCCCCGGCCAGCCGCGCTTCTGGTGACGCTCCGAGCGCTCAGCCCTGTTCGAGCATCTCCGCCAGCGCCGCGACCGCCTGTGCCCGGTGCCGGTCGAGCAGGCGCACCGCCTCGTCCGCCGCCCCGCCGCGCAGCGCGGCCAGGACCGCACGGTGCTCCTGCACCACGTGGTCCCGGTTGGCGGCCTCGACGTAGTACAGCGAGCGGTAGGCGTCGGTGGCGTCCCACAGCGTGGCGATGAGCCGGGCCAGCCGCGGCATCCCGGCCGCCTCGTACAGGGCGAAGTGGAAGCGGCGGTTGGCGGCCGTCATCGCGGACACGTCCGCCGCCCCGGCCGCCTCCTCCACCTGGGCCTGGGCCGCTTCCAGCGCCGCGAGGGCCTGCTCGTCCATCTTCCCCGCCGCCTGCCGTACGGCCTCCGCCTCCAGGAGCTCGCGGATCCGGTAGACCTCGCGCAGGTCGGCCAGCGACAGCTCGGCGACGAAGTAGCCGCGGTGCACCTCGTGCACCACCAGGGCCTCGGCCTCCAGGGTCTTCAGCGCCTCGCGCAGCGGGACCCGGCTGACGCCGAGTTCCTCGGCCAGCGCCTCCTGACGGATCGGCGCCCCCGGCTTCAGCTGTCCGCTGGTGATCGCCCGGCGCAGCTCCCCCAGCACGAACTGCTGAGCGGTCGGCGGGCGCCGCCGCTGCACGGGGCTGGTCATCGCGGGTCTCTTCCCTCTCCATCGGTGCCGGGGTGGATCTTGCCGGGCGCGTTCATCCTAGGGGTTGCCGCTCGACGTCCTACGGACACGGCAGGTCCAGCTCGGCCAGTACCTGGCGGGTGTGCTCGCCCAGCCGGGGCGGTGCGCTGCGGTAGGCGGCCGGGGTGGCGCCGAGGCGGATCGGGTTGGCGACCTGCTCGACCGGTGTGTCACGGCCCGGGTCGTCGATGGCGACCCTGGCCTCCAGGCCCAGCCGCTCGGCCAGGGCGAACGCCGCCTCCAGGTCGTTGATCGGGCCGCAGGGCACGCCCACGGCGGTGAGGGCCTCGAACCAGGCGTCCGCCGAGCGGGTACGCAGCGGGCCGTCGAGCGCCGCGAGCAGTTCCTCGCGGTGGGCCACCCGCGCCGCGTTGCCGGCGAACCGGGGGTCCCGAGCGAGCTCTGGCAGCCCCAACTCGGTTGCCAGCGCTGCGAACTGACGGTCATTCCCGACCGCGAGCGCCAGCGGGCGGTCCTTGGCGTCGACGACCTCGTACGGTGCGATCGAGGGGTGGCGATTGCCCATGGCCCGCGGCACCACACCGCCGGCCAGATAGGCGGACGCCTGGTTGGTCAGCGCCGACAGCAGTGAGGCGAGCAGCGAGACCTCCACCCGCTGCCCCTCCCCGGTGCGCTCGCGATGGCGCAGGGCGGCGAGGACGCCCATCCCCGCGTGCAGACCGGTGATCACGTCCACCAGGGCGACGCCGGCCTTGGTTCCCGGGCCCTGCGGCTCCCCGGTCACGCTCATCAGCCCGCCCATCGCCTGCACCAGCAGGTCGTAGCCGGGCAGCGCGGCGCCGCCCGCGGTCCCGAACCCGGTCACCGAGCAGTACACCAACCCCGGGTTGAGCGCCCGCAGCTCCTCGTAGCCGAGACCCAGGCGCTCCATGGTGCCAGGGCGGAAGTTCTCCACCAGCACGTCCGCGCGGGCGGCGATCGCCCTGGCGGCCCGACGGTCCTGCTCCTCGGCCAGGTCCAGGGCGACGGAGCGCTTGTTCCGGTTGACGCCGAGGTAGTAGGTCGCCTCCCCGTCCGCGAACGGCGGGCCCCAGGCCCGGGTTTCGTCGCCGCTGCCGGGGCGCTCGATCTTGACGACCTCGGCGCCGAGGTCGGCGAGCAGCATGGTCAGGTACGGGGCGGCGAGCACCCGGCCGAAGTCGGCCACCACGATCCCGGCCAGGGCCCCTTCGGGCTGCGCGCTGCGAGGCGACATACGGGCTTCCTCTCGTACCTTGGCTCGTACCGTGGCTCATACCTTGGCAAGTACCGGGCATCGGGCTACGATCCACATTGGATCCAACATCCGATATCCACTCTAGCGTCGGCCGCGCGCCCTTGTCAGCAGTCGGGAGACCTCGATGGCAGCCCAGCCCGTCCACCCCTTCGACCTGTTCGGGATCGACACCCTGCTCAGCGACGAGGAGCGCGACATCCGCGACACCGTCCGCGCCATGGGCGACCGCGAACTGCGGCCCCAGGTCGCCGACTGGTTCGACCAGGGGGTGGTGCCGGCCCGCGAACTCGCGCTGAAGCTCGGCGAGTTGGGCGTCCTCGGGATGCACCTGCAGGGCTACGGCTGCGCCGGCACCAGCGCCGTCTCCTACGGCCTGGCCTGCCTGGAACTGGAGGCCGTCGACTCCGGCCTGCGCAGCCTGGTCTCGGTCCAGGGCTCGCTGGCGATGTACGCGATCTGGAAGTACGGCTCCGAGGAGCAGAAGCAGCAGTGGCTGCCCGGCATGGCGGCCGGACGGTTCATCGGCTGCTTCGGCCTGACCGAGCCGGACGCCGGCTCCGACCCGGGCGCCATGCGCACCCACGCCAAGCGGGACGGCACGGACTGGGTGCTCAACGGCACCAAGATGTGGATCACCAACGGCTCGGTCGCGGACGTCGCCGTGGTCTGGGCCCGCGCCGAGGACGGCGTCCGCGGCTTCCTGGTCCCCGCCGGGACGCCGGGCTTCAGCGCCTCCGACATCAAGCGCAAGGTCTCCCTGCGCGCCTCGGTGACCAGCGAGCTGGTCCTGGAGGACGTCCGGCTGCCCGCCGACGCGATGCTCCCTGGCGCCCGCGGCCTGTCCGGGCCGCTCGGCTGCCTCAACGAGGCCCGCTTCGGCATCGTCTTCGGCGCGCTGGGCGCCGCACGCGACTGCCTGGAGACCGCCATCGCCTACGCCGCCGACCGCAGGGTCTTCGACCGCCCGCTGGCCGGTTTCCAGATCACCCAGCAGAAGCTGGCCGACATGGCCCTGGAACTAGGCAAGGGCATGCTGCTCGCGCTGCACCTGGGACGCCTCAAGGACGCCGGACAGGCCACCCCCGAGCGGATCAGCCTGGGCAAGCTCAACAACGTCCGCGAGGCCTTGGAGATCGCCCGGCAGTGCCGCACCGTGCTGGGCGCCAACGGCATCACCCTGGAGTACCCGGTGATCCGCCACGCCAACAACCTGGAGTCGGTCCTCACCTACGAGGGCACCAGCGAGGTCCACTCCCTGGTCATCGGCAACGCCCTCACCGGCCTCCCGGCATTCCGCTGACCACCGGAAGGAGGCGGGCCGGTGAACGACGGCCTCGACCTGAAGCGCGCCCTGGAGTTCCTCGCCGTCGACAGCCTGCCCTGGAGTGACGCGCCGGGCTCCCCCGGAGTGTCGGAGCGCGTGCTGAGTGCGGCGCCCTCCGGCGACGGCGACGAACTGACCCGGCTGGCCCGTTGGGCCCCCGGGCTCGACACCTCCCCCGCGGGGGTGATCCGGCACCAGTACTGCGAGGAAGTCCTGATCCTGGAAGGTGAGTTGGAGGACCTCACGCTCGGCGCCGTGTTCACCGCCGGCCACTACGCCTGCCGCCCTCCCGGCATGCCGCACGGCCCCTACCGCACCACCACCGGCTGCGTGATGTTGGAGATCCGCTACCGCCCGCGGTGACTCCGGCGGGCGACGGGGCGACAGCAGGTATCGCAATCGCGATAGAGTGAAGCTGTTGCTATGCCCTGGCGCCCCGGCGCCCGCAGCGGAGGAGTACACCCATGGCGGCCCAGACCCGCAGCCCGCGCGAGCGCTACCGCGAGCAGACCCGGGCCGAGATCAAGGCGATCGCGGTGCGCCAGCTCGCCGAGGGCGGCGTGGGCAGTGTTGCACTGCTGCGGATCGCCAAGGACATCGGTATGTCGGGTCCGGCCCTGTACCGCTACTTCGCCGGCCGGGACGAGCTGCTGTCGGAGCTGGTCGTCGACGCCTACCAGGAGGCCGCCGACGCGATCCACGCCGTCGAAACCTCGGCGGGCGGACGGGCGGCGCTGCACGCGCTGGCGGCGGCCTTCCGCGAGTGGGCGGTGGCCCAGCCGCATCTGTACCTGCTGATCCAGGGCACTCCGGTGCCCGGCTTCACCGCGCCGGCCGAGACCCTGCTGCTGGCACGGGCGGTCATCGGGCCCTTCCTCGCCGTCTTCGCCCAGGGGCGGCCGCTGCGCACGCTGGACCCGCTCATCGACGAGTTCGGACGCTGGCTCGGGGAGGAGCCCGAGGTCGCGGCCTGGGTGGGGCAGTGGACCGGCCTGGCCGCCGACGATCCCGCCGCCGCCGTCGCGCTGACCGGCGCCATCACCGCCTGGCCGCAGATCCACGGCACCGTCAGCCTGGAGACGGCCGGTCAGTTCACCGGCATGGGACACCGGCCGGCCACCCTGCTCGCCGTCCAGATCGACATCCTGGCCGACGCCTTCCAGCTGGCCTGACCCCGGGTCAGTCGCCGTCGGGCCCGGACGGCACCAGCACCACCTTGCCGACCACGGTGCCCGACTCGGCGAGTTCCATCGCCGCCCCGGCCTCCGCCAGCGGCACGCGCGCCGCGACCTGCGCGGTGAGCACACCCTTGGCCAGCAGCTCCAGGACCGCGGTCAGCTCCTGACGCAGCCGCGCACGGAAGGCGTCCCTGCGCCGCAGCCCGGCCCAGATGTTGAAGAACGAGGCGTGCCGACCGTTGGGCGCGAGGTTCCACAGCATCAGCCGGGCGAAGAGCTTGAGGACCGGCAGCCTGGACGAGCCCGCCGCGTCCCGGGTCGAGGCGGTGCCGTAGGAGACCAGCGAGCCGCCGGGGGCCAGCAGGCGCCAGGAGTCGACGATGCCGGCGCCGCCGACGTGGTCGAAGACCGCGTCCACGCCTTCCGGCGCGAGCGCGCGGACCTGCTGGTAGAGGTCGGGGGCGCGGTAGTCCAAGGGCTCGGCCCCGAGCGCGCGGACCGCGTCGGCGTTGCGCGGGGAGCAGGTGCCGATCACCCGGATCCCGGCGTGCCGGGCGAGCTGCACCAGGGTGCTGCCGACACCGCCGTTGGCGCCGAGCACCAGCACCGTCTGCCCGCGCCGGACCTTGGCCGTGCGGTGCAGCATCGCCCAGGCGGTGATCCCGTTCACCACGACCGTCTCGGCCTCGGCCGGGTCGACCCCCTCGGGCACCGGCACCAGGTCAGCGGCGTCCAGCAGGACGGCGCTGCTCCAGCCGCCGACCTTGGTCAGCGCGGCGACCCGACGGCCGACCAGCCCGGCGTCCACCCCTTCGCCCACCGCGGTGACCACACCCACGCAGTCGTAGCCCGGGACGAACGGGAAGGGCGGCTGGTCGTAGTACTTGCCGCGCCGCATCTGCTGCTCGGCGAAGGACACCCCGCTCGCCTCCACCCGGACCCGGGCCTGACCGGGCCCGGGACGACCGAGCGCGCGCTGACGCACGATCAGACCGGCCGGCTCCACGACACCGGGCAGCACGACCTCCGTCGCGATCTCCGTCTCCGTCGCCATCGGGTCGTCGATGCCCCGGGGTGCAGTACTCATGGTCGTCTCTCCTTCTCAGCCACTCACCGACCGTCTCAGTTATAGACTGTAACTTATGCTACGACCCATCGCAATCGATCAGATCTGGTTGTTCCACATGCGGAAGACGCTGCACCTGCCGTTCCTCTCGAAGGTGACCGTCCAGAGGTTGGCGAAGGTCCCCAGTTCCTTGTAGCGACCGGTGCCCTCGATCGCCGCGGTGTCCCCGTTGATGACGAGGAGCGACCAGTCGAAGTCCCAGCCGCCCTCCTGCCAGCCCGCCCGGCCGATCCAGCCGTCGACGATCGCCTCACGGCCGATCCAGTCGGTCTCGTAGGGGCGCTCGTGGTACTCGGCCTGCGGGGTGAACAGCGCGGCGATGTCCTTCCTGCCGTTGCTGCTCCAGGCCCGCAGATAGCCCTCCACCCAGGCCCGCACCTGCTGCTCGGTCACCATCGGTGCCGCCTTCCCGCTCATCCCTGGGCGGTGGGCCGGACCACCAGCTCGTTGACGTCCACCCCGGCCGGCTGGCTGATCGCGTAGTGGACGGCCTCGCCGATCGCGGCGGCGGGGATCGCGATGCCCATCTGCGCCTCCACCGCGTCCTTGATGCCCCCGTCGCCAATGGACCCGGTCAGCTCGCTGCGGGTCAGCCCCGGGCTGATCACCGTGACCCGCAGCTCCCGGCTCTCCTGGCGCAGGCCCTCGGACAAGGCCCGGACGGCGTGCTTGGTGGCGCTGTAGACGGCCGCGGTCGGATCGACCCTCAGCCCGGAGACCGAGGCGATGTTCACGATGTGCCCGGCCCGCTGGGCCGCCATGACCGGCAGGACGGCCGCGATGCCGTGCAGCACCCCGCGCAGGTTCACGTCGATCATGCGGTTCCACTCGTCGACCCGCAGTGCGTCCAACCGCGACAGCGGCATCACCCCGGCGTTGTTGACCAGGACGTCGACCCGCCCGTACCGGTCCTGCGCGGCGCGGACGAAGGACCGCATCGCGGCCGGGTCGGTCACGTCCAGCCGGTGCGGCAGGGCGCTGCCGCCCTGGGCCTGGATCTCCTCGGCCAGGACGGCCAGGCGGTCGGTGCGGCGGGCGCCGAGCACCACCCGGTGGCCCGCGGCGGCGAGCCTACGGGCGGTGGCCTCGCCGATCCCGCTGCCGGCCCCGGTGATCAGGACCACCTTCGGAACGGCCTCGGTGGATGGAGTGGTCATGACCTGCCCTTTCGCAATGTCGACGGCGCGGCGGTGCACCGGCCGGCCCCGCCAGCATGTGGCCGATCGCGGGCAGGGGGCAGGACCGGTCTTCCTGGGTGCACCGCTCCTAGGAAGCCGCGGCGTACGATCACGACATGAGCGGTAACGAACTGGGGCAATTCCTCCTGGCGCGACGCTCCCGCGTCAGCCCCGCCGACGTGGGCTTCCCCCGCTCACGGGACCGCCGGGTCAGTGGGCTGCGGCGCGAGGAGGTCGCGGTCCTGGCCGGAGTCAGCGCCGACTACTACGCCCGGCTGGAGCAGGGCCGCGAGCGGCATCCCTCCGGCCAGGTGGTCGACGCCCTCGCCCGCGCCCTGCACCTGGACGCCGACGCCTGCTGGCACGCCTACCGGCTGGCCGGACTCGTACCCAAGCCCGAAGCCCCCTCCCCCGCCGCGGAACGGGTCGCCCCGGAACTGCTCCGGCTGATGGACGCCTTTCCGGCGGCCGTGGCCTATGTGATCAACCGTCGCCTGGACGTGCTGGCCGCGAACGCCCTCGCCGACGCCCTGCTGTCCCCGCTGGCGGACCGGCGCGGCATGGCCCGTTCGCTGTTCTGCGACCCGGCGGCCCGGGCGCTGTTCGCCGACTGGGACTCGGTGGCCAGGGACACCGCCGCCGCCCTGCGGCTGGCCCACGGCCATGAGCCGCACGACCCGCGCACCGCCGCCCTGATCAACGGACTGCTCGCCGACAGCGAGGACTTCGCGGCGCTGTGGCAACGCCAGGACGTCGGCCGGCTGGGCAGCAGAACCAAGACCTTCAACCACCCCCAGGCCGGACGACTGACCCTCAGCTACCAGACCTTCGAGGTCCAGCACGCCCCCGGCCAGCACCTCCTGGTCGGCACCGCCGAGCCCGGCGGCCCCGACGCCCGCGGCCTGGCGCTGCTCCGCACACACTGCCGCAGTACACCGTTCACAATCGGGCAGGAGAATGGTTGACATGACGACCATTCAGGAGATCGACCCCACCGCCTTCACCCAGCAGTGGGAGGAGTGGAGCACCACCCACGCGCGGGTCCTCGCCGACCCGCACGGCTTCCTCGCCATCACCGGCCTGCACTGGCTGGACCGGCAGCCCACCCGGTTCGAGGACGCACCCGGCGCCTGGTCCACCTCCGACGAGGGGGTGGTGGTCGACCTGGACGAGGGCGAACAACTCACCCTCGACGGCGTCACGATCACCGGACGGCACAGTTTCGGCGTCATCGCCGAGCGGGCCAGCATCTACCCCGCCATCGGCGACGCGGTGATCGAGGTCGCCAAGCGCGGTGGCCACGACATCATCCGCCCGCGCCACCCGGAGAACGCCCTGCGCACCGCGTTCACCGGCACCCCGGCCTACCGGCCCGACCCGAAGTGGGCCGTGACCGGCCGCTACCTGCCGTTCGAGACGCCCAGGCCGACGACCGTGGGAGCAGCGGTCGAGGGGCTGCAGCACGTCTACGACTCCCCCGGGCAGATCGAGTTCCAGCTCGACGGGGCGGTCCACCGGCTCACTGCCTTCAACGGCCGGGAGCCCGGCAGCCTGCTGGTGCTCTTCACCGACGCCACCTCGGGCGTGACCACCTACGCCGCCAACCGCAGCCTCGCGGTGGCCGCCCCTGACGACGAGGGCACCGTACTGCTCGACTTCAACCGGGCCGCCAACCTCCCCTGCGCCTACACCGACCTGGCGACCTGCCCGCTGCCGCCGGCCGAGAACCGGCTGCCGGTGGCGATCGAGGCCGGCCAGAAGATCCCCCTGGAGCGCCTCGCCGACTGAGCGCCGCCCTACTACTCCTCGTTCCCCGAGGTGGCGGCATCGAGGTAGACCCACGCCGTGGTGCCCGAACCCAGAGTGACCCGGACCCGGGCGTAGTCGTCCACCTCGTAGGCGTCGGCCGCGGCCAGTTCGGCGTCGGTGATCGCGAAGACGACCCCCTCGACACTGTCACCCGGGTCCTCGGAGGGCGCGACCAGCGGATGCCGATCGGTGCCGCTGGCCGCGATCACCTCGGGGTCGGTGATCGCAATCATGGTCAACCGGTGCCCCGGCAAGGTGTCCGGCCGGCCCTCCAGGATCCTGCCGAACTGCGACAGTTGGACCTCTCGGAACTGCAGCGTTCCGTAGGAGAACAACATCTGGTCGGCCGGTGCGCTCATGATCGGGTACGTCCTCGTCTCGGCTCTGTCGGGCGTCAGTGATCATCCGCCGCCCCCAACCTATCGAACGGTGGATCGGGTTAGGCTTCCCTGCCGCTGCCGATGGAACTCGGCGTTCCGAGGAGGGGAGCACCGCTGTGCGCCGTGAGCGTTCCGCGCATGTGCTGGTGCGGTATGCCGACTTCCGCAGGCTGTTCATCGGCAACTCGGTCTCTCAGCTGGGCTCCAGCGTGACCACCGTGGCGCTGCCGCTGTCCGCGGTGGTCTACGTGCACGCCTCGCCCTTCCAGATGGGGCTGCTCGGTGCGGCAGCCCTGGCGCCGCACTTCGTCCTGGGGCTGCCGGCGGGGGTCTGGGTGGACCGGCTGCCGTACCGGCGCATCCTGGTGGGCGCGGACATCGCGCAGGCCGTGCTCATCGGAGCGGTGCCGGTGCTCGCTCTGCTCCACGCACTGAGCCTGTGGCAGCTCTATCTGGTCGTCACCCTGGCCGGCGTGGCGAGCCTGTTCGAGAACGTGACCGCGCAGTCCTTCACGCCGAGCCTGCTCCCCAGGGAGCAACTGGCCTCGGCCAACAGCGCGTTGATGGCCGGAAGTGCCACCGTCAGCACCACCGGCTCCGCCATGGGAAGCGCACTGGTCACCCTCTTCGCGGCGCCGTTCGCGCTCGCGCTGGACGCCGTCTCCTTCGCCGTGGCCGGCGCCTGCAAGGCCCGGATCAGCTCCACGGGACCGGTTCGGGCACCGTCGGGCGGCAGCGCCTGGGGGCCGAGATCGCGGTCGGCCTACGCGCCGTGCTCACCCGGCCCACCCTCCGAGCGGTGATGTCGGCCGCGGCGCTCGGCGCGCTCGCCGGTCAGATGCAGAGTGTCGTGCTGGTCCTCTTCCTCGTGCAGGGGCTGAAGCTGTCGGCAGGGTTCACCGGACTGGCCATCACGGTCGTCGGTGTCTCAGGCGTGCTGTCCGCGGTCGCGTCCACGCGGGTGAGCCGCAGGCTCGGGCCGGGGCCGGCCTTCATCGCGGGCATGCTGGTCTCCGCGTCGGCCGGCCTCGTACTCGCCCTGGCCGCCGGCCCGCGGCCGGTCGTGCTCGCCGTGGTCGCCCTGGCCCAGGTACTGCGCGGAGCCGGACCCTCCCTCTACGGCGTCAACCAGCAGACGCTCCGTCAGACGCTGGTGCAGCCCGAACTGCTGTCGCGCACCAATGCGACCTGGCGCTTCCTGGTGTACGGGCTGCAGCCCGTGGGCGCGCTGCTCGGCGGCCTGCTCGGCTCCGTGGACCTGCGGCTGACCCTGGTGGTCAGCAGCGTCGTCATGCTGCTCGGGGCGGCCGTCGCCCTCCGCTCACCGCTGCGCTCACTGCGGGAGACACCCGCGGCTGCGACGGGACCTGCGGCCCCGGTCCCGCGGACCGGCCGGCCCGCCGGACCCGCACTCGCAACGCCCCGCCGCCTAGCGCGCGTATCGCGCCCTAGTGCAGGGACTCGACGAAACGAAGGACTCGTTCGCCGGCGAGGGCCTTCTCCTCTTTCGTCGGCAGCTTGACCGTGCCGAATGACGAGCTTTCTGCGGGTCCTGCCAAGTGGGTCAGCAGGCGGCGGAAGCTGTCGATCTGGCGGGTGAGGGCGTCGATGTCGACGAGGTCTCCCTCGAGTTCCGCGAGGAGGTAGAGGGGGCCGGTGACCAGCGCAACAGCAGGGATGCGTTGGTCATGGAGCGGCTCGCCCTCACCCAGGTGAACGAGTGCTCCCGGCTTCAGGGGAGTGGAGGAGTCGATGGAGACACCACTCCACGTCGCGCGGGTCAGTTCTGCCAGTTCGCCTGTCGTCGCGTAAAGGATCTCCGGCTCGAGAGTGCCATCGGGTTCGTAGCGCCCGGAAACGGGACTGATCCCGAAGTGCTTGGCGCCGAGGTGTTCGATGGCCAGTCCGGCGACGGCCGTAAGGCCGTCGGCGTCGGGGGACCAGAGCCCGGGGTGGGCGTTGAGCCACGCGGTCGTTGCCTGTCCGTGCTCGGTGACAGCGGGGATGCGCAGATGCCCGGCGGTGTAGACGAAGACGATGGTCCGGTTGTGATCGGTTGTCGCTGCGTCGCGCGCGAGCGCGAGGAGTCCGAGGTGTCCGTTCTCTTCGACGGCGTTGCCGCCATCGCTGTGCGTGACAACGAGGACTGCTTCGTCAGCGTCCGGCCCGGATCCGGCAGATACCGCCCACAGGGTGTCCATGGAGGCGTCCGGGGTCTTGGCCGCGTCCAGGGTCAGGGTGGCCAGGTCACCGTGCTTGGCGGCGGTGAGAGCGATGTCGCGTTCGGATTCCGGTATCCAGACGGCGGGTATGCCCTGGTAGTCGCGGGTGAAGGGCAGGTACTGCCCCCGTGCCGCATCGTCCGCGAGCCCGTTCCAGACCGCGATGACTCCCACGACTCCGGCCTCGCGGGCTTTCGTCAGGTCGGTTCCAGCGAACTCGGATCCGACAACGGGGTTGGCCACGGTCTCGAAGGGGAGCTCGTCCGACCAGGTGTCGAACAGGAGCTCCGACGGCACGTCGAGGTTGTGCACGTCGATGACGGCGATTTTCCCAGCGGCCGCATCCCAGTTCTTCTGTAGACCGGTGACGAGTGTCAGCGGCGCTGTGACTCCCCGGGGGCCGGTCTCGCCGGAGTACGGCCAGGCCGAGGAGACGGTGATGTTCTTCTGGCCGATCCTGAGGGCGCTTCCGCCATCCGTGACGTCCCATCGCTCAAAGGAATGGGTATCGCGTTCAACGGTGTATCCGAGCGCGGAGAGTTCGCTCGCCACGTCCTCGATCAGGGTGCGATGGGCGTCGTTTCCGGAGTATCTAGGTCCGAGCCCGCTCAGTCGTCGAATCCGGTGTGCGTAGTCAGTCATGATCCTCCTTCGTCGCCAACGCTCTCACGAGCGTGCTGCCCGGGCCACACGAGATGAGCCGACCGGCCCATGACGCTACGACGGGGTGTCCGCGTCGAGGGCTGCGGTGTGGAGGGCGGCGGCGACGCGGGTGGCTGCTTCGGTGGGTGGGGTGGGGAGGCGGGCCAGGAGCAGGCGGCGTTGCTCCTGGGGGCCGCCGCGTACCGGCAGGATGCGGACGCCGGGGGGTGCGGCGGGGGCGAGGGCGGCGGGCACGGTGGTCAGGCCGCAGCCGGCGGCGACCAGGTGCAGTTTGGCCAGCCAGTCGCGGGCGGTGTGGACGATGTCGGGCTTCTCGTCCAGGCCGGGGCAGACGCCCATCAGCCGGTCCTCGCCGGAGGGCGGGCCGGCGATCCAGCGCTGGCCGCGCAGGTCGGCGACGTCAACGAAGTCGCGGCGGGCCAGCGGATAGGCGGCGGGCACGGCGATGTGCAGGGCGCGTTCGGTCAGGGTCTGCAGCACCAGCGCGGGCGATTCGGCGTCCGGGGGTCGGAACGGCGGCGCCGAACCGAGCAGGGCCAGGTCCAGGCTGCCGGTGCGCAGCGCCCGGACCAGGGCGGGGGTGCTGCCCTCGCGACTGATCACGGTGATCTCCGGGTCAGTCTCGCGCAGTGCGGTGACGGCTGCGGGCAGCAGGGCGGCGCCCGCGCTGGGGAACCAGCCGACGTGCACGGTGCCGGCCTGCGCGGGCAGGCCGGCGAGTTCGCGGGCGCCGGCGTCGATCTCGTCGAGGACCGCGGTGGCTCGGCGCAGCACCAGCCGGCCGGGGGCGGTGAGGCGGACTCCGTCGTGGCGCCGCTCCAGCAGGGTGGCGCCGGTGACCCGTTCCAGGGAGGCGATCTGGCGGGAGACGGCGGACTGGGTGTAGCCGAGCTGGCTCGCGGCGGCGGTGAGCGTCCCGCGTTCGGCCACCGCGCGGAAGACCCGCAGGGCGGTCAGCGTGACATCGGTGAAGTCCATGACGTATACGCATACCAGGTGTGCCTAACTTTCGCTGGTCTCATGCCTGGAATGTCCCTAGCGTGGGGATCATGAACATTCCACGCATTGCCCTGGTGACCGGGGCCAACCAGGGGTTGGGCCGCGCGCTGGTCGAAGGTCTGGCCGCCCGGTCGGGTCCGCAGGACCTGGTCCTGCTCACCGGCCGTGACGCCGGGCGGGTCGACCGGGCCGCCGCCGAGGTCGCGCGCGAGCCCGGCACCCGCAGCCGGGTGGAGGGACGGGTGCTCGACGTCGCCGACGCCGAGGCGGTGGCCGCGCTGGCCGCGGAGCTGATGCTGCGTCATGGCGGGGTCGACGTGGTGATCTCCAACGCGGTCGCCCGGCTCCTCCCGGACCGCTCGCAGGCCGCCCAGGCCGACGAGTTCATCGACGTCGCCAACGGCGGCACCCACGCGGTGCTGCGCTCGTTCGGGCCGGTGCTGCGGCCCGGCGGCCGGCTGATCGTGGTCGCCAGCTCCCTGGGAACGCTCGGCCACCTGGACGCAAGGCTGCGTCCGCGCTTCGACGGCGCCTCCCTGGACCAGGTCGAGTACGCGGTGGAGTCCTGGCGCAGCGCCGTGCACGCCGGCACCGCGCAGGAGCAGGGCTGGCCGCTCTGGCTGAACGTGCCCTCCAAGGTGGCCCAGGTCGCCGCCGTACGCGCGGTGGCGGCCGAGCGCCGCGACCGCGACCTCGCCGCCGGGACGCTGGTCGCGGCGGTCTGCCCGGGCATGGTCGACACCGCCACCTCCCGGCCCTGGTTCGCGGACTACAGCCGGGCCCGGACCCCGGCCGAGGCCGCCCGCGCCGTGCTCGACCTGGTGCTCGCCGAGGGCGCCGACCCCGAGCTGTACGGCGAACTGGTCCGCTCCGGCAAGGTCCTGCCCTGGCCCGACGGCACGCCCCCGACCGCGCAGGACCGACTGCTCATCCCCTGAACCGTCCGTTCCACCGCAAAAAGGAGTCCCGCATGACCATCGCCACCACGCCCGCCGTCACCACACCGTTCGGCTTCGCCAGCACCGCCGCCGAGGTCGCCGCGGGCATCGACCTGACCGGCCGTCGGGCCGTAGTCACCGGCGCGTCCTCCGGCCTCGGCACCGAGACCGCCCGGGCCCTGGCGGGTACCGGCGCCGAGGTCACCCTGGCCGTCCGCGACACCGACGCGGGCGAGGCCGCGGCCAAGGACATCGTCGCGAGCACCGGCAACCCGCACGTGCACGTCGCCCCGCTGGACCTCACCGACCCGGCGTCGGCCGCCGCGTTCGGGCCCTCCTGGCAGGGCCCGCTGCACATCCTGGTGAACAACGCCGGGGTGATGGCCAGCCCCGAGCAGTACACCCGGCAGGGCTGGGAGCTGCAGTTCGCCACCAACCACCTCGGCCACTTCGCCCTGACCACCGCCCTGCACCCGGCCCTGACCGCGGCGGGCGGCGGCGCCCGGATCGTGGTCGTCAGCTCCAGCGGCCACCAGATCTCCCCGGTGGTCTTCGACGACGTCAACTTCGCCTTCCGGCCCTACGACCCCTGGCTCGCCTACGGCCAGTCCAAGACCGCCGGCATCCTGTTCGCGGTGGAGGCCACCCGCCGCTGGCAGGCCGACGGCGTCACCGCCAACGCCCTGATGCCCGGCGCCATCTACACCAACCTCCAGCGGCACACCGGCGGCCGCGGCAGCGGCAGGGTCCCCGCCGAACTCATCAAGACCGTCGAGCAGGGCGCGGCCACCTCCGTCCTGCTGGCCACCTCGCCCCTGCTCGACGGCATCGGCGGACGCTACTTCGTCGACTGCAACGAGGCCGCCACCGTCGACCGGCGCACCGGCAACCTCCAGGGCGTGGCCCGCTACGCCCTGGACCCGGACGGCGCCCGGCGGTTGTGGACGCTGTCCGAGGACCTGCTGGCCGCCGCGGGCTGAACCGCAGCCTCCCCTGCCGGCGCCCCCGCGCCGTCGCGCCGTCGCGCCCCCGCGCCGTCGCGGCCTCGCTCCCCTCAGACCAGGCGCTTGCGCCCCCAGAGCAGGATGAAGGCCGCGAGAGCGGCGGTCAGCGCGAACAGGATTCCTGCGCCGAGCCACTGCATGGCGGGCATCTGGCTCTGGTTGAGGTAGGTGACCGCCCAGCCGACGACGTGCTTCTGGTCCAGGCAGGCGTTGGTCGCCGACGCCGTCATCTCGTGGCAGTTGCCGTAGCCGATGTAGTCGCCGGAGGCGGTGAGGTAGAACTGGTCGATCATGTGGGCGCTGCCGGGCAGCACCGGGAAGGAGTTGTCGGCGAGCACGCCGTTGTGGCTGGTGGCGACCTGGATGTGGCCGAGCGACATCCGCTCGTAGGCCCAGGCGATCTGGGTCGCGACGCCGAAGCCGAAGGTGACCACCATCGCCATCAGGGTCCGGCGCAGCAGCATGCCGACCGCCACTCCGCCGACCACGGTGAACAGGGTCAGCGCCACCGGCACCGGGCCGGTGTTGTCGAAGACCGTGCTGCTGTCCCAACTGGGCCCCGAGGTCAGGTGCTTGAGCGGTGCCCACCACCAGCCGAAGGCCAGCGAGAGCGCGGTGGTGCAGAGCACGGTCACCGCCACGGTGATGCCCAGTTTGGTGACGAGCCATCGGACCCGGCTGCTGGACTGGGTGTTGACCAGTTTGGCGGTGCCGGTCTCCAGGTCGTTGGCGAGCAGCGGCGCACCCAGGAAGACGCCGATGACCACGGGGGCCAGCCCCAGCGCGATGCTGATCCGGTCCATCGCGCTGGTGTCGAGGTGCTGGTCCCAGCCGTCCTTGAGGTGGGGCCAGCCCTGGGTGTCCAGGTAGCTCATCAACTGCGTGCGCTCGTAGGCGATCAGCAGGACGCCCGCCACGGTGGCGGCCAGCAGGGTCCAGAAGGCGGCCCGGTGCTGGCGCCAGACGAGCCAGTTCATGCCGCCGAGCCGCAGCCCGCGGGCGGGCCCGGCGGCGCCGGTCGGGGCCGGGACGCTGGTCAGGGTGCTCATGCCGCCACCGCCTGGACGTCGTCGATCCGGGCGCTCGGGGTGAGCAGCGGTGCGGCTTGCGGCGAGCGCAGGTAGCCGAGCAGGAGTTCCTCCAGGTTGGGGGTCTCGGCCTGCCAGGCACCGCCGTCCAGGCCGTCCAGGCCGTCGGGCCCCGGGCGCACCAGGGCGGTGAACTGCCGTCCGCTGGTGCGGGTCTCGACCACGGTGTGGTGGGCCAGGTTGGCCGGCAGCTGCCCGTCGACGTGGGCGCCGGTGAGCAGGGCGTGGGACTCCAGCAGGTCGTCGACCTCGCCGGCCAGCCGCAGTCCGCCCTCGGCGATGACCACCAGGTAGTCGCAGACGTTCTCCAGCTCGGAGAGCATGTGGGTGGACATCAGCACGGTGGTGCCGTGCTCGGTGGCCTCGGCCAGCAGGGTGCCCATCATCTCGTGGCGCACCAGCGGGTCCAGGTCGGACATCGGCTCGTCCAGGATCAGCAGGTCGGGGCGCTTGCCGAAGGCCAGCGCGAAGGCGACCCGGGTGCGCTGGCCGCCGGAGAGCGTGCCGATCCGCGCCGCCATCGGCACGTTGCCGGCCCGGACGATGTCCTCGGCGGCCCGCTGGTCCCAGCCGGGGTTGAGCTCGCGGCCCAGGCGCAGCGTCTCCTCGACGGTGAAGCGGCGGAACAGCGGCTTCTCCTGGGCCAGGAACGCGGTGCGGCGGTTGGCCCCCTCGGACTCCGGGGCCTCGCCGAACACCCGCAGGGTGCCGGTGGTCGGCTCCAGCAGATTGCCGGCGATCCCCAGCAGCGTGGTCTTTCCGGCGCCGTTGGGGCCGACCAGTCCGCAGATCCGGCCGGCCGGCAGCCGGAAGGAGCAGTCCCGCAGCGCCCAACCGCGCCGGTACTTCTTGCCGATCCCGTACGCCGCTATCGCGGTGTCGTCCCCCGGTTCCCCCGGTTCGCCCGGATCCCCGTATCCCGCCCCGTTGCCGTTCATCCCTGTCCCCTCATGTCCAGCGCCTCTCCTTGTGCGGCGGCCACCGTGGTTCCGGTGAACCGCTCCTCCAGCACCGACGCGACCAGTGCGGCCACGTCCTCCCGCTCCAGGCCGGCCTCACGCGCCCTGGTCACCCACGCGTCCAGCTCCCCGCGCAGCGGCCCGTCGGCCGCCGCCTGGGGGCGGGCCAGCGAGCGCAGCACGAAGGTGCCCAGGCCCGGTCGCGGTTCGACCAGGCCCTCCCGCTCCAGCTCCCGGTACGCCTTGAGGGTCGTGTTCGGGTTGACCGCGCAGGTCTCCGCGACCTCCTTGGCCGTCGGCAGCCGGTCGCCCGGCAGCAGCACGCCCAGCCGCAGCGCCTGTCTGGTCTGCTGCACGATCTGCTGGTAGGCGGCGATCCCGCTCCGCCGGTCGATGCGGAACTCCACGCGCTCATCACCACCCTTTAGCTACTCAGTTAGTGGAATGATGATGGAGGACAGGGCACAGCCCTGTCAAAGGATTCCTTCGAGCCGCTCAGTCGGCGGTCGGCGGTCGGCGGTCGGCTCAGTCGGCGGTCGGCGACGCACCGGCGGGCAGCTGCTGCTCCGCCCAGATGGTCTTGCCCAGCGCGGTCTGCCGGGTGCCCCAGCCCTGCGTCAGCTGGGCGACCAGCAGCAGGCCGCGGCCGCCCTCGTCCAGGGTGCGGGCGCGGCGCAGGTGCGGGGCGGTGTTGCTGGCGTCGGAGACCTCGCAGATCAGCGTGCGGTCGCGGATCAGCCGCAGCTGCACCGGCCCCTGGCCGTAGCGGATGGCGTTGGTGACCAGCTCGCTGACGACCAGTTCGGTGACGAAGGCCGCGTCGTCCAGGCCCCATCCGGCGAGCGTCGCCCCGGCCCACTTGCGGGCCTCGGCGACCTGCGCCGGGTCGTGCGCGACGTCCAGCGTCGCCACCCGGCCGGCGCCCAGCAGCCGGGTGCGGGCGACCAGCAGCGCCGCGTCGTCGGCGGGGTGCTCGTCGAGCAGGCCGGTGAAGATGGTGTCGCAGGTGGCGTCCAGCGAGCGGGACGGAGCCGCCAGGGCGCGGCACATCACCTCCACGCCGGCGTCCAGGTCGCGCCGGCGGGACTCCACCAGCCCGTCGGTGTACAGCGCCAGCAGGCTTCCCTCGGGCAGGTCCAGCTCGGTGGCCTCGAAGGGCAGGCCGCCGACGCCCAGCGGCGGCCCGGGCGAGATCCGGACCACCTCGGCGGTGCCGCCGGGCCTCAGCAGCACCGGCGCCGGATGCCCGGCGCTGGCCACCGTGCAGCGGCCGGAGACCGGATCGTATACCGCGTACAGGCAGGTGGCGCCGGTCACCGCGGTGCCGCTCTGCTCCTGGCCGCCGCCGGCCTCGGTCCACGGGGAGTCCTCCTCCGCGCCGAGGTGCGCCACCAGGTCGTCCAGGTGGACCAGCAGTTCGTCGGGGGGCAGGTCGACGTCGGCCAGGGTGCGCACGGCGGTGCGCAGCCGCCCCATGGTGGCCGAGGCGTTGATCCCGTGCCCGACCACGTCCCCGACCACCAGCGCCACCCGGGTCCCGGACAGCGCGATCACGTCGAACCAGTCGCCGCCGACCCCGGCGCTGGCGTCGGCGGGCAGGTAGCGGGAGGTGACCTCCACCGCGGCCTGCGCCGGCAGCCCGGACGGCAGCAGATTGCGCTGCAGCGCCAGCGCCGTGGCGTGCTCGCGGGTGTACCGGCGGGCGTTGTCCACGCACAGCGCGGCACGGGTCGCCAGCTCCTCGGCCAGCAGCACCTCCTCGGCGTCGAACGGGTCGTGCGACTCGCGGCGGATGAAGACCACCACGCCGAGGGTGAGTCCGCGGGCGCGCAGCGGGACGGCCAGGAACCAGCGCAGCTTGAACCGCCGCGCGGTGGCGGAGCGGACCTCGTCCTGGGCCAGCCAGCGCTCGTGGTCCGGCTCCCCCGGTCCGCCGAGCACCGGACGGCCGCCGGCCAGCGCCCGCGCCGCCGGGGCGAACGGCGGGTAGGTGTCGACCGTGCCCAGCTCGACGACGGCCTCCGGGACCCCGGCGTCCACCGACTCGTGCGCGACCCGGCGCAGCGCCACCTGGCCCTGGACCGCGCCCGGAACCGGTTCCGCCCCTCTGAGCACGTCCTCCAGCAGGTCCACGGTGACGAAGTCGGCGAAGCGGGGCACCGCCAAACGGGCGAGCTCGACACCGGTCAGTTCCACGTCCAGCGAGGTGCCGAGGGAGGTGCCGGCCTCGTTGAGCAGGGCCAGCCGCTGCCGGGCCCAGTGCTGCTCGCTGCTGTCGAAGGCGGCGATGGCGACGGCGCAGACCGCCCCGGAGGGGTCGCGCACCGGCCACATCCAGCTGGTCCGCGCGTACTCCCGAGGCGCGGAGCGCAGCTTGATGACGGTCTCGTAGCTGACCGGAACGCCCGTCTCGACCACCTGGCGCAGATGCTGCAGGTACCCCTCGGACGCCTCGTTCTCGGGCACCGAGGCGATGAAGGGAAGGCCCCTGACCTCCGCCTCGCCGACGCCGATGATGTCGCCCGAGGCCTCGTTGACGCGCCAGTAGCGCAGCTGGGTGTCAAAGACCGTCATGGTGACCGGCGACTGGGCGAAGGCCCACTCCACCACCCTGCGGTCGGCGTCGTCCGCCTCACCCGCCCCGCGCGAACCGGCATCGGGCCTCTCGGCGTCCATCCCGGTTCACCAGCTCCTGTCGGCTCGCACCACCCCCTGTCAGGGTGGTGCACGGGCCGCACGTTATCAAGCCGGGCTCCGGGCGTCGCCCGGAACCGCGGGACGGCCCGGCCTCAGCCGAACAGCGGCTTGCCCCACCAGTCGCCGGAGGCGGTCAGACCCGGCGGGACGGCGAACAGCGCGCTGCTGGTGTGCCGGATGTACTCGTTGAGGTTGTCCTGCTGGCCCAGCCGGGTCTGGATCGGCACGAACTGCTTGCGCGGGTCCTTCTGGTAGGCGATGAAGAACAGGCCGGCGTCCAGCAGCCCGGTGGTCGAGTCGATGCCGTCGGTGTAGGAGTAGCCGCGCCGCAGGATCTTCTGGCCGTTGTTGGTCTCCGGGGCGGCCAGCCGGATGTGGGCGTTGAGCGGGATCACCGGCTGGCCCTGCGGGTCCTTGGCGGCCAGGTCCGGGGTGTCGAACTCGTCCTTGCCGCCCAGCGGTGCGCCGCTGGTCTTGTAGCGGCCGAACACGTTCTCCTGGTCGGTGAGGTAGTCGGTGTCCCAGGACTCGACCAGCATCCGGATCCGCCGGGCGACCAGGTAGCTGCCGCCCTTCATCCAGCTCTGGTCGGTCTCCTCGCCGACCCAGACGTAGTCGTCCAGGTCGGGCGTGCTCTGCGCCTTGATGTTGCGGGTGCCGTCCTTGAAGCCCATCAGGTTGCGCTCGGTCTGCTGCTCGGTGGAGGTGGAGGAGGTGCGGCCGAAGCCGAGCTGGGACCACTTCATGACGGCGGTGCCGCGCGCCAGCCGGGCGAAGTTGCGGATCACGTGGAAGGCCACGGTGGGGTCGTCGGCGCAGGCCTGCACGCACAGGTCGCCGCCGCTGCGCGTCGGGTCGATCGAGCCGTCGCCGGGCAGGGTGGGCAGGTCGGCCAGCGCGGCGGGCCGGAACTTGGCCAGGCCGAAGCGGTCGTCGAAGAAGCTCGGCCCGAAGCCTACGGTCACCGTCAGGTTGGCCGCGCCCAGCCCGTACGCCTCGCCGGTGTCGATCGGCGGCGCGGAGGGGGTGTTCTCGACCGGACCGATCAGCAGGCCCTTGGACATCTGCGCGGCGGCCGCGGCCCAGGTGCCGAGCATCACCTGCACCGCCTGCGCGTCGGTGCTGGTGATGTCGAAGGCGGCGAAGGCGAGCCGGTCCTGGGCGGGGGTGGCTATGCCGGCCTGGTGCGCGCCGAAGAACGGCACCTGGTCCGAGGCCGCCTTGGCCGCGGTGGCCTTGGCCTTGGTGGCGTCCGGGTCGGAGGACGGGGAGTCGGTCGCGTGCGCGATGCCGAAACCGACCCCTCCGGCCGCCACTGCGCCCGCGGCGGTGAGCGCGCCGCCGAGCAGGTTCCGTCGGCTGGTCACTGGCTTCTCACTCATCGGTTCACCCTCGGCGGCGTTCTCTGTGTCCGGTGTCGGTTTCTGGCTCTGCTGGGACTGTGCTGCGTACTGCGGTGCTGCCTACTGCGGTACTGCGGTGCAGCGGCGTTGACGCCGGGTCAGCTGCCGGCGACCTTGCTGGCCACCTGCGACAGCGGCTCCTGCACGGCCTTCACCGCGGCCGCGAGTTTCTGCTTGTCGGCGTTGGTCAGTGCCGTGTAGAGCTGGAAGCCGGAGGCGTTGGCGCCGGTGCGGTAGGTGTCCACCAGCTTGTCCAGCGCGGTGAAGGCGCTGGAGATGGAGGTGGTCAGCGCCGGGTCGATCTTCGACAGCGCGGGCTGCAGCGAGGCGAAGGCCTGCTCGGCGCCCTCGTCGTTGGCCTGGAAGTCCAGCAGGTCGATGTGCGAGTAGCGCTCCTCCTCGCCGGTGATCTTGCTGCTGGCGACCTCGTCCAGCAGCTCCTGGGCGCCGTTGGCCAGCTCGAAGGGCTTGTAGCTGAGGCCGGTGGTCAGCGTCTGGAGCTTCTTGACGTTGGCGACCAGTCCGTCGGCGTAGCTGCTGAGACCCTTCAGGCTCTTGGTCTGGAACAGCCCCTGCTCGATCCGGTGGAAGCCCTCCCACTGCGCGGCGGGGACGTCGCCGGTGCGGGCGTCGATGTCGGCGTCCAGGTTGTCCTTGCCGACGGTGAAGGACTCGGCGACCGGCTCGATCTTCTCGTAGTACGGACGGGCCTTCATGTACGCCTGCTGAGCCGCCGCCAGATCGGTGCCCTGGAGCGCCTTCTGCAGCGCCTCGCTGCTCTGCACCAGGTAGCCGACCTGGTTGGTGACGTAGGCCGCGTACTCCTTGGTGCCCTGGGCCAGCAGGGCGTCCACGCTGCCGTCGCCGGAGGTGGCGGCCTTGCCGGTGACGGTCAGCGTGGTGTTCTCGTTCGCGGCGCCGGGGCAGTAGAGGGTGTAGCTGCCGGCGTCCACGCTGACGGCGAAGGTGCCGGAGAAGCCGGGCGGCAGGTTCTCCTTCTCGCCCACGATCCGCTGGCCGCTGAGGAGTTCGACCTCGCTGACGGCGGCGGCGTCCTTGTTGCTGATGGAGAAGGTGATCGCGCCGGCCGCGAAGGCCTTCTGGTTCACCGAGCAGCCGTCCGCCGCGGTGATGGTGACGTCCGCCTTGTGCGGGTCGGCGGCGGCCGTGGCGGAGGCTGAGCCGGCGGGGGACGCGGCGTCAGCGGACTTGCTGCCGCTGGAGCTGCCGCAGGCGGTGAGTCCGCCCGCGAGCGCGAGCACGGTGACGGTCGTGGCGGCGGCGGCCGTTCCGCGTCGGCGGTTCACGGCGGAGAAAAGGGACAACTCAGGCTCCTGGCAGGGAAACTGGCATGGACGGCTGGGACGCAAGGAACCCCGCACGGACGTTTAGGTTAGCCTAACCTATCCGACTGTGGGGAGGGGGGTGGGGGTCTGTACCGAGGCCGCCTCCCGCTGCTGCCGCGCGGCGGCGGCCGTCAGGCCCGCGCCGGCCAGCGCCACCACGGCGACGATCGCGGCCAGCCAGAGGTCGGTGAGCCGGTCCGAGCGGTCGGTCCGCTGCTGCAGGTCGTGCCGGGCCGCAGCGGCGGCCGCGGCCACCGTCGCCGCCGGGAAGGCCTGCTTGCCACTGGCCACCGGACTGTCCAGCGGCACCGCGCCGACCTGGGTGCCGACCAGGGTCGCCCGGACCGTCTCGGTCCAGTTCAGGTCGAGCACCCGGCCGGTTCCCGGCTCCACCCAGACCGTCAGTTCGTCGGTGTCGGCGTACTGGACCCGCACCGAGCCGCTCGCGGCCGAGGCGCCCTGCGGGACCACCCCGAGCGGCAGCCGGCCCCCGTTCGACGCGGCGGCCTGCTCGAAGGTGAGCATGGCCGGCCGCCCGGCGGCCGCGGTGCCGGGGTGGGTGCCGGTGTAGACGTCGACGGACACCCCGTCACGCTGCGCCGAGCCGGTGCGGTGCAAGGTCAGCGTCGTCGACGACTGCACGGAGCCGGTGCCGCCCACCGCCGCGGCCGGGCTGACCGGGGTGGTGCGCACGGTGGCGGTCGCCCCGCGCGTACCGGTGAGGCCGGCGGTCAGCGCCCCGGCCGAGGTCACCGGATTGCGGACCGGGTGGCCCGGCAGCGTGACGGCCAGGGCCGCCACGGCGACCAGCGCGGCGGCGGCCACCGCCGACCAGACCCGCAGCATGGTGCGGCGCGAGACCGGACGGCTCGGCGGCCAGGCCACGTACAGCCCGACCGGCACCAGGTAGGCGAGCCAGCCGGCCACCTCGACCACCACCGGATGCTGCTGGATGCCGAGCATCCCGGTCAGCAGCGCGGACTGCACCGAGCCGGGCTGCACCAGCCAGGTCAGGTCCACCGTGGTGCCCTGACCCGCGTTCAGCCATCCGGCCTCGTGCGCGGTGTGCAGGGCGTTGACCACCAGCCCAGCCGCGACCAGGACCAGCACCAGGCCGGTGGCCCGGAAGAACTTCGACAGGTTGAGCCGGACGCCGCCCCGGTAGATCAGCCAGCCGAGCACCACGGCCACGGCTATGCCGGCCAGTGCGCCGCCGGCCGCGTCGGCGGTGTTGCCGCTCTCGTTGAATGCGGCGAGCAGGAAGACCACCGTCTCGAAGCCCTCGCGCAGCACCGCGAGGAAGGCCATCAGCACCATCGCCCGACCGGCCCGGCTGCCGCCGTCCCCGATCGCGGCGGCGGCCAGACCCTCCAGATCGGCCTTCAGCTCCCGGGAGTGACGCCGCATCCAGACGACCATGTAGGTCACCATGCCGACGGCCAGCACCCCGACCACGGTCTCCAGCCCCTCCTGCTGCTTCTGCGGCAGGTTGGAGGAGACCACCTTGAGGGCGATGCCGACCCCGAGGCAGAGCAGCACGGCCGCGCCGACCCCGCCGTAGACCCAGCGCAGCAGGTCGCGCCGGCCCTGCTGCTTGAGGAAGGCGGCGATGATGCCGACGATGAGGGCCGCCTCCAGGCCCTCGCGCAGGCCGATCACAAACGTAGGCAGCATCTGACCGACCAGCTCCGTCCGACGAGGGGAGTCCGACTCCATTAGGTTAGGCACACCTTAGCTTGCCCGCCAGACCCCTACCCCGGCCGACCCCTCCCAGCCGTCCCGCCCCGATCTTCCCCGGCCTTCCGCCTAGTCGGCGCTGCGGTGACGGGCCCTCAGGGCCGGTGGGCCGCCGCGATCCGCTGCCGGAACGGTCGGCGCCCCACCGCCTCCGCCACCTCGGTCAGCAGCTCCGCCAGCGGCATCGAGAGCTCGGCGTCCAGTTCCGCCATGGCCGCCACCGTGGCGTCCCACTCCGCCTGGATCTGCGGCAGCAGCGCCCGGGCCTTCGGGGTGAGCCCGATCAGCCGGCGGCGCGCGTCCTGCGGGTCCGGGGTGTGGGTGACCAGGCCGGCCCGGGCCATCTGCGCGGCGGTCTGGCTGGCGGCGGAGTGGGTGACGCCCACCGCCGCCGCCAGCTCGCGGACCGCGAGCGGGCCCTCGGCCAGCAGCGCCCGGACGACCGGGGAGAAGCGCGGCCGGTACTCCGTCAGACCCTGCTCCTCGTAGACCTTGGCCACGTCCCCGTCGAGCAGTTCGAGCACATGACGGAGCAGGGTACCGACGGCGACCGGGTCCGGGAGGTTCCTCATGGCGTTAATCTAACAGCACTGTTAGATATCAGGAGGGGACGTCCCATGACCGAGCTCTACCCACCCGTCGAGCCGTACGACCACGGCATGCTCGACGTCGGCGACGGCAACCGGGTGTACTGGGAGACCTGCGGGAATCCCGCGGGCAAGCCCGCCCTGGTGCTGCACGGCGGACCGGGCTCCGGCGCGGGGCCGTTCTGGCGCCGGCTGTTCGACCCGGCGGCCTACCGCATCGTCCTGCTGGACCAGCGCGGCTGCGGACGCAGCACCCCGGACGCCGCCGATCCGCAGACCTCGCTCGCCGCCAACACCACCGGGCACCTGCTGGCCGACATCGAGCAGTTGCGGCGGCACCTCGGCATCGACGCCTGGCTGGTCCTCGGCGGCTCCTGGGGCGTGACCCTCGCCCTGGCCTACGCCGAGCAGCACCCCGGACGCGTCAGCGAACTGGTGCTCTTCAGCGTCACCAACACCACCCGCCGCGAAGTCGAGTGGGTGACCCGGGAGATGGGGCGGATCTTCCCCGAGGAGTGGGCCCGGTTCCGCGACGCCGTACCGACCAAGCAGCGGGACGGCAGCCTGGTGCAGGCCTACGCCCGGATGCTCGCCTCCCCCGACCCGGCGGTGCGCGAGCGGGCGGCCCGGGAGTGGTGCCGCTGGGAGGACGTGCACGTGTCCACCCACCCGGGCCACCGGCCCGACCCCCGCTACCAGGACCCGCGCTTCCGCATGCGCTTCGCCCGCCTGGTCACCCACTACTGGCGGCACGCCGCCTTCCTGGAGGACGGCGCGCTGCTGCGCGACGCCGGGAAGCTGGCCGGCATCCCCGGCGTGATGGTCCACGGACGTCTGGACATCAGCGGCCCCCCGGACGTCGCCTGGCACCTGGCCCAGGCCTGGCCGGACGCCGAACTCGTCCTCATCGACGCGGAGGGACACGGACTGTCCACGGACACCACCGCAGCCGTGCTCGCCGCCACCGACCGCTTCCGCCCGCCGACCTGAGCGGGGCCCCGCGGGTCCGATCGGAACCGTCCGCGCGGCGCGCCGGTCGCTCAGCCCCCGATGGTCAGCACCGTCGCGGTGTCCTGCCCCCGGGGCGTCGCGTACGCCACCGTCTCGCCGACGCGGTGCCCGAGCAGCGCGCGGCCGAGCGGGCTGTCGGCGGTGACCAGGGTCTCGTCCAACTCCTCGGCGACCTCGCCGATCTGGATCGCCTGTGTCGAGTCGTCACCGAAACGCACGGTGGCCGTGCTTCCGACGCCCACCACGTCCGTACGGGGCGGCCCGGCCAGAGCGGACTGGCGGAGCCGGGTCTCGAGTTCGGCGATGCGGTCGTCCAGGGCGGTCAGATCGTCGGCGCGCTGCAACTCGTCGGCCTGGTCGGCCGAGTCGCCGGCTTCGTCCGCGTCCCCCAGGGTGGCGGCGACCTTCTGACGTTCGGCACGCAGCTCCGCCAGGTCCCGCTCCAGCGCCCGACGAGCGGTGTCGCTGATCGGTTCGGCTTCTCCGTCCACACCCGCTCCCCTCATACCGGCTTCCTTCGCCATGGGAATCTCCTCTGCCGTGCGCCTCAGTCCTCGTAGCCGGTCGGGGGGAACGGGTCGCGTTCGCTGCGGGGGAGCCCGGCGTCGGTGGCGATGTCACCGTGCGCGACCTGGCGGTCGACCTCGGCCTCCTCGTCCGCGTGCTGTTCCGCGGGATCCACCTCGGAGCCGGAGTCCCCCGGAGCCAGGCCGACCAGTTCCCGGTCCGCCTCCGTCCGCTCGTCCAGTTCCTCCTCGTCGGGGCGCCGGGTCAGGCCACCTCCGTGTCCGGTGTCGGGGTTCCCCTCGACTGCCTTGTTCGACTTGTGGTGGGCCATGTCTCCTCCTCGAGAAGGCACCGAGGCGCACCCTCCGGTCACCTTCCGGAAGCCGGTCGGCACACGCATGCGGAGGTTCGGCGACAGAGCGCAACGGACGGACGCCAACAATTCAAACGCCATAGCCATAGCCCCGCAACGCCGGACCCGCACGGCCCGTCCTGCGTCGTGACCCGCCGCGCAATAGTGTGGGGCGCGAGCCGACTGTCGATCCACGAGCGAACGGCGGAAGTGTCGTGAACGCCTCTGATGACCCGCTGGAACCCTCGGTGGGAGCCGCTCCCGAGGAGCCTCCGCAGTTCAAGCCCTACCACCATCCCGCCGCCGGGTGGGGCGCCGCCAGGAGCGTGACCCGGTTCCTGGTGAGCGAGCGCAGCCTGGTGGAGGGGCCGCGGGCGATCATGCGGATGAACCACGAGAACGGCGGCTTCGACTGCCCCGGGTGCGCCTGGCCGGACGACACCAAGGGCCCGCACCTGGACATCTGCGAGAACGGCATCAAGCACGTCACCTGGGAGATGACCGGCAAGCGGGTCGGTCCCGAGTTCTTCGCCGCCCACACCGTCACCGAACTGGAGGGCTGGAGCGACTTCGCCCTGGAGGACCAGGGCCGGCTCACCGGGCCGATGGTGTACGACGCCGCCACCGACCACTACACCCCCATCAGCTGGCAGGACGCCTTCGAGCTGGTCGGCCGCACCCTGCGCGAACTCGAAGACCCGAACCAGGCCGCCTTCTACACTTCCGGGCGGCTCGGCAACGAGGCCACCTTCCTCTACCAGCTGCTGGCCCGCGAACTCGGCACCAACAACCTGCCGGACTGCTCCAACATGTGCCACGAGGCCAGCGGACGCGCCCTGCAGGCCGCACTGGGCACCGGAAAGGGCACGGCCGACCTCAAGGACTGGGAGGCCACCGACGCCCTGTTCATCCTGGGCGTCAACGCCGCCTCCAACGCCCCCAGGATGCTCACCGCGCTGGCCGACGCCTACCGTCGCGGCGCGCAGATCGTGCACGTCAACCCGCTGGTGGAGGCGGCTGCCACGCGCACCATCGTGCCGCACGAGTTCGTGGACATGGCCCTGTTCAAGTCGACCCGCACCAGCACCCTGAACCTGCAGCCGCGCATCGGCGGCGACATGGCACTGCTGCGCGGCATGGCCAAGGCGGTCCTCGACCAGGCCGCGGAGGACCCCAAGGCGCTGGACCAGGAGTTCATCGACCGCCACACCACCGGCTTCGCGGAGTACCGCGCCCTGTGCCAGGCCACCCCGTGGGAGGAGATCGAGCTCCAGTCCGGTCTTCGCCGGGCCGACATCCTCGCCGCGGCGCGGGTCTACCGCGAGGCCGACCGGTCCATCTTCAGCTGGTGCCTGGGGGTGACCCAGCACGAGCACGGCGTGGACACGGTCCGCGAGATCGTCAACGTCCTGCTACTGCGCGGGAACCTGGGACGGGAGGGCGCCGGCCCCTCACCGGTGCGCGGCCACAGCAACGTCCAGGGCAACCGCACCTGCGGCATCGACCACCGCCCCAAGCCGGAGTTCCTGGACCGCCTGGCCGAGGTGTGCGGGATCGAGCCGCCGCGCGAGCACGGGATGGACACCGTCGCCACCATCGAGGCGATGCACCGGGGCGAGTTGAAGGTCTTCGTCGGCATGGGCGGCAACTTCGCGCTGGCCGCCCCGGACACCCCGTACACCTACGCCGGACTGCGCGGCTGCGAGCTCACCGTGCAGGTGAGCACCAAGCTGAACCGCAGTCATGTGGTGCACGGACGCCAGGCGTTGATCCTGCCCTGCATCGGACGCACCGAGAAGGACCACCAGCGCCAGGGCGTCCAGGGCACCTCCGTCGAGGACTCGATGAGCATGGTCCACCTCTCCGTCGGCATGAAGCGCCCCGCCTCCCCGCACCTGCTCTCCGAACCCGCCATCATCGCCGGCATCGCCCAGGCCGCCCTCCCCGAAAGCGCGACCCCCTGGCAGTGGTACGTCGAGGACTACGACCGGGTCAGGGACACCATGGCCCGGGTCCTGGACGGCTTCGAGGACTTCAACCGCCGGGTGCGGCTGCCGCTCGGGTTCAGGATCAAGCAGCCGGCCCGCGAACTGGTCTTCCTCACCCCCTCCGGCCGCGCCGAGTTCTCCGCCGCGCCGCTGCCGGACGTGGTGCCGGCGCCCGGCACCCTGGCCCTGGGCACCATGCGCTCCCACGACCAGTGGAACACCACGATCTACTCCGACAACGACCGCTACCGCGGCGTCAAGAACCTGCGCACGCTGGTCTTCATGAACCCCGACGACATGCGCGAGCGCGACATCGCCGAGTTCGACCCGGTCGACGTCACCAGCACCGCCCGCGACGGCAGCACCCGCTCGCTGCGCGGCTACCTCGCCGTCCCCTACGACATCCCCCGCGGCTGCGCGGCCGGCTACATGCCCGAGATGAACGTGCTGTGCGCACTGGTGGACCGCAGCACCCAGAGCGACCAGCCGATCATGAAACACCTCAAGGTGACCGTCGCGCGTGCGGGACGGACCGTCTAGCGGCCCACCAGGGTGAAGACGATGATCATGGCGACCCCGAGCAGGGCGAGCAGCATCCACGTCTGCCCGTAGTGGCTGTGCGGGGCGCCGCGTTCGGTGTGGAAGGGCACGGTGACCTCCCGGCTGGGATCTCCATTGTCCCCCCGTCCCGGGGCGCTCACCAACGCCGGGGCGCCGGAGCGGCCTGATCACGATCGCGGATGCCGGGTTCCGGCCCTGACTCGCGGGTGCCGGGGGCAGACTCTCCCCGTGGGACGGGTGCGTGCGGCGGGGGTGGGTTCCGGCCGGACGCGTGGGAGTTGGGGGGCTTCCGATGATCTACCTGCTGGCGTTCCTGGGCCTGATGGTGCCGCTCGCTGCCTGCCTCGGGTACGCGGCGATGCACGACAGCGAACGGCGCGGGCCCCGCACGGCCTCCGCCGCCGCGCCGGCCGCCCCGCGCCGGCGCCCGGTGGCCCCCGCCCCGCCGGCCTGCCCGGTGTCCCGCGAGCGCCAGGTCTGGATCGAGTCGTCGATGCTGTGGCTGGTCAAGCAGTTCGGTCTGGACACGGTCCGGCGCCCGGTCGCGCTGCCGACCCCGGACTTCTTCCCGGTGCCCTTCTGCGGCGAACGGCGCGAGATCAGGGCGCTGCTCACGCGGGTCTGCAAGGTGATGCAGGTGGATCCGCTGTTCATCTGGATGAGGCTCTTCGACGGCCCGGACACCGAGGAGCTCAGCAGCGGTGAGGCGCGGCGTTTCGCGGTCGGCCTGTACCTGAGGGCCTGGGACTTCTCGGTCATCAGCCTGGACCGCATGGACGCCGCCGCACCGGCCGTGCTCGCGGCCACCATCGCCCATGAGCTCGGCCATGTCCGACTGCTCGGCGAGGACCGCATCACCACCGCCCGCAAGGACCACGAGCAGCTCACCGACCTGGCCACGGTCTACCTGGGCATGGGCGTCTTCACCGCCAATGCCGCGCTCACCTCGCACCACCGGGGTCCCGCAGCGGACCGTCCGGAACCCGGCTGGATCATGACCCACGGCTACCTCTCCCAGAGCGATCTCGCCTACGCCCTGGCCTGCTGCTGCCGCCTGCGCGGCGAGAACCGGGAGCCGGCCTGGGCCGAGCAGTTGAAGCCCGCTCCGCGCCGGACGCTGGTGCAGGGACTGGCCTACCTCACCCACGCCGCCGAGGCCGACGACACCGGAAAGGTGTTCCCGACCGCGGGCCACTACCGCAGGTGAGCTTCCGGGCCACAGGGTGCCGACCGCAAGGTGCCGAGCGCAGGGTGCCGACCGCACGGTGCCGGTCGGCCCTCCGCGTCAGGGAGAGGTGAGCCGCGGAGGGCCGAGACAGGTGGCATTGCTGAGCACCACGACTACCGCCTGCCCGGCAGATCCTCGGCCATGCCGCCTCGTTCGAGGTCGAGTCGGTCGGCGCGGGCGGTTCGGACCGGTTGCGGCCGGGGCGCGGGCAGTGCGGCTTCGGGCTGCCGGTCCCCGTCCGCCCCGGACCTGCTCCACCGGCGTGCCAGCACCGTGCAGACCATCAGCTGGATCTGGTGGAACAGCATCAGCGGCAGCACCATCACGCTGACGTCGTGGCCCGCGAACAGCACCGCCGCCATCGGCAGACCACTGGCCAGGCTCTTCTTGGAGCCGCAGAAGACGATGGTGATCCGGTCGGCCCGGTCGAAGCCGAGCCTGCGTCCGGCCGCGGCGGTGAGCAGCAGCGCGACCGCCAGCACCGCCGCGCACACCGCGATCAGGACCAGCAGCCGGGCGAACGACAGGGAGTGCCAGACCCCGGCGACCATGCCCTCGCTGAAGGCCGCGTAGACCACCAGCAGGATGGAGCCCCGGTCGACCACGGTCATCGCCGGCTTGTGGGCGGTCAGCCAGCCGATGGTCCAGCGCCGGCTCGCCTGGCCCAGCAGGAAGGGCAGCAGCAGTTGCAGCAGCAGGCTGAGCACCGAGCCGCCGTCGATCCTGACCGTCCCGCCACCGCCGAGCAGCGCGGAGGCCAGCAGTGGGGTGACCACGATCCCCAGCAGGCTGGAGAAGGAAGCCGCGCAGACCGCGCCGGCGATGTTGCCCCGGGCGATGGAGGTGAAGGCGATGGACGACTGCACGGTGGACGGCAGCAGGCACAGGAACAGCACGCCCTTGGCGAGCTCCGGTCCCAGCAGCGGGGTGGTCAGCGCCTGGGCGGCCAGTCCCAGTGCGGGGAACACGATGAAACTGGCGGCCAGGATGGTGAGGTGCAGCCGCCAGTGCCGGGCGCCGTCCAGCGCGGCGCGGGGCGAGAGCCTGGCGCCGTAGAGGAAGAACAACAGCGCGATGGCGGCGGTGGTCAGGTCGCCGAGGCCGCGCGCCGCCTGGCCGCGGGCCGGGATCAGCGCGGCGGTGCCGACGGTGGCCAGGATGGCCAGGACATAGGGGTCCACCCCGAAGCGGGCCAGGGTGCCGCTCACGGTGGAGCGCAGCGCGCTCACCGGGCACCGAGCCGCTCGCCGGAGGGGTGCGGACGCCGGTGCGTTCCAGGGCCGTGGCCCTGCTGTAGTACGTTCGCCACATCCATCCTTCCACGATCGGTGCGACGATTGTATTCAATCGAGGTGAGCCATGTCCGAGCAGGGGTCCCCGCAACCGGAACCGCGCGGGCGGATGTCCGCCCAGGCGGTGAGCCGGGCGATCCGCGATGACGTGATCAACGGCGTGCACCGGCCCGGCCAGCGGCTCACCGAGGAGGCCATGGCGGCGCGGTACGGGGTGTCCCGGGTGCCGGTGCGCGAGGCGCTGCGCACCCTGGAGGCCGAGGGCTTCCTGCACTCGCGCCCCTACGCGGGCATCGCCGTGGTCGAGCTGGACGACGGCGAGGCCGAGGACCTGCTGGAGGTCCGCGCGCTGCTGGAGCCGTTGGGCGCGGCGCGGGCCGCGCTGCGGCGCACCCCGGAACAGCTGGGACGCCTCAAGGAGCTGGTGGCGCTGGGGCAGGACGCGGTGGCGGGCGACCGGCTGGCCGAGGTGGCCCGGCTCAACAGCCGCTTCCACGAGGTGATCGCCGAGGCCTCCGGCAGCCGGACGCTCACCCAGCTGGTGACCCAGCTCAGCCAGAAGATCGCCTGGGTCTACTCGGTCCAACTCCCGCGCCGCGCCGCCGACTCCTGGAGCGAGCACGCCGAGATCGTCCGCGCGCTGGAACTCGGGGACGAGGAGCTGGCCCGCTCACTGGTGGCCCGTCACATCGACCGGGCCCGCTCGGCCTACCGCCGTCGGACCAACGTTGTATACGACTCTTGAATCAACGGCGCGCCGGCACCCACCCCGGTGCGGATGTCGATCACCGCTGGCCCTAGCGTCTCTGCCATGACGACCTTCTCAACTCCCTCCGACAGCGCCGAGTACGAGTTCCCGGGCCGCAGCGGACCCAGCGCCACCACCGAGGCCGACGCCCACCGCGTCGGCCCGGTCCGCACCGAGTACGCGCCGGCCCATGACGGCGACCCCGACCCCGGCGAGATCGTCTGGACCTGGGTCCCGTTCGAGGAGAACGACGGCCGCGGCAAGGACCGCCCGGTGCTCGTGGTCGCCCGCGAGGAGCACGGCACGCTGCTCGCCGTCCAGCTCTCCAGCAAGCAGCACGACCGCGACGCCGACTGGGTGGCCATCGGCGAGGGCCCCTGGGACCGCGAGGGCCGCGACTCCTGGATCTCCATCGACCGGGTGCTCCGCCTGCACGAACAGGGCATGCGCCGCGAGGCCTGCGCCCTGGACCGCGGCCGCTTCAACCTGGTCACCAACCGCCTCAAGGAACGCTACGGCTGGAGCTGAGCCCCATCCCGCGGTGAGGCGGTGTCCGGCTGTCATCTCCCGTGATGGGCCCAACGCTTGGGGCGTCCTACCAGTCGTTCCGGCGTGGGCCCTGTGCCGCGTCCGCGGGGGTCCCTTGGCCCGCCATGGGAAGCACCCGGTCTTCCTCAGCGACGTGGCCGTGGTCCGGGGTTCACCAATCCCTTTGAGCGACCTTACCGATGGTGCCACCCACGGTGCCCCGGAGCTCAGAGTGCTCTACGGTGCTTCCCTAAGGAACTGATCCTTTGGAGGAGCCGTGCCGACCCCGCCGTACCGCCAGATCGCCGATGACCTGCGCCGCCGCATCCTCGACGGGGATCTGCCGCCCGGGGCGGTCGTGCCGAGTGAGAACGCCTTGGTGGAGCAGTACGGCGTCGCCGCCGAAACGGCGCGACGTGCACTGGCGGTACTCGCGGCGGAGGGGCTGACGGAAGCGCGCCGCGGTTCGGGGACGCGAGTGCGGTCCTTCCGGCCGATCCTGCGGCAGGCCGGCAAGCGCTTGGCGGCAGAGCAATGGGGTAGCGGGCGCTCGATCTGGCAGGCGGACCTGGACCAGCGGCCCATGACCGTAGATCGTGCGACCGTTGCCGAGCAGCCCTGCCCCGCCCGCATCGCCGAATCGCTGGGCCTGGAGGAAGGGGCCGCGGTGTGGGTGCGAGACCGGCGCTACCTGGTGGAGGGCGTGCCCGTGATGCTTGCGACCTCCTATCTGCCAGCGGGCTTGGTGGCCGGCTCGGCTATCACCCGGCCGGACAGCGGGCCCGGCGGCACCTATGCGCGGCTGGCGGAGCTGGGCTGGGCGCCGGTCGCGTTCCGTGAGCAGGTCCGGGCGCGGATGCCGCTGCCGGAGGAGGCGGAGGCTCTGCAACTGGGGGCGGGCAGCCCGGTGGTGCTGATCGTGCGGTTCGCGTTCGCGCGCGACGGCGTCCCGGTGGAGGTTAACGAGATGACGCTGGATGCCTCCCGTTATCTGATGGAGTGGGAGTTTCCAGCGTGACGTGAGTGGTTGGGCCGGCGGCACCGGGGTGTTGACTTCCTTAGGGAACTAGCGGGAAAGTTCCCTAAGGAACCTGCGCGCCCTTCAGGTGCGCCGTCCTCTTGGAGGCCGCCCGTGACCGCACTGCGGAACCCCGCCCCAACCGACCTCACCCCAACTCCCACTGTGACCGCCCGGATCCTGGTGACCGGTGGAGCCGGCTTCATCGGCTCCCACTTCGTCCGCCGACTCCTGGCAGCCGATGACGTCGACCAGATCACCGTCCTGGACGCGCTCACCTACGCCGGACACCGCGAAAACCTCGGCGAAGCCCTGACCGACCCGAAGCTGGAGTTCGTCCAGGGCAGCATTCTGAACGCCCACCTGGTCGACGAACTCGTGCAGCAGCACACCGCGGTGGTTCACTTCGCCGCCGAGTCCCACGTCGACCGCTCCTTCTTCGAGGCGGGCGCGTTCCTGCGAACGAACGTGCTCGGCACCTACACCCTGCTGGACGCGGTCCGCCGATTCGGCACCGGCCGGTTCGTCCACGTGTCCACCGACGAGGTCTACGGACCTCTGGCCTTCGGCTGTGCGGACGAGTCCGCGCCGCTGCGGCCCACCGTCCCCTACGCCGCCTCCAAAGCGGCCTCCGACATGGTCGCCCTGTCCTACCACTGCACCTACGGGGTGCCGGTGTGCGTGACCCGCTCCTCCAACAACTACGGGCCCGCCCAACACCCCGAGAAGATCATCCCGCTGTTCGTGACACGCCTCCTCAAGGGCGAACCCGTCACCCTGCACGGCCGCGGAGAACACGTGCGCAACTGGCTCCACGTGGAGGACAACTGCCAGGGCATCGACCTGGTGTTACGCGGGGGGACTCCTGGCGAGGTCTACAACATCGGCGGCGGCACCGACCTGACCAGCGCTCAGCTGACCGGCATGCTGCTGGAACTGTTCGGCGCCGGCTGGGATCGCGTCCAGCACATCCCCGACCGGACCTGCAACGACCTTCGATACGCCATGGACTGGTCGAAGATCGCCAACCAGCTCGGCTACCGGCCCACCTGGGACCTGACCGGGGGCCTGGCCGCCACGGTCGATTGGTATCGCCGGAACCCCGACCGCTGGGCGCCCCATGTGCGGGCCGGCGATGCGCGGCCCATGCACCACCCCGTCTGATCCGCCGCTCTGCGCAGGAGGCCGAGATGTCCAACACCATCACCATGCGCGGCAGCAGCCGCAATTCCAGCCCCTTCCTGTACGGGACCGAAGCCGACGCGGTTGCCCGCGTCCTGGCCGGCGGTCAGTACGGGCACACCGAGGTCACCGAGGAATTCGAGGACCGGATCGCCCGGTTCCTCGGCGTGCCCGAGGCGGTGGCCGTCAGCTCCGGCACTGCCGCCCTGCACACTGCCCTCCTCGTCGCCGGGGTCGGCCCCGGCGACGAGGTGATCCTGCCGTCCCTCACATTCTGCGCCACCGTCCAGGCCGTCCTGGCCTGTGGTGCCACTCCTCGCTTTGCCGACATCGATCCGACCACCGTCTGCCTGGAACCGGGCAGTGTCCTGGACGCCCTAAACCCGGCCACCAAGGCGGTGCTGCCCGTTCTGTACGGCGGCCGGGCCGTCGACTTGTCCACTGTCCGGCCGGACCTGGAGGAGCGCGGCATCACCGTGGTTGAGGATGCCGCCCAGGCCTTCGGGTCCATGGCCGGCACCCAGGCGGTCGGCGCGACCGGGGCGCTGACCTGCTTCAGCTTCGGACCGATCAAGAATCTGACGTGCGGTCAGGGTGGCATGGTCATCCCACGCAGCCCGGAGGAGGCCCAACAGGCCCGAGGCTTCCGAATGCTGGGCGTCACTCAGTCCCAGGCCGAACGCAGAACAGCTACGACCTACCGGGTGGACGGCTTCGGCCTGCGCTACCAGATGTCCTCGATCAACGCGGCCATCGGCCTGGCCCAGCTCGACCGCTTCTCCGAGACTGCCGCAGCGCGCCAACAGCTGTGGCGCACCTACCAGGAGGCTCTTCAGGAAGTGCCCGGGGCGGCGCTGGTGGACGTCGACGTGGACCGCTCGGTGCCGCACCTGTGCGCGGTTCTCGTGCCTGACCGCGACGCCGTCTTCCGCCGACTCCACGACCAGGGGATCGGAGTCGGCGTCCATTACCCGCCCAACCACCTGCAAGCCGCGTTCGCCCCCTGGCGGCGCGAGCTTCCGGTCACCGAACGCGTGGGCCGGCAGATCCTGACCTTGCCCTTCCACCAGCACCTGGGCGCGGACGAGATCCAGTACGTCGCCACCGCCCTTGCTCGGGCTCTCCCGGTGGGACGGCCGCGGTGAGGCGGGCCGCCGTGCTCGGCAAGGGGTCGCTGGCGGTCCACGCCTGCGAGGTCGTCAGGGCTCTGCCCGATACCGTCCTGGACACCGTGGTGCCCAACTCCGACGAGCCGATGTGGGACATCCGTCTGTCGGACTACGTCGCCGACCACTGGCCCGGGACCCGGGTCGTGCGCTCCGGCGACTGGCGGGACCTGGAGCCGGGTCACTGCGACCTTGTCGTCAGCGTCCTCTACGACAGGATCATCGGCCCCGAACTGATCAATGCCACCCGTCAGATCGTCAACTGCCACCCCGGCCCGCTCCCCGATTACCGGGGAGCGAACCCCGTCAACTGGGCGTTACTCAACGGCGAGCACCGGCATGGCATCACCATCCACGCCATCGACACCGGAATCGACTCCGGTCCGATCCTCGGCGAGGCCCACTTCTCGATCTGGCCCGAGGTGGACGAGGTCCGCGACGTATGGAACCGCGCCATGGAGCACGGCCGGCTCCTGATCACCGACACCCTGCCGCGCCTGGACCTCATCAGCCCGCGCCCCCAGGACCACGACCGGGCAGTCACCCACTACCGGCGCGACAGCCACCTGCTCGGTGACCGCCGCGACTGGACCAGAAAGCTGTCCCCCCGCCCCTGACCCGTACCGGAATACTCAGTGCTCTCCGGCGACGGTCAGCAGGAGGTCGACCAACTGCTCGGCGGCGTCCGGACGTCCCAGCGACCGGGCCCGCTCTGCCATCGCGACCCGCTGCTCAGGATCATCGAGCAGCGGCTCAAGCAGTCCGCGCAGCGCTGGCGCGGTCGCCTCCCCCAGCAGGGCGGCGGCCGCGCCGGCGTCGTGCAGGTGGCGGGCATTGTGGGTCTGCTCGCCACCGGCCGAGCTGGCCAGCGGCACCAGGATCGACGCTTTGCCCAGCGCTGTGAGTTCCGCGATCGTGCCCGCCCCGCTGCGCGAGATCACCACGCCAGCCAGCGCCAGGACGTCCGGCAGCTCCGGGCCGACGTAGCCGGTCAGCAGGTAGCGCGCGCGGAGATCCGCCGGCAGCGGCGCGAGGGTGGACTGCAGTTCGGTGAGGTTGTCGGGGCCGCACTGGTGGACGACGTTGGCCCGCGACAGCAACCAGGGCAGGAGGTCGCGTACCAGCCCGTTGATCTGGGCGGAACCCTGGGCGCCGCCGGTGACGTAGACGGTAGGCAGGCGGCGGTCGAAGGAGTGCAGCCCCAAGGCTTCGACGGCCTTGTCCGCCTGGCCGGTCAGTACCTCGGGGCGTACCGGGTTACCCGTCACCACCGCAGTCTCGCGCACCGGTTGAGGCAGCAGCGGCAGGGTGGAGGCCGAGGAGACCGCGACGCGCGTGGCGGTCCTGGCCAGAGACCGGTTCGCCAGCCCCAACCGGACGGTCTGCTCGTGGACCACCAGGGGACGGCGGCACATCTTCGCGGCCAGGCCTACCGGGACGCAGGCGTAGCCGCCGGTGGTCAGCACCACGTCCGGCCCGAACCGCGCCACGATCGTCCGGGCCTGCGCGACGCCCAGGGGCACCCGTCCCATGTCCCGCATGTTCGCCGCCGACACCATCTTGAGCGGGTTGCTGGAGCGGCGAACCTTCCCCGTCGCGACCGGTGCGAAAGCGATGCCCTCACCCATGGCGACCCGCTCTTCCAGGCTGCTGGCCGTGCCCACCCACAGGACGTCCAGTGACCGGCCCTCGGCAGCCAGCCTGTTCCTCATCGCCCGCACCGTGGTCAGCGCCGGGTAGGTGTGCCCGCCGGTGCCGCCACCCGAGACGATCAACCGGAACGGCCGCTCTGCGGGCCGGCGCTCGCCGTCGACATTCATGAGCAGGGACTCCCGATCTGGCGGGCTTTCAGCCCGGGGTGGAGCAAGCAGGGCGTTCCGGACGCTAGCAGTTCCCCGTGCACTGATCCGAATACGTTGGTGGGCGGCGGTACGTCCTGGCGAATCACCCGGCCGGTATATGGGGGCGATCGACAGCCTGAGACACTACGGGCGCGTTCCCGTTCCCCTCGCCGAGTTCCCCCGCACGGAGTGATGCATGGGCGGTTTCCTGCGGTGCAACCTGTTCTACGACGTCGATCACCAACAGGTGTACGACGCACTGGACGAGTTCTGGCAGAGCCAGCAGTACCGACTCGCCGGCGCTGACTCCTCGGTGAAGGACTGCTACACGCTCCACCAGCACGACAACGGTTGGACCGTGTTGGAATGGACGCGCGGCTGGGATCTGCGTCGCCGCGCCCAGCTCCATGTCTCGCGGACCTACGCCTGCCCCGGACTGCTGACCTTCGTCTACGACGGCGACCTGTGGGGTTACGAGCTCTTCCACCACGGCAGAGAAGTGGACCACTTCGTCCAATGGACCGAAGCCGGGCATGGCTTCTTCCACGATCGCCCGCGCACCGGACGCCCGGACCTGCTCGTGGCCCAGTTCCCGGACCTCGGACTGAACCTGGAGCACGCCCGGGGCTACCTCACCAGTGTCAGCATCGACGACGACTCGTTCGAGGATTTCTACTGGTCTGACAACGACCCGAGAAACTCCCCGGTACGCGCAGGCGACCGGTGCGGGCGACTGGATGCCTACGCGGTCCGCGACTTCTGGCGCTTCCTCGGTGTGGAACCCGATGACAACCCCACCCCGGACCTCTTCGCAGCACCCGTCTGGCGGCGGTTCACCACAGAACGTGAGTAGCACTGGGAATCCGGCACTGGCAGGTTGCCCATGGTCTAGGAGTCCTCAGGTCCCGTCGGCTGGTTCTTCCAGGGTGAAGTCGGCGTAGTCGAAGCCGGGGGCGACGATGCAGCTGACCAGAACTGCCTGGTCGGCTGCGGGCTCGGCGGACTGCCAGGTGCCGGCGGGTACCAGGAGTTGCGGGCGCTCGCCCTGCTCCACCTGCGGGCCGAGTACGCCCTCCGTCGCGGCGGTCTCGTCCGGGGCCTCGCCGGTGCCGCCCAGCCGCAGGCGGAGCGGGCCGCCTCGGTGCCAGAGCCACAGCTCGTCCGAGCGCACCCGGTGCCAGCGCGAGGCCTCGCCCGGGTGCAGCAGGAAGTAGATGCCGGTGGCGAAGGCTCGCGGGCCCGGGTAACCCTCCGGCACGGTCTCGCCGGAGGTCTTCCAGGTCTCGCGGAACCAGCCGCCCTCGACGTGGGGTTCCAGGCCGAGGAGGGCCACCAGCGGGGAGGTGTCGGTCATGGGCCGATCGTATGCTGCGTCGCCGTCAGGACCTGCGGCGCAGCGCCGCCGGGAACCGACAAGTCGTCAGGCGCCCACCAGGGTCGAGGCGAAGCGGTTGGCGGGACGGGGCAGGCCGTAGTGCTCGCGCAGGGTGCGGCCGGTGTACTCGGTGCGGAACAGGCCGCGCTCCTGCAGGATCGGCACCACCCGCTGCACGAACACCTCCAGCCCGGAGGGGAGCACGGCCGGCATGATGTTGAAGCCGTCGGCCGCCCCGTGCTCGAACCAGTGCTGGATGGTGTCGGCGACCTGCACCGGCGTGCCGGTGAAGGTGCGGTGTCCGCGGCCCCCGCCGAGGCGGCCGATCAGCTGCCGGACCGTCAGCCGCTCCCGCCGGGCCAGTTGGACGATCAGCGTGTAGCGGCTCTTGGAGCCCTCGATCTCGTCCTCCTCGGGAAGGTCCGACGGCAGCTCCTCGTCCAGGGCGAACCGGTCGGGGTCCAGCCCCAGCAGGGTCGCCAGCTGGAGTTTGGCGTACTCCGGCTGGATCAGCCGGTCCAGCTCCGCGTCCAGCTCCCGGGCCTCGGCCTCGGTGTCGCCGATCACCGGGACGATGCCGGGCAGGATCTTCACGCCCTCAGGGTCGCGACCGGCGGCCACGGCCCGTCGCTTGACGTCGGCGTAGAAGGCCTGGCCCTCCTCCAGGGTCGGCTGGGCCGTGAAGACCGCCTCGGCGTAGCGGGCCGCGAAGTCCTTGCCGTCCTCGCTGGAGCCGGCCTGCACCAGCAGCGGATGGGCCTGCGGCGAGCGCGGCACGTTCAGCGGACCGTCCACCCGGAAGTGCCTGCCGACGTGGCCGAACCGGTGCACCCGGTCCGCCTCGGCGTGCACCCCGCGGTCCTTGTCGGCCACCACCGCGTCGTCCTCCCAGCTGTCCCAGAGCTTGGTGGACACCTCGATGAACTCCGCCGCCCGGTCGTAGCGCTCGGCGTGGGTCGGCTGGCCCTCCAGGCCGAAGTTGCGGGCCGCGGCGTCGCCGGCGGTGGTGACGATGTTCCATCCGGCCCGGCCGCCGGAGACGTGGTCCAGCGAGGCGAACCGGCGGGCCAGGTTGTAGGGCTCGTTGTAGCTGGTGGACGCGGTGGCGATGAGCCCGATCCGGCTGGTGGACACGGCCAGAGCGGTCAGCAGCACGGTCGGTTCCAGGCGCCCGCTCGGGCGCCGGCCCGGGTCGCCCCACAGCGCGGGGCTGTCCGCCAGGAACAGCGAGTCGAACTTGGCGTCCTCCGCGATCCGGGCCAGCCGCTGGTGGTAGGCGACGTCGATGTGGGCCAGCGGCTCGGACTCGGGCAGCCGCCAGGAGGCCTCGTGGTGGCCGGTGTCGTGGATGAACAGGTTGAAGTGCAGACTGCGCTGCTCGGGGCGGCTCATGCGGGGTCGGCTCCAAGGAGAAGGTCCGGGTGCGGGGTGTGGTCGAGGGAGTGGTCGAGGCTGTGGTCGAACGAGTGGTAGCGGCCGTTGTGGTGGACCAGCGGTCGGTGCGGCTCGGCCCCGGACAGCCAGGAGGCCTCGACCCGGGCGATCACGATGCGGTGGTCGCCCGCCGTCACCAGGTCCTCGATCCGCACCTGCAGCCACCCGGGCGCTTCGTCCAGCACCGGTTCGCCGCCGGGCAGGCGGCTCCAGCGGGTCGGCTCGGCGAAGCGGTCGATCCCGCTGGTGGCGAACCGCCGGGCCAGCGGCTCCTGTTCGGCGCCGAGGAAGTTCACCACGGCGGTGTCGGCGTCCTTGACGTGCGGCCAGCTGGACGCGGTCGAGGAGATGCCGAAGGACACCAGCGCGGGCTCCAGCGACAGCGAGGTCAGCGAGGTCGCGGTGAACCCGGCGGGACCGCGGCCGGCGTCGGCGGTGATCACCACGACGCCTGCCGGGTGTCGCCGGAACACCTCCTTGTACTGCGCCGGCGAGACCGGACCGGCCTCGGTGGTCAGGGTGCTGGTCATGATGTCTCCATTTCAGAACCGCGCGGCGGCATCACGAGAGGAGGGAGGGAACGCGACACTGGGCACTGCGAACGCCGTGGAAACGTCGGACGGCGGGATGGAACGCGGACGGGGCGTCAGGCCCGGGCGCGGGCGGCCGCGATGCTGCGGGCTGCTGCGTCGCGCCGCATCGATCTCGTGAAACGACCATAGCCAGGGGCTGAGAGTCCGGACAATGTTTGTTCCAGCGGTGGAAGAAACCCGAGGCCGGGACACCCGGCGTGGAGAACGGAACAGGGAAGAGACGACATGACGCAGGACGAGATCCCTTTGGACGCCCCACTGTCCGACGCCGACCTGGGCCATCTGCGCCGGTGCGTGGAGCTGGCGGCCGAGGCTCTGGAGGCCGGTGACTGGCCGTTCGGGTCGGTGCTGGTGGGCGGGGACGGGACGGTGCTCGCCGAGGACCGCAACCGGGAGGTGAGCCTGGGCGATCCGACCCGCCATCCCGAGTTCGAGCTGGCCCGCTGGGCCGCCACCGAGCTGACCCCGGAGGCCCGGGCGGCGGCGACCGTCTACACCTCCGGCGAGCACTGCCCGATGTGTTCGGCGGCCCACGGCTGGGTCGGGCTGGGCCGCATCGTCTATGTGAGCTCGGCCGAGCAGACTGCTTCCTGGTACAAGGAGCTCGGCGTCGCGCCCTCGGCCGTCCGCGCGATCCCGATCACGGATGTCGTACCTGGGCTCCCCGTGCGGGGACCGGTACCCGGCCTCGACGAGGAGGTGCACGACCTGCACCGGAGGTCCCGCGGGCAGGCCTGAGCCGGAATCGCGACACACTGCGGCAGTACTCGGTTAACACTCCCCGTCGAAGATGGTGGGGGCGGCTCAAGGCCCCGCGGCCACCCACCGTCAGCCAGCCAGTCAGTCCGTTTGTCAGTGAGCCAGTTAGTCAGTCAGGAGAGCGCCGTGAGCGTCGTCGTCCTCGTCGGCAACCCGAGACCACGATCCCGTACCTACGAGGCGGCGCACCTTGTCGCCGAGCGGCTGACGGGGGCTCAGGCCGACCACAGCATCGACCTCGCCGACCTGGGGGCCGCGCTGTTCGACCCCGAGGACCAGCGGGTGGCCGAGGCCATCGCCGCCGTCGAGGGCGCCGACCTGCTGATCGCCGCCAGCCCCACCTACAAGGCCAGCTACACCGGTCTGCTGAAGCTCTTCCTGGACCGGCTCGGCTCGGGCTCGCTCGCGGGCACCACGGCGGTGCCGTTGCTGCTCGGCGCGCACTGGCGCCATTCGCTGGCCGCGGACCTGCTGCTGAAGCCGGTCCTGGTGGAGCTGGGCGCGACCGTCCCGGTGCGGGGCCTGTTCCTGCTGGACTCGGACTACACCGCGTCGGAGGAGCTGGAGAAGTGGCTGACCTCGGCACGCGGCCAGGTGGCCGCGACTGTGGACGCCGAGCGGGCCCGGGTGGCGTCCTGACCCTGGCCGACTACCCGGCTTCGCGGAAGTGGACGATCACACGCCCCTCGTTGCCGGGCGGCGACTCGTGACGCAGGTACAGCTTCTTGATGTGCTTCTGGTCGAGGAACGCCAGCACGCGCCGCTTCAGCTGGCCGGTCCCCTTCCCGGGGATGATCTCGACGGCGGGCTCGCCGGAGCGGGCGGCCGTGAAGAGGAACTGGCGCATGGCGAGTTCGATGTCGCGGTTGTTGCGGTAGATCGGGTGCAGATCCAGGCTCAACATGCCGCAACACCGTCCGATGGCGCGGTGGACTGCTCCTCGGCGATCACGTTCGCACCCTAGTCCCGTTCCGCCGCCCGCACCAGGAAGCCGGCGCCCGGCGCCCGGGTCCCGGGGCCGGATCCCGGGTCGCGCTCAGGCGGTGGGGGCGTTTCCGTAGACTCGGGACGGCTCGACCAGGACCACGGTGCGTCGCTGCTCGGCCATCACCCGGTCGTACTCGGCCCAGTCCTCGTGCACCCCGCCCGCCGCCGTGAAGACCGCGCGCAGCAGCAGGCGCAGGCCCTCGGGGTCCAGCCAGGGCTGGGGGTCGTCGGGGCCGGCCAGCTGGGCCCGGCCCTCGACGGTCGCCCACTGCCACCCGTGCCGGAAGGTCGCGGTGAGCTGCGGCCGGGCCCGCAGGTTGGCCAGCTTCACCCGCCCGTAGGTGACGAAGGCCAGGACCGGGACTCCGGTGGCCGGATGCGGCAGCAGCCCGGCGTTCACGACCGAGGCCTGCACCGTGGCATCCGCCCGCAGCGTCGACACCACCGCGAGCCCGCTCTCCTGCTGCCCCAGGTCACTGGCTTCCTGCAGCGTGGTCATCGGTGCTTCCCTCCGGTCCGTCAGTCCTGCCAGTCGAGTTGGTGCTCGGGCACGCCCACCGAGCGGCCGTGGGCGCGGGCCTGGGCGCGAACGGCCGTGTCCCCGCGAGCGTAGCGGTACACCGTGCCGGCGAAGACGATCACACGCTGGTCGCCGACCCGCAGATCGGCGTACCAGCCGCCTTCCGCACGGAGGCAGCCAGCCAGCGCCTCGGCGACACCGTCGGCCTCCCGGTCGTCGACCTCGAAGTCGACGACCGTCCACAGCGGCGGCTGGTGCGGACCGACCGTGTCCGACAGGTCCAGCCGGGTGATCCGACGGATCCTCAGCCCTGGCGGTTCGAAGACCGCTCCGGGGCGGAGGCTCTCGCCGATGACGCATCCGGTCGCCACCTTCACTCCCCCGGCCCGGAGTGACTGGTGGGTGTGGCGGCCCCGAAGTCCACCCGTGGGGTCGGGGGGAAGTCCTCCGAGCGGAGCGGGTGGGTGCCGGTCAGGCGCTTGGCGAAGGGGAGTGGGCCGCCGAGGGTTTCCGGGTCGGCGGTCAGGTCGAACAGGGCGGTGTAGCCGGTGACCAGGTAGAGGCCCTTGGCCTCCGGCTGGCGCGGGCCCGTGGTGAGGTAGACCTGCTGGTAGCCGGCGGCGGCTGCGGCCTGCTCCAGCTCGTGGACGACGCGGCGGGCCAGGCCGCGGCGGCGGTGCGCGCTGTGGGTCCAGATGCGCTTCAGCTCGGCGGTGTGCTCGTCGTAGCGGCGGTAGGCGCCGCCGGCGACCGGTTCGCCGTCCTGCAGCAGCAGGAGCAGCAGGCCGCCGTGGTCCGGCTCGAACTCCTCGGCCGGGTAGCGGGACAGCTCCCTGCTGGTGCCGGCCAGCGAGGGGTAGCGGGTGGTGTACTCGTGCTCCAGCTCGGTCAGCAGCGGCTGCACCAGCGGATCCGCCAGGACCGTGGCGCGGACCTCGTACTGCGGGACGGTGGTGGTCAACGGAGCGCTCCCTCAGGGGTGGTGACGGTCTCCGCGGCGGTGCGGGCGCGCTCGGCGTCGCGGCGGGCGACGCCCTCGCGGACCAGCGGGATGACGTGGCGGCCGAAGTCGATGGCGTCGCCGAGCAGGTCGTAGCCGCGGGCGGAGAGGATGTCGACGCCGAGGTCGTAGTAGTCGAGCAGCGCCTCGGCGACGGTCTCGGGGGTGCCGACCAGGGCGTTGGAGTTGCCGGCGCCGCCGGTCGCGGCGGCGGTGGGGGTCCACAGGGCGCGGTCGTAGCGCTCGCCCTGCTCGGCGATGGCGATCAGCCGCTGCGAACCGGTGTTCTGCGGGTTGGCCACACCGGCCCTGCGGCTCCAGGCGCCGGACTCACGACGGGACTTGATGGCCGCGACGGTGCGGTGGGCCTTCTCCCAGGCGAGTTCCTCGGTGGGGGCGATGATCGGCCGGAAGGCCACCTGGATCCGGGGCGGGTCGGTGCGTCCGGCCGCCCGGGCCGCCGCCTTCACCGCCTCGATCTGCTTGGCGGTCTCTTCCAGCGGTTCGCCCCACAGCGCGTAGATGTCCGCGACGGCGCCGCCCGCGGCGTAGGCGGCGGGCGAGGAGCCGCCGAAGGAGACGTCCGGGCGGGGCTGCTGCACCGGGAAGACGTCGGCGGCGAAGTCGTTGAAGCGGTAGTACTGGCCCTGGTGGTCGAAGGGCTCATGCTCGGTCCAGGCCCGCTTGACGATCTCGATGTACTCGCGGGTGCGGGCGTAGCGCTGGTCCTTGGTCAGGAAGTCGCCCTCGCGCTGCTGCTCGTGGTCGTTGCCGCCGGTGATGAAGTGGACCGTGAGCCGGCCGTCGCTGATCCGGTCCAGGGTGGCGAACTCCTTGGCCGCGAACGTCGGGTAGGAGACGTTGGGCCGGTGCGCCAGCAGGATCTGCAGCCGGCTGGTGTTGGCCGCGATGTACGCGGCGGAGGTGCCCGGTTCCGGCGAGCCGGAGCCGTAGGCGAACAGCACCCGGTCCCAGCCGTGGTCCTCATGGGCCCGGGCCAGCCTGAGCGTGTACTCCTTGTCGAACGAGGCCCCGCTGCGGGGGTTGGTCTCCGAGCCGTCGTTGGTGGCGGCGATACCGAGGAACTCGATGGGCATGGCAGGGCCTTTCATGCAGGTGAGCTGAGTTGACGGACAGTCAAGAGGTCAGGTGGGCAGGCCGAGGCGGGACCAGAGGTCACGCTCCACCTCGGTCGGTGGGATGTGGACGCAGAGGCGTTCGGGATGGCCGGGCGGCGGGTGGTCGGCCGGACCCGTCCGCTGCCGGGCCTCGGGCCAGGGCCAGGGCGTGCAGATGCCCCAGAGGGAGCAGCCGAAGGCGATCAGCCCCGGCGTCCAGCGGTCCAGCAGGAGCAGCCACCACCACCGGGGCGGACGTCGCGCCCGGCGACGTCGGTCGTCGGTCATCAGCGCATTCCTCCGGTCGGTTCGTCGGCGTGGTTGATTGATTGACGGGGTGTCAGAGCAGCGGGCGGACGCACTCGGCGAAGGTGTAGGCCTCCTCCAGGTGCGGGTAACCGGAGAGGACGAACTCGTCGACGCCGGCCGCGCGGTACTCGTCGATGCGTTCGGCGACCTCCTCGTGGCTGCCGACCAGCGCGGTCCCCGCGCCGCCGCGGACCAGGCCGATGCCGGCCCAGAGGTTGGGCGCCACCAGCAGCCGGTCCCGGGAGCCGCCGTGGAGTTCCAGCATCCGGCGCTGGCCCTCGGACTCCAGGGCGCGCAGCCGCTGTTGGCCGGCCGCGATCGCCGTGTCGTCCAGGCCCGCGATCAGCGCGTCGGCGGCCTGCCAGGCCTGGGCCGCGGTGTCCCGGCTGAGCACGTGGATCCGCAGTCCGAACCGCAGCGTGCGGCCCTCGGCCTCGGCCCGCTCGCGGACCCGGGCGATCTTCTCGGCGACCAGCGGAGCCGGTTCTCCCCAGGTCAGATAGGTGTCGGCGTGCCGGGCCGCCAACGTGATCGCGGGGTCGGAGGAGCCGCCGAAATAGATCCGCGGGGCCGGCTCCGGGGGACGGCGCAGCTGGGCGCCCTCCAGCTGGTAGTGCTCGCCCTTGTGGTCGAAGCGGTCGCCGGTCCAGGAGGCCCGGACCACGTCCAGGAACTCCTCGGCGCGGGCGTAGCGCTCGTCGTGGCCCAACCGGTCGCCGTAGCCGCGCTGTTCGGCGTCGCTGCCGCCGGCCACCACGTTCAGCAGCAGCCGTCCCTGCGACAGGCGCTGGAAGGTGGCCGCGGTCTGCGCCGCCAGCGCTGGTTCGACCAGCCCGGGGCGGAAGGCGACCATGAACTTCAGCCGCCGGGTCCTGGCGATCAGCGCGGCGGTGACGATCCAGGCGTCCTCGCAGTGCGCACCGGTGGGCGTCAGCACCCCCTCGTAGCCGAGGTCGTCGGCGGCCTCGGCGAGTTGGGAGAGGTAGGCCAGGGTGGCCGGACGCTCTCCCCCGGTGCGGCGGGGCGCGCTGCTGCTCCCGTCCGCGCCGATGCCGACGCCGTGGACCGAGCCGCCGAGCTGCCGGCCGTCCCCGCCGGTCGGCAGGAACCAGTGGAAGGAGGTGCTGCTGCCTGCCGGTGTCGCGGTCATGCGGTCTTCCCTCCGTCGGTGCGTGCCGGGTCGGTGCGTCCAAGGTCAGCGCGTTCCGGGTCAGCGCGTGCCGGGTCGGTGCGTCCCAGCGAGAAGCGGCGGGCGCCTGGCCGGCCGGTCACCAGGTCGGCGGCGAGTTCGCCGATGACCGAGGCGAACTTGAAGCCGTGGCCGGAGAACCCGGCCAGTACGGTGACCGGGCCGTCGCGGTCCACTACGAAGTCATGGTCCGGGGTGAGGGTGTAGAGGCAGGTGGTGGCGGTGGGCGCGGAGGCGTCTACGCCGGGGAGCCAGCGTTCGGCGTACTCCTGGACCTGACGCAGCGCCAGCGGGTCGATGCTGCGGTCGCGCTGGTCCGGGTCCACCACCGGGCCGACCGCGTGGAAGCCGGCCTTGACGCCGTCCTCGCTGCCCAGTCCGTACACACCGGAGTCCTCAGCCAGCGCCGCTCCGCCGTGGTGGATGAAGCTCGGCCAGTCCAGCGCGTCCGGGGCCGGGAAGTGGACCGGCTGCTCCTGGGTGACCCGCAGCGGCGGCAGGCCGGAGACCGACCGGGCCGCCAGGCCGGGGGCCCAGCCGCCGACCGCGACCACGGCGGCGTCCGCCGTGACCGCCTCTCCCCCGGTGGTGATCACCTCGACCTTGTCGGCGCCGTGCCGGAGCAGTTTCGCGACCCGGACCCCGTGCCGGACCACCGCACCCTTGGCTGCGGCGGCCTGCTGGAACGCCAGGACGGCCCGGTCCGCGTGCAGCCGTCCGGCGGCGGCGTGGAACAGCACGCTGGTGTCGAAGCGCAGCCCCGGCCAGCGTTCGGCCGCCTGCTCGGGGCCGAGCACCCTGGCGGCGTGCCCGCCCGCGCGGAGCTCGCCGTGCAGCGCCTCGATCGCGGCGGGCGGGCCGTGGTCCACCGCGCCGGTGAGGCTGAGCACCTCGATGCCGGACTCCGCTTCCAGCCGACGCCACAGCGGGAGCGCCCGCGCGGCCAGCGAGACATAGAAGGCGTCGGGGTAGGCGAGCCGGAAGATCCGGGAGCTGCCGTGCGAGCTGCCCTCGGTGTGCCCGGCTGCACCCCGCTCCAGCAGGGTCACCGCGAAGCCGCGCGAGGCGAGCTGCCAGGCTGCGGCGGAGCCCATGACCCCGCCACCCACTACTACGACGTGTGCCACAGTTCTGTCGTCCTTCTCGGGTCGGTGGAGTGCAGGGCAGCCCGGAGGCAGGCAGCGCCGCGATCGAACGCGCGGCGGGGGCCACGGGTAAGGCCGCTGGGAAGCAGCGTGGTCAGGACCGGCGCGGGTCTGCCGCTGTCGGTCGGAGCCGGGCGGCGCGCGGTCGGCCGACCCTTGGCGTCAACAGGCCGGGGAGGTCCCCGGACACAGTGCGCTGCTCACCCGGAGCAGGTCCACGTGGCGCCTGGCGGCCCGGAGCTGACGGAACCCCTGCGGGCGCGGCGCACTGCTGCTGCCGGAACGACGGATCTGCACGGGAATCACCTCGCACTCCTCGGCCCCGCAGGGGGTCTCGCGCTTACAGGACGGGCGTCCTGTCGGGTCGTCACCTGGAGCACCCCACCGCGGACGAGGGTTGCCGGTCAGCAAGCCAGGGCTTGACACTGACGCTCATAACCAGAAGCCACGTTAACCGCTCGCCGCGACTTGGACAATGCCGTCGATCGCCCGCTCCACCGGCGCCCGCCAGGCGATTGTGAACGGCGTGATACCGCGCATTGCCGCAGGTGACAGCGCGGCAGAAGACTGGCCGGGAGGCCACGAACCGGACTATCCTCACCGCCATGACCGTTCTTGTCAGCCGCCGCCACGTGGACTACGGGCGCAGCACCAGCACCAGGTGTAGCCGCCCCAGCTGACTCGACCGCGGGCGGCGACCGCCGCGCCCGCTCCGGTGACCGCCCCCGGAAGCCCCGTTCATCCGCACCGCTCGCCCCCCTGCGGCGCGCGGTCCCCGCCCCTGGCGCAAGAGAACCTTCTTCGGCGCGCCGCCGTGCCCGCACACCTCCCGTTGCCGAACCGTCGGCCGGAAGCAGGTGCCGGGCCCGTGCGCGCCACCCCGTGAATGGAGCCGTCCACGTGAGCCCTTCCATCGACCCCGCCGGCGCCGAGCTCGACCTTGCGGTCGCCTCGGCCGAGGCGACCGCCGACACCGCCGGCTGGTCCTTCGAGACCAAGCAGGTGCACGCCGGAGCCGTGCCCGACCCGACCACCGGTGCCCGGGCGGTCCCGATCTACCAGACCACCTCCTTCGTCTTCCGCGACACCGCCCACGCGGCCGGGCTGTTCGCGCTCGCCGAGGAGGGCAACATCTACACCCGCATCCACAACCCCACCCAGGACGTCCTGGAGCAGCGCATCGCCGCACTGGAGGGCGGTGTCGCCGCCGTGGCGACCGCCTCCGGCCAGGCCGCCGAGACGCTGGCGATCCTGACCCTGGCGGGCGCGGGCGACCACATCGTCTCCAGCACCTCGCTCTACGGCGGCACCTACAACCTGTTCCGGCACACGCTGCCGCGCTTCGGCATCGAGGTCTCCTTCGTCGACGACCCTGACGACCTGGACGCCTGGCGGGCGGCGATCCGTCCGAACACCAAGGCGCTGTTCGCCGAGACCCTGGGCAATCCGCGCGGGAACGTGCTGGACGTGCGCGGGGTCGCCGATGTGGCGCACGCCGCCGGAGTGCCGCTGATCGTGGACAACACCGTCCCCACGCCGTACCTGCTGCGCCCGATCGAGCACGGCGCGGACATCGTGGTGCACTCGGCGACCAAGTTCCTGGGCGGTCACGGGACGGCCATCGCCGGTGCCGTGGTGGACGGCGGCACCTTCGACTACGGGGCGCACGCGGACCGCTTCCCCGGCTTCAACGAGCCCGACCCGTCCTACCACGGGCTGCGCTACTGGCCCGACCTGGGCGCACCGGCCTTCGCCGTCAAGCTGCGGGTGCAGCTGCTGCGCGACCTCGGTCCGGCCATCGCGCCGCTCAACTCCTTCCTGGTGCTCCAGGGCCTGGAGACGCTGTCGCTGCGGATCGAGCGCCACACCGCCAACGCCCAGGCCATCGCCGAGTGGCTGGAGAGCCGCGACGAGGTGACCGCGGTGCACTACCCGGGTCTGCCGTCCAGCCGCTGGTACCAGGCCGGGCAGCGCTATCTGCCGCGCGGGGCCGGTGCGGTGCTGGCGTTCGAACTGCGGGACGGCATCGAGGCCGGCAAGCGGTTCGTGGACGGGGTCAGCCTGTTCAGCCACCTGGCCAACATCGGCGATGTGCGCAGCCTGATCATCCACCCCGCCTCCACCACCCACAGCCAGCTCGGCGAGGAGGAGCTGGCCGCGACCGGGGCGACCCCGGGCCTGGTCCGGCTCTCGGTCGGCATCGAGAACCTGGCCGACCTCAAGGCCGACCTGGAGGCCGGGTTCCGCGCGGCCAAGGCGGCAGGGACGGCCGAGGCGGCGCAGTCGACCGACGCGACGGCCCAGGTGGCGGGCGATTGACCGTGGGGGCGCGGCCGGTGGCCCCGGTGGCGGGCGGCGCGGAGCCGGCCGCCAACGAGCCGTCCGGCATGCAGTCGTCCGGCACCGGGGCCACCGGCACCGGGTCGTCCGGCACGCAGCCGCCGGCCAGCGGGGCCTGGCAGCCGGGCGACCCGGTGGGTCGGCGGCAGTGGGTCGAACTGCCGAAACCGCTCGAACTGGAGGCGGGCGGGACGCTTCCGCAGGTCAGGATCGCCTACGAGACCTGGGGGCGGCTCGCGCCCGACCGCTCCAACGCCGTCCTGGTCCTGCACGCGCTGACCGGCGACAGCCACGCCGCCGGCCGGGCCGGGCCGGGGCATCCGACCCCGGGCTGGTGGGACGGGCTGATCGGTCCGGGCCGGGCGGTGGACACCGACCGCTGGTTCGTGGTGGCGCCCAACGTCCTCGGCGGCTGCCAGGGCAGCACCGGACCGTCCTCGGTACGCCCCGACGGCGGCCGCTGGGGCTCCGCCTTCCCCTATCTGACGGTCCGTGACCAGGTCGAGGCCGAGGCTGCGGTCGCGGATGCGCTGGGGATCGACCGCTGGGCGCTGGTGCTCGGCGGGTCCATGGGCGGCATGCGAGCGCTGGAGTGGGCGGTCGGCCGCCCGGACCGGGTCGGTGCGCTGCTGCTGGCCGCCTGCCCGGCGGCCTCCGGCGGCGAGCAGATCGGCTGGGCCCACGCCCAGCTGGCAGCCGTCCGCGCCGATCCCGGCTGGTGCGGCGGCGACTACCACGACGCCGGACCGGGGCGCGGCCCGCACCTGGGTCTCGGCACGGCCCGCCGGATCGCCCATCTGACCTACCGGGCGCCGGCCGAGCTGGACACCCGGTTCGGCTCGGCGGCCCAGCCGGGCGAGGACCCCTGGCACGGCGGCCGCTACGCCGTCGGCTCCTATCTGGACCACCACGCGGCCAAGCTGGCGCACCGCTTCGACGCCGGCAGCTATGTGGTCCTGACCGAGGCGATGAACAGCCACGACGTGGGACGCGGACGCGGCGGCAGCGACGCGGCACTGCGCCGGATCGCGACGCCCACCGTGGTCGTGGGCATCGACTCGGACCGGCTCTACCCGCTGCCCCTGCAGCGGCAGCTCGCCGCCTCGATCCCGGGGGCCGACCGGCTCCGGGTGGTCGAGTCGCCCTACGGGCACGACGCCTTCCTGATCGAGCTCGACCAACTCGCCCCGCACGTGGCCTCATTGCTGAACCGGTCCTGAGCACGCGGCGGCCATCACGAAAACCTGTGCGATAGCCTCGGGCTGCGATCGGAACGGCGAAGGGCGGTACACCGGGTGAAGGCCTATGTGATCCATGAGAACCCGGACTGGTACCCGCCGTTCGCGGCGGCCTTTGAGGCCGAGGGCGTGGACCACGAGCCCTGGCTGCTGGGCACCGGCGTGCTCGACCTGGACGCCGAGCCGCCGCGCGGCGTGTTCTGGTCCCGGATGAGCGCCTCGGCCCACACCCGCGGCCACGGACTGGCCAAGGACCACACCCGATCGGTGCTCAGCTGGTTGGAGGCGCACGGCCGCCGGGTGGTCAACGGTCGCCGGGTGCTGGAACTGGAGATGAGCAAGGTCGACCAGCTCACCGCGTTGCGGGCGGCCGGCATCGAGGTGCCGCGCACCCTGGCCGTGGTCGGCCCGGACGCCCTGTTGCAGGCCGCTGCCACCCTGCCGACGCCCTTCATCGCCAAGCACAACCAGGGCGGCAAGGGGCTCGGCGTCGCCCTCTTCGACAGCGTGGACGCCTTCGCCGGGCACCTCGCCGACCCGGACCACCAGCCGCCCGTGGACGGGATCACCCTGCTCCAGGAGTACCTGCGGGCTACCGAGCCACGGATCACCCGCGTCGAGGTCGTGGACGGCGAGGTCGTCTACGCACTCACCGCCGACACCGCCCGCGGCGGCTTCGAGCTCTGTCCGGCCGACGCCTGCGCCGTCGACGGCGGCCCGGCGGCGCCGAGCCTGTTCGCCCTGCGCGAGGGCTTCGACCACCCGGTGCTCAAGCAGTACCTGGACTTCGCCCGCCGGCACCGGATCGAGGTGGCCGGCTTCGAGTTCGTCGAGACCACCGACGGACGCCTGGTCACCTATGACGTCAACACCAACACCAACTACAACCCCGAGGTCGAGGCTGCGGCCCCGCGCTCCGGGCCACGGCAGATCGCCCGGCTGCTGAAGCGGCTGATCGCCGAAGAGGAGAACTCCTGATGCGCTACGGGTACTGGATGCCGATCTTCGGCGGCTGGCTGCGCAACGTCCCCGACGAGGAGATGTCCATCGACTGGCCCTACCTGCGCGACCTGGCCGTCGCGAGCGAGCGGCAGGGCTTCGACCTCACCCTGATCGCCGAACTCAACCTCAACGACATCAAGGGGCACCGCGCCCCCAGCATCGACGCCTGGACCCTGGCCCCGGCGATCGCCGCGGTCACCGCGCAGCTGGAACTGATGCTCGCGGTGCGGCCCAACTACCACCAGCCCGCGCTCACCGCCAAGGCGCTGTCCACCCTCGACACCATCGCCCCGGGCCGGCTGAGCCTGAACGTCGTCTCCTCCTGGTGGAAGGACGAGGCCGCCCAGTACGGCGTCCCCTTCGACGTGCACGACGCCCGGTACGCCCGCACCGCCGAATGGCTCGACGTGCTGCACCGGCTGTTCACCGAGGAGACCGTCACCCACCAGGGCGCCCTCTACGACCTCCAGGGCGCCGTGCTGGAACCCAAGCCGAGCCGTCGGCCCACCGTCTACATGGGCGGCGAGTCCCCCACCGCCAAGGACCTGATTTCCGCCCGCGGCGACGCCTACGTCATGCACGGCGACCCGCCGGAGACCATCGCCGCGAAGATCGCCGACATGCGCGGACGCCGGGCGGCCCGCGGCCTCCCGCCGCTCACCTTCGGCGTCTCCGGCTATGTGATCTGCCGCGACACCGAACAGGAGGCCCAGGACGAGCTGCGCCGCATCCTGAACGTCCGCTCCTCCCCCGAGGCCTATGCCTCCTACCGGGACTTCGTGGAGGGCTCGCACCTGGAGTCGGAGGTCTCGCTGCAGGAGTACAGCGTCTCCAACCGCGGCCTGCGCGCCGGACTGGTCGGCACCCCCGAGCAGATCACCGCCCGCATCGACGCCTACGAACGCGCCGGCGTCGACCTGATGCTGCTCCAGTTCTCGCCCCAGCACCGCGAGATGGAACGCTTCGGCAACGACGTGATCGCCCCGGCGAGGGCCGCCTCAGCCTCGGCGACGTGACGGACCAGGACGCGCGGGGTGACCGCCCCCGGAGTTCTCCTTCGGGTCGGGGGACCGACAGACTTTCGCCATCGGCGGGTCCTGGCGTGTCCGCCGGGAGGGCGACCACCATTGCTCTGTCCGCGTCAATATCGACTTGCTGGAGCCCGCCATGTCGCTGTCGGTCCGCCCCCGGTCCCTCGCGCGCGTCCTCGCCCTGTCCGCCACGGCCTGCCTCGCCATGACCGCCGTCGCCGGCCAGGCGCACGCCGACACCTCCGTACTGACCCTGACCGGCAGCTCGACGCAGGGCACCCTCGGCGCCGGCGAGGGCGTCACCACCGTCCATGCGAGCAACGGCAGCGACACCGTGCTCTACCGCGGCGTCGCCTCGATCCCGCTGTCGCTGCTGGTCGCGAACTGGAGCCACATCGGCGACCCGGACTCGGCCGCCGGGTACGTGTTCGACGCCTACCAGAGCGGCGCCTCCAGCCCCACCAGCAAGATGTTCCGGGTCACCACCCCGTCCGGGGCCACCTACCAGTACACCCACACCCTGGTCGCCGGCGAGCTCTACAACAACTCCTTCGACGCGGTCTCGCCGGACACCCAGTGGATGGTCGCCGGCGAGTGGGGCACCATGGACCACCTGCAGATCTACCCCACCCCGCTGCTCAACCCGGCGACCCCGCGCACCGGCGGCAACCTGCCGCTGTCGGGGCTGATCCACCTGGACCACGCCGTCAACGACATCCAGGGCTGCGACTTCACCACCGCCACCCAGCTGCTCTGCGTCTCCGACGACGACTCGCGGTCGCTGTTCCCGGACCAGAAGCCGATCCTGGAGGTCGACCTGCCCTCGCAGCTGACCGGGATGGACACCACCGCCCATGTCACCGAGGTCGGCTCGATCCCGCAGCAGAGCATCTGCTCGGGCACCTTCGAGGGCGAGGGCATCGACTACGACCCCAGCACCGCGACCGTGCGCGTGGAGATCATCCAGCCCGGCGTCTGCGAGGTCGCGACCACGGTCTACACCTACCACCGCTCCTGACGCACCGTCGGCGGGTCGGCGGCCGGCCGGTCGGTCGGCGGGTCAGGTGGCGCCGGTGTCCGGTGGGGGGTCGGTGGGCAGTTCGGACCTGGCGCTGCCGGAGACGGCCGGCGTCGTCGCCCGCACGTACCGGACCGGGGCCTCGCGGATCGTCGCGATGGCCTGCTCGCAGTCGGCCCGGCCGGCGAAGGGCAGCTCCAACAGGACGTCGCCGCGCTCCGCGAGCAGCTGCAGCGTCCACTCACCGTCGGCGACGGTCGCGACGAACCAGAACTCCATGCCGGAACGCTACGTCCGGTCGGGTCGGTCGGCATCCCGGACGGCGGTCCCGGTCCCCCGGCCGGGCGAGGGCCCGGTCCCCCGCCGGGTGCTGCACGGTCAGGGCACCAGGACGGTGCGCACCCCGGGCACCTCGGGTTCGGTCCACACCGTCTCGACGTCGGCGAGGGGGACGGCCCGGGTGGCGATCGCCAGGCCGCCGTTCCCGATCTCCTCGACCAGGGAGGGCAGTTCGGCCACGTAGGCCCTGGTGGAGACCGCCCCCTGGCCGTTGCCCTGCAGGCGCAGGTTGGCCGAGCGCAGCGCGGCCGAGGGCAGTTCGATGGTGGGGCCGGCCATGGAGCCGATCTGGATCCAGTCCAGGGCGCGGCTGCGGTCGGCCCGGGCGCGCAGTACGGCCAGCATCGCCTCGGCGGCGGGCCTGCCCCACAGGTAGTCGACCACCACGTCGACCTCGGCGGCCGCGTCGGCCAGCGCCGCCGCGGTGGCGTCGGCGTCTGCGGTGAGCGCCACGGTGGCGTCGGCGCCGAGTCCCGGCAGTGCGGCCAGGCGGTCCAGGTCGCGGCCGGCGCCGACGACCCGTCCCGCGCCCAGGCGCTTGGCGATCTGGACGGCCATCCGGCCGGCGTTGCCGGTCGCGCCGAGGACCAGCACCGACTGCCCGGCCTGCAGCGGGACCCGGCGGCGCAGCGCCACCCAGGCCGACATCGCCGGATTCATGGCCGCGGCGATCCGCACCGGGTCGGCGCCGTCGGGCAGCTCGACGCTGCGGCGGGTGTCGATGACGGTGCGGGTCGCCATGGGGCCGACCAGGTCATCGGCGGCGGCGAAGTAGACCGCGGTGCCGTCCCGGCGCCGGCCGACGCCGTCGACGCCGGGGACCAGCGGCAGCTTGCCGTCGCTGGTGTAGTGGCTGCCGGAGGCGCCGCTGCGCACCCGCGGGTGCAGGCCCACGGCGAGGACGTCCACCAGTTGCCGGTCGCTGTCGGCGGGGTCGGGGTCGGGCAGGTGGAACGGCTCATAGCGGGGCGGGTGGTCGAACGAGCTGACCACGGCGGCGTGGATGTTCATGGGGCCTCCTCCAGGCTGGTGCTGCCGGCACGCACCAGATTGGTACGTGCCACGGACTAAATTAGTGCGTGGCACGTACCTTTGCAAGTAGGATCGGGGCATGACGTCGCGCAACGAGACCCCGTCCCCGGCGGCACCGCTTCCCGGCGGCGGCCCGCACGACCTGGTCGACGCCCTGGCCCAGCTGTCGTTCCTGGTCCACAACACGCTGGCCGAGATCTCCGGCCGACACGACCTCTCGATCATCCAGACCCGGCTGCTCGGGGTGCTCCGGGACCGCGAACCCACCATGCAGCAGCTCGGACGGCTCCTCGGCCTGGACAAGTCCTCGATCAGCGGACTGGTCGACCGGGCCCAGCGCCGCGGCCTGGTCGTCCGCACCGCCAGCGCGACCGACCGCCGCTCGGTGCAGGTCTCGATCACCGAAGCCGGGCGGCACCTGGTCGAACAGGCCTCCACCCAGTTCGCCGAGCAGATCGAGAGCGCCGTCGCACCGCTGTCCGGCGCCGAGCGCCGGCTGCTCTCCCAACTGGCGGCCCGGATCGTCTCCGCCGACGCCCACCACCGCGGCATCGACCTGCGCACCACCACCGACCGCTGACCCGCCACCCTCGGCCCGCCCGGACACCCTCGGCGACGCTCAGCGACCCGCCGTCCGCCTCCGGGTGCGGGAGTCCCGGACCGCGACGACCATCAACGCAGAGAGCGCGGTGCGTCAGCACCGGCCCAGGACGGAGAGCGAGGGACGAAGCCATGAGGATGCTCATGACGGTTCAGATGGACACCGAGGCGGGGAACAAGGCGATCAAGGACAACTCACTACCGACGATCATGAAGTCGGCGCTGGAGGGCCTCAAACCCGAAGCCGTGTACTTCGGAGCGGCGGACGGCCTGCGCACCGGATTCTTCGTCTTCGACCTGAAGGACCCGTCCGACATCCCCTCCGTGGCCGAGCCGTTCTTCCAGGGGCTCGGGGCCAAGGTGTCCTTCACCCCCGTGATGTCCTTCGAGGACGTCCAGGCAGGCCTGCAGCGAGCCTGAGCAGGCTCGCCGGACCCCCCGAACGGTCTCCTTCCTTTCCCCGGAGGGAGACCGTCTCCATACCCCGCTCCGAACCCCGCTCCGACCGGGCTCCTGGACGGTCGACCGCTTCCGATCGACGTGCGCCCGCCCACGCTAGGCTTCACGCGACCCGCTCCCCGAGCGCCGTGGCACGACCAGGGAGAGATCGTGACTCTGTCCAGCGACCGTCTCATGCGCATCAAGAGCGCCGAGTTCCAGGCCATGGCCGAGAGGGTGCTGCGCGTCACCGAGCTCACCTCCCGCCTGAACGTCCTGCCCTTCGAGGACGAAGCCGGAAAGGCGGAACTGCTCGAACAGATCCTCGGGAAGCAACTGCCGCCGAGGGTCACGATCTATCCGCCCTTCTACACGGACCACGGCCTCCACCTCGACCTCGCCGAGCGTGTGTTCATCAACCAGAACTGCACGTTCCTGGACTACGCCGGCATCCGGATCGGCGAGCGCACGATGATCGGCCCGAAGGTCACGTTCATCACCAGCGGCCATCCGGTCGATCCCGAGGAGCGGCGGCTGTACCTCACCGGCGCACCCATCGACGTCGCGGAGAACGTGTGGATCGGCGCGGGGGCCACGATCCTGCCCGGCGTCACCATCGGCCGAGACGCCGTCATCGCCGCCGGCGCGGTCGTGGCTGACGACGTTCCGCCGGCAAGCCTGGTGGTCGGCGGCAAGGCAACCGTGCACCGGCAGTGGTGACAGGGTCGGAGCCCCGCCTGTCTGTCAGTGGGGGAACATCCGCGGCGCGCGCTGGCGCGGGAGTTCCTCGCGGAACTCCTCGATGATCGAGCTGATCTGGCGGGTGAGCTGGGTGCCCTCCAGGCGGTCCAGGTAGAGGTTGCGTACGGCCAGGGCGGCGGCGTCGACGGTGAAGTAGAGCGTCATCAGCGGATTGACGAACAACTCGCTGCCCTTGGTGCGCTCGGTGAACTGGACGTTGCCGAAGTCTCCGCGCACCGCTGCGGCGATCGAGCCGTTGACGATGCTGGGGTGGGTCGGCGTCTCGCTGCGTGCATGGGCCACGGCGTCGAGGTACAGCGCGCCCTCCCGGCTGTCGCGCGGCAGCGAGAAGGCCCCCAGGTAGCCGCCCTCGCGCTCCAGCGCGGCCAGGTTCTCCAGGACCAGGGTGTGGTTGACGCCGTGGTAGGCGTCGACGCCGAAGCCCAGGCAGACGACCAGCCGGTGCTCGATCCCGCTCAGGCCGTGGACGGCGGCCAGGCTGGCCATGTCCTCCTCGGGGGTGCCCAGGCCGTGCTCGTCGCCGGTCATCAGGATGTCGGTACCGCCGTCGACCAGCACGATCGCGTCCACCCCGCCGAGATGGCCGATCAGTGCGCGGTAGGCGGCGCGCAGCGGCTGCACCCCGGAGCGGTTGAAGGCGTACACGGTGTCGGGCAGCCCTTGCAGGGCGAGCCAGCGGGCCAGTGAGCGCTCGGGGAAGTAGTCGCCGCGCGCGGCGGTGTCCGGACGGATCGCTGCCACGTCCGGCTCCAGCCACACGTCCGGATCGAGCCCGTACAGGTCGGCGAAGGACAGGTTCGCCAGGTGCACGTCCTTGCCGGCGCCCTGCAGCGCCAGGGCCAGCGGCAGCCCGGCGTAGATGTCGAACCCGCCGCCCGCGCCGGCGATCAGGATGCGCCGGGCGTCGCGGAGCCTGGTGAACAGCGGCGGTTCGAGGAGGGAGAACATGCGGACACGTTAGCGACACCCCGCCGGGCCCCACGGGGCCGCGCCGCCTGGTGGACGTCGAGCGTGTGCGTTCTGTTCGCCCCGGCGTCAGCCTGGAACGCTATTCATGAGGAGTTCATGGCGAATGATCATGATCCTTGGAATCCGGAACGGGGACTGCCCATGAGGAAGTTGTGGAGAGCGTTCGGTGCGGCGCTGCTGATGGCGTGTGCGCTGCTGGGCGCACAGCCGAACGCCCAGGCTGCGACGACGAGCAGCGGGAACCTGATCGTGGACGGTGACGCCGAGAGCGGCTACTGCACCACCGACTGGAACGCCGCGACCACCGTCCCCGGCTGGCAGATCGTCAGTGGCAGCCCCGGCGTCGTGTGCTACTCGACCGGCAGCTACAGCCTGCCCGCCGGCGCGGTGCCCGGTACCGCGTTCTTCTCGCCCGGCAACGAGGGCGACGGCTCGATGACGCAGAGCGTGGACGTGTCCTCGGCCTCGGCCGCGATCGACGGCGGGGGCGTCGGCTACAACCTCAGCGGGCTGCTGGGCGGCTGGGGCTCCTTCGCCGGCTACGCCGCGGTCACCCTGCAGTTCCGGGACGCCTCCGGCAAGCAGCTGGGCGGCACCACCGCGCTGCCCACCGTGTCGGCCGCCGACCGGGGCAACGCCAACGCCTTCCTGGCCCGCAGCGCCACCGGCACGGTGCCCTCCGGCACCCGTTCGATCCTGGCCACCGTGGCCTTCGTGCAGAGCTCCGGCGAGTCCGGCTACCTGGACAACCTCTCGCTGACCCTGAACACGCCGGTCACCGCGCCGGTGCTGACCCGGCCGGTGTCCAAGGTCCCCGGATACGACCACGTGTTCACGGTGATGATGGAGAACACCGACTACAACGAGATCATGGGCGACCCCACCGACACGCCCTATCTGCACTCGCTGATGACCCAGGGCGCGACCATGACCAACTTCCACGCCCAGTACCACCCCAGCGACGAGAACTACCTGGCGATCGCGGGCGGCGACACCTACGCCAAGGGCGCGACCTACTGGCCGAACATCAACGACCCGCACACCAACCTGGGTGACGAGCTGGAGTCGGCCGGCAAGACCTGGAAGGCCTACGAGCAGGGCATGGGCACGCCCTGCAACACCACCACCGGCTACGACAAGTACTACGAGCCCGACGACGCGCCGTTCATCAACTACACCGACATCAGCGGCAACCAGACCCGCTGCCAGGCGCACCTGGCCGACACCACCCAGCTGACGACGGATCTGAAGAGCGCGGCGACCACGCCCAACTTCTCCTGGCTGGCGGCCGACGACTACTACGACGGCGAGGCGTCCGGCAACGGCAGCGCCACCAGCCTGAAGACCCAGGACGGCTGGCTGCAGCAGACCCTCGCCCCGGTGCTGGCCTCCCCCGCCTGGACCACGCAGCGCTCGCTGCTGGTGGTCACCTGGGACGAGGACAGCACCGAGGCCGGCAACCACATCGCCACCATCGTGCTGGGCTCGCAGGGCACCGTCCCGGCCGGGACCACCAGTTCCTCCCGCTACGACCACTACAGCACCGGACGCACCATCGAGGCGGCGCTCGGCCTGCCGGCCATGACCGTCAACGACGCCTACGCCGTGCCGCTCAACGACGCCTTCTTCCCGACCGCGGCCGCCTCGGGACCGACCCTCACCACGACCACCCCCTCCGTCGCCACCGGGGCGAACGTCACCTTCCAGTACTCGGTCCCGGCCGCGGACCTCAGCGCCAAGAACTGGATCGGCATCTACCCGGCCGGGGTCACCCCCGGCAGCCAGTCCTCGCTCACCTGGCAGTACGCGCCCAACGCGAGCAGCAGCCTGACCTTCGCCACCAGCGCGCTCAAGGGCGCCGGCAGCTACGGCGTCTGGCTCCTGTCCAACGACGGCTACACCCCGCTCGCCGGCCCGCTCACCCTCACCCTGCACTGACCCACCGGCCACACCCGGCCACACCCGGCCACACCCGGCCGCTCCCCGGCCGCGCCCGGCCGCGCCCCGGCCGACCGGGACGATCCCGCCGCCCACCTGCCGAATCAGCCGGCGGGTGGGCGGCGGCGCACCATAGAATTGACCGATGGTCATCAGGAGGTGGAGCCGCACCGAACGGACCGGGTTGCCCGCCGCGTTCCATCGCATCTGGGCCGCCTCGGCAGTCTCCTCACTCGGTGACGGCATCTACTACTCGGCGCTCCCCCTGCTCGCTCTCACCCTGACCCGCGACTCCACCGTCTTCGGGATGATGGAAGCCGTCACGCTCCTGCCCTGGCTGGTCTTCGGGCTGATCGGCGGCGCACTGGTGGACCGCTGGGACCGGCGCCGGACGATGGTGAGCGCCGACCTGTGCCGCTGCGCCCTGCTGGTGGCCGCCACGGTCGCCGTCGCCGAGGGCCTGCTCAACATCCCCGTGCTGATCGCCGTCGGCTTCCTGCTCGGGGCTGGTGGCGTCCTGTTCGACACCGCGTCGATGGCCTACCTCCCGGAGCTCCTGGACCGGGACCCGCAGTCGCTGCAACGCGCCAACTCCCGCCTCCAGGGCGCGCAGCGCGCCCTGGACGGCTTCGTCGGCCCACCGACCGGCAGCCTGCTGTTCTCGCTCAGCCGCACCGTACCGTTCGCGGCCGACGCGGTCTCCTTCCTCTTCAGCTCGCTGACCATCCGTACACTGCCGGCGCGCCCGAGGAAGGCCGCCAAACCCGAGACCTCGATCCTGGCGGACGCCCGGGTCGGTGCCGCCTACCTCCTCCACCACCGGCTGCTGCTCGGCCTGTCGCTGCGGCCTGCGGTCGGCAACTTCGCGTTCTGCGGCACCGGCGCGGTACTCGCGCTCTTCGCCCACGACACGCTGCACCTGGGCACGGCCGGCTACGGCGCGTTCCTCACCACCGAAGCCGTCGGCGGCCTGGGCGGTACCTTCGTCGGCGGGTGGCTGGGCGCCCGACTGGGCACCGGCGGTGCCCTGACCCTGACCGCAGTCGTCGAGGCCGTGGCGCTGCTCGGCGTCGGGGTGTCGTCGAACGCGTACCTCGCCGGCGCCGGGTTCGCCGTGCTGGGTGCGGCGATGACCGTGACCACGACGCTCGGCCCCTCGGTCCGTCAGGCGATCGTGCCGGACGAGCTGATGGGCCGGGTCGGGGCGGCGGCGCGGCTCATCGCGATGAGCGCCGGGCCGATCGGCGCACTGTCCGGCGGCTGGCTGGCGCACTTCGCCGGACTGCGCGCACCGTTCCTGGCCGGAGCCGGGATCCTCGTGCTGATGGCGTGCCTCGCGGCCAGGCTGACCAGCAACAGCCGCATCGACGCCGCCCTGGCCGAGTCCGCGCGGCTGCGGGGGGCGACGGACCCCGGCACCGACCTCGCGTCGTTCAGTGCCAGTCGCTGATCTGCACGTCCCGCGGGGCCGGGGCGCCCTCGCCGGTCTCGACCAGGGACTTCAGGCTCATCAGGAACGAGCCCCACTTGGTGCTGCAGTGGTGCATGAACTCCACCGGCTCCCGCCAGCCCTGGTGCTTGAACAGCACGATCGTGTACTCGCCGCTCTGGTGCAGCTCCCAGTCGACGGTGGTGCCGACCCACTCCTCGGGGCCGTCGACCACCCGCCACAGCACCCGCTCGCCCGGCCGGGTCTCGACGACCTCCATGTCGAAGCCGCCGACCGGGGGGAACCGGAACTGCAGGGCGCCGCCGGCCTCGCCGCCTTCGCCCTTGGTGTCGACGGTCCACCAGCCGGCCAGGCCCTCGACGGTCGTCAGCGCCTCGTAGACCTTCTCGGGGGTGGGGGTCTTGACTCCCACCCGGTGCAGGATGTCCACCATGTCGCTCCTCCTTCATCGTCTCTGAGTTGCAGTCAGTTCTGTGGTCAGTTCTGTGGTCAGTCCTGGGGTCGGTCCTGCCGGGTGCGCTGGATCGTCTCGGCGATGCGCTTGATCCGCTGCAGTCGGGCGTCCCAGGCCGAGCCGACCGAGGCCAACTGGGCCACCGCGCGGGCGAGTTGGGCGTCGTCCACCCGGTACCGCCGCTCGCGGCCCGCGGGCGTGCCGCTGACCAGGCCGACCCGCTCCAGGACGGCGAGGTGCTTGGCCACCGCCTGCCGGGTGACCGGGAGCTGCCGGCCCAGCGTGGTCGCGGTGCCGTCGCCCTCGACCAGCAGCAGGTCCAGCATCCGGCGCCGGGTCGGGTCCCCGATCGCGGACCAGAGGTCGTCGTCGATCGTCGGGGCGGGCGCGGTCATCGCCGCGCGCCCAGACCGACCGCGTACGGCACCAGCCGGGGCAGGTAGAAGTCCCAGCCGGTGACGTGGTCCCGGTACTGCTCCTCCAGAACGGCGATCTCCCAGCCCATCTCGCGGAACCCGGTCTCGGTCATCCGCAGCAGCGTCCCGTCGCCCTTGGGGGTCAGGTCGAAGGTGACCAGCAGCGAGTTGCCCTCGGCCGCGGCCTCCTCGGCCGGATGCGTCCAGCGGAACGAGAACGAGTGCGGCGGCCGCGCGTCGACGACGGTGAAGGCCACCGCCATCCCGCCCGCGTCGCAATCGCCGAAGACGATCTCGCCCGTCGCCCCGGGTGTCGGCTCATAGCGGGCGTCGTCCGGCCACCAATGCTTGAGGTGGTCGGGGCTGCTCACCACCTCGAAGACGACGTCGGGCGCTGCCTCGACGAAGACCTCGCGCTCGATGGTTCCGTACTCCATGCCGTCCTCCTGCAACGTTCGGTTGCACATCAGCTTAGTCGACGGCCGGGCATGGTGCAACCATCAGTTGCACGTCCTTGAGTTTCTTCCAGCGCTGGAACAATCATTGCCGCCCGCAGCGGGCGCTCATTAGGCTCCTGCCATGAGATCGATGCGGCACCTTGACGAGCAGGTGCGGTGCGCCTGCCTCGGTGCACCGCGATGTAGCCGACGCTGTCGGCCCGTCGTCTCCGGCTGAACCAGCCCCGTCCCCACCTGCCCGAACGCTGCCTGCGACGCCGCCGCCCGGCGTCTCCCCGTGCTGCCGCCGCACGGGCCGATTCGCGCGCCGCCGTACGCCGCAGCCCGTACGCCCCACCGCTGCATCCACCCCTGATCGAGGAGGACCGTCATCACCGCCACCGACACCACCACCGCGATAACCGTCCGCAAGGTCACCGCCCGCATCGGCGCCGAGGTCACCGGCGTCGACCTGAACCGGGAGCTGGACCCGGCCACCGTGACCGCGCTGCGGGCCGCGGTCAACGAGCACAAGGCCCTGGTCTTCCGCGACGTGGACCTGGACGACGCCGGGCAGCAGCGCTTCGCCGCCCACTTCGGGCCGCTCACCACCGCCCACCCCACCGTCCCCTCGCAGCCGGGCGCCCCGAACGTGCTCCCGGTCGACAGCGAGGACGGCCGGGCGAACCAGTGGCACACCGACGTGACCTTCGTCCTCAACCCGCCGCAGCTCAGCACCCTGCGCAGCATCGTCATCCCGCCCTACGGCGGCGAGACGCTGATCGCCAACTCCGCCACGGCCTACCGCGACCTGCCCGCCCCGCTGCGTGCCTTCGCCGACACGCTGCAGGCCGTGCACACCAACGACTACGACTACGCCGTGCCCCCGGAGAGCCTGGACCAGGAGGCGCGGGAGCGCCGCTCGGTGTTCACCTCGGTCACCTACGAGACGGTGCACCCGGTGGTGCGGGTGCACCCGCTCACCGGCGAGCGCGGCCTGTACATCGGCGGCTTCGCCCAGCGCATCGTGGGCCTGTCCAGCGGCGAGTCGCGGGACGTCCTGCGACTGCTCCAGTCGTACGTGACCCGCCCCGAGAACGTGCTGCGCTGGCGCTGGGCCCCGAACCAGCTGGTGCTGTTCGACAACCGGATCACCCAGCACTACGCCGTCGACAACTACGACGACCAGCCGCGTCGCCTGAACCGGGTGACGGTCGCCGGCGACATCCCGGTCGGCATCGACGGCACCACCAGCCGCTCGGTCAAGGGCGACGCCTCGCACTACACCCCGGTGGCCTGAGGATCCTGGGCCTGAGGATCCGGCCGGGCCGTCATCCGCACCAGGTCCTCGGCGATGCCGGGGAGCGGGTCGGTCCGGCCGATCGAGGCGAACCAGTCCCACAGTTCGAGGGCGTGGTAGAGCCGGTAGAGCTCGGTCCGTTCGGCCCAGTCGGCGGGGAGGGCGCCGTAGCCGCGGCGCAGGGCGGCGCCCTTGAGCCGGTCGCCGCGGATGGAGTAGTACTCGGTCTTGGCCAGGTCGATCAGGGGGTCGGCGGCGACCGCGTTCTCCACGTCGATGAACCCGGTGACCTCCCAGCCGTCGGTTCTCCTGCGCACCAGCACATTGCCCTCGTGGAAGTCGTTGTGACACAGCATCGGCTGGGAGCAGCGGTCGAAGAGGCCGGAGCCGTCTCGGACCTTCGCCGCGATGGCGTCGCCCAACGACGGGTCCCCACCCAGTTGGGCGAACTCGCCCAGCTTCTTCGCGAACTGACGCTGCATGTAGTCGGCGTTGCCGGACTCCGGTTCGAGGATGTGGGTGGTGAGGTACCCGTAGGACTCCTGCGGGATCCGGTGCACCTGGGCCAGCAGCGCGCCCATCTGCTCGTAGATCCCGCCGATGGCGGCGGCGTCGAGGCTCGCAGCGACGGCCGACAGCGGCTGCCCCTCGACCCGGGTCATCACGGTGTGGGCACGACCCGACGGTCCGTCAGCCGCCTCGGTGTGGAGCACGGTCGGAACCGATCGGATGCCGTGCTGTTCCAGCAGGTGGTAGACGTGGACCTCCTTCTCCTGCTTCCAACGCCACTCCTCGGCATAGAACTTGACGATCACGGGTGGGACCGGCGGGGCGCAGCGGATCTCGACGACCGTGCTCAGCTCGCCTCCGGTGCGGGTCAGCACCTCGGTGACCGAGGCCCCGGGATGGACCCGTCGCACGATCGCCTCGGCCGAACGCAGGCTCAACGCGGTTACCTCGGCATCAGGCATGGGCGGCACCCTAACCACCTGCCCGCGCGACCGCCCCTGGTTTTCCACCGAGGCCACCTGATGGGATGTGGCCTACCATCCCCCCATGGTCACTGGGTCGTCCGGCTCCTCCCCCGCTGAGGTAGCGCGCCACTGGGCGCGCAGCGGGGTCATGGCGCTGACCGGTCACCGCGGCGCGGCGCCGGTCCTGCCGGTCGGGGACGCGGCCGGCTGGGCGACCAGGATGTCCGACCGCATCGCGGAGGCCACCCGGCAGACCCGCCGCCCGGTCCTGGTCGACGGCGCCCGGCTGCTGGCCGAGCGCGCCGCCTTCACCGGGCACACCCGGCAGGGGCGGACCTCCCCCGGCGGCAGCTGCCGGCTGCTGCCGACGGCGGACGGCTGGGCCGCGGTGTCCTGCGCCCGTCCTGACGATCCGTCGCTGCTGGGGGCGCTGATCGGGCACCAGGCGGACGAGCGGCTGCCGGAGCGGTTGGCCGACTGGCTGTCCGGACACACCGGAGCCGAGCTCGACGAGCGGAGCGCCCTGCTCGGCCTCGCGGCCGGAGCCGTCCGGAAGCCGCGCCCGGTGGGCGACCCCGACGCCGTGGCTCCGCCGGGACCGTTCCGCTCGGTGCAGGAACTGCTGGTGGTGGACTTCAGTGCGCTGTGGGCCGGACCGCTGTGCGCGCACCTGCTCGGCCTGGCCGGGGCCCAGGTGGTCAAGGTGGAGGTCCCCACCCGTCCGGACGGGGCCCGGCTCGGCAATCCGGACTTCTACCGTCTGCTGCACGCCGGGCACCGGTCGGTCGCCCTGGACCCCGCCGACCGGGACGGACGCAGCGCCCTGCACGCGCTGGTGCGCCGCGCCGACATCGTCATCGAGGCGTCCCGCCCCCGCGCCCTGGCCAGGTTCGGCCTGGACGCCGCGGCCGAGGTGGAACGCGGCTGCACCTGGGTGTCGATCACCGCCTACGGACGCTCCTCCCCCCGGGTCGGCTTCGGGGACGACGTGGCCGCCGCCAACGGGCTGCTCGGCTTCGACGCCCAGGGGCTGCCGGTGTTCTGCGGCGACGCCATCGCCGACCCGCTCACCGGCCTGGCCGCCGCCGTCCTTGCGCTGACCGATCCCGGGGGCGGCCACGGCGTGCTCCGCGAGGTGGCGATGGCCGACGTGGTCGCGGCCACCCTGCGGCAACCGGAGGGGGACATCGGTACCGCAGCCGAACACCTCCCGATGGCACGCCCCACCGCCCGGACCCCCGCGGGCCCCGCGCGCGCGATGGGCGCGGACACCGCGGAGGTGCTGGGCCGGCTCGGGATCGGCGTCCCATGAGCGGCCGGCTGATCCGCCGGGCCGAGGTCGGCGGGGTGCTGTGCGACGTCCGGGTGGGAGAGGGACGGGTGCTGGAGATCGGCCACGCCCTGCTCCGCCAGGGGCCGGACGAGCAGGTGAAGGACGGACGGGGCGGGGCCCTGCTGCCGGGTCTGACGGACCACCACATCCACCTCTTCGCGACCGCCGCCGACCTCGCCTCGACTGCCTGCGACCCGACCACTGCCCGCGACGCGGCCGGGCTGCGCGACCTGCTGCACCGGGCCGGGCCCGACGAGCACGGCTGGATCCGCGGGGTGCGCTACCACGAGTCCGTCGCGGGAGAGTTGGACGCCGCCGCCCTCGACCTGCTGCGTGACGACGTCCCGATCCGGATCCAGCACCGCAGCGGCGCCCTCTGGATGCTCAACTCCCTTGCCGCGACCGCGATCGGGCTGGACCGGGCGGATCACCCCGGCATCGAGCGCGACCCTCAGGGGCATCCAACCGGACGGCTGTGGCGCGCCGACGACTGGCTGCGCGACCGGCTGCCGCGCGGCCGTCCCCCCTCGCTGGCCGCGCTCGGCCGGCTGCTCGCCGGATACGGCATCACCTCGGTGACCGACGCGAGCCCGGCCCTGGACTCCGGCACCGTCGACGCGATCACCGCCGCCATGACCGACGGTGCACTGCCCCAGCAGGTGCAGCTGCTCGGCGCGCCGCTCCGCAGCGACGTCCGCCGGCAGCCGACGGACCGTCAGCGCGGGCCAGTGGCCGGGCCCTGGAAGATCGTCCTCGCCGACTCCGGACTCCCCCGCTACGACGAGCTCGTCGAGGAGATCGGCGCAGCGCACCGGGCCGGACGGCCCGTCGCGGTGCACTGCGTGACCCGCGAGGCACTGGTGCTGCTGTTGGTCGCGCTGGAGCAGGCCGGGAGCAGGCCCGGTGACCGTCTCGAACATGCCGCGCTGGTGCCGCAGGAGCTGATCCCCACGCTGCGCCGGCTGGGCTTGCGGGTGGTGACCCAACCGGGGTTCCTGGCCGACCGGGGCGACGACTTCCTGCTCGGCGTCCCCGCGGACGAGCACCGCGACCTGTACCGCTGCGCCTCGCTGCTGGCCGGCTCGGTCCCGCTGGCGCTGTCCAGTGACGCCCCCTACGGCCCGCTGGACCCGTGGGCGGTCCAGCGGGCCGCGGTCTCCCGGCTCACCCCGGCGGGGGTCGTCGCCGGCCGTCGCGAACGGCTCGACGCCGCCCAGGCCCTGGACGGCTACCTCTCGCCACCGCAGCTGCCCGGCTCCCCGACCCGCATCGTCCGTCCGGGCACCCCGGCCGACCTGGTGCTGCTGCACACCCCGCTGCGCGAGGCGCTGGTCCACCCGGATGCCGAGCTGGTCCGGCTCTGCCTGGCCGCCGGCGAACCGGCGGCCCCGACAGCCTGAGCCCCGGTGGTGACGGTACGTCAGACCGCGGTGAGCAGGGCCCGCCCGAGCCAGTCGCTTGAACTGCGCACCCCGGGCAGGGCGAAGAAGTAGCCGCCGCCGGTGGGCGAGATGTAGTCGACCAGGGGTTCGTCGATCAACCGGGTCTGGACCGCCTCGAACTGCCGCTTGACGTCCTGCTGGTAGCAGCAGAAGGCGAGCCCCATGTCCAGGTTGCCCACCGCGTCGATGCCGCGGTCGTAGTTGTAGCCGCGGCGCAGGATCCGGGAGTCGTCGGTCTTGGCGGTACGCGGATTGGCCAGTCGGATATGGGCGTCCACCGGGATCGCGTTGCCCTGCGGATCCTTGGCGTAGTCGGGGATATCGGTCTCGTTGGCGCCGTCCAGCGGGGCGCCGGTGTCCTTGCGCCGACCGAACATCAACTCCTGCTCGTTGAGCGAGACCCGGTCCCAGAACTCCACCAGCATCCGGATGATCCGGATCACCTGGTAGCTGCCACCCGTCGCCCAGGCCGGCTCGGCGCCACCGGCGGTGACCCAGACCAGCTGGTCCATCGCCCGGGCCGAGGTGGTGTCGGGGTTGGCGATGCCGTCCTTGAAGCCCAGCAGGTTGCGCTGCGCGCCGCTGGGACGCGGGGTGTTCTGGAAGCCGTCGATCCGCCACTTGACCTGCATCTGACCGCGGGTGTGCTTGGCGATGTCACGCATCGCGTGCAGCACCGTGTCCTGGTGGCCGGCGCAGATCTGCAGCGACAGGTCGCCGTGCGACTCCGCCGCCTTCAGGTTGTCGTTGGGGAAGGTCCGCATCGGGGTGAGGCTGCGGGGCTTGAGTGCGGCCAGCCCGAACCGCTGGTCGAACAGCGAGGCTCCGACGCCGACGGTGACGGTCAGTTGGTCGGCGGGCACGGTGGGGCCGAGGATGCCGTTGTCGGACGGGGGCGCGCCGACGCCCAGATCGGGTGGCGTTCCGCCGGAGGTCAGAAAGGCGATCCGGGCGGTGAGGGTCTGCAGCAGTGCCTGCAGACCCGCCCGATCGGCGGCGATGACGTCCAGGGACAGGAAGATCGCGTAGGCCGGGGTCGGGTTGGTGATCCCGGCCTGGTGCTCGCCGTAGAAGGCCACCGCACCCGCGGCGGACGGACCGTCGGCGGCGGCTGCCGCCGGTGCCCCCAGGCCCAGTACCGTTCCGGCGCCGCCGGCCATCGCCGCCCCCAGGGCGCCCGCGCCGAGCGCGGTACGCATGACCGCGCGCCGCGATGTTCCGGGGGCGGGGGCGGGATCGGGATCGGGCTCGGAGGCGGTGGTGGTGCCGGCAGTCGCGGTGGCGCTGGGGCGGTCGAAGCCGAAGGGGCAGGAGCCGGTGGCAGGCTGGATGTGATCGGTCATCAGGCGGACTTCCGGATCTCGAGCAGGTCGGGAACGGGCGAGAGGTCTTCCAGGAGTTGGCCGACCGCGCCGTCGATGGACTGGCGGGTGGTGGTGTCGAGCTGTTCCAGCGGCGTCCAGCCGGTGGCGGTGTGCTGCGCGGCCAGCAGGGCGGTCACCCGGCCCAGGTCGCCGTCCACGGTCGTCAGCAGCGCCGGGGCGCGCCGGGAGATCAGTGGCCGCAGCACGGTGAGGAGTTCGCGGGTGCCGGTGAGGTTGGCCGCGGCGGTGGCGAGGTTGGTGCCGCTGCCCTCGTCGGTGTCGGTGGTGAGTTCGAACTGGAGGGTGTTCTCCAGGATCTCGTGGGTGCGCAGCGGCAGGTCGGTGGGGTCGAAGTCCTGGCCGGGGAAGGCCTTGCCCAGCCCTGCCACATCGGTGACCAGGGTGTTGGCGACGACGGCCAGGCCGGCGGCGGACTCTCCGTGCCACAGGCCGTACTCGAGCCGGCGGAAGCCGGTGAAACCGGGGTCCTTGACGCCGAGGGGCAGTCCGTCGGCGCGGCCGTTGATCTTGGCGTCGAAGTCGCCGAAGGTCCCGTAGGCGGCGCCGAGTGCGGCGTACTGCAGGTGCGCGGTGAGCCAGTCGGTGCGGGCCTCGGAGAGCTTCCCGGCGTGCAGATCGGTGGCGATCCTCCGGGTGGCCGGGAGCAGCGCCGCCAGTCCCGCTCCGACGTAGGCCTTGTACTGCGCCAGTGGTGCGTCCAGGTCCGTCGCCGCCAGCGGCAGCACGGCCGCGACCGTGGTTCCGCCGCTGACATGGACGGTCGCCGAGGTGACCGCGCTGCCCGAGGTGGACACGCACCGCCAGGCGTAGTCCCCGCTGCCGAGGGTGGCCGTGAGCGCCCGGGTCGTGCCCGGCGCGATGCCCTCCACCTCGCCGTAGACGGCGTTGGTCGTCGGGTCGACCAGGTAGACCTCCGAGGTCTGGTTGCCGGTGTTCCGCATCTGGAACACCTGCTGACCCGGCTTGGGCGAGGCGAATCCCTGACCGCAGGCGCTCTGCGAGACGGTGACCGTCGCAGCCGCGGCGGGCTTGCCGCCGCTGGCACCGATGATCACGCTCGCGATGACCGCCGGTACCGCGACGGCCGCGGTGGGCACCAGCCAGCGGGGCCGTCCCCGGTGCTCCGAATCCGGCTCCGGTGCGGTCGCGTTCGCGGTCCCCGTCGCGGTCGTGGACGCCGTGACCGGTGGGGCGGCGGAGGGGATCAGCCGCCTCAGCCCGAGCCGGTCCTTGCGCACCGCCGCAGCCACCGGTGCGGCCGCCGGTGCGTCGGCGGTGTCCCTGCCCCCGGCGACGACGGAGGCAGGGACGAGGGTGGAGGCCGCAGCGGCCTGGGCGGCGGCTGCCGCTGCGCCGGCGGCCGCGGCGGCCGAGACCACGGCCTCCGCGGCGGAGACGACGGCCTCGGCCGCGGCGACCACGGCGTCCGAGCCGGAGGCGCCGGCCCGGACCGCGACCTCCGGGGCGACGGCCTCGGGGGCGACGGCCTCGGGGAGGACGGTCTCCGAGGCAGCGGCGGCAGCGGTGGGCACCGGTGCGTCCTTCGGGACCGCCACGGCCCTGGGGGCTCGCACGCCCCGGACGAACAGCGTCATCACGATCCCGAGGTAGACCAGGTAGGCGACCGCCTGCAGCCAGGTCATCCGGGTCGTCAGATTGAACACGCCCTGTATCAAGGTCGCGTACCAGGAGTTGGCGTCGATGCTGCCGGACAGGTCCACCGCGAAGCTGCTCCCGCCGGGCAGTACGCCGCCCTCCTGGAGGTCCCGCAGCCCGTAGGCGAGCACCCCGGCGGCGACGACGATCAGTCCGATGCCGGTCCAGGTGAAGAACTTCGCCAGATTGATCGTCAGCACCCGCCGGTACAGCGCCCAGCACAGTACTGCGGCCAGTACCAGCCCGACGGCCGCGCCGACCAGCGGGCCGGTGGACTCCGTCGCGGACTGCGCGGTGGTCCAGATGAACAGCGCCGTCTCCAGGCCTTCGCGGCCGACCGCGAGGAAGCTGGTGGCGACCAGCATGCCCGACCCGACCGCCAGTGCCGCGTCGACCTTGCTGCGGATCTCACCGGAGAGGGTGCGGGCGTTGCGCCGCATCCAGAAGACCATCGCCGTGACGAAGGCGACCGCGATGACGCTGAGCGTCCCGCCGAATGCCTCCTGCGCCGTGGCGGACAGATTGGCGGCGGTGAAGGTCAGTACGGCACCGAAACTGAGCGACAGGGTGACGGCGGCCAGAACGCCGGTCCAGACCTGCGGTAGACGGGATTTCTGGTCGGAACGGACCAGGGTGGCGACGAGGATCGAGACGACCAGCCCTGCCTCGAGCCCCTCCCTGGTTCCGATCAGGAAACTGGGAAACAGGTCTTTCCACATAAGCGAACTCCTCCGATGAACGGATAAGCGAAGGCTTACCTTAGTTATGCGGAGGAGGCCCAACCAGACTTCCGCTGCCGTCGGTCAGAATCCGTTCACGGGTGACTCGACGCCGCCGAGGAAGTGTCATTCGCATTCACTGCGGTCAGGCACTCCGGCTGCGCCGCAACCGCGGTGCCAGTGCGGTGGCGAGGGCCGTGACCTGGGTGCCGACCAGGGCCAGGCGTTCCCTGGTCGCCGGATCGACCCAGCGACCGTGGATGTAGCTGGACTCGCCGACCACGATCGCGGCCCCGTAGGGAGTCGGCACACCCCGCAGGGCGTGGGCGATGGTGCGCAGGTTGTGCAGCACGCTGGTCGCCGCCTGGGATCCGTAGGCGACGCCGATGCAGCCGACCGGGATGTCGGAGAAGTACACCCGACGGTCCCCGGCGAGGTCCTCGACATGGTCGATCGCGTTCTTGATCAGCCCGGACACGGCGCCGTGGTACCCGGGACTGGCGATCAGGACCCCGTCCGCCCGGCGGAAGGCGTCGACCAGGCGCTGCTGACCCTTGGTCCGCTCATGCACGGAGGGGTCGTAGTACGGGAGTTGCAGGTCCCGGGCCGCGAAGGAGACGGTCTCGGCACCGCTCTTGCGGGCCGCCTCCAGCGCGAGCTGCAACGCGGTCTCCGAGGACGACCCCGGCCTCAGCGTCCCCCCGACCCCTACGATCAACGGTTTCATGGTTGCCTCCGGCTTCCTTCCGCGGCTGTCTACGGTCGGAAACCTACGCGCGCCCTCCGCCCACGGTTCGAAAACCCTCCGTCCGGGCACCGCCGTCCGGCTATCGCTCACCTGGGAACCACATTTGACCGACCATCACCGCCGGTGAATATCAGGGTGGTTGTAGTGACGGACGTAACGGTCCGGGGCGGGGCAAGGACACGGTACGGTCACATTCCACCGATCGGCCCTACTCACGCGACGAGCAGGAGGCACGAGCACACCATGAGCGCAGCCGCCTTCCCCGTGACCGTCGAGACCCGCGGAGAGATCCCGGATGACGCCCGCCGCCTGGCCCGTGACAGCATCGAGCAACTGGACCACGACGCCGATCTGCTGATCATGCGGGCGCGGATCAAACTGACCCGGCTCGCCGACCAGACCCTGCGGCTCCCCGCCGTCGTACAGGGGAACCTGGACATCGGCGGCATCCCGCTGCGGGCCCAGACCTCGGCGCACAGCGTGCACGAGGCCATCTACCTGCTGCGGGACCGACTCCGGGAGCAGTTGATGCGGCTGCTCCGCAGCGGCGCCCCCTACCCGGACGAAGCGGTCGGCACGCCGCGGGAGTCGCCGTACCGGCACAGCCGGCACCAGCACGCCGACCTCGACCTGCCCCCTGTTGTCCGGCACCGCATCACCCGCCGCAAGACCGTGCTGCTGCGCTGCGAGACGGTGGACGAGGCGGCCTTCCGCATGGACACCATGGACTACGACTGCCATCTGTTCACCGACGCCGACACCGGCCAGGACAGCATGGTCTTCCGCTCCGGCCCCACCGGCTACAGCCTGGCCCAGCTGTCGGCCAAGAGCGGACCGCCGCGCCGGCGCCACCTCCCGGTCACTGTCCGCCCGCGACCGGCACCGCGCCTGACGCCCAATCAGGCATTGGCCCGGCTGCACCTCACCACGCTGCCCTTCCTGTTCTTCGCGAACACCGCGGCGCCCGCCACCGCGCGCGGCGCCATGCTCTACGAACGCTACGACGGCCACTACGGCCTGCTCCTCCCCCAGACATAGCCCCGGACCCCCGTCGCCGGAACAGTCCGGCGACCGGGGTCCGGCGACGAGGTATCAGCCGACCATGTGACGTCCCCGTGGTCCGGCACGGAAGGGCCGCCCGCTGCGCGGCCCTTCCGGCTGTGTACGGAATTCCATCGGCGGAATCGGCGCACGCCCGCGTCGACGAGGACCGAGGTGCCACTGAATGCCGGCAGCTATTCGCTGCCAGTGTCCGGTGGCACCTTCCATGAACTCGCCCACGCCGCGCCGACGTTGCCGAAAGAAATTCTCCGGGAATGCGCGCCATTTACCAGAGCGGCGCCGCACCCGGCATTATTCGCCTCCTGCCGCGAGCATGTCAATGCTGACCCAGGCGCGGGCCCAAACGGCCTGTGCGGAGCGGGAGCACGGCCCATCTGCGACAGCGGCCGCACGGTGCGATGGTCGCGGATCGGACGTTCAATCAACTCCTGTGTACTTCCTGTAAAGGATGCGTAATCGACTGTCGCGCACCGTCCACTTCGCGTCAACCGTTGACAATTAACCCGGGTGAGTGAATTACTGACCGGTACCTGACGACTCGATAGGGCGTGGCGTTGCCAGCACGCTGCGTGGGAGGGCTTACGTGACCGCTGGGATGGCACCCCGGAGTGCTTCACGACCGACCGGTACCGTCGGCCGGAACGGTGGACGGATATCCCAACGGGATACCGGGACTTCGTATCTGCTGCAGAACGGGGACGGAACGCTGGGGGTCATCCGCCGCCTCGGTGCCGCCGTCGTCTGGGATCCGGGCTTCCAGTCCGCGTTCCCGGGCGAGGCGGCGGCGATGGCGGGACTGGAGGAACCCCGCATCGCCGCACCCGAGCGCTATGTCGTCGATGCCACCGGACGGATCGTCTCGGTGGTCCGCAGGTTCTTTGAAAGTGCCCCGCTGGACGGGCTGTTGGCCGGGCACCCCCGGGGGCTGGACGCGCAGACAGCAGCCGTCGTGGTCGGCGACGTGCTGACCGCACTGTGCGCGCTGCACCACCAGGGGGTGCCGCACCGCGGCGTGGGCGCGGAGCAGGTGCTGGTCGGTGCGGACGGAGTGTGCGTCCTGGTGGACGCCGGACTGTCGGCCCGGCCCTGGTCGCCTGACATAGCCTCACCCGATCAGGGCAGCACGGAACTTGAGGAGGCCAGCGCCCGGGAGCGGCTGGCCGCCATGGCCGACGACCTCGTCGCGGCAGCGGACCTGTTCGCCGACTGTCTCACCCCCGACCGTCCGGCCGCCGCATTACTGCCGCTGCCGGGAGACGCCCCGGCGCCGGACGGAACGCCCGGCGCCGTGCCCAACCCCTGGCCCAATGCCGTGCCCAATGCTCTGCCCACCGCCGAGCCGGACCGGCTCAGCGCCGTACTGGCCGGGGCGAAGGAGCCGCGGTCCAACGGGCCGAGCACCGCCGCCGAACTGCTGGCCGCGTTCACCTCGGCGACCAGGTCCTTCGACCCCGGCTGGGACGAACGCAGTCGCGAGCAGCTGGCCGCCCTGGTCCAGGAGAGCCTGCAGGCACCGGCCCGCTTCCGCGACCGGGTCCGCCTCCGCTGGAACCGGCAACCACCCCCGGACCCCGGCAGCGGCCCCGGCCCGGGCGGCGACCCAGGCGGCGACCCAGGAAGCCCGGCAGCCGGCCGGCGCGCCCGCGCGCGTCCGACCCGCCGCGCCGAACAGCACGGCCCGAAGCATCCGGGCGCTGCGGACCGGACCTGGATCCGCGCCGCGATCCTCTACGCGGCCATGCTGGCGGTGGTGATCGTCGGGGTGACCGCGATCGCGCTCTCCGGCGACGACTCCCCGGCGCCGAAGACCTCGCAGCCTCCTCAGCCCCCCGCAGCGCCCAGTCAGCAGCCCTCCCAGGCAGTCGTCGGCACCGCGACGGCGCTGATGTCGGCGTCGAAGGTCGCCGCGGCCAGCACCACGGCAGCCACGGCCACCGCAGTCGCCGCGCCCGCACCGGTGCCGTCGGCGTCGCACGTTCACGCGTCCCCCGTCGCGTCGGTGACACCGAGCGCGACCTCGGCCGGCTGGTCCCAGCAGATATTCCTCTGGTCGGACGGCTGGATCGACCACTACAGCATCGACAGCTGGGCCCAGAGCGACCTGGTGCTCAGGAACGATCTGGCCGTCACCGCCCTGGACGTCCGGGTCCGCATCGCCGTCACCCCGCAGCTGTCCTACACCGGCGCCTGGTCCACGGTCCCGGACGAGTCCATGGTCACCACCGTCACCCGCCAGGACGGCTGGCTGGTCTACGAGTTCGTCCTGGACGCCGGCGTCACCATGGCCCCGGGCAGCTACGAGTTCGCCGCCCAGTACGACCACGCCCAGGGCTACCGGGACACCGGCGCGGACAGCTACAGCATCGTCGCGGTCGCGGCCGGCCGCCGGATGGAGGTGTCCGGCGGCTTCTCCGGGGACCAGCGCCCGCCGGCCCAGCCGCCGGGCGGCCGTTCTAGGCGTCGGTGATCCGCAGCGGCAGGCCGAAGCAGGCGAACACCTCCGGTTCGATGAAGACGGTGGTGCGACTGATGCCGGACTCCGTGACGGTGAAGACCTGGAGCGTGCCCAGGGTGTACCCGCCGTCCGCCGCGCGGGCGTAGACGGCCAGGGCGGGCTGCCCGTTGGCGTGGGCCGGCAGCATCCGCCAGTCCGTGCCGTAGAGCGTGTAGATGCGGGCGATGAACCGGATGTACTCGTCGCGGCCGCGGTACCAGTTGAGGAACGGCGGCATCTCCATGACGGCGTCCTCGGTCAGCAGCTTGGCCAGCGCCGTCAGGTCGGCGCTCTCGAAGGCGACCACATAGCGCTCGACCTGGGCGCGGTGGCCGGGGTCGGCGGACTCGTGGATCTGGTCCTCGCCCAGACCGGCCTCGCCGAGCCGGCCCCTGGCCCGCTGCAGCGCGCTGTTCACCGCGGCGGTCGACATGTCCAGCGCCGCGGCCACCTCGGCGGCGGGCCAGTCCAGCACCTCGCGCAGGATCAGCACGGCGCGCTGACGGGCCGGCAGGAACTGCATCGCGGCGACGAAGGCCAGCCGCAGCGACCCGCGCGCCAGCAGCACGCCCGCCGGGTCCCCCAGCATCGCGTCCGGGATCGGCTGCAGCCAGGGCACCTCCTCGCCGCGGATCAGCGGCTCGTCCGGGTCGGTGCCCGGCGCGCCGAGTCCGGACGGTAGCGGGCGGCGGCTGCGCTGGTCGAGCGCGGTCAGGCAGGCGTTGGTGGCGATCCGGTAGAGCCAGGTGCGCAGCGACGCCCGGCCCGGGTCGTAGCGGTCGTACGCCCGCCAGGCCCGCAGCAGGGTCTCCTGCAGCAGGTCCTCGGCGTCGTGCACCGACCCGAGCATCCGGTAGCAGTGCGCGAGCAGCTCCCGCCGGAACGGATCGGTGCGGACCGTGAACTCCTCCGCGAAGCCCTCACCGGTCGCTGCCGCCGGCCTGTCCCCCACGTGCTCCACCCTGCCTCCATCGCGCGTCCGGTCCGGCCCTGATGCCCACCCGTACCTACCGGCCGGACCCCCGGAACTCATCGCCGCACGGGCGACGAATTCCCGGGCCGCCGGACCGCCGACCGCACCGCCGGCCACCGCACCGTCGGATCAGATGGATCCGCGCAGCTTGGCCAGCGCCTCCTCGAGCAGGATGTCGCCCTCCTCCTGCGAACGGCGCTGGCGCAGGTACCCCAGGTGCGTCATGTACGGGGCGGTTCCCGCCGGGACCGGCAGGTTGTCCCGGTCCCGGCCCGCTACCAGACCGCACTTGGGGCAGTCCCAGACGTCGGGGTGGTCGGCACCGAGGGCGAAGCCGATGCGCACCTCGTGCCCGTTGCCGCACCAGAACGAGACCACGGTGCGCGGGGCCAGCTCACCGCGCTCGTTCTCCCCCATCGGTCCCGCCCCGACCTGACTGCCCCTGATACCGCCGCGTCCCGCCACGCCCACCACTCCTCGTTCAGACTCCCACGCCCCAAGCCGTACCTGCGGCGGTCGCCAAGCCTACGGCCCCGCGCCGGGTGGCACGGCACCGAAGCCCGACCGGAGGCCTGATCCGTGCCGGTTCCGGCCCGCGGTCGGGGCCGCCGCGCACAGTTCCCGGCGCCGATCCGGTCTCTATTGGTGGCGCCGCGAAGGAACGGCGTCGCAGTCCCCGTACGACCGAATCGGAGACCCTGTCTTGTTGCACATGTCAGATCTGCCGGGCGGCATCCGGGGTGGCCGCGATGAGTGAGGCCGTCCCCGCCACCCGGCCCCGGAACGCGGCGACGCTGGTCCTGGCGTCGGTCGGAGCCTTCGTCACCTCCCTCGACGTCGTGGTCGTCTCGACCGCACTGCCGGTGCTGCGGAGCCGTTTCAGCGCCGGCCTGTCCGACCTCGAGTGGACCATCAACGCGTACAACCTGGCGTTCGCCTCGCTGATGCTCACCGGCGCCGCGCTCGGCGACCGGTTCGGGCGCAGGAGGCTCTACGTCATCGGACTCGTGGTGTTCACCGCGTCGTCCATCGCCTGCGCGACGGCCGGCAGCGCGGGTGCGCTGATCGCGTCGCGGGCCGTGCAGGGCGCGGGCGCGGCCGTCGTGCTGCCGCTCTCGCTCACCCTGATCAGTGAGGCGTTCCCGCTGGAGAAGCGCGGTACCGCCATCGGCGTCTGGGGCGGGATCACCGGTCTCGGCGTCGCCACCGCACCGCTGCTGGGCGGTGCGGTGATCCAGGGCCTCGGCTGGGAGTGGATCTTCTGGATCAACGTCCCGGTCGGCGTGGTCGCCGCGGTCGCCTCCGCGTTCCTGCTCACCGAGAGCCGGGGCCCGCGCCCGCGGCTCGACCTGCTGGGTCTGCCGCTGATCGCGCTGGGGCTGCTGGCGCTGGTCTGGGCACCGGTCCGGGCGCCCTCCGTCGGCTGGGGCAGCGGCGAGGTGACGGGTGCGCTGGCCCTGGGCGCGGTCCTGATCGCGCTCTTCCTGGTCCGGCAGAGCCGGGCCGCGCTGCCGATGCTGCCGCTGGACTACTTCCGCCGACGCTCGTTCTCCTCCGCCGGCGGGGTGGCCCTGCTGTTCTCGTTCGCGCTGATCGGGTCGGTGTTCTGGATCGCGCAGATGCTCCAGGTCGGGATGGGCTACTCCCCGCTGGCGTCGGGGGTGCGCATGCTGGTGTTCACCATGATGCCGATGGTCTTCGCCCCGCTCGGCGGCATCGGCTCCGACCGGGTCGGCAACCGTCCGTTCATGGTCGGCGGGCTGCTGATGATGGGTGGCGGGTTCGTCTGGCTCGGGCTACTGATGCGGGCCGGGGTCGGTTACGGCTCGCTGGTGCTGCCGTTCGTCGTGGCCGGGATCGGCATCTCCTTCGTCTTCCCGACACTGGCGAACGCCGCGGTGGGCTCGGTGCCGCTCGCCGACTCGGGGGTTGCGGCCGGCTCCAACAACACGCTGCGGGAGACCGGCGGACTCTTCGGGGTGGCGGTGCTCGCCGCCGTCTTCACCGCCAACGGCAGCTACGCCTCGCCGACGGCGTTCATGCACGGGATCAGGTTCGCGCTGCTGGTCGCCGCCGCGGTGGCGCTGGCCGGGGTGGTCCCCGCGCTGCTCGGTCCGTCCCGGGCCGAGGCGCTGGCGGGGGCCGGGCAGGCAGGACCGGTCCCGGTTGAACCGCCGGAGCCCGCCGAGGCCGCCGGTCGCGGGGCCCATGTCGCAGACTAGGACGACGGGTTCGGGTGGCGGTTACGGTGGCGGTTCGGGTGACCGTGCACGGCGGGCGCGGGAAGGGGTGGCCTTGATGGCCGACAGCCAGGAGTTCGTCCGGCTCACCGCGCCGTTCCGGCGCGAGCTGCTGGTCCACTGCTACCGCATCCTCGGTTCCGCGCAGGACGCCGAGGACCTGGTGCAGGAGACCTATCTGCGCGCCTGGCGCTTCTACGACGGCTTCGAGGGCCGCTCCTCGCTGCGCGTCTGGCTCTACCGGATCGCCACCAGCGCCTGTCTGACCGCCCTGGAGCACCGCAGCCGCCGGCTGCTGCCCTCCGGTCTGGGCGCGGCCGAGCCGACCGCCGACCGGCCGCTGACCCATCTGCCCGGGACCGCCTGGGTGCAGCCGCTGCCCGACGCCCTGGCCGGCCTGGCGGGCGGCGCACCGGACGGGGACCCGGCGGCGATCGTCGCCGCGCGCAGCAGCGTCCGGCTCGCACTGGCCGCCGCGCTGCAGCACCTGCCGGCCAGGCAGCGGGTGGTGCTGATCCTGCGCGACGTGCTGGCCTGGCGGGCCGGCGAAGTGGCCGACCTGCTGGACACCACCGTCCCCGCCGTCAACAGCGCGCTGCATCGCGCCCGGGTCCAACTGCGGGACGTGGCACCGACCTTGGAGGCGTCGTCCGAGCCGGACCGGGCCGACCACCGTGCGCTGCTGGACCGGTACACGGCGGCCTTCGAGAACGCGGACGTCGACACCCTGGTGAAGCTGCTCCATGCGGACGTCACCCTGGAGATGCCGCCGGGCGCCACCTGGTTCGCCGGTCGTGACCTGGTCGGGCGCTTCCTGGCCGACCGGGTGCTGTCCGGGCCGGGCGTGTTCCGCATGCTGCCGGTCAGGGCCAACGGCCAGCCCTCCGTGGCGGGTTACCTGCGCGGACCCGACGGGGACCACCACGCGCACGCGATCCAGGTGCTCACGGTCAGGGAGGGCCGGATCGCGAGCATCGTGTCGTTCAACCAGCCGGAGCTGTTCGCCTGGTTCGGGCTGCCGGCGCGACTGGCTCCGGTGCGCTGCGGTTCGGCGGCGGGCTCGGCAGGGGGCTCGGCGGAGGAACAGTGACCTAGCCGCGCAGCCAGTGCCGGCGTCCCAGGCTGATCAGGCGCAGCTGGCGGCGGGCGGTGGCGGTGATGCGCTGTTCCGCGGCGGCGTCGCCGTCCGCGTCCAGCAGGGCGGCGGCGGTGCTGACGGTGTGGTCCACGTAGAGGTCGGCCAGCATCCTGACGTCCTGCGGGTCCCAGCCCTCGGACTCCGGCTGCGCGGCCAGGTCGCGGGCCAGGTCGTCGGCGAACTGCCGGAAGCGGGCGTCGATCGCGTCGCGCACCGGCTGCACGCCGCCGTGGCGCTCGCGGGCCAGGAAGCGGAAGTGGGCGCGGTGCAGCCGCACGTACTCGGCTATCACGTCGACGGTGCGGTCGATCACCTCGTCCGGGGCGGCCCGTTCGGAGCGGATGGTCCTGACCATCACCCGCAGGCTGCCGAAGGACTCGTCCACCAGCGCCACGCCCAGCTCGGACAGGTCGCGGAAGTGCCGGTAGAAGGCGCTGGGCGTGATGCCCACCTCGCGGGTGACCTCGCGCAGGCCGACGCTGCTCAGGCTCTGGTGTTCGAGCAGCCGCAGGCCGGCGTCCAGGAGGGACTGCCGGGTCTGCTGCTTCTGGGCCTGCCGGGTTCCGAGGGTGTGGCTCACGTCATACAGTAAACAACTGTTCTCCCGACCTGGCGAGGGCGGGCCGGGGGTAGTCTGAACGAAGTCAGTGAACAGATGTACTCTCAATTGCCGAACGGAAGCGTCATGGCACTCCTGATCGGACTCCTCGCCCTCAGCTCGCTGCTGTGGGGCGCCTCCTCCTACCTCAGCCCCTCCGCCCAGGCCGTCGCCGCCGTCTTCGTCGGCGGCTGGCTGATCGTCTTCGCCCTCCGCGAGCGGGCCGCCCGGGCCCGCCGCCGCGCCGCACAGGGGAACTGACCGATGGCCACCTCCCAGCCCACTTCCCAGCCCGTCCCCCAGCCCGCCTCCCCGCTCAGCAGCACCGCAGCGGGCAACGACACCGCGGTCGCGTCCTTCATCATCGGACTGCTGGGCCTGTTCATCCTCAACGTGGTCCTGGGCCCGCTGGCGCTGGCCCTGGCCGCCGTCTCGCTGGCGCGCGGGACCCGGCGCCGCGGGCGCGCCCTGCTCGGCCTCGCCCTGGGCGCGGCGGACCTGGTCGTGCTCGGCGTACTGATGACCACCCACACCGGCGGCATCGTCCTGCACCTCGGCATCTGAGCCGGCGCCCTCAGACCCCGGCGGGGTGACCCGCCGGGGTCAGCTCCAGTTCGTAGGTCTGGCCGATCAGATCGGCCCCGAAACTGCGGTGCGGCTCCTCCTTCAGCAGCCGGAACCCCGCGGCGAGGTAGATGCTGCGGGCCGCCGCCAGCGGGTGGTTGGTCCACAGCTGCATCCGCCGGTACCCGGCCTCGCGCGCGAACTCCACGCACTCGGCCACCAGCCGGGTGCCGAGACGGTGCCCCCGGGCGGCCGCGTCGACCAGCAGCAGCCTCAGCTGGGCGGTGCCGGGCTCCGCGCCGGCCACGCAGAACACGCAGCCCACCCGGCGGCCGTCCAGCTCGGCGACCCAGGCGGCCTCCCGGGCCGGATCGGGGCCGGCCGCGAAGTCCGCGACGATCCGGGCCACCAGCGCCTCGAAGCTGCCGTCCCAGCCGAACTCCGCCACGTACTGCTCGCCGTGGGCCATCACCACCCAGCCCAGATCTCCCGGCCGGTCGGCCGGCCTGATCACCGCTCGCGCCTCACCCATCGGAACCCTCCCCGGCAGTCGGACTGAAACGACTGTTTCAGTAAAGCATAATGGCCAGGGTGAACGCCTCGGCTCCGGCGGATTCGCTCCGCAAACGGCAACTCCTCGAACTGGCCTACACCCACGTCCTGGACCACGGACTCGCGGGGATGTCGCTGCGCCCGCTCGCCGAGGCGATCGGCAGCAGCCCGCGGGTGCTGCTGTTCCTGTTCGGCAGCAAGGACGGGCTGGTGCAGGCCCTGATCGCGCGCGCCCGCGAGGACGAGCTGCAGATGCTGGAGACGCTGCGGCTGACACCGCGCCAGTACGACCTGGCCCACGTCGGCGAGGCGGTCTGGGGCTGGCTGGCCGATCCGCGGCACCGCCGGATGCCCACCCTGTGGGCCGAGGCCTACACCCGCTCGCTGGTCGACGACTCGGGACCGTGGGCCGGCTTCGCCCGGGAGACCGTCACCGACTGGCTTGAGGTCTTCGCCGCCGCCCAGGACCCAACCCACCGCGCCACCGCGCAGGGCCTGAGCGAACGCACCCTGCTGCTCTCGGTGCTCCGCGGCGCGCTGCTCGACCTGCTCGCCACCGGGGACACCGCCCGCACCACCGCGGCCGTCAGCGCCCACCTGCGGAGCCTGGCACACCCCCGCCGCTGAGCCGGCCCGCCGCGGCGTCGGCCAGCGGGGTCGACAGCGGGAAGTGGCAGGCCGCGGTGTGCTCCGGGCCGAACGCGCGCATCACCGGCTGCTCCTCCGCGCAGCGTTCCCGGGCCAGCGGGCAGCGGGTGCGGAAGCGGCAGCCCGAGGGCGGGTCGACCGGGCTGGGCAGTTCGCCGCTGATGCCGGTACCGCGCTTGGCCCGCTCCAGCTCCGGATCGGGCACCGGAACGGCCTTCAGCAGCCCGGCGGTGTAGGGGTGGGCGGCGCGCAGCTGGATGTCGTCGGCGCTGCCGACCTCGACCATCCGGCCCAGGTACATCACCCCGATCCGGTCGGCGAGGTAGCGGACCACCGCCAGGTCGTGCGAGATGACGACGTACGACAGTCCGTGCGCCGCCTGCAGACGGTTCATCAGGTTGAGCACCTGGGCCCGCACCGACACGTCCAGCGCGGACACCGGCTCGTCGGCGACGATCAGCTTCGGGGTCAGCGCCAGCGCCCGGGCCAGGCCGATGCGCTGGCGCTGGCCGCCGGAGAACTCGTGCGGGTACAGCTCCGCGCCGCGCTCGGGCAGGCCGACCTCGGTGAGCAGTTCGGCGACCCGGGCCTTCTGCTGGCGGGACGTGCCGATGCCCTGGATCTGCAGCGGTTCGCGCAGGATGCTGCCGACCCGCATCCGGGGGTCCAGCGAGGAGTACGGGTCCTGGAACATCATCTGCAGGTCGCGGCGGCGCTCGCGCAGCTCGCGGCCGCGAAGCCGGCCGAGGTCGGTCCCGTCCAGGGTGACCGTGCCGGTGTCCGGGCGGTCCAGGCCGACCAGCAGCCGGCCCAGCGTGGTCTTGCCGCAGCCGGACTCGCCGACCAGGCCGAAGGTCTCGCCGGGTCCCAGTTCGAGGGAGACTCCGGAGAGGGCGTGCACCACGCGGCGGACGCGTCCCGGCAGCCGGTTCCCGTGGACCGGGAACTCCCGTACCAGGTCCCGTGCTTCCAGCAGCGGCCGGTCGGCCGGTGACGGTGATGGTGACGGGCCGTCAGGGCGCGGCACCGCGGCGGTGGTGCCGGCGGGCAGCGGGCCGCTGGTGGGGTGCCAGCAGGCGTAGCGGTGATCGTCCGCACCGGTCAGCTGCGGCTCCTCGGTGCGGCAGCGGTCGGTGGCGTAGCGGCAGCGCTCGGCGAAGCGGCATCCGCCGGGCGGCGCGGTCAGGTCCGGCGGCCGGCCCGGGATGGTGGGCAGCTGCACCGACGGGTCCTGGTCCAGCCGGGGCACCGAGGCCAGCAGGCTCTGGGTGTAGGGGTGGCGCATGCCGCGGAACAGCCGGTCGGTGCCGGTGCTCTCGGCGATGCGGCCCGCGTACATGACGTTGACCCGGTCGGTGTGACCGGCGGTGACCCCCATGTCATGGGTGATCAGGATCATCGCCATGCCCAGCCGGGTGCGCAGGTCGGCCAGCAGGGCCAGGATCTGGGCCTGGATGGTGACGTCCAGGGCCGTGGTGGGCTCGTCGGCGATCAGCACCCGGGGCTCGTTGGCGAGCGCCATGGCGATCAGCACCCGCTGCCGCAGGCCGCCGGACAGCTGGTGCGGATAGTCCTTCAGGCGCTCGCGCGGGTGCGGCAGGCCGACCAGGCCGAGGACCTCGGCGGCCCGCTCGGTCGCCTCGGCCCGGGTGCAGCCGCGGTGCAGCAGCACGGACTCGGCGACCTGGTGGCCGATGGTCTTGGTGGGGTCCAGGGAGGTCATCGGGTCCTGGAAGACCATGGCGATGTCGTTGCCGCGCACCCGGCGCAGCTCGCGGTCGGGCAGTCCCACCAGCTCGCGCCCGTCCAGCAGCACCGAGGAGTCGCCGACGACCGCGCCGCCGGGCGGCAGCAGACCCATGAGGGAGAGTCCGGTCATGGACTTGCCGCAGCCGGACTCACCGACCAGGCCCAGGGTCTCGCCGGCCTCCAGGGTGAAGGAGACGTCGTCCACGGCCCGGACGACCCCGCGACGGGTCCTGATGTGGGTGGTGAGGTTGCTGACCTCGAGCAGGGGCATGCGCGTTGTCCTCGGATCAGTTGCGGCGTTCAGGAGCTGCGGCGTTCAGGAGCTCTGGGGGCCTCGGGTCAGGGGCGTTGCAGCCGGACGTCCAGGGCGTCGTGGACGGCGTCGCCGATCAGGTTGAAGGCCACCACGGTGACGATCAGGATCGCCGCGGGCGGGTAGACCAGCCACCAGTAGCCGTCGTACAGGGAGTTGAGGCCGGCCGAGAGCATGGTGCCCCAGTCGGCGTGCGGCGGCGGCAGCCCCAGTCCGAGGAAGCTGAGGGCCGACAGGGTGAGGATCGAGTCGGCGATGGTGAAGGTGCCGCTGACGATGATCACACCCGCGGCGTTGGGGACCAGGTGGCGCAGCACGATGCGCCCGCCGGTGCCGCCCATCATCCGCGCCGCCTGGACGAACTCCCTGGTCCGCAGGGACAGTACCTCGCCCCTGACCAGCCGCGCGGCCCCGAGCCAGGACAGCAGCGAGAGCAGCAGGATGATCCCCCACAACGTGGGCGTGAACACGCTGACCATGATCAGCAGCAGCACGATGCCGGGGATGGCGAGGAAGGTGTCGATCACCCGCATCATCACCGCATCGACGATGCCGCCGAGGTAGCCGGCCATGGCGCCGTACAGGGTGCCGATGACGGTCGTGGTGAGGGCCACCGCGAAGCCGAGTTCGAGCGAGGACCGGCCGCCCTCCATCAGCCGCCCCAGCACGTCGTACCCGGAGGCGTCGGTGCCCAGCGGATTCCCGCTGCCGGGCGGCAGGTCGGCGAGGTCCAGCTGGACGGTGACCTGGTCGGTCCGGTACAGCAGCGGTCCGATGAAGCAGAACGCGGCGATCACCGCGACCATGCCCAGTCCGACCAGGGCGCGCCGGTTGCGGACGAACGCCTCCGCCCACAGCCGTCCGGAGCCGCGCGGCACGGTCGGGGCGTCCACCGGCTGCGGCAGGTCCAGGGGCTCCAGGGGTTCGATGGGTTCAAGCGTCGACATAGCGGATCCGGGGGTCGAGGAGGCTGTAGGCGATGTCGGCGAACAGGCTGCCGACGACAGTGGCCACACCGACCACCAGCGTCGAGCCGAGCATGATCGGGTAGTCCTTGCTGGTGGCGGCCTGGTAGAAGAGCAGCCCCATGCCCGGGTAGTTGAAGACCGACTCGGCGATCACCGCGCCGGCCACCACCCCCGGGGCCGACAGCCCCAGCACGGTGATCACCGGCAGCAGCGAGTTGCGCAGCACGTGCCGCCGCAGCACCAGCCGTTCCGGCAGTCCCTTGGCCCGGGCCACCTGGACGTACTCCTGGGCTAGGGTGCCGATCGCCGAGGACCGCATGTACCGGCTGAAGCCGGCCACGCTGACCAGGGTCAGCGTGACCACCGGCAGCACCAGGGCGCGCGGGTCGGCCAGGATCCCGGCCACGGACTCCGCCTGCGGTGCCTCGGAGGGCAGCAGGTGCAGCTGCACCGAGAAGACCGCGATCAGCAGCAGGGCGAAGAAGAAGTCCGGCATCGAGTACAGCACGAAGGAGACCACGGTGAAGACGTGGTCGGCGACCCGGCCCCGGCGCACCGCCTGGAAGATCCCCATCGGCAGCGCCACCGCGAGCGCCAGCAGCGTGGACAGCCCGAGCAGCACGGCGTCACGCGGCAGCCGCTGCGCCAGCAGCGTGGACACCGGCTGGTTCAGCGAGTAGGAGGTGCCGAAGTTGCCCTCGGCGGCCTGCTTCACGAAGGTCACGAACTGCGCCGCCAACGGCCGGTCAAGACCGTTGGCAGCGTTGAACACCGCGATCCGCTCGGCCGTGGCCCGGGTCCCCAGGGTGGCCCGGGCGGCGCTGCCCGGCACCAGGTGGATCATGACGAACGTCAGCACCATGACGCCGATCACCACCACGATCGCCTCGCCGGTGCGCCGGATGAGGTAGGTGGTCACAGCGTCCCCGTCACGAGCTGTAGCCCCAGTCCTCGAAGTCCTGGGCGGCCGAGAACGGGTTGAGCGGGACGACGCCCTGCAGGTTCTTCCGGTAGACCAGCAGGCTCTCCCGCAAGGGGAGCCACAGCCAGGGGAGCTGCTGGGCCGCGTAGTCCTCGTACTCGCTGAACGCCTGGGTCGAGGAGCCGTACTCGGTGGCCTTGATCAGCTGGTCCATCTTCGGGTCGGAGTAGCCGCCGGAGTTGCTGGAGCCGCCGGTGTCAAAGAACCCGGTGCCGTTGGGGTAGAGCGGGTACGGGTCGTAGCCGAACTCGGCCAGCTGCCAGCCGCAGCCGGAGGACGGGTGGGAGGCCGCGGTGCAGGTGCCGATCGTGCTGATCAGCGTGTTGAACGGCTCCGACTTGAGGTTGACGGTGATGCCCGCCTGGGCCTCGGAGGACTTGATGGCCGCGTTCTGCTCGTCCGTGGTGGCCCGGCCGGAGGAGTAGACCAGGTTGAACGTCAACGGCTGGCCCGCGGTGATGCCCGCCCCGCACTGCGCGGCGCCGGTCCCCGGGCTCGCGCACGTGGTCGTCCCGCCCGGCACCACCTTCCAGCCGTGCGCCTGCAGCAGCGCCTTGGCCTTGGCCGGGTCGTACGGGTAGGGGCCGCCGGACTTCTCCAGCGGCGAGGCCCAGGCCCCGCTGGCCTTGACCGGCACCGGCCCGTTGCCCGGGTCGGCATAGCCGTTGTAGACCTTGGAGACGATCTGGTTGCGGTCGATCAGGGACTCCATCGCCTGACGGACGTACAGCTGCCGGAGCACGGCGCCGACCGCGGAGTTGTACAGGTTGGGTTCGATCTCGGCCACACCCGGGATCGGCACGCTGGCGATCGAGTACCCGCTCGACTCCAGCGCCTGCGCCTGCTTGACGTCGGTCAGCGGCAGCGAGGCGATGTCCAGGGCACTGCCCGAGCGCAGGGCGTTGATCTCGGGGGTGTCCGAGGTGAAGGGCGAGAAGACGACCTTGTCGAGGTTGGCCTTGGCGGTGCCGGAGTACTGCGGGTTGGGCACGTAACTGTAGTAGCCGTTGCTCCGGAACTCGGACAGCTTCCAGGGTCCGTCGACGACCTGCCACAGCGGGTTGGTGGTGAAGCCGGTGGTCTTGGCGCCCTCCTTCTGCAGGTAGGCGTAGACGGCCTTGGCGCCGGCGGTCGTGGTGTCGGCGTCACCGACCGCCGCGGTCGCGGAGGTCTTGTCCCAGGCGTGCTGGGGCAGCAGCGGGATGGTGCTGAGGACGTCGTCGGTGTAGAAGTCCGGGTTGTACGCCTGGGTGAGGTCCAGCACCACGGTGTGGGCGTCCGGGGTGGACACCTTGGCGACGTCCTCGGGGAAGAGCCCGACCAGGTGGGCGCTCCAGTTGGAGGCGTTCGCCTTCAGCAGGTTGTAGACGAAGGTGAAGTCCCGGCTGGTCACCGGCTGTCCGTCGGACCAGTTCCAGCTCTTGAGCTTGATGGTGATCCGCTTGTCGCCGTTGGAGTAGTCCAGGGAGCTGAACAGGCTCTTGTCCTTGTTCACCACCGAGTTGGCGCCGTCGCCCGCGTAGACCAGGTACGGCCACAGCGGCTGGGTGAGGTTGGCGTTGTAACCGTTCTGGTTGGTCGCCGGAACCAGCGGGAAGATGAAGTCCGGCTGCGCGCCCACCTCCGCGATGGTGACCGTCCCGCCCTTCTTGACCGGGAGCTTCGTCGCGCTGGCGCTCTCGCCGTTGCTGATCGCCCCGTGGCCGCCACCCCCGCCGCCCGAGCAGCCGACAGCAAGGACCGCCAGAGCCGTCGCGCAGGCGGCGACTCTCAGTCGTTGGACAGCGCGCATAGGTGCCCCCGTCTCCCTCATTCGCTTCGTACTCTGCTTAAATCGGTCAATATCTGGCATGCGCATGACACCAGTTGTTGCATGGGACTACCCCAGCCCCACCAGGTTCATACCCGTCCCGACCAAACGATCGGTCCGCGACTGATGCCTACACGACGGTCACGGCACTCCGGAGGACGGCCTCGGACAGGCTTCCCGGGGTGATCATGGTTCATTCTTAGCCCGGCCGACGGCCACTCACAACGCTCCGAATGTTGCAGCATTGCGAAATCTCGCCAGGCCGCTCCGGCGGGCGGCTACGCCCGTCCCGGCCAACCGGGACCGGGCGTCACCAGACCGCTCTCGTAGGCGACCACCACGGCCTGGGCCCTGTCCCGCAGCCCGAGCTTGGCCAGGATCCGGCCGACATAGGTCTTGGTGGTCTGCTCGGCGATGACCAGGTCGTCGCTGATCTCGGCGTTGGACAGGCCGCGGGCGATCAGTCGCAGCACCTCGGTCTCACGCCGGGTGAGCACGTCGAGCGCCGGCGCGGGCGGCGCGTCCTGGCGCGGGAGCCGGGCGAAGTCGGCGATCAGACGCCTGGTCACCGTCGGCGCCAGCAGCGCCTCCCCCGCGGCCACCACCTGGACCGCGTGCACCAGTTCGGCGGCGGTGGCGTCCTTGAGCAGGAATCCGCTGGCCCCGGCCCGCAGCGCCTCGTAGACGTAGTCGTCCAGGTCGAAGGTGGTCAGCATCAGCACCCGCGGCCGCTCCTGCTCCACGCTGCCGCGCAGGATCTCCCTGGTCGCCCGGAGTCCGTCCATCACCGGCATCCGCACGTCCATCAGCACCAGGTCGGGCGACAGCTCCCGGGCCAGCGACACCGCCTCGGCGCCGTCCGCCGCCTGGCCCACGACCTGCAGGTCGCGCTGGGCGGCGAGGACCGCGGCGAAGCCCTCACGCACCATGGCCTGGTCGTCCGCGATCAGACAGCGGGTCCGGACCGGCCCGGCCGCGCTCATGACGCGTCCCCGAGCGGCAGCACCGCGGACACCACGAACCCGCCGACCGGCGTCGGCCCGGCCGACAGCGATCCGCCGAGCAGCGCCACCCGCTCGTGCATCCCGGTCAGCCCGTGACCGCTTCCGTGCTCGTGCCCGTCCTCGTGCCCGTGCCTGCGCTCGTTCTGGTGCCCGTTCCCGTTCCCGTGCCCCGAGCGGGCGTTGGAGCCGGCCGGGCCATTGGCCACCCGGAGCTGGACGGCGCCCGCTTCGTGGTCCACCGACACCGTCACCGCCGCGCCCGGGGCGTGCCGGCTCGCGTTGGACAACGACTCCTGCACGATCCGGTAGGCGCACACCCCCACTCCGGCCGGCACCCGGCCGAGCTCCGCGCGCACCGACAGGCTGACCTCCACGCCCGCCCGCCGGGCGGCGTCGACCAGCGCCGGCACCTCGGCCAGCTGCGGCTGCGGCTCGAGCCCAGCCGCCCGGTCCTGGCGCAGCACGCCGAGCAGCCGCCGCATCTCCGTCAGCGCCTCGCGGGCCACCTCGCTCAGCGCCCCGAATTCGGCCCGGGCCGGATCCGACAACTCGTCCAGCCGGAAGGGTGCCGTCTCGGCCCGGACCGCGATCAGCGACAGGTGATGGGCCACCACATCGTGCAGTTCCCTGGCGATCCGGGTGCGCTCCTCCAGCACCGCGCGCCGGGCCCGTTCGGTGTCGGTGTGCACGGTCTGCGTGGCCAGCTCGCGCTGGGTGCGCAGCCGGGAGCCGAGACTGTCCACCGCGACCGCAGCGGCGGTGAACATCACCGTGGCACTGGCCGGGCCGTTCAGGTTCGGCATTTCCATGACCAGCCACCACCCCCAGGGGACCAGGCTGAGTGCCCACATCCAGCACACCGCCGCCCGCCGCTGCCGCACCGCCGCCAGGCAGAACACCGCGAGCATCGCCAGCAGCTGCGGCGGCCCCCAGGGCCAGCCGCCCCACCACGCGGCCGGCAGCCACGGCGCCAGCAGCAGCGCGAGCCATCCGATCCGCCAGGCCGCCATCGGATACCGCACCGCGAGCAGCAGCGGCAGCACCACCACGACCGCGAGCACCCTCTGCCCGACGCCGGCCGGCGACCCGCCACCGTCCGAGGCCGGCCCGTTCACCTGCGCCGCATTGAGCAGGCACAGCAGCGCAGTCGCCACCGCCGACACGGCGAACTCGGCCCGGCGGCCCTGCGCGGTGCGCGGGCTCCCGGCCGGAGCCGGATCGGAGCCGATGAGCACTTGGACCAGGGCGTGCCAGGCCGCCGACACGATCCCTGGCAGCTGATTCACGGTCCCAGCGTAGGGCGCCGCAGCCGTCCGATCATCACACCCGGATGGTCATACCCAGGTATGACTCCGCCCGCGCCGGGCCCGGAACGCCCCCGGTGGTAGCACCGCGGATCGGGCTCCCTGGGGTGACGATCCGTCCCGGCCCGACGGGCAGCCTTGGGAGTCAGTCAACGATCCACTAGGGGGCAACACGATGAACATCGAGATCACCGACCTGACCCGGCGCTTCGGCGCGGTCCAGGCGGTGGCCGGGGTGGACCTGCAGGTGGGTCCTGGGGTCTTCGGGCTGCTGGGGCCGAACGGCGCGGGCAAGACCTCGCTGCTGCGGATGATGGCAACGGCGGTGCCGCCCTCCTCGGGCCGGCTGCGGCTGCTCGACCGCGATCCGGGCCGCTACGGTCCGCGCCGCGAGATCCGGCGCAGACTCGGCTACCTGCCGCAGAACCCCGGCTACTACCCGGGGTTCACCGTGGCGGAGTACGTCGAGTACTTCGCGCTGCTGAAGGAGGTGCCGCCGGCCCGCACCCGCGCCGCGGTCGCCACCGCGATCGACAGGGTCGAACTCGGCGACCGCCGGAAGGCCAGGCTGCGCACCCTGTCCGGCGGCATGCTGCGCCGGGTCGGCATCGCCCAGGCCATCGTCAACGAACCGGAGCTGCTGCTGCTCGACGAGCCGACCGCGGGCCTGGACCCGGAGCAGCGGGTGACGTTCCGTTCGCTGCTGCGGGACCTGGGGCAGCGCGCGACCGTGGTGGTGAGCACCCATCTGGTCGAGGACGTCGCGGCCGCCTGCGCCCGGGTCGCCCTGATGGACCGCGGCCGGATCGTCTTCCACGGCACCCCGGACGGCCTCGCCGCCAGCGGCGACGGCCAGGCCGCCGGGGACACCCCGATCGAGCGCGGCTACAGCGCCGTCCTCGCACAGGCACGGTCATGAGCGCGGCGACGTCCGCCCCGGCGGCGGCCGACCAGCGACCGGCCGCCACCCGGGCGGACCTGGTGGTGCTGCGACTGCTGCGGCTGGAACTGCGCCACAACGCGATGGCGTGGCTGCTGCCGATCGCGATCGGACTGTTCTGGCTCACCACCTACCGCAAGGACATGGCCCAACTGCCGCTGTGGAACCTGCGCGCGGCCGGGCTGCAGAGCGGCGCGGTGCTCGACTTCGCCGTCCCGGTGACCGGCGCCGCGGCCTGGACCGCGTCACGGGAGGCCCGCCGCCGGCTCACCGACCAGGTGACCGTCACCGCCCGGCCGCGGTGGGCCCGGCTGCTCGCCCCCTGGGCCGCCACCACCATCTGGGCCCTGGTGGCCTACCTGGGCTGCGCGGCCGTGCTGTACGGGGTGACGGAACATCAGGTGGGCTGGGGCGGCCCGCTGTGGTGGCCGGCCGCGGTCGGCGCCGCGAGCCTGCCCGCGTTCTCGGCCCTCGGCTTCGCCGTCGGCACCTTCCTGCCCAGCCGCTTCACCGCGCCGCTGGCGGCCATCGCCGCCTTCTTCCTGCTCGCACTCACCACCCAGCCGATCCACGGCAGCCAATCCGCCTGGCAGATCTCACCCATCGTCACCGGACCCTGGGACCTGGGTCCGCAGGCGGTCTCGGCGACCTTCTACCCCTTCGTCCCCGACCTGCCCATCGCCCAGGTGATGTTCCTCGCCGGGGTCACCGCCGCACTGCTCGCCCTGCTCGCACTGCCCGCCGGCTGGGCCGGCCGGTCGGTGCGGGTGGCCGCGACCGGCCTCACGACGGCCGGTCTGCTGGCGGCCGGGACCGCGGTCGCGCTGGCCGGGACCGGCACCATGGACACACAGGGCATGATCGACATCCCGGCGCTGCACAACACCGCCGACGACCAGCCGCTCCGGTTCACCCCGGTCTGCAGCGACACCGCCATCCCGGTCTGCCTCAATCCCGCCTACGCCGCCGAGCTGCACCTGGTGACCGACACCCTGACACCGCTGCTCGACCAGCTCGCCGGCCTGCCCGGCGCGCCGACCCGGATCCTGCAGACGGGCGTGGTCCTCCAGCAGGCCAGCAACGGCGTCTCCGCCCGACCTGCCGCCCCGCGCGCCAGCGGTACCGCGCACGTGTTCCCGCTGGTGCTCCCCGATGAACTGCCGGGCCCCTCGATGACCGCCAAGGGGTTGGCAAGCCAGCTGCAGGACCAGCTGGCGCAGTCCTACGGCCCCAACCTGGTCGCCCGCCTGGTCGACTACCAGCCCGGCGAATCCCCGGCCCAGGACGCGGTGGCCAAGGGGCTGCTGCTGGCGGCGGGCCTGCCCGGGGCCCAGGCGCCGTCCAGCGGACCGGACCGGGCGGACCCCAACCTGTGGCCGGACCTGGCCCCGGGGACGCCGGCCTACGCGGCGGCCGAACGCTTCGCCGCACTGCCGGCCTCCACCCGGCACGCCTGGCTGGTGCAGCACCTGGCGGCGCTGCGCGCCGGCCGGATCACCCTGGCGCAGCTCCCGTGACCGGCGCACAGCGGACCGACCCGCGACCGAGCGGCCGGCAGCGGACCGGCGCCTGGCTGCCCACCCTCCGGCTGGTGCGGCTGTACGCCGTGGGCCGCAGGGTCCCGTGGGCGCTGCTGGCGACGGTGGTCTGCGCCATCGGGCTGCGGCTCACCCTGCTCGGGCACTGGGACGCCTACGGCGCACTGCAACTGCCGCTGATCTTCGAGGCCGCCGTCGCGGTGAGCATCGCGGCCACCGTGGCCGGCCCGTTCGGCGAACCGGAACGCGTGACCGGCCGCTGGCTGCCGTTCCTGCGGCCTGCCGTCACGGTCGCACTGACCGCGGCGGCGGTCGGGCTGCTAGCCGCCGCCGGAACCGGCGGACACCTCACCGGCGGCACACTGGACGTGCTGCGCAACGTCGCCGGGTTCACCGGCATCGGCCTGCTGTGCGCCGCCGCGATCGACGGCGCGCTGTCCTGGACCGGACCGACGGCCTACCTGGTCGCCGCGGTGTACGCGCTCTACACCCAGTGGCACCCACCGGCGCTGACCACCCCCTGGCTCTGGCCGGCCCGCCCACCGCACGACCTGGGCGCCGCCCTCTGCGCCGCCCTGGTCTTCGCCTGCGGCCTCGCCGCCATCACCCCCCGCGGAGCCCGCGACCGCCCCGGCAGCCCCGCCGCGACCTGACGACCTGACCACCTGCCCACCAACTCGCCCGGCGCTGCCCGCCCGGACCCCGGCCGGGCAGCGCCGGCCGGGGTCCGGGGTCGGGGTCGAGTCGTCAGCAGCTCAGCGGCTGGACCAGCAAGTCGTCCGCGGCGAAGGACGAGCCGGCGCTGCCTCCCGGCACCCGCAGCCGGACCTGTGCGGCCGCCCCCGCACCGGTGGTCAGGTGGGCAGTGGCCAGTCGGATGCCGTTGACGTAGACGTCATAGGTACCGGCGGACGGGTGCAGGACCAGGGAGACCGGCAGCCAGACCGAGGCCGGGTAGGCGAAGGAGCTGTCGGTCCAGACGCCGCTGTCGGTGTAGGCGGCATTGCCGTCGGCGGCCAGGCTGAACTGCGCCACCGGGTTGCCCGAGGCGTCCAGGAGATGGAGGCCCACGGCCGCACCCGTCTGCCCCGCCCACAGCCGCGCGTCCACGCGGACGTCACCGGAGGGCGCCGCGAAGGACTGGGCCACCGTCAGATCGCTGCTCTGGCCGGTGAGTCGGAGCGATGACCCGTACTCCCCCGTGGCCGGGTCGGCGCCGACCAGGGCTCCGGACGCGGTTCCGGTGACGGTCCAGCCGGTGGGGGCCGCACCGCTGGTGTCCGTGTTGAAGGTGTCGGCGATCGGCGGCGTGCAGACGGCCGCGCCCTGGTAGGCGCCGATGTCGACCGCTCCCGTCGACGGAACCGCGTTGCCGAAGTAGTCCAGCCCCCCGTCCGAGGCGACCTGCACGCCGGCGGACAGGGCGGCGGACCCGGTGGCGAGTTGGTAGCCGTAGGGGTCGGCGAGCTCGCGGCCGTTGAGCAGCGGCGCGCCGGTCACGGAGTTGGTCGCCCCGGACGGGACCGGCACGTCGTAGAAGAGGTTGTGGTCGATGACCCAGGCCGGGTCGCTGAGCGTCCAGCCGACGGTGCCGGAACTCCCGTGCCGGACAACGGCGTTGTCGGTGAACTTCACGTCCAGGGTCGAACTGGTCGACTCGGTGACGATCTGTTGGCTGATGCCGCCGGCCAGGTAGAGGGTGTTGTGGTAGATCTGACCGTTCTTCAGCGCCCCGTCGCAGACCTGGAACCCGCGCGCGCCGTCGTTGACGGAGATGTTGTCGCGGATGACGAAGTCGCTGGTGGGCGTGTTGTAGGGGCAGAGCAGGAAGAAGCCGCCCTGGTTGTCGTGCGAGACGTTGTACTGGAAGACCACGCCGTCGGTGGAGTGGTCCACGTCGTAGGCCATCCCGTCGGAGGTGCTGTTGCCGCCGGAGGTGTCGTTGTACTGGAAGGTGGCGTCCACGCTGTTGGCGGTCCACATCCCGGCGTTGGGCGAGCCGGAGCGCTCGTTGAAGCCGCGCAGGGTGTTGTGCTGGACCAGGGTGTCCTGACCGGTCATCGGCGCGATGCCGTCACCGCCGATGTCCCAGAGGAGGTTCCCGCTGACGACCAGGTCGGTGTAGGGGGTCCAGGCTGCCGTGCACAGGGTGTCCCAGAAGGCGGCCAGACGGGAGCTCTGGCACCAGTTGGACCAGGTGTAGATCCCCTGGCGGTCCACCGCGTGGATGCGGTTGTCCAGGATCTGCAGTCCGGCGAAGGCGGTGGGGGTGGTGCTGCCCTGGGCCTCGACGACGATGCCGCCGGAGGCGTTGGCGTACTTCCCGGTCCCGTTGCCGGTGGTCGTCTTCGCCGGCAGCGCGCCGCGGACGTCGTGGATGTCCAGGTCCTGCAGCACGATCCCGGGCAGGGTGCCCGCGTCCGCCGCGTAGACGTAGACGCCGCGCCGAGCCGTGGTGTTGTCGCCGGGGGCCGACAGCGAGAGGTTGCGCAGGTGCAGGTAGGACTCGTCGGAGAGCAGCACGGCCTGCGTGGCTCCGTCGGCGTCGATGGCCGGCAGCGCGCCGCTGCCGTAGGCGTCGACCAGGATCGGGGCCGCGGCGGTGCCGGAGCCGTGCGGGGTGAAGCTGCCCAGGCAGGTGGTGCCCCGGTCGAACAGGACGGAGTCACCCGGCTGGAGGGCGAGCGCGTTGACGTCGGCCAGGGAGTTGAAGGGGGCCGTCTGACTGCCGCCGCCGTCGCTGGAGGCGGCGCAGTCGACGTAGTAGGCGGTACCGGTACTGGTGCCGGTCGTGGCAGCGGCGGCGGGGGCCGGATTGAGCGGCAGCACGGCGGCGCAGAGGGCGGTGGCGAGCGTGGCGGCGAATGCGAGCAGCGCCCGCCGCTTTCGGATCGAGGGCGACGGCTTCGAGGGCGACAACAGGGGTCCTCCTTCATGGCGGGTGGCTCCTTCCGGCCCTCAGCGCAGCAGCGCTTCGGGAAGCATGGCGGTCATCCCGCCGTCGACGGCCAGGCAGGCGCCGTTGACGAAGGACGACTCGGGTGAGGCGAGGAAGCCCACGGCACGGGCAATGTCGGCCGGTTCGGCGAACCGCCCCAGCGGCGAGGCGCGCAGCATCCGGGCGGCCTGCCCCGGATCGCTCCAGACGTGGCGGTTGCGCTCGACCGGCACGAAGCCGGGGGCGACCGCGTTGCAGCGCACCCCGCGCGGGCCGAACTCGACCGCGGCGGCCCGGGTCAGCGCGAGCAGACCCGCCTTGGCCGCGGCGTAGGCGGAGTACCCGGGCACCGCGCCGAAGGCGTGCGGGGAGGCGATGTGGACGATGGCGCCGGCGTCGGGGCCGTCCCCCGCGCCGGCCCCCTCGACCTGGCGGACGAACGCGGCGTCGAAGCGGCGCGCGGCAGTCAGCACCACCTGCAGCATCCGCTCCCACTCCGGTTCGGGCTGCCCGTCCAGCGGGGCCGGTGCGCCGCCGAACGCGGACTGCACCAGGATCCGGGCGCCGCGGTGCCCGCCCAACTCGCCCAGCTCGCCCGCCGCCTCGAACGCGGCGTCGAGGACGGCCTGGTCGGTGACGTCGCCGCGCACCGCCACGAAACCGTCCCCGTCGGCCCGGGACGGCTCGGCCAGGTCGACGGAGACCACCGCCGCGCCACGGGCCAGCAGTTCGGTGACCACGGCGGCCCCGATGCCCTGGGCCCCGCCGGTGACCACGGCGGTCCGTCCGATCAGATCACGAGGTCGAGTCGCCATGCTGCTCCGTCCAGGTGCGGCAGCGGGTGCGGCTGCCAGTGGTGGTCCAGGTCGATGCCGAGGCCCGCGCCCTGAGGGGGCGTCATCCAGGCCCCGTCCGCCGGCTCGGCGGGCGTGACGCTGCGCCCGCGCCAACTCGCCTCCCCGAAGGCGAACTCGGTCTCGGCGTCCGGGCCGCAGGCGGCGGCCAGGTGCAGGCCGGCCGCGGTGGCGACCGGTCCGCTGGGGTTGTGCAGCGAGACGTGCACGCCGGCGGCGCGGGCCTCGTCGGCGAGGCGCAGCGCGGCCGCGTAGCCGCCGCTGTGCTTGACGTCGGGCAGCAGCCAGCCCAGGTGCCCGCTGCGGAGCGCCGCGCGGACCTGGGCGGGGCCCGTCGCGAACTCGCCGCCCGCGAGCGGTGCGATCCCGGCGGCGTGCACGGCCGCCAGTCCCTCCGCGTCGTCCAGGGCGACGGCGTCCTCCAGCCAGCGCAGGTCGAGCGCGGCCAGTGCCGGGGCGGCGGTCAGCACCTCGTCCACGCCGAGCAGCAGATGCGCGTCGACCATCAGCGCGGTCGAGGGCCGCAGGGCCCGCCGGACCGCGCGGGCCCTGGCCAGGCCCTCGCGCAGCCGGAGTGCGGGTGGCAGCCCGTCGAAGGGTGCGCACTTGACCGCCGTGTAGCCGGCCGCCTCGGCCGCCGCGGCGGTCCGGGCGAAGTCGTCCGGGGTACGGGTCCGCAGGGCCCGGTTGATGTTGGCGTAGCGGTGCACCGGCCGGGCCTCCTCCGCGCCGAGGACCTGCCACAGCGGACGGCCCAGCCGGCGGGCCCGAAGGTCCGTCAGGGCCTGCTCCAGCGCACCGCGCACAGTGGCGCGGGCGAGGGCGGGGGCGGGGGCGGGGGCGCGGTCGGGGTTGGAAGCGCGCTGGGGGTCGTCGCCGTCCGCATCGGTGGCCGGATCGCCGTCGCTCCGGCCCTCCCCCAGCAGCGCGATCGTCTCCTCGACCGTCGCCCCCTCGCGCAGCAACGCGTCCACCTCGGCCCAGACCCGTCGGGCGCCAGGGCCGGCGTCCGAGGACTCCCCCAGTCCGGTGCAGCCGTCGGAGGCGGTGAGTGTGACGACCCACCAGGTCGTGCGCCAGGAGACCGCCGCTCGGTGCAGCCGGAGCTGCGGCGTCTCGCTCATGCGCCGATCACCAGGTGCTCGGCCCCGCGTTCGAAGCTGAGCGGATCGCTGAAGTAGGCGTCCAGGAACGGCGCCGCGGTGGCCAGCACCAGCGAGTGCGGGCCCAGGCCCGAGTGCACCAGCCGCTGCGGAGCCTGTTCGCCGAGCTGGCTGTGCCGGGCCAGTTCGCGCCGGGCGTCGGGCAGGAACTCCGGGGTCAGCAGCGGGCCCCCGGCCAGCACCACCAGCTCCGGATTGACCAGGTCCAGCAGGGTCGCGGCGGCCCGGCCGACATAGCGGGCCCGGCGGCGCAGCAGGGTGGCGACCGCGTGGTCGCCCTCGCCGGCCCGTCGGACCAGGTCCTCGATCTCCTCGCCCTCGGTCGCGGCACCGGCGGCCCGGGCCAGGCCCAGCACCGCGCTGTCGGTGGCCACCGCCTGCAGGCAGTCGGTGCGCCCGCAGTCGCAGCGCACCCCCCGCGCGCCGGCCACCGGCAGGTGTGTCAGGGTGCCGGCCGCGGAACGCGGACCCCGGTGGATCTGCCGGTCCAGCACCAGGGCGCTGCCGACGACATTGCCGATGAACAGCTCTATCGCGCTGTCGACCCGCGTCGCCGCGCCGTACCAGGACTCGGCCAGCGCCATCGCCCGCACCGTCCCCTCCAGGCGCAGCGGCAGGTCCAGCGCCGCGGTGAGCAGGGTGCCCAGCGGCACGTCGCGCCAGCCCAGCGGCTGGTGCTCCACGACCGTGCCGTGGTCGGTGTCCACCCAGCCGCCGACGCCGACCCCCACGCCGAGCACCCGGCGCCCACCGCCCAGCTCCCCGATCAACTGCTCGACGCCGAGGGCCGCCTGGGCGACCAGCTGCGCCGGCTCGTGCGAGTGGTGCTGGTGCACGGCCTGGCCGAGCACGCTGCCGCGCGGATCGACCAGGCCGACGGTGGTGCGGAGCAGCCCGATGTGCACGCCCACCACGGCGTTGCGCGCCGTCGGCAGGTCCAGCGGGACCCGTGGGCGCCCGCTCTCGGCCGGGCCGAGCACCCCGGGCAGCTCGTCGAGCATTCCGGCCGAGGTCAGACGGGCCGTCAGCCGGGTGACGGTTCCCGCGGACAGGCCGGTGAGCTCGGCGATCCGGGTGCGCGGCTGGGGGCCGTGCGCCAGCACCGTCCGCATGATCGAGGCGACATTGCGACGGCCGACATCGCGGGGTTGGGCTGCTGTGGCAGTCCGGGGCGCCGGTTCTCCGGTGGCGGGCCGCGCTGTCATCGCTCGCTCCTTGCGGTACGGGGGTGGATCACGATCAGGATCGGGATCACGATCAGGATCGCGGTTGAGGACGCTCAGGATTCCAGAGCCGTCCCACCGACCTCGCTGACGGGTCGTGAGGTGGAACCCCCGGTCACGACGGCCTGCTCCCGCTGCTCGTCGGCGGTCCGCTCCAGGTCCGCACCGGTGGTGGCGAAGAAGGGGAAGGCCAGCAGGACCACCGCGCACACCAGGTAGGCCAGCGAGAACAGCGCCACCGAGTGCAGGCTCCAGGCACTGATCACGGTGGGTCCGAAGCCCGCGGTGACGGCGATCGCGAGCCGTCCCGAGGCCTGGGTGAAGCCGGTTCCCACGCCGCGCAGCGCGGTCGGGAAGAGCTCGGTGGACCAGATCCAGGCCAGCGTGCCCGGACCGATCCAGGTGAAGAAGGTGAAGGCCAGCCAGCTGACGAAGACCACCGTGTGGTTCCCGGTACCGCCCCAGGCCAGCAGTTGGGTGAAGGCGAGCGCGCCCAGGGCGGTGGCGACGCCGAACCAGCGGCGGTCGACCCGGTCGACGACGAGCGACCCGAGGGCGACCGCGCCCAGGCCCACCAGGAATCCGTACAGGGTGAACTGCATGGCCTGGGACTTGTCCAGGCCGGCCGCGGTCAGGAACAGCGGCCCGGCGATGGTGCTGACGCCCCCGCCCAGTCCGTTGGCGGCGAAGAACAGCCCGAAGGCGAGCGCGCGGGTGCGGTACGGGCGGGCGAGCAGCGCTCGGTAGCCGCGGGGACCCGTCGCGGGGGCGATGTGAGCGGGCTTCTCCAGGCCTAGCCGGGCGTAGACGGCGTCGGCCTCAGCCTGCCGCCCCTGGGCCTGCAGCCAGCGCGGGGACTCCGGCAACAACTGGCGGGCGACCAGCACCAGCAGGGCGGGGACGGCGGCGAGGCCGAAGAGCCAGCGCCAGGCGTCCGGGTTCCCCTGCAGCCCGATGGCGACCGCCGCCGAGGTGATCGCGCCGAGCAGCCACATCGCGTTGGGCAGCGAGCCGGCGAAGCGACCGCGGCGCTTGGCCGGGGCGACCTCGGCCAGGAAGGAGGAGCTGGTGGGGATGTCCATCCCCACGCCGATGCCGATGAACAGCCGGGCCACCACCAGCTCCGGCACATTGGTGACAAAGGCCGACGCCAGGGCGAACACCACGAACAGGACCAGATTGATGACGAAGATGGCACGCCGTCCGAAACGGTCCGTCAGATCGCCGAAGACCAGCGCGCCTATAGCCGCGCCGATGAAGCTCGCCGCGCCCAGCACCCCCTTGTCGGTGGCGGTGAGGGCGAACGCCGGCGTCAGGAAGACCAGAGCAGTGCTCATCACGAGCAGGTCGTAGCCGTCGACGAACTCGCCGAAGGCCACCAGTGGAGGCGCGAGTCTGCGCACGGTGCGGGCGGAGACCCGCGAGGTCGGGACCGGGGAAGTCATGAACGCTCCTGGCAGGGAAGGGCACGGGGTTAATTTCGTACCGAAAGTTAGCCAGGCGCGGCAGCGCGGACAAGACCTCCGGGACCCTCGGACCCTCCTCCGCAGGAAGATTCACGCGGCGCAACACTCCCGCAAAGCTCCGGGCACGGCACCGCTCACGGCGACTCCTGACCGAAGAGCGCGGCGATCCGGCGCTGCCAGGCCGCCAGCACCCGGGGCGGACGAGCGGACGAGTGGTTCCACCCGCCGCCCCTTGCGCCGTTCCGCGACCGGTCGTTCGCGGGGGTGCTGCGACTCACCGAGCGGCACTGGAGGGCCGCGCCCTGGCGTCCGGCCGGGTGCTCGACGTGAGCGGGGACCCACGACTCCGACCTCAGGTCGCGGAGTAACCGGTCAGCTTGCCGATGAGGCGGGGTGCCGGGTAGCCGTACCGGCACCCGCCCGCGTCCGTACAGTGGCGCCATGAGCGATCACTCCGAGGCGCCTGTCGCGCCTGTCGCGGCCTATGAACCCCCCTACTACGTTGCTGTCTTCACTGCGGTTCGAACCGCAGACCAGAGCGGCTACAGCGAGACCAACGCACGCATGGAAGACCTGGTGAAGGACGTCCCTGGGTACTTGGGGATGGACCACGCGCAGACTCCGGGCGGGCTGGGCATCACTGTCGGGTACTTCCGCGATGCCGACGCGCTCACGGAGTGGCGGAGCAACGCCGAGCACCGCGCGGCGCAAAAGCGCGGGCGAGCCGAGTGGTACCAGAACTACAAGCTGCATGTGGCGAAAGTGGAGCGGAGCCACGGGTTCACGCGAGCCGGTCGATGACCCGTGGCCTCACAGCACCTGGGGGTTTTCGTCATGCCTGAGGTCTGTGGCCGTACTCACTGACCCAGCGGGACCCGAGCAAGACGATGTCGGCGGTCTCCACCGGTCGACTGTTGCTCTGGTCGTAGTAGGTGCGCGTGATGGCCATTACGGGGGCCGCGGGTGGGCAGCCGAGCCGCTGGGCCTCGGCACGGGTCGCTGCCCGGGCGCGCACCTGCTCGACGGGCACGCCGACGTCGATCCCGATCACGGCCATCCGGTCGGCCACGCCGATTCCGGCGTGCGGACCCGCCTCGGGCATCACGATCAGCGACTCGCCCGTGACGGCCAGGGGTTCCCAGGACTCGGCGAGTTGCACCGGCTCACCGTCCGCCAGATAGGTGTACGAGGTGTGCATCACGCCCTCGCCGACCGCAATCTCCAGTCGGGCCGCGGTGGTCTCGCCGGCCCTGGCCGTCGCGGACGAGGCATCCCAATGCCCGACGACGCCCTGCTCGGCGAGCAACTGCGCGACCGGTGAGCCCATCCCGGCGGGGACGCGCTGACGGCGGAAGATCGTCACCGGCGGCTCCTGCGAGCGTACATAGTGCCCGGCGCCGGGCCGGGAGATGACAAGGCCCTCATCGACGAGTACGGCGTAGGCGCGCTGCCCGACGGTGCCGGAGTACCCGAACTCGGCGGTGATCTGGGTGAGGGAGGGGAGGCGCGCGCCGGCTTCGAGTGCGCCGGTGGCGATCCGGACCCGGAGTGCCTCGGCGACCTGCAGGTATGGCGGCGTCGCGTCGGTGTCGGTCACATTCACTCCCTAGCACGGTTGAGCGGTAGTGACAGAGTATCCAGGTCGCGGCTACTGTATTGGCACAGTAATACTGTGCTAGCAGGGGTGCTCATGGAGCTCAGTACGCGCGCATCCGAACTGCGCGAGGCAGTCGAGGCCGCCACCGACAGCCCGGCGCAGGTGACCCGCGTCGGTACGAGCGTGCGGATCACCGCCCCGATCAAATCCCACACCACGCCAGCCCAGTGGGGGCGCACGTTGGACGTCGTGCGCCGCGGCGACGACTGGGGCACCACCAGCGTCTCCGGCACGGTCCTGGTCTGGTCCGAGATCCACGAGACGGAACAGCCATGACCATTCCGGCTTCCAGAGTGCTGCCGCATCCGTGGGACCTGCACATCGACCAGTGCCGCGGCCTGCGCTGCGTGTGGTGCAAGACGACTCTCAGCGGCGACCGGATGCCGGCCGGCACCGCCGAGAGCATCCACCAACACGGCAGCTACCGACGTGTGGTGACGTTCCGTCTCTTCTCCTGCCCGGACTGCCCCGCGGAGCCCACGCCATGAACGAGGACCCACACCCCGACGACGCCGCGTTCCTCAACAGCATCGCGTTCACCTCCACCTACCTGCGCCGGTACTGCGACCGCTGCAAGTTCGAGCGCCACACCACCATCGTCGGCGGCATCGAAGCCGGCACCGGCCCAGGCTGGGACATCCGCTTCTGCCGCCCGTGCCTCACATCAGTCCTCGCCAACACCCGCAGATTGGCCGACAACAGCGACCACCTCCCGGCCCTGCCGTCGTACTTCTGACCTTGCCCCCGCGGTGGTGCCGCAGGCCAGCGGCATGCGCATCCCGCAGAGACCAAGCGTTAAAACCGCAACCGGACATTGCTGCCCTCAATGTGGAGCAAGAAGTCCGTCAGCGTCTTCGAGCCGTCGATCGGTTCGAGTGTGAGACCCAGGTCATCCAGGGCGGCGAGCGCAGACACGGCCAGTTCCTCTCTGCCGTCCTCGACGCTGAGGGTCCAGGCGTCGAACAGAGGGCGGACCGAGTCAAAGGCCGTACTGGGGCGGAAGCAGCCACGCCACCACGGCATGTCTACGGACTCGATGAAGATCGTGCCCAGCACCCTCCTCTGCTGCTTCAGGTACATGGGCGGCATTAGCTGTTCCCTGGTCACGATCGGGTTCTCAAACTCATTCAGATCCGCCCAGACCTCGATGAACTGCCGGTACCGCTCTTCCACTGTGATCCAACGGGCGACGACGCGGGTCCCGGGCACAAGAGGAACGTCACCTCCGATGCCAACGCAGACCGCAGCCCCGTCGTCGTTGCGGTAGAGGTCCACGTAGCGCAGCCGCTCGCAGTGGTCCTGTGGCTCCTCGTCGACATTCACCACATGACCGTCGAAGTCGATCGCCTCCAGTTCGCCAGCCAGGAACCGGGCCAACTGCGGCCCCTGATGGATCGGAAGCCGACGATCCTCCCAGCGAGCGCGGGGGCATCGGGGAAGCCGGCCACTGAGCCCGAAGCGTTCGACCGCGAAGCGTTCCGCCTGCTCCAGTCCCTGCACTGTCCCGTAGATCAACATCATGGTCACTCTGGTTGCCCCCGGCATTCGCTGCTGCGACCGAGAGACGATCATGCCATCCGCTCTGGCAATCGGCGGCCGGTTCCTGACCGGGACTCGCCCACGACGTGAGTTGACCCAGGCACCCGGGATACCGTCATCCCGGGTGGAAGGCCAGCGAGGAACTGCGGCAGAGGGTGTATGACAGCCCCGCGCCTCGCCACGCGCCTGGTGTCCCGGAGCACGAAGACGTGATCCGAATCCCCGCCCCGCATGGCGCCGGTCCTCCGAAAGGCGTGTGATGTCGCAGAAGGACTGGACGGCTGATCCGTTCCAGACGGCCCGCAGTTCCGCGATACACCTGGAGATGCGGGACATCTACGGCGTCGCCGGTGAGGCCGAGCGGTTCGCCCTGTGGCAGAAGACCGGTCGGCGGAATTCCGAACGGGACGCTGCAGCCCGAGCGGGATGGATGACGACGGTCCGGAACATGGTGTCCCGTGGCATCGCCGTGCGCCGGGCCCGGATCGTCTCCGAGCCGGTCACCGAGTACATCCGCTACGAGCACGCCGGCACCGCGGCCAACCTCAACGCGGGCGAGTTGGTCCGGTGGCTGCCCCGGCGTCGCGCAGCCGACATCGCGCTGCCCGGGACCGACCTGTGGATGTTCGACGACGCCGCGGTCGAGTTCACTTTCTTCTCCGGTGACGGCGAGGTCGTGGAGCGGGAGTGGCGCACCGAGCCGGAGGTCATCGACCTGGTCCGCGCGGCGTTCGAAACCGTGTGGGACCGCGCTGTCCCGCACGAGGAATACAAGATCCGCTGACGCCGACCTGAGACCCGCTCCCGCTTTGGCCACCTCCCCCCTCCCCGCCCGAGCAGGCCCCTACGGTCGTGGCGCGGCCGGGCGGGGTCCGACCGCCGCGGTTCCGACTCAGTCAACACGTGGACGGAGGCACGGAAGGCCAGCTGATCGATGTCGACCGGCGTCAGAGGTCCTTCAGGACGCGGTCGAGGGCGGCGCGGCCTGCGGGGCCCCAGTTCGGTTTGCCACCGGGTAGGCCGCGGTCGCCGTTCTGGCCCATGAGCAGCAGGAACAGGCCCTTCATGGCGGCCAGTCCGCGCGCCCGTCGGATCGTTGCCTCGTCCGCCTGTCCGTAGCTGTCGAAGAACCGTGCGGCACCGCCCGCGGGGAGCAGCAGCCAGGCGGCGGCGAGGTCCCAGGCCGGGTCGCCGGCGAAGACGTCGCCGAAGTCGATGATGCCTGCCAGTGTCCCGTCCGCGACGACGACGTTCGCGGGATGCAGGTCGCCGTGCACCCAGACCCGCGGGCCCTGCCACTCGGGGGCCGCGACCGCGTCGTCCCACACCGCCCGGATGTCGTCGGCGACGACAGGGCCCAGGTCCACGGCCCGCAGGAAGTTCTCGAAGCCCTCCGTGCACGTCCTGGGATGACCGCCGCGGTCCAGGGCGTCCGGGGCTTCGGCGGGTGCCTCCACGTGCAGCGCCGTGAGGAAGGCCGCCAGGACGTCGGCTGCGTGGTCGCCGCGGGTGATCGAGGCGTGATCCAACGGTGTGCCCTCGACCCAGGTCATGACGGTCCAGATCTTGGGGAAGCGCTCGGACGGCGCACCGTCCCGCACCGGGACCGGGATCGGCAACGGCAGGCGCGGGGCCAGGGTCGGCAGCCACCGGCGCTCCTTGAGCTGTGGTTCCGGGCTGGTGTCCATCCGCTGCACCCGGACCGCCAACTCCTCGCCGAGGCGCCACATCTGGTTGCCCCAACCGCCCGCCACCTCGCGGATGGGCAGCGCCGCCAGGTCCGGATGCTGCTCCTGCAGCAGCTCGCGCACCAGATCCTCGCCGATATCAATCCCGGATTCGATCATGCGCAGTCACAGTACCCGAGGCAGGCGGAGGCGGCGACGAGTGGCGGCGCTTGGAAGGTCAGTTGACGGGCTTTCGGGCGACGCCGCAGTAGATGCCGACGCGGTCCGCGCCCTCGTCCGGGGTCTCGGTGGGCCTCCAGAGCGGGACGGTGACCACGCCGGGGTCGACCATGTCCAGGCCGTCGAAGAAGCGGGTGACCTCGGCGCGGGGGCGGCCGACCAGCGGGGCGGTGGCCTTGTCGTAGACGCTGATGATGCTGTCGCGGACCTCCGGTGACACGAAGTCGGCGGTGCCGTGGGAGAGGATCAGCAGGCTGCCGGGGACCAGCGCGCTCAGCAGTTCGGCGACCACGGCGTGCGGCTTGTCCTCGTCGCGCAGGAAGTGCAGCACCGCGACCAGGACCAGCGCGACCGGGCGGTCGAAGTCCAGGTGGGCCAGGAGCCTGGGGTCGGCCAGGATCGCCGCCGGGTCGCGCAGGTCGGCCTGAAGGACGGTGGTGGGGCCGTTTCCCAGGTCCGCCATCAGTGCGCGGGCATGCGCCAGCACGATGGGGTCGTTGTCGACGTAGGCGACCCGCGCGGAGGGGGTGACCTGTTGCGCGATCTGGTGGGTGTTGCCGGCGGTTGGGATCCCGGTGCCGATGTCCAGGAACTGGTCGATGCCCTGCTCCGCGGCGAAGCGCACCGCGCGCTGCAGGAAGCTCCGGTTGGCGCGGGCGGTGCTGCGGAACTCGGGGTTGGCGGCGACGGCCCGCTCCGCGGCCTCACGGTCGGCCGGGAAGTTGTCCTTTCCGCCCAAGTAGTAGTCGTACATCCGGCTCGGGTGCGGAATGTCCATCTGCAGATCGGCGGACGGCAACGGACCGGGTTCTCCGGTGCCCTTCATCCAGTCGGTCTCGCGCGCCACGGAGTCTCCAAGCGGTCATCTATACGTCGGGAACCACCCTAGAACGATCGACGGCGAAAGGAACGGGGATTCCTCGGGCTCACAGCTGACGGACCGTCAGTCACTAGTCTTGCCAAGCACGTCAGCAGGGTCAGGAACCCCACAGCCACGACGTTGGAGAAGCGGTCGGTTCGGATCCGCCGCCCAGCCTGACGGATCTTCAGGAATGGCTGGATATCGCAGGCATGCCCCACAGTCGGGCCCGCCCCCGCAGTGCTCGAACCCCCATGAACCCGAAGACCACAATCTACAGGTGCCGTGGAGACAGGCCGCTGACCCGTACCGATTGAGAAGCGCAACTGGAGTGCTAGCCGAAGTAGCGGAAGTCATTCCCTGTCCCGCGCGTTTTCAGGCCCATGCTCTTCAAAGATCTGTCCTGTGGGGCCTTTGCGAGGAAGTCGTGCATGAGCTGCAGTGCCGATTCGGGGAAGAGGGGCTTCAGATCCTCCACAAGAGACAGCGGAGCGACGCCGATTGTGTCGGCAGCATGGCCCACTGGGGTAAGCAGGAGGAGGAACTCGCGGAAGTCCTCGATTCTGGTGACAGCCAGGGCGAGCGCCGTCAGACCGTCGCGCAGGGGTGCGACGGTAGTCGTACGTACGGCCACAGCAGCCATCCGTTCGCCATAGATGGCGAGCCGCATTGCTGATCTGGCCTTGATTTGTCCGATCATGATCTCGCGTTCGTGCGGCGTGCCGTTCCGGTAGGCGTGGACAACAGATTGGACGATCTTGTCCAGTTCGTTGGGTATGGGCATCATGCGGTAGCCGTTGAAGCGCTTGTCCATCAGCCGGTTGCTGAAGCTCATAGTGCGGCCCTTCGTCAGGAAGGCGGGACGAGGTAGTCGCCCCTCCATGCGTAGCCAGCGGCGAGAAGCCGCTGGACCTCCCTGGCAAAGACAGTGGGCCTCCCAGTGTCCGTCTTCCAGTAGTTTCCCTCGGGCGGTGATGCGACGTACACCTCGCCCCTCTGGTTGTGATTGACCATCGGCGGCAGCGATTTCACGCCATCGCCGGTGGATCCGGCCCTGGACCCAGGGGCGGCCCGGCCGCGCCACCGGAGGCCACCTCGGCTTCTTGCCCACCGGCAACAGCGGCTCCAGCCTGGCCCATTGCTCGCTCGTCAGATCTCCACGCCCCACGAATGGATCATGACTGACCTTGATCCACTTATGAAACAGACCGTGGCCCTTCGTCCGCGCGGGAGCGCATGCGCCCCAGAAACTTGAAACTGCCCTCAACTTATGCTTAAAGTTGAGGGCAGTTTCAAGTTATCTGCTGCGGCCGTCCCGCCTCCACGGCGGGAGGGTGCGCACGCCCAAACCCCTTTACGGAGTTGCGTCATGGCGACACTGCTGCACATCGACTCGTCCGCGTTCGCGGGCCAGGCGTCCACCTCTCGGGCCGTCACCGGGGCCTTCCGGCGCGCCTGGCTGAAGGAGAACCCGGGCGGCGAGGTGATCTACCGGGACCTGGCCGCCGTGCCGGTCCCGCACATCACCGCGGACGCCCACACCGCCGGGTCGCTCGACCCGGCGCAGCACACCGCGGAGCAGGCTCGGGCCTTCGCCGAACGCCTGGCCCTGATAGCGGAGTTGGAGGCGGCCGACGCGGTGGTCATCGGCGCGCCGATGTACAACTTCGCGGTGCCCTCCACCCTCAAGGCCTGGCTGGACCAGGTGATCCTGATGGGCCGCACCGCCGGATCGCCGGAGTCGAAGGTGGCGGGCACACCGGTGACGGTGGTGACCAGCCGCGGCGGCTCCTACGCCCCCGGCACGCCGCGGGCGCCGCACGAGCATGTGCTCAACTACCTGGAGTCGGCGCTGACGGTGATCCTCGCGATGGAGCCGACCTTCATCGTCGCGGACCTGACGCTGGCCGCCGACATCCCGGACCTGCAGCACCTGGTACCGCTGGGCGAGCAGTCGCGGGCCGACGCCTTCGAGGCCGCCGAGAAGGCGGCCCGCGCCGCGTAGCGAGGCACGCGAGGGGCGACGGCACCGGCGGGTGCTCAGCCGGCCAGCGGGTGGTTGTCGGGGCGGGCGCGCAGGCCCTCGAAGAGCAGCGCGAGGACGCGGCGGCGGCCGGCGTCGTCCCCGGCGCGGACGAGGTCGCCGTTGACCTGGAAGAAGCGGGCGATGTCGTCCATCAGGACGTCCTGGCGCAGGGCCCCCTCCGCGCGGGCGCCGGCGGCCAGCTCGGTGGCGAAGGCCAGGGACCGGTCGCAGACCGCCTTCAACGCGGGGGCGTTGGGGTAGAGGCGGGAGAACGCGTCGTTGAACGCCGGGTCGTCGGCCTGTCCCTGGCAGATCGACCCGACGTAGGCCAGCAGCTTCTCCCACGCGCCGCCGGCCGTGCCGTCCGCGGTGGCCATCGCCGCGCGCACCCGCCGGTCGGCGAGTTCGTTGACGACCTGGTCCAGCAGGGCGTCGCGGCTGCCGAAGCGGTTGTAGATCGTGCCGATGCTCACCCCGGCCCGCTTCGCGATCGTCTCCAACGGCGCGTCGAGCCCGTGCTCGGAGAAGGCGTCCGCCGCGGCCTGGCGCAGCTTCTCGACGTTGCGGCGGGCGTCGGCGCGCAGCGGCGGCGACTGGGGTGCCTCGGGCACAGCGCTCACCTCTCCCGGGTCGAGGACGGCTAAGTTGACGATGCCTTCAGCTTATACGCCCGCCGGGCCCCCGCTACGCGTCGAATTACGCCTTGGCCTTGGCGCCGCCGAACTCCTCGCCCGCCTTCAGCGGGCGGAAGCGCAGCGCGGACCACACCTCGTCGACGGCGACCTGGCTGACCGGGCGCAGGCCGAAGTCGGCGAGGATGGGCCACAGGCTGTCGCGGTTGACGTCGGTGCGGTTCGCCTTCGGGTAGGCCACCCAGAGCACGGCCCGGGTGGTGAGCGCCTTCTCGTCCTTGACGAACGCCGCGCGCACCGAGGCCGCGTCGTCCGCGAACACCACGGCTGCGTCCGCCTCCCCCGGTGACTCCGTCACCTCGGCGCCCTCGGGCAGTGCGCCCAGGAGGCCGGCGCGGTCGGGGTGCGACACCCATACGGCGTTGCCCGGCTTGATGACGAGCTTCTCTGCGACGGTCTTGGCGGCCATGGTCAGTTCTCCGGTTCGGTTCCCCGGCATCAGGCTAGTCGGTTCGGGGCGAAGTGGACTACGTGAGGGTGTGCGACTACGTGAGGGTGTACAGGGTGCTGTCGGCGGTGAGGAAGGCGTACTCGCCGTAGGCGGCGAGGTAGCAGGTGGCGGATTGGGGGGCGGCGAAGCGCCAGGTGCAGGAGCCGGTGGCGGCGTCCAGGGCGTAGAGGGTGTTCCGGGCGTCGAGGGCGTACAGGGTGTTCGCGCTCGCGGCCATGGTCGCCGAGGCCGTGCCGGTGTCCCCGCCGTCGATCTGCACGAACGGCTGCTCGCCCTTGACGGTCCACTGCACGCCGCCGTCACTGGGCCGGATGCCGTAGAGGGCGTTGCCTGCGGCCGCGAAGAGGCGGCCGGTGCCGGAGGCCAGCACCCGGCCGGGGCCGCTCTGGCCCAGGGGAACGGTCGCGACCAGGTCCTTGCCGGTGGCGCGGTCCAGGACGTGCAGGCCGTTGGCCACGACGTAGAGCTTCGAGCCCGCCGCCGCGTACATGGTCGTCCGTTCGCCCATCGGGGCCAGGCCCGCCAGGGTGCGCTGCCACTTCTTGGCGCCTGCGGCGTAGGCGCCGATCCGCAGGGCGTCGCGACCGCCCACGGCGATCACCACGGAGTCGGAGTCGCCGGGCAGGATCGCTCCGTAGTCCGGGCTCCACCGGACCGAGCTGGTGCTGTGGGTGCCGACGTCCACCGCCCAGATCAGGCTGCCCCGCTGGCCCCTGCTGTCGAAACCGGAGACGTAGAGGACGCCGGCCTGCTTGCCCTGCACGCCTGCCAGGGCCTGATCGGAATCGCTCGCGGCCACCTTCCAGCGCAGCGAGCCGTTGTCCGTGTCGATGGCCTGGAGCTCCGGGCTCCCGCTGCCCGTCGAGCCGGTGAGGTAGACGGTGCGGCCGTCGAAGTACGGGACTCCCGAGCCACCGTCGGCGCTGAGGGCGACGTCGTGCGCCCACAGTCGGGTGCCGTCGGCCGGGGCCAGCGCCCGGTAGCCGTTGCCGGACAGGCCGACCACGACGGTGCCGGAGCCCGCCGCGACGCTGCCGGTCAGGCCGGCGAACGTCGTGTGCCACAGCGCCTTGCGCTGCGGAGCATCGGCGAGGGGGACGACGACGCTCCGGCTCCGGGACGCGGACGGCGTGCCGGAGCCCTTCGCCGAGTCGCTGCTGCCGGACTTCTTGCCGTCGCTCGACAGCACGTAGGCGACGGCGCCCCCGCCCGCCACGACGGCGCCCCCGAGCAGGCCGAGTACTGCCCGGCGCGGGAGGCCCCGCGGCTGCGGCGCGAGTGTCGCGGCGGGCGCGGGCGAAGGGGCCGTCGGCAGCGTTGCCGACTGCTGCGTCGGAGTCGGTCCGGCGGGTGCGGCCGGGGCACCGGCCGACCCGAAGCCCAGCCGCGGGTCGACGCCGGACGCCGCCGGGACGGACGCCGCCGGGACCGTCACCGCCGTCGCCGGTGCCTCGAACTGCCTGCTGCCGGTGAGCACCCCCGACTCCGCCACGATGTCGGCCATCACATCGGCCGGCAGCCAGGCCCCGGCCACATCCGCGGGGTCGGCGGCGAGCAGGGAGACCAACTGGTCCGGGGACGGCCGCCCGGACGGCTCCTTGGCCAGGCAGGCGTGGACGATCTCGCGGAGCGCGTCGGGCAGCCCGGCGAGTTCCGGTTCCTGGCTGACGACCCGGTAGAGCAGGGCCGGGGTGGGACCGGCGCCGAACGGGCCGGTGCCCAGGCCCGCGAAGGCCAGGGTCGCGCCCAGCGCGAAGACGTCGGTGGCGGGGACCACCGTCGCGCCGGTGGCCTGCTCCGGGGAGAGGAAGCCGGGGGAACCGACCACGAGGCCGGCGGAGGTGAGGGCGCTGGTCTCGGTCGAGCGGCTGATGCCGAAGTCGATGACGTGCGGGCCGTCGGCGGCGAGCATGACGTTGCTGGGCTTGAGGTCGCGGTGGATCACCCCGGCCCGGTGGATGTCCTGGAGCGCCTCGGCGAGGCCGGTGCCGAGCACCCGGAGCACCTGCTCGGGCAGCGGTCCATGTCTGCGCACGGCCGCGCTGAGCGCCACACCGGCGACGAACGCCGTTGCCAGCCACGGCAGTTCGGCATCCGGGTCGGCGTCGACGAGCTGGGCGGTGAAGGGGCCGGAGACCGCACGGGCGGCCTGCACCTCGCGGCGGAACCGGGCCCGGAACTCCTCGTCGGCGGTGAACTCCCGGCGCACCACCTTCACCGCGACCGTGCGGCCGCCCGCCGAACGCCCCAGGTAGACGGAGCCCATGCCGCCGTCGCCGAGCCGCCCCAGCAGTCGGTACGGGCCCACCTGCTGCGGGTCTGTGCTGCCGAGCGGTTGCATGAAGGTGGCTCCCCGTGGTGATCGATGCGCACTGCCGATCGCCGTAGATTAGTCCACGGCGGCTCCGGCCGATGTCGGAGCGGACCGGCCGGGCATGACGTTCCACCACCCTTCGGTGGCGCCGGGGGTGCTGGTGAAGTCGTAGCGCACGGTGCCGTGGCCCAGTGCGAGCAGGGTGGTGGAGACCGTTCCGGCGACGCGGCCGCCGACCTCCTGACGGACCACCAGGGCGCGCGGGTCGTGCGGGTCCAGGCCGTCGCCGTCGATCAGCGGGAGCCAGGCGCCCCAGGCCTGCGCCGTGGAGCCGGACCCCGGCGCGGGACGCGGGGCCGCGGCCAGCAGCGGCACGAAGTGGGCGATCCTCGCCCGGATGGCGCCGGCGTCGGGGCCCGGTCCCGCCGGCAGCGGCGGCTCCAGTCCTGCCAGCCCGAGGTTGGTCACCATGTGCAGCCCCGGTCCCAGCGGGCGGTCGGCGAACGTCGTACCGTCCCAGCTGAGCAGCCGGACCTCGTCCAGGGTCGCGCAGATGAGGTGGAACGGGTCGTAGCGGGCGGTGTCGAGCTCACCGAGGCTGCCGTCGGCCGCGAACCGCAGCGGCAGGTCGCCGCGCGAGAGCCGGTCCTGCTCCGGGGCCGGTCGCCCGAAGCCGTTGAGCACGCAGCCCGCCCGGGGCACGCCGGGGTCCACCGCCAGCCAGGTCCCGCCCGCGAGCAGGTCCTGGCCGCCGACCAGTTGGGGGCGGTCCGGCCAGTGGTGCCCGGGCGGCACCGACTTCCGGTCGTGGAACTCGTCGCGGACGCCCGCCAGCAGGATCGGGAACGGGGCCGCCGGGTCGATGCTGATCACCGCAGTGCACATGACGCCATTTCAGCACTGTGTCGTGCAGCAGAGCTGTTCGGGGTACGACACGGAGCGGACCGGAGCAGGCCGGAGCGGACCGCAGCGGGCCGGGAGCGGACCGGAGCAGGCCGGGAGCGGACCGTATGGAGCAGACGGGTACACCCGTCGGGGTTGAACGTCAGGTCGGCCCGGGGCTTCGGGCGCCGCCGGCCGTAGCGTCGGGGCGGGAGCGGGACGAGAGGATCGAGGGACGAGTGTCGGACAGTCAGGACGCCCTGCCGGCGGCGTCGGCGGCCTCGGACGCGCTCACCGAGGAGCGCAGGCTCCGGCGCGATCTGGGCTTCTGGGGCCTGACGGCGATCGGGTTCTCCAACATCATCGGCTCGGGCTGGCTGTTCGCCGCGATGTACGCGGCGCAGACCGCCGGTCCCGCGTCGATCCTGGCCTGGCTGGCGGCCGGGGTGCTGTGCATGCTGGTCGCCCTGGTGATGGTGGAGCTGGGGGTGTCCCGGCCGGAGGGCGGCGGCACGGTGCGCTGGCCGCTGTTCGCCAGCGGACGGCTGGTGGGGACGCTGATCGGCTGGTCCACGCTGCTGTCCGTGGGCGGGACCGCCGCCGAGATCAGCGCGATCATGCAGTACGCCGGGCACTACCTCCCCTGGGTCTACCACGACGGGAACCTCACCGGCCGGGGGCTGGCCGTGGCGCTGGGGCTGAGCGTGGTGCTCACCGCGCTCAACTGGTTCGGGGTCAGGCTCTTCGCCCGGTTCAACAACCTGGTGTCGGTCTTCAAGGTCGTCGTGCCGGTGCTCACCGTGATCGCGCTGTTCGCCTCCGGCTTCCAGTCCGGACGGCTGACCGACGCCGCCCACGGCGGCTTCGCGCCCTACGGCTACCCGGCTGTGCTCAGCGCGCTGGCCGGCGGCGGCATCGTCTACTCGCTCAACGGCTTCCAGGCCCCGCTGGACTTCTCCGGCGAGGCCCGCAACCCCCGCCGCACCATGCCCGGCTCGGTGCTGGGCGGCATCGGGCTGGCCCTGGTGCTCTATCTGGCGCTCCAGTTCGCCTTCCTGTTCACCGTCCCGGAGCGGTTGCTGGGCCACGGCTGGTCGGGGGTGAGCTTCGACTCGCCGTTCGGTCAGCTGGCGCTGATCCTCAACCTGCAGTGGGTGTCCAGCCTGCTCTACGTGGACGCGGTGGTCTCCCCCGGCGGCTCGGCCTACGTCGGGGTGGCCATCGACGCCCGGCACACCTACGCGCTGGCCAAGAACGGCACCCTGCCTCGGTACTTCATGCGGGTCAGCGGGCAGCACGGGATCCCGCACCGGGCGCTGCTGCTCAACCTCGCGGTGATCGTGGTGTTCCTGCTGCCGTTCAGCGGCTGGCAGCAGATCGTCAGCGTGATGGGCGACATGTACCTGCTGATCTACGCCGCGTCAGCGGTGGCGGTCGCCGTCTTCCAGGGCCGCCCGGACGGGCGGTTGCGCGGCTGGGTGCCCGGGCTGACCTGGATCGCGCCGCTGAGCTTCGTGGTGGCCAGCGAGTTCGTGTACTGGTCCGGCTGGCACGATCTGCGGTTGGCGCTGCCGCTGGTGCTGGCCGGGCTGCTGGTCTTCCTGCTGCTGCGGCCCCAGCAGGAGGCCGGACGGAGCCCCGGGCACCGCACCGGGCCCTCGCTGGGCAGTGAACTGCTCAGCGGCTCCTGGCTGGTGGTGTACCTGCTGGCGTTGACGCTGCTGTCCTGGCTGGGCTCGTTCAAGGGCTCCGGCCACATCTCCGCGCCCTATGACTCGATCATCGTCGCGCTGGTGGCGGCGGCGGTGTTCGTCTGGGCGGTACGGGCCGGACGGCGCCTGCCGCCGCCCTGAGCCCGTCCTGCACCGACGGAGGGGCCCGGCGCCACGTCCATGGCGCCGCGCCCCTCCGTCAGTGCGGTCAGTCGGTGCGGTCAGTCCGTGCGGTCAGTCCGTGCCGGACTCCATCGCGGCGCGGTTCAGCGCCTCGTCGTCGCCGGACCCCTCGCCGCCGGCGGCGATGGCCTCGGCGCCGCCCTGCGGCATGGCGCCGATCAGCCCGGTCGCGGCCGCCTGGGCGGCGCCGACGGCGGGGTTGGCGGTGCCGATCAGGCCGAGGCCGGCGTACTGCTCCAGCTTGGCGCGCGAGTCGGCGATGTCCAGGTTGCGCATGGTGAGCTGGCCGATCCGGTCCACCGGGCCGAAGGCCGCGTCCTCGGTGCGCTCCATGGAGAGCTTGTCCGGGTGGTAGCTGAAGGCCGGGCCGGTGGTGTCGAGGATCGAGTAGTCCTCGCCGCGCCGCAGCCGCAGGGTGACCTCGCCGGTGATGGCCGCGCCGACCCAGCGCTGCAGCGACTCGCGCACCATCAGCGCCTGCGGGTCCAGCCAGCGGCCCTCGTACATCAGCCGGCCCAGGCGGCGTCCCTCGTTGTGGTACTGGGCGACGGTGTCCTCGTTGTGGATCGCGTTGACCAGCCGCTCGTAGGCCGAGTGCAGCAGGGCCATGCCCGGCGCCTCGTAGATGCCGCGGCTCTTGGCCTCGATGATCCGGTTCTCGATCTGGTCGGACATGCCCAGGCCGTGCCGGCCGCCGATGGCGTTGGCCGCCATCACCAGGTCGACCGGGGAGGCGAAGGTCTCCCCGTTGACGGTCACCGGGCGGCCCTGCTCGAAGCCGATCGCCACGTCCTCGGTGGCGATCTCGACCGAGGGGTCCCAGAACCGGACGCCCATGATCGGCTCGACCGTCTCAACGCCGGTGTCCAGCTGCTCCAGGGTCTTCGCCTCGTGGGTGGCGCCCCAGATGTTGGCGTCGGTGGAGTAGGCCTTCTCGGTGCTGTCGCGGTAGGGCAGGTCGTGGGCCAGCAGCCACTCCGACATCTCCTTGCGGCCGCCGAGCTCGGTCACGAAGTCCGCGTCCAGCCAGGGCTTGTAGATCCGCAGGTGGGGGTTGGCCAGCAGGCCGTAGCGGTAGAACCGCTCGATGTCGTTGCCCTTGAAGGTCGAGCCGTCGCCCCAGATCTGCACGCCGTCCCCGAGCATCGCCCGTACCAGCAGGGTGCCGGTGACGGCGCGGCCGAGCGGGGTGGTGTTGAAGTAGGCGCGCCCGCCCGAGCGGATGTGGAACGCCCCGCAGCTGAGCGCGGCCAGCCCCTCCTCGACCAGCGCCGCGCGGCAGTCCACCACACGGGCGATCTCGGCACCGTAGGCCTTCGCACGGCCGGGCACCGAGGCGATGTCGGGCTCGTCGTACTGGCCGATGTCGGCGGTGTAGCTGCACGGGACGGCACCCTTGTCGCGCATCCAAGCGACCGCGACCGAGGTGTCGAGGCCACCGGAGAAGGCGATGCCGACGCGCTCGCCGACGGGAAGGGAAGTGAGGACCTTAGACATAGGAATATTATGCATAAACGCGCATGGTCATGCAACGAGGTTCACCCGGACGGCGTCAGCCCAGCACGTCGAGCGGCAGGTGGGCGGTGACCACCCAGTTCGGGGTGTCCACGATTTCGGAGATCTTGAGGTCGCCGCTGACGCTGGCCAGCAGGTAGGCGTCCTCCGGGGCGAGCCCGCTGCGGGCGACCACCAGGTCGACCAGCGCCCTGGTCGCGTCCCGGGAGGCCCGCATCAGGTCCGGTCCGATGCCGGTGGTCGCCAGGGCGCGGCCGGTGCGGTGGGAGCGGGCGTCGGTCTCGACCACCGGAGTGCGTGGGGCCGCGTCTCGGAGCAGGTCGACCCGGATCCGCACCGTGGCGTCCGTCTCGATGCCGGTTCCGGCGACCTCTCCGTCGCCCATCGCGGCATGGGCGTCGCCCAGCGAGAGCAGCGCGCCCTCCACGCCGACCGGCAGGATCAGCCGCGAACCGGGGCCGAGGTGGCGGATGTCCATGTTCCCGCCCCAGCGGCGCGGCGGGATCATGCCGTGCGGGCCCGGTTCCGGCGGGGCGACCCCGATGGTGCCCAGCATCGGGGCGAGCGGGATCGTCAGGCCCGGGAGCAGTTCGGCGGAGCCTTCGGTGATCTTGGAGATCCGCAGGTGCGGCGCGGTGAAGTCGTCCGCCAGCAGTCCGAACCCCGGAATGCAGGCGGTCCAGCCCCAGCTGCCGACGGCGATGTCCAGGATGTCCACCACCAGGGCGTCGCCGGGCCGGGCCGAGGCGACGGCGAAGGGCCCGGTGACCGGGTTGAGCCGGCTGAAGTCGAGCGCTTCGAGGTCCCGGGGCGCCGAGCCGGGGTTGAGCTGCCCGCCGCTGGCCTCGGCGGTGTCCACCACCAGCTCCTCACCTGGCGTCAGTTCGGCCAGCGGGGGCAGGTTCCGGTCCCAGCTGGTGTGGGTGCGGGTGCGCTCGAAGTGCATGGCAGCGGTCCTCCATGGCCGGTTCGACGGACGATTCGGTTGAGTCAGCGGACGTGGGCGAGTACCGCGGTGCCGCCGACGCGGACCAGCGGACCCGACGGCCCTGGCCCCGCACCGGCGGTGATGCTGGCAGTGATGGTGGCGGGGGCACCGAGGGTGTCGCCCATGTCGACGGTGACGGAGTCGGCGCCCTGCCCGGTCGCCAGGTGCGCCATCAGGCAGGCGGTGCTGTTGGCGTTGGCGATGTCCTCCGGGACCCCGATCGAGGGCGCGAACATCCGGGCCGAGGCCCGGCCCTCGGCGGTCGGCACCGAGTGGACATAGCAGCCCAGCAGGCCGAGCCGGTCGCAGGCCGCCCGCAGCCGGTCGGTGTCGGGGACCAGCGCGGCCAGCGCGGACCGGGTGCGCAGCGGGACCAGCAGCCGCGGGCGGCCCACCGAGGCGATGGTGCAGGCACCGTCGCCGAGCAGGTCCGGGGTGACGCCCAGGGCGTCCAGGACCTGGGCGGTCTCCTCGGCTGCGGGTCGGCGGAGTTGGACCGGGCCCGGGTCGAAGTCGGCCCGGTACCGGGCCCCGCCCTCCCTGTCCCCGCCCTCCCGGACGGCGCGGCCGTCGAAGGCCCGTCCCGAGGCGCTCAGGGAGACCCGGTACTCCTCGGCCCCGCTGCGCTCGGCGAGCAGGGCGAGGGCCGCGACGGTGCCGTGGCCGCAGGCCGGCAACTCCCCCTCAGCGGTGAAGAAGCGCAGCGAGGCGGTGGGACGGCCGCGACCGTCCTCGCCGGTGGTGACGAAGACGGCGTGCGAGGTCCCCAGCGCCACCGGCACCCGCCGGCGCTGCTCCTCGCTGAGCGGGGCGTCGTCCAGGACCGCGGTCGGGCTGCCGCCGCGCCCGTCGCGCAGGCAGGCGTTCACGACGCTGACCGGCGGCAGGTGGTCCCGGTCCATCAGCAGCCGCGCAGGGGTGCGGTGTCGGTCACGCCGGCGAGCCTACCGTTCCTATTCACTGAGCTGTAGTGCATCCTGCGTCCAGGACTGCACCTCAGTGGCCTGCCGCGAACGGTCTTCGGCGGGCTGGACCGTTGCCTGCGGTCTTCGGTGGCGTGCATCGTGTGCACGATCCTCGGGGCAGGCGCGGGTTCTGGGTGCGCGGCCGGGCCGGGTGGGTGTCTGTGCGGCAGTGGGGCGATGGTCTTCCGTAACGACCCGGCCGCGCGTCGTCGCACGCGGCCCTCCCTTGCGGGTAGCGGTGGCTTCCGTCGTCTTGCGGGGTACGGTCTTCTCTGCCCTGCGCCGCGCGCCCAGTCCCTGGCCGCGCCTCCCGATCACGATCGCCGCGGCGTCATGACGGGACGTCTTGTGTGCTGCTGTACTGGTGGCCCTCTGCCAATAGGCGGCGCCCCAGCGGCTCGAATAGGCCGGATCGACCACGATCACCGCCAGATTGGCCCGGTGGGCCATCGCAACCAGCCGGACTGCAAACTTCGCCGTCGGCATCCCCGCCACCATCTTGCGAAACGCCCGTCCGGACGCCCCCGCCCAGCCGCAGGCCTCCCGGGAGGTGTCGAAGCCGAGATCCTCGATCACCAGGGCGGTCGCGCCAGCGGCCTTTGCGCACCGGATCAACTCCGAACAGGCCAGGCGCACCTGAGCGTCCCGGCGCGCGGAACTGCCCCGGTAGTCGACCTCGATCCGCTCCGGACGCCCCACTGGATTGCCATGCGCATCCAGCCGCCAAGCCGCCAGGTGATCAGCGTTGTGGTCGACACCGAGGATCCCGCCCGCGCGGGCGGCGCCCATCAACTGCTCGTCGTCCATTCCCTCGGGCAGGACGGGGCGCGGCGAGGTGAAGGCCGCGCTCAGATAGCAACGGCCCTCCTTGAAGCGAATGGTGTAGCTCACCGCTCGGTTCGCCTCGACCTGGCCGCGCCATTCGATGCTGCGGAAGGAGAAGGAGCAGCTCGCCTCAAGGGTGTAACGTCCGCGCCGGTCACAGTGCGCAGCAAACCGGGAGGCTACCGCTGGCGGCAGCTTGACCGTGACGGTGCCGCCCGGGGTGATGCTGATTGTCTCGTTTCCGTGGCGTTTACCGCTCTCGCCGTCGGCCTCGATCCGACACCGCGCCTCGAACCAGCGTCGCTCCCACTCCTGGACCACCATACCCGCCTGCTCCAGATGCAGCCGGGTATGCAGCAACGCGCGGCCGCCGCGCACCACATGTACCCGCCCGGCGAGCGCATCCGCCCCTACCGAAGCGGCGACCGCCTCCAACTTTGCCAATCTGCGCTGCTTACTCGCCCGGACCCCAGCGCTCGGATAGCCCAGGGTTCGGCTGATGACCTCGCATGCGGCGATCGGCACCGCCAGGCGAGATCGCAGCGTGGCGATAGCTGCGTGCAGCTGCGCCAGGTGCGCGGCCTGAGTACGGCGGGCCAGAGCCCACTGCTCGTTGTTGCCCCGGGTGATCGTGCCCGCCCACCGAGAAGACGTCACGGCTGTGAGCGCGCGTTTGCGCCGGGCGAAGTCCTCACGCGTATGCTCCTCGCCCAGGCGTACGCGCTCGGCCAGATCCCTGGCCGCCAAGTGCGTGAGAAATCCTCCCAGTTCAAGCAGGACCTCCGCATCCCGGGGCGAGAGGTGCAACCGGGTGCGCACCGTCAGCGCTCCCGAGGAGTCCGCCAGCCGTGGCGGAGCCAACATCCGCAATCCCGACACAGAACGCACCACCGCCACCGGCACCCACCCCCACCAGTCCGTCGAATCCGAGTCCGTCGAATGGTTCAACGACGCACCTCGCCGAAGGTCCCCCACTTCCCCTCAAGAACCTTCGTTCCCCACCCCACAGCGGCCGCCAGCGCCACGCGGACCGGATTCCATCCCTCGCCCGGGCTGTACCGTTCGGGCGTTGCCCCGGCCTCTCGTGTGTTCACTGGTTCAGGAGTTCGGCGAAGCGTTCCAGTGCCCGATCGGTGCGCTTGCGATCGCCAGTGGTGGTGAGGTCGAACAGCAGACCCCGGACAACGGCCATGACCAACGTCGGCGTGACGGTGTCGTCCGGGCCGGTGGAGACGTCGCGGAAGGCCGCGCCAAGTACAACGAACCAGTCCGTGATCGCCCGGCCCTGGTCGGGGTGGTTCTCAGGGTGGACCAGACCGTCGGCATGCACCTCGAAGAAAAGCCGGACGAACGGCGCGCGTTCGTCCGCGCTGATCCACGCCCAGATGCCACGAAGTCGCTCCTGCGCGGAGCCCGTCTTTGGCGGAAGGTGCTCGGCCAGCCGCGTCGCTCCTCGGCGACGCGCCTCGGCGAGGACCGCGGTGATCAACTCCTGTTTGCTGCCGAAGTCGTAGGTCAGCATCCGTGGGCTGGTGTCGAGGGCTGCGGCCAGCGGTCGCAGGCTCAGCCCGGCCAAGCCGTGCGCCAGCACGTAGTCGGTCGCCCGTGCCAGCGTGCGCGCGCGCCGGGCGGGATCTGGGGGTCGCCCCACGGTGGATCTCCTCGCAGCAATTCGGAACCGGAACAGCGTCGGCGAGTTTATGATACGACTGTTTCAATAACGAGGGAGGCTGCCATGCAAACCTTTGAACGGGCGCTCGTCCTGGGTCCCGGGAGTCACGTCGGCACTGCCTGGATGGCCGGGCTGGCCTACGGGTTGCGCCGCGATGGCGTGGATCTGGGCGAGGCCGACCTGATCGTCGGCACGTCGGCCGGCGCGATCGTCGGAGCGCTGCTTGCCACCGGGCAGGACCCGGGGCGGCTGGCAAGTGCGGATCGCCCGGCCGCTCACCGGCTCAACGCGGACCCAGCGCGGATAACCAAGGTGTTCGCCTTGCTCGGCGACCGCGGCCTGGAACCCGGCGAGGCCAGGCGCCGGGTCGGCCAGCTCGCGCTCGAAACCACCGACCCCGGGGCCGAGGAGTCGCTGCTGGCGGGGCGCGCCGCCTTGATCGGCGCGGACGCGTGGCCCGAGCGACGGCTCATGATCACTGCTGTGGACGTGGCCACCGGTGAGCCCGTGGTGTGGGACCGCAACAGCGGCGTGCCATTGGTGCACGCGGTGGCGGCGAGCAGTGCCTTCCCCGGGGCCGCGCCGCCGGTCGCCATCGACGGCCGGCGGTACATGGACGGTGCACTGCGGTCGGGAACCAACGCCGATCTCGCGACCGGAGCCCGAACGTTGCTCGTGGTCGAGCCGATGGCCCACCTGTTTCCCCGTGAGCAGCTCAACCAGCAGTTGGCGGCCATGGGGGCGGACACCGTGATGACCGTGGGCCCGGACCCGGCCTCGGTGCGCGCTTTCGGCTCCGACATGGCTGCACTCATTGCCTGGGAACCAGCATACCGGGCGGGTCTTAGCCAGGCCGGCAGCCTCGTCGGGCAGTTCCGCTCCGCGTGGAGGACAGAGGCCGGCGCGACCTGACCACCACTCAGCTCAGGCCCACCGCTCAGCCAACCCGGCGCCACATTGCCGCCAGACCGGTTCGGTCAATCATGGTGGAAGGGTCACTCCGCTGACTCCTGTCCCTGGGCCGGCGGGTCGCCGGCCACCTGGCGTGAGCGGTTTCCGTCCACGCCGACCGGGACCTCACCGGCGAGCAGTACCCGGTGCATGATGCGCGGGGCGTCGAGGTGCTCGGTGTCGGCGGGGGCCAGGTGGATGGTGGCGCGGTTGTCCCAGAACGCGACGCTGCCCGGTTCCCAGCGGAAGCGGACGGTGTACTCGGGCCGGGTGGCCTGCTCCAGGAACAGTTCCAGCAGCGGGCGGCTCTCGATCCGGGACACCCCCGCGATCCGCTCGACGTAGTAGCCGTTGACGAAGAGCAGGCGCTCGCCGGTCTGCGGATGCACCCGCACCAGCGGATGGACCGACACCACCGGGCGGTCCTGCAGTTTCTGCAGGTAGGGGTCCTTGCCCGGGAGCGGCAGGTAGCCCACGCCGTGCCGGTGCTCGGCCCACAGGCCGTCGGCGAACCGGCGCAGCGGTTCGGACATGCCCGCGTAGGCGGCGGCCAGGTTGGACCAGGTGGTGTCGCCGCCGTAGGGCGGTACGTCCTCGGCGCGCAGGATGGTCGCGGCCGGCGGGTCGATCCTGGCGGTGAGGTCGCTGTGCCAGCCGCGCAGCGCGGTGTGCCGGCGCCGGTCCAGCCAGTCGGCGCGCTCCTGACCGAAGCGTCCGGCCAACTCCCTGCGGTCCGCGGTGGTCTCGATGTATGGGAAGTCCGCGGGCGAGGCGCTGCCCCGCGACTGCGGGGAGACCAGGGCGCCGAAGCGGCGGGCGAAGGCGATGTGCGCGGCGTGGTCCAGTCTCTGGTCCCGGAAGAACAGCACCTTCCACCGGTGCAGCGCCGAGGTGACCCCGGCGACGGTCTCGGCGTCCAGCGGTCCGGCCAGGTCGACGCCGGCGACCTCCGCCCCGATGTGGCCTGCGGCCGGGCGTACGTCCAGTTCCCCTGTGCGGTGCGTGCTCACTCGCCCTCCTCGCGGTCGGTGCCCTGTTCGTTCGACTGATGATCAGTCTGGCAGGGCGTCAGGCCGCGGTCAGGCGTGGCAGGTGGGCAGCCCGCCGTGGTACTCGACCATCTCCCGGAAGGAGCCGAGGATGTCGATCGGAGCGCCCGGTACGCCACCCTCCGCCTCCAGCCGGGCGCGGTGCAGGTTGGACACCAGCCGCTCGGGGTCCAACAGGTCGGCGAAGCCGCCCAGATCGGCGTCCTTCGCCGCCTGGAGCGGGGTCAGTCCGGCGGCCCTCGCCTCGGTGTCGAGCTGCTGGATCCAGGCGAAGTAGGCCCGGTTGGCCGCGATGAGTCCCGGTCCGCCCACCGCGCCGTGCCCCGGCACGACCACCCGCGGGTGCAGTTCGGCGAGCTGGTCCAGGGCGCGCAGCGAGCCTTCGACCGAGCCCATCAGCGCGTACGGGGTCACCCCGGACATCACCACGTCCCCGGTGAACAGCACGCCCCGGTCCGGGATCCAGACCACGGTGTCGTTGGTGGTGTGCGCCGGGCCCACGTGGATCAGCTCGACCCGGAGCCCGCCCAGGTGAAGCGTGAGCGTGTCGCGGAAGGTGAGGGCCGGCAGCCGGACCGACACCGCGCCCCAGTCGACGCCGGGCCACAGGCCCTGCAGTCCCAGCCCGGCCTCGGCGCTCTCCTGCCGGGTCCGCTCGTGGGCGACGACGGTGGTGCCGGGTCCGAACAGCGAGTTGCCGAAGGTGTGGTCGCTGTGGTGATGGGTGTTCACCAGCACCTCGGGCTCCTGCGGCGCGACGGTGGCGAGCGCCTGGCGCAGCAGCAGGGTGCGCCGTTCGGTGGCCGCGGTGTCGACCAGTGCGGCGCGGCCCTCGTCCACCAGGATGCCGGCGTTGTTGAGGCACCAGCCACCGTCCGGCTGGATGTGGGCGAAGACGCCTTCGGCGACCTCCTCCAGCCTGGGGTGGGCCGGTTCGGGGCGGTCCGCCTCGGCTCGGGTCGGTCCGGTCGGACGGATGGTCACCATGGTGGTCGGCCTCCCTGGCGGGGCTGGGTCCGGAGCCGGGTCCGGGTCCGGGACGGGGTCCAGCGTGCCGGGGGCCGGTTCAAGCGGGCTGGAGGGCCGGTCCACCGCTGCTCTGCAGGCCGGTTGGACCCAGTCTCCAGCCCGCTCTGGAACGGTCGGAGGCATTCGCGGCCCGCGCCCGGCGGCTCGCGGCCCCGTACGGAGGACGCCCATGCCACCGACCCTGCACGCGGCCGGAGCGCCGGCCACCGCCGAGACCTACGCCGAGCTGCAGGCCCTGTACGCCCGCCAGGCCTGGCAGTTGGACGGCGCCGAGGCGGACGCCTTCGTGGCGACGTTCACCGAGGACGCGTCGTTCGCACATGTCTCCAGCGGTGAGGTGCTGGAGGGCCGGGCCGCCATCGCCGCAGCACTGGGCCGCACTGCGACGGCCCGTCAGGGTGCGGTGTACCGGCACTGGTTCAGCCAGCTGCGGGTCGAGACCACGGTCGATCCGGGCACCGTCCGCGCCTGGTACTACGCCATCGTCAGCGTCACCGACGCCGCCGGCGCGGTGACCTGGGATCCGAGCTGCGTGGTCGAGGACGTGCTGGTGCGTCGCGACGGCGAGTGGCTGACCAGCCACCGGATCGTCCGCAGGGACGACCTGCTGCTGCGCTGAGGCCGACGCCGGGCCTGAGAAAGCCGGTCAGTGCCGGCGCCCGCCCGGTACCGCGGCCAGCAGTTCACGGGTGTACTCATGGACCGGCTCGGCGAAGACCCGTTCGGTCGGGCCGGTCTCCACCAGCCGTCCGTCCCTCAGCACCGCCACCCGGTCGCAGAGTTGGCGGGCGACGGCCAGGTCGTGGGTGATGAAGAGGTAGCCCAGGCCGAGCTCTGAGCGCAGTTCGGCCAGCAGTTCCAGGATCTGCGCCTGCACCGAGACGTCCAGCGCGGACACCGGCTCGTCGCAGACCAGCAGGTCGGGGCGGAGCGCCAGTGCCCGGGCGATGGCCACCCGTTGGCGCTGGCCGCCGGAGAGCTCGGCCGGGCGCCGTTCCAGGAACCGTGCGGGCAGCGCCACCAGGTCCAGCAGCCGGGCGGCCTCGGCGCGGCGCTCGGCGCGGTCGCCGATCCGGAAGGCGCGCAGCGGCTCCTCGACGATCCTGCGGACGGTGAAGCGGGGGTCCAGCGAGGCGAACGGGTTCTGGTAGACCAGTTGCATCCGGCGTCGACTGTCCCTTAGTTGACGGGAAGTCAGCGAGGCCAGGTCGACGCCGTCGAGGCGGACCGTGCCCGCGGTGGGGCGGTCCAGCCGGAGTACCAGGCGGGCCGTGGTGGACTTGCCCGAGCCGGATTCGCCGACCAGCGCGAGTGCCTCGCCGCGGGCGAGGGTGAAGTCCAGACCGTCGACCGCACGCAGGGTCCGGCCCCGGCCCGAGCTCCTGGGCAGGTCGAAGTCCCGGGTCAGGCCCGAGACTTCGAGCAGCGGCGGGGCCGCGCCGTCGGTTCGGTCCGCTGTGGTGGCGGCGGCCTTGGCGGCGTCAGCCGGAGCCGTGCCGATGCCGGTACCGGCACTCGGGCTCCAGCGCGGGGCTGCGGCCATCAGTCGGCGGGTGTACGGGTGCACCGGCCGGTCCAGGACCTGTGCGGTGGCGCCGGTCTCGACCACCTGTCCCTCGGACATCACCACCACCCGGTCGGCCCGGTCGGCCGCCACCCCCAGGTCGTGGGTGATCAGCAGCAGGGCGATGCCCCGGTCCCGGGTCAGCGCCTCCAGGTGGTCCAGCACCCGGCGCTGCACGGTGACGTCCAGGCCGCTGGTCGGCTCGTCCGCGACCACCAGGTCGGGTCCGGCGACCAGGGCCATGGCGATCAGCACCCGCTGCCGCATTCCGCCGGAGAGCTGGTGCGGGTACTGCAGGGCGCGGGCGGCCGGTTCGGGCACCCCCGCGCTGGCCAGTGCCTCGACGGCCTCGGCGTGCGCCTCCCGGCCCCGGGCGATGCGGTGGATCCTGAGCACCTCGGCGATCTGGTCGCCGACCCGCTGCACCGGGTTGAGCGCGACCCCGGGGTCCTGCGGGACGAAGCCGATGGCGCGTCCGCGCAGCGGCCGCAGCGCGCCGTCGCCGAGCGCGGCCAGGTCCTGGCCGCGGAACAGCACCCGTCCGCCGGCGATCCGTGCGGTGTGCGGGAGCAGCCGGGTGACCGCCAGGGCCGTGGTGCTCTTGCCCGAGCCGGACTCCCCCACCACGGCGACCGTCTCGCCCCGGGCCACGGTGAGGTCGACCCCGTCCACGGCGGTGACCGCACCGCCGGTGCCGGTGTAGTCCACCCGCAGCCCGCGGACCTCCAACAGCGTTCCCCGGTCCGGTTCCTGCGCCATCCCTGCCCCGCCCCCGCTCGATCGCTCGCTCGCTCGCTGTGGCGCCGGTGCTCCGGCGGGGACGACGGTAACAGCGGCGGAGCCGCCGCCGGGAGCCCCGCGCGGTGCGCCACCAGCGGTTCTGGACCGTGCCTCCAGCCGCGACTGCGAGTCTGCCTGCTGCGGAGGTGCGTCCTCGCGGGCGCCCGCGTCCCTGGTCAGACAGCGGAAGGACAGCCCGAGGTGACTGCACATCAGACAAGGAACGCCCTGGTGACCGGTGCCACCAGCGGCATCGGACTGGCGATCGTCAGGCAGCTGGCGGAAGAGGGCCACCGGGTCTTCCTGAGCGCCAGGACCGAGGCGGACGTGGAGCGCACCGTCAAGGAGCTCCGCGGCCTGGGACCGGAGGGTCCGGGGCTGGAGGTGGACGGGACCGCCGCCGACGTCCGTTCCGCCGAGGACGTGACCCGGCTGGTGGCGGCCGCGACCGAGCGGTTCGGTCCGATCGACGTCCTGGTCAACAACGCGGGCCGGAGCGGGGGCGGTCCGACCGCGACACTCAGCGACGAGGTGTGGTTCGACGTCGTGGACACCAATCTGCACAGCGTCTTCCGGGTCACCCGGGAGGTGCTGTCCGCCGGCGGCCTGGCCGGGCGTCCGTGGGGACGGATCGTCAACATCGCCTCCACGGCCGGGAAGCAGGGCGTGGTGCTGGCCGCCCCCTACTCGGCGTCCAAGCACGGTGTGGTCGGCTTCACCAAGGCCCTGGGGCTGGAGCTGGCCCGCAGCGGGGTGACCGTGAACGCGGTGTGCCCCGGCTTCGTGGAGACCCCGATGGCGGGACGGGTCCGCCAGGGGTACGCGGAGCTGTGGGGGACGACGGAGGAGTCGGTGCTGGAGACCTTCGAGGCCAAGATCCCGCTGGGCCGCTACACCACCCCGGAGGAGGTCGCCGGGCTGGTCGGCTACCTGGTCACCGACGCCGCGGCGGCCATCACCGCCCAGGCGATCAACGTCTGCGGCGGGTTGGGCAACTTCTGAGCGCCGGAGCACCGATGCGAACGCCCCGGCCGCTTCGGCCGGGGCGTTCGCATCACCGCGTTCGGGTGTGTGCTGCGGGCGGTCAGCCCGCCAGGTGGATCCGGTGCAGCGCGCCGATGCTGGCCATCCTCCGCTCGGCCAGCAGGTCCGCGGCAGCTCCCGGGGTGATGCCCTGTTCGGCGGCGGTCCGGTAGACCACCCGGGCGGTGTCGCGGATGCCCAGCGCCCGGGCCCGGGCCCGGGCACTGTCGTAGCCGGCGAGCTCGTCCGCGACCTGGATCACCCCGCCGGCGTTGACCAGGTAGTCGGGCGCGTAGAGGATGCCCCGGTCGGCGAGGATCCGCTCCACCCCCGGCTCGGCCAACTGGTTGTTGGCGCCGCCGCAGACGATCTCGGCGGACAGCGTGGCGGCCAGCTCCGCAGTGAGCGTGCCGCCCAGCGCGCAGGGCGCGTAGACGTCCAGGTCCGCGCCGAGGAAGGCCTCGCGGTCCGGTGCCAGCTCCACCCCGCCGCCGCGGACCAGGCCGCGGGCCCGGGCGGCGGCGCGGGGGTCCACGTCGTGGACCACCACGGTCGCGCCGTGCTCCACCAGGTGCCTGACCAGGCGTCGGCCCACCTTGCCGGCGCCCTCGACGCCGATCCGACGCCCGGTCAGGTCGTCGCTGCCCCACGCCGACTCCGCCGACGCCAGGATCCCCTGCAGCACGCCCAGCGCGGTGAGCACGCCGGAGTCGCCGGCGCCGCCGTGCTCGGCCGAGCGGCCGGTGACGTGCCGGGTCTCCCGGGCCACGACGTCCATGTCCGCGCTGGTGGTGCCCACGTCGCAGGCGGTGATGTAGCGGCCGGACAGCGACTCGACGAAGCGGCCGAAGGCGCGCAGCAGCGCCTCCGAGGCGTCCTTGGCGGGGTCGCCGAGGATCACCGCCTTTCCGCCGCCCAGGTCCAGTCCGGCCAGTGCGTTCTTGTAGGACATCCCCCGGGACAGCCGCAGCACGTCCTGCAGTGCGCTCTCCTCGTCGGGGTAGTCGCGGAACCGGGTGCCGCCCAGCGCCGGGCCCAGTGCGGTGGAGTGGATCGCGATGATCGCCCGCAGCCCGCTGGCCCGGTCCTGGCAGAAGACCACCTGCTCGTGCTCGGAGCCCCGGTGCAGCAGTTCCGCTCCCGGCCTGCGGGCCGGCTCGGACCCGGTGCTCATCGCTGCCCGCGTTCGGAGAAGGCGGGGGCGACCCGCTCGGCGAACAGCCGCAGCGTCCGCTCGGACACCTCGGCGGGCAGGTTGCCGGAGTGGACGGTGAAGCTGAGGGTGACGTCGTCGCCGTACCAGTCGACGATCTCCTCCAGCTGGGCGGTGACCTCCTGCGGGTCGCCGGCCAGGATCTGGTTCTCCTTCAGCCGGCGGTCGAAGTGCAGCAGCTTGCCGGCCTCCTCCAGCCGCTCGTAGCCGGGGTAGTCGGCGCTGCGGGCCTTGCCCCAGGCCCGGGTGGCCTCGGCGATGCGCTCGCTGTAGGTCTCCTCGTCGTAGCGGCCGAGCCGGCGGGCCTCCTCGCCGTCCTCATGCAGGAACAGCGCGAAGCTGATCTGGATCTGCTCCTGTCCGGCCTGCCGGCCGCCGTCGACCCAGCCCTTGCGGTAGGCGGCGAGGATGTCCTGGAAGCCCTGACGGCCGGAGATGGCCGGCACGCCCTGCAGTCCGCGTCCGGCGCGTCCGGCGGCCTCGGCGGAGGCGGGGCTGGTCGCGGCGGCGACGAAGACCGGCGGGTGCGGCTGCTGGAACGGGCGGGGCAGCAGGGTGACCGGGCCGAAGCGGTGGAAGGTCCCGTCCCACTGCACGTCCTGCTGGGACCAGAGCAGTTCGACGGCGCGCACGCCCTCCTCGAAGCGGGCCCGGCTCTCGTCCAGCGGGACCTCGAAGGCGGCGAACTCGTCCGGCAGGAAGGCGCGTCCGAAGCCGACGTCGAGCCGGCCGCGGCTGAGGTTGTCCAGTACCGCGAGCCGGGCGGCGAGTTGCACCGGATGGTTGAAGGCGGGGATGACGGCTCCGGTGGCGACCCGGATCCGGCTGGTGCTGCGGGCGATCGCGGTCAGCAGCGGCACCGGGTCGGGGCTGTAGCCGCCGTAGGCGAAGAAGTAGTGCTCGACGGTCTTGACGTGCTGGTAGCCCAGTTCGTCGGCGAGCACCGCCAGCGCGACGGCCTCGTCGTAGTAGTCGGCGGCGGACTTGTGCTCCGGACCGACGGTCGGGAAGAAGGTGATGCCGAATCTCATGGTCGCCCCTAGCTGGGTGTCGGTTTCGGTGTCGTGCCGGTTTCGGTGTCGGTGTCGGACGGCCCGGTCGGCGCGCGGGTCACGCGCGCACCACCCGGGGCGAGTTGAAGCCCCCCGAGCCGCGGGCCAGCACCAACGCGGTGCGCAGCCGGGCCTCGCGGGGGGTGTCCAGGACCAGGTCGATGGGCAGGTCGTCGGCGGGAGTGACGTGCAGGGTCGGCGGGACGACCTGGTCGCGCAGGGACAGCAGGGCCGCGGCGACGTCCACCGGGGGTCCGCCGGCCAGCAGCCGTCCGGTCATGGTCTTGGGGGCCGTGACCGGGACCGCGCGGGGGCCGAAGACCTCGGCGAGGGCCTGCGCCTCGGTGCGGTCCAGGGCCGGGACGCCGGCCGCGTCCGCGAACACCACGTCGATCTCGTCGGGCCGCAGCCCGGCGTCGGCCAGGGCGTGCTCGATCGCGCGGCGCAGGGCCGGCGGCCGGTCGGAGCCGGGGCGCGGGTCGAAGGTGGCGGCGTAGCCGGCGATCTCGCCGTAGCGGTGCCCGGCGCCGCGGCCGGCGGCCGAGTCGGCGTCCTCGACGATCAGCAGCGCACCGCCCTCGCCGGGGACGTACCCCCCGGCCTGCGGGTCGAAGGGCAGGTAGGCGCGGTCGGCGCGGTCGGCCCGACTGAGCCTGCCGTTGGCGATCTGGGAGACCACCGCGTAGGGGTTGAGCGGGGCCTCCAGGCCGCCGGCGACCACCGCCCTGAGCCCCTTGCGGAGCAGCCTGCGGGCCTGGCCGAGGGCGTCCAGTCCGGCCGCCTGCTCGGCGACCAGGGCGCCGCCGGAGCCGCGGAGGTCGTTCTTGATGGAGATCTGACCGGTGTTCACCGCGTAGAACCAGGCGAAGCACTGGTAGGCGCTGACGTGCTGCGGACCGAGCGTCCACAGCTTCTCGACCTCGTGCTGGGTGAACTCGAAGCCGCCCGAGGCGTTGGCGGTGACCACGCCGATGTCGTACTGGTCGAAGGCCGCCGGGTCGACCCCGGCGTCGGCCAGGGCCCAGTCGGCGGCGGCGACGGCGAACCGGGTGACCGGGTCGGTCTGCGGGATCAGCCGTCCCGGCAGGTGTTCGGCCGCTTCGAAGCCGCGGACCTGCCCGGCGAAGCGGGTGGGGTAGGAGGAGGCGTCGTAGCGGTCGATCGGGGCGATGCCGCTGCGCCCGGCCAGGGTCGCGGACCAGTAGGCCTCGGTGCCGAGCCCGTTGGGGGCGACCACGGCCAGGCCGGTGACCACCGCGCCGCTCATGCCGCCCTCCCCAGCAGGGGCCGGCGCAGCACCATGGCGCTCTGGAAGCCGCCGAAGCCGCTGCCGACGGTCAGGGCGACATCCACCCGGTGCTCACGGGCCGTCAGCGGGACGTAGTCCAGGTCGAGTTCGGGGTCGGGATGGTGCAGGTTGGCGGTCGGCGGCACCACTCCGTGTTCGATCGCCAGGGCGCAGGCGGCGATCTCGATGGCGCCGATGGCGCCCAGCGAGTGGCCGATCATGGATTTGATGGAGCTGACCGGGGTGCGGTAGGCGTGCTGCCCCAGGGCCTGCTTGAAGGCGGCGGTCTCGTGCCGGTCGTTCTGCTTGGTGCCGGAGCCGTGGGCGTTGACGTAGTCCACCGCCTCGGGCGGGGTGCGTCCCTCGTTCAGGGCGGCGGTGATGGCGTGCGCCATCTCGCGTCCGTCGGGGCGCAGTCCGGTCATGTGGTAGGCGTTGCAGCGGCCGGCGTGGCCGGTGATCTCGGCGTAGATGTGTGCTCCCCGGCGCAGCGCGTGGCCCAGTTCCTCCAGGACCAGGACCGCGGCGCCCTCGGCGACCACGAAGCCGTTGCGGGTGCGGTCGAAGGGCCGGGAGGCGTGCTCGGGGTCGTCGTTGCGGGGGCTGGTGGCCTTGATGGCGTCGAAGCAGGCGACCGCGAGCGGGGAGATCGGGGCGTCGGTGCCGCCGGTGACCACCACGTCTGCGGCGCCGTCCAGGATCAGGTCGCGGGCGTGGCCGACCGCGTCCAGGCCCGAGGTGCAGCCGGAGGAGACGACCACGGCCGGTCCCTCGGCGCCCACGCTCCAGGCGACTTCGGTGGCGATGGCGCTGGGCACCAGGTGGCCGTACAGGTGCGGGGTGGCGTGGTCGCTGTCCAGCACCCACTTCCGGCCGGTGTCGCTGAGCACCAGGTACTCGTCCTCCAGCGCCATGGTGGCGCCGACGGCGCTGCCGATGCTGACGCCGAGCCGGTCCGGGTCGATGGCGGCGGTGTCCAGGCCGCTGTCGGCGACCGCCTCCCGGGCCGCGACCACGGCCAGTTGGGAGGAGCGGTCGGTGCGCCGGATCTCACGGGCCGTCAGGCCGTGCAGCGCCGGGTCGAAGTCGCACTCCCCCGCGCTCTGCGAGCGGAACGGGGAGGGGTCGAAGAAGGTGATCCTGCGGGTGGCGGTCCGCCCCGAGGTCAGCAGGTCCCAGAAGTTCTTGACACCGGTTGCTCCGGGCACCACGGTGCCGATGCCGGTGATGACTACACGACCGTCCACACGATGTCCTATGTCCTAGCTGTTCGTCGGTCCGGCGCAGCGCCGGCGGTCACTGTCCCCCCACCCTGGCAACCGGCGGTCCACGGCCGGTCCAGCCGACGTGGAGGGCGGGTCGGTTCACTGACGGTCCGCTCACTGTCGGTCGGCTCACTGGCCAGGCAGCCGGACCGAGAGCGGGTGGCGGAAGAAGTCGGTGGGGTCCCAGCGCGCCTTGACCTGCTGCAGCCGGGGGTAGTTCAGCCCGTGGTAGAGCACCGACCAGGGGACACCGGAGGTGTTGGAGGCCGCTCCGTCCAGCGCGGTGTCGGGGTAGTTGATGTAGCAGCCGTCGGTGCGTCCGTCCGGCACCGGCACCCCGCCGGTGCCGGCGTACACCTCGCGGTACAGGCCGGTGGCCCAGGCGGTGTTGGCGTCGTCGTCGGCCGGGTCGGTCCACAGGCTCTGGTAGAGGACCTTGAGGACGGCCGCGCGCTGGGCGACGGCGGTGTCCTGCGGGGCCACGGCGCCGATCCGGCCGCCGACCAGGTTGATGACCACCATCGCGTTGGGGTTGCTGATCTGATCACTGGTCAGGTACCGGTACACCACCGCCGCCTGCTCCTCGGTGAAGCCCTTGAGCAGGTAGGCGGAGTGGTTGTCGCTGCGCACCGCCGGGTTGTCGCCGATGGCCGAGGCCGTGCCCAGGTAGCGGGTGGCGCGCAGCCAGGGCAGCCGCAGCGGCGCGGGCAGCGCGGCCGGGTCCACGCCGACGCCGTCCAGGATCGCCGTCAGGTAGGAGTCCAGCAGCTGCACGGCGTCGGGCAGTCCGGCGTCGATCTGGGTGACCACGGTGACGCCGCCGCTGGAGCGGTGGGTCAGCGAGAAGGAGCCGCTGAGCGCGGTGTACCGGGAGTCGGGGGCGCTGTTGGCCTCGAACCAGGCACCGGTGTTGCGCAGCAGCGCGGCGAAGCGGTCCTCGGTGAGCGTGGTCCAGGGGATCCGCACCGCGCTGATCAGCACCGCCTCGGGCGGCGTGACCAGCTGCCGGCCCGGATCGGTGCCGGTCGCGTCGGGGCTGCGGAACCAGTAGCGGGTGATCACGCCGAAGTTGCCGCCGCCGCCCCCGGAGTAGCCCCACCACAGGTCGCGGTTGGGGTCGTCTGCTTCACGGGTGGCGGTGACCACCCGGACCTCGCCCTGCGCGTCGACGACGACCACCTCGATGCCGTACAGGTGGTCCACGGTCAGGCCGTGGCTGCGCGAGAGCAGCCCGAAGCCGCCGCCGGAGACATGCCCGCCGATGCCGACCGAGTAGCACAGGCCGCCGGGGATGGTCACGCCCCAGCCCTTGTAGAGGGCGTCGTAGACGTTGAGCAGGGTGGCCCCGGCCTCCACCTCGAAGGCCCGGAGGGTCGGATCGTAGGAGACCGCGGTCATCGTGGACAGGTCGACCACCGACTCGACCTCGGCGTTGAAGACCAGGTCGGCCAGGCAGTGGCCGCCGCTGCGGATCGAGAGCCGGCGTCCGGACCGGACCGTCTCGCGCACTGCGGCGACCACGTCGGCGGTGGAGCCGGGTACGTAGACCTGCCCGGGGGTGCCGACCCAGCGCTGGTTGACCCCGGTGACCAGTTCCTCGTAGCGGGGGTCGTCGGGGGTGACAGTGGCCAGCCGGCGCGGTTCGGCCAGCGGCGGGGTCGCCGGGGCGGCGGCTTCGGCGCGGCCGGCCGGGGCGAGGACGGCCGGGGCGACGACGGCCGCGGTGGCGGTGAGGGCGGCGGCGCCCAGCACCCGCCGTCTGCTCGGATCGACGGACATGGACTCTCCCAGGGTCGGTGGACAGCGGGAAGGCGGTCAGCGGAACTCGATGACGGCGAAGGACCAGGTGAAGCCGGCGCCGACGCCGGCCAGCAGGGCGAGCCGGCCCGGTCGGGCCCTGCCCGACTCCAGCAGGTGGGCCAGGCCCGCGTACTGGTCGCCCGCGCCCAGATGGCCCACGGTGCGGGCCCAGGGCCAGGTGGTGGCCTGCGGGCCGACGCCCCAGCGGCGCAGGTAGGCGCCGGTGAGCCGGCGCAGTCCGAAGTGCGGCAGCACGAACCAGTCGATGTCGGCCAGCGCGCAGTCCGCGTCGGCCAGGGCGCGCTTGAGCGCCTCGTCCTGGCCCGCCGAGATCCGGTCCACGCTGTGCGACAGACCGTTGGCAGCCAGGAAGTCGCGTTTGTGCGCCTCCAAGTCGACCCGGGGCCGGTGGCTGAAGGGGGCCGCGCCGAAGGGGTCGTCGCCCCGGTGCATGCCCTCCAGGTCGGCGTCGGAGACGGTGGCCAGGCTCCGCACCGCCGCTACCCCGGTGTGCCGGGAGAGCACCAGGGCGGTGCCGCCGTCCGCGTAGACCGTGCCGGGGTCGCTGTTCCAGCGGTCGAAGCCCGGGGCGCCGAACCAGTCCCCGGTGGTCAGCAGGGCGGCGGTGCCGCCGGTGCCGGCCAGGTAGCCGGCGGCGAGTTCGATCGAGGCCATGCCGCCGTTGGACATCTGCCGCACCTCGACGGCCGGGCAGCGGTTGCCCAGCGCGACCCGCTGCACGTAGGAGGCCGGGGCCCAGAGGTCCTGGCCCTGGTAGTAGACGTCGGCGTGCAGCAGCAGGTCGATCTCGCCGGGGTCGTGGCCGGAGGCCCGCAGCGCGGCCCGGGCGGCCTGCGCCGCCATCTCGGCCGGCGGCTCCCCCTCGGCGACGGAGACCTCGACCAGGTCGGTGCTGCGGGCCAGCCGGGCGTCGCACAGACCCTGGGCCACCGCGTCGGCGACGCGGACCCGTCCGGGCAGTCGGCTGGCCGCCGCGGCGATGTAGAGGCTGTCGTATCTCATGGCCGTCCTCCCGGCTGGGCACCGAACCCGGCCATCGTGGGACGGCCCGCTGGACGCGACGTCCAGAGCGAGTCCAGCGGGGGCTGCCAGGGTCGGCGGATGGACGGGGCGCCGACCCGGACGCTCCGTCACACCGCGAAGGAGGCGGCCATGAGCACACGTCAGGACCAGCACACCGAGCGGCCCGAGCGGCCCGAGGACACCGAGCGGCCCGAGCGGCCCAGGGGGGTCGCCCTGCTCTTCCCCGGCCAGGGGGCCCAGCAGCCGCGGATGGCGGTGGGCCTCTACCGCGCCGACCCCTCGTTCGCCGCCCGGGTGGACCGGGTGCTGGCGCTGTGGGGCGCCGAGGGCCGGGCGATCCGCCGCGACTGGCTCTCTGACGCGCCCCGGATCCCGCTGGACGACCTGCGGCGCGCCCAGCCGCTGCTGTTCGCGGTCGACTGGGCGCTCGGCCGCACCGTCCTGGACTGGGGCGTGCGCCCGGACGCACTGCTCGGGCACAGCGTCGGCGAGGTGGCCGCCGCGGTGCTGGCCGGCGTGCTGACCCTGGAGGACGCGGCCGCGCTGATGGCCGACCGGGTCCGGCACCTGGCGGCGGCGCCCCCCGGCGGAATGCTGGCGGTGGCCGCCCCGGTGGCCGAACTGGAGCCGCTGCTGGGGCCGGACGTGGTGGTCGGCGCAGTCAACGGCCCGCGCCAGGTGGTGCTGGCCGGGGCGGAGGCGCCGCTGGCGGCCACCGAGGCGGAGCTGCGCCGGCGCGGCCTGTCCTGCCGGCGCGCCCGCACCGTCAGCGCCTTCCACAGCCCGGTGGTGGCCCGCGCCGCCGCGCTCAGCCTGTCGGCGCTGCAGACCACCCTGCTGCGGCCGCCCCACCTGCCGCTCCACTCCGGCTACACCGCAGGTCTGCTGACGGATGATCAGGCCGTCGACCCGACGTTCTGGGCCGGCCAGCCGGCCGCGCCGGTGCTGTTCGGCCCGGCCCTGGACCGGCTGCTGACGGCGGGTCCGCTGCTGCTGGTGGAGGCGGGACCGGCACAGGGGCTGACCATGCTGGCCAAGCGCCACCCGGCGGTGGCCTCCGGCCGGTCCGCGGCAGTGGCGATGCTGCCGGCCCGTCCCGCGGACGGGGACGCGGAGCCGGACGCGGTGCGGGCGGTGTGGCGCGCACTGGCCGAGCAGGGACGGCTTCAGGGCCTTTCCAGCACGGTTCCAGCGGCGGCTGCGAGCGTCGGAGGCTCCACCGGCACCCGCGGCGCCCCCTGACGCCGCGCACCACCGAATCCGAGGACACCGCCATGAGCGCACTGACCATCGACGACCTCAAGGAGATCCTGCGGGCCGCAGCCGGTGAGGACGAGTCGGTCGGCCTGGACGGGGACATCGCGGAGACCCCCTTCACCGACCTCGGCTACGACTCGCTGGCCCTGCTGGAGACCGCCGCGGTGATCAGCCGCCGCTACGGGGTCACCCTGACCGACGACCTGTTCGACGACATCGCGACCCCGCAGGCGCTGCTGGACGAGGTGAACTCGGTTCTGTCCGCCGCCGCCTGACCCTCGATCGACAGTTGGTTGAGCAAAACCAACTGCGCTAGCATCCAGCCATGACGACAGACGACGGGTCCATCACCGCAGCGGCGGTGGCCCTCAACACCGTGGGCTGCTGGCTGCTCTCCCCGGCGACCAAGCGCCGCATCGCCGCCGAGGCCGGGCTGACCCTCCCGGCCGGCGACTACACCCTGCTCACCCAGATCGACCGCTGGCAGCCGGTCCGGCTGTCCACCGTGGCCGAACGGCTGGAGGTCGACCGCTCGTCGCTGACGCCGCAGACCAAGCGGCTGGAGGAGGCCGGCCTGATCGTGCGCGTCGCCGACGACCTGGACCACCGGGCCCAGCTGGTCCAGGTCACCGCGCACGGCCAGGAGCTGCTGGTGCGGCTCTGGGCGGCGCGGTCGCGAGCGCTGGCCTCGCTCCTGGACGGCTGGGACTCCGACGACGCGGCCCGGCTGACGGACAGTCTGATCGCCCTCGCCGGCAGCATCGGCTCCCGGGTCCACAAGGAGGCGGCCGCATGAGCGCCCCCGCCGCACCCGCCGCCGCCCCGTCCGGACCGGTCCGCACCGTGCCCGACGGCTTAGTCGTCGCCCTGGCCTGCCTGGGCCAGTTCATGGTGGTCCTGGACGTCTCGATCGTGAACGTCGCGCTGCCCGCCATCCGCGGCTCGCTGGGCTTCTCCGCCGCCGACCTGCCCTGGGTGGTCAACGCCTACGCGCTGGCCTTCGCCGGGTTCATGCTGCTCGGCGGCCGCGCCGCCGACCTCTACGGGCGCCGGCGCACCTTCGTCGCCGGGGTCACCGTGTTCACCCTGGCCAGCCTGCTCGGCGGGCTGGCGCCCTCGGCCGGGGTGCTGGTGGCGGCCCGCGCCGTCCAGGGCCTGGGCGGCGCCGTGCTGGCGCCGTGCACGCTGACCATCCTCACCACGGCCTTCGCCGAGGGCGCCCGGCGCACCCGGGCCATCGCCACCTGGAGCATCGTCGGCGCGGTCGGCGGCGCCGCCGGGGCGATCCTGGGCGGGCTGCTCACCGACTACCTCTCCTGGCGCTGGATCCTGCTGGTCAACCTGCCGGTCGGGGTCTTCGTGGTGATCGGCTCCCGGCTCTGGCTGGCGGACGACCGGGGCAGCGGCGGCGGCCGCCGGCTGGACGTCCCCGGCGCGGCGGCGGTCTCGCTGGGCCTGACTGCGGTCGTCTACGGCATCGTCCAGGCCGGCAAGGACGGTTGGGGCCGCACCGGGACGCTGCTGCCGCTGGTGGCCGGGGTGCTGCTGCTGGGCCTGTTCGTGCTGATCGAGGCGCGGATCGCGGGACAGCCGCTGCTGCCGCTGCGACTGCTGCGGTCCTGGCAGCTCTCGGGGGCCAACGTGGTGATGTTCCTGCTCGGGGCCGGGTTCTTCTCGGTGCTCTACTTCGTCTCGCTCTACCTGCAGAACGTGCGCCACTACAGCCCGGTCGAGGCCGGGCTGGTGTTCGTCCCGCACGCGGTGGCCACCGTGGTGGGCGCCAAGTCCGCGGCCCGGCTGCTGGCCGCCGGACGCCGGGCCCCGCTGCTGATCCTCACCGGACTGCTGGTCTCCGCCGCCGGCTTCCTCTGGCAGGCCCAACTGGGCACCCACACCAACCTGGTGACCGGGGTCATCCTGCCCGGCACGGTGATCTTCCTGGGGATCGGGCTGGCGCTCACCCCGGTGGCGATGACGGCGACCTCCGGGGTGCCCGGCGCCGACGCCGGTATCGCCTCGGGCCTGGCCAACGCCTCGCGCCAGATCGGCGGCTCCTTCGGCCTGGTGGCGCTGACCGGCATCGCCGCCGCGTACACCAGGGACCTGCTGGCCGGCCGGGACGGGGGCGGGGGCGCGACGGCGGCCGACAGCGCGCTGGTATCCGGCTACGACCGCGCCTTCTACTGCGCCGCGGGCATCCTGGCGCTGTGCGTCCTGGTCACCCTCACCCTGCCCAGGCCCCGGCCGGCGGCCGTCCCGGCGCAGGCGAGCGAGGCGGCGGAAGAGGCGCCCGAGGACGGGGCCGAGGACCAGGCCGGGGCGCCGACGAGCAGCGCAGCCTCCGAAGCGGGCTGAAGGGCGGGTTCCAACCGGGTTCCAGCCCGCCTCTACGGGCGGATGGGAGGTTCGGGGACAGGGAGCGCGGGGTCCGGGCCGGGACGGACGCCGCCCCGGCCCCGACCCCCGGCTCGCAGAGGACAACGTGAAGGCGAAGACAGCACGCACCGAACACACCGTCACCATCCAGGCCCCGGCCGACGTCCTGCGCCGCCTGATCACCCGCACCGAGCGCTGGCCGGTGCTCTTCGAACCGGTGGTCTACGCCGCCCCGAACCCGAACCCGGGCCTGAACCCGGGCCCGGAGCCGGAGTTGGAGCTGTGGACCCGTCACGACGACCGGATCGTGCACTGGTCCGGCACCCACCGGCTCGACCCGCACGGGCTGCGACTGGACTTCCGCTACACCGCCGTCGGCCACCCCGCCACGGCGGTCTCCGGCCGTTGGACGCTGGAGCCGCTGGACCCCGGGACCACCCGGGTGACGCTGCATCATGAGAGCCGTCGGGCACGGTCGGTGTGGGAGCGGCTCTTCGCCGAGCAGCTCCCCGTGCTGCGGCGGCACGCCGAACTCGGCGCCGAACTGGACGCCCTGGTCTTCACCTTCGAGGACACCCTGCGCAGCCACGGCAGCCCCGAGGACGTGCACGCCTTCCTGTACCGGGTGCAGGGCTGGCCCGGCGCGGTCTCCCATGTCGCGGCGGTGACGCTGGAGGAGCCAGCTCCCGGCGTCCAGCAGGTCACCACCTCGGTGCGGGCGCCGGACGGCTCGGTGACCGCGATCCCCTCGGTGCGGGTGCGCCTTCGGGACCGCATCGTCTACACCCCGCTGACCGTGCCCCCGTTCGCCACCGCCCACCTGGGCGAGTGGATCGTCGCCACCGGCTCCGACGGCCTGACCTCGGTCACCGGACGCCACACGGTCGCCCTCGCGCCCACCCGCATCGCCGCCGCCTTCGGCCCCGGCACCACCCCCGCCGACGCCCGCAGCCGGGTCCGCGCCGCGCTCGGCGCGCACAGCCTGGCCACGCTGGACGCCGCCCGCGCCCACGCCGAGTCCCGTCTCACGCCCGCCGTCCCTGCCGCCTCCGCTCCCCGAGGATGACGATGTCCCAGCCCGCCGGCACCATCGCCCACTCCCCCGACTTCCCGCTGGACCGCCCGGAACCGCTGGCCCCGCCGCAGGAGTACCAACTGCTGCGCCAGGAGCGGCCCGCCAGCCGGATCACCCTCTACGACGGCAGCCAGGCCTGGCTGCTGACCCGCTACGAGGACGTCCGCAGCGTCCTCACCGACCTGCGCTTCAGCGCCGACGCCCGGCGGGACGGATTCCCGTTCGTCTCGCCCGCCGTGCGCGCCAGCGTGGGCGGACGCACCCCCTTCTTCCGGATGGACCCGCCCGACCACGACCGGATCCGGCGGATGCTCACCCGCGACTTCATGGTGAAGAACATCGAGGCGCTGCGCCCGCAGATCCAGCAGATCGTCGACGGCTTCCTGGAGAACCTGCTGGCCCAGCCCCAGCCGGCTGACCTGGTACGGGAGTTCGCGCTGCCGATCCCGTCCGCGGTGATCGCGCGGCTGCTCGGCGTCCCGTACGAGGACCACGAGTACTTCCAGAGCCGGGGGCAGCGCATGCTCAGCCGGGACAGCACGCTGCAGGAGAGCGCGCAGTCCGTGGTCGACCTGCGCGAGTACATCGGCCGGCTGGCCGAGTCGCGGCTCACCGACCCGGGCGACGACGTGCTCAGCAGGCTGGTCGTCGAACGCGAGGCCACCGGCGAGCTGGACCGCGAGGACGTCAAGAGCACCGGCCTGCTGCTGCTGGTGGCGGGGCACGAGACCACCGCCAACATGATCGCGCTCAGCGTCGCCACGCTGCTCGGCCACCCCGAGCAGCTGGCCGCGCTGCGCGCCGACCCGGCGCTGATCGGCAACGCCGTCGAGGAGTTGCTGCGGTTCCTGTCGGTGGTGCACAGCGGCGTCCCCCGGGTCGCCCTGGAGGACATCGAGATCGCCGGAGTGACGGTCAGGGCCGGTGAGGGCGTCATCGCCTCCATCCCGGCCGCCAACTGGGACCCGGAGCACTTCGCCACGCCCGAGGACTTCGACATCCACCGCGACGCCCGCCGGCACATCGCCTTCGGCTTCGGCATCCACCAGTGCCTGGGCCAGCCGCTGGCCCGGGTCGAGCTGGAGATCGCGCTCACCACGCTGCTGCGGCGGCTGCCCGGGCTGCGGCTGGCCGACGGCGCCGAGTACGCGCCGGAGAAGGCCGTCTACGGGCTGCACCGGCTCCCGGTCGCCTGGTGAGCACAGCCCCGGCCCCCTGGCTGGCCGTGGACCCTGAGCGCTGCATCGGCTCGGGCCGGTGCGTGCTCAGCGCACCCGCCGTCTTCGACCAGGGCGACGACGACGGCCTGGTGCGGCTGCTGGACCCGGCCCCGCCGGAAGCGCTGCGCGCCGGGGCGCGCAACGCCGCGGCGCTGTGCCCGTCCGGTGCCATCCTGGTCGGCGGCGCGGCCCCGCAGTAACGCCCCTCGCAGCAGCCCGGCCGGGGACCGGGCCGGTGTCGACGGCGGGTCAGCCGATCTGCCGCACCGACACCCGTCCGGTCCGCTCCGGCGCCGGCACCGCGGCCGCGGGCAGCGCCGCCGGGGCCGCCGTGCCCGGGCGCAGCAGCGCCCCGAGCGCCTGGTGCACCAGCAGCAGGCCCCAGACCTCCTGTTCCACACCGCGCGCCGAGCGGGCCCGGAGCACCGGCACCACGGCGCGGCCGCCTCCGGTCAGCTCGGTGAGCGCGTCGCGGAAGCGCCAGCGTTCCGCGAACAGCGCGACCAGTTCCGCGGCCGGTGCCGCCGCCGGGTCCAGCAGGCTGGTCACCAGGCGCAGCGGCTCGCCGTCGACGACGCAGTCCAGCACCCGGACCGGCACCGCCAGCGCCGCCTCCCCCTCGCCGCACTCGCCGGCGCCGTCCAGGACCGAGCGGAACGAGCCGTCCGGGAGCGTCGCGTGCCGGGACAGCTGGGCCGTCGCCGGTACCGACCACAGCAGTTCGGCGCCGCCCTCGCGGGCGATGCACCAGGGGCGGACCCGGACGCTGCCGAAGTCCGCCAGCAGCAGCTCGCCCGCGCCGACGGTGCGCAGCAGGCGCCGGGCCAGGGTGACCGGGTTGTCGCGGCCGGCTCCGAGCCGGGCGTCGACCACGGTCCGGCTGCGCTGGTCGGCCAGCGCCATCACCTGCACCCGGGGCACCAGGAACCTGTCCGGATCGCCGTCCGTACCGCCGTCCGGGAAGCGTTCGGTGTTCTCCTCGGAGTCCGGGACCTCGAACCGCGCCGCGTCCAGAACCAGCACCCGCAGTCCTCGGTATCCCTCAACGGCTGTGCCCTGCGGTGCCGCTGACGCCGCGACGGCCGCCGCACGCTCGGCGAACAGCGCCCGCAGCGGTTCGGGGCCGAGCCGGGCCCGGGCCCGGGACAGTGCGGCGGCGGTCGGCACCGGGCAGCGGGTGGGCCGGCCCAGCCCCCATATCAGTCCCTGAGACAACAGCTCCGCGACCCGCTCGTACTTAAGGCCGGGGAACAGGCACAGGGCCAGCACGAAGTAGACCACCACCCGGGCCGGCAGCAGCCGGGTCCGCTCCTGGGTCCGGCCGGTCTCGGCGAGCACCCGGTCCACCTGCTCAGCGGGGAACGCCCAGGTGAGCAGCCCGATGGCGATGCGGTCGGGGAGACCGCCGCACCCCGGTGCGTTCAAGGATCCTTCCGGTGCCATCTCCCCTGCCCCCCTGTTGCTGCGGTGTTCCTGCGCTGTTCCGACGCTACCCCGCGGCGGACGGCGATCAACGGCCCCGCTTAAGTCAACGGCGCCGGCGCCGCCCGGTCCACTGCTTCTGGCGACGGCGGGAAGGCCCACTGTAGGCTCCAGGACATGATTCCGGGAGCAGCAGTCCTCAGGCGCCGGCTGGCCGTCGACCTGGGCCGCCAGGCGAGCGCGCTCTGTAGCTGACCTGCCCCGGCACCGTCGGCGCAGTGCGCCCGGCCGGTTCGCCACCACCCTTTCGCAGTGCCCTCACTGACCCGCCGTCAACCGCGGTCGCGGAGTGCCCCGGCATGCCCGCATGCCGTCGCACCCGCCGTCCCGCACGGCGCAGCCTTCCCGAGCCGAGCACCCGTCACCTCTGGAGTCCCCTGTGTCCAGCATGTCCCAGCCAGTACAGCCCGAGGCCCTCCGCCCCGCGGACAGACAGCCCGCCAGGCGGCGGAGGAGGATGTCCGCAGCCGCCGTTCCCGGACTGGCACTCGCCCTCGCCGTCGGCCTGACGGCCTGCTCCTCGGCCTCCGGATCGGCGACCGGCGCCAACGCCGGTGCGGGCTCCGGACATCCGGTCTCCGGGGGGACGCTCAGCATCGACATCGCCAGTGCGCCGCTGTGCCTGGACCCGCAGAACAACAACTCCAACGGCAACACCGCGGTGAGCCGGCAGCTGGTGGACTCGCTCACCGACCAGGACCCCGCCACCGGTGCGGTCCACCCCTGGCTGGCGTCCTCGTTCAAGGTCAACGCCGATGCGACCCAGTTCACCTTCACGCTGCGCTCCGGCGCGACCTTCAGCGACGGGGCACCGGTGGACGCGGCCGCGGTGAAGGCCAACTTCGACAGCATCGTCAAGCTGGGGGCCGTGGACGCGGTCGGCTCCAGCTATCTGACGGGATATCAGTCCACCCGGGTGGTCGACAGCTCCACCGCCGTGGTGACCTTCGCCCAGCCCAACGCCCAGTTCCTGCAGGCGACCTCGACCGCGGCACTCGGCCTGCTCTCCCCCGCCTCGCTGACCGGCAGCCCGGAGGACCGCTGCCAGGGCCACGGACTGGCCGGCTCCGGCCCGTTCGTGCTCAAGAGCTCCGGCGGCCAGGAGATCAGGCTGGACCGCCGCACCGGGTACGCCTGGGGTTCGTCGCTGTGGAAGCACACCGGTGCCGCCTACCTGTCGGAGATCGACTACAAGGTGGTGCCCGAGGGCAGCGTCCGGGCCGGGAGCCTGGTCTCCGGGCAGGTGGACGGGATCATCGGGGTCCAGCCGCAGGACGAGAAGCTGCTGGCCGGCGGCTCGGTGACGGAGCTGGTGCGCTCGACGCCCGGCGTCGACTACAACCTCACCCCCAACACCACCCGTCCGCTGCTGTCCGACGTCAACGTCCGCAAGGCCATCAGTGACGGCATCAACCGGCAGCAGATCGTCAGCAGCCTGCTGTCCTCCCACTACAAGCCGGCCACCAGCATCCTCAGCTCCACCACCCCCTACTACAGCGACCTCTCGGCCGATCTGGCGTACGCGCCGGGCACCGCGCGCAGCCTGCTGGACGCCGACGGCTGGAAGCCCGGCAGCGACGGCATCCGCACCAAGGGCGGGGTACGGCTGACGGTGAAGCTGGTCTACCCGGGCGTGGACATCCCCAGCCGGAACGTGCTGCAGCTGGTGCAGCAGCAGCTCAAGGCGGTCGGCATCGACGCCCAGTTGGACGGCCTGCCGCTGAACCAGCTGGCCCCGGCGCAGAACGCGGGCCAGTACGACCTGCTCTGGTTCGGACTGACCCGGTCCGACCCCGACATCCTGCGCACCTCCTACTCGGTCGCCGCCAAGAACCGCGCCCACCTGGCCGCCGGCAACCCGCTGGAGCAGCTGCTCGGCAAGCAGGCCGCCACGGTGGACCGGACCCAGCGGCAGACCCTGGTGACCGAGGCGCAGAAGCAGCTGGTGGACCAGGCCTATGCGATCCCGGTCTACGAGCAGGTCCAGTTCGCCGCCTTCGGCTCCACCGTGCACGGCGCCGCCCTGGACGGCTCGGCCCAGCCCGAGCTCTTCGACACCTGGATCAGCGGCTCGCACTGACGGCCCGTCATACCTATTCGCATCCGCATCCGCATCCGCATCCGCATCCGACGAAGGGGGCCCGATGGCACGCTACCTGGCCGTACGGCTGCTGCACGCGGTGGTGACCGTGTGGGCCGCCTTCACGCTGTCCTTCCTGATGCTGTACCTGCTGCCCGGCGACCCGGTCACCATCATGCTGGGCGGGGCCGGCGGGTCGGGCGACGCCTCCCCCGCCCAGGTGGCGGCGCTGCGGTCGGCGTACGGCTTCGACAAGCCGGTGCCCACCCAGTACGCCGACCGGCTCTGGGCGGCACTGCACGGCGACTTCGGCACCTCGCTGCAGACCGGCGACACGGTGGCGCACACCTTCGCCACCGCCGTTCCGCAGACCCTGGCCCTGGCCGGAGCCGCGCTGCTGCTGGCCGCGGTCCTGGGCCTGGGCACGGCCCTGGTTGCCACCGCCACCCGCTCGGCACGGCTGTCCCGGCTGCTGCTGACGGCGCCCTCGGTCGGGGTCTCGCTGCCGCAGTTCGCGGTCGGGCTGGTGCTGCTGCAACTGTTGTCGTTCCACTGGCGGCTGCTGCCGGCCTTCGGCGACCCCACCGGGCTGGGGCTGATCCTGCCCGCGGTGACCCTGGCCCTGCCCACCGCCTCGGTGCTGGCCCAGGTCTTCGCCCAGAGCCTGGCCGACGCCCTGGACGAGCCGTACGTCACCACCGCGCGGGCCAAGGGCGCCGGACGGGCCAGGGTCCAGCTGCGGCACGCCGCCCGCAACGCGGCACTGCCGCTGCTGTCGCTGGGCGGACTGGTGGCCGGCAACCTGCTGGCCGGCTCGGTGGTGGTGGAGACCGTCTTCTCCCGCGACGGCTTCGGACGGATCACCGCGGCGGCGGTGGCCGCCAAGGACATCCCGGTGGTGCAGGGGGCGGTGGTGGTCGGCGCCGTGGTGTTCGCCGCCGTCAACCTCGCCGTCGACCTGGTCAACCCGCTGCTGGACCCGCGGCTCGCGCAGCGGGCCCGGCGGACGCCGGAAAGGAGCAGCCGCCGATGGCTGAGAGCACGATCGACCTGAGCGTGCGCACCCCGGAGCCGGCGCCCGCCGAGCAGGAGCAGTCCCCGGACCGGGCCGCCCGGCTGCGGGCCGGGGCCCGGCGGCGACTGCGGTCCTGGCTGCGGCAGCCCGGACTGGTGCTGGCCGTGCTGGTGCTGCTCACCGTGCTCGCCTGGGCGCTCGCCCCGGGACTGTTCGCCCCGCGCGACCCGCTGCGGGCCGATCCGGCGCACATCTTCGAACCCCCGGGCCCCGGCGCCTGGTTCGGCACCGACTACCTCGGGCGCGACCTGTACTCGCGGGTGGTGCACGGCGCCTCGCTGTCGCTGCGCGCACCGGTGGTCGCGGTCGCCCTCGGCCTGGTGAGCGGCACCACGGTCGGCCTGCTCGCCGGGGCCCTGGGCGGCTGGGTCGACGCACTGCTGATGCGCGCCGTGGACGTGCTGCTGGCGATCCCCGGGATCCTGGTGTCGCTGGCGGTGGTGACCGCCCTGGGCTTCGGCACCGTGCACGTGGCCGTCGCGGTCGGCCTGGCGAGCCTGCCGGGCTTCGCCCGGATCACCCGGGCCCAGGTGCTGCGGGTGCTCGGCGAGCCCTATGTGGAGGCGGCCACCGCCTCCGGGGTGCGCCGGCCCGTGGTGCTGCTCACCCATGTACTGCCGAACGTCCGGGGGCCGGTACTGTCCCTGGCCGCACTGGAGTTGGGCACCGCCGTGCTCGCGGTGGCCGCGCTGGGCTTCCTCGGCTTCGGCGCCCAGCCGCCGACCCCGGAGTGGGGGTCGATGGTCTCCGAGGGGCGGGACTACCTCGGCGACTACTGGTGGTTCACCACGCTGCCCGGACTCACGCTCGCCCTGGTCACCCTGTCGGTGAACCGGATCGCCCGCTCGGTCACCCACCGCCGTACCCACTGACCACCACCACCTATCGGGAGCATCCATGACAGAGCATCAGCTGGTCGACGCCGGGGCCTGCGAGGCCCAGCCGGAGTCCTGCGCCGGCGCCGCCCCGGCCCGGGAGGTGGAGAAGCTGCGCGGCCGGATCACCGCCGACGGCTCCAGCGGCTACCCGGCCGAGCCCGGCCGCTACCACGTCTACGTCTCCTGGGGCTGCTCCTGGTCCAGCCGGGCCGCGGTGGTGCGCAGGCTCAAGGGGCTGGAGGAGGTGGTCTCGCTGTCCTACGTGGACGACTCCACCGACGAGCGGGGCTGGATCTTCGGCGGTGCCTCGGGCCCCGACCCGGTCAACGGCTTCTCCCGGCTGCGCGAGGCCTACGAGGCGACTGTGCCGCACTGGCCCGGCCGGGCGTCGGTGCCCGCGCTGTGGGACCGGGTGACCGGACGCCTGGTCAGCAATGAGTCCGGCGGGATCAGCCTGGACCTCAGCACCCAGTTCGACGCCTGGAGCAGCACCGGCGCCGACCTCTACCCGGAGCCGCTGCGCCCGCGGATCGACGCCTTCAACGCCTGGCTGCACCACGACATCAACAACGGCCTGCACCGGGTGGGCCACCAGGCCGACCCGGTGGAGCACGCCCGCTTCTTCAGCATCCTGTTCGACCGCTTCGACGAGCTGGAGCGCCGGTTGACCGGGAGCCGCTACCTGTTCGGCGCCGAGGTGACCGAGCCGGACGTGCGGCTGTGGCTGTCGCTGGTCCGGCTCGACACCGCCTACCCCGGGCTGCTGGCCACCTCGCTGGACCGGCCCGAGGGCTTCCCGGCGCTGTGGGCCTACGCCCGCGACCTCTACCGGCTGCCCGCGTTCCGGGAGACCACCAATTTCGCGGTGATACGGCAGAACTTCGCCGACAACTTCGACCAGCTGCACCCGGAACGCGTCGTCCCGGCGCAATCACTGCAGAGCTGGACGGAATCGCAGTGGGAGATCGCCGGGTAGCCGGACAAATGGAACGGGAGCTCCCCGCCGGAATTCAGGTGAATTCCGGCGGGGAGCTCCCGGCTGCCTTTCAGCGGAATGCATCCGCATGGTCGACGGCCCACTGCCGGAAATTCCTTCCCGGCTTTCCGGTGATCTCGGTGACGGTGGGCAGCACCACCGGAGTGGTGGTCAGGTACTGCTTCTGCACCGGGACGTAGACCTCGATGAACCCCGGCGGCAGGCTCGGGCCGAGCACCGCGGCCGCGTCCTGCTCGGCCACCTCCTCGAACCGGATCGGCCGGCCGCTCACCTCCCGCAGCACCGCCACCTGCTCGCGCACGGTGATGGTCTCCGGCCCGGTCAGGGTGAGGGTGCGTCCCTGGTGGCCGGGGTCCAGCAGGGCGGCGACGGCCACCTCGGCCAGGTCGGCGGGGTGCAGCAGCGGGGCGGCGAGCTGCGGGAACAGCGCCCTGACCACCCCCTCCCGGCGGACCGAGACGGCCCAGCGCAGCGCGTTGGAGGCCAGGCCGCCGGGGCGCAGGAAGGTCCACGGGACGCCGAGCCCCAGGACCGCCTCCTCGCCGCGCAGGTGCTTGCCGTACAGCGGATTGTCGAAGCCGACGAACTCCTGGTCGGACACCGCCTTGGAGGACAGCAGCACCACCCGCTCCAGGCCGGCGGCGCGCGGCGCCGCGGCGAAGCCCGCGCCGCCGTCCTCGGCGATCAGCAGCAGTGCCCGGTCCACCCCGTCCAGCGCCCGGTCCACCGCCGCCGGGTCGCGCAGGTCGCCGTGCACCACCTCGGCGCCCTGCGGCGGCCACGGCCGCCCGTCGCGCGGCCCGCCGCGGACCAGCAGCCGTACCCGCTGCCCCGCCGCCAGCAGCCCGGCTGCGACCTGGCCTGCGGCGTTACCGGCCGCGCCGGTCACCAGGATCATCCGACGGCTCCCTGCGCGGCCAGGTCGAGCGACAGGGCGCGGTGGCCGCCGGGGGCGCCCGGCCGCACGTCGAGCAGCGGATCGGCCCGCAGCACCGCGTGGTAGAGCCGCTGCAGCCGGGCCGAGGGGTCCAGGCCCAGCTCCCGGCGCAGCACCAGCCGCAGCCGCTGGAAGGCGCCCAGCGCGTCGGCGGTACGGCCGGAGCGGTAGAGCGCCACCATCAGCTGGGCGTGGACGTTCTCGTTGACCGGGTGCCGGGCGGCGGTGCTGGCGAGCTCGCCCAGCAGCAGGTGGTGCCGGCCGAGCCGCAGCTCGGACTCCATCCGGCGCTCCCAGGCGCCCAGCCTGGCCTCCTCCAGTCCTCTGGCGTGCATCTCCAGCAGCGGGCCGAGCTGGACGTCGACCAGCACGTCACCGCGCCACACCTCCAGGGCCTGGGCCAGCAGCTCCGAGGCGCGCTGGTCGTGTCCGCGCTCCTCGGCCCGCTCCGCCTCGCGGACCAGCATCCCGAAGCGGATGGCGTCCACCGCGTCGGGGCACACCTCCAGCGCGTAGCCGTAGTCGTGGGTGGTCAGCACGGCCCGGGCGGCCGCCAGCGAGCCCACGCCGGGGACCAGGCTGAGCGCCTTGCGGATGTGCAGCACGTAGGTCTGCAGCGTGGAGGTGGCGGTGACCGGTGGTTCGCTGTTCCAGAGCTCCTCGATACAGGCGGCGGCCGACATCACCCGGTTGGCGTTCAGCACCAGCAGCGCGAGCAGCTGCTTCGGTTTGGGAGCGCTCGGCAGGAAGCTGTACCCGCCGGATTCAAGGGACAGGGGTCCGAGGACCCCGAATTCCATCGTCATCTGCCCAACACCTTCCGAGGGTCAGGGCTCCTGATTTCTTCGTCAACCGCTCCGACTGTAGCCTCGGAAAAGCCTGAGGTCCAGAATGGGTTCTGCCGGACCCATTGACAGGGGCGGAACCCGGCCAGTCGTGTACCGGCGGGTTTTGACGGCGGATTACCTGGCGCAACATTCCTGAAAGAAATGGCCGCTCCCTGATATCCGTGCCGACCGGTCCTCCAGTGGTCCTCCACCGGGTCCGGCCAGGGTGGTCCGGAGCGTGGCACAGCCGACTGTGACCACCGCCGCTACCACCCCGACCGCCCCGACCGCCCCTGGGAGAGCGTGATGACTGAACAGCGTGTGGCCCTGGTGACCGGCTCCTCGGCGGGCATCGGCGCAGCCGTGGCCCGGCGCCTGAGCCGGGCCGGGTACCGGGTGGCGGTCAACTCCGCCCGCTCGCCCGAGGCCGGGCTGGAGCTGGCCCGCAGCCTGCCCGACGCCCTCTACGTCCAGGCCGACATCGCCGAGGAGCACGCCGCCGGGCACCTGGTCGAGCAGGTCGTCGACCACTACGGCCGGCTGGACGTGCTGGTCAACAACGCGGGGACGACCCGGTTCATCCCGCACGCCGACCTGGCGGCGGCCACCCCCAAGGTGTGGCGCGAGATTTTCGACGTCAATGTGATCGGCACCTGGCAGGTCACCGTCGCCGCCGTCCCGCACCTGCGGGCCTCCGGGGACGGCGTGGTGGTCACGGTGTCCTCCATCGCCGGATCGCGCCCGGCCGGCAGCTCGATCCCGTACGCGGTCAGCAAGGCCGCGCTGGAGCACCTGACCCGGCTGCTCGCCTCGACGCTGGGGCCGGAGATCCGGGTCAACGCCGTCGCCCCGGGCCTGATCGACACCGCCTGGACGGAGCCGCTGACCGGTCCGCGCGAGCAGGTCGCGGCGCTGGCCCCGCTGCGGCGGATCGGCACCGTGGACGACGTGGCGGCCGCGGTGCTGGGCCTGATCGACTCCCGGTACACCACGGGCAGCGTCCTGCTCGCCGACGGCGGCGCCCACCTGCGCTGAGGCCCCGCCGCCCGACGCCCGCCGCCCGGCGCCCAGGTCCCGAAGTCGCCAAGTCCCCTGGTCCAGAGGAGAGAGAACGTGTCCGAGCACGTCCTGCGCAACGTCCAGCACGCCGTCGACATCGCCGCACCGCCCCAGGTGGTGCACGGGCTGCTGGCGGACGCGGTCCGCTGGCCCGCCGTCTTCCCGCCCACCGTGCACGTCGAGCGGGAGCCGCTGGGCGAGGACCGCGAACTGCTGCGGATCTGGGCGCTGGCCGGCGGCGAGGTCCGGGCCTGGACCTCGCAGCGGCGGCTGTTGAAGCAGCGGCTGCACATCACCTTCCGACAGACCGTCAGCGCCCCGCCGGTGGCGTCGATGAGCGGCAGTTGGGACATCACCCCGCTGTCGGACGGCGGCAGCCGGGTGATCCTCAGCCACCGCTTCGCCGCCATCGACGACGACCCGGAGCAGCTGCGCTGGATCGAGGAGACCACCGACCGCAACAGCACCAGCGAGCTCGCCTCACTCCGCGGCATCGCCGAAGGACTGGTCTCCGACCCCGGCACCGACGCCGGCACCGACCCGCTGGACCGGCTGCTGTTCTCCTTCGAGGACTCGGTGCTGATCCAGGCGCCGCCGGAGGAGGTCCACGACTTCCTGTACCGGGCCGACCTGTGGCCGCAGCGGCTGCCGCACGTGGCCCGGGTCCGGCTGACCGAGGACCGGCCCGGCGAGCAGCTGCTGGAGATGGACACGGTCTCCCCGGACGGGAGCCCGCACACCACCGTCTCGGTCCGGATCGGCCTGGCCCCGCACACCCTGGCCTACAAGCAGACCGTGCTGCCCCCGGCGTTCGCCGCGCACTCCGGCCGCTGGACCCTGGCCCCGGACGGGGACGGCGGCACCCGGGCGACCTCGCGGCACACGGTCCGGCTGGACCCGGTGCACATCCTGGCCCTGCCCGGGGTGGAGACCCTGGAGCAGGGACGCGAGGCCGTCCGCACGGCGCTGGGGACCAACAGCCTGACCACCCTCAACCGCGCCAAGGAGCTGCTGGAGGGCGCCGGGGCGAGCATCTGACCGTCCGTCACTCCCCTTGCAGGGCCGCCAGTTCGGCCCGGGCGCTGGCCAGCAGCATGTCCAGCGCGGCCGGGTAGGCGCTGCGGTTCATCCGGGCCACCAGCAGGTCGGCGGTGGCGGCGATGTGCGGGTGGGTCTCGGCCGGGAGTTTGGCGTAGGTGGCCTGCCAGACCCCTTCGTCGGCCTCGCGTGCCGCCGCGGGGAGCGCCAGCGAGGCGGCGTCCAGGGCGGCGAAGGCGAGGGTCTGGTCGATGAAGGCGTGGTAGATCCGCGCGGCGGACGGGTCCGGGAACCCGGCCGTGCGCAGGGCCCCGAGGATGGCCTCGTCCGAGGCCACCTCGTGGGCCCGGCCGCTGACCCGGTTCGCGGTCAGCACCGCGGCCTGCGGATGGGTGAGGTAGGCGGCGTGGATCCGCAGCCCCAGGTCGCGCAGGTCGGCGAGCCAGTCTCCGGTCGCCCGCCAGTCGGCCATCGCCGCGCTGATCAGCTCGTCGGCGATGGCCAGGGTCAGTTCGTCCATGCCCCGGAAGTAGCGGTACACGGTGCTGGCGTCGGTGCCCAGCGCCAGGCCCAGCCGGCGTGCGCTGAGCCCGGCCGAGCCGTGCTCGCGCAGCATCCGCAGCGCGGTCTCCACGATCAGCCGGTGGCTGAGCACCGTGCCCTGCTTGGTGCGGCGACGCCGCTGCCGGGCGGCGTCGGGGACGACCTGCTTGGGCATCGGGCCCTCCTGGAAGGCATTGTTCCGGTTCTTATGCCAACACCATAGACGTTGAGCCGGGTCCGGGGGTTCCATCGAGGTGCAGTCCCCCGTTGCCAGCACTTCTGGAGAGATGACCGTCATGCGAGTTCTGCTTGTGGGCGCCGGCGGCGTCGGTACCGCGATCACCCGGATCGCGGCCCGGCGGCCCTTCCTCGACCACATGGTCGTCGCCGACTACGACCTGTCCCGCGCCGAGGCGGCCGTGGCCGCGCTGGGTGAGGGCGGCAGCCGCTTCAGCGCGGCCCGGGTGGACGCCTCGGACCAGGCCGCCGTCACCGCCCTGCTCGCCGAGCAGCGCTGCGACGTACTGCTGAACGCCACCGACCCGCGCTTTGTGATGCCGCTGTTCCAGGCCGCGCTGGCCGGTGGTGCGCACTACCTGGACATGGCGATGTCGCTGTCCCACCCGCATCCGGAGCGCCCGCACGAGCTGTGCGGGGTCAAGCTCGGCGACGCCCAGTTCGAGCAGGGCGAGGCCTGGGCGTCGTCCGGCCGGATCGCCCTGGTCGGGATGGGGGTCGAGCCCGGCCTGTCCGACGTCTTCGCCCGCTACGCCGCCGACGAGCTCTTCGACGAGATCGAGGAGATCGGCATCCGCGACGGCGCGAACATCACTGTCGAGGGCTATGACTTCGCCCCCTCGTTCAGCATCTGGACCACCATCGAGGAGTGCCTCAACCCGCCGGTGGTCTACGAGGCCGACCGGGGCTGGTTCACCACCGCCCCGTTCAGCGAACCCGAGGTCTTCGACTTCCCCGAGGGCATCGGCCCGGTGGAGTGCGTCAACGTGGAGCACGAGGAGGTGCTGCTGGTCCCGCGCTGGATCGACGCCAAGCGGGTGACCTTCAAGTACGGCCTGGGCGACGACTTCATCGCCAAGCTGAAGACCCTGCACGCCCTGGGCCTGGACCGGACCGAGCCGCTGACGGTGGGGTCGGACCACGGCGCGGTCAAGGTCTCCCCCCGCGACGTGGTCGCCGCCGCCCTGCCCGACCCGGCCGGCCTGGGCGACCGGATGCACGGCAAGACCTGCGCCGGCACCTGGGTCAAGGGCACCAGGGACGGCCGGCCGCGCGAGGTCTACCTCTACCACGTGGTCGACAACCAGTGGTCGATGCGGGAGTACGGCTCCCAGGCCGTCGTCTGGCAGACCGCGATCAACCCGGTGGTGGCCCTGGAGCTGCTGGCCTCCGGCGCCTGGTCCGGCGCCGGCGTCCTGGGCCCGGAGGCCTTCGCCCCCAAGCCCTTCCTGGACCTGCTGGTCGAGTACGGCTCCCCCTGGGGCCTGCGCGAGCAGTGACCGGGTCGCCTCCACCCGCGCCGGGGCTCAGTCCACGCTGTACTCGGCGTGGACCAGCTCCAGCAGTTCGCTCACCGAGGTCTCCCCGGTGGGCCGGTCCAGGGTGATCTCGCCGTGCTGGAGCAGGTTGACCCGGTCGCAGATGTCGACGATCTGGGCGTAGTTGTGGGCGATCAGGATGATGGCGATGTCGCGCCGCTCCTTCAGCCGGCGCAGCAGCCGCAGGATCTGTCCGCCCTCCTTGGCGCCCATGGCGGCCAGCGGCTCGTCCAGCAGCAGCAGCCGGGTGGAGTCCGCGTAGACCGAGCGGGCCACGGCGATGGCCTGGCGCTGGCCGCCGGAGAGCCGGCCGACCTCGGTGTCGACCGAGGGGATGCTGATGCCGATGGAGTCCAGCGCCTCGCGGGCCCGGCGGCGCATCTCGGAGCGGCGCAGGAAGGGCAGCGGACCGTGCGTCAGCTCCCGGTTGAGGAAGAGGTTGAGGTAGACCGGCAGGTCGTTGATCATGGCCAGGTCCTGGAAGACCGTGTCGATCCCCAGCGACCTGGCGTGGACCACCGAGCGCAGCACGGTCGGCGTCCCGTCGAACAGCAGCCGTCCGCGGTCCGGTTGGTGGAACCCGGTCAGGGTCTTGATCAGCGTCGACTTGCCGGCGCCGTTGTCGCCGATCAGTCCCAGGATCTCGCCCCGGCGGACGTGCAGGTTGACGTCCTTGAGGGCCTCGACCGCGCCGAAGCGCTTGCTGATGTGCTCGGCCCGGATCACCGCCGGGGGCTCGGGGGTCTGCCGGGCCGTCTCGGACTCCTCCTGCGCCGTCATCGGTCGGCCTTCCTTCGCAGCATGCCGAGATACACGTTCAGCAGCATGGCGGCGATGATCGCGATGCCGAGGACCACGTCGAAGGCGTTGGCGTTCACACCGGTGAGGTTGAACCCGTCGTAGACGATGCCCAGCAGCAGTGCCCCCAGCAGTGCGCCGATGATCGTCCCGGAGCCGCCCATCAGCGCGGTGCCGCCGATCACCGCCGAGGCCACGGCCAGGAACATGGTCTCGTTGCCGCCGTTGGTCGGGTCGAAGGAGCCGACCCTGATGCCGTCCAGGATGCCGCCGAACCCGGCCAGGGCGCTGCAGAGGGCGAAGTTGACGATCTTGATGCGGTTGATCCTGATGCCCGCCTCCGCCGCGCCGACCGGATTGCTGCCCACCGCCTGGGTGTTCACCCCGAACCTGGTGGTGGAGAGCAGGATCTGCATCGCCGCGACGATCACCAGCGCCCAGATCAGCTCCGCCCAGTGGGCCTGGCCGAAGGCCCGGGCCACCCAGCCGCCGGTGGGGGCCGCCTCCGGCTGGGCGTTGGAGGCGATCAGCGACATCCCCTCCAGGAAGAAGGCCATGCCGAGGGTGACGATGAAGGAGGCCACGTTGAACAGCGTGTGGATCAGCCCGTTGACCACCCCGACCAGGCCGCTGACGGCCACCGCGCAGACCAGCGCGAGCAGCAGCGGCAGCCCGTCGCCGGTGAACGAGGTCAGCAGGAACGGGGCGAGGGTGAACACGAAGCCGGCCGACAGGTCGATCTGACCGCAGATCAGCAGCATCACCTCGCCCGCCGCGATGATGATCCACGGGGCCACGTACTGGGCGATGGTGTGGTAGTTCTCGGTGGTGGTGAATCCGGAGCCGGTGATCGCGAAGTAGACCGCGGCGGCGACGCAGACCACGAAGATGCTCAGCTCCCGGCGCCGGACCAGGCCGCGGCCGACGGCGGCCGCGACCTTCCTCGCGTCCAGCCTGCTGTCCATGCGTCCCTCCGTCCGTGCCGTCACAGGGTGACGGTGGTGGCCGGCGGCAGCGCGATGGAGCCGGGCATCGTGATCACGCTCTTGTTGGGGCCGCCCTCGAACCGGCTGTTCGCGCTCACATAGAGCCCCGCGTTGGCCTTGGTCACGAAGGTCAGCCCGGTGTCGGTGCTGGGCGGCACGACCAGCGTGCCGGACAGGCGGTACAGGTAGAGGTAGAGCACCGGCAGGAAGCCCTGCAGATAGGCGGACTGGTCGATGGTGAAGTCCAGGGCGCCGGACTTCACCCCGTTGATGGTGTCGGTCAGGGTGTCGAAGCCGCCCCCGTGGACCTTGCCGCTCAGCCCCCGCTGGGTGATCAGCTGGGCCACAGCCGCGGTGCTGCCGGCGTCCACCGCGTACAACCCCTTGGCGGCGCTGTGCCCGGAGAAGGCGGCGGTCATCGCGTTGAGCTCGCCGGCCTGGGCGGCACCGGTGTTGATCGAGGTGACCTTCACCGAGGGCGCGCCGGCCTTGAGTGCGGCGATGATCCCGTCCAGCCGCGGCTGGACGTTGTTGCCGCCCGGCTGGGAGATCCCGACCAGGATCTCGCCGGAGGTGACGTCCTGGGCGATCCGCTGCCCCATCTCGAAGCCGGACTGGTAGAGGTCCTGGCCGACGTAGGTGAGCGGGAAGTTGCCGGGCGCGGTGGCGTTGTAGGCGATCACCGGGATGCCCTTGGCCAGCGCGTTCTTCGTGGGCGTGATGAACGCCGAGTTGTCGGTCAGCGGGATCGCGATGCCGTCGGCGCCGCTGGTGACGGCCGTGTCCATGGCGCTGACCATCTGTGACACGTCGCCGGTCTCCGAGCCGGTCCACTGCGGGGTGGGCAGGCCCAGCACCGAGGCCGCGTCGGCCAGACCGTAACGGGTGGGGGTGAAGAAGGAGTTGGTGGTGACGTGGTTGACGAAGACGAACTTCCACTTGGGCGTCGAGGGGAAGTCCCCGACCCCGCCGCTGCCCGACCCGCTGCCGGACGAGCCCTTGCTGCTGCTGGTGCAGCTCGCCAGCAGCGCGGAGGCGGCGAGCATCCCGCCGCCCGCCCCGGTCAGCCGTAACGCCCTGCGCCGGGACAGCCCCGACCCGATCCCGTCCCCGGCCCCGTTCTCGGTCTCGGTCCCGTTCTCGTTGGTGTTGTACGCAGCACTCATGATGTCGCCCCGCATCCTTCGGATCGTCGGCTCTTCGACCTGATGCACCCTCATCTGTGAGCGTTAACAAGGACATTGGTAGGCCGGGCAGGATCTGCCCGGCTCGGTATGCGCTAGATGCTCCGCCTGCTCTGACGCCCCGTCAAGGGATCAGGCGCGGCGACGGGGATCAGTACGTGGCGACCGCCCGCTGCTCCGCCATCAGATGCTCCACCAGTGCCAGCAGCAGGTCGCGGCTGACGTCGCGCCGGCGCAGGTCGCCCATCAGGATCGGCACCCTCGGGTCCAGGTCCAGCGCGTCGCGGATCTCCGGCAGGGTGCGGTCCTGGCGGCCGTCGAAGCAGTTGACGCCGACCACGAAGGGGATGCCGCGGTTCTCGAAGAAGTCGATGGAGCCGAAGCTGCTCTCCAGCCGCCGGGTGTCGGCGAGCACCACCGCGCCCAGCGCGCCGTGCACCAGGTCGTTCCACATGAACCAGAACCGCTCCTGGCCCGGGGTGCCGAACAGGTACACCACCAGCTGCGGGCTGACGGTGATCCGGCCGAAGTCCAGCGCCACCGTCGTGGTGGTCTTCTGCTCCACCCCGCCGATGTCGTCCACACCGACGCCGGCGACGGTCAGGTGCTCCTCGGTGCGCAGCGGCGCCACCTCGCTCACCGCCCCCACCATGGTGGTCTTGCCCACGCCGAAGCCGCCGGCGATCAGGATCTTCACCGCAGCGGGTGCTTCCGCTGCGGAGACCCGGTTGTCAGAGTCTGAGTAGGCCATCTCTCACCGCCTGAAGAAGGGTCATGTCAGGACCTGCGCCCACGGCGATCTTCAACGGCGGCCGTGCGGTCACTCCGCCGAGTTCGATCAGGTCCGCGATGAGGATCTTGGTGATCGCCACCGGCAGGTTGAGTCCGGCTGCCACCTCGGCCAGCGCCACCGGCCTGCCGCACTGCTGCAGGATCAGCCGGTGCTCGGGTTGCAGCCCCCGGGTGACCGGCTGCTCGGCCGGCCAGGGCACGGTGGCGATCACCGTGATCAGGGTCAGGTCGTCGCGTGCCGAGGTCGTCCGCCCATGGGTGATGGTGTACGGCCGGACCAGGGTCTGCTCCGGGTCCTGGTCGTCGTTCTCCTCGGTCCAGTGGTTCACCCACGAACACCGCCCTCCGCGTTCATCCCGGTGACCCGTACCTCGGTGCCCAGTCGCTGTCCTACCTGGAGCACCAGGGTGTGCATGGCCACGGCCATCACTTCGGCGTCGACCTCCTGGCCGGCCACCACCGCCAGATGGGTGCCCCGGCCGGCGGCGCTGATGAACAGCCAGAGGTCGGCGAGTTCGACGATGACCTGCTGGACCGGTCCGCCGCCGAACACCTCGCCCACCCCGCGGGCCAGGCTCTGCTGGCCGGTGGCGATGGCGGCCAGCCGCTCGGCGTCGGCGCGGGCGACGCCGGCGGACTGGCTGACCACCAGTCCGTCGTCGGACAGCACGATGGCGTTCCTGGTGCCGGGTACCTGGTCGACCAGCCGGTCGAGCAACCAGTCGAGGTCCTCGTTGGTGGCTGTGGTGCGCTGTGTCATCTTCCGTCTTCCTTCCGGGTGCGGTCGTGACCCGGTGAGGGGTGGGTGGGGTGGTGGTCGGGGTCGGTGGCCAGCCGGGCCAGCCGGGACTGGCGCTGGAAGGCGCCGACGGCGGCCCCGGAGCGGCGCGGTTCGCCGCGCCGCGGCAGGGGCTGCGCGGCGGACGCGGCGTAGGGTCCGTCGTCGTCGTACCGGGGCGGCGGCTCCTGGAGTCCGGCGGCCAGGCTGGCCTGACGCACCCGTTTGGGCAGCGGCTCCAGCCGCTTGGGCGCCGCGGCCGCGGCCGCTGGGGCGGACGGCTCGATCCAGGGGCCGATCAGCGGACGGGCGAACACCTCCTCGTGCTCGGCGGGGTAGGCGTGCGGACCGACGGGTTCGCCGCGGCCGGTGGAGCCGGGGCCGCCGTACGGGTCGTCCAGGTAGTCGGAGCCTGCGGGCCCGGAGCCGGGGTCCTCGATCACCGAGAGCTGGGCCGGGGGCGGCGGATAGCCGTTCGGCGCCTCCTGGACCGGGCGCCGCTCCTCGGCGATCAGCTCCGGCGGGATCAGCACCACCACCCGGGTGCCGCCGAAGGAGGAGGGCCGCAGCTCCACCTTGAGGCCCAGGTTGGCGGCGAGCCGGGCTACCACGTACAGGCCCAGCCGGGCGTCGTCGGCCCGGGAGATCACGTCCATCCGGGGCGGGGCCACCATCAGCTGGTTGGCCTCGGCGTACTGCTCGGGGTCCATGCCCATGCCGCGGTCCTCGATCTCGATGGCCAGACCGCGTCCCACCCGGGCGGCGGAGACCTCCACCGGGGAGGGCGGCTTGGAGAAGGTGACGGCGTTCTCCATCAGCTCGGCCAGCACGTGCACCATCGGTCCGACCGCGCGCTCGGACAGCAGCGACTGGCCCTCGGTCTCGATCCGGATCCGGCGGTAGTCCTGCACCTCGCCCTGCGCCGAACGCAGCACGTCGAGCAGCATCACCGGTTTGCGCCAGCGCCGTTGCGGCTGCCCCCCGCCCAGGATCACCAGGTTCTCCTCGTAGCGCCGCAGCCGGGCCGCCAGGTGGTCGAGGTCGAACAGGCCCTCCAGCACCTCGGCGTCCTCGTGCCGCCGCTCCATCTCGCCGAGCCGTTTCATCTGCATGCCGATCAGCAGCTGGGTGCGCCGGGCGATGCGTTGCAGCAGTCGTTCGAAGCCGCGGTACTGCTCGGCCTGGCGCACCGCGGTCTCCAGGGAGGTGGTCCTGGCCTGGTTGAGGGCCTGGCCGAGGGTGCCGAGTTCGTCGCTGCCGTGGTCGATCTCGGGCAGCTCGGCGTCCAGGTCCACCGTCTCGCCGCGGCCCAGCCGGTCCACCAGGTCCGGCAGCCGGGTCTGCATGTCGCCGGCGGCGTCGCGCAACGCGAAGATCCGGCGGCGCAGCACCCAGGTGAGCCGGATGGAGATCAGCATCACCAGGAGCACGGCGCCGCCGCCGACCGCGCTGTTGGTGACCAGCGTGGACAGCAGGCCGTCGAGCCGGTTGGCGGAGATGCTGATGTTGTAGGCGCCGAACTGGCTGCCGAGGTCGTTCAGTCGGGGGGCTACTCCGCCGAGGGCCGCCTGCCACTGCTTGCCGATCTGGGCGGGCACGTCGGAGCGTCCGCTGCCGTCGACCGGGGCGGTCAGCACCGCGTTCTCCACCGCGGTCTTCTGCTTCCAGCCCGACCCGGACAGCACGCCCTGGTACAGCGTGGCGAACTGGGCCGGCAGCAGCGGGATGACCTGGTTGTTGTACAGGTCCTGCTGGGCGCCGACCAGTTGGGCGATCTGGATGCGCTGGCTGCTGGAGAAGTGGCCGCTCACCGTCCCGGCGGTGAAGATCGCGCTCTCCCGGGAGATCATCTCCAGGGCCCACTGGGCCGGCATCACCGGTCGGCCGATGGTGGCCAGGTCGGCGATGTTCACGTCGAAGTAGGTGTTGAACAGCCCCAGGTCGTGGGCGATGACCGCGGTGTAGTTGTCGAAGGTCTGCTGCTGGCCGGCGGTTCCCTTGTCCATCGCGCTGCGGAATCCGGCCAGTTGGTTCACCCCCGGACTGGCCGTCAGGAAGTTGGTGATCATGCTGCTGGGATTGGTGGCGGACACGGCCTGCACGCTGGCCACGGCCGCGTCGGTGGCCTGCCGCTGGGTCGCCAGCTGCTTCCGGTAGGCGTTCGGGTCGGCGATCGCGGCGGCGCTCAGCTGCCGCTCCGCCTGCAGGTTGTAGAAGACCGCGTAGATCGGGGCGGCGCCGGCCTTGCCGACCGTGTTGCGGTCGTTGGCGGTGTGCCAGTTGTCGTACAGCTGCACCGAGTTCATCGCCCACAGGACGACGACCGCGATGGTGGGCACCAGGGCCAGGATCAGCAGGACGGTCCGCAGCGAGAGCTGCCGGGCCGGCCCGCGCCGCGGCGCCGCGGCCGCCGGCGCTTCGTCGCCGGTCCCCGCCCCGTCCGTCGAATCCTCTTCGGCCTGTCGTGTCGCCGCTCTTGCATGGAGTGCCACAGAAGTCCCCGGCATGTCAGCAATGGCGGACTACTCCGATTGGGGTCCGCGCCGTGTCAGCGGAGCCTACTAGTAGATCAACCCTTTTCAATACGGTTTGCTATCCGATCGGCACCGATCGTTCTCCAGCACCGTAGTGACACGTGGGTTGACGGTCCGTCCTCGCCTATGGAAGCATCATGCTCGCTAGAGAGAATGTGATTCTTGATATCGAGATTGAGCTACTTCCCACATCTGACGGCCCGTCGGTGCCAATGGCGGCCGGTGATCATGCCCTCGGCGGGAGGCGCCACTGCCGCAGATGCGGGCCGCGCTCGGTTGTGAAGATCAACTGGATACCCCGACTCTCCAGGATCGAGACTGCCCTTACCATGCGCGAAGCCGAGAAGGGACAGGCTCTCCGAATGTTTTCGGCAATTCTGATCGAGAAAGGCGAGGCGGGGCAGTCGGCTGCGCTCGCGAACCTGGCCGAGGCCGAGCTTCCGGACGGCGACGTCAGCATCGACGTCGCCTATTCGACGCTCAATTACAAGGACGGCCTCGCCATCACCGGCGCCTCCCCGGTGGTACGCCGGTTCCCGATGGTGCCCGGCATCGACCTCGCCGGGGTGGTCACCGCCAGCACCCACCCGGCCTGGCGGCAGGGCGACCGGGTGGTGCTCAACGGCTGGGGCGTCGGCGAGAGCCACTGGGGCGGCCTGGCCCAGCGCGCCCGCGTCAACGGGGACTGGCTGGTGCCGCTGCCCGCCGACTTCACCGCCCGTCAGGCGATGGCCATCGGCACCGCCGGCTACACGGCGGCCCTGTGCGTGGACTCCCTGCTGGACCACGGAGTGCGCCCGGACCAGGGCGAGATCCTGGTGACCGGAGCCACCGGCGGCGTCGGCAGCGTCGCGATCACCCTGCTGACCGCGGCCGGCTTCACGGTGGCCGCGGCGACCGGCAAGGCCGCCGAGGCCGAGTACCTCCAGCAGCTCGGCGCCGCGACGGTACTGGACCGCGCCGAGCTGGCCGGGGCCGGAAAGCCGCTGCAGAAGGAGCGCTGGGCCGGCGTCGTCGATGCCGTTGGCAGCCACACCCTGGCGAACGCCTGCGCCCAGACCCGGTACGGCGGCGCGGTCGCCGCCTGCGGCCTGGCCCAGGGCATGGACTTCCCCGCGTCGGTGGCCCCCTTCATCCTGCGCGGGGTGTCGCTGCTGGGCATCGACAGCGTGATGGCGCCGGCCGGGCCGCGCACGGCGGCCTGGGCCCGGCTGGCACGCGATCTGGACGCGATCGCCCTGGAGGTGATCGCCCAGGAGGTCGCCCTGGGCGAGGCCGTGGCCGCAGCGGGTCAACTCATGGACGGCAAGGTGCGGGGCCGCATCCTCGTCGACGTCAACCGGTAGTCAGGAGCACCTGTGAGCAAGTCTGTCGAACTCGACCTCTCCGACGTCGACCACCGCGTGGGCAAGCCGGTCGGCGGCGGGCAGCTGTGGGACCCGTGCAGCTCCACCGACATCCGCCGCTGGGTGATGGCGATGGACTACCCCAACCCGCTGCACTGGGACCAGGAGTTCGCCCGAGACTCCAGGTTCGGCGGCCTGATCGCGCCGCAGTCGATCGCGGTGGGCCTGGACTACGGACACGGCGCCGCGCCCGCCTGCGTCGGCCACATCCCCGACAGCCACCTGATCTTCGGCGGCGAGGAGTGGTGGTTCTACGGCTGCCCGGTGCGGGTGGGCGACCAGCTGTTCCAGGAACGGCGGTTCCACGACTACAAGGTGACCGAGACCAAGTTCGCCGGACCCACCATGTTCGCGCGCGGCGACACCACCCACACCAACCAGCACGGCACCCTGGTGGCGCGCGAGCGGTCCACCGCGATCCGCTACCTCTCCGCCGAGGCCGAGAAGCGCGGGATGTACCAGAGCCAGCTCGGCGCCGTGAAGCAGTGGACCGAGGCCGAACTGGTCGAGCTGGAGCAGCTGCGCCGCGACTGGCTGATGTCCAACCGCACCGGCGTCTCGCCGCGCTTCGACGAGGTCAAGGTCGGCGACCGGCTGCCGCGGCGGGTGCTCGGCCCGCACAGCATCGCCAGCTTCACCACCGAGTACCGCGCCTTCGTCTTCAACATCTGGGGCACCTTCCGCTGGGTCTCCCCGCCCGGCGTCGAGGATCCCTGGGTCTACCAGGACCCGGGCTGGACCGAGGGCTTCGCCTTCGACGAGGAGGACGCCAGGATCGACCCGCGCAAGCGCGACGGACTGTACGTCGGCCCCTCACGCGGCCACATCGACGCGGCCAGGGCCGGCCAGGTCGGCATGGCCCGCGCCTACGGCTACGGCGCCACGATGGGCGCCTGGTGCACCGACTACCTCGCCTACTGGGCCGGCCACGACGGCATGGTGCGCCACTCCAGGTCCAGCTTCCGCGGGCCCGCCTTCGAGGGCGACGCCACCTACTTCGACGCCGAGGTGGTCGGCAAGGAGCGGGAGTCGGTCTGGGGCGTGCCGCTGGTCCAGGTCAAGCTGCGGCTCACCAACCAGAACGGCGACGTGGTGGTGGACTGCGCGGCCGAGGTCGAGCTGCCGCTCTAGCCCGGCCGGGGACACCCCGGCCGCGAGACGCGAAGGAGGTGGTCGGCGATGGGCGCCGGATCCGAACGTTCCCTCTCACTGGTGTCGGGCCCGCCGCTCGACGCCGAACCGGGCCTCGGCGCGCTGACGCTGCCCGGCTTCCTGGACCAGGTCACCGCGCTCTACGGCGAGCGCGAGGCGGTGGTGCTGCGCACGCCTGACGGCGTCACCCGGTGGACCTACGCCGACCTCCGGGAGCGCTCGGTCGAGGTGGCCCGGGCGCTGCGCGCGGGCGGACTTGACCGGGGCGGCCGGGTCGGCGTGCTGATGACCAACCGGCCCGAATGGATCGCGGCGGTCTTCGGGATCTCGCTCGCCGGAGGCGTGGCGGTCACCCTCAGCACCTTCTCCACCGGCCCGGAGCTGGACCACATGCTGCAGGCCTCCGGCATCTCGGTGCTGCTGTTCGAGCGCACAGTGCTGACCAAGGACTTCGCCGCCGTGCTGACCGAGCTGGAGCCCGCGATCGGCCGGTCCGCGCCCGGCACGCTCCGGTCGGTGCGCTTCCCGTTCCTGCGCCGTCTCGCCGTGCTCGGAGAGCCGGTGCCCGGCGGCGCACTGGAGCCCTGGGACGGCTTCCTGACGCACGGTCAGCAGGAGCCGCGCGAGCTGGTCGAGGCGACCGCGACCGCGGTGCGGCCCAGCGACCCGGCCGTGCTGTTCTTCTCCTCCGGCTCCACCAGCAGGCCCAAGGGCATCCTCAGCGCGCACCGTGGCGTCACCATCCAGATGTGGCGCTGCCGGCGGATGTACGGCTTCGGTCCGCAGGACCGGGTCCGCTGCTGGACGGCCAACGGCCTGTTCTGGTCCGGCAACTTCGCCATGGCGCTCGGCGCGACCCTCGCCGCCGGCGGCGCCCTAATCCTGCAACCGACCTTCGCCGCCGCCGGGGCACTGGAGCTGATGCAGGCGGAACGGGTCACCTTCCCGTTCGCCTGGCCGCACCAGTGGGCGCAGTTGGAAGGCTCGCCCCGGTGGTCCGAGACGGATCTGAGCAGCATGCGGTTCGTGGACTTCAACACCCCGATCGCGGGCCACCCCACGGTGTCGGCCAGGTGGTTCGAGCCCGGCCACGCCTACGGCAACACCGAGACCTTCACCATCACCACCTGCTTCCCCGCCAACACCCCGCCCGAGGTGCACCGCGGCAGCAGCGGCGAGGCGCTGCCGGGAGTGACCGTCAAGATCGTCGACCCGCTCACCGGTAGCGTCCTGCCACGGGGCGAACGCGGCGAGATCTGCGTCAAGGGCCCCACGCTGATGCTGGGCTACCTCGGCACCCCGCTGGACGAGACGCTCGACGCCGAGGGCTTCTTCCGCACGGGTGACGGCGGCCGTCTCGACGACGGCGGCCTGCTGCACTGGGAGGGCCGGCTCACCGACATCATCAAGACCGGCGGCGCCAACGTCTCCCCGCTGGAGGTGGACGAGGCGCTGACCGGCTGTCCCGGGGTCAGGGTGGCGCAGACCGTCGGCGTGCCGCACGAGACCCTCGGCGAGGTCGTGGTCGCCTGTATCGTGCCGCAGCAGGGCGTGGACCTCGATGCCGAGACGATCCGTACCTTCCTGCGGGAGCGGCTGGCGAGCTACAAGGTGCCCCGCCACGTCCTGTTCTTCCGCGAGGACGAGATAGCGCTCACCGGAAACGCCAAGATCAAGTCCAGCGAGCTGCGGCAACTGGCCGCGGAACGCCTGAAGAAGTAGGCAGAGGCAAGAGGGAGCCGCCGTATGTCCGTTCTGGCAAGGCCCGCGGTCGCCGCCCTGGCCGCGAAGGGCTTTCAGCGTCTGGTCCGGCTGAGCGAGCGCCGCAGCTCACCGGTGCGCTTCCCGGAGTTCCCGGGCAACACCCGCGAGCTGACGATCCCCACCTCGATCGGACCCGCGCGCGCCGTGGTCTACTCCCCCGCGGACGGCGACGAGCTGCCCCCGGTGCACGTCAACTTCCACGGCGGCGGCTACGTCCTGCCGCTGACACAGCTCGACGACCCGCTCTGCCGCTGCCTCGCCGCCGAGGCGGGAGTCGTCGTGGTCAATGTCGACTACGTGCTCGCCCCGCAGCACCGCTTCCCCGCACCGCCCCGCCAGGCCTTCGAGGTGGTGCGGTGGGTCGCCGAGCACGGTGCCGAGCACGGCTGGGACGGCGCCAGGCTCTCCATCGGCGGCCAGAGCGCGGGCGGCGGCCTCGCCGCGGCCGTGGCCCGGCAGGCCCTGGAGCAGGGCGGCCCCGCCATCGCCCTCCAGGTCCTGCACTACCCACCGCTCGACCTGGCCACCGGCTTCAAGGACAAGGGCACACCGATCAAGGGCTCCGAACTGCGGCCGTGGATGGCCGAGATCTTCAACAACTCCTACATCCCGAACCCGCAGCACCGCACCGACCGCCTGGCCTCCCCCGCCCACCCGACAGACACCGCCGACCTCACCGGCATCGCCCCGGCCCTGGTCATCACCGCCGAACTCGACCTGCTCCGCCCGGAAGCCGAACGCTACGCCGAACGCCTACGCACGGCCGGGGCACTGCTCCAACTCCACAACGTGACCGGAGCCGACCACGGCTACGACGTCAGAAACGACGAGAGAGCCAGAGAGATCTACACCCTGATCGCCACTCAACTCCGGCGGATCGCCCCCGGGGCGGGACCGTCTGACGCGGGGCGCGTGGTGTAGCGAGCTACACCACCGTTCGGGGGGTGGGCCACCTCGTGGCGGCGGGCGGGCGAAGGGATCGTGGACCTCGGAAGTTCGCCATACCCGTCGCACCGTCAGAAGGATGACCCCTCATGCAGTCCCTGCCCTCGTCCAGGCCCGTGCTCCGGTTCCTCTTCCTGAAGGCTTACGCACGAGCCGGCCTGGCCGTGGTGACCGCAGGCGGCGTCCTGGTCACCGCGGTCGCCTGCGGGCGGGGCGGGGACTATGCATCGAGCCCGACGACAGTGACCGTCAACGCGACTGCGGCCGCCGGGTCGGTGGGCAGTCCATCCGCCCCGCCGTCCGCCAAGGGCGGCTACGTCGCGCTGGGCGACTCCTACACGTCCGGCCCGGGAATCCCCGACCGGACCGGCACACCCACCGGATGCCAGCGCTCCGACCGCAACTACCCGTCGCTGGTCGCTGAGAGCCTGGGCATCAAGGCCACCGACTTCCGCGACATGAGCTGCAGCGGCGCCACCATCGGCGACCTCTCCGGCGCCCAGTCCACCGACGACGGGACCAACCCCGCGCAGCTGTCCGCGCTGTCCTCCGGCACCCGCCTGGTGACCATCGGCATCGGCGGCAACGACATCGGCTTCAGCGATCTGGTCGAGCAGTGCACCAAGTCGGGGATCGTCTACTACGCCACCGGCAGCGGCAAGTACACCGGGAGTAAGGCACCCTGCCGCGGAAAATACGTCTCGGGCGGCACGGACCAGATACAGCAGCGGATCCTGACCGCAGGCGCACGGCTCGCCGACGCGCTCAAGGAGGTCAAGCAGCGTGCCCCGCAGGCCCGGGTCTACATCGTGGGCTACCCGGCGATCCTGCCGTCGCAGGGCAGCGACTGCGGCCTCGACATGGGCCTCGCCCCCGGCGACGTCACCTTCCTGAACCAGGAGGTGCAGCAGCTCAACACCACACTCAAGCAGCGCGCACAAGCCGTCGGAGCCGGATACGTCGACACCTACACCCCCTCTGTCGGCCACGACGCCTGCTCCGCACCGAAGAGCCGCTGGATCGAGCCCTTCCTCCCGCTCGCCCCTGCCGCCCCGGTCCACCCCAACGAGCGCGGCGAACGCGGCATGGCCGAAGCCGTCCTCCGCGCGGTCGACGGCTGACAGCGGCGGTCGGGCCGTTCGCGCCGAACACCGACCCCGACCTGGCCCGCCGCCGGTGGGAGCGATCCGCCGCGCTCACCGGTCTTCCGACGGACGAGTAGCCCTAGGGCTTCCTCGCGCTGAAGCGGAACAGGTAGTCGTTGTGCCCGGCCACGGTGATGTCCGTGAATCCCGCCGTCCGCAGGCGCTGGTCAAGGGTGGCCGGGTCCACCAGGACGTAGGTGTCGTCGATGTGGGCGCGCCGGATCCGCTCACTGTCGACCGAGTCGATTCCCAGCAGTGGCGCCCCAGGACGGAGGAGGTGGTGCAACCGTGCGAACAGCTGGTCCTGCGCCTGCGGCGAGTCCATATGGTGCAGCATCGAGAAGCAGGTCGCCGCGGAGAACCGGTTCGCTGCCAACTCCAGTGCGGTGACGTCGCCGTGGATGACCTCGGCGCGGCTGTCGGCCAGTCGGGTGCGCAGCTGGGCGGCCAGGTCCGGATCGATCTCGATCGCGGTGACCCGGGTGGTCAGTTCCAGCAGCAGGTCCGTGGTGAGTCCGGGGCCGGGGCCGATCTCCAGCACGTCCTCGCCGAGGTCGGCCGCCTGCTCCAGCCAGGGCAGCAGTTCGGTACGCAGCGTCAGGGCCCAAGCAGGGCTGGCGAGATGGGTCAGATGAGGCTGATTCATGGGTCCCATTAGTACTGTCCTTGTGCATGACCGGCTTTGCGCGAACGGCCGATGAACCGCCGTCAGCGGCCAATGCCCGGATGGTGGTCCTGCGCGGCCAGGCGGGAGTGCCCGGAGCGGGCGCGCCCGGTATCGTCGCCGGGTCGTACAGCTATGAGGGCACCCATCCGGTCGCCCCTTGGCACCGCCATGACCTGCACCAGCTCGAGTACGCCTTCGAGGGCGTCGTCGAGGTACGGACCGCTGCGGCCCGCTACCGGCTGCCGTCGCTGCAGGCCGCGTGGATCCCGGCCGGGCTGGCCCATGTGAGTACCTTCGACAGGGCGAGGACCGTCTCGGTGTTCTTCGATCCCGCCCTGGTGCGCGACAGCGCGAGCCGCGTCCGGGTCCTGCCGGTGGAACCGGTCCTGCGCGAGATGATCATCTACGCCGCGCGCTGGCCGATCGGCCGGCCGGACAGCGACGCCGTGGCCGACTCCTACTTCGGCGCACTGGCCGACCTGGTCCTGGAACGGCTGGACCGCGAGCTGCCGTTCCACCTGCCGGTCAGTCACGACCCGCTGATCACGGACGTCATGCGCTACACCGACACCCACCTGGCCGATGTCTCGATCGCCGCGGTCTGCCGCGCGGTCGCCACCTCCGAGCGCACCCTGCGCCGCCGCTTCGGCGCCGCAACCGGCATGACGTGGCGCCAGTACCTGCTGCACAGCCGACTGTTGCACGCCATGACGCTGCTGGTCCGGCAGGACAGCACCGTCCTCGCGGTCGCCACAGCCGTCGGCTTCGACAGCGCCAGCGCATTCAGTCGGGCCTTCCACGCCTACACCGGACAGACGCCGACCGCCTTCCGCCACGATCGCGTGTAAGGGAGATCGCAGGCCGTCCTTGCGGTCTGCTCATGCGGTTCGTTGTGCGAGTGATGCCCGGCGCAGTGCCAGCACCGCGATGTCGTCCTGCTGCCGGCCTCCGGTGAATGCTCGGACCTGCACCCGTAGCAGGTCGGCGAGTTGACTAGGGGTCACCTCACCGATCTCCTGTAGTCGTTCCTCCAGCGGGAAGAAGGATCCTTCCCGGTCGCGGCTCTCGATCAGGCCGTCGGTGTAGAGCAGGAGTGTCTCGTCGGCGGCGAGGTCGAACCAGTCCACTGTGCGCACGTCGGCAACCAGCGCTCCCAGCCCCAAGGGAACGTGCGCGCCCTGCAGTTGCAGGCGGCTGACGCCTCGGGGGCCGAGGATGTAGGGCAGTGGGTGGCCGCAGTTGACCACCTGGGCCTCAGGATCCGCGTCCAGGCCCAGGACGAGTGCCGTGACGAAGCGCTCGGGCTCGCCGGCCTCGCCGGCGTAGTGGTTCTGCCGCACGACGGCGTGTTCCAGCGCTTCGACGACGCCGGTGAGCGTCGGTTCGCGGTGTGCCGCCTCCCGGAACGCACCGATGACGGCGAAGGCGGTGCCCAACGCGGGCAGGCCCTTGCCCTGCACGTCCGCCAGCAGCACCCGGGTGCCGTAGGCGGTCTCGATCACGTCGTAGATGTCACCGCCGACCAGGCTCTCCTCCTGGAGCGGATCGTAGACGCCGGCCACCAGCACCTCATGGGTGACCTGCGGAAGCGGCCGCAGCAGCTGCCGCTGCATCGCGGTCGCGGCGGACCGGAGCCTGGTGGTCTGCTCGGTGCGCGAGATCCGCCAGTGGCAGAGGTAGACGGCCAGGGCGCCGAAGGCGACGCTGAACACCACCAGCGCGATGTCCACGGCCAGATGCGAGGCCGGCTGCTGCAGGAGTGCCCCTGCCGTAGCCAGCACGATCCAGGCGGACACCCACACGGTCTGCCGTACCGTGCCCACGGCCGCGATCGTCGCGGGGAGGAACACCAGGAAGCCCGCCAGCTCCGGTGCGCTGGACAGCAGCGGGCCCGTGCCCAGGACGAGTACGGTGATCCCGGCCGTCCACAGCAACGAGGCCCGGTTGGACACACTCCCTGTGCGTTCGGTCATGCCCGGTCCGGGTCCGGTTGGACGTAGGCCTCGCGGATCCGGGAGACCAGGAACACCTCGTAGTCCATGGCGAGCCCGAAGACGATCCCCACCAGGAAGATCGGCATCAGGCTCATGATCGGACCGGTCGTGGTGACCCCGAGCAGACTGGCACCCCAGCCCTTCTGGAACACGGCGACCACGCAGCCCAGCGCGGCCCACAACCCAGTCGATAGAGGAACGTGGCCACAGCGGGCTCCTGTCCGAGCTCGGTTACCTCACCAGGACCGTCAGGACACCGCCCCTGTCGTCATGCCCCTGGCGGCACTCCGACTGATCAAGAGCACCGTAAGTTCAGGGCTGAGCCTGTCGCCTGCGCAGATGTCCCTCCGCGAGGTCCCCCGCAGGCGGACGGAGGTTCGCAGGTGCGGGTGCAGGGGGTCGCGTTCGAGGAGGATCGCGGTTCGTCGGCGCTGGGCCATCCGGATTCCCGACCGGCGGCAGTCGGCGGGCGGGCGGGCGCGCGGACCGGTCCGCTCAGCGCGGGCGCCCCGGGGCCGATCAGCGCGGGAAGCCCGCTGCCGCCACCCGCACGGCCCGCTCGGTCGCTTCGACCAGTGCCTCGGGGCCGGCGTCGGTTCCGTTCCAGGCCCAGTCCTCCACCGCGACCCGCAGCGCGGAGTTGATCATCGCGGCCTGCACCCGGGACTCCAGGTCCTGCGGACTGCGGCCGGCGCGCTCGGCGACGGCCTCGGCGAACACGGCCTCGGCCTGGTGGTGCACCTGCAGCCAGACGGCGCGCAGCCCGTCCTCGTGCCTGGTCAGCCGCACCAGGCCACGCAGCGCGGCAGTCGCTTCGGGCGTGGCCGTGGCCGCACGTTCGGCGTCCGCGCCGGTGAGCACCGGGGTGCCGGGGCGCCACTCCCGCAGCCGCTGCGCCGTCTGCTCGATTCCGGCCGCGAGCAGCGGCTGGACGAACTGCTCCTTGGTGGGGAAGTAGCGCCACAGCGTGCGCTGGGAGATGCCGACGGCCTGGGCGATCTCCTCGGCGGAGGTGGCCGCGACGCCCTTCGCCGTGAACAGCCGCACGGCCTCCTGGGCGATCTCCAGCCGGGTGGCGGCCTTGCGCCGCTCGGTCAGCGGCGGCCGACCCATCCGTACCGCCGGCTTCTCCGGCTGCTGATCCATCCGCTCAGCTTAGCGGTTTTCGTCACGCAATGACTTTCTGGCACTTTCTGCCATAAAGCTATAACGTCGCAGGCAGCACACCAGCAAGGAAGCAGGGAGCACCCATGAGCAGCACCACCGGCCTCACCGGCAAGAGCGTCGTCGTCACCGGCGCGGGCTCGGGCATCGGCCGCGCCACCGCCCTGAAGTTCGCCGCCGAGGGGGCCTCGGTCCTGGTGGCCGACCTCAACGCAGAGGGCGCCAAGGCCGTCGTCAGCGAGATCGAGGCCGCCGGCGGCACCGCCCGCGCGGTGGTCGGCGACCTGAGCGAGCAGAGCGTGGTGGACGAGGTGGTCGCCACCGCCGTTTCGGCCTTCGGCGGCCTGGACGTCCTGGTCAACAACGCGGGGATCATGGACCGGATGTCGGCGGCCGGCGAGACCAGCGACGCCGAGTGGGAGCGGGTGATCCGGATCAACCTGACCGCGCCGTTCCTGCTGACCCGCGCCGCGCTCCCGCACATGCTCGCCGCGGGCCGGGGTGCCATCGTCAACACCGCGTCCGAGGCGTCGCTGCGCGGCAGCGCGGCGGGCGCCGCCTACACCGCGTCCAAGCACGCGGTCGCCGGGCTGACCAAGTCCCTCGCCGTGATGTACCGGGACAAGGGCATCCGCGCCAACGCCATCGCCCCCGGCGGGACCATCACCAACATCCAGGTCGACGTCGAGGCCGGCGCCCAGGGCCCGGCCGTCCTCGGCTCCTACATGGGCAACGTCGGCCGGCCGGCGGACGCCGCCGAGCAGGCCGCCGCCATCCTCTTCCTCGCCTCGGACGCCGCCAGCAACATCAACGGCGTCATCCTCCCGGTCGACAACGGCTGGTCCGCGGTCTGACCGCAGCCGGATCCCGGGCCGGGCCGCGCACGACCGCCCTGCCCGGGACCCCGGGACCACCGCCTCCGGCCGCACTCCCGGTGCGACCCCCGGGGCGGCGATTGGGTTCGCCGACGCGTGAGTACCTACGCTGTGCGGATGGCTCTCATTGCGGTGTGCGAGGACGACGCGGCGGTCCGCGACCTGCTCAGGCGGGCCCTGGAACACGACGGCCACACCATCGCGGCCGCGGCCACCGCCGAGAGCCTGCTGCGGCAGCTGGACCCGGCGCCGCACCTGATCGTCCTGGACCTCGGCCTGCCCGACGCCGACGGGCGCGACGTCTGCCTGGCACTGCGGGCGCGCGGCGTCGACGCACCGGTGCTGATGCTCACCGCCCTGGACGGCATGCACCACAAGGTCGGCGGCTTCGAGGCCGGCGCCGACGACTACCTCACCAAGCCGTTCGACCTGCCCGAACTACTGGTCCGGGTGCGCGCGTTGCTGCGCCGCACCACCACCGCGGCCGCGACCGAGGACGTGGTGCTGGACCCCGCCAAGCACACCGTGACCTGCGGCGCCGGCAGCGAGGACCTCACCCCCACCGAGTTCCGGCTGCTCGGCAGGCTGATGGCCGCGCGTGGCGACGCGGTCCGCCGTCACGCGCTGGTCGCCGCCGGCTGGCCGCACGGCGCACAAGTCAGTGACAACACCCTGGACTCCTTCGTGCGCCGGCTGCGGACCAAGCTCGCGGCCCTGGACGCCGAGCAGCGGCTGGCGACGGTGCGCGGGGTGGGCTACCGGTGGCAGTGACCAGCTTCCGCTCCAGGGTCGTGGCGCTCACCGTGCTGGTCGCCACCACGGTGGTCGCGGTCCTGGTGGTGCTCTCCCACGTCCTGCTCAGCCGGGTCACCGACGCGGACGCGCACGCGATGGCGCGCACCCGCGCGGAGGCCGCCGCCGCCAACATCGCGGTCGAGGGCGGCCGGGTGGTGATGACGGAGAACGGCAGCGAGGCGCTGGACTCGGTGGCATGGGTGTACGCCGACGGGCAACTGGTCGACGGGTTCGTGCCGACCGCGCTCCTCGACCAGGTCCAGGCGCTGTCCGGCTCCCCGGCCGAGCGGACCGCCGTGGTCCAGGGCCACCTGCTGCTGGCTCGGCCGGTCCCGACAGCGGGCCACCGGACGACGGTGGTCGTGGGAGTGGACCTGATGCCCTATGAGACGTCGGAGCGGCACAGCCTGACGGCGTCGCTGATACTGGGCGCCCTCGCGGTGCTGCTCGCGGCTCTGGTGGCGGACTTCGCGGTGCGCCGTTCGCTGCGGGTGGTGCACGAGATGGCCGCACTCGCCGACGACTGGGGCGACCACGAGCCCGGGCGGCGGTTCGACCTCGGCGTGCCGCGCGACGAGTTCGGCGAGCTGGGCGGCACCCTGGACCGCCTGCTCGACCGCATAGACCACGTCCTGGAGGAGGAGCGTCGGCTGAGCGACGAGATCGCCCACGAGCTGCGGACCCCGCTGACGGTGCTGCGCGGCGAGGCGCAGCTGGCACAGCTGTCCGGGCAGCAGCTGCCCCCCGGTGCGGTGCTGCGCGAGGTCGAGCGCCTCAACTCGGCCATCACCACCATCCTCGGTGCGGCCCGCCGTCGCGTCGGCGGCGGGGACCGCTGCGACCTGGCAGCCGCGGCGCGGGCGGTGATCGCGGGCCGCGGCGTGGAGCTCGACGTCGCCGCCGGCGTCGAGGTCGCGGTGCCCGCGGAGGTGGTGACGGCGGTACTGGCGCCGCTGCTGGACAACGGACTGCGCCATGCCAGAGCGAGAGTGCGCGTCACCGCCCGCACCGAGGCCGGGGTGGTGCTGGCCGAGGTCCTCGACGACGGCCCGGGATTCGCGGCGGAGGAGGTCGAACGGGTCTTTGAAGCGGGTGTCAGCGCAGGCACGGGACACGGCCTGGGCCTGGCCGTGGCGCGTCGCGTCGCGGCCTCGGCGGGGGTGGAGATCCGCGCGGTCGCGGTCGGCCACGGCCGGGTCGAGGTGCTCTTCCCCGCGCCCCGGGCCGCGACGTAGTCAGGTGACGTAGTCAGGTTGTGTGCAGGTTCGCCCCAGCAGTCTCCTGCCATGACAACGACAACTCCGACCCGCACGCGCAGCGGGCGCCTCCTGCTCAACAAGGTTCCCGAGGTCACCATCTGGTTCTGGGTGATCAAGATCCTCTGCACGACGGTGGGCGAGAGCTTCGCCGACTGGATCAACATGACGCTGGGCGTCGGCCTGGTGAACACCGCCTGGATCTTCACCGTGGTCCTGGCCGTGGTGCTGGCCGTGCAGCTGCGGCTCAAGCGGTACGTGCCGCTGCCGTACTGGCTCACCGTGGTCGTCGTCAGCGTCACCGGCACGCTGTACACCGACATCCTGACCGACCAGCTGAACGTGCCCCTTTGGATCAGCTCCGCGGTGTTCTCGGTGCTGCTGGCCGTGGTGTTCGGCGTGTGGTGGTTGCGCGAGCGCACCTTGTCGATCCACTCGGTCACCACGTCCTCGCGCGAGGCCTTCTACTGGCTCACGGTGCTGGTCACCTTCGCGCTGGGCACCGCGACCGGCGACTGGACCCTGGAGCTGACCGGCTGGAGCCCCGGGGCGTCGGTGCTGCTGCCGCTGGGCCTGATCGCGGCGATCACGCTGCTGTGGAAGGCCGGGGCCAACCCGGTGCTGTCGTTCTGGCTCGCCTACATCCTGACCCGCCCACTGGGCGCCAACATCGGCGACTGGCTGGCCTCGCCGAAGACCGCACAGAACCCCGGCGACCCGACCGGCCTGGACCTGGGCACCTTCGTCACCAGCCTGATCTTCCTCGGCCTGATCCTGGCCACCGTGATCTACCTGACCGTCACCCGCTCGGACGTCACCGAGACCTACGAGGCCGCCCACGCCCCGCACACCGCGGCCGGCCTGTGCAGGCAGCGCCTCGCACTGGGGGGCTTCGGCCTGCTGGCCGCCGCCACCACCGTCCTGCTGGTGTGGGCGCACAACCAGCCGCACACCGGCCCCGCCCCGGAAGCCGACACCACCACCACGGTGCAGCTGGCGCCCGGACAGGCGGTCAAGGACTTCCCGGGTTCAAAGGTCGACGCACTCAAGGCCCTCGCGTCCACCTCGCTGCACGACGCCCAGGCGGGCAACGCGGCCGGCGCCCACACCGCCGCCCAGTCGCTGCGCGACCTGTGGGACGCCGACCAGCCCATGCTGCAGTCACTGGACGACACCGGCTGGACCTCTCTGGACGCCCAGATGGACCAGGTCCTGAAGACCTTCGGCATCGACCACCCCAACAAGCCGCTGCCCGCCGCCAAACAGGAGGCCGCACTCACCACCCTGCTGACCGACCTGGGCTGACCGACCGGGCAGCGCTGCCCCGGACGTACTGCGTGCGCAGTAGCGGAAGTAGCGGCGGGTGCACGACGCCGAAGCCGCTCCGTCGGGTGAGACTGGTCCGTATCCGGAAACGGATCCCAGCAGTCCAGAAGGAGAGTCAGCGCATGCCGACAATGAAGTCCGTTCAGACCGCCGCAGCCGGCGCCGTCGAGGTCGTCGAGATCGAGCGGCCCGTGCCCGGCCCGGCGGACGCGCTGGTGCGGATCCGCGCCTGCGGGATCTGCGGCACCGATGTCTTCTTCCTGCATATGGGCGGCATGCCGACGGGTCAGGACGGCGAGATGCGGTCGCTGCACCTGGGGCACGAGCCGGCCGGCGAGGTGGTCGAGGTGGGTGCCGAGGTCACCGGGCTGGCGGTGGGCGACCGGGTGGTGGTCAACCCGCAGGGCGCCCCCAGCGGGATCATCGGCTGCGGCGGCGCGCTGGGCGGCATGAGCGAGTACCTGCTGATCGAGAACGCCGAGGTCGGCGAGAGCGTCGCGGTGTTCCCGGACACGCTGCCCTTCGACGTGGCCGCGCTCAACGAGCCGATGGCGGTGGCCCGCCACTGCGTCAACCGCTCCGAGGCGCTGCCCACCGACAAGGTCGTGGTCTTCGGGGCCGGGCCGATCGGTCTCGGCGCCACCATCTGGCTGAAGCTGCGCGGCGTCGCCCAGGTGACCGTCGTCGACGTGATCCCCGACCGGTTGAAGACGGCGCTCGCGGTGGGCGCGGACGCCGTCATCGACTCCTCCCAGGAGGACGTCACCGCCCGGCTGACCGAGCTGCACGGCCAGAGCGCCAACGCGCTGGGCCAGCCCCGCCCGGGCACCGACGTCTACATCGACGCGGCCGGCGCCGCCGCCGTCTTCAACACCGTGCTGGCCTCGGCCAAGTGGAAGGCGAAGCTGGTCATGGTCGCCGTCCAGAAGAAGTCCGACGACATCGACCTCGGCGGGATGCTCAGGAGCGAGCTGACCCTGATCGCCTCCCAGGGCTATCCCACCGAGATCTTCGAGGTCACCGCGGAGATCGTGGCGCACCAGGACCGCTTCGCCCAGCTGATCAGCCACCGCGTGCCCTTCGCCGAGGTCGAGGAGGCCTTCCGGCTCACCATGACGCCGGGGGCGGCGGAGAAGGTGGTGGTGACCTTCGAGGACTGATCCGGCTCGTTGCCGTCACCGAGCCGACCGCCGCGTCAGGGCCGGGGCCAGACCCGGCCGTCCAGGCGTTCGATGTCCGTGTTGAACCGCTTCAGGAAGGCGGCGAACTCGGCCACGTCAGCGGCTGACCAGCCTTCAAGGACCTTCTCCAGGCCGCTCACCAGTTCGGTGCGTGCCAGTTCCAGCCGCAGCGCGCCCTCCTCGGTGACCTTGAACTTGCGGGCGATGCCCCCGTCCGCGTCCGGGATGCGCTCCACCAGGCCGTTGCGCAGCATCGCCGCGGTCTGCCGGTTGAGCGTGGAGGCGTCCAGGCCGAAGGCCTCACTCAGTTGGCCGATGCTCATCGGGCCCTCCATGTGGAGGCGGCTGAGCAGGATGTAGGCGCTGCGGTCCAGGTTGGCACTGGTGGTCTTGGACCGGTTGCTCATGTGGACGTGCCGTCCCATCAGCATCGTCTCGTACTCGACCAGGTCCGTGGGCTTTTCCATGGCCGCCAGTATGCATGTCCCCGAGGGTCCGCCGAGCCGGTCGGCGGACCCTCGCTGCCGTATGTCGCACTTCCGCACACCTGCGGACGCACCGCACCGACCCGCCGCCGTACTGCATTCAAACCACGCCTAACAGTCGGCAGCCGCACGACGACGACGGGGGTGCTCCCCCGGAAGCCTTGACGGGTATCCGAGAGAGATGTGGAGACCCTGTCATGGCGTCCTTCCTGTACCTACTGGGCCGGCTGGCCTTCCGCTGGCGCTGGTGCGTCGCACTGCTCTGGGTGGCCGTTCTCGGCGCTGTCGGCGCCGGTGCGGCCCTGGCGCCGGCCGCACCCGACAGCAGCTTCTCCATGCCCGGAACCGAGTCCCAGAAGGCCTTCGACCTGCTGGCGCAGCGCTACCCGGGAACGACGGCTGACGGTGCGTCGGCCATGGTCGTCTTCGTCGCCCCGTCCGGGCAGAAGGTCACCGCGAGCGCCAACAAGGCGGCGGTCGAGAAGGCCGTGGCCGAGGTGGCCGGCGGCACGCAGGTCGCCACCGCGGTGAACCCCTTCCAGGCCAAGGCGGTGAGCAAGGACGGCACCACGGCGTACTCGACCGTGTCCTACCAGGCGGTCGCCAAGAACCTCACCGACAGCACCAAGAACACCCTGACCGACGCCGCCCAGCAGGCCCGCAACGCCGGGCTGACGGTGGAGATCGGCGGCACCGCACTGGCCACGCAGCCCGCCGCGGGCGGTGCCAGCGAGGGGATCGGCATCATGGTCGCGGCCGTGGTGCTGCTGGTCACCTTCGGCTCGGTCGCGGCCGCCGGGCTGCCGCTGCTGACCGCGATCGTGAGCGTGGGCGTCGGCGTCGCCGCGATCACCGCCCTGGGCAGCACGCTGGGTCTGGCCAGCACGACCACCACCCTGGCCATGATGCTGGGCCTGGCCGTCGGCATCGACTACGCCGTCCTGATCATCTCCCGCTACCGCGAGGAGCGCGGCAACGGACACACCCCGCAGGAGGCGACGGCCCGGGCGGTCGGTACCGCCGGATCGTCGGTGGTCTTCGCCGGGCTGACGGTCGTCATCGGGCTGGCCGGACTGTCGGTGGTCGGCGTGCCGACGCTGACCAAGATGGGCCTGGCCGCCGCCGGTACGGTGATCATCGCGGTGCTGGTCGCGCTGACGCTGGTCCCGGCGCTGCTGGGATTCTGGCAGCGTGCGGTCCAGCCGCGCGCCGTTCGCAAGGCCGAACGCAAGGCCAAGCGCCGGGGCGTGCCCGCGGCGCATAGTGCGACGAACCCCGCCCAGCGGCGCAACGGCGGCGCCCGCTGGGGTGCGTTCGTGCTGCGCCGGCCGCTGCCGGTGCTGCTGCTGGCGGTCGTCGGCCTGGGCGTGATCGCCGTGCCGGTGACCCAGCTGCACCTGGGCACCTCCGGGGACGAGGCCAAGCCGACCTCGACCACCGAACGCCGCGCCTACGACGACCTGGCCAAGGCCTTCGGGGCCGGCTTCAACGGCCCGCTGACCATCGTCGTCGACGCCAAGGGCGCCGCCGACCCCAAGGCCGCCGTCACCGGCATCACCCAGAAGATCAGCGCCACCGACGGCGTCGTCTCCGTCTCGGCGGCGCGGTTCAACAAGGCCGGTGACACCGCGGTCTTCTCCGCCGTCCCGGCCACCGCCCCCAACGACACCAGGACCACCAACCTGGTGCACACCCTGCGCGACGAGCGCTCCTCGATCACCACCGGCACCGGCGCGACCTACCAGGTCACCGGGACCACCGCCATCAACATCGACAGCGCCCAGAAGGTCCAGGGCGCGCTGATCCCCTACCTCGGCATCGTGGTGGGCCTGGCCTTCCTGCTGCTGATGATCGTCTTCCGGTCCGTACTGGTACCGCTCAAGGCCGCGCTCGGCTTCCTGCTCTCGGTGCTGGCCGCGCTCGGCTCCGTGGTCGCGGTCTTCCAGTGGGGCTGGCTGGCCGAGCTGCTGGGGGTCCATCAGACCGGGCCGATCATGAGCCTGATGCCGATCTTCATGGTGGGCATCGTCTTCGGACTGGCCATGGACTACGAGGTCTTCCTGGTCTCCCGGATGCGCGAGGCGTACGTCCACGGCGCACAGCCCAAGGACGCGGTGGTCGCCGGACTGCGCACCAGCACCCGGGTGGTGGTCGCCGCCGCACTGATCATGATCGCGGTGTTCTCGGGCTTCATCGGCGCCGACGAAGCCATGATCAAGATGATCGGGTTCGGGCTGGCCATCGCCGTCCTGTTCGACGCCTTCGTGGTCCGGCTGGCCATCGTCCCCGCCGCCTTCGCGCTGCTCGGACAGAAGGCCTGGTGGATCCCGCGCTGGCTGGACCGGATGCTGCCCAAGGTGGACATCGAGGGCGAGGGCCTGGCCCGCCGCGCCGCCGCGGCGGAGCACCGCGACGCCTCTGAGGACGGGAAGGGCCGTGAGGACGGGGAGGGCTGGGAGGACGGGGAGCGCGCGGACCACGGGAGTCCGGCGCGCATCCACTAGCAACAACACCGTCCGGTCCACACCCGTCGCGAGAGGAGAGCCACGGTGAACACCCTGATTGCTGTGGCACTGTCACTCGCCTCGGTCGTCGCCTATGCCGGCGCGGCGGCGGTGCAGCACCGCATCGCCGTCGCGCCGGCCCGCCCCGGACCGTTCTCCCTGCTGACCCGGGGAGCCTGGTGGTTGGCCGTCACCCTGAACGCACTGGGGGCCGCCGTCCACGTGGCCGCCCTGGTGTACGGCCCGCTGACCCTGGTCGAACCCCTGGGCGCACTGACCCTGGTCGCCGCCCTCCCGCTGGGCGCCCGCACCGCCGGTCGGCCGGTCGGCCGCGCCGAGTGGCGGGGTGCCGCCCTCACCGTGGTCGGCTGCGCCGCGCTGCTGCCGGTCACCGCCAGCGCCTCGGTGCCGGGCAGCGGCCCGGACGCAGCCGGTGCAACGGCGGTGGCGGCCGTGGCCTGCCTGTTCGTCCCGGTCGCCCTGGCGCTGCGCAGCGGTCGGCCGCGCATGCTGGGCCTGGCGATCGCCTCAGGGGTCACCTCGGGGACCGCATCGGCGCTCGCCCAGACCCTGGTGCACGCGGACGACCTGTTCTCCCCCGGATCGATGCTGACCACACTGCTCACCCTGGTCCTGGCAGTCGCCGGCCTGCTCCTGGCGCAGGCCGCCTACACGGGCGGCCTGGGCGCTCCGCTCGCCGTGCTCACCCTCGCCGATCCCGTCGCCGCGGCGGCCATCGGTCTCACCCTCCTCGGCGAACGCCTGCACGGCGGCCCGCTCATCGCGGCCCTCGCCGCCGTCGGCGCCGCACTGGCCTCGTACGGGGTCGTCCTGCTCACCCGCGCCGGCACCCGTACCGGGATCACCAATCCGGCCGGGGCCAACGGCCTGGCCGTACTGCGGTCTCCGTAAGCGCGCGGCTGCGGCAGCGCCACGTGGTCGGGTCACTCGTTCTTGGCCGCCAGCAGTTGCAGCTCCTGGAACTGCCGCTTGTCGGTGGGCTTCGGCCGGCACAGCACCCGGGCGACCTCGCTCACGCCGACGTCGCACAGCAGCCCCGCCAGGTGGTCGGGCGACCAGCGGTAGGCCGTCACCACCGAGTGGTCGAAGGACTGGGTGGGGATCGCGGCGTCGTCGGTGGCGTAGCAGCTGATCAGCAGGTGGCCGCCGGGGGCGAGAACCCGGGCGAGCTCCGCGACCACGGCCGGGAGGTTCTGCGGCGGGGTGTGGATGATCGAGAACCGCGAGATCACCCCGCCCAGCGCGCCGTCCGCGATGTCGAGCGCTGCCATGGAGCCCACCTCGAACCGCAGTTCCGGGTTGGCCTGCTGAGCCAGCCCGATCATCGCGGGCGACGCGTCCACACCGAAGGCACGCAGCCCCAACCGCCGCAGATGAGCGGTGATGTGCCCGGGTCCGCAGCCCAGATCCGCGACTTCGCCGTCACCACCGGCGCGCACCGTCTCGGCGAACGCGGCGAGCAGCGCACGCTCCAGCGGCCGGTCGTGCAGGGTGTCGGTGAACTGCTGTGCGTAACGAGTTGCGACGGCGTCGTAGGCGTCACGGGTGGCGGGGAGGGAGTCCAGTTCGACCATTCCGGGAATGTAGCGGGTGCCACTGACATCGCTGGCGCGCCCGGCGAACCTGTCCCGAAAATCGGGACAGGTTCAGACACCCCCTGTCAGACGACCGCGGTCTGACCGGATGCCATGGCTGCGAGCACCTGGTCCACGGTCTGGGCCACCGTCAACTCGCTGCTGTCCAGCCACAGTCCGCGGCGGGGAGTCTGTTCGCGCAGGACAGCGTCCATCGCCTCGACGGTCCACCCGCCCCCGTAGGCGCTCTTCGCCCGCGCCGCCTCCCGCTCCGCGACTACCTCCGCCCTCGGCGCGAGCACCACCACGTGCAGCGGCCGGGTCCGCACCAGACCGAGGAAGACGTCGAGCTTCTCACCCACCGCCACGTCCTGGACCACCACGGTCCACCCCTCCGCCGCGTACAGGTCAGCGGTGGCCGCGGCGGCCCGGTACCGCAGGGTGAGCTGCCGCCCCGCCTCCTCGCCCGCCCCCGGCCGAGCCACCTCGCGCCCGTTCACCACCATCCGGCGGAAAATGTCCCCACGCAGGTGCACACTGCGCGGCAGCCGCTCCGCCAGCGCCTGCGCGACGGTCGACTTCCCCGAGGCCATCACCCCGGTCACCAGAATCACCGTCATCTCTTCGGCACCCCGTAGCTGACGAACCGCGACGGCTCCCCGCGCGTCTCGGTGTTCCCGAACCGGAACACGCATGTGTCGCCTCTGCTCAGCGAGACCACCGGCGCGTCACACCGCGCGTCCTTGTCCTGCTGCATCGCCATGCTCGCCCCTCTCCGAAGAGATCATCTACCAGCGCAGCATCCGCAGCGTACTCCCCACCAACCCCGGCCCAACTCCCCCACCGCTGCGCCAGTTCCGTCCCTGTACCCCGTTCACGTCCCCAACTGAACATCACCGTGGAGGCCAGCCAGTAAGAAATCAGAAGTACGAGGGCAGCGCAGGGACGTGGTCACCGTTGCCGGCCAGCTTGCGGGTGTTGGCGAGGACCAGCGTGAGGCACGGTCGGCAGAAGCGGATGTCCCAGCCCGGGCCCGTACCGGTCTCAATGCCGCCGACGATGACGGTGTGGCGTTCCTTCTTGCAGCGGTCGCAGTAGCGGCGCAGGTACGTTGAGGAGAACGTGATGGTGTCGAGGAACGCCGCGTCGTCGGGGTGCGGATCGTTCATGGCGCTGGCTCCTCGGAGCAGGCCAGGCAGGAGAAGAGACGGAACGTCACCACGCGCCGGTAGGTGCCGTACTGGTGCACACTCTCCGTGGCCCCGGCCGGCATCCAGTCATCGCCGAGGGTGGTTCTGCACCACACGCAGCGCAGGCCTCGGCACTGATCGATGTGCAGGTCCCAGGGGTGCGGCAGCACCCGGGGCAGCGGTGTGGTCCCGGCGGCGGACGTGGCGGTCATGACTGGTCCGCACGTGCCGACTCGCCGAGGTGCCGGGGGCAGACCACGACCGACCCTCCGTACCGGCCCCCGTCTTCCCCGTCGCCGGTGTAGACGTGACCAGCGGGAACCAGCGGCCCGGTGGTGCCGCCGCAGTGCAAGCACGCCAGGGCGTGCAGCCGGGTCAAGGTGTCGTCGTCCACAGGCAGCAGCCGAACCTCAGGCTGCGGCACCGCCAGAGCCGCGAGTTTCGCCATGTCATGGACGTTAGGGATGGCCGGGAACCGACCTCAACGAACTTGCTGCGACTTGCGCCGAGTCACCCGAGCGCATCAATGGCTGCGGTGATCAGCTGGCGTGCGGGTGCGCCATAGACCGCGATCTGCGCGAGCTCCGCGAACGTCCGCTGGTAGAGCAGGATCTCGCGCGGCTGGGTCACAGTGATCTCGGCCGAGACGAGCTCGACCAACACCCGCTCGTCGTCGAAGATCCAGAACCCTTCCGTCGGCCACATGGTCCGGTCGGCGGCGGCCGGGATGATGCCCAGACTCACGCGCGTCAGCATGCCGACGGTGAGCAGGTACGCCAGTTGCCCGACCATGGCCGCCTCGCCGCCGATCCGGGCGCGCAGCGCGGATTCCTCCAGCAGTACGGCGATGCGGTGGTCGCCCTCGCTGACCACCCGCTGACGGACCATTCGGGCAGCGACGGCCGCGTCCAGATCATCCGGCATGCCGTGGAACGCGATCACGGATCCCATCAAGGCGCTCGCGTACTCCCGAGTCTGGAACAGCCCAGGGATCGTGCCGGGCTCGTAGACCTGGAAGTGACGGGTGCGGTCGTACAGCGGCATCCCGGCTTCCTGCAGGTACCGGAGCCCGTTGCGGGTGCTGCGCCGCCACTCGATGTACATGCCCGCGATGCCCCGTGCCACAGCAACGAGATCGACCACCTGGTCCAGGGCGTCGCACTCCTCCGCCCAGGCTCTGAGGTCCGCGTCGGACGGGGTCATCCTGCCGTGCTCGATCCGGGAGCACTTCGACTCGTGCCAGCCACAGCGCCGAGCAAGCTCCCGGGCCGTCAGCCCAGCGTCCAGGCGCAGCTCGCGCAGGCGCAGGCCCAGGGCGTCCCGGGCCTGCTGCATGCTCGACGACGGCGAGGTGGTCATGGATCAGGTGAGCCGGTACTTCTCGTGTGCCATGGCCCGCTCCCATACCTGGGCGAAAGCTGCCGAGCACAGCTCGACAACGGCCTCCTCGTCGCGCAGTTCGTTGCCGAGGGCGTCGCCGTCACCGGTGAAGTGGTTGAAGACGACCAGGCGGTCGTCAAAGATCCAGAAGTCATTGCCCGGCAGAACCAGGTCGGACGCCAGGCGCCGCGGCAACCACCGGACCTCCTCCCCGGCCTCGACGTTGGTGTAAGTCACCGCGTGCTCGAAGCGGATGTACTCGGTGACCGGCTCGGAGACGATCCGGGCCCGCCGGACCGATACCCCGCGGGCCACTGCGGCAGCAATGGCACCGTGCCACCACGGTTCCCACCAGGCCTCGCGGTCGCCCGGGTCGACTGCTCGGCCGGCTTTCCAGTCGGCGAACTCCGCCTCGTCGACGGCGTAGGAGTCCCGCATCTCCAGATGTGCGACCAGCCGTTCGGCGGTCTGGAACAGGTCGGTCCACCGCTCTGGTGTGAGGGTCTCAATCCGTGGTTCCACCGCCACCGTTCACCTCCGGGAAGAACTGCATCATCCGCCGGGGGAATTCGATCACAGTCTCGTGGTCGGGGATGTCGAGCTGGGCCAGGCGCTCGGCATCGGTCACGCGCCAGCCCTGCAGCAGGTAGTTCCCGCTGACGTCGTCGAAGTACACGGTCGGCGAGTTGTTGACCTTGCTGTCGGGGTCCTTGCCGAGCTTGTGCAGTGTCATAGCTGTGCCTTTCTCGGTCGGAGGTGCTCTGTGACTGAGCTTGCACGCTCCGGAGTCGAGATCGCTATGAGTATGCGGCAACTTGCGGCACCGATTCGGCTGGTCGATGGACATGCCGATCCGGGACGGGGACGAGCGCTGGTGCGAGCCGGTGGACGCTGCCGTGGATGCGCCGTGGCTCGCTGCACCGCCATCGGGGGAGGAGCCGAGGCTCCTCCCCCGATCCCCCGTTCCCCCTAGCCGGCCTGTTCGGCCGTCTTCGTCGGCCGGTGCGCGAAGCGGTCCTTCGCGCGTCGGCCGCGCTGCTCCAGTGGGACCTGTCCGTGGGCCGCCGCCAGGCCGAAGGCCGGCATGTCGAAGTAGATCGACTCGTAGGACCCCTCGGGGACGACGTAGGTCTCGTGCCACAGCCCGACGTGCCCGCGTACCTTCTCCGCGTGTTCCTTGCGGTTGATGATCCCCCAGGCCCGGTGGTGGAACATGTCCGGCGAGGTCGCGTAGGCGTAGAGCTGCTCCTTGGACTCCCAGTACTGCACCACGTAGTACGTTCGCGGCGAGGCGGTCAGCAGCACCCGCCCGAGCAGTCCCCGGCCGCTGTCCCGGGCGAGCTCGCTGAGCATGCGCAGCATCGCCAGCATGACCGGCAGCCACTGGTGCACCGCCCAGAAGTGGTTCACCCGCATCCCGATCAGCAGCACCACCACATCACCCTCAGCGTCCGCGGTCGTGCGACCGCGAGTCGGTTTGGCGAACACGGCGATCCCCCCTCTCGGATAGCGGCACTATCCTCCTGTGCAGTGGTTAGATAGTGGCACTTTCCAATGGAAGGCGCAAGAGGCTCCAGGAAGGGCGCGCGAGATGCGGTTGGCGGAGTTGAGCGAGCGCAGCGGGGTGTCCGCCGCAACGATCAAGTACTACCTGCGGGAAGGGCTGCTGCCGCCGGGCCGGCAGGTCAACGCCAGGACCTCGGAGTACGACGAGGAGCACCTGCGCCGGCTGAGGCTGGTACGGGCGATGATCCACATCGGCCGGATCCCGGTGGCGACCGTCCGGGAGGTGCTGGGGCACGTGGACGACGACTCCCTGGGCCACACGATCCGGCTCGGCGCCGCCCTGTGGGCGCTGCCGCAGGTGCCGGAACCGGACGGAGAGGAGGAGGACGAGCACCTCCGCGGCGTCCGAGAGGAGGTGGACTCGGTCCTGGAGCAGCTCGGCTGGACCAACGCCCTGGCGCTGCGCACCATCTCCCCGTCCTACCGTTCGCTGGTGGTGGCACTGGCCGCGTTCCGACGGCTCGGCTACGGCGAGGGGGTCGAGCTGCTGACGCAGTACGCCGAGACGATGCACCGGTGGGCGGTCCTGGACCTCGACTTCATGGAGACCCATCCCTCGGAGGTGGAGCAGGTCGAGGTCGCGGTGCTGGGAGCTGTCCTGTTCGAACCGGCTTTGCTGGCGCTGCACCGGCTCGCGCAGGAGGAGGAGACCACACGGCGGTTCGGCTGGGCCGGGGGTGCGTCCTAGCCCGGAGGCCGTACTCAGTCCGCCCTGCGCCCGCGGCCCGGCGGTACTGCGGTCTCAGTAGCCGACGGCCAGCAGCCGCACGACGACGGCACCGGGCCTGCTCGGACAGCATTCAAAGGTGTCCGAGACAGACTCCGAAAGCAGGTCGCAGATGAGGAACCACCTGAGGACCGGGGCGGTCGCCGTGCTGGCCTGCGGTGTGCTGGTGGCCGCGGTCGGCCTGACCCAGCACGGCCACGACGGCGGTACGGCCCCGGTGGGGCCCTATGTCGCACTCGGTGACTCCTACACCGCCGGCCCCGACATACCGGACCAGAACGGCACGCCGCTGGGCTGCGACCGCTCCAGCCAGAACTACCCGGCGCTGGTCGCTGCGGCGTTGAAGCTGCAGCCGGCCCAGATCACCGACCGCTCCTGCAGCGGCGCCACCACCGCGGACCTCAGCGGGCAGCAGTCCACCGGGGACGGCACCAATCCGGCCCAGTTCTCCGCGCTCACCTCCGACACCCGGCTGGTGACCCTGGGCATCGGCGGCAACGACATCGGCTTCAGCTCGTTGATCACCCGTTGCGTGGAGACCGGCGTGCTCTACTACGCGATCCGGCTCGGGGTGAACACCGGCGACGACACCCCCTGCCGCACCCAGTACGTCACCGGCGGAACCGACAAGGTGCAGCAGAAGATCGACGCCGCCGCGGCGCGGGTGTCCGCCGCGCTGGACGAGATCAAGAAGCGCTCGCCCAAGGCCCGGGTGTACGTGGTCGGTTACCCGGCGATCCTTCCGGACGGAGACACGGACTGCTTCCGGGCGATGGGGCTGGCGCCCGGCGACGTCAGCTATCTGCGGGAGAAGGAGCAGGACCTCAACACCATGCTCCAGCGCGAGGCGAAGGCCGCCGGCGCGGGGTACGTGGACACCTACAAGCCATCGGTGGGGCACGATGCCTGCTCGGCGGCGTCCAGCCGGTGGATCGAGCCGCTGGTGCCGGCTTCGCCGGCGGCGGCGGTGCATCCCAATGCGGCGGGGGAACGGGGGATGGCTGAGGCCGTCCTGAGCAGCGTCCAAGGGTGAGTAGCGATGGTTCTGACGGTTGTTCGGCTGCGGGCTGTGGTTGGCTTGTCGCGCGCGCTGTTAAATCAGCACAGCCCCGCGCCCCTGGGGTGAGTGCAACTGGGCCGGTGAGGGCTAGTTGCGCGCCGGGGGCGCGGGGAGGCTTGCTAGGTCAGTGCTTGGTCGCCGGGCGGGTGACCCATTGGCCGTTGATCCAGCTGCTGACCGTCTCGTAGCCGGGGTGGAACGAGCCGAGCCAGGTCACCTGGAGGTTCTTCTCCGCGGTGGAGACCTTCGGGGTGTAGCTGCTCGCCTCGGTGACCGGGCCGCCAGTGGTGTCGACGGCGATGTTCGGGTAGGCGTAGATCGGCAGGCTGGCCGTGGTGGCGCCGGTGGGGTCGAGCGTCGAGGCCAGCAGGCTGGACGGGGCCTGGTCCGCGGTGACCCAGGAGGTGATCGCCGTCAGCGCGTCGAAGCTGGACGGCCCCTGGCCGCCGCCGCAGTGGGCGACACCCGGCAGCAGGAACAGCCGGGCGAAGTCGGCGGTGGCGGTGGCGCCGCCCATGTACTTCTGCACGGCCTGGTAGTAGGAGATGGTGCCGACCGGGTTGATCGCCGGGTCGGCGTAGCCGGCCCAGAGGATCAGCTTGCCGCCGGCCGCCTTGAAGGCCGTCAGGTCCGGGTCGGTGGCGTCGAGTTCACCGTCGTTGGCCTTGGTCACCTTGGCGAACTCGGCCGCGGTGAACTTGACGTCCATGTAGGACGCGGTGCCGTCGAAGGTGCCGGTCGGGGAGACCAGGCTCTGCCAGGCACCGGTGCCGATCCCGGCGTCGGTGGTGGTGGCCTCCACGGTCCCGCTCCTGGGGACGATCCAGCCGGACCAGTTGAGCTCGGACCCGCGGGTCTCGTAGCCGGGGTAGAGCAGCTTGCCGTCGGCGTCCCGCACCCCGTTGTAGAGCTTGTTCACCGTGGTGACCTGAGCCGGCGTCAGGCAGTAGTCGGCGGCGGTGGAGGTCTGGCCGGCCTTGCAGGCGATGCTGCTCGGCTGCCAGGTGCAGGCCAGCGGGTCGGCCAGGTAGCCGGTCGCGGTGCCGCCGCAGGCCGCCAGCACCGCGTTGTGCAACGGGGTGAGGTCGGCGTTGGTCAGCACGGCGCTGACGCCGTCGGCGGCGGTGTTGGCCTGGGCGTTCCAGGCCTCCTCGAAGGCGTTCAACTCGGTCTGGATGGAGGCGGGCGAACCGGCGATGATGCCGTTGAAGTCGGTCGGGTAGCGCTGGGCCTCGATCAGCGCCTCGCGGCCGCCGTCCGAGCAGCCGTCGAAGTAGGACTGCGCCGGGGCACTGCCGTAGAAGCCCTTGATGATCGCCTTGGAGACCAGGGCGAGCTGGTGCTCGGAGGTGTAGCCGAACACCGCCTTCAACTCCGGGTCCTGGAAGGCGGGGGCGGTGAAGCCGCCGCCCTCGTGGCCCTCGTCGTCCGCGGCCACGGCGAAGTTGCCGGCCGTCGACTGGGCGCAACCGACCGCGGCGGTGGGCGTGTTGACGTTCACGTTGCCGCAGTAGCCGCCGCAGCCCTCCTGCAGGTACTCCCCCGCGTAGGTGCTGGTGGGCAGGTAGAGGGTGAAGTGCGTCTCCGGGGCGATGATGCCCTGCACCTCGCAGGCGGCCCAGCTGCCCACCGGGTTGGACGCGGCCGCGACCGAAGTCGCGGAGGTGATCGAGGTGTTGGCGCCGGAGAGGGCCAGCAGGTTGATGTTGCCGGCGACGCTCGCACAGCTGAGGACCGGCTGGACGGTCGCGCTCGCCGCAGTCGCGGTGGTCGCGGTGGTGGCCGTGGCGGCCTGCGCGCTGCCCTGTCCGCCGGAGGCCGACAGGCTCAGGCCGATGGCGAGGACGAAGGCCAGGACGGATGTGGAGATCGTCGACCGGCTTCTGCGCCGGGGGCTCCTTCGTTCGAGGCTCCAACGTTCCAAGAAATGCGGCGACATGGTGCGACTCCTGATCGGCAGGTGGGTGGGGAGCAGCTGAGGGTGTGCCGTGTGCAGACCAGAACGTATCTTGGCGCTCATATTGGCGCAACAGTCTTCGCATAAATTGTTGACGATTTGGATGACAAAAAACCGGGTGCCCGGATCGCGGAAAGTGCGACCCGGACACCCGGAAGGAAGGGAGGGGAAGGAAAGGAAACGGAGGTCAGGCTGCGGCGGATTCCGCCGATTCCGCCTCGATCATCGCGATCTCCGCCTCCTGCTCCTTCTTGCCGCCCAGCAGGGCGACCGTCACCACGCAGCAGACCAGTGCGGCGATGGCGCAGATCAGGAAGCCGAGCGAGTAGCCGCTGTCCAGGGCCTTGACCGCGAGCGGGGCGGCCTTGCTGAACGGGACGTCGGCGGGGACCGAGTTGGTCGCGACCGCACCGGCCCCCTCGGCCGCGGCCCTGACCGCGGAGAGCGAGGAGTCCCCCGCCAGCGCGGCGTTGAAGTTGGTCGCCGCCTTGCTCAGGGCGACGGCGCCGATCAGGGCCGGGCCCATGGCGAAGCCGAAGTCGCGCACCATGCTGGTGGTGGCAGCGGCCATGCCGGCCAGCTTGCTCGGCACCGTGTTGACCACGGTCGCGGTGACCGAGGACACCGCGAAGGAGAAGCCGACGCCGACCAGCCCCATCGGCAGGATGATCGACGGCAGCGAGGTCTCGGTGATCGGCAGCTGGGAGGCCAGCAGCTGTCCGACGGCCATCAGCAGGAATCCGCCGCCGAGGATCCAGCGCGGCTGGTAGCGGGCCATCATGAAGGAGGTCAGCGGCAGCAGGAAGATGGTCAGACCGCTCAGCAGGATGAAGGCGAATGCGCAGCGCATCGCGCTCTGGTGCTGGATGACCTCCATCCGGATGCTGATGGAATAGGCGGTGCCGAGGAAGGAGAACATTCCCAGCACCGTCACCGCGGCCGCCAGCGAGAATGCCCGGTTGCGGAACAGGTCCATGCGCAGCAGCGGGTTCTCGACCCTGGTCTCGATCACCACGAAGGCGATGAGCAGCACCGCGGCGGCGATGAAGCAGCCGATGACCGTGGCGCTGCCCCAGCCGGCGGTCGGTCCCTCGATCACCGCGTAGAGCAGGGCGAACAGTCCCAGGCCGACCGCGGTCTGGCCGGGCACGTCCAGCGAACGGCCTTCCGGGGAGCGCGAGTCGGTGGTGAAGAACCAGCAGAACACGGCCACCGCGGCGGAGAGCGCCGAGATGATCCAGAACGCGGTGCGCCAGCTGCCGTAGGTGGCGGTCAGACCGCCGAGCATCGGGGCGATGAAGTTGCCGGTGGAGAGCAGCGCCGCCCACAGCGCGATCATGCGGGCCCGGCCGGCGTGGGTGTGGCTGCCGGAGGCGATGATCGCCAGGGTGGTCGGGAACAGCGCCGCCGAGCCGAGGCCGGCGATGAACTGTCCGACGTACATCTGCGCGACGCCGGTGGAGGAGCCGGAGATGATCTCGCCGATGAACAGCAGCACGGCGCCGCCGACCAGCAGCTTCTTGCGGCCGAACAGGTCGCCGAGGACGCCGAAGGTGAGCTCCAGTGCGGCGATCGGGAGCAGGGTGCAGTCGGAGATCCAGTCGAGCTGGGACGCTCCGGTGGGATGCAGGACGGTCTGGAAGGTCCCGTTGAGAGTGGCCGGTACGGCCAGACCTATCTGGGCCAGACAGACCGCCAACCCGACGGCGACGATGGTGGCCGTGTTGAGCGTGGTGTGCGAGACCGAACGGCGCGTTTCGGTGCTCGAGGCCCCCGACGCGGAGAGCGGGATGGACAAGATGACCCCTTAGTTCATGGAGAACTTCGTTGTTTTCTCAGGTGGGGCGGTGCGGGGCGGTGCGGTAACGGCGACGCGTTCCGGCGACTGTAGACCGCGGCCGATAGTGGCGCAAGAGTTGCGACAGAAATTGTTGACAATGTTGTTGCCATCTCTTAGCGTAACCGTCAGTCGCACAGGAGTTGGCACGCGGAGAGGCACTATGAAGACAACGAGCACCACCACCGGCGCCCAGTCGGCCACGGGACCGCTGCTGGTGATCAGCGCCCACGCGGGCGACTTCGTCTGGCGGGCCGGCGGGGCCATCGCGCTGACCGCAGCCGCCGGGGAGCGCGCCAAGGTGGTGTGCCTCAGCTACGGCGAGCGCGGCGAGTCCGCCCGCGCCTGGCGCGAGGGCAAGAACCTGGAGGAGATCAAGGCCGAGCGCCGAGCCGAGGCCGAGCAGGCCGCGCAGGCGCTGGGCGCCGAGATCGAGTTCCTCGACGCCGGCGACTACCCACTGCTGGAGACCCAGGAGCTGACGGACCGTCTGGTGCACGTCTACCGCGAGTTCGAACCCGCCGTGGTGCTCACCCACACCCTGGCCGACCCCTACAACGGCGACCACCCCGCCGCGGCGCGGATGGCGATCCAGGCCAGGATCCTGGCCCAGGCGATCGGCTACGACGCCCCCGGGGAACCGCTCGGAGCACCGCCGGTCTTCCACTTCGAACCACACCAGCCGGAGCAGTGCGACTTCAAGCCCGACACCCTGCTGGACATCACCCCGGTCTTCGACCGCAAGCGCAAGGCCATGGAGTGCCTGCCCGCCCAGCAGCACATGTGGGACTACTACACCGACCTGGCCAAGCGCCGCGGCGTGCAGCTCAAGCGCAACGCCGGCCCCAACCTCGGCCTGCCGCACACCTGCATGGCCGAGGCCTTCGTCCGGCTCTACCCGCAGACCACCGGAGTCCTCGCATGAGCATCCCCACGAACCTCCCCAGGAACGTCGTGGTCACCGACCCGCCGCGGGCCGACGCCGAGCAGGTGGACGCGCTGGCCGAGTACGGCGTGGCCACCGTGCACGAGGCGATGGGCCGCACCGGCTACCTCGGCCCCGGGCTGCGCCCGGTGCACCTCGGCTCCCGCATCGCCGGAACCGCGGTGACGGTGCTGTCCTGGCCCGGCGACAACCTGATGATCCATGTCGCGGTCGAGCAGTGCCGCCCCGGCGACGTCCTGGTGGTCACCACCACCTCGCCGTCCACCGACGGCATGTTCGGCGACCTGTTCGCCACCGCGCTGCAGCACCGAGGCGTGCGCGGCCTGGTCATCAACGCCGGGGTGCGCGACGTCGCCGACCTGCACGCCATGGGCTTCCCGGTGTGGTCCGCCGCGGTCAGCGCCCAGGGCACGGTCAAGGCCACCCCCGGCTCGGTCAACGTACCGGTGACCATCGGCGGGCAGACCGTCCGGCCCGGCGACGTGGTCGTCGCCGACGACGACGGCGTCCTGGTCGTCCCCCGGCTGGACGCGGCAGCGGCCGTGGTCGCGGCCAGGGCCCGCACCGACAAGGAGGACGCCACCCGCGCCGCCTTCCGCGAGGGCCAGCTCGGCCTGGACCGCTACGGGCTGCGCGAGCAGGTCAAGGCCCTGGGCATCGAGTACCTCAGCGCCGACGAGTACGCCCGCCTCAGCGGCGACTCCTGACTCCTGACCCCTGCTCCTGAGACCCCTGAGACCCCTAAGGCGGCGTCATGCCTCCCAGCTCGACCGGCCTGCCGTGCATGCTGATGCGTGGCGGCACCTCCAAGGGCGCCTACTTCCTGGCCGAGGACCTGCCGGCCGACCCGCAGCAGCGCGACGGGCTGCTGCTGCGGGTCATGGGCACCCCCGACCCGCGCCAGATCGACGGCATCGGCGGGGCCCACCCGCTCACCAGCAAGGTCGCGGTGGTCTCCCGCTCGGCCGACCCCGACGCCGACGTCGACTACCTGTTCCTGCAGGTGGGGGTGGAGGCGCCGACCGTCTCGGACCGGCAGAACTGCGGAAACCTGCTGGCCGGCGTCGGGCCCTTCGCGGTCGAGCGCGGCCTGGTCGCCGCGGCCGACGGGCACACCCGGGTCCGGATCCGGATGGTCAACTCCGGCTCGCTGGCCACCGCCACCTTCCCCACCCCCGGCGGCACCGTCGACTACGAGGGCACCACCGCCATCAGCGGGGTCCCGGGCACCGCGGCTGCCGTCCTGCTGGACTTCGCCGACACCGAGGGCTCGGCCGGCCACGGCCTGCTGCCCACCGGCAGGCTCCGCGACCAGATCGACGGCATCGAGGTCACCTGCATCGACAACGGCATGCCGGTGGTCGTCGCGGCCGCCCGCGACCTGGGCGTCACCGGCTACGAGACGCCCGCAGAACTCGCCGCCGACACCGAGCTCGTCGAACGGATCCAGTCGCTGCGCCTCAAGGCGGGCCAGCTGATGGGTCTGGGCGACGTCACCGACGCCCCCGTCCCGAAGACCACCCTGGTCGCGCCGCCCAGGGACGGGGGTACGGTGAGCACCCGAACCTTCATACCGCTGCGCCCGCACGCCTCCATCGGCGTGCTCGGCGCCGTCACCGTGGCCACCGCGGTGCTGCTGGAGGGAGCCGTCGGGCACGACCTGGCCCGGCTGCCCGCCCCCGGCACCGCCCTGGGCATCGAGCACCCCACCGGCCGGCTGGACGTCGAGGTCGAGCTCGAACTGGACCTCGAACCGGACACCGGTATCGCTCCGCCCCGGGTGCGCCGCTCCAGTCTGGTGCGCACCGCGCGCAAGCTGTTCGACGGCACCGTCTTTCCCCGCCCGCTCCCGTAGAGCCCAGTAGCCCCCAGTAAGAAGGCCCCCGCCATGGCACCCAAGCACGAGATCGCCCACCTCGCCCACGCCGAGCTGCTCACCCCCGAGCCCGAGAAGAGCCTGGACTTCTTCACCCGGGTGATGGGCCTGACCGAGAACGGCTCCGACGGCGACTCGGTCTACCTGCGCACCTGGGACGACTACGAGCACCACTCGCTGAAGCTGACGGCCCATCACACCTCCGGCATCCGCCGCACCGGCCTGCGGGCCGGCAGCCAGGAGGCGCTGGAGCGCCGGGTGAAGGCCATCGACGAGGCGGGCCTGGGCATCGGCTGGCAGGACGGCGACCCGGGCCTGGGCCCGACCTACCTGTTCCGCGACCCGGACGGCCACGAGTTCGAGCTCTACTGGGAGAGCGAGTGGTACCAGGCGCCGCCGGAGCTGGCCCCGGCGCTGAAGAACCAGCCGCAGGCCTACCCGGGCCGCGGGGTCTGCGTGCGCCGCCTGGACCACATCAACTACCTGGCCGCGGAGGTCGAGTCCTCCTCCGAGTTCGTCCGCGACGTGCTGGGCGCCCACACCACCGAGCAGATCCTGCTGGACAACGGCAACATCGGCGGACGCTGGCTGACCTTCACCAACAAGTCCTACGACCTGGTCTACACCCGGGACTGGACCGGCAGCCTGGGCCGGCTGCACCATCTCGCCTTCGCCACCGACACCCGCGAGGACATCCTGCGGGCTGCCGACATCTTCCTGGAGAACGGCGTCCACATCGAGACCGGCCCGCACAAGCACGCCATCCAGCAGACCTTCTTCCTGTACGTCTACGAGCCCGGCGGCAACCGGATCGAGCTGTGCAACCCGCTGACCCGGCTGGTGCTGGCGCCGGACTGGAAGACGATCACCTGGACCGAGGCCGAACGCGCCAAGGGCCAGGCCTGGGGACTGAAAACGATCGAGTCCTTCCACACCCACGGCACCCCGCCGGTTCCGTCGCCTGAACAGGGCTGACACCGGCTAACATGGACGAACAATATTGTCGCCAATGTGTGTGGGGTGTGGGGCATGGGTGCAACCGCTGAGAAGGCCGAACCGACCGAACCGCTCCGGCTGAACGCGGCCGACGCGATCCGGGAGGCCATCATCAGCGGGGACTTCGGTCCCAACCAGCGGCTGGTGGAGGCCGAGCTGTCGCAGCAGTTCGACACCAGCCGGGCCGCGGTGCGCAACGCGCTGGTGCAGCTGGCCACCGAGGGCCTGGTCGAGCGGATCCAGAACCGCGGCGCCCGGGTCCGCGCGGTCTCCCTGGACGAGGCCATCGAGATCACCGAGGTCCGCATGGTCCTGGAGGGCCTGTGCGCGGCCAAGGCGGCCGAGCACGCCACCGAGGCCGACCGGGAGCGGCTGCGGGAGATCGGCTCCCTGATGCAGGCGGCCGTGGCCACCGGAGACGTGCTCGGCTACTCCGACCTCAACCGGCAGCTGCACGCCCGGATCCTGTCCGTCAGCGGCCAGACCACGGCCTGCGCCGTGCTGGAACGCCTGCACGGGCAGAACGTCCGGCACCAGTTCAAGCTGGCCATGCACCCCGGGCGGCCCAATGTCTCGCTGCCGCAGCACCTGGCCGTGATCGAGGCGGTGTGCTCGGGCGACGCCGAGGCCGCGGAGGCCGCCATGCGCACCCATCTACGCAGCGTCATCGAGACCCTGCCCGAGGTCGACAAGGACCGCACCCGTAGGGCCCCTGCCGGAGCCTGAACCCTTTGTGGGGTTGGGGCCTGACGGTCTGTCAAGCCCCAACACCGCTTCACCGGCCGATCGACTCCGAGCGCTGGACGGTGCCGGTGATGCCACTCGCGTCCTGCCCCGCCAGCAGGACCGCGGCAGCGGCCATCGCTTCCGGTGGTTCCACCGCCTCCGGCGGGATCTCCCGGCCGGCGCCGCTCGCGGCCCAGCCCTCGGTGAGCACCACCCGGGACGGGGCCAGGCAGTTGACCGCGATGTTGTCGGGCCTCAGATCGACCGCGAGCCCCAGGTAGAGCCGCTCGACGGCCGCCTTGGAGACCCAGTAGGCGTTGGCGCCCCGGTCGGTCATGCCCACCCCGCCGGTGGTCACCGCCACCAGCGAGCCGCCGCCGCGCGCCCTGAGGTGCGGGATCACCGCCCGGGTCACCAGGAACACCCCGGTCAGGTTGACGTCCAGGCACAGCTGCCAGCGCTTGAGCGGTGTGGACTCGACCGGGCCGAGCCAGAGCACCCCGGCGTTGGCGATCAGGATGTCGATCCCGCCGAACTCCTTGACCGTGGCGGCCACGGCCGCCTCGACCGACTCCTCGGCGGTGACGTCGCAGGGGACCGCCAGAGCCCGGCCGCCCGCGTCGGTGATCCGTTGGGCGACCGCATGGATGGTGCCGGGCACCCGCCCCTCCTGCTCGGAGCGGGCGGCGACGGCGACCGAGGCCCCCGCCTCCGCAAGGGCCAGCGCGACCGTGCGGCCGATGCCGCGGCTGGCCCCGGCGACGAAGGCGACCTTGCCCGCCAGCGGCTTACCCTCCGGCGGCTTCCCCTGCACCGGGCCGGTCACTTGGGCGGGAACCTGAGGCCGCCGTCGAGGCGGACGACCTCGCCGTTGAGGTAGCCGTTCTCGCAGATGTGCTGGACCAGCGCCGCGTACTCGGGCGACTGTCCCATCCGCTTGGGGTGCGGCACCTGGGGGCCCCAGTAGGCCTCCAACTGGTCGCCGGCCTTGCCGTAGGCCGGGGTCAGGAAGGTACCCGGGGCGATGGTGACCACCCGGATGCCGAGCGGGGAGAGGTCGCGGGCGGCCACCAGGGTCATGCTCACCACGCCGCCCTTGGCTGCGGCGTAGGGGAGTTGGCCGATCTGGCCCTCGTAGGCAGCGATCGAGGCGGTGTTGACGATCACGCCCCGGTCGCCGCCGTCGGCCGGCTCCTGCTTGGCGATGGCGGCCGCGGCCAGCCGCAGCACGTTGAAGACGCCGGTGAGGTAGACCTCGATGGTGGTCCGGAAGCCCGCGAGGTCCAGGGGTTCGCCGGTCTTGCCGACCAGCCGTCCGCCGCTGGCCGGTCCGCCGTGGGCGTCCACCGAGATCCGCAGCGGTCCCTGCGCCGCCGCCTCCTCCATCGCCGCCCTGACGTCCTCCTCGGAGGTGGCGTCGGTGCGCACGTAGCGCACGCCCAGCTCCTGCTCCAGCACCTTGCCCTTCTCGTCGGCGAGGTCGGCGACGACCACCTTGGCCCCCGCCGCGTGCAGGCGACGGACGGTGGCTTCGCCCAGGCCTCCCGCGCCGCCGACCACGACCGCGGAACTCCCACTGATCTGCATGAAGGCTTCCCTCTCTTGCGAACAGTACTCTTGAAGTAGGAGAATAGCATTCTCATGAATATCACCATGGTCCTTGAGATGGCGGCTTCGGCAGGCGATCGGACGGCGGTGACGGCAGGCGGCCGTTCACTGACCGCCGCGGAACTGCTGCGGCTCGCCCATGCCGCCGCCCACCGGTTCCGGCACTACAGAGCCGTGCTCTACCTGGGTGCCAACCACGCCGCCTACCCGGTCGCCCTGTTCGGCGCGGCCGTGGCCGGCGTCCCCTTCGTCCCGCTCAACTACCGGCTCGGGGACGTGCAGTTGATCAGCCTGCTGTCCCGCCACCCCGGCGCCCTGGTGCTGCGTCCGGCGGACCTGGACGCCCTGCTCGACGCACCCGAGCCGGCCTCGCCGGACCCGGTGGACCCAACGCCCGAAGAAGCGGACGCCGTCGCGGTCCTGCTCTACACCAGCGGGACCACCGCGGCTCCCAAGGCCGCCGGGCTGCGCCACCGGCACCTGCTCGCCTATGTGCTCAACACCCAGGAGTTCCAGTCCTCCGGCGAGGAGGACGCCGCGCTGGTGGCGGTGCCGCCCTACCATGTCGCCGGGCTGATGAACCTGATGACCAACCTCTACTCCGGCCGCCGGGTGGTCTACCTCGACGCCTTCGACCCGGAGGCCTGGCTGCGGACGGTCCGTCAGGAGCGGGTCAGCCATGCCATGGTGGTGCCGACCATGCTCGCCCGCATCGTCGCCCAGGTCCAGGGGGAGGACGCCGACACCCCCACGCTGCGCAGCCTGGCCTACGGCGGCGCCCGGGCCCCGCTGCCCGTCGTGGAGCAGGCCCTGCGCAAGTTCCCCGGCACCGGCTTCGCCAACGCGTACGGACTGACCGAGACCGCCTCCTCGATCGCGGTGCTCGGCCCCGAGGACCACCGCGAGGCCCTGGCCTCCGACGACCCCGCGGTACGGGACCGGCTCGGATCGGTCGGCCGGGCGCTACCCGGCATCGAGATCCAGATCCGCACCGAGGACGACCAGCCGGCCGAGGACGGGACCACCGGGCTGGTCTTCGTCCGCGGCGACCAGATCTCCGGCGAGTACGGCGGACGCAGCGTCCTGGACCCGGAGGGCTGGTTCGCCACCCGGGACCGCGGCCGACTGGACACCGACGGCTACCTCTTCATCGAGGGGCGGGCCGACGACACCATCATCCGCGGCGGCGAGAACATCGCCCCCGCCGAGATCGAGGACGTCCTGCTCTCCTTCCCCGGGATCACCGAGGCGGCCGTGCTCGGAGTGCCCGACCCCGAGTGGGGACAGCGGATCGTCGCCGTCCTGGTCGGCACCGGGGACGCGGAGGAGATCCGACAGTGGGTCAGGGACCGGCTGCGGTCCTCCAGGACGCCCGACGCCGTCGTCTTCCGCCCCGAACTGCCCAAGACCGACACCGGAAAACTGCTGCGCCGCACCCTACTGGCCGAACTGGAGACCACCCATGCCTGAAGCAGTGCTCGTGTCCGCCCTGCGCACCCCCGTCGGCACCTCCTTCAAGGGAACCCTGCGCGACACCAACGCCTTCGACCTGGGCCACCACATCGTCAGCGCCGCGGCGGAGGGCCTGGACCCGGCCCTGATCGACGACGTGATCCTGGCCGAGGGCCTGTACGGCGGCGGGGTCATCGCCCGGCACGCCGCGCTGACCGCCGGCCTGACCGCCGTCCCCGGACTGGCCCACAACCGGCACTGCGCCGCGAGCCTGGCCTCGGTCCAGAGCGCGGCCGCGAGCATCCGGGCGGGCATGGACCGGCTGGTCATCGCCGGCGGGGTGAACTCCTCCTCGACTGGCCCCCGTTCCCGGATCAAGGTGGACGGGGAGCTGGTCGACTGGAACCCGCCCACCCACCCGGACCGTCCCGACGCCCCCAACCTGGACATGTCGATCACCGTGGGCTGGAACACCGCGGTGCGCGCCGGGATCACCCGCACCAAGATGGACGCCTGGGCGCTGCGCTCGCACCGCAACGCCGTGCGCTCCATCGACGCGGGCCACTTCAAGGAGGAGATCGTCCCGATCGAGACCGCGTACGGGCTGTTCTCGGTCGACGAGCACCCGCGCCGGGAGACCAGCGCCGAGAAGCTGGCCGCGCTGAAGCCGCTGCACCCGGAGATCGAGGGCTTCAGCATCACCGCCGGCAACGCCGCCGGGGTCAACGACGGCGCCGCCGCTCTGGTCGTGGCCAGCGACCAGTTGGGGCTGCCCTCGCTGGCCACGGTCCGGGCCTGGGCCTCGGTCGGCGTGGACCCCGCCGAGACCGGTCTGGCCTCGGTCCCGGCGATCAACAAGGCACTGGCCCGAGCGGGCCTTTCGGCCTCCGACGTCGACCTGTTCGAGATCAACGAGGCCTTCGCGGTGGTGCCGGTGGCGGCCTGCCGGCTGCTGGACATCGACCCGGAGCTGGTGAACGTCAACGGCAGCGGCTGCTCGCTGGGCCACCCGATCGCCGCCACGGGGGCGCGGATGCTGGTCACCCTGGTGCACGAGTTGCGGCGGCGCGGGGGTGGCGTGGGGGTTGCGGCGATGTGCGCGGGCGGGGGGATGGGCTCGGCAACGGTGGTGGAGGTACCGGCGCCGTGACTTGACGGTTCGTTCTTGACTGCGGCCTCTGCATGGTTGGCAGCGCAGTTCCCCGCGCCCCTAGCATGTGCAACTGAGCCAGTTGCAGCCCCCTAGGGGCGCGGGGAACTGCGCGACAAGCCAGCTACGGTCCGCAGTCGGGGATCAGCGCGCGGTCCAGCCGCCGTCGACCACGACCGTCTGACCGGTGACATAGCTCCCGGCGTCGCCGGCCAGCCAGAGCACCGCGCCGACGATGTCGTCGGGGCTGCCCTCCCGCGGCAGCGGGGTGTTGCGGCGCAGGTACTCGGTGGCGCGTTCGCTCGCGTACAGCGGGCCGGTGATCTCGCTGCGGAAGAAGCCGGGGGCCACCGTGTTCACCCGGATCGAGTGCCGCGCCCACTGCACCGCCAGCTCCGCGGTCAGCCCGGACAGGCCAGCCTTGCTCGCCGCGTAGGAGGCCTGCGGTATCCCGGGGATGCCGACCCGGCCGCTGATGGACGAGACATTGACGACGCTCCCCCGGCCGACGGCGCACATGTGCGGGAAGGCCGCCTGCGCGAGCAGCAGCGGAGCCAGCAGGTTCAGGTCCAGGGTCCGGCGCACGCCCTCCAGCGGCTCGGACTCCGCGCGCTCGCTGTTGACCATCGTGCCAGCGGCGTTGACCAGGATCTCCGGCGGTCCCAGCCCCTCGACCACGGCGGGGACGACCGAGCCGATCCGATCGGAATCCGACAGGTCGCAGGCGACGGCGAGCCCGCCGATCTCCTCGGCGAGCCCGTCCAGCCGGTCCTGACGGCGCGCCACCACGGCGACCCGGGCGCCGAACGCGGCCAGGGCCCGGGCGACCGAGGCCCCCAGCCCGGAGGAGGCACCGGTCACGATCGCGACCCGGCCGTCGAGGCCGAACATCCGTAGTGCTGCTGCATCCGGGTCCGACACGTGGGCCTCTCCGACTCCGCAGGGTTCCTGTCGTACAGTCCGTCAGCACGGTCCGTCAGCCGCGGCGGAAGCGCATCCGGCTCCGGGCGGAGGCGGCGTCGATCACCCGGTCCTTGAGGGTGCGGCACACCCAGCGCTGGGTCGCCGTCAGATGCTCGCCCGCGATCCTCGCGGCTTCGTCGGCGTCGCCCTGCTCGATGCTCTCGACCAGGCGTTGGTGCGCCCGCTGGGCGACGGCGCGGTCGGCGCGCGAGGGGTAGGAGCCGCGCGACACCTGGGCGTCCGCCCAGGCCTCCTCCTGGACCGACCAGAGCGAGGTCAGGCTCTTCACCACCACGCGCAGCGTGACATTGGGATCGAATCCGACCACGGTGTCGTGGAAGGCGCGCGAGGCCCGGGTGAACGCCGCACCGTCCTCGATGCAACCCTCGCTCTCGGCCAGCAGCTCGCGCAGCCGCGGCACCAGCACCCGCTTGCGGTCGCGGTCCGAGCGCTGGGCGCAGTGCGCCGCGCACAGCGGTTCCAGGGTGGCCAACGCGGCGCCGAGGTCCGGCACCCCGACCTGCATCGCCTGCAGCGTCAGGCCCAGGGCGTAGCCGGCGGTCCCGATGTCGGGAGCGTGCACGGTGGCGCCGCCGCGGTTGCCGCGCAGCACGGTGATGAAGCCCTCGGTCTCCAGGATCCGCAGCGCCTCGCGCACCGAGGGATGGCTGACGCCGAACTCAGCGACCAGCTCCTCCTGCTTGGGCAGCGTCGAGCCGTCGACGATGCCGCCTGCCAGGATCCGGTCGCGCAGCGCCGCGGCGACCTGCTCCGCCATCCGCATCTGCCCGATCTTGACGTGCTCGGACCCTGTTCGTTCCATGATTACAAGGTTAGCAGTGATGGTCCGTCACCCCCTCAGGCGAGGCGTTCGGCGAGCAGCTCGGGCAGCCGGGCACGCTGCACCTTGCCCATCGCGTTCACCGGCAGGACGTCGACCTGGGACCAGGTCTCCGGGACCTTGTAGGGGGCGAGTTGGCGCCGGCACAGTTCGCTCAGGGCCTCGAAGTCCAGCGGCGGGCCGGCGCTCTGGACCACGGCGGCCACCCGCTGCCCCAGACGCTCGTCGGGCACCGCGTACACGGCGACCACGGCGACGTCCGGGTGCGACGCGATGACCCGTTCCACCTCCAGCGGGTAGACATTGGCCCCTCCCCGGATGATGACCAGCTTCTTGCGGTCCAGCACGGTCAGCCAGCCGTCGGCGTCGACGGTGCCGATGTCGCCGGTGCTGACCGGCCCCGGTTCCGGCGGACGGATGGCGCCGTCCTCCCGGACGCCGAGCATCGGCCGCCAACTGCCCGCCCACGAACCGGTTGCGGCCCCACTCAGCCGCAGCTCGCCGAGCTCGCCGGCCGGGAGGCGGCGCCCCTCGTCGTCGTAGGCGGCGACGTCGTAGTGCGGCAGCACCTGCCCACTGGTACCCGGGCGCCAGGCGTCGCCCGGCGGGTCGATGGACACCACCGTCGGCGCCTCGGTCAGTCCGTAGGTGACCCGGGGCACCAGGCCGTGCGCGGCGGCGAAGGCCTGGCGCAGCGAGTCCGGGGTGTCACTGCCGCCGCTCCACACCTCCTGCAGCGGGCCGAGGTCGAAGTCCGGCCGTCCGGCCAGGTCGTAGAGCTGTGCGGGCGCACCGTTCCACACCGTGACCCGGCGCGAGGAGATCCACTGGGCGACCCCCTCGGCATCGCGCCGGTCCATCACCACCGCACATCCGCCGGCCTGCGCGGTGAGCAGGGTGGACAGCACCATGAGGTTGAGAATGGTCAGCGGGAAGCTGTCGCCCTTGCGCAGCTCGGGTCCCCAGCCCCGGGAGGCGACCAGGACGGCGCCGGGCAGCAGCAGGTTGCGCTGGCTGTGCACGATCGCCTTGGGGCGGCCCGAGGTCCCACTGGTGAAGGCGATCCCGGCCGGCCCGTCCAGGTCCAGGTCGACGCGGGGGGCCCGTTCGTCACGGGCCGTCAGTTCCGTCCAGCGATCGGGCTCGACCCGCTCCGCGGAGCTGAGCCGATAGCGGGCGCCGGCCAGCACCACAGCGGGGTCGCAGACGTCGCGCAGCTCCTGCTGTTCCGCGGCCGACAGCGCCTCACCGATCCCCGCCCAGACGGCGCCGATCCGCTGGGCGCCGTGGAAGGCCGCAACGATGTCCAGATCGTTGGGCAGGCAGGCCGCGACCCGGTCGCCGGGGCGTACGCCGAGTGACCACAGCGCTCCGGCCGCCCGGCGTGCCCGGTCGTCGAGCTCGGCGTAGGACCAGACACCGGAGGCCGCCTCGACCGCCTCCGCGCCCGGGCGCGAGGCGAGTTGGGCGTCCAGCACCTGCGCGATCGAGCCCGGGAGGGCGACGCTGCTCATGGCATCCTTGATATCACTATCCTTGTAAGGATTAAAGGCATAGCCCGCAGTGTGCGCGCACCGACCGTTGACGTCGCAGCCATGCCATGAAAATGTGATCCTCGCATATGAGAATAAACTTCTCACAGGCTCCGGCAAGGCAGTGACGGAGAGGTGTGCCGACAGTGGACGACTTCGAGGCGATGGACTACTTCCGCGACGACGCGCTCGTCGCGGACCCGTACCCCTATCTGGACGCCCTGCGCCAGCAGTGCCCGGTACGGCGCGAACCCCATCACGACGTGCTGATGGTCACCGGCTACGACGAGGCCGTCGAGGTGTTCCACGACGCCAAGACCTTCTCCTCCTGCATCGCGGTGACCGGCCCCTTCCCCGGGTTCCCGGTCCCGCTCGTGGGCGACGACCTGACCGAGCTGATCGAGCAGCACCGCGACGAACTCCCGATGAGCGACCAGCTCCCCACGATGGACCCGCCCACCCACACCGACCACCGCGCACTGCTGATGCGGCTGATCACACCCAAGCGCCTCAAGGAGAACGAGGAGGCCATGGGACGGCTGGCCGACCGCGTACTGGACGGCTTCCTGGCCGACGGCCAGGGCGAGTTCATCAGCGGCTTCGCCGGCCCCTTCACCCTGCTCGTCATCGCCGACCTGCTCGGCGTGCCCGAGGAGGACCTGGGTGAGTTCCTGGAGCGGATGCAGCAACGACCGCAGTCGGCCGGCGGCCTCGGCAGCACCGGCGACGACACCCTGGCCCACTCCCCGATGGAGTTCCTCTACGAGCGGTTCGCCGCCTACATCGAGGACCGCCGCCGCGAGCCGCGCGGCGACGTGCTCACCGGCCTGGCCACCGCGACCTTCCCCGACGGTTCGATGCCCGAGGTCGGGGACGTGGTGCGGGTCGCCGCCAACCTCTTCTCGGCGGGCCAGGAGACCACCGTCCGGCTGCTCAGCTCCGCGTTCAAGCTGATCGCCGAGGACCCGGACCTGCAGCGGCTGCTGCGCGACGACCGCACCCGCATCCCCAACTTCGTCGAGGAGACCCTGCGGATGGAGAGCCCGATCAAGGGCGACTTCCGGCTGTCCCGGGTGCCGACCACGGTGGGCGGCGTCGACGTCCCGGCCGGCACCACGCTGATGGTGGTCAACGGTGCCGCGAACCGCGATCCGCGCCGCTTCGAGGACCCGGGCACCTTCGACCCCGCCCGCCCCAACGCCCGTCAGCACCTGGCGTTCGGACGCGGAATCCACGCCTGCCCCGGCGCGCCGCTGGCCCGGGCCGAGGGCCGGGTGGGCATCGAGCGACTGCTCGACCGCACCGCCGACATCCGCATCTCGGAGCGGGTGCACGGCCCGGCCGACGCCCGCCGCTACCAGTACATCCCGACCTTCATCCTCCGCGGCCTGACCCATCTGAATCTGGACTTCACGCCCGCCGAGGAGAGCGCCCGATGAAGGTCACCGTCGACGAGGACCGCTGCCGGGGCCACGGGGTCTGCTGGACGATCTGCCCCGAGGTCTTCGACCTCTCCGACGACGGCTACGCCGTGGTGCAGCCGTCGGAGGTCCCGGCCGAGCACGAGGCGGCGGTCCGCAGCGCCGTGGGCACCTGCCCCGAGCACGCCATCACCGTGAACTGACACCACGTCCGAGGAGATCCATGCCCAAGGGTTACGTCATCCTGACCGAAGCGGTCAGGGACCAGGCCGGCATCGACGCCTACGCACGGGCCGCCGGACCCTCCATGGCCAGCGGCGGCGCATCCGTCCTGGCCGCCGACGGACAGCCCCAGCTGCTCGAAGGCAGCTGGCACGGCGACCGGACGGTCGTCCTCGAATTCGACTCGGTGGAGGCGGCCCGCGCCTGGTACGAGTCGCCCGAGTACGCGAAGGCCAGACCACTGCGGCAGGCCGCAGCCGACACCAACGCCGTCATCGTCACCGGCTTCGAGATGCCCCCACGCCCGCCCCGGCGCGACTGACCTCGGAAGACCGTCTTCCGGGATGGCGCGGTGGTCTATCCCGTGACAGCGCCGGAGTCCGGCGGAGGCTCGGGATCCGTCGGCTCCTGCGGCAGGGTTGGGATGCTGCCCGGTGCCCAGTCAAGGACTTCCTCGAAACGGCGGGCCGCAAAGGGGGTGGGAAGGCGTCCGAGGTCACTCTCGTGGACCTTGATGGTCGCCACGCTCAACGTGGTGCGGAGTGCGAGCTCCGTCACCGAGAGGCCCTCGGCCTCCCGGAGCTCGATAAGAGCTTTCGCCAGCCGCTCGGAGTCTTCGCTCATGGCCCCAGCATTCCGCATCACGAACGCTCCGTCAGCATCTCGGCCGGATCGGGCTCGGCGGTACCGGGAACAGAGCGTCGAAGCCGTCGCGTCGGATCCGGTCGGCGAGCAGGGTCGTGGTTCCGAGTTGTCCGACCGGTCGACGCAGCGTGGGTTGCAGGTGGCGGTCGATGACGGCGAGGTCGTGTTCCTCGCACAGTCCCATCGCGCCGAGGATCTGGTGGGCGTTGGCGAGGACGGTCCGGGCCGACTCCAGCATCTGCAGCCGCAGCGCCAGCAGGTCGGCGGGGCCGGCGCGGCCGACCCGCAGCAGCCACCAGGTGTAGCGGGCCAGCTCGTCCAGGCTGTCCCGGGCCAGGACCAGGTCGGCGATCCGCCAGCGGATCTCGCCGAACCGTCCGATGGGCACGCCGAACTGGCGCCGCTCCCGGGCATGACGCAGCGCCAGGTCGGCGGCCCCGGCCAGGGCGCCGCCGACCCAGAACGCGTCGAGCAGCAGGTGCATTGCGGACGCGTCGGTCGCCAACGGGCCCAGCCCGCTGTCGACGAGGCGTACCTCGCACCCGAACGGGTCGAGCGGGGCCTGCCTGCGCCGCTCCACGGTGACCGAGAACACCCGCTGTTCGCGCAGGTCCACGGCGATCGCGTCCGGCAGCACATCGGCATGGTCCAGCGCGGTGCACTCCCCCAGCACCAGGTGGACCCCGCCGCAGTCCGCGCGGGCGGACGGCGGCACGGCCAGGACGTGCACCAGCGGCCAGGGCAGGACCACCCGGCCGACCTCGCGCACGGCCAGGGCAGCGGCCGCCGACTCCTCCTCGTCCCCCCAGGGGTCGAGCGCGAGCGCACCGATAGCGTCCAGCCGAGGGCGGACCGTCTCCACCCGGTAGGTGGGTTCGGCCTCGGCCCGTCGGGCCGCCTCGACCCCGCCCAGGGAGCCGAGCACGTCGGACACGGTCTCCGCATAGGCCCTGGCGCTCTTCGGCCACTCACGACGCACGGTCCGCCCCCTCCAGCGCGGCGCGAGCGACCACCAGGCGCTGCACCTCGATCGTTCCGGACGCGATGGTCGCCGACCGCGAGTAGCGCAGCACGTCCTCGACCTGGCCGAGCAGTCCCCGTCCCGGATCGGGCGTCAGCCCCTCGGCCCCGCAAACGTCGGCCGCCAACTCGGCCACCTCCTGGTCCAGTTGGATCGAGGCCAGCCGGGCCAGCGAGGCCACCTGCTGGGTCAGCCGGCCGGCCTCGCTGAGGGCGACGGCGCGATAGCTGAGCAGTCGGGCCACCCGGGTGTGAACCAGCGCGCGGACGTATTCGGCGGCGGCCGTCGCTTCGTCGAGCCCTTGATGGCCGGCCAGTTCGCAGAGCACCCGGTCGTCGCGCGCGTATCTCGGGATGCCGATGCGTTCGTGTTTGAGCACCAGGCCCATCACGTCCCAGCCCCGCCCGACCTCGCCGAGCACCGCCTCGTCGCCCACCCGCACGGAGTCGAAGAAGACCTCGTTGAGGTGCTGTTCGCCCATCATCGAGTCGATCGGGACCACGGTGATCCCCGGACTGTCCATCGGCACCAGGAAGATGGTGATGCCGTCGTGCTTGTTCTCCGTCCGCGACGTCCTGGCGGCCAGAAAGCACCACTGCGCCAGGCCGGCGTAGGAGGTCCAGATCTTCTGGCCGTCGAGCACCCACGCCTCGCCGTCGCGGCGTGCGGCGAGCTTCAGCGAGCCGAGGTCGGTGCCCGCCTCCGGTTCGCTGAACCCCTGGCACCAGACGGCCGTGCCCGAGGAGATCCCGGGCAGGTGCCTGGCGCGCTGCTCGGCGGTGCCGACCTCCATCAGCACCGGGCCGACCCAGTTGAGTCCCATGTACTGCGGACCGCGCGGCTCGAAGTGGGCCCACATCTCCTCGCGCAGCACGGTCTGCTGCCACAGGTCCGCTCCCCCGCCGCCGTACTCGACCGGCCAGCTCAGCGTGAGCAGGCCCTCGTCCGCGAGGCGCCGGCAGACCCGGGCGACGACGGCCCGGACGTCCGGCGCGAGGGAGAACGGCGCGACCCAGTCGGGGGGCAGCTCCTGGGCGAGCAGGGCACGCAGGCGGATACGGAGCGCGGCCGCCCCGGGACCGAGATCGAGATCAACTTCCGGACCTGCCTGGGCCGTTGACATCGGCGCACGCCCCTCGCATAGTCATCCTAAAGATTACTAAGATATAGAGGATAGCAAGAGGCCCAGCCGCATGGAACACACAGGTCCGCTCACCGGGGTGCGCGTCGTCGATCTGACGGCCATGGTCATGGGTCCGTACTGCACCCAGATCCTGGCCGACATGGGGGCGGACGTGATCAAGATCGAGCCCCCGGCCGGCGACAACACCCGTCACATCTCGGTGGGGCCGGAACCGGGCATGAGCGGTGTCTTCGTCAATGTGAACCGGGGCAAGCGCAGTGCCGTCCTGGATCTGCGCTCCGAGGATGGCAAGGAGACACTGCGGGGACTCATCAGGGGCTGCGACGTCTTCATCCACTCCATGCGCGCCCGGGCGATCGCCGAACTCGGCTTCGCCTACGACGAAGTGGCCGCCGTCAACCCGTCGGTCGTCTACACCAACTGCTACGGCTACGGCCGCCGGGGCCGGGACGCCGACCTCACCGCCTACGACGACACCATCCAGGCGGAGTGCGGACTGCCTTCCGTACAGCGGCAGTTGACCGGTGAGCCCGGCTATGTCGGCACCATCATGGCGGACAAGGTGGCCGGACTGACGGCCGTGTACGCCACCGCGATGGCGCTCTTCCACCGCGAGCGGACCGGCGAGGGGCAGGAGGTCGAGGTCGCCATGTTCGAGACGATGGCCTCGTTCATGCTGGTCGAACACGCCAACGGCGCGATGTTCAGCCCGCCCCTGGGCCCCGCGGTCTACCCCCGCGCGGTGGCGCCCAACCGCAGGCCCTACCGGACCAAGGACGGTCTGGTCGCCGCGCTGGTCTACAACGACAAGCAGTGGACCGCGTTCGTCGACGCCGTCCGACCGGCCTGGGCCGGCGAGCACTTCGCCACCCTCGAACTGCGGGCCCGCCGGATCGACACCGTCTACGCCCTGCTGGCGGAGACCTTCCTGGAGCGTACGACCAAGGACTGGCTGGACCTGCTGCGGTCGTTGGACATACCCGCCGCCCCGGTCCGCACACTTGACGAACTGTTCGACAATCCGCACCTGAACGACGTCGGATTCTTCGAGACGGTCGACAGCCCGAACGGACCGGTGCGCTTCCCCGGTATCCCGACCTGGTTCTCACGCACCCCCGGACGGGTCGCCGGCCCCGCACCCGGACTGGGCGCCCACACCGAGGAGATCGCGGCGGAGATGGAGCAACGATGACCAGCACCAATGCGCCCTTCAGTGCGCGCTCCTGGCTGTTCGCCCCCGGCGACAGCGAGCGGAAGATGGAGAAGGCCGCCGCAGGCACGGCGGACATCGTCGTCCTCGACCTGGAGGACGCGGTGACCGAGGACGGGAAGCCCAAGGCCCGGGCGATGATCGCGGCCTTCCTCGCGGGGCAGCCGCCAGCCGACCGAAGCCGGCTGTGGGTGCGGGTCAATCCCCTGGACGGCCCGCACACACTGGCGGACCTGGCAGCGGTGATCCCGGCACGCCCCGGGGGCATCATGCTCCCCAAGTCACGCGGTCGCACCGACGTCGAACTCCTGGACCACTACCTCTCCGCGCTGGAGGTCTCCGCCGGCATCGAGCAGGGATCGACCAAGGTCGTCGTCCTGGTCACCGAGACTGCCGAAGCCATGTTCACCACCGGCAGCTACCGGGGTGCACCCCGGGTGGTCGCCATGACCTGGGGCGCGGAGGACCTCGCCGACGCCGTGGGTGCCGCCGAGAACCGCAATGCCGACGGCAGCTACGGCTTCACCTACGAACTGGCCCGAACCCTCTGCCTGTTGGGTGCGGCAGCGGCCGGGGTGGCGGCCGTGGACACCATCCAAGGCGACTTCCGGGATCTGGAGGGACTGCGCCGGCGCGCCGAGAAGGTACGCCGCGACGGCTTCCGCGGCATGCTGGCCATCCACCCCGCCCAGGTCGACGTGATCAACGCGGCCTTCACCCCCGACGAGGAGGAACTGGCCGCGGCCCAGGAGATCGTCGATCTCTTCGCCGCCCATCCCGGCGTCGGGGCTATCGGGCACCGGGGCGCCATGCTCGACCGTCCCCATCTGGCCCGGGCCCAGGCGCTGTTGGCATCGGCGGGACGCGGATGAGGGTCGTCGCCGATGCCCGCGACCTGGATCTCGGCGAGTTCCTGCGTCCCGGCGACCGCATCGTCATGGGTCAGGCCTGCGGTGAACCGACCACGCTGGTCCAGGCGTTGAGCGAGCAGGGCCGCGACATCGGCGGACTCGCCGCCTTCATCGCCACCAGCTTCTCCGGACTGCTCACCCCGTCGGCCATGGACGGCATCAGCGTGTACAGCATGGGCGCGATCGGCGCGTTGCGCGCACTGGCCAAGGAGCACCGGCTCGGGGTGATCCCCTGTCATGTGAGTCAGATCGGACCGATGATCGAAGCCGGGACGCTCGGCTGCGATGCGGCGTTCGTGCAGGTCAGCCCGGCCAATGCGGACGGCGACCACAGCTTCGGCCTCACCAGCGACCATGTGCAGGCGGCCGTCGCCAAGGCACGTGTCGTGGTCGCCGAGGTGAACGACCAAGTGCCCTTCACCTACGGAGAACTGCTGCCTGCGGCCAGGATCGACTGCGCCGTGCTGGTCTCCCGCCCGCCGACCGAGGTGACGCCCGCGAGGATCGGCGCGACCGACGAGGCGATAGCCAAGCACGTTGCGGCCTACATCGAGGACGGCTCGGTCCTGCAGACCGGGATCGGCGCGGTGCCGGACGCCGTCCTCCGGCTCCTGCACGACCGCAGGGACCTCGGCGTGCACTCGGGCATGGTCGGCGACGCCCTGGTCGATCTGGTCCGGGCCGGGGTGGTCACCAACGCCCGCAAACGCATCGACACCGGGATCGCGATCAGCGGCGCCCTGATCGGCACCAGGCGGCTGTACGACTTCGCCCACCGCAATCCGCAGCTGCGCATGTGCACCACCGGCTACACCCACGACGCGGCTGTGCTCGCGCAGCTGGACCGCCTGGTCACCGTCAACTCGGCGCTGGAGGTGGACCTGACCGGCCAGGTGAACGCCGAGCAGAGCGGTTCGGCCTACCTCGGCGGCACCGGCGGCCAGGTGGACTTCGTCCGCGCCGGCGCCCGCTCGCCGGGCGGGCACGCCGTCATCGCCCTGCCCGCCACCGCCAAGGGCGGCACGATCAGCCGGATCACCGCCCGACTGTCGGGGCCGGTCACCACCGCACGCAGTGACGTCGACGTCATCGTCACCGAGTTCGGCTCGGCCGAGCTCAAGGGCCGGACCCTGGCCGAGCGCACCCGCCGGCTGATCTCCATCGCCCACCCCGCCTTCCAGGAGGAGTTGGCGCGCGAGGCCCACACCATTCAGCAGAGGGGTTTCTGATGAGCGACGCCGTACTCTTCGATGCCCGTGACGACGGCATCGCCGTCATCACCCTGAACCGGCCGGAGACCCGCAACTGCCTGGCCCGGGACGTCCGCGAGGGCCTGTTCGCCGCCTGGGACCGCTTCGAGCGCGACGACCGGCTGCGCGTCGCCGTCCTCACCGGAGCGGGGGACCGGGCGTTCTGCGCCGGCGGGGATCTCAAGGAGATGGTGGAGACCGGACTGCGCGAGCCGCCCCGCGACATGTTCCCGCTCCCCTACGACACCGTCGAGTTGTCCAAGCCCACCATCGCGGCCGTCAACGGCGCCGCGTTCGCCGGCGGCTGGATGCTGGCCCAGGCCTGCGACCTGTGCGTGGCCAGCACCAGTGCGACCTTCGCCGTCTCCGAGGTCAAGGTCGGCCGGAGCTCACCGTGGGCCTCGCCGCTGATCCATATGATCCCGCAGCGGATCATGATGGAGATCCTGCTCACCGGTAGGCCGATCACCGCCCAGCGGGCCTACGAGATCGGTCTGGTCAATCGTGTCTCCGATCCGGAGACACTTATGGACACCGCCCTCGACCTCGCTCGCGACATCCTGGCGGGCGCACCGCTGTCGGTGCGCGCCGCCCGGGAGACGGTGATGCTCGCCACCGAGATGGGCCGCTCGGCGGCCCTGAAGGCGGCCAGGCACGCCTCCGAGCTCTGCTACAACAGCGAGGACGCCCAGGAGGGTCCCAGGGCCTTCGCCGAGAAGCGCCCCCCGCAGTGGAAGGGCCGCTGACGGCCCCTCGACTCGGCGATACGTCAGGTGTTGCGGCCGCCATTGACTCCGAAGACCTGTCCGGTGATGTAGCCGGCCTCCTCCGAGGCGAGGAAGGCGCAGGCGGCGGCGATGTCCTCGGGGCGGCCGGGCCGCCGCACCGGGGTCTGCGCGATGTGGTGGTCCATGCTCTGGACGAAACGGCCCAGCTTCTCGTTGCGGCGCAGCATCGGTGTGTCGACGAAGCCGGGCGGGATGGTGTTGACGGTGATGCCGGACGGGCCGAGTTCGAGCGCGAGGGCCTTGGTGAAGCCGATGACGCCCGCCTTGGAGGCGACGTAGTGGGTCATGAACGGCTGGCCGCTGTGCGCGCTGGACGAGGAGATGTTGACGATCCGGCCCCAGCCCGCCTCGACCATGTCCGGCACCACCGCCTGGCAGCAGTGGAAGGTGCCGGTCAGATTGACCGCCAGCAGGTTGTTCCAGGCCTCCTCGGTGATGTCGAGGAAGCGCTTGGCGCCCTCCTTGCCCGCCGAGTTCACCAGCACGGCGACCGGGCCGAACCGCTCGTGCACCTCCTTGACCGCGCGGTCGATGCTCTGACGGTCCGCCACGTCGACGCCGAGGGCCAGTGCCGAGCCGCCCTCGGCCACGATCTCCGCGGCCACACCCTCGGCGGCGTCCGCGTCGAGGTCCAGTACCGCCACGTCGGCACCGTCACGGGCCAGGCGCTGCGCACAGGCCCGCCCGATTCCCGATGCTCCGCCCGTGACCACGGCGACCCTGCCGACCAGTGTCCCGGCCATCTTCACCCCTTCTCCGGACGTCGGTCCGAGTCCTTCCGGGCCAGCACGCCGTTCAGGAACAGTCCGACGGCATGCTGGATGTGCTGTTCCTCGACCTCGGGCGTGCGGTAGATGCCGTAGGCCGCCAGCCAGGCCGGCATGGCGCCGACCATGGCGAAGAACTGCTCGGCCGCCATCTCGACGTCGCCGACGACCACTGCCCCTGCACGCTCATGACGGTCCAGCAGATCCATGATCACCTGGATCCGCGGGGACCAGGTGACGGCCTGTGAGCTCGCCGCGAACTCGGGGAAGCGCTCCGACTCGGCGATCGCCATCCGGCTCAGCCGCACGATGTCGGGGTCGACCGAGCGCGCCAGGATCGACCGCGCGATCACGGTCAGGCTGCCGGCGAGGTCCTCGGGCAACGGCTCCAGCACCCGCTCGTCGCGCTCCTGGCGGGTCAGCGCCCAGGCGCTCACCGCCAGGAAGAGCGTCCGCTTGTCGGCGTAACGGCCGTACAGGGTGCTCTTGGTGACGCCTGCGGCCTGCGCCACCGCCTCCATGGTGGTGCCGTCGTACCCGTACTGCAGGAAGGTGTCGACGGCGGCCCGTCGGAGCCGCTCGGTCAGTTGGGCGGCCTCCACCGACGTCGGTCGCCCGGCCCGGGAACGCTCACTGCCCGCCTTGGACTCCATTCCCAAAAATGTACGGTCCCGTCTGGTTCCGGTCAAGACAGCAGGTCAGACCGATTGACCGTAACCAGACGCCATCGTATGGTTTTTGATGAGCCATCAGAGCGGGTGGAGAAGGGATTTGACGATGCCTCATTTCGCGAAGCCTGCCGAGGGCAGCTGGACCGAGCACTACCCCGAGCTCGGCACAGCCCCGATGTCCTACGAGGACTCCATCTCGCCCGAGTACTACGAACTCGAACGCAAGGCGGTCTTCGAGCGGACCTGGCTGAACGTCGGCCGCGTCGAGCAGGTACCGGAGCCGGGCGGCGGCCACTTCACCAAGGAGATCGCTGCCGTCGGCACCTCGGCGGAGCTCCTCCGCGACGCGGCGGACGGCACACTTCGCGCGTTCCGCGGGGGCGGCCCGACCGGCCCCGTCCCGATCCGCTGCGAGGTCTGGGAGGGCTTCGTCTTCGTCAACCTCGACGACGACGCCGAACCCCTGGCCACGTACCTCGGCACGCTCGCCGCCGGCCTGGAGGGCTATCCGTTCGACCGGATGACGGAGGTCTTCCGGTACCGGGCCGACATCGGCAGCAACTGGAAGCTGTACATGGACGCCTTCGCGGAGTTCTACCACGCGCCCGTGCTGCACGCGAAGCAGTACGTGGGCAATGAGTCACGCAAGCTCTCCAGCTACGGATTCGAGGCCCTCCACTACCAACTCGACGGCCCGCACGGCATGGTGTCGTCCTGGGGCGGCATGGCACCGCCGAAGGACCTGAACATGGTCAAGCCCATCGAACGGGTCCTGCGCAGCGGCAACTTCGGCCCCTGGGACCGCCCCGACATCCCCGGCCTCGACCCGCTGCCGCCGGGGCTGAACCCCTCCGGCCACAAGGCCTGGGGCATCGACTCGTTCGTCTTCTTCCCCAACTTCATGATGGTGGTCTGGGCCCCCGGCTGGTACCTCACCTACCACTACTGGCCGACCGCCTACAACCGCCACACCTTCGAGGGCACCCTCTACTTCGTCCCGGCCCGCACCGCCCGCGACCGCGTGCGCCAGGAGCTGGCCGCGGTCACCTTCAAGGAGTTCGCCCTCCAGGACTGCAACACCCTCGAAGCCACCCAGACCATGCTCCAGTCACGCGTGGTCACCCACTTCCCCCTCAACGACCAGGAGATCCTCCTCCGCCACCTGCACCGCACCGCCGCCCGGTACGTGGCCGCCTCCGCGGACCGGCAGCCGGCCACGCCCGCCTGAGGCAGGACCGCTCACGCCGTCCGTGCCGCGTGTTCAGTTGGGGCCAGCGCCGGATAGTCGGTGTAGCCGGTCTCGCCGCCCGAGTACATCAGGCCTTCGTCCCTGACCTGGTTGACAGGCGCACCGATGCGCAGTCGTTCCACCAGGTCGGGGTTGGCAAGGAAGGAGCGGCCCAGGGAGATCAGGTCGGCTCCTGCGGCGAGGAGTCGCTCGCCTTCGCTCCTTCCGCCGTCAGCGGGCAGGGGCTGGCCCCAGCCGAGGACCGGGTTGGCGATCAGTGTGCCCGACCAGGTCTTTCGGATCTCCTGGAAGAGGGGCAGGTCCGGATCGGCGAAGACCACGTGCAGGTAAGCGAGTCCAGCGTCGGTCAGGGCAGCAATGAGCGCGGGGTAGATCTCCTCGGTGTCGCCTTCCTGGATGCCGTTGACGGTGATCCCGGGCGCGATCCGCACGCCGACGCGCTCCGGGCCGATCGCGTCGGCTACGGCCTGGACGACCTCGACCGGGAACCGGATGCGGTCGGCAGCGGAGCCGCCGTAGGCGTCGGTGCGGTGGTTGGTGCCCTGCGCCAGGAACTGGTGCAGGAGGTAGCCGTTGGCGGCGTGCACCTCGACGCCGGCAAAGCCCGCGTCGACGGCGTAACGGGCGGCGGCGGCGAAGTCGGCCACGGTGGTGCGGATCTCGTCGATCGTCATCTCCCGCGGGACGACCGCGTTCTGGTGTCCTGCCGGGGTGAAGATGGTTTCCGGCAATGGGACGGGCGAGGGCGCGACCGGCGTCAGGCCGCTGGTGTCGGGGTGGCCGACCCGGCCACCGTGTTGCAGCTGCAGGAACATCCGGCCTCCCGCGGCAGACACCGTGTCGGTGACGCGCCGCCATCCGGCGACATGAGCCTGGTTGTAGATCGCGGTGATGTTGGGGTAGGTCTGCCCGATCGCGTTCGGCGTGGAGGCCTCGGCGATGATCAGGCCTGCGGAGGCCCGCTGGGCGTAGTAGGTTGCCATGACCGCTTGCGGGACGCCGTCGACGTCGGCCCTGTTGCGGGTCATCGGCGCCATCACCAGCCGGTTGGGCAGGTACAGGGCGCCCAGGGAGGTGGGCTCGAAGAGTCGGGATTCCGCTGGTGTGTTTGTCATGCCGGTACGGTAGAACCTGACACAGGTGTGAAGTTCAAGCCCGAGAGGTGAGCGATGCGGATCGGTGAACTGGCCCGGCGCAGCGGAGTCAGCGAGCGGTCACTGCGCTACTACGAGACCCAGGGACTGCTGCGCGCGGAACGCACTCCGGGTGGTCAGCGGGACTTCGGCGAGTGGGCCGTGGACCGGGTCATCCGCATCCAAGCCCTGTACGCCGCAGGGCTGAACAGCAAGAAGATCGCTCACCTGCTTCCGTGCATGCGCGACGCCGACGGTGGCCCCAGCGAGATCGCCACAGCTCAGCTGGTGGACGAGCTCGCCGCAGAGCGCGACCGCATCGACCGGATGATCGGTGACCTGATCCGCTCCCGAGAGGTCCTGAGTGACGTCATCGACACGGCGATGACCGGCCTGGAAGCTTCGCGCTGACCGCAGCGTTTCACGGAGAACCCCGCGGCAGTATCTGAGTGCTCAGGGGTCGCGCGGGAGTGAACACGGGTTGTGTCGGCGTGAACTGAGCCTAGGTCAGGACCTGGGGCGGCAGCCTGATCGGGAACGCCTCAGCTGGACGCACGGACGTCGAGGTGGCTCAGGCACTCCTGCACAGCACTGGGCCGGTTCCGCCGGTGTACGACGAAGTGGAGTCCCATCGTGGACAGCCCCCGCCCTACTGCCGACTCCCCTCTCCATCATCCCCGCACCGACTACCCCGCCACCGCCGTCGCCGTCATCGGCATGAGTGGCCGATTCCCGGGTGCCCTCGGTGTGAGCGGGTTCTGGCAGTTGCTCGTCGAGGGCCGGGACGCGGTGACCGAGGCGCCGTCCGACCGGCCCTGGCTGCGCGAACTGCACCACCCGGTGCCGCAGACGCCGGGAAGGGTCCCCACCCGACGGGGCGGGTTCCTCGACCGGATCGACCTGTTCGACGCGCGGTTCTTCGGCATCTCGCCACGCGAGGCCCAGCGCATGGACCCGCAGCAGCGGCTGCTCCTGGAGGTCGCGTACGAGGCCGCAGAGGACGCCGGTGTACCGATGGGCACGCTCGCGGGCAGCAGCACCGGAGTGTTCGTCAGCACCAGCGACAACGAGTACCGGCTCCGTCAGGAGCGGGACCTGGAGAGCCTCGACCTGCACGCCGAACTGGGCACCGCGCACTATGCGGCGCACGGCAGGATCAGCTACGCCTTCGACCTGCGCGGACCGTCACTGGTCGTGGACGCGGCCTGTGCCTCCTCGCTTGCCGCGATCCATCTCGCCTGCCAGTCGCTGCGTCTGGGCGAGTGCGACAGTGCCTTCGCCGGCGGAAGCAACCTTCTGCTCTCCCCGTTCACTTCGGTCGCCTTCGGCCGCTCCGGCGCGCTGAGCCCGGACGGGCGGTGCAAGTTCGGTGACGCGGACGCCGACGGATTCGTCCGGTCCGAAGCAGTGGGCGTCGTACTCCTGAAACCACTGGCCCGGGCCGTGGCCGACGGCGATCGGGTGCGGGCGGTGATCCTGGGCGGCGCGGTGGGCAGCGGCGGGCTGAGCAGCGCGGCCGGCATGGCGACCCCCACCGTGGACAGCCAGGAGGCGATGCTGCGCAACGCCTACCGGGCGGCCGGAGTCACTCCCGCCGACGTGGCATTCGTGGAGGCGCACGGAACCGGGACCCTGGTCGGCGATCCGATCGAACTGCTGGCTCTGGAAAAGGTGTTGGGGCCGGGCCGAGGTGAGCGTGAGCGGTGCCTGGTCGGATCGGCGAAGACCTGGGTCGGTCATGCCGAGGCCGCTGCCGGGGTGGTCGGCCTGATCAAGGCCGTCCTCTGCCTGGAGCGGCGCATGTTCCCCGGGGTCCTGCGGTTGGACCAGCCGAATCCGGAGATCGACTGGGCCTCCGGTCCGCTGCTGATCCCCACCTCCCCGACGCCCCTCCCGGCCCGGACGGAACGGCCGCTCCTGGCGGGGGTGAGCAGCTTCGGAGTGTCCGGCACCACCGTCCACCTGGTGCTGGCCGAAGCCCCTCCCGCACCGGACGGACCGACGGTCGACCGGGAGCAGGGCCCGTTCCTCCTGCCACTGGCGGCCCGCTCGCAGCAGGCCGTCACCGACCTGGCCGCGCGCTACGCGCAGGCGCTCGAAGGGTCCGACGCACCCGGGACTGCCGAAGTGTGCGCTGCCGCTGCGACCGGGCGCGACCACGGGCGGCACCGGCTCGCCGTGACGGCCTCCTCGACGACCGGTCTGGCCACCGCCCTGCGCCGGTACGCGCAAGGCGAGGACAACAGTGCGGAGGAGGCACCGGGTTCGTTCTGCTCACCACCCGGCGGCAGCCGGTCCGCGCCGCGCATCGCATTCGTCTTTCCCGGCCAGGGCACTCAGTGGCCCGGCATGGGACGCCGACTCCTCGGGCAGGAGGCCGTGTTCGGCGAGACCCTGGAGGCGTGCCATCAGGTCATCCGTGAGCACGGCGGCTGGTCGCTGCTCGACGCGTTGCGCGACGAGGACGGCAGTTGGCTGACACGGACCACGAAGGTCCAGCCCGCTCTGTGGGCGATGGGTGTCTCGCTCACCGAGTTGTGGCGCTCCTGGGGCGTCGAGCCCGACGCGGTACTCGGTCAGAGTCAGGGCGAGCTGTGCGCCGCCTACGCCGCCGGGGCCCTGACCCTGGAGCAGTCGGGCCGGATCAGCTGCGTACGCGCCCGGCTCGTCGACGGTCTGGCCCGGCCCGGCGCCCTGTGCTGGCTCGCCCGGCCGCACACCGACGTGCCGTGGCTGCTGGAGAAACTGGGGGCCCGGGCGCAGGTCGCAGTCGAGGAGAGCGACGGATCGTGCGTGCTGGCGGGCGGGCCGGCGCAGATCGAGCGGATCGTGGCGGGCTGCGAGCGGCTGGGGATCTCCTGTCTGCGGGTTCCGGTCGGGTACGCAGCCCACAGCGCCAGCGTCGACCCGGTGCGCAAGCCGCTCATGAAGGAGCTGGCCGACCTGGCTCCTACGGAGACCCGGGTCCCGTTCGTCTCCACGGTCACCGCAACAGCGCTGCCCGGCACCGACCTCGACCGGGACTACTGGTGGCGCAATCTGCGTGAACCCGTGCGGCTGTCGGCCGCAGTGGCCTGCCTCGGCGGGGGCGAGCAGGCGGACCGGACGGTCTTCCTGCAGGTGTCCGCGCACCCGGTGCTCGCCCAGGCCCTGCGGGCCGAGGGACGCCTGGTCCTGGGGTCGCTGCGCCGTGACCGCGATGAACTCACGCATCTGTACCGGTCGTTGGGCAGTCTGTACGCCGCCGGGTACGACCCGGACTGGGGGCGGGTGACCGGAGCGGCTCTCGGCCCGCGCCCCGCGCTGCCGCACTACCCGTGGCAACGGTCCCACCACTGGCACCAGGCCGCCGACTACCCGTGGCCACCGGTGGGCGAGACACCCGCCGATGCACCACGAACCCTCGAACCCGAGGCTGCTCGGAAGGCCGCCAGCGCCACGGAGGAACCTGCCATGAACGTGACCGCCGGCTCCGATGTCCGGACCGTCCCGCTGGACGAGGAACGCTACGGATTCCTGCTCGACCACCGGGTCGCCGACCGCCCCGTGGTTCCGGCAGCCGCCTTCCTCGAACTCGCGCTCGCCACCGCCGGAGGTCGGGCCCTGCACGATGTGCAGTTGCGGGAGCTGCTGGTCCTCGACGACGACGGCCCCTGGGATCTCCAGCTCCGGGCCCGGCCCGCGGTAGCGGGTGACCGGCTGGAGATCGAGAGCCGGGCGGGCGGAGCGAGCGGCTGGACCGTCGCAGCCGACCTGCACCTGGCACCGGCCTCCGCTCCCGGAACCGCCGCTCCGAAGTCACTGCAGGAGGTACAGGACCGCTGCCCCGACTGGCAGGCGGGCTCTGCCTTCTACCGCGAACACAGCCGGGCGGGCAACGACTGGCAAGGCGCCTTCCGCTGCCTGGCCGAACTGTGGCGCGGCGACGGTGAGGTGCTGGCCCGGCTGCACGCCTCCCCCGCGGCGGACGGCTTCGCCATCCACCCCGCCACCCTGGACGGCTGTTTCCAACTGGCGGCCGCGACGGCCGCCGCCGACCGGTCCGACGGTCGGCCAGGTCGCGGCTTCGTGCTGCTCGGTGTCGACCGCCTGCACCTGCTGCGCCCGGTACCCCAGGGCGAACTCTGGGCCTGGGCACGGTCCGCCGACCCCACGGACCGTCACGACGGCCCGCTGTGCGCGGACGTCGTCCTGCTGGCCCGCAGTTCGGAGGGCGGCGAGCTCGTGGTCGTCGCCGAGGTGGACGGGGTACGCGCGGCACGCCTGGAGCCTGCCGTCCCGGCAGTCGAACCCAGGGCAGCTGCCGACCGTGGGCTGAGCCTGGTGTGGCGGGAGCTGGAAGCCGGGGTTCCGCCGGTCCCGGGCCCGGCGGCTCCCGGGCACTGGCTGCTCGTGCACGGCGGCACGGCACTGGACCGCGCGCTGGAACGCAGGCTGTCCGAGGCCGGTGCCACCGTGTCCACGGTTCGCACCGCCACCGGCTACGCCTTGGAGCGGCCAGGTCGTTTCCGCGCGGACCTGAACGACGGGGACCAGCTGACCCGCGTCCTGAAGGAGGCTTCGCGCACCGCGCCGCTCGCAGGGATCGTGCACCTGGGAGCCCTTGGCAGCAGCACCGACACCCGGGCCTCATCGCGCGAGATCCAGTGGGTCGCCGCCGATGCCTGCGCCGCGCTGCTGCCACTGGCCCGGGCGCTGAAGGCCGTGCAGCTTCCGGTGACACCCAAGATGTTCGCCCTGACCCGGGGCGCCCAGGCGGTGCACGCGGCGGAGCCGGTCCCCGCGCCCTGGCAGGCCGCCCTGTGGGGGTTGGCCCCCGCACTGCGGCGGGAGGTCGCAAGCTGTCCGCTGGTACTGGTGGACCTGGACTCCACTGCCCCGGATGCCGCGCAGGCCGCGGACCTGTCCGCGCTGCTGCCGGCCCCGGGGCCGGAGGACCGGATCGCCCTGCGTGCGGGGCGCCGCTACGCGCCCCGGCTCACCGTCCCCGCCGCGCCCACGCCGCCCCTGAGGGCACAGTTCGCCGTGATCGCCAGGGACGTCATCGGCTCGGCCCGGCTCGCACCGGTGCCGCCACTGCCCGCGCCGGGCCCCGGTGAGGTGGAGATCGCGGTGAGCCACGCCAGCCTGAACTTCCACGACGTGCTCGGAACGATGGGCGCGCTGGACCCGCCGGAGGCGGACCCGGCAGCTGCAGATGCGGAGGACATGGCGCTGCTGGGAGACTGCGCGGGCACCATCACCCGGGTCGGATCGGAAGTGCACGGCCTGGCACCGGGCGACGAGGTGCTCGCCTTCGCGCGGCCGGCCATGCGCTCGACCGTGGTCACCGCCGCGAGCTGTGTGGTGCCCCGGCCCGCCGGGCTCAGCCGCGCCGAGGCCGCCGCCGTCGGTGCCGGCTACGCCACCGCGTACCTGGCGCTGGTCCACGCCGCCCGGATCGAGGCGGGCGAGACCGTACTCATCCACACCGCTTCAGGCGGCTTCGGCCTCGCCGCCCTGGAGATCGCCCTGTGGCGCGGTGCCACGGTGTACGCCACCGCAGGCACCGAGGCCAAGCGGGATCTGCTGCTCAAGCTCGGCGCCACGAAGGTCGCCGACTCACGTACCACCGCCTTCGCCGAAGAACTCCGCGGGCCCGGCGGAGAAGGCGTGGACGTCATCGTGAACACCCTGGCCGGAGCGGCCGTCGAGGCGAACTTCCGTCTCCTGTCGGCATTCGGGCGCTACGTCGACGTCGCAGTGACCGACGTGCTCAAGGGCCGTCCGCTGCCGATGGACGTCTTCGCTCCCTGCCGCTCCTACCACCAGGTGAACATCGACGCCGCCCATGCGCAGAGCCCCGGCTACCTGGGCAACGTGCTGCGCGAGGTGGTCGACCTGCTGGACCGCGGGGAGCTGGGACCGCCACGGGTCCAGGTGTTCCCGGCGCAGGACGTCGCCCAGGCCATGGAGCTCATGGCCAGGTCCGGGCATGTGGGCAAGCTCGTCCTCGCCCTTCCCCGATCCGCGGACACTGCGGACACTGCCGACACCGCGGACAGCACCGGCACACCCCTCGCGGCACCGGTGCGCCCCGCAGGCATCCGCTCCGACGCCGGCTATCTGGTCGTCGGCGGCCTGTCCGGCGTCGGCGCGCTGGTCGCCGGCTGGCTCATCGCCCGCGGCGCCCGCCACCTGCTGCTCACCGGCCGCACCCCGGCCCGGCCCGGCAGCGAACGGCAGGCGGTCCTCGACCGGCTGCGGCAGGCCGGCGCCCAGGTGGAGTACGCGACCGTCGACGTCGCCGACGAACGGGCCATGACCGAACTGATGGACCGTCGGACCGAGCGCGGCGCCCCGCCGATCGCGGGCGTCGTGCACTCCGCGCTCGTCCTGGAGCCGGCATCGCTGCTCACCATGACCGAACAGGACCTCGCCCGCGCCATGGCTCCGAAGGTGGCCGGCGGATGGGTCCTGCACCGGCTGTTCGCCGACCCCGACCGCGCCCGGGACCTCGACTTCTTCATCCTGTTCTCGTCCGCCATGTCACTGCTCAGCGGCCTCGGCCTCGGCAGCCGACTCGGCGCCTACGCCGCGGGGAACGCCTTCCTGGACGCCCTCGCCGCCCACCGGAACGGCGCCGGACTGCCTGCCACCGTCGTCAACTGGGGCTACTGGTCCGAGACCGGCATGGCCCACCGGCTCAGCGAACGCTCCGGCCACGACGTGCGCCCGGAGAGCTTCCGGCCGCTGCGCCCCGCCGATGCCCCCGCCCTGTTCGACCGCATGCTGAACGCCACCGACGGCCCCCTGCTGCACTTCCCGGCGGACTGGGACGCCTACGTGGCCTCCTCCCCCCGGGATGCGGAGGCGCCGCTGCTGCGCGAACTGCTCTCCGGACACGCCAGAACCGCCCGGGCAGTACGGGCGCACGACGTACCCGTACCCGTACCGAGTCCAAGGGACGAGGAGCCCCGGCCCGAAGCCGCCGCCACACCCCGGGGCCCGGAACCGGCCGTCCTGGAGGCGTGGCTGGTGGGACAGTTGGCCCGGGTCCTCGGCCTGCCCGAGTCCGAGGTGGACCCCGACACCCCGCTCAACCAGATCGGCGTCGACTCGCTGCTGGCCGCCGAACTCGGAGCCAGGTTGCGCAGGGAGTTCGGATACGCCGCCACCGTGCCGCAGTTCCTCAAGGCGGACGGGCTGCGCGCCCTGGCCGCGCAGCTCACCGCCCGAACTGCAACTGCCCTGGACCCGGCGGCATGACCGGCACCCCGGGGGCCGGCCGACCGCACGGCATCAGATCCGTCCTCCTGACCGGGGTGACCGGCAGCCTCGGCAGCCACACCTGTGCCGAACTGCTCACGCACACCGCCGCCACCGTTCACTGCCTGGTGCGGGCCGACACCCAGGTCGCGGCCCGAACCCGGGCGGTGCGCAGGCTCGCACGCCTGGACGACCCGCCCCCGCACACCGGGGCACGGCTCACCGCACTGCCGGCCGATGTCACCCGGCCCCGTCTCGGCCTCAGCGGGCCTGAATTCGACGCACTCGCCGAGAACGCGGAAGTGATCGTGCACTTCGCCGCCCACATCGACCTCACCGCACCGTACGACGTTCTCGCCCCCAGCAACGTGGGCGGAGTGCAGCAGTTGATCGCCCTGGCCCGGCGCCGCATCCAACTGACGGGTCGGCCACCCGTCGTCCACCACATGTCCACAGCCGGCGCCCTGCTCGATGCCCGCCGCCTCGGGCTGTCCACGGTCGACGAGCACACCCGCGCCAGCGAGCAGACCTCGGGCCCCCTCGGCTACCCGCGCAGCAAGGCAGCGGCCGAGGTCGCCTGGACCCGCGCGGCCACGGAACTGGGACTGCCCGTCGCGATCCACCGCCCTGCCTTCGTCACCGGCCACTCCCGCACCGGCCGCACCTTCACCTCGGACCTGTTCATCCCGCTCCTGTGGGCCGCCACGGCGCTCGGCGCCGCACCCGCCGGCTGCCCCGGTGTTCCGGCGGAACGGGTGGACGTGGTCGCCCGGGCCTTCGTCCGCCTCCTGGACCAGGACGCCCCGGTCCCCGGGACGGCTCGCGCCCACCACCTCGCGCACCCCCAACCCCTCAGCCTGGACGCACTGTTCGACGCGCTCCGCCGAGCCGGACACGCCCTGGAAACGGTGCAGCCCGACGAGTGGTGGCGCCGCGTCACAAAGCACGCGGACGACCCCGGGGTGGCCCCACTGGCCGCACTGCACGGGGTCGGTCGCTACCTCGTCCCCGTCGACGACTCGCACCTCCCGCCCGGCTACGACTCCAGCGCCACCTGGCGGACACTGGCCGCCTGCGGAATGGAGCCGATCCCCTTCGACGACACCTTCCTCGACCGCCTGGTGACCGGCCTGGCCCTGCCCCCGCCCGCGACCTGAGGCCCCTCCCCCACCACAACGACCAGGAGAGGAACGGTCAGTGCAGCCCAGCCCCCCTCGCATCGTGGAGCCGTGCGGGCCCAGCCCGGTCCTGTGCGGATTCGGCGGACACCTCCCCGAACCCGTGGTCACCAACCACGAGTTGGCGACCAGACTGGACACCTCCGACGAGTGGATCAGGCAGCGCACGGGGATCGCCCAGCGGCACCGCGTCGCACCCGGCGGTGCCACCTCCGACCTCGCCGTCGAAGCCGGTCGCCAGGCACTGGCCTCGGCCGGAGGCGGCACCGTGGACGCCGTGGTCCTCGCGACCTCCACCCCCGACCACATCAGCCCGGCCACGGCACCCGACGTCGCGGCCCGGCTCGGCCTCGGACCGGTCGCCGCCTTCGACATCGGGGCGGTGTGCAGCGGATTCGTCTACGGGCTGGCCGTCTCCGCGTCGCTGGTACGCGCCGGCGTCGCAACCCGGGTACTGCTGATCGGAGCCGACACCTACACCACCCTCGTCGATCCGAACGACCGCACCACCGCGATCCTCTTCGGAGACGGCGCCGGAGCGGTGGTCCTGCGAGCCGGCCGGGCCGGCGAGCCGGGCGCAGTGGGCCCCTTCGACCTGGGCAGTGACGGCACGCGCAAGGACCTGATCCTGGTCCCCAACGGCGGCTCCCGACAACGCTCCCGCTCTGCCCGGCCGCCGGTCGGGTCCGACCCCCGCGACGACCACGTCCATGTGGTCGGCGGAGAGGTCTTCCAGCACGCGGTACGCCGGATGTGCCAGTCCACCCGCAACGTCCTGGACAGCGCCGGCTGGTCCCTGGACGACGTCGCCCGGCTGCTCCCGCACCAGGCGAACCACCGGATCGCCACAGCCGTCGCCCGTCGGCTGGACCTCCCCGAGGACCGGCTGCTGTCCAACATCGAGCAGGTCGGGAACACCGCCGGCGCCTCCATCCCCCTGCTGCTGGCCCGGACCTGGGAACGCGGCCTGCTCCGACCCGGCGACAAGGTCGTCATCACCGCCTTCGGCGGCGGCCTCACCTGGGGCTCCGCCGCCATCAGCTGGCCGAGCCCCGGCCCTCCGGAAGACCCCCTCGGGCGCGAGTAGGAGAGAGACGTGAACAGCACCACCCAGCCCGGCGAAGCACTCCACCACCTCACCACCCTGCTGCACACCAGGTTCCGGATACCCCTGGCACTCCTGCTCCCCGACGCCACCTTCGAGTCCTTCAAGCTGGACTCCCTGGACATCGAGGAGATCCGCATGACGATCTGCGACGCCTACGGTTTCGACCTGTGGCGCGATGCCTACGACCCGCAGACCACGCTCGGTCGGGCCGCCGACGCCCTCAACCGTGGCGAGGACCTGTGACCTCGACGGACGGGCCCCTGGTCACCGGCCTCGGCATGGCCACCCGTGCCGGGCTCGGAACGGCGGCAGCCTGGGCGGCCGCCGCTGCCGGCGCCAACCCGGCCCCGGTCGCCGATCCGACGCTCACACGTCTGCCATGGCCGTACACCCACCGGGTCCCGCACGGCCTGGTGGAGCAGGCCCTGGGCACGGCGGAGTCGTGGCGCCACGACCGATTCACCCAACTGGCCCTGGTCGCCGCCACGGAAGCCCTCGCCGACGCCGGACTGGACCCGGCGCACTGGACGGGGGACCGAGTCGGCGTCGTATGCGGCACCGCGTTCGGGGGCGTCACCACCATCACCGAGCAGCAGCACGAACTGGATGCCTCGGGCAGCCGCTTCGTCTCCCCCTACCTGCTGCCCAAGTCGATGCCGAACATGGTCGCAGGCATCCTCGCCCTGACCTTCGGTGCCCGCGGCCCCTGCCTGGTCACCGCGTCAGCCTCGGCCTCCGGCCTCACCGCGATCGGCGTGGCAGCCGCGTTCCTGCGTTCCGGTGCCTGCGACCTCGTCCTGACGGGCGGCGCGGACTCCGCGCTCACCCCGTTGTGCATAGCCGGACTCGGACAGATCAACGTCCTGGCGCCCGACGGCATCTGTCGGCCCTTCTCCCCGGACCGCGCCGGATTCGTGCCCGCCGAAGGAGCAGCGATCCTGGTCCTCGAACGCCCCGATCACGCCCGGGCCCGCGGCGCCCGACCGCTGGCCCGCGTCGCCGGCTTCGGCTCCACGGCCGACGCGCACCATCCGCTGATGCCCGAACCCGCCGGCGCCGGACTCGCCGCCGCGATCAGGGCGGCGCTCCACGATGCCGAGGCGGTCCCCGAGCAGATCGACCTGGTCCACGCCCACGGCACCGGCACCCCGGCCGGCGACGCCGCCGAGGCCCGTGCCATCGCCGCCGTCCTCGGACCGGACGTCCCGGTCACCACGGCAAAGCCCTACATCGGCCACGCCTTCGGAGCCTCCGGAGCCATCAGCGCGGCACTGGCGATCCTCGGCATGACCCGGTCCGAGACCTTCACCCTTCCCGACCCCTTCACCCCGGACCCCGCCCTGCCCGTCATCCCCCTCAGCGGCGGGCTCCGACCCCACCACGTGCGGTCGGCTCTCTGCCAGGCCATCGGATTCGGCGGCCACAACACGGCGCTGCTGCTCACCGAGATCTGACACTCACTCGAGTGTGCCGTGCCGCCGGTCGCCGGTAGCCGGCCACACCGACCGGCTGCGGGCCCGGGCGTAATTCGTTTGACCTGGCGACAGGTCGACGCTGCACTGTGGCGGGACACCACGGGGTGTGGTGTCCGCACGCCGGGAGGGCAGCAGCAGCCATGGAGATCCGTCCCACGACCGACCAGGACCTCGACGTCTTCGTCGACACGATCAAGGCCGCGTTCGGGCAGTTCAGGGAGGCCACGAGCGATGGCCGCGGGGTCTCGTGGGCGGCGCTCGAAATGGACCGCAACCTGCTCGCGGTTACCGCGGACGGGCGGCCGGTCGGCACCGCCGGCGCGTACTCCTTCGAACTCACCCTGCCCGGTGAGACCGTCGTCCCCGCCGCCGGGGTGACCGCCGTCGGCGTCCTGCCCTCGCACCGACGCCAGGGCGTGCTCAGCGCGATGATGCGGCATCAGCTCACCGACCTGCGGGCCCGAGGGGAGTTCCTCTCCGTGCTGCTGGCCTCCGAGGCCGTGATCTACCGCAGGTTCGGCTACGGACCGGCGACCTACACCCAGAGGCTGACGGTGCCGCGCCACAAGGCCGCCCTCGCCCTCCCCCGGGCGCGCGGATCGGCGGACGACGCCCCGGCGACCGGCTCTGTCGAGCTTCTGCGGCGTGCCGAGTGCGGCGAGATCCTGGAAGAGGTCTACGACCGGTACCGGCGTGCACAGCCCGGCGCGTTGTCCCGGCCGCACCACTGGTGGGACTTGGGCGCGGGGCAGCCCCCCGTCTCCCCGGCGCCGCGCCACGTCGCCGTGCACCGGGACGCCGACGGCGTCCCGGACGGGTACGCCAGCTACTCGCTCGACGAGTCCCGCACCCTGACGGTCGACGAGACCATCGCCACCGACGACGCCGCCTCCACCGCCCTGGCCCGGTTCCTGCTCGGACACGACCTGGTCACCCAGGTCGTGTTCAAGCACGTCCCGCCCGAGCACCCGCTGCGCTGGCAACTCGCGGACTTCCGCGCCGCCGAGGTCAGCGGTGACACCGACTGGCTCTGGGTCCGGCTGCTCGACGTCCCGCGTGCCCTGACCGCGCGCGGCTGGTCCACGGACGGCGAGCTCGTCCTCGACGTCGACGACCCGTTCCTCGGCGAGCACGACCGCTACCTGCTGACCGTCCGCGACGGCAAGGCCGAGTGCGTCCCGACGGACCGCGAGCCCGACCTGTCACTCGACGTGAGCGACCTGGGCTCGGTCTACCTCGGCGGCACCGCTCCCAGCAGGCTCGTACGTGCCGGACACATCCGGGCCCACCACCCGGCTGCGGCCACCCTCGCCGACACCCTCTTCCACGCCGACCGCCCCCCGCACTGCCTGCACTGGTTCTGACCGCGCGGCCCGCCGGTCAGCCCCGCTCGAAGAACGTCTCGCTGTGGTCGTCCTGGGCCGTGCCGACGGAGTGGTCGGTGAGGAAAGGCATGCCGAGGAGGCCCTGGGACCAGTCGACCGACGGGCCGAAGTCCTTGAGCCAGTCGTAGAGCATGGTGCGGTGGATGATGCGCCACTCGCCGTCGCGTTCCTCCATCCGGTCCAGGTAGCGGCCGCCGAGGACGATGTCGGTGTCCTGGTCGCCGATGGTGATGCGGTGGTAGGCCGTTACATGGGTCTCGACCACAGCTGTTGTGCCCTGCAACTGGATCAGGCTCTGGCCCAGGGTGTGCAGGGTGACCGGGATGGTCGGCGCGCCGGGGACGACCCAGGCCAGGTACTCCTTGAAGGTGCCGAGGAAGATGCCGTGGTCGTCGGTGGCGTCGGGCCAGTAGCCGGCGCTGATCAGGTCCGCGTCGCGGCGGTCCTCGCCGCGGCTGAGGCGGGCCAGGCAGTCGCGGATCCGCTCGCGGGCGATGAGGCCGTCCAGATCGGCGGAGTCGGCGGAGTCGGCACTCATGACATCTCCCGCTTGTTGGTCAGCGGGCGCTGGTAGGAGGGGTCCTCGGTGCTGCGCGAGGGGACGCCGTTGAGGTCGATACCGGGCACGTCCGCGAACGGGATGGGCAGGGTGGGGACCAGGCCCGACCACTCGATGGCGTTGGTGCGCAGGACGATCCGCCACTGCCCGTCGCGGCGCTCCAGCCGGTCGATGTAGCGGCCGCCGGCGATCCAGTTGGACTCGTCCCGGTTGCGCCCGACGAACAGGTAGTAGGTCTCGGTGTGGGCGACGTCGCCGTCGATGTCGCAGGTGTTGTTCAGCAGATTGTGGTGCGTGGACACCTGTCCCCGCTCGTGGAGCACGATGGCCCAGTCGTAGAGTGCGGCCGCCCCGCCGACGAACTCCCCGGCGGCGATCACCGCGTCGTCATGGAAGGCCGAGAGGAACAGGTCCCGGTCGAAGCGGTCCATGCCCCGGCTGAAGCGGGTCAGGCAGTCGGTGATGTCCTGGCGGTCGAGCAGCTGCCCGACCCGGTCCAGTCTGTCCTCGGTCGTGGTCATGTCTTCTTCTCCGGATGCGTTGGGTTCGGCGCTCGGACGGGCGGCCAGATCGGTGAGCCGCGTTGCGCGCGCAGGGACGGTGGGGTCTGTCCGTCGACGTCGGTGACGCCGTAGTCCTGGGCGAGTTCGGCGGCGATCCAGGTTCCGCCGGAGCGGCGGATCAACTGCGGGTCCGCGGCGAGCGCGGCGATGACCCGGCCCGGGAACTCGACCGTCGAGCCGACCTGAGGGTTGGTCACCGTCCGTGCCGTCATGGCGGGATCGCGCCGCAGGTTGCGCTCCGCCCGCTCGGTGAAGGTCAGACCCAGCCACATCGACAGCGAGGTCACTCCGTACGGCTCCAGCTCCACCGCCATGTCGCGGGCCATCCGGTCCACGGCGGACTTGCAGATGCCGAAGACGACACCGTAGGTGTAGGTGACCCCCACATACCCGGAGGTGGCGACGATCAGGCCGGACTTCGCCGGGGCCATGATCCGTGCCGCATGCCAGGCCGCGACGAAGTTGGAGCGCACCCCGACATCGACCATCTCCCAGTTGGAGAGCGGCTTCTGCCAGAAGGGTTGAGGCTCGGTCAGGTCCTCGGGCAGCGAGAAGGCGTTGTTGACCAGGATGTCGAGTCGGCCCTGCTCCCGCTCGACCCGGTCGAAGAGCGCCGCGACCTGCTCGTCGTCCGCGTGGTCCACCTGGACGGCGATGCCCTGCCCGCCCCGGCGGTCCACCTCCAGGGCCGTCTCGCCGACGGTGCCGGGCAGCGGGTGGGAGCCAGGGGTGACGGTCCGTCCGGTGACGTAGACGGTCGCACCCTGTTCCGCGAGGGCCAGGGCGATTCCTTTTCCCACGCCCCGGCTGGCGCCGGTGACCACCGCGACCCTGCCTGCAAGAGAACCCATGGTCTACCCGTTGGCTTCGTCGGGCGCGTAGCCGAGGATTCCCTTGATCTCCAGGTAGTCGTGGAAGCCGAACTCGCCCCACTCGCGCCCGTTGCCGCTCTTCTTGTAGCCGCCGAAGGGGCAGTTGAAGTCGAATCCGTCGTTGATCGCGACATATCCCGCCCGGATGCGACGGGCGACGGCCCGGGCCTGGTCGAGGTCGGCCCCCGCCACATACCCGGCCAGGCCGTACTCGGTGTCGTTGGCGATCTCGACGGCATGGTCCACGCTGTCGTAGCCGTGGATGGTGACCACCGGGCCGAAGATCTCCTCGCGGGCGATGGTCATGTCACTGGTCACCTCGGCGAAGACGGTGGGCTTCACGTAATAGCCCCGCGGAAGGCCGTCCGGGCGTCCGGTGCCGCCGGACACCAGGGTGGCGCCCTCGTCGATGCCCTTCTGGATCAGTGCCTGGATCTTGTCGAACTGGGCTCCCGAGACCACCGGGCCCATTACGAAGTCACCGTTGGGGTCGCCCACGGTCACCTGGGACACGGCCTCGCGCGCCGCTTCCACGGCCTCCTCCATCCGCGCGGCGGGCACCAGCATCCGCGAGGGCGCACTGCAGGTCTGCCCGGAGTTGCCCATCATGGTGGTGACGCCCTTGCCGACGTTCTCGGCGAAGTCCTGGTCGTCCAGGATGATGTTCGGGCTCTTGCCGCCCAGTTCCTGGGTCACCCGCTTGACGCTGGGCGCCGCGTTCCTGGCGATCTCGATGCCGGCCCGGGTCGAGCCGGTGAACGAGATCATGTCGACGTCGGGATGCACCGAGAGCGGCACCCCCACGCTCGGACCGTCGCCCTGGACCAGGTTGAACACCCCGGCGGGGACGCCCGCGGCGTCCAGGATCTCGGCGAAGACCTGCCCGGTGAAGGGCGACTGCTCCGAGGGCTTGAGCACCACGGTGCAACCGGTCGCCAGCGCGGGGAAGAGCTTCACCGCGATCTGGTTCATCGGCCAGTTCCACGGCGTGATCAGGCCGCAGACGCCTATCGCCTCCTTGACGATCAGTGTCGCGCCGCGCTGCTCCTCGAAGGTGAAGTCCCGGAGCACCTCGATCGCCGTGGTCAGGTGTCCGACCCCGAGCCCGACCTGGAAGCCGTGGGCGAGCGCGCTCGGCGCGCCCATCTCCTCGGTCAGCGCGGCGGCGAGGTCCCCGGCCCGGTTCTGGTACACGTCCAGGATGTTCTGGAGCACCTCCAGCCGCTCCTTGACGCTGGTCGCCGACCAGCCGGGGAAGGCCGCCCGGGCGGCTGCGACCGCCCGGTCCACGTCGGCGGCCGAGCCGACCGCCACCCGGCCGCAGACCTCCTCGGTCGCGGGGTTCACCACGTCCAGGGTCCGCGGCTGCACCGGATCGATCCACCGGCCGCCGATGTAGAACTGACCGTATTCACGCATCACTGCGTCCCCTCCGCGTACCAGGTCCGGAACTCGTCATAGCTCGGCATCTCCTCCGAGTTCGCCTTAGGGTCGACCGCGACGTGGATGACGCCGGGCCGGCCGCTGGCGTAGGCACGCTTGATGGCAGGGCCGATCTCCTCGTCCGTTTCGACGTACTCGCCGTAGCAGCCGAAGCCCTCGGCGACCTTGTCCAGCCGCGTCCTGGTGCTCCAGTGCGTGCCGGTCTCCAGCGACCCCTGGCCGAAGGTGCGCTTGTAGACGCCCACCTCCAGGCCCCAGGCGTAGTCGACGGCCACCACGCACACCAGCGGCAGGCTCAGCCGCGCGGCCGTCTCCAGTTCGGCGATGTGGAACTGGAACGAGGAGTCCCCGGTGATGAGCATCAGCGGACGTCTGCGGCCCTCGGCCACCGAGGCGCCGATCGCGTACGGCAGCCCGGTGCCCAGGTGGCCGAAGTTCTGGTTCCACATCACGTCATGGGGCTTGGCCTGGGAGTAGGTCCAGCCGAAGATCGTGGTGGCACCGCCGTCGCGCACCATGATGCCCTCCCTGGGGAAGACCTTGGTCGCCTCGACGATCAGGCGTGCGGGATGCACCGGCGACATCCCGGAGGGAGCCGTCTCCGCCAGTTCCGCCAGCTGGGCCGCATCCTGCTGGATCCAGCCGTCGAGGCCGGGAGCGGGGCTGCGCGGCGTGTCCTTGAGCGCCTCGACCAGCTGCGGGACGACCGCGCGCAGGTCGCCCACCAGCGGGACGTCGACCGAGCGGTTGACGCCGATGGCCTGCGGGTCCTGCTCGACCAGGATCCACCTGCGGTTGGCCTCGTTCGCCACCCAGTGCCGGCCCTTGCCGTAGTGGACCGGCTCACCGAGCTCGGTGCCGATGGCCAGGCACAGGTCGGACGTCACCACCGCGTCGATGGCCGCCGCCGAGAATCCGTAGGGGAAGGTACGGTCCTCCAGCCCCTCGATGTACGAGGTGCCGCCCGAGGTCTGGATGACCGGACAGGCCATCAGATCGGCCAACGCCTTGACCGACGCACCGGCCCGGGCGGTGTGCACGCCGTGGCCGACCAGCAGGATCGGCCGCTCGGCCGCGCCGATGTAGCGCACCGCCTCGGCGATCCGGTCCGGTCCTGCGGTCTGGTCCACCAGGCGGTAGGACCGGGGCGGCAGCGCCGGAGGTACCTCCAGCTCCTGCTGGATCACCTGGGAGGGGTATTCGATGTAGACCGGGCCCGGTGTTCCGGACAGGGCCTTGCGCAGGCCCTCACGGATGATCTCGTCGGTCTGGTCCGCGTACTCGATGCTGGCGCAGTACTTGACCGAGGGCTCGAACAGGGCGGCCTGGCTGACGAACTGGATGCGGCCGCGGCGGACCCGCTGTTCGGTGATGCGGGCGCGCTGGCCGCCCAGGAAGACCACCGGCGAGTTCTCGACCTTGGCGCACATCATGGCGCCGGCCAGGTTGGCGACGCCCGGGCCCAGCGTGCCGATGCACACCGCGGGCCTGCCGGTCATCCGCGACACCGCTTCGGCCATGAAGCCGGCGGACTCCTCGTGGTGCGGGGCGATCACGTTCCAGCCGCGCTCCTCGGCGAGGTGGAACATGTGGACGAAGTTCGGATCGGGAATCCCGAAGAGGGTGTTGATGCCCTCTGCTTCGAACAAGTCCAGAATGCGTTCAAAGACCTTGACCGGCATGCTAGTTGCCGCCCTTCATTGCGATCGCGAAGCTGTTGCCGATGTGGTCGACGAAGCCCGAGGGGACGACCGGCAGGATCCAGGGGTCGGCGGTGTCGCGGATGGTGGCGATCTGCTCAGCGACCTGGTCGATCGTCCAGGACGGCTGGTACACCCCGACCGTCTCGGCCACGAAGGCCCTGGCCACCCGGCCGGCCATGGTCACCAGCAGTTCCCCGCTGATCGAGCAGGACTCGTGGGCCAGCCAGCCCACGGCCGGTGCCGTCAGTTCCGGGCCCATCGGCGGGTACGCCGAGGTGTCGATCCCCTCGGCCAGCCTGGTCAGCGCACCGGGGGCGATGACGTTGCTCCTCACCCCGTGCTCCGCCCCCTCCAGCGCGACCACATGGGACAGACCGATCACTCCCGCCTTGGCGGCGCTGTACCCGGCGACCTCGTGGTTGCCGTACAGTCCGCCGATCGACGAGGTCAGCACCACCCGGCCGTAACCCGCCTCGCACATCACCGGAAACGCCGGCCGGACCACGTGGAAGGCGCCCCGCAGATGGACGTCCAGGACCGCGTCGAAGTCCTCGTACGACATCTGTGCCAGCGGCGCCCGCCGGACGTTCCCGGCGTTGTGGATCAGGATGTCGATCCGGCCGTAGCTGTCGAGCGCCGACTGGACGATCGCCTGCCCGCCCTCGGCCGTCGCCACGGACTCGGTGCAGGCGACCGCTTCGCCCCCGGCGGCCTTGATCTCCCGGACCACCTCCTCCGCGGGACCGCTGTCGGCGCCCTTGCCGCTCAGGTCGAAGCCCGGGTCGTCGACGACGACCTTGGCCCCCTTGGAGGCGAGCAGCAGGGCGTAGGCGCGTCCCAGCCCCCGGCCGGCTCCGGTGACCACGGCCACCCGGTCGTCGAATCCCAGCTCAGGCATCGGGGGTTCCCTCCAGTACCAGGCCGGCCATCTCGCCCGAGTCGCGCCAGGCCTGCAACAGGTCCTCCAGGACGTAGAAGCCGGGCCAGTAGGGGTCGCCCAGGTGCGACCGGATCTGCTGCTCGCCCTCGTTGTTGTAGTAGCCGGGCGTGCACTCCCGCTGGAAGTTGGTGTTGTCGACCGCGCTCTCCCTGACGGTCGTGCACCACTTCTCCTGGGCCTCCGCGGTGGGCTCCACGGACGTGGCGCCGCGGGCCAGGGTCTCCTTGATGATGTAGGCGATGTGGTCGGCCTGCTGCTCGAACATCGCGGTGGTGCTCGCGGTCACGCCGCCCTGGATGTAGCCGGTGTAGAACTGGTTGGGGAAGCCGTGGCTCATGGTGCCGTGCAGGGTGCGGTAGCCGTCGGCCCAGTGCTGGTAGAGCGAGAGGCCGTCGCGGCCGGTGTACGGCTGGATGCCGAGGCGACGGTCCAGGTCGGTGGTGATCTCGAAGCCGCTGGCGAAGACGATGCAGTCGACCTCGTGCTCGACGCCGTCAGCGACGATGCCCTTCGCGGTGATGCGCTCGACGCCCTTGGTGCCCGAGACGTCGACGAGGGTGACGTTGGAGCGGTTGAACGTAGGCAGGTACTGGTCGCTCATGCACGGCCGCTTGCAGAGGAAGCGGTAGTAGGGCTTGAGCGCCTCCGCCGTCGCGGGGTCGTCGACGATCTCGTCGATGCGGTCGCGCAGCCGCTGCATCGCGCGGTAGTCCTGAAGCTCCCTCAGTTCCATGAACGTCTCGGGGTCCGCCAGCGCGGCCCAGCCGTCGGTGGCGTCCAGGTGCGCGGCCAGGTTGCGGCTGACCTCGGTCCAGCCGTCGCAGACCAGGTCCGGCTGGCCCGGGCCGAAGGCCTCGAAGGCCGCTGTGTGGAAGTTGCGCTGGATCTCCTTCTGCCAGCCCGGCTTCAGGGTCTTGACCCACTCGGGATCGGTGGGCACGTCGCCGCGCTCGTCGATGTACGACGGCGTCCGCTGGAAGACGTAGAGGTGCTCGGCGGTGCGGGCGATGTGCGGAATGATCTGGACACCGCTGGCACCCGTGCCGATGACGGCGATGCGCTTGCCGGCGAGCCGGTCCAGCCCGCCGTTGATGTCGCCGCCGGTGTACTCGTAGTCCCAGCGCGCCGAGTGGAAGGTGTGCCCCTGGAAGTCCGTGATCCCGGGGATCCCGGGGAGCTTCGGGCGGTTGAACGGCCCCTGGCACATGATGACGAAGCGGGCCAGGATCTCGTCGCCGCGGTTGGTGCCGATCCGCCAGCGGTTGATCTCCTGATCCCACTCCATCGAGCGGATCAGGGTGCTGAAGACCGCGTTGTCGTAGAGGTCGAAGTGCTTGCCGATGCGCTGGCAGTACTCGAAGACCTCGTCCCCCATCGCGTACTTCTGCTTCGGGATGTAGCCGACCTCTTCGAGCAGCGGGAGGTAGCAGGTACTGTCCACGTCGCACTGGATGCCGGGGTAGCGGTTCCAGTACCAGGCGCCGCCGAAGTCGCCGGCCTGCTCGATGACCCGGAGGCTGGAGACGCCGCTCTGCTTGACCCGGGCCGCCGCGAGCAGGCCCGAGAATCCGCCGCCGAGGACGGCCACGTCGATCGACTCCGAGATCGGGGGGCGGGGCACGACCGGGGTGTACGGGTCGCTCTCGTAGTACTCCTCGAACTCGCCCTCGGCCACCAGGTACTGCTGCTGCCCTTCGGGGCGGATCCGCTTGTCCCGCTCGAACAGGTACTTCGTCCTGAGGGCCGCGTGGTCGATCTCGGGGGTCGGTGTCGGTGCGCATTTCGGCATGCGGATTCCTCGGCTCGGGCTGTCGGTTCGTCAGGTGCCAGGTGTCAGGCGCCAGGTGTCAGGTGCCAGGTGTCAGGTGCCAGGCGTCAGGTGAGGTCGCGCGGTGCGCCGGTGCCCATGTAGCGGGCCAGGTTGTGGTGCAGGTTCACGATGCTGCGCTCGCGGTAGGGGTTGGGCTTGGGGCCGGTGAAGCCGCGCGCCTTCATGCCCTTCTGGACCGCGGCCATGTTGGAGAAGTCCTGTGGCAGCACGGTGCGCCAGGCCGGGTCGCCCACCGGGGTGAACTCCCACTCCGTCTGCGGCTCCTGGCCCTCCGGGTACAGCTCGTAGACGGCTGCCTCGAAGATGCACTTGTTCGGGTCGTAGCCGTAGGGTCGGGCGCCGTAGCAGAGCATGTTGTTCAGGGCGTGGCCGATCTGGAAGTTGGGGAAGATCTGCCAGGCCGTGCCGCTCTTTCCGACGGCCTCGGGGGCGACGGTGGGCCAGACCACGCCGCGCGCCGCGTCGTCGCGGCGGGCCGAGTCCAGCCAGTGCCGCAGCACCTGGTCTGCCGGCGTTCCCTCGGGCAGTTCGTCGACCAGCCGGTTGGCCGCGTCCACCAGTGTCCGGGTGGTGTTGGTGTTGGCGTTCTCCCAGGTGAAGTTCTGCAGGTCGGCCGTGGACACCCGGGGGTCGCCGCCGGTGCCGAGGCGCAGCTTGGCCTGGTTCTCGTCCAGGCCCTTGGGGGCGTCGTAGCCGATGTTGCTGTGCTTGCCCTGGGCCCGGGACCAGCCGAGGAAGCTGCCGTAGGTCATGAACTCCGGGTGGGTCTGCTGCACGTGGTAGGTCTCCATGAAGGCCTCCAGGGCGGTCTTCCAGTTGCAGTCGAAGACCAGCCAGCGGCGCCAGCGGTACCGCATGTTCTGCAGCCGGAAGGGGTCGAGCAGGGTGGCCGCGGGTTCGAGGTAGTCGCGCAGCGGTTCGCACTCCGGGTCCAGGTTGATCCAGATCCAGCCGCCCCAGGTGTCCAGTCTGACCTCGGCCAGCCGGGTGTTCTGCTCGTTCAGCCCGCACGGCCAGTCCTCCCCCAGGGCCACCCGGGTGCATTCGCCCTCCAGGTTGTACCGCCACCCGTGGAACCCGCAGACGAACATCCTGCGGCGGCCGCGAGTGTCCCTGGCTCCCGGTGGGGTGTCGACCAGCGGACGCCCCCGGTGCGAGCAGACGTTGTAGTAGGCGCGGATGGTGTCCGCCGAGGTGCGCACGACGATGATCGAGTCGTCGAGGATGTCGTAGCTGAGGTAGTCGCCCACCCTGGGGAGCTCCTCGACCCGGCCGACCTGCTGCCAGACCCTGCCCCACAACTTGTCCCGCTCGGCCCGGGCGTACTCCTCGGAGACGTAGGCCTCGACGCCGATGGTGAGGGGCTCCGACAGCGGTTCTGTAGGTTCCTGAGTGCTCATCACATTCTCCAACTCGCGCGTCAGCGCGTTATGGCGGCGCGGAACGACTCGTCCTTGAGGAACAGGGAGGTGTTGTCGGCGGCCAGATGGGTCCATTTGAGGTTGAGACCGCCGTCGACCAGCAGGGTCTGCCCGGTGATGTAGCTCGACAGCTCGGACAGCAGGAACAGCACTGCTCCCGCCTGCTCCTCGGGGCGGCCCCGTCGCCCCATGGCGATGGCGCGGCGGTCGCGTTCGGCGTCCTGGTCGACGTAGGTGGCCGAGGCCGGGGTCTCGGTCACGCCCGGCGCGACGGCGTTCACCCGGATGCCGTCGCCGGCCAGTTCGACGGCCATGGTGCGGGTCGCCGCCACCAGCGCCGCCTTCGCCGTGCCGTAACCGATGTGCAGCGGCGCCGAGTTCATGCCGCTGATGGAGGAGATCGAGACGATCGACCCCGGCCGGCGCTGCGACTTGAGCTGCGCGGCGACCGCCTGGCTCATGAAGAACATCGTCTCCAGGTTCTGGGTGAACAGCTCGCGCCAGTCCGCCCGGGTCACCCGGGTGGACGGCATCCAGGTCGAGGGGGCGGCCCCGCCGGCCACGTTGACCAGCCCGTACAGGTCCCCCTCGGTCCGTGCGACCTGCTCCATCACGGTCGCGATGCCCTCGTCGGTGGAGGCGTCGGCGGCGATCGGCACGACCGGCAGGCCCTGCGCTGCCAGCGGTGCGACGTGCGTCTCCAGGTTCTCCTTGGAGCGGCTCACCGCGATCACGGTCGCCCCGGCGCGGGCGGCCATGGCGGCCACGGTGGTGCCGATGCCACCGCCGCCCGCACCCGACACGATGACGATGCGTCCGTCCAGACTGAGCAGGTCGTTGCTCATGACGATGCCTCAACTCTCCCGCAGTCGCAGCGCCATGACGCTGCCTTCGGCGTCGGCGGAGAGGTAGAGGGTGCCGTCGGGGCCGGCCGCGATGCCGGAGAAGGGTCCCTGCGGTCCGGAGAACGGCGGCAGTCCGCGCAGTGGTTTGGGGGTCACCCCGGGCGGGGCGCCCACCGGAAGCTCGCGGGCGATGGTCTGCCGGGTCCGGGTCGCCAGATCGACACCGACCAGCGTCTTGGTGCCGGCGTCGACGATGTACAGCACTCCGTCCCGGACCAGGATCCCGTGGGGCTTCTCCAGGCCGTCCGCCACCGTGTCGACGCCGGAGGCTCCGGAGCCGGCGACCGCGACGATCCTTCCGCCGCCCGCCTCCGAGACCAGGCATGCGCCGTCGGGGGCGAAGGCCACGCCCAGCGGCTGGTTGAGTCCGGTGGCCAGTACCTCGACCCGGCCGGAGCCGACGGACAGCACCCGTCCGGTGCCGAACTCCGCCGCCACCACGGCCCCGCCGGGGGCGACCGCCACGCCGTAGAGCTGGTCCAGGCCGTCGGCCAGTACCTCGCTCTCGTTGCTCGCCGGCCGGTACCGGGAGACCTGTCCGCCGGAGGTGGTGACGATGAACTCGCCGCCGCCGACGGCGGTCACCCCGCGGACGAAGCCCGGGTAGCCGGGGGTGAACAGCATCCCCAGCGTCTGCAGCCCGCCCTGGCCGTCCGGGCGGAGCCGGTAGAAGTAGGTGCCGTCGGCGACGTAGAGGTTGCCGTCGTCGCCCACGGTCATGTCCAGCGGCCAGTTGAAGCCGCCCGGCAGGGTGGTCCTGGTCGCTCCCCCGCCGAGGATCTCGGTGATCTCCCCGGTGAAGTTGGAGACGAACAGCCGGCCGTCGACGAAGGTGCAGTTGTCCAGGCCGGGGGTCAGCGCGGCCAGCACGGTGCGGTCGCCGTTGCGGGGGTTGATCCGCAGCACCTGGCCGCTGGCCACCTGGGTGGAGACGATGAAGCCCTCGGCGTCGAACTTCACCGAGTCGGGGACCCCGAGGTCCCCGGCGACCCGCTCGGGCTCGCCGCCGTCCGGATGGATCCGCCAGATGTCGTTGGTCCCCATCACCGGGTAGTAGAGCATCCCGTCGGGGCCGACCTCCATGGCGTTGGGCATCGCCATGTTCTCCAGCAGGATGCGCGGCGCGCCGCCGTTGGGGTCCAGCTCCATCAGCCGCCCGCCGACCCGGCACTCGTTGATGAACAGTCGGTCCTGGTGCACGGTGATGCCGTTGGCGCTGGGCAGGTCGTCGCGCAGCAGCCGGGTGCGGCCGTCGGCGCCGCGCATGCTCACCCGGCCGTCCATGACCTCGGTGGCGTAGAGGTTGCCCTGGGAGTCGAAGGCCACGTCGTCGGGGGCGATGATCTCGCCGCCCTTGGCGCTGATGGTCTCCAGCCGGCCGGTCACCACGTCCAGGGCGCTGATCTGACTGCCGGTCACCTGCGCGACGTAGATGCGGCCGTCGGGGCCGGTGCGCAGACCGTTGGCACCGAAGAGCCGGCTGGGCGGGGTGAGCCGTTCCAGGCTCCATCCGTCGGCGAGGGTGATCGAGGTGCCACTGATGTATCGCGCGCCCTGCATCAACATGCTCGGAGAATAATGTTCTGATCTTTCAGAACACAATACTCATGCACGAAAACCTGATTCTCGCGGGGTTTGCTTGTCAGGGTCAGCCTGACGCGCTACTTTCAAGACCCGGGCGTCAGGGTGAGCCTGACGCACCTTCACGGATGGAGGCGGCCCATGTCGGCCAAGCTCTTCGGCGATCGGATGATCCACTGTTCCTTCTGCGCCAAGCCGGAGGCCGAGGTCAGCAAGGTGATCGCCGGCCCCGGTGTCTACATCTGCAACGAGTGCGTGCGCCTGTGCGACGAACTGCTGGCCCAGCCCGCCAAAGAGCCGGCCGAGCCCAGCGATCAGCCCGAGATTCCGATCGCCGACAGCATGACGGTCGAGGAGATCCTCGGCCTGCTCCCCCGGATCGCATCCGTCAGCGGCCAGGTCGACGCGAGTCTGCAGACCTGGGTCGACCGCCTGCGCGCCCGTGGGGTGTCCTGGACGAAAATCGGCGACGCTCTGGGGGTGGCCCGGCAGTCCGCCTGGGAGAAGTTCGCCGAGCAGGGCTGACGGCGTTACTGACGCCGGATCAGCCGAGCGTCCCGTTGTGGATGCACTCCTCGACGAACGACAGGATCTTCAGGTGGTACGCCAGGGCCGTCAGCCCGATGCTCAGGTTGTGGCCGCCCTCCGCCTGCTCCTCGACCACCACCCGGGGGGAGGCGGTGAACAGGGCCGCGATGTCCGCCAGCGCCTCGGGGCCCGAGCGCCAGACCCGCTCGTACTCGCCGAGGGTGAAGTGCACCGGGATCCGCACCCGGGCGGCGACGTCCGGGAACTGCTCCGCCCAGTGCTCCGCCACATAGCCCTCGTACGGCGGACCGGCGGAGATGATGCGGGAGCCGCCGACGACCTCGTCCGGGTAGAGCCGGGCCGGCTCCCAGATCAGGTCGCGGACACCGCGGCCGGACCTCCTCGGCCAGGACCGGTCCTGCTTCCAGCCCTCCATGATCTCCACCGCGCCCTCGTGGTGCCGGGTCCCGGTGCCGGACAGCTCCACGCCCAGCAGATCCTTGCCGCGGTCGTCGGCGGCCACCCGGGCCGCCAGCTCGCAGCCGATCGAGTGCGCCAGCACGAACACCCCGGCCCCGCGCGGACGCCCGTCCAGCAGCCGGTCCAGCGCGGCGTACACCAGGTCGACCCTGCGGGCGGGATCGCCCATCTCGTCGCCGCGCTGGTAGGAACTGCCGTAGCCGGGCCGGTCCAGGGCGATCACGGTGAACCCGAGCGCCGCGGCAGTGCGCAGCAGCGACTGCCGCGGCCGGTCCGGGTAGTCGAAGTACCGCGAGGTCACCGCGCCGCCGTGCAGGGCGAGGATCACCGCCTGCGGCTGCGCCGCCTCCAACTGCAGGGCGGACATGGGGATGCCGTCGACGTCGACGACGCGGTGCACCGGAGCTGACCCGCTGTCGGTCAACGGTCCGCCCTGAGCAGGATCACGCCGCTGGTGGCCAGGCCGCCGGTGCTGACGACGGCCACCTGCGCGCCGTCCACCTGCCTCGGCCCGCCCTGTCCGCGCAGTTGGACCACCGCCTCCTCGAACAGCCCCAGGCCGTGGGTGCGCCCGTGCGAGAGCTGGCCGCCGTGGGTGTTCAGCGGCAGTACGCCGTCCCTGGCGATGTTCTTGCCGCCGTCCAGGAAGTCCTTGCCCTCGCCGATCCCGCAGAAGCCCAGCGCCTCGATCCAGGACAGGCAGTTGAAGGTGAATCCGTCGTACAGCTCGGCCACGTCGACGTCGGAGGGACGCAGTGAGGTGCGCGACCAGAGGTGGGCGGCCTGGCCGAGCACCTGCGGTTCATGGGTCAGCGTGCTCTGGTCCCATTCGAGCCGCTCCAGGATCTGCGTTCCGACCGCCTCCACCAGCACCGGCGACCTGGCCTGGTCCCGGGCCAGGTCACGGGCCGCATCCACGGCCGAGACGATCACGGCGACGGCACCGTCGCAGGGCACGTCGCAGTCGTAGAGCCCGAACGGGGTGGTGACCGTCCTGGCCTGCAGGTAGTCGTCCATGGTCAGCGGATCGCGGTAGACCGCGGTGGGGTTAAGCGCGGCGTTCGCCCGCTGGTTGAGCGCGATCCAGCCCAGCGTCTCACGGGTGGTCCCGTACTGGTGGAAGTGCCGCTGGGCGTTCTGGGCCAGGGTGTGCGCGGCCGACACCGCGCCGAACGGCTTCAGCCAGCCGGCGTCCCCCGAGCCGGCGGCGCCGGGGTCCAGGCTGCCGCGGCGCAGCAGTTCGCTGTAGCTGGCCTCCCAGACGGTCCGGAAGCACAGCACGTGCCGGGCCAGGCCGCCGGCGACCGCCAGCATCGCCGCGATCACCGAGCCGCCCGGACCGAAGGTCTCGCCGCCGCCGTTGTACCAGGTGGGCCGGATGCCCAGGGCGGACTCCAGGGCCGTCACGCCGCCTTCGGAGAAGCCGCCGAAGGCTCCGGCGCCCGGGTAGCTGGCCAGTCCGTCGATGTCGTCGATGGTCAGGCCGGCGTCCGCGATCGCGCGTTCGCAGGCGGTCACCGTCAGCGACAGCGGCGGGACCATCAGCCGGCGTCCGATCTCGGAGCTGCCGATGCCGCTGATGGCGACCTTGTCCTCGAACTTGTCCGGCGTGGCCATCGGGCGCACCCGGCTGCGGAACTGATCCGGCGCCACCTCGTCCGCCGGCAGCGGGACCGGCTCGCCCTGTTCGGCCGCAGGCCGGAACAGCGGCAGCCACACCCCGCCGTCCTGCTGGAAGACCACCTCCATCCGCATGCCCAGGTGGAGCTGCTCGGGGTCGCACTCGACGGCGTTGGTGGTCAGCCTGACCCGGGGGTCCTCCTCGATCGCGACCTGGGCCACGACATAGGGGGCCGGCATCCCGGGCAGGCTGAACCGGTGGTTGACGGTGAATCCGATCAGGGTCGCGAAACCGGAGACGGCGCGCACCCCGCTCTCGCGCCCCCGGCAGTACCGGCAGACCGGTTGCGGTGGATGGATCAGGGCCGCGCACGACCCGCACTCCTGGAACCGCAACCGGCCGTCCGCCCCGGACGTCCAGTAGAACCTGTTCGCCTCCGTCAGTTGAGGCAGTGGGCGTCCTGAGGCTTCCGACACGTCGTCTCCCGGATCAGTGGTCGATCTTCGCCACGGCCCTCCGGACCGTGACCGGCTCGGCGAGCCGCTGTTCGTCGCAGACCTTCTGGAGCGCGTCCAGGGTCTCGTCGAGCCCGGCCCCGAGCCTGGGGCCCGGGGTGAAGGTCGCCGGGAGGTGCCGCATGCCCTGGATGACGCCGATGGTCTCGTAGTGCTCGGCGCCCTCCGGGTCGCAGACGAAGTCGGCCATCCGGTCCAGCACCTGGGTGACCATCCGCTTGAACACCATCCGCGCGACGTTGGAGCCGATGCAGCGGTGGATGCCGAGTCCGAAGCTGCTGTGCCGGTTGCCCTTGCGCTCCAGGTCGACCGTGTTGGGCTCCGGGAACACCGAGGGGTCCCGGTTGGCCATGGCCCAGGACAGCCAGAGCCGCTCGCCCTCCTTGAACTGCGTTCCGACGATCTCGCAGTCGGCGGAGAAGGTGCGTCCGTCACCGGGCGCGGGCGCGAAGTAGCGCAGGAACTCCTCGGTCGCGGAGTCCAGCAGGGCACCCCGTTCCCGGCTCAGGCGTTCCCGCTGCTGCGGGTTCTCCGAGAGCCACTCCAGCGCGTGCGCGGTGAGCGCCGTGGTGGTGTCGAAGCCGCCGCCGATGAGCAGGGCCAGGACCCCGAGCAGCTCGTCGTCGGGCGGGGTGCTGCCGTTGATGTCCGCCCGGACCAGCGCGTCCACCAGACCCGGCCGGGGGTTGGCCCGGATCTCCACGATCGAGGTGTACAGGTCGCGGCCCATCGCCCGCTGCATCTCGGTGATCCGGGCCTGGTCGGGCGAGTTCGGCGGGGTGTAGACCGAGGCGTGCGCCGGTTCGTTGTAGACGGTCCACTTCTTCAGCTGAATGCCCATCATGGCCATCGTCAGCACGGCCGGCACGATGTTGGCGAGGTCGTCGACGAAGTCGATCCGCCCTTCCTCGATCCGCTCGTCGATGCTGGCCCGCACCACCTCGTCCACCAGCGGGATCCAGCGGTTGACCGCGGCCGGCGACAGGTACGGGTTCAGCGTCTGGCGGTAGTAGCGCTGCTCGGGCGGGTCCATCTCCAGGAACCCGCCCCGGGAGGACTTCGCCCGGGGCGGCGCCGGAATGCTGATGCCCTCGTAGCCGCGCCGCTCGCCCTTGACGTCGTGGTCGTTCGACAGCACGTCGGCGGACCGGGCGATCTCGAAGACCTCGTGGTGGCCGCTGGCCACCCAGTGCCCGTCGTACGTCTCCGACCAGGCGATCGGACACTTGCCCTGCAGTTCCTGGGTGACCGCCTCGAACTGCTCGCGGTACTCGGGAGTGTGCCGGTCGAACCGGATCGGAGCCCGCTTGCGGTCGTCCCCGCTCATGGCCCCGTCCCCGCTCATGACCTCGCCCCTGCCGTGCTCACGATGGCGATGGCCCGTTCCGGGCAGGACATGACCGCCTCGTTGACCTGGTCCTCCTGATCGGCCGGAACGTCCTCGTCGGCCACCGAGGCATGACCGTCGATCTCGCTGAGCTCGAAGACCTCCGGAGCGCGCATGGCACACAGGGTGTGCCCCTGGCAGCGATCCGGGTCGACCCGCACCTTCACGATGAATCTCCTCCTGCTTCGCAGCGACCTACTTCACGTCCGCCATCGTCTTGCCGACGTCCGCCAGGGTGAGGGGCTTGCCGTAGTTGCCGGTGAACTTGTACGCGACGCTGTCGCAGCGGTACGCGCCGGTGTTGGGCTTGAAGTCGGCCGGGACCCAGCCGGTCACCGTCGCCTTCTCCGCGTTGAAGCACTTGGGGGGCTCGGTGGTGCTGCTCAGGTCGACCGGTGCCTGCAGTCCTCCGCCGGTCCAGGCGGTCTGCTTCATCGCGTTCTGGTAGACGCAGGTGCGGGTCAGCGTGGTGCAGTCGGACGCCGCGGTGGCGAACAGCAGCCAGGCCGAGAAGGCGCGCAGTGCGGGCAGGGTGAGCTGGGCCTTGGGGTCGTACTTGCTGTAGAGGTCGACGACCTGCTGGGTGGCCGGGTTGGACGAGGCCTTCTCCGGCGGGTAGACGCCGCTGATGTCCGCGTAGTTGTTCTGGGCGGACAACGCCGCGGAGCCGGCCAGCGCGATGAAGGCGGGGCCGTAGGCGTTGTTGTTGGTGTCGATCCAGTCGAGCTTGTAGCCGATGTTGGTGAGCACCTGCTCCAGCTTGGCCAGGCTGGCGAAGTCGCCGTTGAAGACCAGGCCCTTGACCTTCTTGCTCTTCAGCGACTGGGCGTAGGGGGTCCAGTCGGACACCCCGGTGGCCGGGTACAGGTCCGAGTAGCTGAGCTTGCCGCCCAGCGCGGGGATCTGCTCGGCCAACTGCGCGGCGATGACCTTGGTGATCGGCGAGTCGCCGGAGATCACGCCGACCGCGTCGGCCGAGTCCGGGTACGCCTCCTTGATCAGCCAGGAGTAGAAGTCCGCGTAGGGCGCGTAGCCGACCGAGGCGCCGCCGGCGATCACCTGGAGGTCCGCCCCGGTGGACAGGATCTGGCCGGGCTGGTTCGGGAACTCGGGGAGCAGGCAGTTCAACCGGTTCTTGACGCCGAGGTCGTCCAGGGCGGCGCTGCCGCCGACGTCGGCGAAGTCCGACTGGCAGGAGGCCAGCACCTGCTGCGCGTCGGCGAAGTAGGCGGCGTCCCGGGTGACCGGCACGATCTTGCGTCCGTTGATGCCGCCGGCCGCGTTGCACCAGGCGGCGAACACCTTGGCCGCGTCCACGACTTCGGGGTTCTTGGTGAAGCCCATGTCGGTGAAGACGCCGAGCTTGATCTCGGTCGCGGTGACCCCCTGTGAGGTCGAACTCGCGGGCGTGCCGGGCTTGCAGACGTTCTTCAGAGTGCCGAAGTCCGCCTGGGAGGCGGCGGCCGCGGACGAGGCGGTCCCGGCGGATGCGGTGGCGGTGTTACCGGCTGTGGTGTTGTTCGAGCGGGAGGCACAGCCGGCCATCGCCAGCGTGGTCACGACCACACCGACGGACAGGCATCTCAGGCGTCTCATACGGCTGCTCATGCGGACACTCCTAGGGGCAGTAATTTCTTCAGGAACTGGCTCTCGGGTGGCACGGTGATCACGTGACTGCGCCCGCTGCCTTGAGCGCGATGATGCGGTCCCAGTCCAGGCCCAGCTCCTGGAGGATCTCCTCGGTCTGGGCGGCGAACTCGGGGGCCGGCCCCAACTGCGGGGCGCTGACGTCGAACTGCACCGGGCTGGCCGCCAGTTCGAGCTCGCCGGCCCGGAGCACGTACTCGTTGGCCCGGACCTGCGCGTCACCGGCCACCTGCAGCGAGTCCTGCACCGGGGCCCACGGCCCGGACAGCGAGGCGAAGCGCTCGCTCCACTGCGCCAGGGTCCGGGTGGCGAAGACCTCCCGCAGGATCTTGACGGCCTGTTCGGTGTTCTGCCCGATCAGTTCGACGGTGGCGAAGCGCGGGTCCTCGGCCAGTTCGGGCCGGTCGATGTGGCGGCAGAACTCGGCCCAGAACTTGCCCGGCTGCAGCAGCGCCAGGGTGAGGTGGTAGCCGTCGGAGGTGGTGTAGATGCCCGACAGCGGATTGGTCGGCGAGCCGTGGCCGCCCAGCACGGCGGCGACGAAGGGCTTGTCCAGGTGCAGCGAGAGGGCGATCCCGTGGCCCATCGCCCACACCCCGCTGCCGAGCAGCGAGACGTCCACGATCGACGGCTCCCCGGTACGCTCGCGCTTGAGCAGCGCCGCCGCGATCCCGCCGGCCAGGTTGGTCCCGGAGATGGTGTCCCCGAAGGCCGGCACCGGCGGATTGACCACTCCGTCGGTGCCCTTGGGGGTGAGGCTGGCGGCGATGCCGGCGCGGGCCCAGAAGGCGGTGCTGTCGTAGCCGCCCTTCTCCGCCTCCGCGCCGCGCGGGCCCAGCGCGCTGCCCCGGGCGTAGACGATCCGGGGGTTCACCGCCCGCACGTCGTCGACGTCGAAGCCGAGCTTGCGCCGGCCCTGGGGCAGGAAGCTGGTCAGGAACACGTCCGCCTGGCGGATCAGGTCGTGCAGCACCTCCCTGCCCTCGGGCTTGGACATGTCCAGGCCGATGCTGCGCTTGCCGCGGTTGGCGTGCTCGACATTGGGGTTGGGGTCGCCCTCGACCTTGAACGTGCCGGTCTGCCGCAGCCCGCGCTGGGGGTCGCCGGTGACGGCGTGCTCGACCTTGATGACGTCGGCGCCCCAGTCGGCGAGCACGGCGCCCGCCGAGGGGACGAAGCCGTACATGGCGACCTCCAGGACCCGGATGCCTTCCAGCGGCCTCATGACTCAGCCGCCTCGGCGGCCGGCAGCACCGTCGCGAAGGACTTGTACTCCAGGAACTCCTCCAGGCCGGCCACGCCGCTCTCGCGGCCGATGCCGGACTGCTTGTAGCCGCCGAACGGGACGTCGGCCGCGAAGTAGTTGCCGCCGTTGATGCTGAAGGTGCCGGTGCGGATCCGGCGCGCCAGAGCCACGGCCCGCTCCTCGTCGCCGCTCTGGATCCCGCCGGACAGGCCGAAGATGGAGTTGTTGGCGATGCGCACGGCATCGTCGTCGTCGTCGAACGGGATCACCGCGAGCACCGGTCCGAAGACCTCGTCCTGGGCGATCTCGCTGTCCGGGTCGACGTTGCCGAGCAGGGTGGGCGTGTAGAAGAAGCCGGGGTCGACCTTCTCGCCGCCGGTGACCAGCGTGGCGCCGGCCGCGACGGCCCGCTTGACCATGCCGTCGACCTTGTCCCGCTGCCGTTCGCTGATCAGTGGTCCGGCGAAGGTCTTGATGTCGGTGGGGTCGCCGAGGGTGACCCGGCCGAGGCCCGCCGCGACCATCGCCACGATCTCGTCGTGGTGCTCCCTGGGCACCAGCAGCCGCGAGGTGAGCGCGCAGCCCTGACCGGAGTGGGAGCAGATGGTGAAGGCCGAGAACATCGCGGCGGTGGCGAAGTCGGCGTCGTCGAGAATGACCATGGCGGACTTGCCGCCGAGCTCCAGGAAGAGCTTCTTGACGGTGGTGCTGGCCGCGGCCATGATCCGGCGGCCGGTGGCGGTGGAGCCGGTGAAGCTCACCATGTCGACGCCGGGATGGGTGGTGAGCAGCTCGCCCACCTCGACCGAGGAGGAGACCAGCACGTTCACCACGCCGGGCGGGATGTCCGTGTGCTCCGCGATCAGCTCGCCGAGGAACAGCGTGGTCAACGGGGTGTCAGGGGCGCCCTTGAGGACGACGGTGCAGCCGGCCGCCAGCGAGGGGGCGAGCTTGGCCAGGGCGAGCTGGTTGGGGTAGTTGTACGCGGTGATCCCGGCGACGACCCCGACCGCCTCCTTCTCCACCCAGCGGCGGTGGCGCTGGCCGCGGATCTCCCGCTCGCCGAGCTCCTCGGTCAGCGGGTACTTGCGCAGCAGGTCGGCGTAGTAGCGGACCAGCTTGACCGGGTCCTCCAGCTGCGGGCCGTGGGTGAGCATCCGAGGGGCGCCGACCTCGGCGATGGTCAGCTCGCGCAGCTCCTCCAGATGGTCCGTCAGCGCCTGGTGCAGCTGGTCCAGGCAGCGGATCCGCAGCTGTACGTCGGTGGACCAGGCGGTGGTGTCGAAGGCCCGGCGGGCGGCCGCGACGGCGGCCTCGGCGTCGGCGACCGTGGCGTCCGGGGCCTGGTCCAGGACCTGGCCGGTGGCGGGGTTGAGCGAGGCGAAGGTCTTCTCGGTTCCGACCAGGCGACCGTCGATGAGCAGGCGCTTCACAGGCGCACCACCTGTCCGCCGTCCACGCTCACGACCTGGCCGGTGAGCCAGCCCGCGGCGTCGGAGAGCAGGAACAGCACGGTGTTCGCCATGTCCTCCGGGGTGCCCATCCGCTTCAGCGCCAGGCCCTGGACCATCCGGTCCTGGAACTCCTCGGGCACGATGCTGCGGGTGGCCTCGGTGTCGGTGGGGCCCGGCGCGATCCCGTTGACCCGGATGTTGCGGCCGCCCAGCTCCATGGCGAGCGAGGCGGTCAGGTGGTTGATCCCGGCCTTGGCCAGCCCGTAGTAGCCGCTGGCCATCCAGGCGGCGGTGGAGGACTGGTTGACGATGGCCCCGCCGTCGGTCATGTGCGGGGCGACGGCGCGGGTGACGTACAGCGCGCCCATCAGGTTCACCTGGAGGAACCGGGTGAGGTAGTCGAGCGGGACCGTGAGCAGCCCGTCCCGCCTCATGCTGTGGAAGATGGCCGCGTTGTTCACCAGGTAGTCGATACGGCCGAACTCCGCCATCACCGAGGCCGCCAGCGCGTCGGCGGACTCCGGGTCCGCGACGTCCACCTTGACGTACAGCGCCCCGTCGATCTCCTTGGCCACGCGCTGGCCCTGCTCCTCGTTCAGCTCGGCCACCACCACCCGCGCGCCCTCGGCGGCCAGCGCCCGGGCGTAGCCCTCGCCGATGCCCTGCCCTGCGCCGGTGACGATGGCTACCTTGTCCTGGAACCGCATCCTGCCTCCTTGCTCGGATATGCCGGAAACTACATTCTCCCCACGCGCAAAGCAACCGTCTGGCAACGAGAATGTAATCTACGCTGGTAGCGCCCACAATCGCAGCAGAGCAGCCAGGAGCAGCCGTCTCAGGAAGCACCGCCGAGGGGCTTTCCCGGACTGCATACCGGAGAATAATGTTCTCTGATATGGAAGGGAGATTCTTGTGATCAGCACAGCCACGATCAAGACCGCAGTGGTCACCGGAGGCGGCTCGGGCATCGGCCGCGCCATCGCCGAGCGCCTGCGGGCCGACGGCCACCAGGTCGCCGCGCTCGACCTCAACCCGCTGGACGGGAGCGACGACCTGGCGGCCGACGTCACCGACCGGGCCCAGGTGGACGCCGCGCTGGACGACGTCAGGAAGCGTCTGGGGCCGGTCACCATCCTGGTCAACGCGGCGGGCATGGACGGCTTCAAGCGGTTCGCCGACCTCTCCTTCGCCAGCTGGCAGCGGCTGATCGACGTCAATCTGAACGGCGTCTTCCACTGCGTCCAGGCGGTGCTCCCGGACATGGTGGAGGCCGGCTGGGGACGGATCGTCAACATCTCCTCCTCCAGCGCCCAGTCGGGGCAGCCGTTCATGACGCACTACGTGGCGTCCAAGTCGGCGGTCAACGGACTGACCAAGGCGCTGGCCCTGGAGCTGGGCCCGGCCGGCATCACCGTCAACGCGGTACCGCCCGGCTTCATCGACACCCCGATGCTGCGCAGGGCGGAGGCGCGCGAGCTGATCGGCGGAACGGTCGAGGACCACATCCAGCGGACCCCGGTGCGCCGGGTCGGGCGCCCCGAGGACATCGCCGCGGCCTGCTCCTTCCTGGTCTCGGAAGAGGCCGGGTACATCACCGGGCAGATCCTCGGCGTGAACGGCGGCCGGAACACATGAGCCGGCTGCCCCCGGTCCCGCACGACCAGTGGGACGACGACGCCTTCGCGGCCATGGCCAGGGGGCAGAAGCTGCCGCCATCCAACGCACTCGGACTGCTGGCCCACCATCCCGACCTGGCCAAGGCGTTCCTGGGCTTCAACCTGCACCTGCTGGGCGCCTCCACGCTGCCCAAGCGGATCCGCGAACTGGCCGTCCTGCGGGTGGCCTGGCGGCGGCGCTGCCAGTACGAGTGGGCGCAGCACCTGCTGATCGCCAAGCGGGCCGGCGTCACCGACGAGGAGATCGACCAGATCCGCGCCGGGGCCGACACGCCGATCAACCGCGCGGTGGCCGAGCTGGAGACGGACTCCACCCTCTCCGACGCGACCTACCAGCTCCTCTCCGCCGACCTGAGTGACCGTCAACTCATGGACCTGGTGTTCACCGTCGGCGCCTACGGCCTGCTCGCCATGGCCTTCAACACCTTCGAGGTGGAACTCGACCCCGGGTTCTCCGTTGAGAACTTCACTTACACTGACAGAGAATGATATTCTCACATGAGAGAGGGGTGACCATGCCACACTTCACCAAGCCTGAGACCGGGAGCTGGACCGAGCAGTACCCCGAGCTGGGCACGGGTCCCGTCAACTACGAGGACTCCGTCGATCCCGCCTACTACGCGGCCGAGCAGGCCGCCATCTTCAAGCGGACCTGGCTGAACGTCGGCCGGGTCGAGCTGGTACCGAGGACCGGCAGCTACTTCACCAAGGAGCTGGCCGCCGCCGACACCTCGCTGATCATCGTGCGGGGCAGGGACAAGGAGGTCCGCGCCTTCCACAACGTCTGCCGGCACCGCGGCAACAAGCTGGTCTGGAACGACTTCCCGCGCGAGGAGGTCAAGGGCACCTGCCGCCAGTTCACCTGCAAGTACCACGCCTGGCGCTACGGCCTGGACGGCGAACTGACCTTCATCCAGCAGGAGGAGGAGTTCTTCGGCGTCGAGAAGAGCGAGTACGGCCTCAAGGCGGTGCGCTGCGAGATCTGGGAGGGGTTCATCTTCGTCAACCTGGACCCGGACGCGCAGCCGCTGGCGGAGTACCTCGGCGAGATGGCCAAGGGCCTGGAGGGCTACCCCTTCCACGAGATGACCGAGGTCTTCACCTACAAGGCGGACATCGGCAGCAACTGGAAGCTGTTCATCGACGCGTTCGCGGAGTTCTACCACGCGCCGGTGCTGCACCAGAAGCAGGCCACCAAGGACGAGTCGGAGAAGCTGCTCAGCTACGGCTTCGAGGCGCTGCACTACGAGCTCCGCAGCCCGCACGCGATGATCTCGTCCTGGGGCGGGATGGCCCCGCCGAAGGACCCCTCGATGGTCAAGCCCATCGAACGGGTGCTGCGCAGCGGGCTGTTCGGCCCCTGGGACAAGCCCGCCATCGAGGGCCTGGACAAGCTGCCGCCCGGCCTCAACCCGGCCCGGCACCGCTCCTGGGGCACCGACTCCTTCGAGTTCTTCCCCAACTTCACCCTGCTGTTCTGGGCGCCCGGGTGGTACCTCACCTACCACTACTGGCCCACCGCGGTCGACCGGCACACCTTCGAGGCCAACCTCTACTTCGTGCCCGCGAAGACCGCCAGCCAGCGGCTGGCCCAGGAGCTGGCGGCGGTGACCTTCAAGGAGTACGCGCTCCAGGACGCCAACACCCTGGAGGCCACCCAGTCGATGCTCAAGGGCCGGGTGGTCACCGACTTCCCGCTCAACGACCAGGAGATCCTGCTCCGCCACCTGCACAAGGTGGTCGGGGACTACGTCAAAAAGCACGCCGTCACCAAGCACGCCGAGAAGGAGCACGCCGATGCTGCCGGCTGAGTTCGCGGAGCTGGAACCGTACAGCGACTGGGTCCTGGCCAAGGAGCCGCAGCGCTACGCCAAGCGGCTGGCCAGCTCCATGGAGGAGATGCAGGCCTTCTACGACGCCGCCTTCCCGCTGCTGGAGCGGGCGATGGCGCACCTGGACGCCTTCCCGCTGGACGACCTGCCCGAGCCGGAGCGCAACCTGCTGCAGCTCACCTACTCCCTGGTGATGGTCTCCTTCCCGGTGGAGGTCTGGAAGCAGGCCCGGGTCCCGGACAGCGGCGCCGCCTACCTCGACCTCCTCGTCGAGCCCAGGGTCTGACGCATGGTCACCCTCAGAGCCGCCCGCGTGCTGCACGTGGAGACGGGGGAGATCGAGGCGCCGGGCCTGGTCACCGTGGAGGGCGACCGGATCACCGCCGTCGGGACCGCTGTCGCGTCCGGGGCCGGGGGTGACGTCCTCGACCTGGGCGACGTCACCCTCATCCCCGGCCTGATGGACATGGAGGTCAACCTGCTGATGGGCGGACGCGGCGAGACCGGCGTCCTCTCCCACGTCCAGGACGACCCGCCGCTGCGCATGCTCCGCGCCGTCGGCAACGCCCGCCGCACGCTGCGCTCCGGGTTCACCACCGTCAGGAACCTCGGACTGTTCGTCAAGACCGGCGGCTACCTGCTGGACGTCGCCCTGGGCAAGGCCATCGACGCGGGCTGGATCGACGGACCGCGGATCGTGCCGGCCGGACACGCCATCAGCCCGACCGGCGGCCACCTGGACCCCACCATGTTCACCGCCTACGCACCCGGGATCATGCCCCTCTCGCTGGAGGAGGGGATAGCCAACGGGGTCGACGAGGTCCGCAAGGCGGTGCGGTACCAGATCAAGCACGGCGCGCAGCTGATCAAGGTGTGCGCGTCGGGAGGGGTGATGTCGCACACCGGCACCCCGGGGGCGCAGCACTACTCCGACGAGGAGTTCCGGGCCATCGTGGACGAGGCCCACCGGCGCGGACTCAAGGTGGCGGCGCACACCCACGGCGCCGCCGCCGTCCGGGCCGCCGTGGAGGCGGGCATCGACTGCATCGAGCACGGCTTCCTGCTGGACGACGACACCATCGCGCTGATGGCCGAACGCGGGACCTTCCTGGTGCCGACCACGGCGCTGACCGAGGGCATGGACCTGACCGGGGCCGCCCCCGAGCTCAGGGCGAAGGCGGCCGAGGTGTTCCCGCTGGCCCAGACCGTGGTCGCCAGGGCGGTCAAGGCCGGAGTGAAGATCGCGGTCGGCACCGACGCACCGGCCATTCCGCACGGCCGCGGCGCCCAGGAACTCATCGCCCTGGTCAAACGGGGCATGACACCGCTGGAGGTGCTGCGGGCCGCCACCGTCAACGCCGCCGAGCTCATCGGCGTCGAGGACCGCGGACGGATCGCCGAAGGGCTGCTCGCCGACCTGGTCGCAGTGCCGGGCAACCCGCTGGAGTCCATCTCGGTGACCGCCGACGTCCGCTTCGTCATGAAGGGCGGCAAGGTCTTCCGCAACGAGTGAGCACCGGTGACGAATGAGCATCGGCGCCGGCATGTACTGCGGATTCAGTAGTCGGGAATGTCGGCAGGAGGACGACGACCGCACCACCGCGGACTGGCAGCCTGGAGTCACGACACAGCCGTCGACCGTCGGCCCTGCGGGCACACCGCGGCCCGGTCGGCGACCATGGTCGCACCACCCGACAGGAAGCCACCCCGCCGATGCTCACCACCTGGCAGACCTACCAGCGCGATCATGCCCGCAGCATCGACGCGGCGCTGGCCCTGCTGCTCTTCGGCCTCTCCTTCTCCGGCAGCACCATCACCTTCCAGGGCGGCGCCTCCAGCGTCCCCTGGTGGCCCGCGGTGCTGCTCACCGGCGTCTCCTGCGCCGCCCTGCTGTGGCGCCGCGACCACCCGCGCACGGTCGTGGCGGTGGTCACCGGCTGCGCCGTCGGGGTGGCCGCGCTGGGCTACCTGCTCACCGTGCTGCTGCTGGGACCGGTCATGGTCGGCCTGTTCGCACTGGCCTTCCGCACCGACCGCAGGACCGCCAACACCTACACCCTCGTCACCATCGGACTGCTCGTGGTCACGGCGATGGCGGCAGGTCCCGCAGCCGAACCGCTCGTGCTCAAGACCATCGCACCCGCCGCCTGGCTGCTGCTCCCCACGTCTCTAGGAACGGTGGCCAGAATGCGCTCGGAGTACCTCGAAGCAGCCCAGACCCGCGCCGAACAGGCCGAGCGGACCAGGGAGGAGCTGGCCCGGCACCGGGTGGCCGAGGAGCGCATGCGCATCGCCCGCGAACTCCACGACGTCGTCGCGCACCACCTCGCGCTGGCCAACGCCCAGGCCGGCACCGCCGCACACGTCGTGCGCAACCGTCCCGACCAGGCCCAGCAGATGCTCGCCGAGCTCAGCGCCACCACCTCCTCGGCGCTGCGCGAGCTCAAGGCCGCCGTCGGCCTGCTGCGCCAGACCGACGACCCGGAGGCACCGCTGGAACCGGCCCCGGGACTGGCCAGGCTGCCCGACCTGGTCGCCGCCCTCTCGGCGGCCGGGCTCGACGTCACCGTCACCGTCGCCGACGGGGGCCCACCACGAGCGCTGTCGCCGGGAGCGGACCTGACGGCGTACCGGATCGTGCAGGAGGCGCTCACCAATGTCACCAAGCACGCGGGCACCAAGGAGGCACGGGTGGAGCTGGCCTACTCCCACGAATGGCTGAGCATCGCGGTCACCGACCAGGGCGCCGGCCCACCCGCCCGCAGGCCGTCCGCCCCCGCCGCCCCGGCCCCCGACAGCGGCTTCGGCCTGATCGGCATGCGCGAACGCGCCCACTCGGTCGGCGGCCGGCTGCGAACCGGCCCGCGCCCGGACGGCGGCTTCCAGGTGCTCGCCGAGCTTCCGCTGCCCTCCCGCGCCCCTAAAGACCCCAGCCCGAAAGAAGACACCGCTTCATGACCATCCGCGTCCTGCTCGCCGACGACCAGGCCCTGCTGCGTGCGACCTTCCGGATCCTGATCGACTCCTGCGACGACCTGGAGGTGGTCGCCGAAGCCGCCGACGGCGCCGAGGCAATCGAGCTGACCCGCACCCACCAGCCCGACGTGGTGGTGATGGACATCCGCATGCCCGGCACGGACGGACTGACCGCCACCGCCGCCATCTGCGCCGACCCGGAACTCGCCGCCACCCATGTGCTGATCCTGACGACCTTCGAGATCGACGAGTACGTCGCCAGGGCCGTCCGCGCCGGTGCCGGAGGCTTCCTGGGCAAGGACGTCAGCACCGACGAACTCCTCGCCGGCATCCGCACCGTGGCCTCCGGCGACGCCCTCCTCTCCCCGGTCGCCACCCGGGCGCTGATCAGCCGCTTCCTGGTCTCCCCCGACCCCGAGGCGCACCTGGCGCCGCCCGAGCAGCTCTCCGCGCTGACCACCCGTGAGCGCGAGGTGATGGCTCTGGCCGCGCACGGCAAGTCCAACCAGGACATCGCCGAGGAGCTGTTCGTCAGCCACCTCACCATCCGCACCCACATCCAGCGGGCCATGATGAAGCTGTCCGCCCGCGACCGCGCCCAGCTGGTGGTGATCGCCTATCAGTCCGGCCTGGTGAAGCCGGCACCGCCGCAGGCCTGACTGCACGTCACTGCTTCCTGATGTGCTCCTTCATCCCGTCCAGCCGGGTCAGCACCGGGTACCCGGTGACGCTCAGCGCGTTGCCGTGGCCGGTCTCGTGGATGTCGAAGACCGACTGGACGGCGGCGTAGAAGCCCTGCACGTCCAGGGTCTGGTTGACCGCGCGCTTGGCCTGGCGCAGGCCGAACGCCGGCATCTGCGCGATCTGCCCGGCCAGCTCCATCGCCGCCGCGTCCAGCTCCTCCAGCGGCACGACCCGGTTGACCATGCCGACCCGCTCCGCCTCCGCGGCGGTCACGGCCCGGCCGGTGAACAGGATCTCCTTGGCCTTGCGCGCGCCCAGCTCCCAGGTGTGGCCGTGGTACTCCACCCCGCCGATCCCCATGTACACCACCGGGTCGGAGAACTCGGCGTTCTCGGCCGCCAGGATCAGGTCGCAGGGCCAGCAGAGCATCAGTCCGCCGGCGATGCACTTGCCCTGCACCGCGGCGATCGACGGCTTGGGGATGTTGCGCCAGCGCAGGGTGTACTCCAGGTACCTGCGGGTCTCGGCGTTGTAGATCCACTCCAGGGTGATCTCCTTGGGGGCCGGCCAGCGGTCCTTGAGGTCGTGCCCGGCCGAGAAGTGCCGGCCGTTGCCCCGCAGCACGATGACCTTCACCTCCGGGTCGGCCGCGGCCCGGGTCCAGGCCGCGTCCAGGTCGTCCAGCAGCGCCATGGTCTGGGCGTTGGCCACCTCGGGACGGTTCAGGGTGATGACCGCCACCCCGTCCTTGGCCTCGTACAGGATCTGGTCCATCCGGGTGGCTCCTTCTCTCATCGGGGCAGGCTGTGTCATCGGGGCAGGCCGAGGATGCGCTCGGCGATGATGTTGCGCTGGATCTCGGAGGTGCCGCCGGCGATGGTGCCGCCGAAGGACCGGGCGTAGCGCTCGAACCAGCTGGCGGTGAACGACGGCATGCCCATGTGGTTGAGCGGCCCGGTCAGTTCGGGGTGGACCAGGCCGTCGGCCCCGCGCGCCTCCAGGGCGCACAGCGCCGCGGACCGCACGGCCTCCGAGCCGAACAGCTTGAGCACGGACAGCTCCGCCTCGTTGCGGTCCTCGCCGAGCTGCCGGTAGCCCAGCAGCTTGAGCGCCTGGAAGTCCATCTGCAGGGTGGCGTACCACTCCTCGGCGCAGGGCGCGTCCTGGATCAGGTCCTCCAGACGTTCGGCGTAGTGCAGCCACAGCAGCGTGCGCTCGTGCCCGAGCGAGCCGTGCGCCACCCCCCAGCCGCCGTTCAGCGGGCCGACCAGGTTCTCCCTGGGGACCTTGACGTCGGTGAAGAACACCTCGTTGAAGTCCAGGTCGTCGGGGTCGGTGAGGCAGCCGAACGGCTTGCGGACCACTCCCTCGGTGTCGGTGGGGATCAGCAGCACGCTGATGCCCTTGTGCTTGGGCGCGTCCGGGTCGGTGCGCACGAAGGTGAGCAGCACATCGGCGTCGTGCGCCCCGGAGGTCCACACCTTCTGCCCGTTGACGGTGAACTGGTCGCCGTCCAGCACCGCCCGGGTGCGCAGGCTGGCCAGGTCGGAGCCGGCCTCCGGCTCGCTCATGCCGAGCGCCGCGGTCATCTCGGCCCGCAGGATGGGGACGGCCCAGCGGTGCTTCTGCTCCTCGGTCCCGAAGGTGAGGATCGAGGCCGCGATGATGCCCAGCCCCTGCGGGTTGAAGCTGTGGTTGATCCGCCGTCGGGACAGCTCCTCCAGGTGGGCGAGCTGCTGCGGCAGGGTGGCGTTGCGCCCGCCGAACTCCGGCGGGTTGCCCGGCAGCAGCCAGCCCGCGTCGAACAGCTTGCGCTGCCAGGCGGCCGCCCACGGCGGCACGTCGGCGGTGGACTGCGAGGCGGGCACCGCCTCGGCGGCGCCGGGCACGTTGGCGTCGATGAACGCCGAGAACTCGGCCCGGAACTCCTCGACCTCGGCGTCGGATTCGGAGGTCAGCCTCATCGCAGCAGCGCCTTCCTGTGTTCGGCTGCCGTTCCCAGCAGCAGGTCGCCGGCCTTGGCCCGCTTGAGGTGGATCTGCAGCTCGTTCTCCCAGGTGTAGCCCATGGCACCGAACAGCTGGTAGCCGTCCTGGAAGCAGAGCCGCTGGCACTCCCCGGCGGCGGCCTTGGCCATCGAGGCGGCCCGGGTGCGCCGGGGGTCGTCCTCGGCGATGGTGAGCGCGGAGAAGTAGGCCAGCGCCCTGGCCCGTTCGATCGCCACGTACATGTCCGCGGCCTTGTGCTTGACGGCCTGGAAGGAGCCGATCGGCCGGCCGAACTGGACCCGCTGCCGGACGTGACCGACCACCAGGTCCAGGATCCGGCGGCAGCTGCCGACCGTGGTGATCGCCAGTCCCATCAGGGCCAGGTCGGGGACGTCGCGGACCAGATCCGGCGCCTGTACGTGGGCCACGTGCAGGGTCGCGTCGAAGGTGTCGACCCGTTGCGGGTCCAGGTCCGCGCCGTCGACCACCACCACACCGTCCCCGGTGAGCAGCGCGATCTCGTCGGCCCGGTCCGCGTCGAGCACGAACCGTCCGGCTCCGTCGAAGACGCCGGTGCCCGACCCCCGCGGCAGCCGTCCGGCCAACGGCGCGAACCAGGTGGAGCTGGCCAGGAACGGGGTCGGATCGGCGACGTAGCCCAACTCCTCCAGCACGATCGCCAGCTCCACCGGGGGCGCCTCCAGCCAGCCCAGCTCCTGGTACGTGGTCCAGAGCTGGTCCTCGGGCAGCGAACGGGACTTGGTCACCGTCTCGCGGACCAGGCGCTGCAGCAGTTGCTGGTCCTCGTCGAACTCAAACTCCATCGTTGACCTCCAGAAGGACCTTGCCCAGGGCCTGCCGGCCCAGGCTGACGGCCTGCGCCACGGCGTCCAGCGGGTACACGGCATGGACCCGGGGGTGGATCGCCCCCTCGGCGAACATCCGGTGCAGTTCGGTCCGGGCGGCCAGCAGCCGCTCCCGGTGGTGCCGCCCCCAGCCGCCGAAGTCGAAGCCGTGGATGGTGACGCCCTTGAGCATCGTCAGGTTGAGCGGGATCCGCGGGATCTCGCCGCTGGCGAAGCCCACGCTGACGAACCGTCCGCCCCAGTTCATCCCCCGCAGCGCCTGCTCGGAGTGCGGACCGCCGACCGGGTCGACCACCACGTCGGCCCCGCCCGACTGCTGCAGCCGCCGCTTGAGGTCTTCGTACGGCAGCACCTCATGGGCTCCCTGCTTGGCGCAGACGGCCCGCTTCTCCTCGGTGGAGGCGACCGCGACCACCTCGGCGCCGAGCAGCGCGGCCAGTTCGACGGTCGCCAGGCCCACTCCCCCGGCCGCGCCGAGCACCGCCACCCGCTCCCCCGGCCGCACGTCGGCGACCAGGCGCAGCGCGTTGAACGCGGTGGCGTGGGAGACCCCGAAGGCGGCGGCGCGCTCGGGCGGGATCGACGCCGGGATCCGGTTCAGGCTGGTCGCCGCGACGGCGACGCGTTCGGCCCAGGCGCCGACGAAGACCGAGCCGAAGACCCGCTCGCCCTTCTCGAAGCCGTGCCCGGACCGCGCCACCACCCCGGCGAACTCGCTCCCGGGGGTGAACGGCGGTTCCTCCTTGACCTGGTAGGTGCCCCGGACCACCAGCAGGTCGGCGAAGTTCACCGCCGCGAACCGCACGTCGACGGGCACCTCGCCCTGCGGCTCGGGGACCTCCTCGACCACCACCGGGCCGCCGACGGCATTGCACCGGGCCGCCCTCATGTCGCGGTCGACGCTGCGAGCTTGGTGGTGGCGGCGAGTTCGGCCGCTCCCGCGGCCATCTGCAGCACCGCGTCCCCGTAGTAGGCCATCTTCGGGTTGCCGCCGTCGCCCTTCACATGCCGGGCGTATCCGCCCTCCAGCACCACCGCCATCTTGAACCTGGCCAGGATCACGTAGTAGTCGATCTCGCTGACGTCCCGTCCGCTCACCGTGGCGTAGTGCTCGATCAGGTCGGCCCGGTCCGGCATGCCGGTGTAGTCGGCGTAGCCCTGCTGCGAGCGGTCCTCGTCGGCGTTGGGCCAGCCCATCAGCACCCAGCCCAGGTCCAGCAGCGGGTCGCCGACGGTGGACAGCTCGAAGTCCACCAGCGCCGCGAGCCGGGCCGGCCCGCCGTGACGGAACATCACATTGGCGAACTGGTAGTCGCCGTGGATGATCCCCGGCTCCCAGTGGCTGGGCCGGTGCACCCGCAGCCAGGCGGCGGCCCGGTCCAGTCCGGGCAGCTCGCGGAACTGGAACTTCGCCAGATGCGCCAGCCAGCGGTCGACCTGCCGGTCGTGGAAGCCCTCGGGCGTCCCGAAGCCCTCCAGTCCGCGCGCCCGCCAGTCCACGTTGCCGAGCCTGGCGATCCCCTCGACCAACTGGAGGGCCAGGCCGGGACGCAGCGACAGGTCGCTCCGATACGGCTCCGGCCACCCGTCGGTGTTCATCGGCGACCAGCCGTCGACCTCCTCCATCAGGTAGAAGCAGGAGCCCAGCACGCTGGTGTCGTCGCAGACGGCGATGGCCTCCGGATGCGGGACGTCGGTGCCGTTGAGCGCCTTCAGCACCCGGTACTCGCGCAGCATGGTCTTGTCGCGCCCCGGCGGGACCTTCTCCGGCGGCTTGCGCAGCACCAGCCGCAGGTCGCCGCGCCGGATCTGGTGGATGTCGTTGGAGGTGCCGCCGGAGATGAGGGAGGTCTCCAGGGGTTCGCCCGGCGCGATGCCCTGACCGTCCAGCCAGCGGGCGAGTGATTCCGTATTCACATGTTCTCCAGCTGCTTGCGGGCCCACTCCCGACGAGCGGGCAGGTGCTCGGTGGGCCACAGGCCGGGCGCGGCCTCGCGGCCGCGCAGCACCTCCTTGGCCACCGTGATCTTGTGGACTTCGGTCGGTCCGTCGACGACCGCCATCACCGCGGCCCCGGTCCACATGTCGGCGAAGGGCATCTCGTTGGAGACCCCGAGCGCCCCGTGCAGGTGCATCGAGCGGTAGACGATGTCGTGCAGGACCTTGGGGGTCAGGAACTTGATGGCGGCGATGTCCTTCCTGACCCGCCGGTAGTCGTTGTACTGGTCGATCTGCCAGGCCGTGTACAGGACGAACAGCCGGAACTGGGCGAGCTGTGCGTAGGAGTCGGCCAGGTCGGCCTGGACCAGTTGCTTGTCCGCCAGCCTGCTGCCCTGGGTCTCGCGGGAGACGGCGCGCTCGGCCATCATGTCCAGCGCCTTCTGGCACTGCCCGACCACCCGCATGGCGTGGTGCACCCGCCCGCCGCCCAGGCGGGTCTGGGCGATCACGAACGCCTGGCCCTCGCCGCCGAGCAGCGCGTCGCCCGGCACCCGCACCCCGTCGTACGACATCAGCGCGTGCATGCCCTCGTCCGCGGCCTCGCCCAGGGTGCCCAGGTGCCGCTCCACCCGCAGGCCGGGGGTGTCGCTCGGCACCAGGAACATCGACATCCCCTTGTACGGGCTGACGTCGGGGTCGGTCACCGCCATCACGATGACGAACCGTGCGGTGCGCGCGTTGGAGGAGAAGAACTTCCGTCCGGTGATCACCCACTCGTCGCCGTCCCGCACCGCCCGGGTGGTGAACAGCGTGGGGTCCGCGCCGGCCTGCGGCTCGGTCATCGAGAAACAGGAGAAGCACTCGCCCTCCAGCAGCGGCTGGAGGTAGCGCTGCTTCTGCTCCTCGGTGCCGTAGCGGGCGATGATCTCGGCGTTGCCGGTGTCCGGCGCGGCCGTGCCGAAGATGACGGGGGCCCAGCTGGAGGTGCCCAGGATCTCGTTGATGAGCGCCAGCCTGACCTGCCCGAACCCGCGTCCGCCCAGCTCGGGGCCGAGGTGCGGCGCCCACAGGCCCTGGTCCCGCACCTGCTGCTTGAGCGACCGGACCACGGGGCCGAGCTCGTCGTCGAGCGGATGGTAGGCCCGGCCCGGGTACAGCAGGTCCAGCGGTTCTATCCGTTCGGAGCGGAACTCCCGGATCCACTCCAACTTCTCCTCGAACTCCGGCTCGGTGGAAAAGTCCCATGCCATGTCAGCCGACCCTCGTCTCGTGGTGGTACACCTGCGATGAGAATAGCCTTCTCTTCAGATGGAAGTAAGAGTCTCGAAACACGTGATGCGCGGTTCGGTAGGGGGCTGGGCTCGATTACCACAGGAGTGGAGTATCGTTTTGCCCGTGACTGCTGCCGCTGCCGAACCGCCCGTCGAGCCCGCTTGGCGCCAACGCGCCGTCGAGCGATCCACCCGCGCCGCGAAACTGCGTGCCGAACAGCGGGTCCAACGCTTCCTGGAATCGGCGCAGGAGCTCATCGCCGAGAAGGGCACCACGGACTTCACCGTCCAGGAGATCGTCGACCGTTCCAAGCAGTCGCTGCGCAGCTTCTACCAGCACTTCGACGGCAAGCACGAGTTGCTGCTGGCGCTGTTCGAGGACGCGCTGGCCACCTCGGCCGCCGAGATCCGCGAGGCGTCCGCCGCCGAGTCGGACCCGGTGGAGGCCCTGCGGGTCGCCGTGGAGCTGCTCTTCCGTCAGTCGCACCCCGACCCGGGCGTCCAGCGGCCGCTGTTCAGCGACTTCGCACTGCAGCTGCTGGTCAAGCACCCGGCCCAGGTGGCGACCGCGCACCTGCCCATCCTGATGATCTTCAGCGACCTGATCGAGCAGGCCACCGAGGCCGGCGCGGTCGTGCCCGGAAAGCCCCGCCGCCAGGCCAACCTGGTCATGCAGACCATCATGTTCGCCGCCCAGGCCAACGGAGTTCCGGCGGACAGCCACGCCAGCCCGGTCACCGCCGAGGAGGTCTGGCAGTTCTGCCTCAACGGCATCTCCACCGCCTCGACGGCCGCACCCGCGAAGGCGAGCGCGTCCAAGAAGCGCTGATATTGCCCCTCTCCCCCATGGAGAGTACCGTTCTCGCGACTGATCGAGGACGGGAGCGTGGCCATGGCACCCTCACGGCGCTACCGGGTCGCCCAGTGGGCCACCGGAAACATCGGCACCCGCTCGCTGCGGGCCGTCGTCGAACACCCCGACCTGGACCTGGTCGGGGTGTTCGTGCATACGCCGGACAAGGCAGGACGTGACGCCGGTGAGCTCTGCGGGCTGGGCAGGACCGAGGTCCTGACGACCTATGACATCGACGAGATCCTGGCGCTCGACGCCGACTGCGTCCTCTACATGCCGCGCGCCTGCGACTTCGACGAGGTCTGCCGGCTGCTCGCCTCGGGGGCGAACATCGTCACCACCCGCGGCGAGTTCCACCGCGCGGCCAGCCTGGCCCCCGAGCTCCGGGCCCGGGTGGAGGCGGCCTGCGCCGCGGGCGGCACCTCGATCCACAGCACCGGCAGCAGCCCCGGGTTCATCACCGAGGCCGTCCCGCTGGCGCTGACCTCGATCCAGCGGCGGCTGGACCGGCTGACCATCGACGAGTTCGCCGACCTCTCGCAACGCGACTCGCCGGGACTGCTGTTTGACATCATGGGCTTCGGCAGGCCGCCAGCCGAGTTCGACGAGCGCCGGCTGGCCCATCCGCGCGACAGCTTCGGTCCGTCGCTGCACGTCCTGGCCGACGCGCTGGCGCTGCCGCTGGACTCGGTGCGGGCCGAGGGCGAGGTCGCCACCGCGACCAGTACCGTACGGATCGCCGCCGGCACCCTGGAGCCCGGCACCGTGGCGGCGCAACGGATCACGGTCTCGGGCATCAGGGACGGCCGGCCACTGCTGCGCTTCCGGGCCACCTGGTACTGCACCACCGAGATCGACCGTTCATGGAACCTGCGGTCCACCGGCTGGCGCATCCAGGTCGAGGGCGACGCCCCGCTCGACATCGACATCCACTTCGCCGTACCGCTCGACCGGATCGCCGAGGTCTCGCCCTCGTACACGGCCAACCGCGCCGTCAACGCCGTCCCCTTCGTCTGCGAGGCGGCCCCGGGGATCCGCTCGACGACCGACCTCCCCCAGATCGTCGCCACCCTCAACTGATCCCCGGGGCTGGACTGTTGTGCCGGCTACCCCACCACCGACGCCGTGCTCGGCACCGCCTCGCTCCAGGCCGCCCGGGACGCGACCGCACGCCGCCAGGACAGCAGCGCCTTCGGCGGCATGCCGACCGCCAGCGCCCCGGCCAAGTGGTCGCCGGTGCGGTAGGCGGCCACGAACCGACGCCCACTCAGATCCCCGTCCACGACGGCGATCTCGTCATGGCCGCGCAGGTAGCCGTAGGCCTGGATCTTCATGTCGTACTGGTCAGACCAGAAGTACGGCACCGGGGCGAACGGCCTGCGTGCCTCCGCCTCCGCCTCCACCTCCGGACGCAGCAGGTTGCGGGCGGCGGCCATGCCCATCTCGGCCGCGTTGGTGCGGTGCTCGATCCGCATCGGCACGTCGAACAGCGGATTGTGCCAGCGCGCGACGTCCCCCGCCCCGTACACCCCCGGCGCCGCGGCGCAGTACTCGTCGCAGACCAGGCCGTCGGCCAGGGTCAGACCGCTGCCCGCCAACCACTCGGTGTTGGGCACCGAGCCGACCGCCACCAGGACCTCGTCGGCGTCGATCAGTTCACCGTCGGCGAGGCGGACACCCCCGCCGCCCGCCTCGACGACGGCGACCCCGGTGCGCAGGTCGACCCCGTGGTCCAGGTGGGCCTGCGTCAGCACCCGACCGACCTCGGCCCCGACGGCATGCGCCAACGGCACCGGCGCCGGTTCCACCAGGACGACCTCGGCCCCCAGCCCCCGGGCGACCGCGGCCGCCTCCGATCCGAGGAATCCGGCGCCGACCACGGCCAGCCGTCTCCCCCGCCCCAGCCGGTCCCGCAGTACCAGGGCGTCGCGGAGGGTCCGCAGCACATGGGCGCCCTCGCCCGGCAGCCTGCGCGGACGCACTCCGGTGGCCACGATCAGCCCGTCGTAGCGCAGTTCGCTGCCGTCGGCCAGCCGCACCGTACGTCCGGCCGGGTCGAGACCGGCGGCGGCGACGCCCAGGCGCAGGTCCAGGCCCAGCGCCTCCAGGTCGGCCGGCGGGCGCAGGGCCAGCTTGCCCGGCTCCCACTGCGAGGCCAGGATCTGCTTGGACAGCGGCGGGCGGTCGTAGAAGGCGTGCGGCTCGTCGCCGACCAGCGTCAGCGTCCCGTCGAAGCCCTCCCGACGCAGGGTCTCGGCGGCCGCGAGCCCGGCGGCCGAGGCGCCGACGACCAGGATCCGGCTCACCCTTCGACCAGTTCGGCCAGCCGGATCGCCGCGGCCGGGCACAGGCCCGCCGCCTCGCGCACCACCTCGTGGAGCTCGGCACCGGGCCGCTGCTCCAGCAGCACCACGATGCCGTCCTCGTCCCGCTGGTCGAACACCTCGGGGGCGCTGAGCACGCACTGGCCCGCCGCGATGCACTTCGACTCGTCCACTTCCACCTGCATGGTCATGCCTGTTCCGTTCGTCCGTGGCTCGGGTGCTCGGTGCCCAGATGCGCGGGTGCTCAAATGCTCAGGTGCTCGGGTCGCTACCAGGTGACCGGGAGCTCGTAGACCCCGTAGGCCAGCCGGTCGTCCTTGAACTCGATCTGCTCCACCTCCGTGGCCAGCCGCAGGGTGGGGATGCGCCGGTAGAGGGTGCCGTAGACGATCTGCAGCTCCACCCGGGCCAGCAACTGGCCCACGCACTGGTGGATGCCGAAGCCGAAGGCGTGGTGGTGGCGGGCCGATCGGGTGAGGTCGAGCCGCTGCGGCTCGGGGAAGGCCTCCGGATCACGGTTGGCGGACGGCAGGTCCAGGATGATGCCCTCCCCCGCCCGGATCGTCTCGCCGCCGACCTCGATGTCCTCCAACGCGATCCGGCGCTGGCCGGTGTGAGCGATCGTCAGGTAGCGCAGCAGTTCCTCCACCGCGGCCGCGACCACCTTCGGGTCCTCGGTGTCGCGCAGCAGGGCCAGCTGCTCGGGCTGCTGCAGCAGCGCCAGCGTGCCCAGGGCGATCATGTTGGCGCTGGTCTCGTGGCCCGCGATCAGCAGCACCACCGCCATCAGCGCGGCGTCGGGCACGGTGACCTCGCCCGCCTTGACCCGCGCCGCCAGGTCGGACAGCACGTCCTCGGCGGGGTCGGCCATCTTGGCCACGATCGCCTCGGCCAGGTAGGTGACCAGCGCGGTGCTGGACTCCCGGCTCTGCTCGGGCGTCGCGTCGCGGTCGACCGCGGTGACGCCGTGGCGCTGGAAGAACTCATGGTCCTTGTAGGGCACGCCCAGCAGCTCGGTGATCATCACCGTCGGCACCGGCAGCGCCAGCGCGGTGACCAGGTCGACCGGCTTGGGACCGGCCAGCATCGCGTCGATCCGGTCGTCGGTGATCTTCTGGATGGCCGGCCGCAGCGCCTCCACCCGCTTGAGCGTGAACGGCCCGGTGAGCATCCGGCGGAACCTGGTGTGCTCGGGGGCGTCCGCGTTGAAGATGGTCAGCGGCCGGTGGTCCAGGGTCTCCGCCATGGCGTGGCTCTGGTGCGGGAATCCGGGCTGGTGCTCGTCGACGCTGACCCGGGGGTCGGCGAAGAGAGTCCGCTGCTCGGCGTGGCCGGTGATCAGCCACGGCGTGCTGCCGTCCCAGATCCGGGCCCTGCTGATCGGACGCTCGGCGGGAAGCGCCCGCATCGCCGCGGGCGGGTCGAACGGGCAGCGGCCCTCCCTGGCCATGGGGTACTCGGGAAGGGACGCAGCGGCTTCGTTCGCGGTGTCGGCCAGTGTGTCGGCCATCTCTCTCCTCATTGACGGGGGAGCAGTTCCTGGGCAGGGCAGGGCAGTTGAAGCCTCGACAGAGTCCCGGCCGGTCGGCCCGGCGGGGCCGTCCGAACCTTCCGGAGGCATGCGGTCCACGCTACGGCCAGCAGTTGCCCGGCTCAAGCAATCCGGCCCCTTTTTTGGTCTGACCTTTGATATGTTTCGCCAAAACGAGCCCTTGGGGGTGTCCGTACGGTGGACTTCGAGCTGACTGATGATCAAAAAGCGATCCAGGAGGGCATAGCCGGACTGCTGCACCGGTTCGACGACCGCTACTGGATGACCCGGGACCGCGACCACGAGTTCCCCACCGAGTTCTACGAGGCCGTCGCCGGCGGCGGCTGGCTGGGCATCACCGTCCCCGAGGAGTACGGCGGCCACGGCCTCGGCATCACCGAGGCCTCGCTGCTGCTGGAGGCGGTCGCGCGGTCCGGCGGCGGCATGAACGCCGCCAGCTCGATCCACATGTCCATCTTCGGCATGCACCCGGTCGCGGTGCACGGCTCCGAGGAGCTCAAACGCCGCACCCTGCCCCGGATCGCCACCGGCGACCTGCATGTCTGCTTCGGCGTCACCGAACCGGGCGCCGGCCTGGACACCACCAGCATCACCACCTTCGCCGAGCGGGACGGCGACGACGGGTACGTGGTCAACGGCCGGAAGGTGTGGATCTCCAAGGCGTTGGAGTCCGAGAAGATCCTGCTGCTGACCCGGACCACCAAGATCGACCAAGTGGCCCGGAAGACCGACGGCATGACGCTCTTCCTCACCGACCTGGACCGCAAACGGATCGACATCCGGCCCATCCCCAAGATGGGCCGCAACGCCGTCAGCTCCAACGAGCTGTTCATCGACGACCTCCGGATCCCGGTCGAGGACCGGGTCGGCGAGGAGGGCGAGGGCTTCCGCTACCTGCTCGACGGCCTCAACCCGGAACGGATGCTGATCGCCGCAGAGGCACTCGGCATCGGCCGGGTGGCACTCGACCGGGCCGTGGAGTACGCCAAGGAACGGGTCGTCTTCGACCGGCCGATCGGCATGAACCAGGGCGTGCAGTTCCCGCTCGCGGACTCACTGGCCCGGCTGGACGCGGCCGAGCTGATGCTGCGCAAGGCGACCTGGCTCTACGACCACGGCAGACCGTGCGGCCGCGAGGCCAACACCGCCAAGTACCTGTGCGCGGACGCCGGTTTCGCCGCCGCCGACCGGGCGCTGCAGACCCACGGCGGCATGGGCTACTCCGAGGAGTACCCCGTGGCCCGCTACTTCCGCGAGGCCCGACTGATGAAGATCGCCCCGATCAGCCAGGAAATGATCCTGAACTACCTGGGATCGCACACACTGGGAATGCCGAGGAGCTACTGATGGTCGCCGACACCACCGCACTGTTCGATCTCACCGGCCGCTCCGCGCTGGTCACCGGCGCCGCCGGCGGCATCGGCTCCGCCGTCGCCGAAGCGCTGGCCGCAGCCGGAGCGACGGTACTCGTCACCGACGTGGACGGACCGGCCGCCGCGGCCGTCGCCGAGAAGCTCACCGCCGCGGGGCTGAAGGCGGACAGCTACGCCCTGGACGTCACCGACCGCGTCGGCGCCGACACCGCCGTGGCCCTGGCCGCGTCCCGCACCGGCGGCAAGCTGCACATCCTGGTCAACAACGCCGGGGTCACCGCACCGGCCATGTTCGAGAACCTCAAGGAGGACTCCTTCCGCCGCATCATGGACATCCACCTGATGGGCGCCTTCCACTGCGCCCAGGCCGCCCTGCCCTTCCTCCCGGACGACGGCACCGGCCGCATCATCAACGTCACCTCCTCGGCCGGCATCACCGGCACCCTGGGCCAGGTCAACTACTCCGCCGGCAAGGCCGCCATCATCGGCCTGACCAAGTCGCTGGCCCGGGAGTTGGCCCGCCGTCAGATCACCGTCAACGCCCTGGCCCCGCTGGCGGCCACCCCGATGACCGCCACCATCCGCACCGACGAGAAGTTCGCCGCCGCCATGCTCGCCCGCATCCCCCTCCGCCGCTGGGCCGCCCCCGAGGAGGTAGCCGGCGCCTTCGTCTTCCTCGCCTCCAACGCCGCCTCCTTCATCACCGGCCAGGTCCTACCGGTCGACGGGGGGTTCGTCATGTGACATGTGGAGCACGTCGTGTGTTGAATGGTTCAGCCAAAAGGAACCGTCCGACCAGCAACGAGAGGTCCGAACCCATGCAGAGCGCAGAGCCCCTGCCGCGCTTCGGCGCTCTCACCGTCCCCAAGGCGTCGGACGTGCTGGCCGCCGAGGTGCGCGAGCGGATCCTCAGCGGCGAACTCGCCGAGGGAACGGCGCTTCCGCCGGAACGTCAACTGGTCGAGCAGACCGGCCTGAGCCGGGCCACGGTGCGGGAGGCCCTGCGCATCCTGGAGGTCGAGAAGCTGCTGCGGATCAGGCCGGGCCGGGGCGGTGGCGCCTTCGTGCACCGGCCCGGCCGTGAATCGCTGGCGAACACCGTGCAGCTGGTCATCCGGGGACAGCAGATCCGCCTGGAGGCCCTGCACGAGACCCGCGAGGCGATCGAGCCGACCTGCGCCGCCCTGGCCGCCAAGCGCCGCACCAATGCCGACCTCGCCGACCTGGACGCCGCCCACGCGGACCTGGTGGACGCCGGCGCCGACCTCCCCAGGTTCCTCCGCGCCAACATCCGCTGGCACAACGCCGTGGCCAAGGCCGGCGACAACGAACTGCTGATCGGCTTCATGAGCGCCCTCTCCCAGGCGATCTACTCCGCCACCGACCTGGAGCAGTTCCTGGACGCGGACATCCGCGGCGTCACCGCCCGGGCCCACGCCAAGGTCACCGAGGCGATCCGCAAGCAGGACGCCCCGGCGGCGATGCGCCGGATGACCCGCCACGTCTGCGGCTTCGCCACCGTGGCCGCCACCCTCGACCAGCGCGACCGCATCGACCTCTCCGGCTGAGGGGCGGTGGTTGCAGGAATATGTAGATCGGTCTAGTTTTGGCGCCATGGGACAGAAGGGCACCGAAACGCGGGACCGTCTGCTGGACGCAACGCAGGAGTCGGTCGAGGCCAGAGGTTACTTCGGCACCGGACTCAACCAGGTGATCGCTGCCGGCGGTGCGCCCCGCGGCTCGCTCTACTTCCACTTCCCCGGCGGCAAGGACCAGTTGGTCGCCGAGTCGATCCGGCGGGCAGGGCAGACGATCGGCGACGCGATGGGCGGGCTGGCCGACTCCACCTCCTCGGCGGCGGAGTTCGTCGACGCGGTCCTGCGACAGCTGGGCGACCGCCTGGAGGGCTCGGACTGGCACAAGGGGTGCCCCGTCGCCACCGTCGCCCTGGAGACGGCCGCCGGCAACGACCTGCTGCAGGAGGCGTGCGCGGAGGTCTACTCCTCGTGGGAGACGGCCCTTCGGGCACAACTGGCGAGCCGCCAGGATGCCGACGACCTCGCCGTCACGATCCTGGCGATGATCGAGGGCGCACTTCTGCTGGCCCGGGCGCACCGCAGCAGAAGGCCCCTGAACAGCGTCGCCCGTCAGATCCGCGTCCTGCTGGGCTGACTTGGCCCGCCGCATCGGCGGGCCCTTCCATGGCTCAAAAATATGTAGACCGATCTATTAAGGAGTCTCATGGATCCGCTGGACGCAATCGTCTTCGGCGCGACCGGCTTCATCGGCCGCTCCCTCGTCGCTGAACTGCTGACCCAGGGGCAGCGGGTAGCCGCCGCCGTGCGCAAGGACACCCTCTCCCCCTGGCTCATCTCCCAGGGCGTCGACACCGGCAGCCTGGAGATCGCCACGGCCGACATCACCCGACCGCTCTCGGGGCTCCCGGAAGTGCGCGACGTCTACAACACCGCCGGGCGCTACGCCTTCGGCCTCGGAGTGGAAGAGGCACGGGCGACCAATGTCACCGGGGCACTCCACGTGCTCGAATGGGCGACCGCGCTGCCCTCACTGCGGCGGCTGGTGCACATCAGCGGGTACCGGGTGAGCGCGGTCGACGGCAGCCCCGACTACGCCGCTCTCGGTGCGTACGAGGCCTCGAAGATCGAGGGCGACCAGGCTCTGCGTGCCCGGGCCCGCGAGTTGAACGTCCCGCTGAACATCGTCAATCCCGGTGTCGTGATCGGGCCGGGCCAGTTCATCGGCCTGGCCACCCTCGTCGAGGATCTGTGGAACGGCCGACTGCCCGCAGTACCGGGCAGCGCCGACACCTTCGTGCCGATCACCGCGCTCGACCACCTGGTGCGGTTCATGGCTCGACTCCCCACGTCGCCTGCGGGTGTGCACCACTGGGTACTGGACGACACCACCCCACGCCTACCCGAACTGATCGGCACGATCGCCGACCACACCGGCACCCGGGCGCCCCGACGGACCGTTCCCGTCGGCCTGATACGTCACCTGCCCCGCAAGCTGACCGGCGCCGATCCCGAGACACTGTCGTTCCTGTCCACCGACCGCTATCCCACAGCCGGAGCCCATGCCTTCGCCACCGACGCCGGCCTGCGGACACCTGCGGCCACCGACGCCCTGCACACCTGGGCCGACGACCTGGTGGCCGCCCGCTTCGGTGCCACCTCGCCCTGGCTGCGCCCGTACGGCTTCCACCCCATTGCCGGCAGCCGTACCTGGTTGACTGGGGACCGGCACCGCCCCGACCACGTCCTGCTGCACGGTGCGCCGATGAACGCCGACCTCTGGGCGCCGCTCGCCTCCCTGCTCACCGGGCCGGTGCTGGCCCCCGACCTGCCGGGCCTGGGCCGCTCGTCCGCCACGGCCCAGCCGATGGACACCTGGCTGGCCCAGTTGCTGGACTCGGTGCAGACCCGCCCGGTGCTCGTCGCCCACTCCCTCGCCTGCGCCCCCGCGCTGCGCTTCGCCATCGACCATCCGACCCGCATCAGCGGTCTCGTCCTGGTCTCCCCGTCATTCCTCCAGGCGCCGGCCTCCCCACTCGCCCGCTCACCCCTCGCCGCCCCGCTGATGCGCCGCATGTCCCCCACTCGGCTGGCCCGCACCCTGGGCGTCCCCAACGGAGTAGAGGTGAAGAGCGCCGCAGCAGACCTGCACCGTCCCGGAGTTGCGCGCCGGGTCGCCGCAGCGCTGCGCGCCGACATCACCCGACGCAGCGGGTCGCGAGCCCTGCTCGACCAAGTGAGTGTCCCGGTCCAGATCATCGTGGGCTCGACCGACCCGCTGGTCACTCCCGTCGATCATCCAGTCACCGAGGTCGCCGGGGCCGGCCACTACCCCCAGCTGACCCATCCGGCTCTTGTTGCCGCCCAGTTCGGGAGTGCCACCGTGCGGCCGGTACATCATCCAGTGTCAGCGGCGACTCTGAACTGATCGACCCTCAGCCCGCGCTGACCGCCTCACGGCGACCAGTCAGCAGGGCTCCTCCGCCCTATCGGTGATCAACTATTCCAAGACGGGAATAACTCAGCTATGGCATAGACGCGTCGCATACGACCCCATACCGTCGTTCCCAGGGCACAAGCACGTGCCTATCGACAGGGGGTTCACCGTGACGGACACAACGGGGCTCACCAGGCTCACCGGTAGCGGAGACGGCGACGGGGACGACAAGTGCGGACAGGGCGACTGCCCGAACGTGTACCGCACGGACAGGGGCACGTTCGTGGTGCAGGGTAACCAGTTCACCGGATTCAAGCCGCCTGAAGGCGAGGGACTGGTCGAGATTCCGGAAGACGTCCTGAAGGAGGCAATCCGTGCTCTTGGATGGTGACGAGTGGAAGGCCAAGTTCCGGGACTACAAAAGGGAAGCCTGGCGACTGGAGACACTACCCCAATATCTCGTTCCGCAAGAGGCGGATGAGTTCTCCCACTTCAAGGCCGGCGGGATCTTCCCTGATTCCCAAGAGGACGAGTGGACCAATCGGGTTCGGCAGCACAAGGCAGCAGGACGCACCACAGGCCGGGTTCATATCATCACTCGCCCGCTGTCGGACTATCTCAGATTCGAATTCACCCGGTACTACCGCCACAGCGTCAGGGCTGGCGAGGATATTCGGATCCTGGATGTTACCGACCGGCCGAACCCGCTTGAAGGTGCCCAGGACTTCTGGCTTTTCGACCGCAAATCCGTAGTGCTCATGAATTATGAGCCCGATGGGAAGCAGATCAATCGAACCCTATTTGAGGGGGAAATCGGTCCGTTCCTTGAGGCACAACAGATCGCCATCGCCGAATCGGTTCCCTTCCTGGAGTTTGTGGCTGCGTGACGCTCGACCCAGAACAGCTCGGACAGTCCAAGGCTGACCTAGCAGAGACATTGAGAACACTTCGCCGGCGGGCCGGACTCTCGGGAGTCCGGCTCGCCAATCGCTGCAACATGTCACAATCGAAGATTTCCAAGATCGAGACGGGAAAGACAGTCCCGACGCTGGTAGATGTCGAGCGCATCCTGAGGGCTCTCGAGGCCCCCGCCGGGCTGGTTGCCGAGGTCAGTGCACTTGCCCGCATTGCCAACACAGAGTGGCAGGACTTCCGCTCCATGCGCCGCAAAGGGCTTGAGAAGAAGCAGAATGAGCTGGCTGACATGGAACAGTCATCGACCGAGCTCAGATTCTTCCTCCCTACCATGATTACTTCGCTGCTTTCGACACCGGAATATATTCGCGCCACACTCGCCGACGTCCCCGGAGATCATTCAAAGGCAATTTCTCGAAAGCTGGAGAGGCAGGCCATCCTCTATGACACCTCAAAGAGATTCACTTTCCTGCTGACCGAGCAAGCAGCCAGGTGGCCTCTGCTGCCCGCGCCTGCGATGGGCGTCCAGGTGGACCATCTGGTTTCCATCAGCCGACTTCCGAGCATTCGCATCGGAATTATTCCGCTGGCGGGGCGCATACCAGTAATGCCATTGAATATTTTCACCCTCTACGACCACAGGATCGCCACCGTTGAGACTTCGACCGGGGTCATGGTCTTCAAAGACTCCAGGGACATAGACACTTACATGGAAGAGTTTTCCAGGTACGAACACTATGCACTGTGGGGCGACGCCGCACGCGGGCGCCTCGAGGAATGGGCACAGCTGTTCCGTTGATCTTTAGTCAGGTACAGGAATCAGACTGGATAGTTACCTGCTCGTCGCCGGATCATTGACGCACCAGCCAGCAGAAGGCGACGGGGAGCAGCAATATGACAAACACTCAACCGGACTTGAAGGCCGATCCGTATCGGCTGGCCATCGTCGCCTCCGAACGGCTCCGCGCGGCTCTGGCAGTCCACGGGATCGCATTCACTTCGCTGCGTGGCGGATATCCCGTGGGGGACGTGCCCATGGTCGAGTTGGGGCGGTGCGCTTCCAGCACTGCTGACGAACTGTCGGCCGTCCTGGAGAGCGCGGTAGCAGAGGGCGGGCGATGATCGGCCTTCACCCCGCCCCGCGTACCGAGGAGCCCGGACCCGGCGGACGCTCCGGATCCTGCTTCGACGACACCCACCCCCGGCTGCATGCCATCTGCTCCGGGATCTTCAGCTCCCGCGACTGCCCCACCGCGAGCCCGGAACAGCACACCTGCTCCTGCCCCTGTCACACCCCCCGCAGGGAGCACACCTGCGACAGGCCGGCCGGACCAGACCGACGAGAGCGGAGGCGCACTGATGGGTACCTCAACGACCATGCGGTTCCGGAACTATGAGATCAAGCCCGATCCATCCGGACTGCCGCTGCTCGCCGCCGTCTGCGTGTCCGGCGACGAGTCGGAGTGCGGAGCGGCGTCGGACGAGCGGACAGACCCGGAGCAGGTCGGGCGCTGGATCGCCCAGCATCTCCACGACACCGGCCATGCCCGCTACCAACGCCGCTACGCCGACTACGTGACGGCCGAGCTCGGCGAATGGCTGTAGGTCCGGCGATCCGTACCGGTCAGAAGGTGATGACCGTGGCGCCTTCCAGGGTGAACCGCAGGAACTCGTCGCGGGCCACTCGGAGGGTGAGGCCGCGTTGCGTGAGTTCGGCTTCGGTGCCCTCGGCGCGGGCTGCGTTGATGCAGGCTCCGACGACGACGCCCGCTGCGATGAGTTCGTCGATCTGCCGGTTGAAGGTGGCGACGGCTGCCGATCCGCCGTCGTCAGAGAGCCTGCGCTGGGCCGGCCCGAAGCAGAGGACCTCGACGCTGCTGCCGTGGTCGGCGGCCACTTCCTGGATCCGTTGGGCGACGCGGCTTCCGGTGGCGATGGAGTCGTCGTCGTCATGGAACACATGGACAACCGTCTTGGGCATCGGGCACATCTCCGCTCGTCACTCGCTTCGTGGGACGGCAAGAATATAGATCTATCCCGACATGAAAGACGGAGTATCTCGCATTATGGACATACTTTGCAGGATTCGATACAGGCCAACAGAGGACCGATCGTGGCTGCGGGCCAAGCCCGATGTCGAGTGCTGGCTGGCTGGCAGCACCGTACGGTCAGGGCCGTTGACCAACACGGGTCCATCCCATGCTCGTCGTCTCTTCTGGCGGCCGCGGGGTCGTCAGCCACGTCGGCCCGCGGCTACTCACCGATCTGGCCGACGCCGCCAGCCTCACCACAGCATTCAGCAACGCCCTGCACCGACTGCGCCCGTCAGTGGCCCTTGAGAACACAGGACACCTGAGCGTCTCCATCACGGTCCGCTCCTGAGTTACCGCTGGGGGAGTTCTCCTGGCAGTCCGCGGTACTGGTCGGCATGGATAGTGCACAGCCAGTAGACGTGTCCTTCGGGGGTGGGGACTTTGGTGAGGCCGCCCCAAATCTGCTTGGGGTCCAGAGTGCTCAGCAACTGATGCATCGCCCGGAACTCGGCGCCGCTAGCGGTGCGGATCATCGAACGGATTCCGTCGAGGGTGCCCCTGTCAGCGAGTTCCTCGGGAAGCCCAGCAACCAGTGCTTCCATAGTCTCCACGGCACCCTTCAGGTGTTTGGCCAAGTCCTCGGAGGCGATGCCGATGCTGGCTCCAGCGACGGGGACCACGTACTTGAGCACCGACAGAATCTTCTGCGCGTACGGGAGCACAGTGGCGGCGGTCTCGGGCGTCAGCTTCACCTCGTAGGGGACCGCGTCGGGCAGGTGATGCCACTGGCCGGGAGCCTCGCAGTACAGGTGCAGCCGGACCACTGAGCCCAGCAGACCACCGGCTCGCCTGCGCACGTGTTCCATCGTGACCACACTCGGGCACTGCACTGCCTGCCACGATTGCTGCAGCCGCAACGACGCCAGGAAAGTGCGCTGCTGCTCCGCAGCGATCGCGTCCTGCTTAATCTTGATCTCGTCGAGCCGTTCCAGGACATCTCGGTTGAACTGTTTGGTTTGCTGGGCCTGCAGGCTCATCTGCTCCGTTTGTCGCAATACGATCGCGGCCACGGACTGGGCCAGTCTCTCGGAGCGTTGCTGGTCAGGGGGTTCGATGCCTTGCAATAGCTGGCGCACGTCCAAGTCTGCGATGTGGATCGGGCACTCAATCAGCTCGCGCGGCGGGATCAGGCCGATCCGAGATACCAACTGCTCATGTCGGAACTCGTGCGGACACGAGGTGCCGTCCGAGGCGGTCAGTGGGCACGGCACCAACCGGTCGATGCCCAGTCCCGGGTAACGCTCCAGGGTCTCCTCAAAGCCGTCCTTGAGTACCGCGAAGAAGTCCTGCGGATAGGGTCCGCGCACCCGCAACTCCACCGTCTTGGTAAGCCGGTCCATTGTCAGCAGCGCCACATGGGCCCGATCCGGGTGCTCCAGCAGCACCCCGGTGCGCCAGTGCAGGTCCCGGGTGAAGCGGTGCTCGCGGGCGATGAACCAGGTCGGGATGCCAGGCGGGACCGTGTGCAGTCGGTAGCGCAGGACAAGCTCCCGATGGGACGAACGGGCGGCTGCCTTCCACACAGGCTCGTACTCCGGCGGATCCCAGGGCAGCAGTTCCACCACCAGGCTGCCCTTGTCATCAGCTGTGCGGTAGGAGAGGTGATCGCGTCCCTTGGCGTGGTGTAGCCGATCAGGGTGGGGTGGTGCGCCGGGGGCGTGGGCCCGGGTAGCTTCCGCTCCCTGCCGACAGGGTGGGCCACCGTGCAACTCTCCGTTGTGAACGG